>CAYRXB010000001.1:0-499932 GCA_964428125.1 uncultured Anaerolinea sp.
AACTGGTGACTGCCTGCCCGGTGGGGGTGAAGCGCATTTCGGGATCACGCCCAAGTCTGCCAATGATTACCAATTTCTGATACATGTTTTCCTCCTGGAACAAAAGTGAATGTAACAAACGCAATTAATATTGTACATGAAATTCAGATTTAACGGTTATTTCCAGCGGTTTTTTAGGGAATTGCTGATGTTATAATGAAAACCGGTGAAATTATGAAATTTAAAACTACCTTGTTTTCCCTGGTTGTCCTACTCACGGCAACCACCCTTTTTGCGGTCTCACCTTTATTCTTTTCGACAGCCAGCGCACAGGTGTATTATTACACACCAACCGCTGAAGCCAATGGCAATGTTTATTACATTGTTAAATCCGGTGATACCTGCGATACCATATCCCTTTTGAACAACGTGCCGTTGGAGACCCTGCGCACCCTTAACCAGCTTGACCTGGATAAATGCCGTTTCCTCCAGATTGGGCAGAAACTACTGCTCACCACAGTACCGACGCCAATAATCACCGTTGGACCATCCCCTACACCCACCTCCATGCTGCCAACCCCTGAGCCGGTCAAAGGCTTCGGTACGATCTGCGTATATCTTTACAACGACGTGAATGGCAACGCAATGGCAGAACCAGACGAAGTAACCAATACTGGTCTTACCGGGGGCGCGGTCAGCGTTGCCAGCGTGGCAGGGGATTTCAACAAAACCGGCACCACCATCGGCACCGGAGAACCAGTATGTTTTAAGGATGCTCCAGAAGGAGACTACAATATCACCATCGCAATCCCGGATGGTTATAATGCCACATCGGCGCAAAGCCGCACAATCCAACTCAAGCGCGGTGATACTTCCACGGTTAATTTCAGTGCACAGGCAAGTTCCAGTTTGATCACCAGCGATGGCACCCAGGGCAGCGGATCAGTGCTGCTGGCAGTCATCGGAGTATTTTTCATCCTTGGGGCCGTTGGGCTCGGATTTTACGTTCGTTACTTCATGCGCAAAGGAATTTGATGAAAAAAACCAGCTTATGGCTGGTTTTTTTATTCAAAGCGTTCCTCTTTCCAAACATCCGCGCTGTTGTTATATCCGGCTTGTTCCCAAAAACCCGGTTTATCCTCGTGCACGAACTCCAAGCCGCGCAGCCATTTTGCGCCCTTCCAAAAATATGGAGTCTTCAAATCATCGCGTCCAACAATTGCCCCCACCACCCCGCGTAACGGTGCTCCGTGGTCTGGTGAAATTGGCTCTCCCTGGAAATGCGTTGCCATCAGGAAATTCTCAGCCAGTGTTACCCCAAGTGGCAGATTGGTGGTGAATCCATATTCCGCATGCTGAACGACAAACGCAGCCTGTGGCTTAACCTTGATCAATCCCAGATCAATAAGTGTTTTAACAGAAACCCCTTCCCATTCAGTATCAAATTTACTCCAACGGGTAACACAGTGGATATCCATCACCAGCCGGGTACGCGGCAACTCGCTGAATTCCTTCCAGGTGAGCCACAAAGGGGTTTCTACCTCACCCCAGACTCTAAAATCCCAGGTGAGGGGGTCAAACCGAGGAACAGGTCCATAATGCAATACCGGAAATTTCTTGGTCAGTGCCTGACCGGGCGGAACGCGTCCCTCTTGTTTAAATTTATCCTCTTCAGTCTTTCGTGCAAAAAATGAATCCATGGTCACCTCACTTAAGATTATAAAGGATTATTAATTCCAGTGTGAATGAATCCAACGGGCATCCATCGAGTAAAATTGGAGATGAGGAAAATATAATGACTTCACTTTCACAAAATAACCCGCTCCAGGACGAGCGGTTTCTTGCCCTCTACCAGGCCAGTATCGACCTTGTTCAGGAATTTTCGCTGGATACGTTGCTCGAAAAACTAGCGGTCATTGCGATGGAACAAACCAGTGCATCCTTTGCTGCAGTGGGCACGCTCGACGAAAACGGCAACCTGGAAAAATTCATCCCCATCGGCATGACACGCCATCAAATTGACCAAATGGCAGAACAACCTATGGGAAAAGGGTTGATCGGCCTGGTAATGAACTCGCCTGTAAGTATCCGCATCCGCGATATTGCCAGTGATCCGCGCAGTGCGGGCTTTCCGCCATTCCATCCCAATATGAAAACATTCCTGGGGGTTCCCATCCGCCATGGCAGCCGCCCCCTGGGGCAAATTTACCTGACAGATAAAAGAGACGGTGAGGAATTCACCGCGCAGGACCAGTACCTTATCGAAATGCTTGCTGCGTATGCAGCCGTGGCAATTTCCAATGCACGCCTGTACCGTTCGCTCATCCAGCGTGACCGCGTGTTGACCCGCCGAAATGAAAACCTGGCACTACTCGATCAATTGGCTTCCACACTGGCCACCAGCACTGACCTGGATACCATCCTTGAAAATGGTTTAAACCAGTTGATGGATTACCTGCGCCTTGAAGTGGCGGAGATTTATCTGCGCCTGGCTGACAGCCGCATCCTCACACTGAAAGTTCACCGTGGTGAAGCGGTTGATAACCTGTGGAGGCAATCGCAGTACAACATTGGAGAAGGAACGATCGGTCGCAGTGCAAAAAGCGGGAATCCGGTGGTGCTGAACCTGACCGAAAACGAATATCCCGATCTCAACCCCCTGGACCAATCCAAAGGGATTCACCAGGTGGCTGTTCTGCCCATGAATGGACGCCTGGGGGTAGTGGGTGTTTTGTGTGTTGCCACCAGCCATCCGCAGCCATTGGACGAGTTGGAGGTGCAATTCCTTCAGGCAATCGCTTCATGGGTGGCTACTGCGGTTGAAAATGTCTACCTCAACGAACAAGGGAAACGCCTGGCAGTGCTTGAGGAACGTGACCGCATTGGCATGGATTTGCATGACGGTATCATCCAATCCATTTATGGCGTGGGCCTCACGCTTGAACATGCACGGCTTCTGACCAAGGAGAATCCCGAACAGACCACCACCCGTATTGAGCAGGCGATCAAGGATTTGAATCACACCATCCGTGATATCCGCGCCTATATTCTTGACCTCCGACCGCGTCAACTGAAAGATGAGAACCTGATCGAGGGTCTGCAGCGCCTGGTTACCGAGTTCAAAGTAAATACATTGATCGATTCACACCTCAAAGGGTCTGAAGAGGATTTCAAAGACCTGCCAAACCCGCAGGCAGTGGCGCTGTTCCATATCTGCCAGGAAGCGTTGGCGAACATTGCAAAACACGCCAAGGCGCACCATGTGAACGTTGTGGTGTGGAGGACCTCCGACCGCGCTTTGATCGAAGTGAAAGATGACGGACGCGGTTTTGAACTTGAAAAGATCAAAAAATCAATTGGCCACGGGTTATCAAACATGGAGACCCGCGCCGCCAACGTTGGCGGGGAATTGGATATCACGACGGAACCTGGTCAGGGGACCAGTGTGCTTGCCTGGGTTCCCATTCCTGAAAGCGAACCATTACCTGTCGAATAAGACTTGAAATCACATAATTTGCATATCCCCTGCCTTTCGACTACAATCTCCCTATGAGTTGGAACCTAATCGGTCATAGCTGGGCTGAAAACATCCTGCGGCAGCATTTAAAAACGGGGGATGTGCATCATGCCTACCTGTTCACTGGTGCTCCGGGAGTAGGCAGGCGCAGCCTGGCGTTGGAATTTGCCCAGGCGATTAACTGCACCAATCCCCCGGCACCAGGTGAAGCATGCGGCGTATGCAGTCTCTGCAAGCATATTGCGGTGCAGCAGCAGGCAGACCTCCACATCGTCAGCCCGGATTCGCAAAGCGGCATGATCAAAGTCGATCAAATCCGTGACCTACAGCGCAGCCTGGTACTTACCCCTTATGAAGCAAGTTATCGAATTGCACTTCTGCTCAATTTCCATCGCGCCAATGCCAATGCGCAAAATGCTTTATTAAAGACACTTGAAGAAGCCCCGCGGAAAGTAATCCTGCTGGTCACCGCAAGTTCATCTGAAAGTCTTTTACCTACCATTTCATCCCGTTGTGAAATAATTCGCCTGCGACCTGCTTCCATCGATAAGCTCATCACAGCTTTGGAAGAGCGCTTTAGCCTTCCCAGGGAAAAGGCTTCTTTGTTTGCCCATATTGCCAACGGAAGGCCCGGGGTAGCCATACGCCATGCAACCGATCCGAAATCAGATGAAAACCGAACACGCTGGTTGGAGACCTTTCACGAATTGCTTTCTTCAACCATCCGCCAAAAAATCAAGGCGTCTGAAACCCTTACCAGGGAAAAAAACAACGATCCTCTTCCAGATGTTCTTCAGGTATGGACTTCTTATGCAAGGGATATTCTTTTATTTCAACAAGGGAAAGCCGAGAGAGTGATCAATGCCGATTCGATGAAACTCATCTCATCTGATGCGGAAAAATATTCCCAACAACAGGTAGTATCGTTAATCAACGAATTAATCCGTTCGCTGGAGCTGCTCGAGATCAATGCCAATTCCCGATTGATTCTCGATAACCTTTTCCTAAAATTTCCCGAAGCCGGATAAGAGAATCTGTTAGTTAATTGCGTTCCTGAGTTTTTTTTCCAATTTTTGAAACTCAGGGGTGTATCGTAATTCAGGGGTTCTTGGACGCGAAAAATGGACCGCCTGATCCAGAACTATGCTGCCAGGCCTCGGGCTGAACACCACCACCCGGTCAGAGAGCAGCAATGCTTCTGAGATGGAATGGGTCACCATCACCACCGGACGCGGGCGTGATTGCCATAACTGCAGCAACTCTCCCGCCATGCGCTCACGGGTGAGCGCATCCAGTGAACCAAAAGGCTCGTCAAGCAAGAGCAAATCGGGATCGGAAATGAACGCCCTTGCCAGCGCCACGCGTTGCGCCATCCCTCCCGAGAGTTCAGCTGGCCACGAGCCTTCAAATCCCTCGAGACCGATCAGTTTTATCAGCTCAGCAACTTTTTCGCTAATGAATGTGGGGTCTAAATTTTGTAGCTGCAAAGGCAGTGCAATATTTTGGTAAACAGTTCGCCAGGGCATCAGGTTTGCCTGTTGGAACATCAGGCTGAGCCTGGGATTACGTTGGCTAAAAACAATCGAGCCGCTATCTGCCGGGACGAGACCCGCAATAAGGCGTAGCAGGCTTGTCTTGCCGCTTCCGGAAGGACCAATCACACACAGGAATTCCTCCCGCTCAAGTTTAAGGTGAATATCCTTTAAAACCTCCAGCCGCCCATCGTCTGAGTTGTACGAGAGGTTAACGTTGTTTATTTCTAGAAATAATTCGCCAAAGGTCATTGCGCAATAAACTCGTTGGTAAATACCGTTTCCAGCTCCAGCGGTGTTGAAAGCAACCCCATTTTTAGCAGGATCGATTGCATGTTTTCCCATGCCTGGAGAGAGGAAAACCCTGGCTGGTCGGATTTCCAAAGCGCAATCGAGTTCAACAACACCTGCTTTTGCACCAACTGGTCAGCAGATGCAAGATTCGCCACGTATTTCTTGCTGATCTCAAATGCCTCATCTGGATGCTCAATGGTGTATTGTATGGATCGAACCGTCGCTTGAGTCATTGCTTGCACTAATGCAGGGTTTTCGGATATGGTTTTTTCATTGGTCACCAGCCCGTTGCCCACCATCTGCAGCGCATCAGACACTTTGAGCAAGTTGATGCTTTCGCCTAACCTTTCCAGCTGCGCCGGTTCATTGGCGACGTACACCACCACTGCATCTTCGCGGTTTGCCAGCAGCACTTCCACCTGGTTAAAGCCTATTGAATCCAGGGTTACATCTTTTTCGGTCAACCCTCCAGAATATAGCAGCGCCATCGTACCTATATAAGAAGCACCAAACAAACCAGGCAGACCAATCTTTTTTCCCTTCAGGTCTGCAACGGAATGGATGTTTGCAGAAGCCTTTGAAACGATTCCTACAGGATACTGCTGATACCAGGCCATGGTATAGACCAGCGGCAGTCCCTGGGCCCGCCCTAGCAACACCTGTTCACCAGACAGTATGGCAAACTGCAGCGCACCGGTCGCCAGCAGAACCGCGTTATCATTTTCCATGCTGTAGTCAACACTCACATCAAGACCCGCCTCACGATAAAAGCCTTTATCAATGCCTACATAAAGGGGAGCAAACTGCACGTTAGGGATATACCCAACGGGTAAACTAATCTTTACCAATCCAGGAGCACCTGAAGTGGCTGCCGTATCAGATGCAGTTGCTGATGGGATCTGCGGGATCCCGGGAGATGGCGTAACCCCCACTGCACATGCTGAAATGCCAGCGATCATCAACAGCGTAAAAATGGTTTTTATTCCTTTCATTTTCCCTCCGAAATCAAATCCGTTAATGTCTTTCAGCCTTCCAACGGGTAGCCCGTTTTTCAGCCAGCATTGCCAAGCCGTAGAGTATTAATGCCATCAAGATCAACGTAAAGATAGAAACAAATACCAGTGCTGTATCATATTGCCCGCGCCCCACGTTGATCAGGAAGCCCAATCCGCGATCAGAACCAACAAATTCACCTACTACCGCTCCGATCACTGATAAGGTAGCGCCAATTCGCAGCCCGCCAAATAGCACTGGCAGCGCTGCTGGAATTTCCAAAAATCGCAGTTTCTGCCAGCGGGTTGCACGCAAAGAACGCATTAAATCACGCAAGTTATCCGGAACTGCGCGAAACCCGATAATGGTATTCACCAGCACTGGAAAGAATACAGTCAAGGAACAAATGAGGATTTTGGAAAAGATGCCAGAACCAAACCAGATGACCAAGAGAGGGGCGATGGCAACCACGGGTATCGCCTGACTGGCAACCAAATATGGCGAAAGTATTTTTTCCATCAGGCGGCTTTTTGCCAGCCAATACCCGAGGGTCATCGCCACTACACTGCCCATGAGGAGACCGAGTAGAACTTCATACAGCGTAATCAGGGTATTGGATAACAGGGTGCCATCAACAAGGACACTCTGGAATTTATTCCATACCCCGCCCGGAGATGGGAGTAAAAAAGAAGGTACACCTGAAACCGAGACCGCGATCGCCCAGATGACTAGAAACAAAGCGATCGTAACCACAACCAGCCAGCCGTTGTGTTTGGCCATCAGTTCTAGCCCTTTGCGGGATGGTTTTTGAGATTTCGTCGTGTATGTGGACAAAATAAAAAGCCTCGACATATTCCCGGGGCTCATGAAAACACCGCGCGATATCCGCGTTTTTCATCTTCTTTTATCCGGACTGTACCGTCGACCCCGGAATTTCACCGGATCCTGCGCTTTCGCGCTCGTGGGTTATCACCACCGATCGGGAATTGGAACTGCTGTTCCGCACCCTGCCCCGAAGATCTTTTTTGAGATAAAAATAGTATAGTCCTTCAGATTTTTCCTGTCAAGCAACAGGGTGTTTATCTCCTGCGGTTAAGCGGGTATTTTCTTCGATGTCAATAACGACATTGATCAATTCCCCCAGTGCATAAGTGAGCAACCCTGTGACTACACCTGTAAAAAGAGTTAAGATGCCGCCAATAATACCGATAATCAACCCGGTGCCTGGAGAGGTGATTGGCAATCCCAATTCGACCAATGCGCCGTCAGCACCAGACATAACTAGCGGCACAAGCACTACACCAATTACCCCTATTGCCATTTCAAGCGCGCCGGCAACTTTTAGCACCTGACTGATCACCTGTAATGCGCGGTATCGATTGTTCATTTCCCCTCCCAGGATTACAGAAACTATTATAGTGTATTTAAAAGTCAAATGCCCGGGTGAGGGGGGCACCCGAGCATTTGACCCGGTTATTTTAGCACAACCCATTCTAGGCGCAAGAGTCAAAATGCTGTTTTTTTTATGCAGAATTGTTTTCAAAATTGTTAAGTGGTTTTTATAAACAACAAAATTCGCTTGAAAAAGAAGCGGAGAACCATCTATAATTAATAAGTCCCTGTGCAACCATGAGGCGGGTATTCTAATGAGACTTTTATGCCACAAAAGTCGAACTGAGGAACTGTATGGACAACTCCAGTGACGAAAAAGGCATTCCAGTAAATGGGGAACTCTTTGAGACAATTGACCAGTCATCCCAGCCCATCCTGGTGATAAGTGAAACCGGTCAAGTGCTGTATATCAACCCGGTTTGTAAAGAGCAATTCAACATCTCACTAAATAAACACGTTCAGTTTGATCTCGAAGAGGGCGGGATCCGTGTTGCTTTTGATGACCCATCTTTGGATAGCTCCTCCTCCCCATTAATCCCTTATTCAGGGATCCAGGAATTCGTTTATAAAGGTGAGAACTGCCTGCAGGTAACCTTGAAATCCCCTCCTCCTCAAACCAGGAAATCAACATTGCCTCAGGAGAATATTTTTGACAGCGAATATCAACAAATGCCGGGGGCTATCTACCAGGCGCTTGATGATGAACAATTGACCATCTTCCAAATAACCAACGGAATCACCACGCTGCTGGGATATTCACCAGAGGATCTTGTCAATAATCTCAAGTACTCCTATATCAGTCTGATCCATCCTGAAGATATTGAACTCGTTCAAAAAGGCAGGCAGGAAGCCATTCAAACCAACAACCTTTTTGAACTCACTTATCGTGTTCGCCACATTAATGGTGAATATAAAATGCTTCGCGATCAGGGGCGGGTATTAAAGACAGACACCGGAATTGTGCAGGCAATTGAAGGATGGCTTATGCCAGTTCCAGGCAGTAAAAACATTGAAGAAGAACTTGTGGAGAGTGAATCAAGGTTGAAGTTCTTTATCGATGCCTCACCGGATGCTGTGGTTTATGCGGATCTGAAGGGGGAGATAAAACTTGCCAACCCGCAATTCTCCCGAATGCTTGGCATCAGCGAAGGGATCAATCTCAGCGGAGTGAATGTGTTGAGTTTTCTAGCACAGAATGACCGTGAACCCTTTGAAAAAGACCTTGCCCGAAGTCTCTCGAACGAAAACTCCTATATTGGTTACTATCATGCAAAAACCGTTTCTGGTCAGGAAATCCCCATTGAGTTAAATATCCGCATGCTCACTTCGCCCAAAGGAAAACGGACCGGGCTTATAGGCGTGATTCGTGATATGAGCGAATGGGAACAAACCATTAATTCCCTTAAAACAAGAGAGGCGCAGTATCGCGCCATCGTTGAGGATAATCCCGAATTAATTGTTCGATTTAATAATGAGGGTGTGGTTACTTTTTGCAACCAATCCTACGCCAGTTTTTACGGACTTTCTGTTGAAGAGCTAGTCGGACACAAGCTGATCGATACGGTTCCCAATTCTGCAAAACCTATCATCCAGATGATCCTCAATTATGTCAGCCCAAAAATGGAGCCGACCACAAAAGAAGTCACCCATGAAGGGATCAATCACGATACCCGCTGGTTCCGCTGGAAAACACGGGCGATTCTCAACGAACAAGGCGCATTGATCGAATACCAGTCGGTCGGAGAAGATATCTCCGACGAGAAAAATGCGCGGCAGGCTCACCAGATCTCCGAGCAAATGATCCGCGGGCTGCTTGAATCCATCAAACTGATCGCGATCATGATGGATCCCACCGGGAAGGTTACTTTTGTGAATAGCCATTTTCTGGAGGTCACTGGCTGGACAAGGCAGCAAGTATTAGGTGAGAACTGGATGGAAAAATTCGTTCCTCCAGAAGTCGGCTTTCAGCTGAAAAAGATCCTGTTCGACAGCATGGTCAATGGAAAGATCGCCCAACGCAATGATAATATGATCCTTACCCGCAATGGGGAACAGCGCCTGATCTCCTGGCATAATACGCTCATCCTCAATGACCGGCATATTGCAGAAGGCATCGCAGCCATCGGTGAGGATATTACTGAGCGTTTCTATGCAGAACAAACCCAGGAAGTGGTATACAAAATTGCCCAGGCATCCTTAACAGCCCTGACGTTGGATGACCTTTATTACTCCATACACAAATCGCTGATGGGGTTAATGCCCGCTGAGAATTTCTTTATTGCCTTGTATGACCGCCAGGCGGATATCATCACCTACCCCTACTTTGCTGATCAATATGATCCCTGTCCTGCTCCGGGGAAACCTGTGCGCGGATTAACAGAATACATTCTTCGCACCGGAAAAACCCTGTTGGTGAACCCCGAGGTATTTAACCTGCTGGTTGAGGAGGGTTCGGTTGAGCCCATCGGCACAGCTTCAGTGGACTGGTTAGGTGTACCCTTGATCGTGGACAATGAAGTAATCGGCGCCATGGTCACCCAAAGTTACACAGAAGGGGTGCGCTTTAAAAAACGTGATGAGCAAATGCTCACCTTCGTTTCTACACAGGTAGCAATGGCAATTGAACGAAAACGCGCAGAACAGGCCCTTCTCAGCAGTCAACGGCGTAGTGATCTACTGATCGAAGCCTCCACAGACGGTATTTTTCTAGAAGCACTTAATGGAAAAATTTTAGACTGCAACGAAGTCGCTGCCAAAATGTATGGATACACCCATGATGAAATGATCAATTTATCTGTTAGAGACCTGGTCTCTCCCGATTTTCTAATTAACAAACCTGATTACATTCAATGGGAACTGGAACACGGCGACCTTGTGACGGACATCCCCAATATACGAAAAGATGGGTCGGTGTTCCCTGTGGAAATCAGCACCCGCCTGGCAATCATTGATAACGAAACCTATGCTGTGGCTTATGTACGCGACATCACTGAACGCAAGAAAGCTGAACAAGCCATCATCGAAAGCGAAGAGAAATTCCGCTCTCTTGCGCAAACCACCGCGGCTGGAATCTTTATTCACATGGGCGGACCATTTGCCTACGTCAACCCAATGTGGGTGGAAATCACCGGTTATGATGAATCCCAATTGCTAAAGATGAATTTCATGGATATCATCGCTCCGGGATCACGCGATATGGTGGAGCAAGTATTTAACCATCGAATACAGAATGACCCGTTTGTAAAGCGATATGAGTCTGAAATACTCACCGCAAGCGGGCAGACCAAATGGGTGGATATCACCACCAGCGGAATTATTTATCAGGGTGTTGAGGCCATCATCGGTACTGCGGTGGACATCACAGATCGCAAGCAAAAAGAGCGCGAGCTTGAGATGGTCGCCAAGATCAGCGAGTCTCTGCGAGTGGCAATCACTCGTGATGAGGTGCGGTCAATCGTGTTACAGGAAATCACTGACTTTTTGGATATTAACGGTGCGCTGCTTAGCACAATAGAGACCGGAAAAGAGTTAAAAATCCTTGACCGCGCGGTAGGATGCTTTGCGCCAGCCGATATGACCGAACTCAAGGTTACCGATGGGCTCACCGGGCACATCATAACAACGGGAAAACCCTATGTAAACAACCACGCCCCTGATGACCCTTACTTTACCTACCCTGAGTTGGTCAGCAATTTATCAGCTCTGGCAGGCGTACCATTAATCACCAAGGGCGAAACCATCGGCGCATTATTAATTGGCACCACACACATGCTTACAGATAACGAATTGCGGTTGTTGAAGACAATTGGGGATATGAGCGCCAGCGCCATCCACCGGGCAGACCTTTATGAACAAACCAGTGCCCAGGCGCAGGAACTTAAAACCGCTTATAACGCCACCCTTGAAGGTTGGGCGCATGCGCTCGAGCTCCGCGACAAGGAAACACAGGGTCATTCATTGCGAATTGCCAATATGACCATTAAGTTGGCAAAACGTATGGGGTATAACGACCAGGATCTTGAAAATGTCCGCAAAGGCGCCTTGCTGCATGATATTGGAAAAATGGGGGTTCCCGATACTATTCTACTCAAACCCGGTAATTTGACCGAAGAAGAATGGAACCTGATGCGCAAGCACCCCGATTACGCTCGCGAAATGCTGATGGACTTGCCGTATTTTAAAGACGCCCTGGATATCCCCTATTGCCACCATGAATGGTGGGATGGCACCGGCTACCCCCGCGGACTAAAAGGCGAAGAGATCCCGCTGATCGCCAGAATATTCGCCATTGTAGATGCCTGGGATGCGTTGATCAGCGACCGCCCTTACCGAAAAGCCTGGTTAAAACGCGATGCGCTTTCCCATATCATCGATCAATCCGGCAATCACTTTGACCCGGAAGTGGTCAATGCGTTTGTCCAAATGCTGAGGGAAGAAAAAGGATAAGAAAACAACACTAAATAAAACGGGAATCCTGATTGGATTCCCGTTTTTTAGCCATTGGTACTTTAACCTTCTTCAATGACGACGGTCTTTAACACAACCCCGGGGTACTCCGGCGCTGAAGGATTGCGTGCTGGAATGGAAAGAAGAACATCCAGTCCTTTGATCACCTGACCGAAAACAGAATGGCGGTTATCCAGCCAGGGGGTCGCCACATGTGTGATAAAGAATTGTGAACCATTAGTATTTGGACCAGCATTTGCCATTGAAAGGACACCCGGTCCGTTGTGCCTCAGTGAGGCATGGAATTCATCATTGAACTTATATCCTGGTCCACCCATCCCTGTCCCGGTCGGGTCTCCGCCCTGGGCCATGAAATCGGTGATCACCCGGTGAAAAATGGTGTTGTCATAAAAACCTTCCCGGGCAAGGAATACAAAGTTATTTACAGTTTTAGGGACCTTGGCAGCATAAAGTGAACAGACAATATCGCCTTTATCTGTTTTGAACGTGGCTGTATAAGTTTTTTGGGGGTCAATGCTCATCTGGGGAGGAGTTGACCATTGCTTGGGTTTCTTTTCCATCAAAATCCTTTCGAGTACCAGTATTTTCTTAATTATAAAGCTATTGTTTTCGCAGCAGTGATTTGGTTCCCCAAGTTACCGCAAAGATCATTGTACAAACAAGAACAACGGCTGCGCCTGAGGCAATACTCAGGTAGTAAGACAGGAACAATCCAATCAAACCGGAGGCGGCAGCGATCGAACTTGCAATGATCATCATTTTTGGAAGGCGGTTTGTAAGCAAGGAAGCAGTTGCCGCCGGCGTGACCAGCATTGCCACCATCAAAGCTACCCCCACAGTTTGAAGTGAGACCGCCACCGTGATCGCCACCAGTACCAGCAGCAGCGTGTTAATCAATCTCACCGGCATACGCAGGGTTGTCGCAAGGATGGGATCAAAGGAAACAGTCAGGAGTTCCTTATAAAATGCAAGGATCAACAGGATCACGAGAACCACAAAAATTCCTATGGTCCACAGGCTTTTACTGGTTACCCCCAGTACATCCCCAAACAGGAAATGACTTAGATCGACCGCGTAACTCCGCACCGTGGAGATCAATGCGATGCCAAGGGCAAACATCCCAGCAAAAACGATGCCGATGGCGGTATCCTCCTTGATTTTTTTATTCTTGCTGATGGCGCTGATTCCCAACGACGAAGCCACTGAAGTGCCCAGTGCCCACCAGAACAGTGTTTCGCGGGAGCCCCCGCTCACCAGGTACCCCACCGCCACACCCGGGAGGATGGTATGCGCCAACGCATCCCCAAAAAACGCCATCCCACGCAGCACGATAAACGTACCGACAACCGCACATATAATTCCAACCAGAATAGAGGCAATCAAACCCCGCTGCATAAAGGCATAACTGAATGGTTGAATAAAGAATGAAATAACCGCCTCCATCATTCATCTCCTCCGTGACAGCAGCTATCATCCATTGTCACAGTATGTCCATCTGCATCCACGAAATTTAGTCGTCCCCCAAATGCATGCAGCAGCTTTTCTGTGGTCAGAACTTCTTTTGGTGTGCCAAACCCAATGATCCGTTGATTTAGCAGAAGAATTCGGTCAAAAAACCTGGATGCCTGGTCAAGGTCGTGAGTGGCAACCATCACTGTCACTCCTTTTTGATGCAGTGTTTCAAGGATTGCAAGCACGCTCTCCTGAGATGGGTTATCCAACCCTGAAAGCGGTTCATCCATGAGAATTAATTCCGCTTCCTGCGCAAGCGCACGGGCAATAAACATGCGCTGCTGCTGCCCGCCTGAAAGTTCGCTTATCTGCCGGTTAGCCAAATCTCGCAAGTCTACCGTATCCAACGCACGGTTGACCGCTTGATAATCCGCCCGGGAGGGCCAGCTGAACGGCTTCATTTTTGCGGCGCGTCCCATCATCACCACATCTGAAACATTTACTGGAAAATGCCAGTCTACCTGCGTTCTCTGTGGGATGTATGCGATGCAAACATGTTTTCCGGGGATACTCCCATAAACCTGAACTTGACCACTGGAAGGCATCAGCACCCCTGCAATGACTTTGAACAGGGTGCTTTTGCCAGCCCCGTTTGGTCCCACCACTGCCACCCGTTCACCGGGATGCAGGTGGAATGTAAGCTGTTCCAGCACGGGTAAATTGCCATAGACAACGGATAGTTTCTGGATATCCAGGATCGGCTGATCAATATGATGATCGGTATGCGGGTACATTTTATTTCAACCCTTCGATAATCGTAGCCACATCGTATCGCATGAAATCAAGATATGTTGCTGCACCGCTTTTTTCATCTCCCAATGAGCCGGTATAGATGGCAGCATAAGTTATGCCTGTATCAGAGGCAATTTGAGCGGCGACAGCCTCATTTGAGTTCTTTTCGACAAAGATTGTCTTAATGCCACTCTGTTTGATTTCCTTTTCCACCGTTGCCAGGTCTGCAGCCGATACCGAGGCATCTGTACTCACCGACGGAATGATCAGCCCCGCAAGTTCAAATCCATATCGCCTGGCAAAATACCCCAATGATTGATGATCGGTGATTAATTTACGCTCATCGAGTGGAATGCCATTCACTTCGGTCTTGATCCAGGTATCCAATGTTGATAATTGTTTCATGTACGCATCGGCATTGGACCGATAAATATCCGCTCCCTGTGGGTCGATCTCTGAAAGTGCCTTTTCAATGTTTGTGACCCAAACCATAACATTATTTGGATCCATCCACACATGTGGATCGCCTGCCGTATGTGATTCGCCACCTGCTTGCGCCGAAAACGGCAGCACGTCAATTCCATCAGAAACTGTAATCACTTTACCGGTGGCATTAGCGGTGATGACCGGTTCCAGGGAATGTTCCAACTCCAGTCCATTCATAAAGATCACGGATGCATCCTGGATAGCTGCCGCATCATTTGGTCTGGGTTCATATGTGTGAGGGTCTGCACCAACTGGCAGCAACACAACCAATTGAATTCGATCTCCGCCAACCCGCCTGACAACATCACCAACGATGGTAGTCGTTGCCACCACGGTCAAGTCGGATTTCTTCTGCGGTGCACAACCTGTTGCTGACATCCAAATAAAAAATAGTGAAACAAATACCAATAATGTTCGCCTCATTTTAAAATCCCTTCCACTTTCTGGCATTCTTCACATAGCCCCTGTAATTGAAGCCAGTGACTTTCGATCTTGTAGCCGCTCTCGCGGCTGATCGAATCAATCCATTTCGAAATATCTTCACCCGGGAAATATTCCGCTCTGCCGCATTCAGTGCACAACACCACATGTTCATGCCCCCGGGCAGCCCTCAGCACCATATGGCAGCCATCCGGTTGATGAATTCGCTCCACCAGGTGCAATCGCGACAAAAGGTCGATCGTCCTGTAAACGGTCACCAAACCTACCCGGGGATTTTGCTTATGTAATTTGTTATAGATTTCAATGGGGTCCATGGCGCAACGCGCATCAACCAGGAGTGTAACAATAGCCCTGCGAGGTGCAGTGAGCCTGCAACCACTTTTTTCAACCAAATCCAGCCAACGTTGTAATTCAGTCATTTCGGTCCTTATTGAAAATGATTATCATTATCATTATAACCTATTTAACTTCTTTGAGGGGTTACTTTAAAAATAAAAAACCCCGGCGTTGATAATAGCCGGGGGGTGCAAAATGCAAGTCAGTTTACTCGTGAATATTGATACTACCAGAACCCTGGCTAAGGATTTTGACTAATATTTTTGCTGTCGCAGTATCGAAATTCTTCGTTTGCCATACGCCAAGCGAGTTACCTGAACCAGCCGCAGATACCCTCTCCAACCCCGATGGCAGGTTCAAACTTCCGGAACCTTCATCGAAAACCTCAACTTGCAAAGCCGCGTTAACAGGCAGG
Source organism: uncultured Anaerolinea sp. (assembly GCA_964428125.1). Classification (GTDB taxonomy): domain Bacteria; phylum Chloroflexota; class Anaerolineae; order Anaerolineales; family Anaerolineaceae; genus UBA6107. The sequence continues at coordinate 16,097 of CAYRXB010000001.1, forward strand.
GTCACATTCACCGCACCACTGCCGCTGCTCAGGCTAAAGGAAAGCGAAGCCCCATCTGGGATTACCACATGCACCGACCCTGACCCGCTGTCAATTTCGACCTCGTATGAATCCTTCAATGCCGGCAAGGTGAAATCCGAAGCTCCGGATCCCAAATCAGCCCGAAGTGAGGTTAATGCAATATCTTTAAGGTTGAAATCAAGGCTTCCCGAACCGCCATTTAAAACAATCTCCGTAGGAATATTCCGCGCCATTGAAATATCCCATTTGGTTGGTACCGAGGTGAAGTCCCAGTTCAACCAGGAGCTCGAGTCTGTTGACTCTGATAGCCGTACGGTTTTTTGGGTCGAACCGCTGACAACGAAATTAAAAACCGAGCGGTGGGTGATCACTGCATGTATCAACTCATCCCCGCTTTTAAGCGCATCGACAGAAATCGGCGCGGATGATCCCTCAATGGAATATTTTACAGATGTAGCTGTTCCCACCGGTTCGGTAAACGTTTCTGTCTTCACCTGTGGAGCTGCCTGGATGCCCAAGCTGGGGCTCATCACCAGGATAGCAACTATACCTGCTACTGCCAGTAATCCAATCACAGTTCCTGCCCAGGGATAACGCCTGCCAAAGATAATATCAACCCCCATCACGATCAGCAGAATAGGCCAAAGTTTGAGCAACTGCCCAAGTGTGAAACCCGGAATGTACCCCAGGTTTACCAATAGCCAGGTAATACCAACCCCCACCAGGATGATCGGCCAAAAAAGCGAATGCCTTTTATGATTTTCCATTGTGCACCTCTCTTGAATTCATACAAGATATACGCAAAGAGAGCTCGGTGGTTGCAAAGTTGATCCTATTGGTTTTATACCTCAACCACAAATCGGAACCGGCAATCTTCTTCAAACCACATCGGGAAATTCGTTCCCCACAGGTTGTCCAGCAGGCAAAAATGCATTCCCTTTGAAAGATCTGGTTGGTGGTTGTTGAAATCCAGCAAGGAAGGCTCACCTGGAGCCACCAGTGCTGAATCCAGCGGGCTGATTGCAATTTTCTTATCCCCAATTGAACCTGTCACTCCCCTGCCTACTGCGTGCAAATGGCGGTTTCCATTTTCCACAATGCTGAGCGGCGAGAGCCATTTGCCCAGCTTTTCCATCTTCCACTCCAGGGATTGACTATTTACAGGAGTAAAACCAAGCCATAATGCTTCGGGCATGCGGCAAGGGGATTTATGGAACCACTGCAAATCAATGTTTAATCTGGATAAACCAGGGGTAAGGGTGAATCGCAGCCAGGTCACACGCGGTGCTCCATATCGCTTTACTGCATCATCCTCGAAACCTAATTTAAAAAGCATACTGGTGATTTTAGAATCTCCGGGTAGATATACAGCTTCTACCTTCGGATGCCATACCTTGTTCACCGGGGAAGCTTTCTCCAACCCTGGTTTGCCAAAATCCTCAAGCGCCCAACCGCTGGTCTGCATTGAGGACAGGATGTATTGATGGATGAACCGGTCATAATCTGCAGATGAAAAGGTTTGATATGCGTAGCTCGCCATCCGCTGAACAGGACTGCACCACTCTTGCCCATCAGACCGATAAACAAGAGAGGTGATCTCAGCACTGACTGGATCAATAATCACCTGTAAATTCTCGTTTTCCAGCGACAGTGTTGGTCCTTCGAACTTTACCCATTCTTTAAGCTGAGGCTCCTGCGGCCGGATGGATTCAAGCCTCTTCCGCGCCTCATCAGCAAGAGGGGAATCTTCGAGCGCATTCAATGCGTTGTCAATATATGCCCGCTTTTCAACCCAAGAGGATTCAAACTTTTTAAAATTCGGTTTCCCGCGTGCTTTTTTAAAGCTCTCTGCATCATAAGCATCATGGTCATCCAGGTGAGTTTTTTCATCCATTCCCCAGGTGTGTTCAGGCACCAGCATCAACTTTCGATTGAAATTGAAGAAACGTTCATCCTGGTAGGTTGCCTTTTTGTCTTTCAACCACTCCAACCTCAACCGCAGCAATTCGCGGTAACGGCTGACCTTGATCGGATCGGAACCAACACCATGGATCCAGGTGTCGCCGATCTCATCGGTCACCACTGGCAGCGAAGCCCATACTGCCTCCAGCTTGCCTGCAAAAGCATCCAGCGTGGAAGCGAACACGTTCGCACCTGGGAACAGACCTCGCTTGTCGTGAAAGACCTCTAGCACCTCGTTCACCGATTGCGGACCCATGTTGTCGCTTGTGTGACCGAATGCCAGCGCATCATCCATACCGGGAATATCGAAAGCGCTGCCATAGCCGCTTTCGTACATCACCACCAATTCCGCGCCAGAGTCATCCTGCCAGCGGAACAGCGGCGGCACGCTTGGAACCGTTGAGCCGGGGTTCACGCCAATATGAAGGAATTTAATTCCAGCTTCTGCCAGTAATGGGACGATCCCGCGCGTGTGACCCGGTACATCTGTCAGTTTGGCAGCAATTGTCTTCCTGCCAAACCGTTCATCCAGTTCTTTAGCCAATCTCAACCCAAACCGAAACAACTCCGCGTCCTCCAGCTCGGTATGAGTGGTGAAAGGCAGGGCATGCCAGGCAATATCGCCCCGCAGAATCGCCTCCTCCATTTCTTTGCGGGCGGCTGGCTGCGCCTGTTCCAGGTATTCGTAGATCAGCCAGGAGCCGGTGGTCCAGAGAAAGCGTTCGGGCTGCCCGCGCTCACGCATCTCCCTGGCAACACGAAGCGAGGCGGGGATATATTTCGAGAAATAATTATTAACCACCACAGAGGCGTAATCGGTAAACCCCACATCCAGATGAGTCTTAAAGATCAGGTGAATATTCTTGGGCATCTCAGGAAACGCTTTCCTCTACTGGTTTGGTGATGCGCGGCAGGATAAGCACAGACAACAGGAATAACCCGCCATAGAGCGCAAAGATCACCGGGTAACCCAGACCTGGCTGGATGCTGTTGAAATAATCCGCCAGTGGCCCACCGATGCTGGAACCCACAATCCCTGCCCCGGCGCCAGCCAGGTTGGAGATGCCCAGGTAGCGCCCTGCATCCTTGGCGGGCACAAGCTCTGTCCCCAGCGCCCAGTTGGTCGCCATGAAGGTGCCGGTTCCCAAACCAAGGAATGCACCTGCGAGCAGCACCATGGGGATATTGCGCGCAAAAATGAGGATAATGGTGCCGATAAGCGCGAGAACTCCGGCGGCAACCAGCAGGCGTTTGCGTCCCATTTTATCCGAGAGGTAACCGCCTAACAGAGAGGTGATGAGCAAAAAGACGAAGATTACCGCGGTCACCTGGGTGGTCACTGAAGCCGGGTTGGGAACCTGAAGCACATCCTTGATGAAGAACATGGTAAAGTTCCGCACCGAACCAATGGCAGCCAGGAACATCAGGCGGGTGACGACCCACCAGACGAAGGACTTTTGCTGTTTGGCTTCTTTTCCAATGCCTACCTGAGCTCCAAAATAGACGCCTATGATTATGGAACCAGCCATTCCAAGCAGCCCTACCAGTCCAACCACGAGAACGCGAACCGTCAGTGAGGTGGTCGCTTCCGGCAGCCAGCCGCTGACCGATTTCACCAGCCACAATGCCAGCTGGGTGATGCCCACGAAAATCGCCGTCAGGAAGAACATACGCAGGATCGGTTTTCCCTCCGGTCGCGGCGGCTTTTCAGTGATCGGGGTTTCTTTTGTAAAGAGCACGGTCACCAGCATGGTCACCAGGTATACTGCCATCAGGATGAAAAGGACGAGCCAGAATTTCTGTTTATCGATGAGCGGACTGATCACCAGCACCACCGCAGCCGGGATCATTTCCATCAGGGATTTCACGCCGGAAGCACGCCCGCGTTGATGTGCTGGCACCACATCAGGGATCAATCCCTGCTGCCCAGCCTGGCTGATGTTGGAGGAGAACTGCAAAACAATGATCCCTAACAACAAAATCGTCAGGGTTGCCGGGATGGTGATGGCGGATTCGAAAGCTGCATTTAGCGAGGAATCCTTGAAAAACAGTGAAGCGCCCACAACCCCCAGAAATACTATGTTCAACAGCGCTCCCCAGAAGATGAAGGGACGCCTGCGCCCATATTTGGAAGTGCAGCGATCGCTCCACATGCCCATCACAGGCTGAATGAACATTGCCACTGCCAACCCGGTCACATAGACCAGGGCGGTGTAGGTGTTTTTCTTTTCCGGCGGCATAAAGAACAGCACCAGCGCCGGCAGCAGCAGCGGGCTGATCACCCCTGAAGCCATGCTTAAGCCTAACTGGTATCCGTTCAAGGTCAGATAGTCGTACCACTTCTTCTCAGTTTGCATGGAGCACCATCCTTCAATTTTTAGTTATTTCTTGAAATAATTAACCCCAAAAAAGCGGATTTGCTACTCACCATTGTATAATGATTTTCATTCGAAAGGAACTATGCTTGGGATCATCCTTGCCTTAATTGCCGCGCTGTTCTGGGGAAGCGGGGACTTCAGCGGAGGCTACGCCACCCGCCGTATCAACCCCTTCCAGGTGTTGGCGCTATCTGCTCTTGCTGGAATTGCGGTCCTGTTCACTGCAGCCATTGTAAATCAAGAGGGCTTTCCATCTACTTCAGGGATCATTTGGTCACTGTTGGCAGGTCTCTCAGGGGCTATCGGTATTTCTGCTTTGTATTCCGCGCTATCACGGGGAAATGCTGCCGCTGTGGCTCCCATTTCTGCGGTACTGGGGGCAGTGCTGCCGGTGGGATTCACCTTCCTGACCAGCGGAACACCGGCAACGATCCAGCTTTTTGGTTTCGTGATTGCATTTATCGGAATCTGGCTGGTGTCATCCTCCAATATTAAAGATCCTTCCCGAAAGCATACCCGTCTTGGGCTGGCATTCCTGGCGGGAGCTGCATTTGGGGGGTATTTTATCTTTATCGGGCAGGTGGAAACGAGCGGCGTATTCTTCCCCCTCCTGTTCGCCCGCGGCGTGATGCTCGTGGTTGCCTTGTTCTTTCTTCTCTTTAAACGGCTGCCATTTCCTTCAATACGCAAAAATCCTGTGGCGTTACTCGCCGGCCTGCTTGATTCCACAGGGAATGTGTTCTTTCTGCTTGCAAAAAACCTGTCGCGCCTGGATTATGCCGTGATCGTTTCCAGCCTATACCCCGCGATTACAGTGATCCTTGCATCTATTTTGTTTAAGGAAAAGGTCAGTGTATGGCAAAAAGCAGGCGTTGCCGCCTGCCTTTGTGCGATTATTTTGATTTCGCTCTAAATTCTTCACTCCTCGATAACTTACAAGTAGTACAAAACAGCCAAAACGCCGCTTATTAATAAGCTAATCAAGTTTGACCGGTTGATGGATTTGTCGATAATCATCATTACCCCCCGGACTGCTGTGATGGCGAAAAAGGTAATGGCAAGGGATTTGTACACCTGGAGAACAGGGAACAGGAAGGCGGCAAGCCCAATCCCGATCAATGTGCCGCCCATTACCGCGCGCAATTCTATTTTTCCCTGTGGGTTGGCGGGTTCCAGCTCGGTAAAATTTCTCACATTTTTTGGTTGAAGTAAAAGCAAAACGCCAAGTAGAATCGTAATTGTACTTCCGAGTAACTTTAATCCCATTTGTAGAGTCATTATTTCACCCTTATTTTTAATTTATGCCGATGGCTCCGGTTGTTTTACTCTTTCTCCAACAACCCTACAAAAACAGGAAGGCTGAAAGGATGAGTTCATAGGTGATCGTCTGAAAGATCGATTTTGTGAAAGACTTGCTGATCAACATCGAGGCGGCACGGACAAGGCTGCTTGTGATGTAAACAATCGCAATCGTTCTATATACCTCCGGAATCGGAAACGCCAGCCCTGAGATGCCCAGCCCCAGGTAAAGCCCTCCCCAAATTGAACGAACCTCGGTTTTTGCCCGCGGAGATGTCGGGCTGACCAGTGATGCATTCTTGATCCAGGCGGGTTTTAACGTCGAGAAAAAACCGTTTTTTAACGTGATTACGACAGCATAAATATGGAACAGGTTAATAAGGTTCAAAGCCCCTCCGCATCAGATCAACCTTTGGTTTTTCTTAGAATACAAAAATTCCTGCTCTGTGAAATACTTTTACATAACAATCTGAGTTTTTGATTAAACAAAACTCTAATCAATTTCTTATATAAACTACTTGAAATTTGTTATTAATAAGAGTATTATTATCTTAATTATGATATTAATACAAACCGGAAGGGAATACCGATGAACAAGCTTTACGAATTACCCGCATTAAAGTTTTCTTTCGACGCACTTGAGCCCGCGATCGATGCACGGACGATGGAAATCCATCACGACAAGCACCACGGGGCTTATGTCAATAATCTAAATAAAGCGCTTGAATCCGCTCCTGAATTCTTTGGGCAGCCGTTCGAGCAGCTTCTACGTGAGATCACTAAGGTTCCAGAATCGATTCGAACCGCTGTACGAAACAATGGCGGCGGGCACGCCAACCATTCCCTGTTCTGGGAAGTGCTGACCCCTGGTGGCAAAAAATCTCCGTCAGGCACGTTACTCTCAGAACTGGAAAAGACATTTGGCTCTTTCGATGGATTCCAGGAGAAATTCACTGCAGCAGCCACCACCAGGTTTGGCTCCGGTTGGGCATGGCTGGTTGTGGATAGCCAGAAGAACCTCCAGGTGTATTCCACCGCCAACCAGGACAGCCCCTTCATGGATGGGCATTCACCTATCCTTGGATTGGATGTTTGGGAACATGCTTATTACCTCAACTACCAGAACCGCCGTCCTGATTACATCAAAGCCTTCTGGTCGTTAGTTAACTGGACCTACGTTGAAGAGGAGTACGCAAAATACAGGTAAGACATTGAGTCGCCTTACGCCATCGGTCCGGCAGCCCTTCGCTCCCACACCGGTCTCGCCTTAACAGTGGGAAATCGGCAGACCAAAAGAAACACAACCAGCGAAACTCGACGACCGATGATAAGGAAACCCAATTGGTTCCTCCCCCGCCCTCGCGGGGGATTTTCTTTAACAACAAACCGCCAGAGAATTCTCTGGCGGTATTTCTTTCATCCCTATTGATAGATCAATTGGTCACGATGATCGAAGCCACCATGCTGGGATGCATAGCACAGTGATACACAAAGGTTCCAGCCTGTGTAAAAGTAAAGCTGTATGTATCACCGGATGCCAGCTCGCCCGAATCGAACAACCCGGTATCACTGGTCACCGTGTGAGCAACCGAATCATTGTTGGTCCATTTGACCGTTGTACCAACTTTAACTGTTAGCGTCGCAGGGTTATAGGCAAACCCCTTAATCGTCACATCCGGTGCAGCAGCGGAATTTTCGGACCCGGTAACGGAAGCTTGGGTAGAGGAAGCCGGCGCGTAGCTTTGCATTGTTGGCGCAGCCTTACCGGAACAAGCAGCCAACAATCCTAATACTACCGCTATTGCTAAAACCTGAAAAATCCTGTTTGCATTTTTCATTATTCTCCTTGTCTTTACCTTATTATTAATTATTACCAATAAGATATAAATTGTATTAATTGTTTGTCAGAATATCCGCCGTATCCGAATTGGAATGACTATCGTAAATCACCTGACCAAAAAAGGTTGTTTTGCATTAAAATAGGAAGACCTAATCCTCCTCGCAGGAGATTTTTGTATGCTTCTTTCCTATCTTCCCCTGTTCGTCCTCCTGGTTCTTGCTATGATCGTCGCAGGCGTTGTGCTTATTTTCGGACGCTTCTTTGGCCCAAGGCACCCCAACATCAAAAAGGGACAATCCTATGAATCCGGCATGATCCCTTATGGTCCCGGCACGCGCCAGATGTCTGTGAAGTATTACCTGGTGGCAGTACTTTTTATCCTCTTCGACGTTGAGGTCATCTTCTTCCTCCCCTGGGCGGTAGCCTTTAAGTCAATGGGCTTGTTCACCCTGGTGGAAATGCTGATCTTCATCGCCATATTACTGGTTGCGTTCATTTACATATGGAAGAAGGGAGCATTGGAATGGGAATAGACCAGAAAACCGGCGAATTGGGTGTAGTCACCACCAACCTTGAAAAGATGGTCAACTGGTCGCGCACCAATTCGATGTGGCCGATGCTGTTCGGGCTTGCCTGCTGCGCCATTGAAATGATGGGAGCACAGGCTTCCAGTTATGACATGAGTCGTTTCGGAATGGAACTGATGCGCGCCAGCCCGCGCCAATCTGACCTGATGATCGTAGCCGGGCGTGTTTCGCAAAAAATGGCACCGGTGCTGCGAAATCTGTACGATATGATGCCCGAACCCAAATGGGTTATTGCCCTTGGTGATTGCGCCGCCTGCGGCGGTGTTTTTAACAACTATGCTGTTGTGCAAGGTGTGGACGAAATTGTTCCAGTGGATGTTTATGTTTCCGGCTGTCCGCCCCGCCCCGAAGGGTTGATCAACGGCGTGGTGCTCCTCCACAAAAAAGTTTCCGGCGAAAAATTCGCCAAATGGAAATAAGGTGACCCTATGAATGATCTCTTATCTCCTGCCGCCACCACCCTGCAAAAGCAATTCAATGCGCAGATTTCTGAATTCCGCGACGAGGTAACACTTACCTTTGCTCCCGACCAGATCGTCCCAGCTGCGACCATGCTGCGCGATGAGTTCGGCTTTGATATCCTTTCTGCCGAAACCGCGGTGGATTACTTCCCCCAAACTTCTCCGCGTTTTCACATGGTGTATATTTTTTATTCGACCACTACCCATCAATACATCAATTTCCGTGCTGGATTAAACGGGAATGACCCAGTCATCCCAACCTTAGAAACTGTTTATCCCAATGCCAACTGGCGCGAACGCGAGATCTGGGACCTGATGGGGATCCGCTTTGAAGGCCATTCCGACCTGCGCCGCATTGTCCTGCCGCCCAACTGGCAGGGGCATCCGCTGCGTAAAGATTACCCGCTGGGTTATGAAGAGGTGCAGCACACCTTTAATTTCGACGATATCGATCTTCGCAAACCGAAGGGAGTGCGCCAGCCATGAGAGAGATCCAGGAATTCACCCTTGACGATCTTCGCCACCTGGTGAGCCCGCGCGCCATCTCCGGCGAAACAATGGTGCTCAACATGGGTCCACAGCACCCCAGCACCCACGGGGTACTACGCCTCATCGTTGAACTGGACGGCGAGATCGTGGTCAACGTTATCCCCGATATCGGTTATTTGCACACCGGTATCGAAAAGAACATGGAATCAAAAACCTACCAAAAAGCCGAAGTGATGACCGACCGCATCGATTACATGTACACCATGGGCAACAACCTGGTGTACTGCCTGGCTGTGGAAAAACTAACTGGGCTCAAATCCCCTCCACGCGCGGATGCCATCCGGGTTATCCTTGCGGAACTTTCCCGTTTGCAATCACACCTGTTATGGATCGGCACCTCCGCGCTTGACCTGGCAGCCATGTCGGTTTTCCTGTATGCCATGCGTGAACGCGAACAAGTCCTCGATATCTTCGAATTGTGTTCCGGTCAGCGCATGATGACCACCTACATTCGCCCCGGCGGTCTCTGGCGCGATGTTCCCGCAGAATTCGAAAGCGCTGTCCGCGCGCTCGTCAACATCATGCCCAAACGCATTGACGAGTACGAATCCCTGCTCACCAAGAACCCGCTTTTCCTCGACCGCACGCGCGGCATCGGTAAAATAGACACTCAAACCTGCCTAAAAATGGGCGTAACTGGCCCAACCCTGAGGGCTACCGGTATGCCCTTTGATTATCGCAAAGCCAACCCCTATTGCGGCTTTGAGCAATATGATTTTGAAATCCCTACCCAGACCAGCGGCGATATTTACGGGCGGTATCTTGTCAGAGTGGCAGAAATGCGTCAATCAGTTCGTATCATCGAACAGGCGCTGAACAAGCTGCCCTACGGACCGGTACGGGACAATAACCGTAAATTTGTTCCACCGCCCCGCTCCGAGATCGGCGTAAGCATGGAAGCCCTCATTCACCATTTTAAACTTTGGACCGAGGGGTTCACCCCGCCGGCAGGATCAGTTTATACCGCGGTTGAATCCCCCCGCGGTGAGATGGGCGTCTTCCTGGAATCAGATGGAAGCCCCAAGCCGTACCGAGTTCATTACCGCACTCCGTCGTTCGTCCTGCTTCAAGCCCTGCCGCTCATGGCCAAAGGTCATTTTGTGGCTGATCTGGTGGGGATCATTGGAAGTATCGATATTGTCCTGGGAGATACCGACCGATGAGCCTTCTCAAGAAATATCCAAATGAAATTGATCATATCCTGTCAAAATATCCGCCTGATCAAATGCAATCGGCTGTGATGCCCTTGCTTCATCTGGCGCAGAAGGAGAAAGGGTTTATCGCGCGGGCAGAGATTGAAGAAATCGCCGGCATCACCGGTCTTTCAGCCACTGAGGTCGCCTCAGTCATCGGGTTTTACACCCTTTTCCACGACAAACCCGGCGGGAAGATTCGCATTCAGGTTTGCACCGATGTTGCCTGCGATTTGCGCGGCGCAAAAGAGTACCTGCAGGCAATCTGCCGGGCATTGAATATCAAACCCGGTGAGAAGACAGCCGACGGCATGGTGGAAATCGAAGAAGTCAAATGCCTGGCTGCATGTGACCGGGCACCCATGTTCCAGTCGCAGATCGGCGACGAACTGGAATACCACGAGAACCAGACGCCGGAGAAAACCCTGGATTGGATCAAATCCATGACCGCCAGCCTGGCTAAATCCGGCGAAGGAGGCGGCCATGAGTGAGTTGATCCTCCTGCGACATCGGGAAATCCAGGGTCTCAACCAGTTGAAAACCTACATCGCCAATGGCGGTTTCGAAACCTGGAAGAAAGTGGTAACAGGCAAAAAACCAGACGACGTCGTAACCGAAGTAAAGAACTCCGGGCTGCGCGGACGCGGCGGGGCAGGGTTCCCGACGGGCGTCAAATGGGCTTTCCTTCCCAAAACCATCTGGCCGCACTACGTGGTCTGCAATGCTGATGAATCCGAGCCCGGCACCTTCAAGGACCGCGAATTACTCGAATTCAATCCCTACCAGGTGCTGGAAGGGGTGATGATCGCTTCGTTTGCGGTGGAAGCCCACGATGCCTACATTTACTTCAGAGGTGAATTCGCCGAGCTTGAACGCAAGATCGACGAACGTATTGATGAACTCACCTCCAAGGGATTCCTCGGAGACAACCTGTTCGGCACCGGTTACTCGCTGCGTATTCACACTCACCTGGGCGCTGGAGCCTATATCTGCGGTGAAGAAACCGCCCTCCTCGAATCCATCGAGGGGCGTATGGGGCAGCCGCGCCTGCGCCCGCCTTTCCCGGCAGTATCCGGGTTGTTTGGCAAGCCAACGGTGATCAATAACGTCGAAACCCTTGCCAACCTGCCTTACATCATGGAAAAAGGATTCGCCGAATTCCGCTGCAACGGCACCGAAAAAAGCCCCGGTACCAAGATCTTCTCGCTCTCCGGGCGCGTAAAGAACCCCGGCAATTACGAATTGCCGCTAGGCACCACCTTCCGCGAATTGATCTTTACGCATGGCGGCGGCATCCTCAATGACGCCAGGATTAAAGCCATTATGCCGGCTGGCGCATCCTCCACGCTCATCCCTGCCACCGAGGAAATGCTTGACCTGCCGATGGAATATGAATCAACCAGTGCCATTGGTGCGCCGCTCGGCTCAGCTTCGGTGATCGTCCTCGACGAAACCGTGAACATCAGCCGCCTGGTGAACAACACGGTGCACTTTTTCAAGCACGAATCCTGCGGCAAGTGCACTCCTTGCCGCGAAGGCACTTACTGGATGAGCCATATTACCGATCGAATCGAATCTGGAAAAGCCAACCGGGAAGATATCGACTTGCTGCAGGCGGTAGCCAGCCAGATGCAAAACAAATGTTTCTGCGCCCTTGGCGAGTTTTCCATCATGGGCGTGCTTTCCGGCATCAAACATTTCCGAGCTGATTTCGAAGCTCGCCTGGAGAAATGACGGGATGGAAAAACGAATCACACTCAAAATTGACGGACGTCCCGTGTGTGTTCCTGAAGGAACACTGATCGTGGACGCGGCCAAGCAAGCCGGCATCATCATCCCGGTATTCTGCCATCACCCCAAGCTGGAACCGGTCGGTATGTGCCGCATGTGCCTGGTAGATATTGGGCGGCCGCAGATTGACCGCGCGACTGGCGCACCCATCTTAAACGAGGATGGTACCCCCAGGATCACGTTTAGCCCAAAACTCGAGACAGCCTGTACCACACCTGTCTCAGAGGGTATGGTCGTATGGGGGGCGACCGAAAAAGTGATGGCTGCCCGTAAGGATGTGCTGGAATTCCTGCTCACTTCACACCCGCTGGACTGCCCCGTTTGTGATAAGGGGGGTGAATGCCCCCTCCAGAATCAAACCATGCAGTTCGGTCCATCCACCAGCCGGTTCATCCTGGATGAGAAAAGCCATAATGAAAAACACCTCCCACTGGGAGAACTGATCTTCCTCGATCGCGAGCGCTGCATTCAATGCGGGCGCTGCGTGCGTTTTCAGGAGCAGGTGGTGGATGATCCGGTCATCGGCTTTTACAGCCGCGGACGCAACATGGAGATTAATACCCTCACCGAACCGGGGTTTGATTCCATTTTCTCCGGCAATACCACGGATATTTGCCCGGTTGGTGCGCTAACCACCAGCGATTTTCACTTTGGCGCGCGCCCCTGGGAATTAACCCACAAACCTTCTATTTGTTCACAATGCCCGGTTGGCTGCAATCTCACGTATGATGTGCGCCGCGAAGCAAAAAGCGGCGGCAAGACGGTGATCAAACGCGTAATGCCCCGTCAGAATGAAGGGGTGAACGAAATCTGGTTATGCGACAAAGGCCGCTTTACTTATACCTACGCTGAATCCCCGGAACGGCTGAAACAACCTTTACTTCGCAAGGATGGCGAACTTGTTCCCGTTTCATGGGAAGAAGCGTTTGCAGCTGCGACGGAAAAGATCAAAGCTGCTGGCGACAACCTGGCAACACTGGTATCAGGTCGATTGAGTAATGAGGACTTGTATGCCGCAAAGGTGTTTGGGCAGGTGACAAACAGCAAGGTGATTCATTACACCTCAATGGGCGGCGGCAATTGGGCAACCCGTGTCGGAATGGTTTCAGGTTCTAACCTGGCTGAGCTCAAACAGGGGTCCGTGATCCTGGTGATCGGCTGCAACCTGCACCAGGAAGCCCCGTTGTGGTGGCTTCGGGTGAAACAGGCCGCTGAACGAGGTATAACGCTCATTGTCGCCAACGGAAGAAAAACCCGCCTGGATAAATTTGCAACGATCCGGCGAAATTATGCTTTTGGAGAAGAACTGGAAACCCTCCGCTCTTTGTTTACTTCCGACGACGAAACATCCAAAATCCTCACTGAAGCGGAAAACCTGGTCATCTTCTACGGCAGTGACGGCATGGGGCTGGAACAGACGAGCGCACTGGCGGAGACCTGCGCGGAGTATCTCATTAAAACTAACCATTTCGGACGCGCGAACAACGGTCTCATCCCCGTCTGGTCAAAAGCCAACGACCAGGGTGCAGCCGAGTTGGGTATTCATCCGGATGCGTCGCTAGCCGAAACGCTCAACAACGCTATGGGGATATACCTGATTGGTGCCGACCCTGTTGGTGACGAGCCGCAGCTCAAAGACTCTCTCCAACGTGCTGCATTCGTTATCGTACAGGAGTTGTTCCTGACCGAAACTGCCAGGCTGGCAGATGTGGTCTTCCCGGCGCAGGCAGCCGTGGAACGCACCGGTACTTACATCTCCGGCGAACGCCGTGCCCAGGCTTTTAGCGCTGCAGTTCCCGCCCTTGAGGGCACCCGTGCAGACCATGACATTACCTCTACCTTGATTGCTGCCCTCGGTCAGCCTGCCCTCCCGGAATCAGACAGGGACTTATTCAACGCTGCATTCCCCTCTGTGGATTATGACAGCCTGCTTCAAACTCACGAGCAATGGCCTCTGATTGGCGATGCTGATGCCTACTACGGCGGAACGGGCTCCAAGAATACCTTTGGGCTGGGTGCTCATCTGCCGCTGGTCACTGCCGGTGAGTCGCCAGCCCACACACCGACACCTGAAAAAACCAAACTGGAAAAAGAACAATACCTGGCTATCCCTGTGACCTTTTTATATGATCGCGGTCGATTGATGACACACACCCCAATCCTTCAACAGCGAATCGTTCCTGCCGGAATCAGCATTCACCCATCACTATCCGGAAAACTTGGCATTAATGCCGGAGACTCTCTCAAGCTCAAACTGGGCGATGAGGTTATATCTTCAAATGTAATGGTGAATCCAGAACAACCTGAAGAGGTGGTGCTGCTTGTCCGCAGCGCTGGGCTTCCTGCTATCCGGCCGACTGCGGTCGAAATCCTCGTCACTGAATCCACAAAAGAGGGAGGTGCACAATGACCCTCTGGTTAGTTGTTGAATGGGTTGTGAAGAGTCTGATCATCATCCTCGGATTGACTTTGGGGTTTGCGTATGTGACTCTTTATGAACGCAAAGTGCTCGCGCGTATGCAGGTTCGCATCGGCCCCAACCGCGCCGGTCCCGGCGGCATTCTGCAGCCTATTGCAGATGCGTTGAAATTGATCATGAAAGAGGAGATCACTCCGGTAAATGCAGATAAACTCCTCTTCACCCTCGCCCCGGTCATCACTGTCATCCCGGCATTGATCATCACCGGCGTCGTCCCCTGGGGTCCTCCGCTTACCCTTTTTGGCAAGGAATTCAGCCTGGGGCTCACAGACATCAATGTCGGTGTTTTGTACATCCTCACAGTCACCTCAATTTCCATCTATGGGATCACGCTGGCGGGCTGGTCTTCCAACAACAAGTACGCCACGCTAGGCGGGCTGCGGGCAACAGCACAGATGATCAGTTATGAACTGGCACTAGGGCTATCCTTCCTTGGACCGATCATGCTCGCTGGCTCCATGAGCCTGGTCGACATCGTCAATGCACAAAAGAACCTGTGGTTCATCGTCCTCCAACCAGTTGGCGCGATCATCTACTTTATCGCTGTCATTGCTGAGATCAACCGCGCACCTTTTGATATGCCGGAAGCTGAACAGGAATTAACTGCCGGTTACCATGTTGAGTACTCAGGGATGAAGTTCGCCCTGTTCTTCATGGCGGAATATATTAAGATGATCGCCATCAGCATGATTGGCGCTACCATGTACCTGGGCGGGTTCCAGGGTCCGTTCGTCAGCCAATATCCCTGGCTTGGGCCGCTCTACCTGTTTATCAAGGTGGTCATCCTCTTGTTTATTCTTATTTGGATCCGCGCCACGCTGCCGCGTATTCGCTACGACCGGCTGATGGCGTTCGGCTGGAAGATCCTGTTCCCCGTCGCACTGCTGAATGTGGTTGTAACTGCAGTTGTGATGAAACTGGTGGGAGGTTAAGATGCTGCGCGGATTACTCACCACGCTTAAATCGCTGTTTACCAAACCGGTTACCATCCAGTACCCGGAACAAAAACGCCCGGTGCGCGCACGTTTCCGCGGGCGCCACGAATTAAAACGCTACGACAATGGTCTTGAAAAGTGTATCGGCTGTGCATTATGTGCTGCTGCATGCCCATCAGACGCCATTTTTGTCGAAGCTGCCGAAAACACCGATGAAGAACGCTATTCACCCGGTGAACGCTACGCCAGCACCTACCAGATCAACATGCTGCGCTGCATCTTCTGCGGTTTCTGTGAAGATGCCTGTCCGACTGAAGCTATCGTGTTGGAAAAGGATTACGAGCTATCCTACACCGACCGCCTTTCAGCCATTTATGATAAAGCACGCCTGCTGGTTCCGGTGCCGCCCGGCGGCAGCCCGACGCCGCAAAAAACAGAACCCGGAGTATACACCCGCTCCGTACCAGAAATGAAAGACCCAACGGATTAGGGAGTGACCATGACTGTAAATTTACTAATTTTCATCTTCCTGGCAGTGGTTGCCATTGCTGCCGCGGCGGGGTTAATTCTCAGCCGCAACCCGGTCTACTCTGCTTTATTCCTTATCGTCAATTTCCTGGTGGTTGGAGTCTTTTACCTGGTGCTCGGTGCCCCGTTCATCGCGCTAGCCCAGATCACCGTTTATGCCGGCGCGATCATGGTGCTTTTCCTTTTCGTCATCATGCTGCTTGGTGCCGCTAAACCCAAAGAGGTTGACCCGTTCAAGTGGCAGCGTCCCCTGGCGCTTGTCCTTCTGGCTGCGGTGCTGTTGGAAGGGTTATATGCCATTCTCACACGCGTTGCAATCACCCTCACCACCACTGCACCCGATCCATCCTTGGCAGATCCTAAAACCCTTGCAATGGTGCTTTATAACAAGTATTCGCTGCCCTTTGAGATTACCTCCATCATTCTACTCGTTGCAGCCATCGGTGCAGTAGTCCTCACCAAGAAAACTACCAGAGAGGAGGGAAAGTAAGATGATCCCCATCGCTTTTCCAATCGGACTGGCCGTTGTTCTATTTTGCCTGGGTATCCTTGGCGTCATCCTGCGCAAGAATGCCATTGTCATATTCATGTCCCTTGAATTAATGTTCAACGCTGCCAACCTGCTGTTTATCACTTTTGCCAACCAGTTCCAGCAGGTTGACGGGCAGATTTTTGTCATTTTCGTCATGGTCACTGCTGCAGCCGAAGTGGCTGTGGGGCTTGCCATGATCGTCACCATCTTCCGCGGCAAGCATAGCGTGGATATTGACCAGCTTGCCAATCTCAAGGGATAACCGGGAGGACTATGGAAAATTCTCAGCTCTTTAACCTGGTTCCCTGGGTGGTTTTCCTGCCGCTCATTGGACTGGTGATCAACCTGCTAATCGGCAAAAAACTTGGGGAGGTTTTCAGCGGCACCCTTGCCAGCCTGGCAACCGGACTTGCTTTTGTGGTCTCCATCCTGCTCGCAATTGCGTTAAACGCACATACTGAAGGCACCACTGTTGTTCTCGGCGATTGGATCACCATTGGGGAGCTCACCACCCGCTGGGCATTCCGCGTGGATACCCTTTCAGTGGTGATGATGCTGGTGGTTTCGGGTGTGGGCTTGCTAATTCACATTTATTCCATCGGCTACATGCACAATGATGTCCGTCATAACGGAGATACCAGGCGTTTTACCCGCTTCTTCGTCTTTCTCAATCTCTTCATTGCAGCCATGATGATCCTCGTCAGCGCGGATAACTTCCTGATGATGTTCGTCGGCTGGGAGGGTGTGGGGCTTTGCTCCTACCTGCTGATTGGCTTCTGGTTCGAAAAAGGCAAGGATGGCATTGGAAACGCCAATGCCGCCAAAAAAGCCTTCATTACCAACCGGGTAGGCGATTTTGGTCTGCTCATTGCCATGTTCCTCATTTTCACCAATTTTGGAACTTTGCAATTTGACAAGGTATTTGCACAAGCTGCAGCAGTGGCTGCCGCCAAACCCGGTGTGATGCTGCTGATTACCTTGTTCATGCTGCTGGGTGTCACAGGTAAATCCGCGCAGCTTCCGCTCTTCGTGTGGCTGCCCGATGCCATGGCTGGCCCAACACCAGTATCCGCGCTCATCCATGCCGCCACCATGGTCACTGCTGGTGTGTATTTGGTTGCCCGTAGTGCCGGATTCTACGCGCTCGTTCCCACCGCGCAAACTGTGGTCACCTGGGTTGGCACGGCAACTGCGCTCTTTGCTGCTACCATTGCAGTTGGGCAGTACGACATCAAAAAAGTGCTCGCTTATTCCACCATCAGCCAGCTTGGTTTCATGGTGGCTGCGGTTGGTATGGGCGCCACCGTTGCCGGTATGTTCCACCTGGTCACCCACGCCTTCTTCAAAGGGCTGCTCTTCCTGGCTGCGGGGTCGGTCATCCAGGGAATGGAACGCGGCATGCATCATAGTGCGCACGCTGATCACGAAACCGATCCCCAGGATATGCGCCAGATGGGCGGATTACGCAAGAAAATGCCGCTCACCTTCTGGGTATACCTGGCAGGAGCGCTTGCGCTTGCCGGGATCGCACCGCTGGCTGGATTCTTCTCAAAGGATGAGATCCTGTTATCTGCCTGGCAAACCCGTCCGGCTGTGTTTGCAGTGCTGGCTGTGGCAGCCCTGCTGACAGCCTTCTACATGGGGCGTCAGCTCATTTTGGTATTCTTCGGCAAGCCGCAAACCAAAGCTGCCGAACACGCTACGGAAAGCCCGTTGGTCGTCACCCTGCCGTTGGTGGTGCTTGCTGCCCTCTCCATTCTTGGCGGTCTGCTTAACTTCCCGGGCTGGCACACACTGGAAACATGGTTATCTCACACACTTGGCGAGGGAGAACCTGCTCACTTCAACTGGCTGGTGGCTGGCATTTCCACCCTGCTTGCCCTGCTGGGGCTGGGAATTGCCTGGTTGGTTTATGCCCGCAAGAGTGAATCAAACCAGGTCGACCCGCTAAAAAAACCACTCGGACCGGTCTTCACTGGTATGGAACACAAATGGTGGGTAGATGAGTTCTACCAGGTAATCCTCCTCAATCCCTACAAGTCCTTCGCACAGTTCATGGCAAACCAGGTGGACCTGGGCATCATCGATCGCATCGGCGGGGGACTGGCTGCCGGTACCCGTGTTCTCGCGGACGGCATCCGGAAATTCCAGAATGGCTATATCCGCACTTACGCCTTGTGGATGCTGCTGGGACTGGCGGTCATCATGACTTATATTTTCTTCAAATAAAGGAGAACCGATGATACTTAATCCCCTTCTCCTGGTCACCTTCTTCCCCCTTGTGGGGGTTCTCATCGTCCTGCTGCTTAGACCCGCATGGAAGAATGCGCTGCGCTGGACCGCCCTGGCAACCTCTTTGATCACCTTTGGCTTGTCCATCTGGATGCTCAGCCAGTTCAATTCAGCCAGCGGCGAAATGCAGATGGAATTTTCGCTGCCCTGGTTCACCCTGGGCGGGAATCCCATCGGCGTGCATTTTGGCGTCGACGGCATCAGCATCCTGATGGTATTACTAACCACCTTCCTTACTCCTATCGCCATCCTTTCCACCTGGAACGCAGTGGCAGAGAAGGTCAAGGGATTCATGGCTTTCTTCCTGCTGCTGGAAGTGGGCATGCTGGGTGTTTTCCTCTCCCTGGACATGGTGCTATTCTACGTTTTTTGGGAGTTTACCCTTATTCCGATGTACTTCCTCATCGGCTTATGGGGCGGTGAAAAGCGCGTCTACGCTGCGTTGAAGTTCTTCCTGTACACTTTTGCAGGTTCCATCTTCATGCTCGCCGGCATCCTTTGGATCGGGCTGCAGTATGGCTCCTTTGACCTGACTACGCTTTCAGGTTCAGGGCCCATCCCCGCTTCTGCCCAGTTGTGGCTCTTCGCCGCCTTCGGCATCGCATTTGCCATCAAGGTACCCATGTTCCCGCTGCATTCCTGGCTGCCAGATGCTCATACCGAAGCCCCTACCGCCGGTTCTGTCATCCTGGCTGGTGTGCTCCTCAAGATGGGCGCGTACGGTTTCCTGCGTTTCAACCTGCCCCTCTTCCCCAATGCTTCAGTAACCCTGGCACCGTGGATGGCAGGATTGGCAGTGGTCGGCATCCTTTATGGAGCAATGGTCGCCTACCGCCAGAAGGATGTCAAACGCCTGGTTGCCTATTCTTCGATAAGTCACCTCGGGTTTGTAGTACTGGGAATCTTTGCTCTCAACCTGCAGGGGATCGAAGGCGCGATCCTGCAAATGGTTAATCACGGTCTTTCCACCGGCGCACTCTTCCTGATCGTTGGCTTGCTCTACGAACGCCGTCACACCCGCCTGCTGGAAAATTTCGGTGGGTTGTGGAAAGTTCTGCCGATTATGGGCAGCCTGGCACTAGTAACAACATTGTCCTCGGTCGGATTGCCCGGACTGAACGGGTTTGTCGGTGAGTTCACAATCCTCTTGGGAGCTTTCAAGTCGACGGTCCTGGTATCTCCCTGGTTTGCCGGTGTAGCCACACTTGGGGTCATCCTGGCTGCGGTCTACCTTTTCCATATGTTCCAAAAGTTATTCCTGGGTCCGGTCACCCACGAGGAGAACAGTAAACTCAAGGATGTATCCATCCGCGAAATCCTCGTGCTGGCGCCCATCCTGACAATGGCTTTCTGGATCGGTATTTATCCCAAACCCTTCTTTATGCTCATGAGCCCCGCGGTAGAAAAGCTGGTTGCATTGGTTCAATCCGCTGCCGGACTGGTTCACTAGGAGAGAGGTGAATTGATGACCATTTCTGATCTTTACTCCATCCTCCCCGTATTTGTCCTCATCATCTGGGCGCTGTTCCTTTTGCTGGCAGATCTATGGCTCTCAAAACACACGCCAACCTGGACGCCTGTCCTGGCGGTGGTGGGTCTACTGCTTGCGCTGGCATCCTCACTGTTCCTCGGCGGCAATTCGTTGAGCGGGTTTGGCGGCTTCGTTGTGGTGGATGGTTTTAGCAGTTTTCTTCAGCCCTTGTTTGCGGCAACCGGAATACTTGCCATCGGGCTGGCATTTGATTATCTCAAACGTCTGCAGATCAATCGTGGCGAATACTACCCCCTGATCCTCTTCAGCGTCAGTGGAATGATGCTGATGGCAAGCGCCGGTGACCTGTTGATGATTTTTCTGTCACTCGAACTGCTTTCCATCCCGCTTTACATTTTGGCAAGTATGGCAGCTCCCCGGCTTGAGTCGGAAGAATCTGGCTTGAAATATTTCCTGCTCGGAACCTTCGCATCCGGTTTCCTTCTTTTTGGTATCGCCATGGTCTATGGCGCTACCACATCCACCAATTTATCCGTGATTGTTGCCACGGTGGAAGCCGGAACGTATAACCCGACGTTAATGATCGTTGGCTCAGTCCTGTTGTTGATCGGGTTAGGGTTCAAGGTGGCAGCAGTCCCCTTCCAATCGTGGACGCCGGATGTGTACCAGGGAGCCCCTTCACCGGTTTCAGCCTTCATGTCTGTTGGTGTCAAGGCTGCCGGGTTTGCCGCCCTGCTGCGTGTGTTTTCTCTAATCTTCATCAATTTATCAAATACACTTACCCCGGTTTTCTGGGTTATCGCGGCGCTGACCATGATCGTTGGAAATTTTGTAGCGGTCGCGCAAACAAATCTCAAGCGTATGCTTGCCTATTCCAGCATCGCCCATGCCGGTTACCTGCTGATGGCATTCGTGCCATTTGGAGATGCAGCAGCCCGGCAAAATTCCATTGCCGCCGCACTTTTTTACTTGCTGGCTTATGGACTTGCCTCACTGGGGGCATGGGCTGTTTTGATTGGTCTTGAAGGAGAAAAATACAGCGGTAACACGCTGGATGATCTGGCTGGACTGGGGAAGAAATCCCCTCTCACCGCCGCATTGATGACCGTGTTTATGCTTTCATTTACCGGCATCCCACTAACACTCGGGTTTTGGGGAAAGTTCTATCTCTTCCGCACTGCCATTGAAGGCGGGTTCATCGGGCTGGCGGTGATAGGTTTGCTTACCTCGCTGGTTTCCGCGTTCTACTATCTGCGGGTTGTGGTGAAAATGTACTTCACAGATGGAGCTGCCTCGTTCCATTGGAATTACTGGGTATCAGCTGTGGCGTTATTCTGCGGTCTTGCAGTGCTGATCTTCAGTTTTGTGCCCGGCTGGTTCTTTGAGTTGGTTGCGAAAGCCTTAATGGCCGGCGGATAATCTCCATCATTATATACAACGCTGTAGGGGTGGTTCACGTGTGAACCGCCCTCAAATATATAAAAAGCAATGACAAGGCGAAATTCTGCCTTGTCATTGTTTATAAGTCTTGAAATTTATTATTTCTTCAGAACCACAAGTGCATTGTAGGCGTTCTTGACCTTGTTGGTGTACATAATCCAGAGGACGATGAATGCAACCATGGAAACGCCAAAAGTAATCGGAGAAGCATATACACAGATGAGCATCCAGGTGACCAGATCCAGGTTGATTCGATCAACCGCCAGGTTGGCTTTATCAAGGGCAGCGTTTAATTCCTTGGCCAAGCCGCGGAATTCCGGGAAATACCAGTAGAAATTCCAGCCGGGAATGAAGCCGAAAGCCACCATTTTGTCCGGGTCGCCGCGCACACCTTCGTGCTGCACGAGTTTCCAGGATTTGTAAATGATGATGAAGAATAAAACAAACGCAACGGGAAGACCAATACCAATGATGATGCCGATGAGGCTGATCCAGAACCACATGAACAATTTCTTCATCTTGGCAACTTCAGGATCTTCCGGTACGTATGGTGCTGCATAAGCGGGCACCATGGGCGGAGGCGGAACAGCGGATCCACCCAAGAGAGAGGCAAGTGGGGTCTGTGCGATCGGTGCCCATCCCGGCATGCCATTGGTCCACAGCATGGTGGATTGGTTGATGACACCACTCGCAACCAGTTTCTTGATCTCTTTTTCATCGACTGGTCCGACCTGTTGATTATTGAGCGTGTAATACCACATTTTTTCTCCTTTTTCGCAAATTATAAAATGTTGATTTAAGTATTATATGATATTTCCAATCAGATTAATCTTAAATCAATTCGTTTCCTTAATTATACGATTTTTACCGCCGATAGTTTCATTTCCGGTGCCATTCGTACAACCAATAGAGGGGAATATCGTTTTTATAATATTCTTCACTCCATGTACCACCGGGATATTCCTTCTCAACAAAGGTGCGATCTGCATCGTGATTGGGTAGAATAACGAAAAAGGCTTTGTCAGAGGCAGGTACCGGCAAGTCGGACTTCATCCAGTCCTCGACCAGGTTGGTGTAACTGATTTGCGGGGCGAGAAATGGCAGGCTGCCAATGGAATCGTATCCCATCCCCGGGTAACCGATGAAATACAGGGGCGTGCCCGCTGGTTCATTCTTCAACCGATTTGCCAGTTTTTGCGCCACCTCACCATTAAACCCCGAAAAATCACTCGCGGGGGTGTATTCCAGGTAGTAAAAACGCGCGTCGTCTGCTGCCATCAGCAGGCTTGCCGCAATAATGACAATACTGATCACCCTCGACCATTTTGGCAGCCATTTAATCAACAATTGCGAAAGCTGATATAGCCCGTAACCGATCATTAGCGCCAATGCTGGCGTGGCTGCCACATAACGCTGTGCCGCCGGGGCGCTCTCACTAAATCCAACCGCCAGGGCGTTGGCACCAAGCCAGACCCAAAGCAACTGACCACGCTCATCCTTCGGGCGGAGCAAAGTAAAAGCCAACCCGATCAGGAAAATCACTCCGGGAATCGCGCGCAGGATCGGGACCCCCGGTTCATACCAGGCACGCGTTGGCACGTCAAAATAACCGAGGAGTCCCAGTTTTACCTGGGTCAATATCAGCATCAGCTTTGAAACGCCGGTGGTCTGTGCAGTGTAACTCAACCAATCACCAAAAATTGAGACCCTGTTCATCGGCGCCAGGAATTCGTTGGGAAACTTGATGTAAAACCACGCCAGTGGAAGGACGACAATGACCGCCACCCATAACGAAACCAGGATATCCGGGATGGACTGCTTCAAGCGCTTCCAGTCAAAGATCCCGGCCAGGAGCACCCAAGCCGGTATGATGACAAAAAGCGCCCGCCCTGTGGCATAAAAATATTGCGCCAGACCGATCCCCACCCCAGCTAGCAGCCACGCCAGGCGTGATTTATGCTTCCAACCTACCCAGGCACTGCCAAGCACCAGGATGAAGAAAAAGCCATCCCAAATATTGTTCAAGCCGATCCGGCTGAAATGATTATGGAAATGTAAACCGGTGAGGAAAATCGCCCCCGCCCATCCGGCAATTTCTCCGAACATCGCTTTTCCGACCAGGTAAACCAGCAAAACAGTCAACGCTCCGCCTAAAGCGGCGAGCAACCTCAATGCCTGGGTGGTTTGCCCGAATATCCTGATGGAAAGTGATTGGAGGAAATTATGGAGAGACGGAAAAGAAAACCAACCCGTGATGAAAATGTTATTGACCTCTCCTGTCAGGAACTTCAGTGAGAATAACCCGGAGGAAGCCTCATCTCCCGAAAGTACAATGGGAATTGTGGCGGTATTGAAGGCGCGGATCGTAAACGAACCAGCCAGGATCACGGCCATGCTGACCCAGGTCATTTTGGAGATCACCAGTCTGGTTTCTGTTTTTTTCCATCCGCCGGCAAGAACAAGCGCGCTGCTGAGCAGCCAACATAAAATTGCCGCCACCGGACTGCGCATCTGGTAAAAGTACCCGGCAGCTACGCATGCCAGGATTCCAAAGATAATACTGAACTTGAGACTCAAGAATTGCGCCGGATTGATCCCCAGCCAGCGGGAACCGGTGTTTAAGAAGCGCTCAAACCACCCGGGCAAATGACCCTTATCCATCGCCAGGATGCCGATAAAGAACAGCACCAACCCAACCGGAAGAACGAGAAGTGGCACAAGACGCAGTTCAGGGGCGAGCGTGGTTCGGATCACCTGACTTAAGATCAACGCTGCCAGGCTGCACAAAACAAGCACCATTGAGGCGGCACTAGCGGAACGAGTTTGTGTTTCAGGTTCGAGTCCGGCAGATCGCTCATTCGTTTTTTTGTCAGTCATTCATCACCACCCAGTTCCAGCAACTTTAGGCTATGGAATATGTTTATTATAAATGGATTGTCAATCCCAGTCCGCTGGCTTTGCGGTTTAGTTTCTTCACCCCTCTTCGTTTTTTACCATATTGTTCAATTATCAAACATTTTGCAACTGGTCATGCAGTTCGGATACGGCCCGCCACAAGCTATACATCCTACTGGCACTTCCTCATCCTCATCATCATAGCTAAAATCTTCATGGTTATCAAATATAATTTCACTCTTCCCGATTTTATTTGAATTACCACAATTCAAACATGTCCAATAGCCACAATAGCATCAAATCCTGACTGGTCATTTAAGTATTCATGGCATTCATCACAGAACCAATCATATTCCGATAGTTTTTTCATTTTTCCTCAAGGTTAATCATTTTTGGTAAGCGCAATGTCAATAGGTCCTACTTTAAGGTTTATGTCATAACGATGCTCCATTGCCACAAAAATAATTGTGGTTAAACACATTATGAATAAAACCGCCTCGCCTTTACCTTCATTTGGTCCGATAATGTCTGTATAAATTTTCCTAATAGAATTTTCTGAATTCATAGTACCCCTCCACTCGATAAGCACTTGTCAATTTCATTTTGTCTGGTACCATCAGTATAAGACAAAATGTCTGCGCTATCAATATAAGCAAAGGAAACGCGGATAAGACAATACTCGCTGAAATGTCTGCGCCCTGGAGGTATACACATATGGCAAATAAGATATTAAAAAAAGTCCCGTTAGACAAAGAATGCTTAATGGAAGCCTTACGTCTTCGAAATAGCAGTATCAGGAAACTTGGAGTAGACTATTATCACTTCGGGTGGTCATCCAAAACCATTGAACGAGGAATAAAAGACGGAGAAATATCTGCCCAAATAATGGATGCTCTTGGACAATATCTTGATGTGGACACCGATTATCTTTCAGGAAATTATCATCGCGACGCCGAGAAGATTAAAGATGAATCACTCGGTTTAATACTTAAATCCCAATTAAAGGCAGAAAATTTTCCATATATTCTGAAGCAACAACGGATTAAACATGATGGAAAATTCCTTTATGACAGATATCTAGAGTTCATTCTTATCCTGCATGATATTTCACTGCATCAATTTTATATAATGCAATTTGAAAAGCAAAAAGCATTACAACTTGACCTGGAGGATGCAATTACAAAAGTACTGATAAAATATTTTTCGCATAACGCCTTCGGGAAAGATATTAGGTCGAATATCGATAGAATAAGGGTAGGTATTGATAATTATGACCCAAACGAGCCGGAAATCCCGGAAGATTTCTTAATTGCTGAAAGCGATGAAACCGATCCATTAACAGGAAAATATTCTAATTCTCAAATAAGAGAGGGGTCTACTAGTGGAAATAAGAAATAGATTATCCGATATTAAAACATTGCAAGCTCACATTTTACAAGACTATTTTAGTATGGCTTTGGCAGTGAGTTTTAATGATGATAAATGGAAATCCGAATTTTGTGGTGTGGTTCAAAAAGCCGTGAATGCTCAAGCTCATTACTCCTCAAGCTATCTTGGCGCATGGGAAAAAATGCGGTTAAAAGGGATAGATCACTATTCTGTTGATGATATGGATACTACTATTATTACAGCAATTCTTAAAGGTCCCCAATATGGCTCTTTCGGCTGTTGTAAATTCAATAAAATAAATCAGTATCTGGATTATCTACTGGAGGATAGGAATATTGATGCACATGCAACCGGCAATGAGACCGACTCTGAACTCTTACAATGGGTATACGGCTCGTTACATAACATAGGCAGATTTATCTCCGCTGTTGCTAATGCAAAAGATTGTAAGGTGTCTGACGGTGTAAGAAAATCTTATGCCCGAAAATATGAAGCCGAGATTAAATCTCTACGTTTACAGTTTGAAAATGATTACAAAGAAGCATTCGAGACAGAAGAAATTGAACAATCCATCAACCAGGATATTGAAAGAATTAAAACCAATAAAGATCCTTTTAGAACATATGTCGAAATTAAAGGGCAGTACATCAATAAGCGAGATAACAAGGGCAAAAGCGATCTAACCCTGTACAAAAAGTTTATGCAAACTGCAGCGGATGCAGGAATCGTTTGGGCTTGCCCCTTGATTGGAGACGTATATTTTGAGGGCTTATTAACGGATGTGAATTATATTAAGGCAGCCGAATACTATGAAAAAGGGTTTAGCCAATTGGAACCGCCGCAGAAATTAAGACTTGCAAGTATTTATGTGAATGATCTTTGCGATTCTAATCACTCAAAAGAAGAAGGAATGAATATTATAAAATCCTGTGAAAGTCTGCGCTGGGAAATTTTCACATACACCTCAAAAGACGGTTATGAATTTTACTCATTAAAAAGGACAAGGCATAATTACAAAAGTACAAAAATTCTAAAGAAAAGTTGAAACTATACCAGTCATTTTGGCGGCTGTAAGGTCTTTTAATGTCCACGTTCTGCCCACCCGGACCTGATGAATGGATATAAGAAAAAGTAACTTCCCTTAAAAGGTTCTCACTGAGATCCATGACACTGATTTTACAATCAATTATTGGCACCTGAACAATGATTTTCGCCCTTATAATTAGAGTAATCTCTGGGATGAGTGAGGAAAAATGAACGACATCTATGCTGATGATTTCTCGATCGATGAGCTGCTGCAATTGAATGTACGCAAGATCACGCCCGAGAATATTAAAAAATTCGAAGGCTACATGGCGGAGATCTTTTCCGCCATGGGGATGGATTTGGACACCCCTTCTACCCATGAGACGCCGCACCGCTTTATCGAAGCCATGCTGGAATCAACCAGCGGCTATGATGGTGACCCAAAATTAATCAAGGCTTTCCCCAAGGAATGCCGCGGCGAACCGGACTGCCGGCTCAGCCAGGTGATCGAAGGACCGATTCACTTCCATTCGCTGTGCGAACATCATGTCTTCCCCTTTTATGGCGAGGCTTATGTGGGATATGTGGCTGATGAGCGCATTCTCGGCATCTCCAAGCTGACCCGCCTGGTGAGGCTTTATACCAAGCGATTCGCTGTGCAGGAACGCATCGGCTACCAGATCGCAGACACACTTGAAGCCCTGATGAAACCCCACGGCGTGGCAGTATTCCTGCGCGCCAAGCACATGTGCGTTGAGATGCGCGGTGTGCGTGAAATCTCCCCCGCCACCCGTACGACGGTATTTCGCGGTGTCTATGCCGATGACCCGGCACTGCGATCAGAATTCCTGAACGTCTGTGGTATCAACAAGTAAGGCATGGCTGACAATCTTCATCTGACCATCCTGCACACCAACGACCTGCATGGACGGGTGCATCAACTTGGGCGCATCGCCACCCTGGTAAAACACATCCGCCAGGAAGTTAAGGATACGGGTGGTCAGTGCCTCTACCTGGATGCTGGTGACTCCGAAGATACCACCCTCATCGAAAGCGCGCTCACCCGCGGCTCTTCGATGAATACCTTGTTAAAAGCTGCCGGCTGTGACCAGGTTGCCCTGGGGAACGCAATTCCCATCCGTTACGGTCCACAGGCGGTGGAAAACCTGGCAAAAGCATTCGGCAAACCTCTTCTGTGCGCCAATGTGTACACCCCGCAAAACACGATCCTGCCGGGAACCCAGGCTTTTCAGGTCTTGGAGGTTGATCATCATCCCATCGCCGTGATCGGTTTCACTGCGCCGATGGATGTTTATGCCAATTTCTTTAAATACCGCACACAGGAACCGATCACGCTCATGCCGGGACTTATTGAACAAGCCCGTGCGCAAGGTGCGAAGACCATTATTGCCCTCACCCATATTGCCTCACCCAATGACGTACAGCTTGCAGAAAAGGTAAACGGGATCGATATCATCGTTGGCGGGCATGACCACCAGCGCATAAATCCTCCTCAGATGGTTAATGACACCCTCATCGTTCAGGCTGGGCAATACGGTGAAGTATTGGGGCGCCTCGACCTTGTCATTGATCGGACAAGCGGAAAGGTAATGAAACACACAGGCACTCTCCTCCCGGTCAGCGAAGAAATCCCTGAAGACATGAATGTCTTGAAGGCAATGGAGGATGAGACTGCACAGGTGGATACCCTGCTTAACAAGGTCATCGGCGAATCCCTTGTGCCTTTGGAAACTTCGGAAGATGCCGAATGCAGGGCGGGAAATCTCCAGGCAGACGCCATGCTGGCGTATGTTAAAAACGCCCAAATCGCCCTGATGATTAACGGACACTGGGTCAGCGGATTAGAAGCCGGAAGCATCACACAAAAACAACTGTATACAGCCAACCGGTCAGCCGGGAACCCTGCGCTGGTAAAGCTCTGTGGTGCGCAAATCCGCCAGTGGCTCAACGCTGCCCTTGACCCCGAAAACATTGCACGTAAAATTCATCCCCTGCGCGGGAAAGCTGTAGGCATGCCCGGTATCGCCGGTTTGACCGTGGTGGCAAATCGTTCGCATCTGAGTGAAATGCAGATTTTCTTAGGTGGTAATTTAATATCAGATGACCAGGAATACCGGGTTGCTGTCTCCGACCTGGAAATCTCAAGCCTGCTCAACTACCTGGTGATCCCTGATGAACAGGCGGAATATGAAGTTCCGACTGTTTTGCCAGAGGTCATCGAGGCGTATATTCACAGTCACTCCCCGATACGCGAAATTCGTATGGGCCGGATCAAGTATCTCGACTAATTACCATCCCGATTGGTTGATTTATCCGGTGGGTTCGTCCTCGCGGCAGTGCTCACCGCACGTTTGCACCCATTTGTTCCCCGTGGAAGCCACGAGCTCATCCGCACTCTGCGGACCCCAGCTGCCCGGTGTATACTGCTGCAGCGGGGAGATCTGCGGGTCCTTCCAGGCTTCGATGATCGGGTCTACCAGGTCCCACGATAACTCGGTTTGGTCCGCCCGGGTGAAGAGTGAGGCGTCGCCATTCATCACATCCAGTAAAAGCCGCTCGTAGGCTTCCGGGATGGCGTTCGGTCCAAATTCGTCGCGGTAATGGTAGTCCATGTTCACTGAGCGCGTCTCCGCCACAGTATCCGGCACCTTCGCCTCAAAACGCAGATGAATCCCTTCGTCCGGCTGCAGGCACATCGAAAGCAGGTTTGAAGGCGCTTCCACCTTCTTTTGATTCGGGAAGATCATCAAAGGAGGGCTTTTGAACACAATGTTGATCTCGCTGACCTTCTCTTTTAGCTTTTTTCCTGAGCGGAGCAGGAAAGGCACCCCCTGCCAGCGCCAGTTGTCGATGTAAAAGCGCACCGCAGCGTAGGTCTCGGTTTGGCTGTCTGGTGCTACATTCGGTTCATTCCGGTAGCCCAAATATTGCCCGCGCACGGTGTGCCAGTGCACATCCTTGCCGCGGATGGGCTTGATGGCTTTGATTACTTTCACTTTTTCATCGCGCAGGGCGTCCGCCTCGTACGAGCTGGTCGGTTCCATCGCCACCAGGGTGAGCAGCTGCATCAGGTGATTCTGGAACATATCCCGCAGGATGCCCGCCCGGTCAAAATATTTCCCGCGGGTTTCCACCCCCACCGTTTCAGCAACGGTAATTTGGATATTCTCAATGTAATTGCGGTTCCACACCGGCTCGAAAATGGTGTTGGCAAAACGTGCCACCAGAATGTTCTGCACGGTTTCCTTGCCCAGGTAATGATCGATGCGGTACACCTGGCGTTCATCCATCATCTGGTGGATCTTATGATTCAGTTCGCGGGCGCTGGCGCCATCAAACCCGAAGGGTTTCTCCACCACCACCCGGCGCCATCCCCCATCTTCCGCCAGGATTTTTTGAGCAGCCAAGCCTTCGATGATCTTTACAAAATACTCCGGCGGGGTTGCCAGGTAGTACAGGCGGTCGGCAGCGCCATTTTCCATGCCCGCCAGTTCCGCTGCCAGGTGTTGATAGGTAGCGGGGTCGGCAAAATCACCCGAACGGTAAGTGATCGATCGGGAGAATTTTTTCCAGGCTGAGTCGTTAATAGGCTCATGCATGAACTGGGCGAGGCTCTCACGGGCGGTAGAACGCAGATCTTCGTCGCGCCACTCCCTGCCGCCCAATCCGTAGATGCGGATGATCTCAGGCAGGCGCTTCTTGAGATACAGGTTGAACAACGCGGGGATCAATTTACGGTGGCTTAGATCGCCGGAAGCACCAAAAACGATGACGGAGACTGAATTGACCATAATTCACCTGGTTTCCTTCTGCACCAATTATCACATAATTTATTGCTACATTTCAGAAAACCACAGGCTGGTTTTTCATTTCGGATATAATTTATTCAATTAAGATACTGGAGGGCTGCATGAGAATCGGACTGATCGGTCTTGGAAAAATGGGCGGCAACATGGCGCAGCGGTTGATCAATCATGGGCATGAGGTCATCGGCTACGCACGCAATGCGTCCACCGTGTCTGAGGCTGCCAGGCTCGGCGTGGTCGGAACAGAATCCATCGCGGAACTGGTGGATCACCTGGCCGCCCCGCGTGTGGTGTGGGTGATGGTGCCCTCCGGCAGCACCACCGATGAGGTCATTGAGAGCACCGCGGGTTACCTTGAGGCGGGCGATATCATCATCGATGGCGGCAATTCCAATTACAAAGACAGTATGCGCCATGCCGCAGAGCTTGCGCAAAAAGGATTGAAGTTCCTGGATGTCGGCACCAGCGGGGGAATCTGGGGGCTGACCGAGGGATACTGCCTGATGATCGGCGGCGAAAAAGAAGTGGCGGAGATCGTGCGTCCGATCTTTGAAGCGCTTGCCCCCTCGCCAACGGAAGGGTGGGCGCTGGTGGGCAAAGCCGGCGCGGGTCACTTCGCCAAGATGATCCACAACGGCATTGAATACGGTATGATGCAGGCTATCGGCGAAGGGTTTGAGATCATGAACCAGAAGAAGGAATTCAACTTTGACCTTCACCAGCTGGCAAAGATCTGGGAAAAGGGGAGTGTCATCCGCTCCTGGCTCATCGAATTGACAGAACGGGCGCTGGCGGAAGACCCCCGTCTTGATGAATTGGAAGCCTATGTTCAGGATTCGGGTGAGGGGCGCTGGACAGTGTTCGAAGCCATTGACCTGGACGTCTCCGCGCCGGTGATCACCGCGTCACTGCAGCGGCGCATCCGCTCACGCCAGGAAGCGCCGTTTTCCGATAAGCTGGTGGCGTCGCTGCGCAACCAGTTCGGCGGGCACGCCATCAAGATCAAGAAATAACTAGAGGATCATCAACACGCGCTTGTGGGAGGATAATTCCGCGTAGAGCGCATCCACTTGCGCACGGCTTTCGGCGATGAACTCGAAGTTCACCGAGCGGTATTTATTGCCATTGCTCAACCGGCTGGTAATATTTTCTTCCAATAATTCAGGGATATGCCGGCGTACGATCTCGATCACAAAATCCTCAAAATCCGGTTCGTCCTTGCCCAATACTTTTAACGGGAAGAGGATGGGGTATTTTATTTCAGTGGGTGTTTCGTCAATCATCGCTCTCCTGCCAGGGGATTATTATACTCTCCTGGAGAATCGGATATACTATTAACGCGTGTCTGAAATTCAATAATCCGCAAAAAAAGACAAAGGATTGTTCACAGATGAATTTCAAAGCCTACTGAATTTAATGCCGTAAAATGGTGCGGCATCAGCCACACCAAACTTGCTGATAATAAAAATAAATTTGGTAGTCGTGACTATATGGTCTCTAGTAAATGGGAATTTTGAATGAAAAAAAACATTATGTTGTTTTTCGGAGTTTTAATATTGTTTTGTGGTTGTTCAAACTTAAATAGTAATCCGGTAATCACACAAATATCCATTGATATCAGCGATGCTGACATCGTATTTAATTCGATAAATGATGAAACTCATAAAGATATGCTTGGTTTTTATGCTTTTGAAAACCACACAGTAAAATTTGTCGATATAGGATGGAATACAATCCTTCCTAACTATGTTGCTTCAAAAACACTAATCATGATCAATAAGAAGGGATACCCCGGCGATTACCTTGATCGAGACGGCAACCTCATGATTATAAATAAGATGAGGTTAATCAGGTGCGGAACGGATGAAACGTATGGGAGGTTCATAAAAAACCATGAAGGAAATATTCTATTTAATAGCCCAATAGGAGTCGTGCTTATTAATCCAGCGGATTGTTCTGTGGTAGAAAAAATATTGCCCAGAGAAAGCGGTATTGTTGATTATTCTGCGTTTTATAATCAGTCGATGGACCTTACAAAAGATGGTAATTTCATGATAGTAAACAATGGAACCAACCTCATTAAACTAAATCTGCTGACTCATGAAATTGAGGATTATGGAATTAATGGGGATTATCCATCAATATCTCCAGATCAGAAAAGGGTCATATTTTTAGGTCCCGAAGGAATTTATGTGATGGATATAGGAGGTATTACTAAAGAGCTGATAATTCCTTATAACTCAAAAAATGAGGACTATTACCGAGGAAATCCACCAAAACCTAACTGGTCACCAGATGGTTCAAGCCTTGTCTACCATAAATGCAAATGGGCATTAGGTTCGTGTGATGACATTAAGGATTATGATATTTTTATCTATGATTTTAAAACAAAAGAGGAAGAATTAATTGTAGAAGGGGGGATGAACCCATCCTGGAATTTCTATAAGTAGCTCGCGTAGAGTCATTACTCACCAGCAATAATTAACAAAATTGGTGCGGCTTGTGCCGCACCCTACTCGCTCGATCACAAAATCTTCGAAATCCGGTTCGTCTTTGCCCATTACTTTTAATGGGAAGAGGATGGGGTATTTTATTTCGGTGTGGGTTTCTTCGGTCATCACTCACCTGCCAGGGGATTATTATACAGTGTTCTAATAAGCAAGTAGGAGGTGTTGGAAACATCTCTCCTGATTTGATATAAAATTAAACCATGCATTAACCTCGACGGTCAATGGCGGTAATTTGGATGGGTTACGTGTATAATGCGAATGAGTTCATGCCATCGGAAAAACGGCTAATTAAAAAAGAATAAATGAAAAAAAATTGGTTATTTACGATAATCACTATTGTTGTAATTTCTGCTTGTGTCCCGGGAGTAAACAAACCTATCCCTTGGAAAAAATCTATCGAATTTCCAGATGCAGATATTATTTTTGAGACTATTGCTGAGGTTGGAGAAAATAATCCCCAAAAAAACAACATCTTAGGTTTTTATTCATTTTCTGACAATTCAGTTCAAACTTTAGATTTAGGTAGCGGTTATTCATTAACACATCCTTATTTTTTAGATAAAGGTAGTTTAATTGCCACAAGTAAATTGGGTTTTTCTGGCCTATTAAATGACGCCCAATCTGATTTAATGATTTTTTCCAAAACCCACCATATACGTTGCAATGAATTAATTGGTCAAACATTTCCACACGGGAATGATGTTTTATATATTGGTTCTGGAAACCTATACATAGTAAATATTAATGATTGTTCACTAGAAAAAGAAATTATTAATTCCGAATTTGTAGCGAGTTTACAGGGTACATATCACATTGGCCCCATGTCTCTATCAGAAAATTATGATTTTTTATTATTGGATATTAATTATGGCCTCTTCAAAATCTCATTACAAGACATGAAATTGATAGATTATCATAAAGATGGAACAGTCCCTACTTTATCTCCGGATCAAAATAAAGTTGCATATTTGGGTTCAGATGGAATACATATAATGGATGTAGATGGAACAAATGATACGGTTGTAATCCCTTTTAAAGTATACACAACTGAATATACATTTTTTGATGGGGGAAATATGCCAATTCCAAACTGGGACAAAGTTAGTTCCAAAATAGTTTATCACAGGTGTGATAGGCTTGAAGGTAATACATGTTCGAGCATAACAGATTACGATATATATATTTATGATCTTTTGACAAAAACTGAAACCAAAATCATCCAGGGTGGAATAAATCCATCTTGGAATCTGTATAAGTAATAACGAGGAGCAAGTAGGGTGCCGTCATACCGCACTACCATTGATCCGGTAAACAAATAACCCATGATTGAAGCTCGACTATCGACAATAACAGATGACGGAATTAACCCTATTGAATTTCTATGATGTAGAATTTGTCTGAATCCACAAATTGGTACGTTGGGAACGCGCCCTACAAGCTAATGTTATTCCTTCCCCAACCAGAGATCGATCCACTTCTTCACTGAACGCGTCATTTCGATAGAAAAATCCGAGATGAATTTGCGGGTGTACATCTTTTCGGCAAACAGTTTTGACCCTTCTTCTGCCGAAAGCTCCGGGAAGGTCTGTGCGGAGATTGCCCGCAACATCTCGGGGAATTCACTGCCGCCGACCCTGCGGTACTTGTTTTGAAACACCACAAATTTGGGGTCATAACGCCTGGTCAGGCGCACTTCCTCGCGCACGCTTGCCGGTCTTCCAAAGCAAAGCAATGTCACCGGAAAGGTAAAACGCGGCAGTTCGAATAATTCACGGTGGGTCTCGCAATTCTCCAGGATATCCCCAATGTAACAGGAGCCGATGCCCATCGATTCGGCGGCGATCACTGCCGTCTGGGCAGCGATGAGCGCATCGCAGCAGGCAAGTACCAGATCACCCTCTTCTGGCGTGCGCGTTTTCAACCCCACTTCTTTGTTTTTTTGCGGTGCGCCGCTGAACTCGAACAGGTCCATCCATCGCTGGTAATCCGCGGCAAACAGGAGCACATATGGTGCGCTGGCGATGAAAGGCTGGTTGTCACAGGAGACCGCCAGTTTGTCTTTCAGCGTCTGGTCTTCCACCTCGATGATGGAATACAGCATCATGTTGCCGGCGGTGGGGGCGCGCATGGTGGCCGCCAGGATAGCGTCCTTATCTTCGCGTGTGAGCGGGACAGGGTCGTATTTTCTCACCGAGCGGCGCTTGTGAATGACTTCAAGGGTAGGATTCATTTTATTCTCCAAAAGAGTCTAGCAATAATGGTCTGGTGTTTTATATAGTTGGTTCGATTACAATTATAGCCATGGTTACCCAATGGACATATGATCTCCCTGCCCTGCTCGACGCGGCGTTGCAAAAACGGCAGCCTTTATTCGATGAAAACCATACCCGGGCGATTCGCCTGTTCAACGGGTACACCGAAGGCGTTCCAGACCTGGTGGTCGAAGTGTTTGGTCATACTTTGGTGCTCTCCAGCCATTCCTCCAACCTGAGCGCCGCCGGGGTAGTCCTCTCTGAGGCTGGCGCCTTTTACCGCGAAAAGTTGCCCTGGTTGACCTGCGTAATCGAAAAATACCGGTCCTCACCGGAGGATTCCCTGCGAAAAGGGAAGGTAACCTTTGGCAAAACCCCTGACACTCAGATTGACGAAAATGGCATCCGTTACGCGCTGGACCTCACCCTCAACCAGGACGCCAGTTTTTACCTGGATACCCGCGCCCTGCGCCAGTGGATCTCTGCCAACGCGCAAGGCAAATCAGTGCTTAACACCTTTGCTTACACCGGCAGCCTGGGGATCGCGGCGCTTGGGGGCGGTGCGGCGCATGTCAGCCAGGTGGATATCAACCGCAATTACCTGGGGCTGGCGCACGATTCACGCGCGCTCAACGGTTTCGACGCTTCCAAGATGAAGCTCATGCCGGTGGATTTTTTCGTGGCGGTGGGCAGCCTCAAACGGGAGGGCAGGTTGTTCGACATGGTCATTGTTGACCCGCCGTTCTTTTCCACCACCGAACGCGGCCGGGTCAACCAGGCTGGTGAAAGCACGCGCCTGATCAACAAGGTGCGCCCGCTTATCGCTGACGGCGGTTACCTTGTGATCGTCAACAATGCGTTATTCTACAGCGGCAGGGAGTTTATGCAGGAATTGAATGCTCTGTGTGCGAGCGGCTACCTTTCGATCGAGGAAATTATCCCCGTGCCGGAGGATGTGACCGGGTTCAGCAGCGCCGCAACCGCGAACTTCCCGGCTGACCCAGCGCCATTCAACTACCCTACCAAGATCATTGTACTTAAAGTAAAAAGGAAGTAGCATGCCAGCCAGGACGGCACACCGAAGTGAAATTGAGGGATTCTTGAAAACTCACCTGAAATGCAGGTCTTGTACCCTCTCGCTTCCACAGGGTACAGGCAAAGAGACCTACATCGCCAGGGTAAATGAAAAAACCTATTTTATAAAACTAAACATCGACCTTGCCCGGTATGATGCGGTTGCGTCAATCGATCTCACGCCGCAGGTGATCACGCAGGGAGTACTAGATGATGGCACAACCCTATTGGTTCAACCTTATATAAAGGGAAAAAACCCTTCGCGAAAAGAGTATCGGCTTTTTCTGGAAATCTTTGCTTCAATGATTCACCGCCTGCATCATGATGAAACAGTCAAACGGCTTCTTCCTCCCGCTAAAGATGAGTCGTATCGCAGCGCGGGGTTAACCGCTCTTGAAAAAATTATCGCAAAATGGGTATCACTGCGGGATCTGGTTCCAAATAATATTGCTTTTATTGAGGAAAGCATTGAATTTTTGAGACAGGAGCTATCGGTGTTTTCTGGTTCCGGATTGGTGGCATCGCACAATGACATCTGCAACGCCAACTGGTTATTGGCGGAAGATGGACACTTGTATCTCATCGATTTGGATTCTATGTCGCAGGATGACCCTGCTCTAGATATCGGGGCTACTCTGTGGTGGTACTATCCGCCCGAGCTTCGCCCGAGATTCCTGGAAATCACAGGGCACCTGGATGATGCTGAGTTTTCGAAAAGAATGAAAATACGCATGGCAATGCATTGCCTGAATATCTTACTCCCTCGCCCAAATAGTTATGACCAATTTGATCCGGTATCATTTGGTGAAAACCTGGTTGACTTCAAAGCTGCTCTTGCCGGTGAGGAAAATCCGCAGGGATACGAGTAAATCATTCTTCTTTAGCCTTTTTCATTCTTTTATCTGTTTACCCAATCGTCCGGTATCCCGCACAATCTGCAGGACTCCTGCCAGGTCTGCTCAATCAACTCCCAATCCCAGGCAGTTGGGCTGGCCGGCTTGGGATCGCTATCCTTCCAGTAAGGGTCTTTCAAGCAATCCAGCCCCTCTGTTTGCGCCAAGTGCAGGATGGTTTTACTCGGCTTTTCTGGCGAATCGCCTATCTTTTGCCTGCTCCGCCACACCCAGCGAGCCAGCCGACTGGGGTCTTTGAGCCCGATTTCGGTATTCACCAGCCCCGGATCCACCGCGAATGCTTGCGGGTCTTTGCCACCCAGCATGCGGTTGAAACGTTGGGTAAAGAGTACGTTGGAAAGCTTGGAAACCTTGTACGCCCAAAACCCGAAATAGAAAGGTGGATTGGCTGCCTTTTTGGGGTTGAAACGCGTGTGGTAATGCGAGTTGGAGCTGACCGTGATGACACGGCTGCCAGGTGTTTTCCTTAGAGCAGGCAGCAGCAAATAAGTGAGCAGCATCACCGCCAGGTGGTTCACGGCAAAGGTGGTTTCAATACCATCGACGGTGAACGAGCGTTTTTGCGTGGATAAGCCAGCATTGTTCACCAGCACATCCAGTTGCCCCTGGTGATCCCGCTCCAGCTTCTCCCTGATCTCCACAGCCAGCCTGCGCACCTGTGCCTGCGAAGAAAGATCCGCCATCAGGAAGGCAATTTTTGCCTGCGGGCTTGCGTGCAAAATCCGCTCCCTCGCCTGCTCGCAGCGCTCAGGGCTGCGCCCCACGCCGATCACCTCTGCGCCGGCGTTGCAAAAATCCAGCGCCGCCTGCCAGCCAATCCCGGAGGTTGCCCCGGTGACCACCACCACTTTGCCGTTCATCATCATAAACGCTCCATAATGGATGAATTTTACCCTCGTACCTTAATTTTCGTCTGCGGGTTTGCTATATAATCAATTCATCCCAAAATGTGACGCAAAGGACTTCGCCATGACCTCTCAAAACAAGATCCTGCGGTTTTCGATGTTTGCGCTGCTCTATTTCACCCAGGGCACCATCCTGGGATATTTCGCCTCGCTCAACGCCCTCTACATGCTTGACAGCGGTCTGGATATGGGCAAGGTAGGCATCTTCTCTTCCATCGCACTCATCCCGTTTGTGATCAAGATCTTCTTCGGCATGCTCAGCGACAAGGTGAACCTCCTCAAACTGGGGCACCGCCGCCCGTACATCGTCATTGGGCTGTTTGTCCAGTTCGCGTGCCTGCTGCTGGTGGCGAACATCAACCCCGGTGCACATTACTGGACCTTTGTTGCGCTGGCGTTCCTGCTTCAGTTGGGCATGGCGTTTTATGATACCTGCACTGACGGCCTG
Source organism: uncultured Anaerolinea sp. (assembly GCA_964428125.1). GTDB lineage: Bacteria > Chloroflexota > Anaerolineae > Anaerolineales > Anaerolineaceae > UBA6107. Next base: position 55,116 of record CAYRXB010000001.1, read on the forward strand.
GCGCTGGATATCACCCCCGAGCATGAGCGCGGTGTCCTGCAGGGCTTTATGGTAGGCGGGCGCTCCATCGGCGTCATTGTCGCTGCTTCATCAGCCGGATGGATCGCGCAACACATGGGCTGGTCAGCCGTTTTTTACTTCCTCGCGCTCCTCACCCTCATCCCTGTTCCGTTCATCTTCTTCATTAAAGAAATTACTAGAACTGCCGATATGCGTTTCAAGTGGTCGGCGTTTAAAGCCTTCAAAAACAAGCAGGTCATCAGCGCTGCCCTGGTCGGGCTGATCGTCTTCCTCGTCATCGTGGGGGCTAACCAGGATGTCAACCCGCACTTCTCGGCGCGCTTTAACATCGACCTGACCACCGCCGGCCTGATAACCACCGTCTGGGGCATCGGCTGCGTGGCGGGGGCGTTCCTCGGCGGCATCGTGATGGACAAGACCGGCAACCGCAACGCCCTGTTGCTTTCTTTGATCCTGGTGGTGCCTGCGTTGGTGTTCATCGCCTTCGTCCCCAGCAGACCCCTCATGTGGGCAGCCGCGGTCTTCTTCGGTCTGGCCTACGGGCTCAGCCAGGCGGTCTACTTCGCGCTCGCAATGAAATACACCGAGCCCAGCATTGCCGCCTCCATGTACTCCATCCTGATGGCGGTCACCAACGTTGGGCAGGGAATCGGGTTAGGGGTGGCTGGCGGGTTGGCCAAGAATGGCAACTTTCCGCTGGTCTTTTTGGTATTTGCAGCCATCATGTTCCTCATCCTGCCCTTCTTCCCGGTGCTGTTCCGCAAAAAGGCTGCAGCATAATCGATGCGCATCTACCTGACCCACTGTTCAAAGGAAAAATCCGCTGCTGCAAAAGCCAGCGGTCTTCTACTTCCACCGGATGGACTTTACACAGATGAGGGCATCCAGATGTTTATGCAAATGTGTAAGAAAAAAGGAGTGGATTGGGCAATCCTATCCGATCATTACGGTGTGTTCTTTCCAAACGAAAAGCACGTATATTACGAAAAACCGCCGGATTCTGTTACTCCGCAAGCGGAAGCAATCATCATCGCGCAATTCAACGAACGGCTAGCAGGGTATGATGAGATCTGGTTTTACGTGCGCCCAGACACCTTTCATCCCTTTTATAAGCGCGTGATGATCGAGAGTGAGCTGGCGGCGCGGATTCACTTCTTTCAGAACACGGGGGAAATTGTTTAAATGTCGGGTACTATTGCAGGCAAGATCGTTATCCTCAATGGCACTTCAAGCGCCGGGAAGACCAGTATCCTGCACGGGCTTCAGGGGGTCCTTCCCGAGCCGTACCTTGATGCCGGCATCGACAAATTCATCTGGATGCTGCCGGAACGCTACCTAGAGCGCCCGTTATGGGATGACGTGCTTGGTAAGGCTGACCACGTCGGCGAAGCCGGGCTGACCCTCTTTCGCGGGATGCACCATGCTATTGCCGCGCTTGCTAGGCAAGGCAACAACGTCCTCGCTGATCATGTGCTAGTGGATCCCGCCTGGGTGAAGGAATGTGCTCAACTGTTTGAAGGTTTACCCGCCTACCTGATAGGTATCCGTTGCCCATTGGAAGTGCTGGTGGAACGTGAAAAGTCCAGGCACAACCGCACTCTCGGGCAAGCAGCGTTGCAATACCCGCTCGTCCATGCGCACGGTGATTACGATTGCGAGGTAGATACCTCCGTCCTATCGGTGGAAGAATGCGCATTGGAAATCAAAAAGCGGCTCGAAAGCGATGAGCCGCCTATGGCCTTCAAAAAGATCCTCAAAAATCTGTAATCTTTATACCCAACCACGCTTTTTGTAGAGCTCGAATCCATCCACCAGCGCCTGCCTGATCTGGGAGGTTATTTCCTCGTCTAGCGTCTTCACATGGAAGCAGGATTTACCCTTGAGCAGCCTGAGCAGTTCGGGTTTGAAGAGACTCTTTACCTGCGGTTCAGCATACACTGGCATGAAGTAAAACCCTACATATCCCTTTTGGATGATGATTCCGGCAAAAAATACTTCACTGCGTTTGCGGCCCTCGATGACCAGGTCCTTGAAGGACCACAGATCATAATAGCGTTCCGTGTCGTTTTTTGGTTGAAGAGGAGGCTGGTACACTGCCATCTCTTTCCGAATCGCCACAAAAATTTCCTGTAGGTCGTTCATTATTTGACCATTCCGACTTGTTTGTGTTTACCGGGCGTACAGTCCATTGAGCTGCTCCATCTCCCCTGCCGAGAGCTCGATCTCGGCAGCCTGCAGGTTTTCCCGCTGATGCACAGGGTTGAACGACATGGGGATGGTGATCACGCGCGGCTGCGCCACCAGCCATGCCAGCGCAATCTGAAAAGTGCTAACCCCATGAGCTACCGCTATCGCTTTGAGCGTGTTGTTGACCCTGATGCTGCGGAACTTGATCGGTGAATACGCGGTGAGCAGAATATTGTTCTGCTGGCAGTGCGTCAGAACACCGTTCTCAGCATACGTCCGGTCTGGAAGCCTGTAGGGAACCTGGTCGGTGATGATAGGGGTTTCGCAACATTCCTGCGCGCGCATCAGCTGCTTGAGCTTGAAGTTGCTGACACCCACATGCCGTACCTTGCCACTCTTCACAAGTTCATTCAACGCGCGGAAGGTCTCCTCCAGCTTGATGACCGGGCTCGGCCAATGGATGAGATAAATATCCAGGTAATCCATCCCCAGCCGGCGCAGGCTGCCGTCGCAGGCTTTTAACACGTCGTTGTAGCGCAGGTGGAAGGGCATCACCTTTGAGGTAATGAGCAGGTCTTCCCGTTTGACGCCAGAAGCACGCACCGCCTGCCCCACTAACTCTTCGGAATGGCCGTTGGCGTAGACCTCTGCGGTGTCGAAATGGGTGTAGCCCAGCTCCAGCGCGGAGCGCAGCGCGGTGAGTGATTTTTTGTCGCTGAATGGATCCGCACCCGATTTTCCGCCGATGGACCAGGTGCCAAACCCTATCTTTGGTACACGCAATCCATTCACTTCTTCGTATTTCATCGTATCGCCGCCTTTCCGAGGTTATCCCAGATGGTTGATTCCCAACCCTTCCAATTCATTCTGCAGCTGCTGCGGGGAGCGGTAAAGAATGGTGCGGATGCCGACTTCCTCCGCGGCAAACACGTTCTCCTCGGAGTCATCGATGAAGATGCACTCCCCCGCCGGGCGACCGATGCGCTTCAGCAGCATGCGGTAAATGCGTTCGTCCGGCTTGATCATTCCCACATCACCGGAAATGATGTAATCGTCCAGCAGCGGCAGGAAGACCAGGTCCTGCTTGACCGTGTCGAATTTCACCCGTGACCAGTTGCTTAGCCCATATAGGGGATAGCCCGCCTTTTTGAGCGATCGCATCAGGTCGATCACCTCGTAATTCAACGGTCCGCGGGCTTCATCCCAGCGCGTGATGAACCAGCCCAGCTCGCGCGCATATTCCGGGTGGGCGGCACTGAGCTCCGCAATTCCCTCCTCAAACGAATAACCTGCGTCAAAGCGGCGATTCATCTGACGTAATTGAGTTTTTTCAAGAAATAATTCAACCTCGGTGTCGCTGCCGAACACCTTGCGATAGAGGTTGTGAAATTTCCACTCCACCAGCACGTCACCGAAATCAAAAATGATGGCAGGTTTTAGATCACGTTCGCCCATGAATACTCCAGTGTAAAAAAATTGCCGGGATATTCCCAACAGGGCTTCATTTTACCGTGAAATGAAATGACGGGCTACATCAATGCCACGTATCGATAGATCATCACGAAATGGCTGAACGCCCCAAGAGAAACAAAGATGTGCCAGAGCTCATGAAAGCCGAATACTCCGGGGACAAAATCGGGTTTTTTGGTGATGTAGATGACCGCGCCAAGGGTGTAAAGCACCCCGCCGACCAGCATCCACACCAACCCGCCAACGGGCATCACCGTTATCAGCGGTTTGATGACAAAGACCGCCAGCCAGCCCATCACCAAATAGATGCCGGCGGTCACCCAGCGCGGCGCACGGATGACAAACAGCTTGACCACCACCCCCGCCAGCGCCAACCCCCAGATAAGCGCGAAAAATCCCAATCGCAACCCACCTGACAGATAGTTAAGACATATCGGCGTGTAGGTGCCGGCGATCAACAAGTAGATGGCGGTGTGGTCGAACTTGCGCAGTTTGGAGGTATCGGCATCAGGCATGCGCACCAGGTGATACAGGCTGCTGGCAGTGAACAACGTGATCAAACTCAGCCCGTAGACGAGGAAAGAAAGCAGCCTGATCGCGCTGCCTCCCTCGGCGATCACGAGAAGCACGGTTCCGACCAGGGCAAGGACTGCCGAGACAAGGTGGATCAGCCCGCTGACAGGGTCACGAAATTTATCCAATAGTATTACTCCATACCACAAGGTCAAATTTACACCCTTTCGATAATTTTTAACTATCTCTCAAGACACATTTTTGATTAACATGAACCCTTAAGATTTCATAAACAGTCAATTAGCCTATAGGGGTATATAATGTTTTTTAGAGGGAAAAATAGAAAGGGAAAAATGTACAATTCTGAACAACCCAAAAAGGATAATAGTGGTTGGTGGATAGTATTGGGTATTGCCATCTTAATTATCTATAGATTGGCCACTCGTTCTCAAGAAGAGTCAGTGCAATCATCGGATACATCTGATCCTGTTTTTAACAGTTATATTGAGGCTAGGTGGGGATCAGCAGCTGAGACAGCTGCGGTAGAAGATCGACAATATGAAGATGATGCAAAATTTGAAGCACTGTGCGCAGCAGATCCTATTTGTAGCGGAATAAGTAATGGGTCTAGTAACGACACGTCAAGTATCCCGAACTCTAGTTCAACTAGTGGTTGTCCTTCTGGATGTACATTCCACAAGTCAGGTTGCGACGTTAAAGGAAATGTAGAATATAACACTGGTGAAAAAATTTATCATTTACTAGGTAGGACTTTTTATAACGACACGGTTATTAACACGGATTATGGTGAAAGATGGTTCTGCACAGAAACCGAAGCTATTTCGAATGGCTGGAGAAAAGCCAAGAATTAGTAGAAAATTATGCTTGACTGGACAGATTTTTTAAGGTTAGCCGACCAATTCATAATTAGTTATAGTGTTGATATAGGACTAGTACCAGTTAAGCTGTTTGAGATTGGGCATGCAGTCGAACTCTATCTTAAAGGAACCTACGCCAAACAACACAATAATGTAGACAAAGCAGTAAGTTTTAATCATAGACTAAAAGAGCTATGGTGTGCATGTAAACTCAAGGATTCCACCTTCATGCCAAATTTTGATATAAGGGATAGCGTTTATAATTCCAATTTTGTTCTTGAACGAGGGCGCTTTCTCGAAAAAGATGATTTTGAAAATTTTTGGACAAACGAAGAGTTATATTACATTTTAAAGCATGTATCCGACATCAAGTATATTGGCAGTCCGCTCAAGTCAAAATCCATCGTAGATAATGCTGGAATTTGGGGATATCAATCACATAATCCTTATTGGATTAACTTTTTCAAGGAGATTAGGCGTTATCTTAATTACCCCACCAAAAACTCGGTAGATGAAATTATTTATTTTATAAATTCAGATAGAATTCCACCATCTTCAAAAAATTATCTTAAAAAGCTATATGAATAATAATTAAAACTCCCGTACCGCTTCAAGCGGCACCTCGGGGTAGATTTGCAGCGGCGCGGGCGGCATGGGATTGTAGGCGTAATCCAGCTGCACCACGCCGCATTTCATCCCCAGCACACGTTTGACCCCCTGATAGGTGCCGCGCACCAGCACATCTTCCATGGTCAGTGCCATGCCGAAGATGGCCACCGGGGTATATGCCGGGATGCGCTCCAGCTCTTCACCGAACGCGCCGAACGAGAAGAGCAAATATTCCGCATCCAGCGATTGCGCCTGGATGAGCGGGATGATCACCGGGTAGCCGTCGGCGCCCACGTAGCCCAGGAACTTGAGGTTGTCGATCTTGTCAAAGAACGCCTTGCTCCAGCCGTTGAGCACCTGCGCCTTGCCCCTCTTGGGCAGCAACGTCTTCATCACCAGCGTCTTCACCGCCGCCACGATGATCTTGTTCATCGGCAGCGGATGCTTGCCGGTTTGAGCGATGAGGTCCATGTAATGTACAGTGTGCACGCCAAAGTAAGCATTGTAGCGGAAGAGCGGGGTATTGTTGTAGAAGTCGTAATCCTTGCCGCTTTTCGCCGGCACGGAATAATCCGCCTTGCCGCGCCAGAAGTCCTTCGCCAGGCTCATGATCATGAAGCCGGTTTTGGGGTTCGTCAGCACGTGCTTCTTGCTCATGCCTTCCATGAACTGCCCCCACACCACGGTTTGCGCGTCGCTCGCCATCAGCGTGGTAATGAGGGTGAGATGAGGCAGCCCCTCCGGCGTCACCGTGCCCATGATCCCCACCTTCATCGCCGGCAGCAGATCGCGGATATCCTGTTCGGAGAATTCCTTGAAAGGCATCAATTGGTCTGTCATCTTCCCTCCCGCATCAATTATTTCTAGAATTAATTAACCTGTTTTCGTTAAGCCTTTTTTATTAAATTTCTGTGTTTTCTGTGCTTTCCGTGGTTAATTGTTTTTACCTTTTGTTTTATTGCTCTTCTTTTCGTGCCTTTCGTGTTTCGCGAATTGTGCGCCCTGAACGATTTTTGTGAATGGGGTCCGTGGTTGATTGTTTTTAAGCTTTTTGTTTTATTTTCTGTGTTTTCTGTGTTTTCTGTGGTTCATTACTCAATTTATACTTCCAGTTTCGCTGCGCCGGTGACGAACGTGCGTTCAGGCGCGAAACCGCCCACGCCTGCCCAGGCATGTGCCTGCGCCAGCTCGGCTTTGGTCATCAAGGGCGTATCAGCGAACTGCCAGGTCAGACCCAGTCGTTCGTACTTGTCCTTGCACAGGTTATTAAAAGCACACAATTCCCAGCGCGCCACCACATTCGGCAGGTCCTGCGCAAGGTAGGCGCTGATCCCCCCCAGGTTCCCTGCGCTCACCGTTGCCCCCGGGATGAGCGGGGTGCGGATCCACAATTCTTTGCCGGTCTGCTTGTACAAGTGCGCCAGTTTCTCCAAATTCGTCAGGATGCGCTCATTGCGCGCGCCTGTCCAGTGGGCATGGTCACTGGAATCAATCAGCTTGATGTCGTAAAGCACCCCATCTGCCTCAGCTGCCAGGGTTTCCAGCGTCTCCCACGCGCACAACCCGCAGGTATCCAAAGCCACCGAGATGCCACGGCGCTTAAGTTCGCGTATCAACGCCAGGCTGAAATCCGGCTGCAGGCTGGGTTCGCCGCCTGATAGGGTGACCCCGCCGCCGGATTGCTCGAAATATACTCTATCCTTTTCCAGTTCGTCCACCAGGTCCTTTACACTCCAAACCGTTCCCAGCAGTTCCATTGCACCCGCCGGGCAGGCTTCCACGCACTCCCCGCAGGCGGTGCACAATTCGCGGTTGCGCTCGATTCCCTCATCCGTGTGGGTCAGCCCGTCGGTTTCACATGCTTCGATGCAGGAGTCGCAGCCGATGCAGCGGCTCTTGTACCATTGCACCTCGGCGCGTACCTTCAGGCTCTCGGGGTTGTGGCACCAGGCGCAGTGCAGCGGGCAGCCTTTGAAGAACACGGTGGTTCGGATACCCGGCCCGTCCTCGGTGGAAAGGCGCTGCAGGTGCAAAATGGTGCCGGTTGGAGATGCTTCGGTCATGATATTGCCCCTTTACATCTGGTGGCTTTCGCGGGCGATGATCTCGTCCTGCAGTTCCTTGCCGATGGTGGTGAAGTAGGCGTTGTAGCCGGTCACGCGCACCAACAGATGGCGGTAATCTTCCGGGTGTTTCTGCGCGTCGCGCAACAGGTCGGCGTTGAGCATATTCACCTGCAGGGCGCTGCCGCCATTCTCAATATAACCGCGCAGGAACGCCTTGAACTTGGCGCGGTGCTCGGGGTCGCGCAAAATGGACGGGTTGAAGGTGATGGTATGGCTGGCGCCGTTGGGCAGCACGTTGAAGTATTCCCCCCAGTCGCCTTTGCCGTCCGCCGCCTTGCCACCCAGCACTTTGCCCACCGAGTTGACGTTGGCGGTGGGTCCCTTGCTGTCAGCGCCGTTGCTGGGGCAGATGGCGTTGGAGAGGAATTTGCCCTTGGCGCGCCCGTCCGGGCTGGCAGCGAGGATATCGGAATAAGCGATCCAGTAATTCCAACTGAGCATGCCGGGGCGGAACTGGCGGTTGGTGCTGATGGTCTTGTGCTTCCAGGTCTCCTCGGTCCACAGGTCCATTACGGCTTTCGCCATCGCGTCGGCGGCATCGTCGTCGCGCCCATACTTGGGGGCTTTGTTGAGCGCGATTGCCTGCAGTTTTTCGTGCCCGACCCAGTTGTCGCGCAGCGCCTGCACCAGTTCACCCATGGTGCAGATCTTTTTGTCGTATACCAAATACTTCACCGCCAGCAGGCTGTCCACCGTGGTGGCATAGGTGACCGCCTCGATGGTCACAAATCCCAATTCCGCGCCACCCTCGTTGATGTCTTTACCGCTCTCGGCGCAGCCCTTCACCAAGCAGGAGAGGTAAGGCGTCTGGAAGAAGCGCGCGCGCACCGATTCGGATTTCTCGTAGAGGTCCACGCTGCGCTTGATAATGGCGCGCGTCTGCTCGGCATAGGCGTTCCAGAACTGCTCCCAGGTGGTAAAGGCTGCCGGGTCACCGGTGGGAACGCCGTCAAGGGTGAGCGGTGCTGCCTTGCCCGTCAGCGCATCGGTCACCGGGTTCAGGTCGTAGCCACCGGTGAGGGTGAGCTCCACAGCTTTCAATAAATTCAGGTTGTCGTCCACGGTGCCGGAGCGGTCGTTGCCGACCATGGTGTTCTCCAGGCAGCCGACGGGGGCGTAATCGTGCACATTGCCGGCGTGGATGAGGTGCTCCACATGTCCTTTGCGCGCTTCCAGCATCATGCCGGCAATGGAGCGCTCGTCGAAGTTGAGCAAGAACGGCGCGCCCTGGCTGCTGGCAATCATATCCACCACCTTGTCCAGGAATTTATCCGGCGTGCCGCGGTGCAGGCGCACGTTGGGCTTGGGTTCCAAAATGGGTGTCATCTCGTCGATGACCTCCAGCATGGCGTAGGTGAGGTCGTTGGTCATATCCAGCCCGGCGGCGCCCAGCCCCGAAAGGGTGATGAGCTGCCCGTAACCGGCGGTGATGCCCTGGTTGCCGCCCGTGCGGATCATGGCGTCGTAGGCGGTGTTGCAGTGCACCCAGAAGCACTTGAGGATCTCCTTGCCGAATTCACGGTCCATGCCGGCTTTGAGCGAAGACTGCCAGAAGGGATAGAGGTACTGGTCGATACGCCCGAAGGACACGCCCGGACCGGGGTAATTCTCGTCAGCCATCACCAGCATGTGCGTCAGCCACAGACTTTGTACGGCTTCCCAGAAGTTGCGCGCTGGTTCCCACGGCACCCGGGAGAGATTCTCCGCCATTTGCGATAGTTCACGCTTGCGCTCTTCGTTCTTCTCTTCGGCAGCCATGCCCGCCAGCACCTTGCGGTACTCGGCTGCCAGATCGCGCGCCAGCGTGGACGCGGTGATCATGGCGCGCAGCTGCCCGCCCGGCTTGCCCTTCTTCTCGGTATCGCTGAGCGCGGCATACGCTTTCTGCAGGTCGGCGTGGATGCCTTTCCAACCGTGCTCGAGCACGCGCGCGTACCCCGGCACCAAATGACCGCTGGTGGCACCGCAGTTGCCGTAGCCGTGATTGTGGAACCACAGCATGGCTTCACGCGCGCCGCCCTTGCCCTTCACCAGCTTGTCATATTCCTTGGTTTCTTTTTCCGTCAGGCAGTGGCTGATCATCACGTTGAAGCGCCCTCCCGCCAGTAAATCTCCCGGCAGGATCTCCTTTGGCAGGTACTTGACCATCACCTCTTTGAGGAACCAGGCGCGGCGTTCCGGCAGGCTCCACTTCCAAAAGTCCGCGTCCAGCGCCACCGGTTTGGCATTCTGCTTGAACGAGGAGCGGAAGGTGGGTATGTAGAAATAGGTTTCGGGGACGATGTAGAAGGAGAGCTCATTGTATTGAAAATCCCACGGCGTGCCCGTGGTCCAGCTGGTATATTCCGCGTTCCACCTGCGTTTTACCCCTTCAAAATAATAATCCCGCAGCCATTTGATTCGATCGGATAGTTTCTTGGGTTCCTTGATGGCAAAGCGGGGTTTCTCAGCGGTTAATGTAGACATGGTCCCTCCTGGCTTACATGGATTCGAACAGTTGCCTTTCGCCGCGGATGAGCATTTCTTCCATCAGGGCGGCGGCCTGTTCCGGCTTATGGGCTTCGATGAGCCCGGTCAGTTGCTCGTGGAAAGCGATCACTTCATCCACCTCGGCGCTGCCGGCTTTTTTGGCGAAGTAGGCGGCGGTGAAGTGGGTGTAGATGTTTTTGAACGAGTTGAGGATGAGCGGGTAGATGCTGTTGCCCGAACACAGCGCGACCTTCAGATGGAAAGCGTAATCCAGTTCTGTCAGCCGCGCTGCGTCGGTCTTTGTTGCGGCTTTCTCCTCGACCAAAATACCGCGCAGGTCAGCAATCTGATCCTGGGCGGCGTTTTCGGCCGCAAGCCGCGCCGTTTCGCGTTCGAGAAGGATGCGCACCGCCAACAGGCTGCGCTGCATCTGCGGGTCCAGCGCGCCGTTGGCGTAATTGAGCAGCGAGGTGAGCATGGCAAAGGAGCCGGACTGGCGGTAATCATTGACGGACACCCCGCGGCGGGGATGGATGGTGACCAGCCCCTTGCCGGCGAGGTCGACCAGGGCTTCGTGCAGCACGGGTCGGCTGACGCCCAGGCGCGCCGCCAGGTCGCGCTCGGCGGGCAGGCGCTGCCCCACCGGCAGGTCGCCGGAGAGGATGAGCTCTTCAAGGCGCGCCACGCAGGCGTCCTTGAGGCTCTTCACGCGCAGGGGTTCAATCGAAGGAGTCAATTTGTGTTTTCCCGTAGGGGAGGTTCACGCGGTTTTTGCGTCCCTGACCGTTCTTTGGGAACGGGATGAATTGCTCCTACAATAAACGAATCTGGCTGGTGGTTTTACCAGATTCTATTGTACCAAATTTGGGAGGGGGTTGGCAAGGGGTCTCAAGTGCCGTGTCACACAAAGACACAGAGAAAGCATTTTGTCATTGCGAGCGGAGCAAAGCAATCCCCGTTTACTGTATCCAAGTCCCAATTTGAAAGGGAATATTACAGGCTTTCCTAAACTACCCCTCAAAGAAATCGTGATCAACTCGCTTTACTTGATAGCTCTTTTCGAGCGAGACTCCAATATCGTAATCGATCATCAATTGGGCTAATTGCATCCCATCAATTAAGATCACCTTTTGTTGGATTTGTTGGACAAATTGAAGTGCATCTTTTGTAAATCCCGACGTTGTTATGAATACACCTTTATTCGCTTTTTGACCTGCCAAGGCTCCAACAAAGTTGCGTATTTCCTGTGCACCTACTGAATTTTGCCAACGTTTCGCTTGAATATAGACAATATCAAGCCCTAATTTATCCTCATTAATTTTTCCGTCAATTCCTCCATCTCCTGACCTTCCTATGGTTTTTCCCGCGTCTATAATCGAACCACCGTATCCCATGCCAACAAGAAGAGCAACCACAAGATTCTCAAAGAATTTTGGCGAACAATTTTTTACACTCACCAACAACTCATCCGCAAGATTACTCCTTAATGTAGAATAGCCATCCTCCAGCATTTCTATTGGTGTTTTTTGTTGTGTATCAACAACCTTGTGTCCTTCTTTTTTCTCTTTGTGCCTTTTTTGAAATTCCTGAAAACTCTCAAATTGCATCAGGAATCTATCTGTGATTTCTTTAGGTTTGGCTTGCAGAACTTTAATACCCTCTTCAGTAATTTTGATTCTCGCTTTCTGTGGAGATTCTATTAGCCCAGCCTTTTTTAGATAGGTTTTTGCCCACCCAGCCCGATTTGCCATTATAGTCTGGAGTCCACTCGGAAGTAACAATTCGGATTCCTCGTCACTAATGTGAAATGCCTTTTTTATGTATTCATTAATTTCGTCATTTGTGTGTTCCTTTTTATCTCCCGCGAAAACCAACAAAGGTAGCATCATCTCTTCATAACTTGGTATTGTCATATCCACCTCTCTCATAAAAGTATATACCAAATGGATTACGGAAATACTGCGGTTTTTCCCCATGCTACAATTCTCTATGTCATCCCTCCATCGCCCCAACTCACTCCGTCCCCCCGAAAGTCACCCTGTGTTCTCAACCATCCCCGTAGGGGAGGTTCATGAACCTCCCCTACACATTATCCATTTATTTGTGTTGAAATAATCCCGACCAAATCGTCTAAAATATTCCGATGACAATTAATCGCCGTCCCAACTCGCTCCGCCACCCGCGCGCCGATTACTCCGACCCAGGGGCGTATTTCGTCACCCTGTGCACCCACGAACGCCTGCCATTATTTGGCGAGATCACCGATGGTAAATTCCATGGTAACGATTTTTCGCGCATCGTTTGGGAGATTTACCGCTCAATCCCGGATCGGTATCCTCAAATCTCGATCGACGTCGCCATCGTCATGCCCGATCATTTTCACGGAATTATCATCATCCACGAACAACCAACGTTGAATATCGTAGGGGCGGTTCATGAACCGCCCCTACATAACAACGATGGATCATTCATCGACGCCGGTAACGAACCGCCCCTACAGGAATCCCCACAACCTCATCCCCAACCACGCCGGATCATGACCATCCCCCTGGTGATCGGGTACCTCAAAATGAATACCGCCAAACAGATCAATACCTTGCGCGGTACCCCGGGTGACCGACTGTGGCAGCGCGGGTACTATGATCGAATTGTTCGCATTGAAAAAGAATATAATGCACTCACCGAATACATCCTCACCAACCCTGAACGATGGGGGGTTGACCAGGATAGAACGCAAATAATTATTAGTAAGAGCAATTCATCCAGCAAGGGGACACACACTTGCCCTAGCGGGCAGCGCCAGGGAAAACCATGTGAATTGCCCTACTTAAGAAACCGGAGACCACCCATGCCTCTCATCATCCGCCCCGAACGCCCTGAAGACCATTACCAAACCGAACACATGACGCAGAAAGCCTTCTGGAACCTGCATAACCCGGGCTGCAGTGAACATCTATTAGTCCACAAGCTGCGCAATGACCCCGCCTACCTGCCCGAGCTCAGCCGCGTGGCTGAATTGGATGGCAAGGTTGTCGGTGCCATACTGTATTCGCGCTCGCGTGTGCAGGACGGCGCTGCCACTCACGACGTGCTCACCTTCGGTCCGCTGTGCGTGGAGCCTTCCCTGCAGCGCACCGGCATCGGCGGCAAGCTGATGCAGGTCACCTTTAAGCTCGCACGGACTGCCGGCTGGAAAGCCATCATCATCTTCGGCGAGCCATCCTATTACCCCAAATTCGGCTTCGTCACGTGCGACCATTTCGGCATCACCACCGCCGACGGCAAGAACTTCGACGCTTTCATGGCGCTCGAACTCGTCCCCGGCGGGCTGGCAGGCGTGCACGGCAAATTCCACGAGGCTGCCGTCTTCGAAAACCTGCCCGACGCCGAGGTGGACGAATACAGCAAGCGCTTCCCGCCCCTCGAAAAGCTGCGCCTGCCCGGTCAGTGGGGGTATGAAGAACCGGGTTAATTAAGATTGAATTTTGATTTTTTTCTGTAATAATAGTATTGCCTGAACGCACACAGCCCGGGGGAATTTAAACGACTTTACACCTTTGGTCATTCTTTACAAGGAGAAAAGTCATGAAAATATATTCCTACGCGGCTCTTCTGTTTTTATTTTTGCTTTTATCATCCTGTGCTGCCCCTGCCGAACCTCCGCAAAACACTCTCCTGCCCACTGCCACCAAAATTCTCCCTACAGTCACCTCAGGACCAACTGCCACCAGTGCCCCGCTGGCGTTTTCTCAACCCGGGAAATACCCCGCCGGTATCCGCCGGATGATCACCTATGTGGATGAATCCCGCGGCGGAAGGAAAGTGACGCTGACCATCTGGTATCCTGCAATTGTTCCTTCCGGTACGCCTCAAACTGAAACTTATAACGATGCTGAAATGGATCTTAATGCCGCCCCTTACCCATTGATCATGACGACCACTAAGAACGGGTTTATCTTTGGTCCACATTTGGCAACCCACGGGTTCGTTGTTGCCGGAATCAATGGACTGGATACATATTTATTATGGAACGCCGCGATGGTGCAGCAGCCCCTCGATTATCTGTTTGCACTTGATAACCTCGCCAATAACCCCCCGGAATTCCTCGCCGGTCATTTTGATGTCAATCGCACAGGTGTGATGGGTTACTCATTTGATGGTCTCAACGCCCTATGGTTGAGCGGAGCGCGGGTTTATCCTCAATTTTTGTTCGATTTCTGCAGCAATGGTAAAAAGGCAACTCCGCAGCCACCCGAATGGTATTCAGAATATATTTGCAACCTGGAAAAAGAATGGGCAGAATTTGAGGCCGCGGCTGGCGAAAAATATACCTCCACCACGGATGGAATGTGGGAACCTGTGTCAGACCCGCGCATCATCGCGTCAATGCCGATGGCGCCAGATGGAGCGAGGTTATTCGGCGACCGGGGGCTGGCTGCTGCAAACCGCCCGGTGCTGATGATCGCCAACTCAGAAGATGAAATGATACCCAGGGCGTATGAAACTGATTATATATTTTACAATCTTGGATCCGCTGAAAAAGACCTGATTGTCTTTATGGGACTGGGACATATGATGGTCGATGATCAAATACCAAGATCTTGGATAAGGCACTTTGCAACTGCCTTTTTTGGATATCACCTGCAGAGCAACTCTGATTATGCCCAATATTATTCATCAGAGTACCTTTCAAAATATCCTCAATTTATGCTCAATCCCTGACCCATTAAGAGTGAGTCGTTGTCATATGTCCCTCATCAAAAAAATGTGCCTGCCCGGTCAGTGGGGGTACGAAGAAGAGAACAGTGGAAAATGATCCAGTAGGTTCATAGTGAAAATTTGGTTATTTTTTATATAGTTATTTTTTATATAATGAAAATGAAATCAGTACCCCTTTCCTTAGAGGTTGAGGAGGAAAGATGCTCAAAAAAGCTCTTTTTACATTCCTGTCTCTCGTTCTCACACTAATACTTGCTGGCTGCCATGAACTGACCCAATCGCTGCCTCAGCCCACCACATCTCCGGTTTCCTCATCCACCCCCACCCCGGCACCAACCTTAACCGCAAGCCCTATTCCAACTGCCGCTTTCGATACCTCCCCCGACTGGTGGCAGGACAGTACCTTTTATCTCATCTTCGTACGTTCCTTTTACGACAGCAATGGCGATGGTATCGGCGACTTCAAGGGCATCACCCAAAAACTGGATTATCTTAACGACGGCAACCCGTCAGTCACATCAGACCTGGGGATTAATGCGCTCTGGCTTATGCCCATCATGGATTCGCCCTCAGAACACGGTTATGATGTCCGCGATTTCTACAAGGTAAATCCTCAATATGGCACCCTGGACGATTTCAAGGAACTGCTGGCTGAAGCGCATAAACGCGGTATCCATGTGGTCATCGACTTTGTCCTCCACAATACTTCTGAACAAAACAATTGGTTCATCCAGTCGCAGGATCCAAAATCCCCTTACCGTACCTGGTATCTCTGGTCTGATACTGACCCCGGCTGGCGCGGTCCCTGGGGGCAGCAGGTATGGTACCCCTTGAACAATGATTACTTTTATGCCTATTTCGGCAGCGCTTCTCCCAATCTCAACCTTACCAGCCCTGAAGTCACCAGCGAGATGAAAAAGGTAGCCTCATTTTGGGTCAATGAAGTTGGAGTGGATGGGTTCCGCCTGGATGCCATCGGCACGCTCATCCCTGAAGGAACAAAAGCGATGAACACACCCGCCACACACCGCTGGCTTAAGGATTACCAGGTCTATCTCAAGTCGCTCAATCCTTCCTTTTTCACTGTAGGTGAGATCTGGGATAACAATGAAGTAATCCTGCCTTACGTGGCGGATGAAGAAATTGACCTGGCGTTTAATTTCGACCTGGCATTCACAGCCATCCGCGCCATTAATGAGGGTGACCCGGCTCCAATCTCCGAACAGGTGCGCGATGCGAAGGTGACCTTCCCCGACGGACGTTATGCAATCTTCCTCGCCAATCACGACATGGACCGCCTGCTCACCCAATTTGGCGGGAACACGCAAAAAGCCAGGGCGGCAGCTTCAATATATCTCACTCTGCCCGGTACACCCTTCATTTACTATGGCGAAGAGATCGGCATGCAGGGATATGCCCCGGATTCCGGCGGACGCCTGCCCATGCAATGGAGCGGCGGGCAAAATGCCGGGTTCACCACGCAGATGCCATGGAAACCGATTGGCAGCGGGTTTGAAACACTTAATGTGCAGAATGAACTCGGGAAACCATTAACGCTTCTCACCCACTATCAGAAGCTCATCAACCTCCGCGGCCAGTATGCGGTCATTCGCCATGGGGATGTTTTTACGCCTGAGGCATCTCAATCACGGCTCTATTCTTCCTTCTCCGTGCTGGATAATGAAGCCGTATTGGTGATCGTCAACCTATCTGACTCAACCTTTGTGAATCCCAAGGTATCACTTCCCGCTTCAACGCTTCCTGCCGGTGAATATCAGCTCACTGACCTGTTTGGCAGCGCCGCTGCCAGCACGACAACCATCAATGCCCAGGGAGGGTTTGAAAATCTTTCACCAGCTACCCAGCTCCTACCCTGGGGCACGCTCATCTTCCGTTTGGATAAACCATAAAAACAACCTCCGGGGCTTCCCGGAGGTTCTGTTTACCATTTTTTGTGTTTCTAATAAGTCAACTCTTTCGGATCCGCTTTAACGCGCCGGCGGAAGACGATGTAAGTCCAGATCTGGTACGCCAGCACGATGGGCACCATGATGGCTGCAACGATGGTCATCACCTTAAGCGTGTACGGCGATGAGGACACGTTGGTGATGGTGAGGTTGTTCAGGTGCGTGGTGCTGGAGATCATCACGTTGGGGAAGAGGGCGATGAAGAAACTCGCCACGGTCAGTACGATCGCCAACCCGGTGAGCACAAAGGTCCACCCTTCCCGTTTTGCTCCGGTGGTCAACCTGGCGCCAATGAGCGCAAACACTGCCGCAAACGGCGCGATCACCACCCCGGTACCTTTGTCGCCGAAGGTGGTGGTGCCCCACATCAGGTAGGTAAAATAGGCACCTGTAAGTACCAGTGTTACCATCCAAGCCATTTCGCTGATCTTCTTCACCCGGTTGTAGGGCTCATCAGTTAGCTTGAGCGCCAGGAACTGTGCACCATGCAGGAAAAACAGTGCAGCCACCGCCAAGCCTCCGAGGATTGCCATCGGGTTCAACAGCGTCCAGAAGCTGCCCGTGTACATCTGCGTGCCGTCGATGGGTACGCCCTTCACCAGGTTGGTGAAGACCACCCCAAGCAGCACCGGTGCCAAAAAGCTGCATACCGCAATACCCCAATCCCAGGCGGAGCGCCATTTGGGACTGCCAACCTTGCTGCGGAATTCGAACGCTACGCCGCGAAAGATGAGCGCCAGCAGCAGCAGGAACATGCCCAGGTAGAAACCGCTGAACATGGTAGCATACCAACCGGGAAAGGCCGCGAAGGTCGCCCCGCCAGCCACGATGAGCCACACTTCGTTGCCATCCCAGTGCGGACCGATGGTGTTGATCACCGCACGGCGTTCGGCGTCCTTTTTACCCACGAACGGCAGCAGCATGCCCACGCCGAAATCAAAGCCTTCCAGGAAGAAGAATCCCGCGTAAAGCACCGCAATCAGTATAAACCAAACGATGTTGAGGGTCATGATTTGCCTCCTTCCACTTCCACCGGTTCATCCACCGGCACCGAATCGATCTGAGCTGCCTCCAGCCCCTTGCGCGCAGTGCGGGTGAGCAGGATCACATCAACCACCATGAGGAGTGTATAAGCCAGGATAAATCCGATCATGGTGATAAGCACGCTGGTGGGTGTCAGATTCGGCGAAACAGCATCCACTGTTTTGAGGAGACGGGTCACGATCCACGGTTGGCGCGCGTTTTCGGTCAGCAGCCAACCCGCGGTATTTGCAAGGTACGGCAGCGCAATCCCGATTGCCAGCCAGCGCATGGCCTTAAGCCATTTTGGCGGGAACTTGCGGGCATAAAGTACCGCGATGAACGCAAGTGCCACCATCAAAAAGCCCAGCCCCACCATGATGCGGAACATCCAGTAATCCAGCGCCACCAGCGGCACGTAGTCGCCGGGACCGAACTGCTGCTCATACTGCATCTGGATATTGTCTATTCCCTCGACGGGTCCGGAAAACTTAAAGTAATACAAAAAACTCAGGGCTTTGGGAATCTTGATATCCCAGATCACACGTTTACCGGTCTTATCAAAAAGCGCGATCACCGACCAATCTGCAGGGTCCTGCGTGGTGTAATGCGCTTCAGAAGCCGCTGCCGCCATCGGCTGCACAACCCGCAGGTAAACCCCCTGGGCATGCCCGGTGACAACTACCAGCACGGTGGCGATAATCGCCACCACCGCTGCCAGCTTAAAGGTAAGTTTGAAAGCGTCTTCATTGCGCTTCTTTGCCATTTGATACACACTGATACCGAGCATGAAGAAGGAGGCTGTCACCAGACCGGAAGATATGGTGTGGGCGAAGAGATACCAGGCGCGCGGGTTGGTCAGCAGCGCGCCGAAGTCCACCATCTGGGCCCGCCCGTTGACGATCTGGTAACCCACCGGGTTCTGCATAAAGCCATTCGCAAGCAGGATCCACAAGCCGCTGAGATTGCTGGCAAAGGCCACCAGCCAGATCATTGCCGCGTGTACCTTCTTCGAAACGCGCTCCCAGCCGAAGATCCATACCCCCAGCAGGGTGGATTCGAGGAAGAAGGCGGTCAGTCCCTCGATCGCCAGCGGAGCGCCGAATACATCGCCCACAAAACGCGAGTATTCCGACCAGTTCATGCCAAACTGGAATTCCATCACGATACCGGTGACCACTCCCATGGCATAGTTAATAAGGAACAACTTGCCGAAGAATTTGGTCAGCTTCTTATAAGTTTCGTTCTTCTTGACCACATAGATGGTTTCCAGGATAGCCACCAGCCATCCCAGCCCAAGCGTGAGCGGAACAAAGAAGAAGTGGTAAATGATGGTCAATGCAAATTGCCAACGCGAAAGCATCACAACATCCATATACTGCTCCTTAATCCAGGATCAATTACCGCGCCGTCCAAAAGCCCGGCAGGAAGATTCTCAAAAGCACATCAGCCAGCAGCGCCAGCACGAACAGGTTGCTGAACAGACGGTTATGGTAAAAAGCGAACCCGGAAAACCAGGTCGGCCAGAACTTCCATTCAGCCGGGGGTTCTGCCGGGCGCGGTTTTAACAAGACGCCAAAAGCGTACAAAGCACGTTTGCCTGCCAGCAGCACCAGCAGCATTACCGGGGTAAAGTAATGGGTGATGAAAACCAGGTAGAGGATAACCAGATAGATGAGGGCGATGGCTGCCATATCCACATAGCGCGCAGCCTTTTCGCCGATGATCACCGGAAGCGTGCCAACCTTTTTGCGTTTATCTTCCGCCGATTTATCGATATGCTTGCCCAGGTTGATGCTGACCACGCTCAAGCCAATGGGCACCCCCGCCAGCGCCACCTGCCACATTGCCGGGGTGAACTGTTTTGCCAGCACCAGGTATACCCCCGAAACCAACACGGGACCCCAGATGAGAAAAATATTGAGCTCACCGAGACCAATGTGCTTGAGCGGCCAGGTGTAAAAAAGAAGAATTAATGCGCCAAACAGGAAATAACCAATCACGGTCTTATCAAAATGGGTGTAGAAGAGAGCGTACACCCCGGCGCTCAAAGCCAGCAGACCGCTGACCGCAAACCAGGTGAGCTGCTGGCGTTTCGTCCAGAATTTTTGATAAAGCGGATGCACGCCATACTCTGTGCGGAAGTAATTGTCGGTGTCCACGCCACGGGTGAAATCCGTGTAATCGTTGAGGAGATTGTTGGTTCCGTGTGCCAGGAACAATCCCAGCGTGATGATGATAAACGGAAGCACCGCAAATATACCATCACGCAGCGCCAGCAGACCGCCAACCGCGCAAGAGTAAAAGGTGACGATGGTCACCCCCGACCGGGTGGCGATGAGCCATTTGGAGACCACATCCAGGCGGTCCCATTCCGCCTTATCTGACATTTTCACAAGCCCGGATAACGCCTGCTTCCACATCCCGAAGTTGATCTTCATTTCCGCTCCCTGGTTAAAAAGTTACAGATCAAGTATTCTTCATTTTATCAAATTCAGGACATAAAATTCCACAAGATGTGATTTTTTTACTTAACCGGGGGGATCAATTTTTCCAGCCCAAAACCGCCAAATGCGAACACCGCTGACCCAACGATCAGGGTAACAAAAGCTGTCCAAATAAAGCGCCAGAAATTGATCTTGTAAACCCCCGCGATAATACTGACCGCCTTTCCGCCAAAGCCCGGAATGGCGCGCGCAAATAGCAGGAAAGCCAATGAATCTGGATTTAGCTTGTTAAGTCCAAACGGTAACTTTTCCTTCATTTCCATGAAGTTTGTGGCAGAACCAATACGCCGGCCAACTGAATATTCAGCCATAGACGAAAGCGTGTTACCCACAAGCGATGCCAGCGTGGCAACCCAGGGCCCAAACATGGCGCCTATCAATACGGTGAGCGGTTCAGACGGAATGACCGTAAAACCCAGCAAGCCATAGACGATAATAGCGATAAAAATGCCATACACCCCGGCTTGAGAAATAAAAGTTTTGATCTTTTCAAAGTCAAATGCAGCGATAAGACCTATCACCACAAGGAAAAACACCGTTGTCAACAGCGTTTTGGTCGTCTGCTTTCTTTTTTCCGCAGGTGTTTTTTCTTGTCTGATTGATGAAGTCATAAAAACTCAATTAAAGCATTTTATATGGTTGGTGTATCAATCACCGCAACAGCAGACGGGGTATGTACTGCCGGAAGACGCATTTTCCTGGCGGTGATGAAGTTAAACACTGAGATGATCACGCCCAGCAGGAAGACATACTGGTAACCTAATTTCGACCAGATCACCCCTCCCAGCAGAGCAACACTGATGGAAAAGATATGGTCGATGGTGACCGATGCTGAAAGCGCAGGCTGGATATCCATAGGCTGCAGAGCAATCTTCTTTATGTAAGTCGAACGCGCCATACTGACAGACATCAACACCTGGTCAAGCAGGTAGCAGGCACAGGTAATTATGAAGGCTGTGTTCTCGGGGAACAACGATCCGGAAAAACCGTAACCCAGGCAAACGAAAATGAAGGTGATGGCTTCGATGGTGATAATGGTCTTTTCACCAAAACGGTCGATAGCGCGTCCAAGAAATGGCTGAAAAACGATCCCTATCACGCCGCCGATGACTAACAGGGTGGCAATGGTCTGGGTGGGTTTATGAAATATGGTCACGATGACCCAGGGAGCAAAAGTGATGAATAGCTGCTTTCGGCTGCCAGACAACATCGCCAGCATATAGAAAATGCCATATTCTTTGCGAAGTTTGAGAAACGAATGGCTTAATTCGACCTTTTGCGGACTCATCAGCAGCATCAGAGCCGCAGCAAAGACGAGTACAACCACCGTCAGGATGAAATTAAATTTGTAGGTGAAATGCAGGTATTTGAAACCAAAAAATACCAACCCGGCACCGACTATCATAGCCATGTTGCGGACAGCGTTCATCTGCCCGAGGCGCGCACCGGTGCGCCCATCAGCCGCCAGTTCCATACCTATGGTGGTTTGCACTGGCATGAACAAATGCATGCCTAGGCTGTAAGTAAACAGAAATATCACCAAAATCCCGTAATTTCCGGGGATAATGCCAAGTAAGAGGATACCAGCAGCATACAGGAGCAGCGAGAAAAATCCAAGTCTGCGGCTGCCCAGGAACCAGAACAACGCAGAGATGAACACAACCAGGAAGCCTGGCAGTTCTCGCGGGAACTCAAGGAAGGAACGTTGAAACCCAGTTAGCGTATAGGTTTCATTTAAAAAGTTGTTAAGGGTCGAATCCACCAGGTTGGCTGCCAGCCCGACCGAAAATGAAATGATAAAAAACAATGCCAGATCGCGCGGCATATTCTTAACACGATGGATAAATTTTTTAACCATAGATCGATGCTCGATTCAAAGAATATTTTGTGTTATCGGCCGGCTTTGGCACGGTCCTGTTCAATCAGGATTTTGAAACCCTCGATTGCAACGCGGATAACGTTGTCTGCGTCGAATTCAACCATGTGTGTGTCTGTATGTCCGCCCAGGTCAGCCTCGTTGACCACGATCATCACACCCCCTGCGCGCTTTCGGTAAATTGAGGAGAGGATATACAAAGCAGCGGATTCCATCTCAGAACACATGGCGCCGCCGGCTATGAATGCATTCCAGCGTTCTTCCAGGCGTGCTGGCATCGGCATCCGTGTCCGCTCAACCTCGCCGTAGAAGGAATCCTTGGATTGGGAGATGCCACAGTGGTGGCGCAGCCCAAGCTTTTCAGCGCCGGCGCGCAGTGCCTGCACCACGTCCACATCCGCCACCGCAGGAAATTCCATCGGCAGGTAGTGGCTGGTGGTGCCCTCATCGCGGATGGAACCGGTGACCACAACCACATCGCCGCGGTGAACGTAAGGCTGCATTGAGCCGGATGAACCCACCCGCACCAGCGTATCCGCGCCCATTTCAACAAGCTCCTCAACGGCAATCGCCGCCGAAGGGCAGCCGATGCCGGTGGAAACCACAGAAACCTTTTCACCCAGCAGGGTTCCCGTCCAGGTGACGTATTCACGGTTCTGTGCCACAAAATGAGCATTGTCGAAGTATTTCGCGATTTTCTCGCAGCGACCGGGATCACCGGGGAGGAGCACATAGCGACCAATGTCGCCTTCTTTTATATGAAGATGAAACGCCAGACCTTCTTCGTTTCGCATGGTTCGCCTCGGAATATGGAATAGTAGTAAATTATAGCCCATCCTGCCGGATATGGATGCAAAAATCCAGGGCTCCGCGAAGGAACCCTGGATAATTTTTTCTACCATTAATTAAGGATACTGAGGTTACACAAAGCGCTCGATATGGATCTGCCCGGGCTGCTGTTTGGTGTGTTCCACGAACCCTTCAGCGTTGAGAGCACCAAGCATGGCGTTGACCATCCCCGAGACGCCGCAAAGGAAAACATGCGAGTTGTCTGGGGTGGGTTTAAAGCCCCAGGCCTGCTCCACTGCACCGGATTTCCAGATCTCCTGCACCCAGCCAGTTTTGCCCGTCCAGGGCACAGGTTCCTCGTTGGGGCGGTCGATGGTGGCGATGTACTTGAAGTTCTGACACAGGTACTGCATGGTTAACAGCTCTGAGCGGTAACCAAGGTCCCAGGAGTGAAAAGCTCCGTGCAGTACCGCGAACATACGCGGTGAACCGCACTGCAGTTCCGAACTGAGCATACTCATATAAGGCGCTAGCCCGGTGCCAGTGGCGACCATGACGATATTCTTGTCCTTGGGCACCTGGTTGAGGGTGAAAATGCCGCTGGTCTTGGGGCCAAGCCAGATCGGGTCACCCACTTTAAGCGCAAAAAGGCGCGGGGTGAGTGCTCCGTTGGACAACATACTGATATAAAATTCCATGTATTCGTGATTTTTTGAGGAAGAAGTGACCGAGTAAGACCGCCGGATGAGCTTATCCGGCCCGCTCGGGGTCGGTTCCGGTTCAGACCAGTGTGCGCGCGGGGCAGAGCCCGGCAGCCCAAGCACCGCAAATTGCCCGGGGGTGAACTCCGGCAAGTCCCACCCCTTGGCAGCCACCCGCAGTGTCATCACCCGCGATGACAATTCCACTTTTGAAGTTACCACCGCATTTAATGCAACATCCGCCATACAACCTCCAGTTCCCATCCACCAGACAAAGCGCTTTGTCTTTTGGATATATTATATCCTAATTGTCAAGTAAGGTTGCACAAACAGTTATCTCACAAGTTGAAGCCCGTTCGGCAATACTTGACGTATCCCCTCAAATGGAGTATATTCTTTCCGCTGTCGTAAGTCTGCCCTCGTAGCGCAATTGGATAGAGCGTTTGCTTGCGGAGCAAAAGGTTGCAGATTCGAGTTCTGCCGGGGGCACAGCGAATGAGCGGCGAAACGACCGCTCATTTTTTATCCTTACAATAATATTTTCGAGAAACAATTATGGAAAAACCTCAAATCCTGCTTACCAATGATGACGGCATAGCCTCTCCCGGGTTGTGGGCAGCCGCCAAAGCCCTGTCAGCGCTCGGGTACGTCACCGTATCCGCTCCCCGCGAACAGCATTCCGGCGCCGGGCGCTCGGTACCCGCCTGGTCGGATGGTGAAGTAAAGCCAACGCAATTAATGATTGGCAATGATGAATGGACCTGCTACGCCATGGGCGGCTCTCCCGCGCAATCCGTGTTGATGGGAATTTTTCATGTTCTCAAACGCAAACCCGACTTGGTTGTCTCCGGTATTAACTACGGCGAAAACCCTGCCACCGATATCACCCTTTCCGGCACGGTTGGCGCCGCGCTGGAAGCTGCCGCGTCGGGTATCCCTGCCCTGGCAGTGTCACTTCAACTGGATAATGAAGACTACCTGGGATATTCGAAGGAAACTGATTTTTCCACCGCAGCCTTTTTCACACAAAAATTTGCGCGCCTCTTGCTGGAAAAGAAAATGCCTGCGGATGTGCATGCTCTCAATCTCAATGTACCCATCCATGCCACCCCGCAGACCCCCTGGCGCATTACCCGGCTGGGATCTCATCCGTATTTTGTGGCATATCTGAAAGAGCCCAGTGAGCCCGGCGGCGTTGCCCGCATTGACGCCAGACCTTCTCCACACCCGGATGACCTGGCTGACCCCGCCACCGACGTGCATGCGCTGCGGGTTTCACACACGGTATCGGTCACCCCGCTCAGCCTTGACCTCACCTCTCGGGTGAACCTGGAAGACCTGCAAAAGTCAATGGAATAACAAACAACCCCGGATCTGCTCCGGAGTTGTTGTTTTAGAAGGCACGAAGATACGGCTGCGGCACTGGACCCGGCACCCCAAAAGCTTTCGCGGCGTGCAGCGCCCAATAGGGGTCACGCAGCATCTCACGCCCGAGCAGTACAATATCCGCCTTGCTCTCTCGGATGATGGCATCCGCCTGCTGCACTTCTGTGATCAGCCCCACCGCCGCTGTGGCAATACCCGCGCTGGCTCGTACTGCCGCGGCGATAGGTACCTGGTACCCGGGCTCAAAGGGAATTTTCACATGTGCCAGGTTGCCGCCGGAAGAACAATCCACCAGGTCAACCCCGGCTTTTTTGAGCAACGCAGCCAGTTTGACGGAATCTTCAATACTCCAACCGCCGTCTACCCATTCAGTCCCGGAAATACGAACGGTCAAGGGCAGGTCATCCGGCCAGACCTGCTGAACCGCATCCACAGTCTCCAACAAGAAGCGGACGCGGTTCTCAAAACTGCCGCCATATGCGTCAGTCCGCTGGTTGGAAAGCGGGGAACAGAAGCTCTGCAGCAGGTAACCATGGGCGGCATGCAATTCAAGCCACTCAAAGCCGGCAGCGCAGGCGCGTTCCGCGCCATGCACAAATGCCTTTTGGATATCCTTGATTTCATTAATACTCAATTCATGCGGTGTTTGATACCCCTCGGCGAACGGTATGGGGCTTGCGCCCACCACTGCATACCACAGGGGATCTCCCTCAGGAACGGGTTTACCGCCTCGCCATGGGGCTTCTGTACTTCCCTTGCGCCCGGCATGTGCGATCTGGATACCCGGCACCGCCCCCTGCTCCTTGATGAAGCGGGCGACCCGCGCCAGCGGTTCCACATGCGCATCAGACCAGATGCCGCAATCAAACGGGGTGATACGCCCGCGCGGCTCCACGGCGGTCGCTTCGGCAATGACCAGCCCGGCACCGCCGGCAGCCCTTGCCCCCAGGTGTACCAGCTGCCAGTCATTGGAGAACCCGTCAGTGTAACTATACTGGCACATCGGTGAAACGCCGATGCGGTTGCGAAGTGTGACTGATTTAATGGTCAATGGATCAAATAATGTTGGCATATTTGGCTCCCGTTTTGAAATCCCCGGTATCTGCTGGACACCGGGGACATTGATTTTTTTGAATTATCCGCTGTGGCGAATATTGAGAATGTCGCCATCTTTAACAATATACTCTTTGCCTTCCAGGCGAAGCTTACCCTTGGCTTTAGCCTCGTTCATTCCGCCCAGCGCCATCAGGTCATCATAAGCGATTACTTCAGCGCGGATGAACCCTTTTTGCAGATCGGTGTGGATCTCACCGGCAGCCTCGGGCGCTGTGGCTCCTTTGCGTACCGTCCAGGCGCGGCACTCATCATCACCAGCGGTGAAGAACGGCTGTAGACCGATCAGATCGTACGACAGGCGAATCATGCGGTTGAGACTGGGCTCATCGATGCCGTATTCTGCCAGGAACATTTGCGCCTCTTCAGGCGCCAGCTGGGCAATTTCCATCTCCAGTTTTCCCTGAAGCGCCACCACCTTGCTGTGCTGGTGGGGATAGTCGATTTCGGGGGGTGTTTGCCCCTCGGAAGTGTTCAAGACGATCAGGATTGGCTTGCGGCTGAGGAACCCGAAACCCGAAAGTAGTTTATCTTCATACTCATCTATAAGAACATCCCGCAATGGAATTTCCCGAGACAGGGCTTCGTGCAGGCGAGTGAACAGGGTAATTTCGCGTTCCACCAGGTCCTTATCACGCCCTACACCCTTCTTTTTCTCTTCCACCAATCGTTCCAGTTTTCGTTCGGCAGCAATGAGGTCGTTGAGGATAAATTCCCCATCCATGGCAGCGATATCCCGCATCGGATCCACCGAACCATTCACATGCGGCACATTCTCGTCCTCAAATACACGCACAACGTGGATGAAACCATCAAGCTGGGTCAATTGGTTGAGGAGCGCGCCGGAAATGCCCCCCTTGGCGGCGCTGCCGTCCAGGCCGGCGATATCTACATAAGTTACCTTGGCGTAGATAGTTTTCTTCGGGTGGAACATTTCAGCGAGCTTATCCACACGCGGATCAGGCACATCCACCACCGCGGTATGAATCTCCATTTTACCGGTGATGCCGGTCGGTTGGGTTGCGCGGGTGAGCGCATTGAAAAGCGTGGTCTTGCCGGATTGGGGTAAACCGATGATACCTAATCGCATGGATTAATCCTTGACCTTTAAGAAATTGCCAGATATACTCTGACTGCAATTGCCGGAGTGGCGGAATTGGCAGACGCGCACGACTCAAAATCGTGTTCCCTCGGGAATGTGGGTTCGATTCCCACCTTCGGCACCTCGATTATAACATTTCTCCCCGCGAGCCTCCGCGGGGAGTTTTTTCTACCAATAATTACTTTTTTAATTGTTTCGTGAAATAATTAAAGGTTTTTACGCAGGATCGGACGCCTTTCCCGCTGTGCGACGAGTTGATACCCCTGCCGGTAGAATACATCTGATTTTCCGGTGTACATACTGAGCGGGCTCACCTTTTCCTTCACGTCCACCGGGAAAGCCTCAAGAACCTTGACTCCTTTACCGCGGGCATAATCCTCTGCAGCACTGAGGAGCTTTTCCATCAACCCCATATGGCGATAATCGCGGTAGATATAGAAGCAGGAAACCACCCATACCGGTGTGTCATCTACGGCTCCGAGCAGCTTGGAGGTTGCCAGGCGCTTGTAGTTCTCGCGCGGCGCAAGCGCCACCCAGCCAGCGGGTTTTCCATCCGCATAGGCAATGATACCCGGTTCCACTCCGGACTGAACGAGCGTTCGCATCAATTCCTTATGACCCTCTTTGCGAGACTGCGTGAATTCCCTGTTCGTCATCAGGTACCAGGCACACCAGCAGCCAGCGCACGCGCCATTGGGACCAAATAGGGTCTCAAAATCATCCCAGCGTTCAGGGGTTAAAGGATGAAAACTCCAAGCATTAATGACTAAGGTTTTTTTCATGACCGGATCTTCTCTTTTAGAATTATCCTTTTATATACAAAAGCCACATGCCGCCAAAGTAAATCAAAACCAATAATGCAGCATCGATTTCCAATATCCATAACCTTTTTTCCAATTTCACAAGGTTTCCAACCAATCCAACACAGGTCATAATCAATCCCAAGGCGGCAATAAGAGTAAAGGAAGGGTCGATCGCAGATAAAAATCTGCCATTTGTGTAAAACAGGTCCGTAAGACCGACAGCGAACATGTTAAACATATTGCTCCCAAAGAGGTTGCCAATTGCCATATCGTTGGCACCTATTTTGATTGCTGCCAGTGTTGTAACCAGCTCTGGTAATGAAGTCACCAAAGCCACAAGAGTGGTCCCAATAAAAGTGGCCCCCAATCCTGTTTCAGCCGCAATGGCATTTGCATTTTTCACCATAACCGGGGTGATAAGCACTAACACACCTGATGCAATAACAAA
The DNA here is from genome assembly GCA_964428125.1 of uncultured Anaerolinea sp. GTDB lineage: Bacteria > Chloroflexota > Anaerolineae > Anaerolineales > Anaerolineaceae > UBA6107. The sequence continues at coordinate 83,820 of CAYRXB010000001.1, forward strand.
ACCAATTATGGCTTTTACTAACCCCGGGGTACCTTGAGCGACAGCCTCTGGTTCAGAGGTTTTTACTGGATATGCCTGATGGTTCTGAATAAGACCCATCGCCACGATATAAAATAGAATTATTACAAAGCTATCGATACCGAACCAGCCGATACTAAGATCAATATCAGCCAGGATAAAAAACAAGACCAAAGCGATCATGAATATTGATAAGCTGCCGCTCAGTGCATGCCTAATTGCGGCTTTTCTTAAGACCCTTCCGTTATGGTTTGCGATATCAATCACCGCCAGGAGAAGCATATTAAATGCATTGCTTCCCAGCAAATTCCCCGCAGCCAGATTGGGTGATTCCAGTTTTACCGAACTAATGGACGTAAGTACTTCAGGAAGCGAAGTGGCACCAGCAAGAAGTAAAACCCCAATAAAAAGACCGCCCAGCTTTGTCCTGACGGCGATGACATCACCGTATTTGGCAAGTTGAGTCGCGGCGATAACGATAATGACTGCCGATCCAAAGAAATAAAACCAAATCATAGATAGTCTTCTCCCAACAATCCTCTTAACCTCACACTAATAACTTGCGAATAACAATGGGAGCAGGATTGTATTAATATAATCTCGTATCTTTGCCATTATGAAACTTACTTATTACGCTGGCTGAGCGCTTTTCAGGTTTTCTCTGCTAAAAACCGCATAATATCTTGCAAGCGGGATAACATTGAACTCCGCCTAGCAAGATTGTACAATAGTTTTTACCCATAATTCTTTACCAATCTGATTCAGTGTAAAATGTTACAATTTTGAAATGGTGTATCTGGTTGGTTGCACAGGAGGAATGAATGGTTAAGAATTGCATGAAAAAGAACGTGGTCTCAATTTCTGAAACCGCGACGATTCTTGAAGCCGCCTCCCTCATTGTCAATCGACATATTGGAATTATTCCTGTAGTAAATGATAAAAAAGAGCTGGTCGGAACCATTGGACTGCACGACCTGTTATCTTTAGAGATGCCGGCATTTTTTAATTTGATCAACGACCTTGATTTTGTAGGTGATTTTGGTGCCGTAGAAACGACCCGGCCGCCATTTTCGGAGGTTTCCCGTCCCATCAACACCATCATGCAGCCTCCACGGGCGGTTTCAGAGGACGATGGCATGCTTTACACCTATGCCTTGATGACGAAACACAACCTGTCTGATTTGCCGGTTGTTTCTTCTTCTGGGCAGTTGGTTGGGGTCGTGTCCAAAGTGGATATTGCAGCCGAGATTCTTTCGGGATGGAAAGAAATTAAGGAAAGAGAATCCTCATGACAGGCTCAATCCTTTCCGGAATTATCTTCCTTGTCACGCTGTACCTGATTTTTTCGGAGCGATTAAACCGAACAATCGCGTCACTTATCGGAGCAGTGGCGCTTGTGATCATTGGGCTTCTGTTTGGATTTTATTCAGAGTCAGCAGCCCTGGCGGCAATCGACTTCAATACCATGGGCCTGCTGCTGGGAATGATGATCCTGGTTGCTGTGCTTGAGCCCACCGGATTTTTCCAATACCTTGCAATTTATGTCGGGAAAAGATCCAAAGGAAATCCTGTTCTGTTATTGATCTTGCTTGGAACGATCACCACGGTTGTGTCTATGTTTTTGGACAATGTCACCACGGTAGTTTTAATTGCCCCCATCACAATTTTGTTGTGTGAAATCCTTGGTCTGCAACCACTGCCATTTTTAATGGCAGAGGCTATCCTTTCAGATACCGGAGGGGTAGCCACGTTGATTGGTGATCCGCCGAATATTCTTGTTGGCTCGGCAGCTGGACTCACATTCATGGATTTCCTTACCCATAGCCTCCCCATTGTTATCGTGGTTTGGTTTGTTGCGCTATTTATGCTTCGTTATTTATTCAAAAAGGAACTTTCGGTAGTTCCAGAAAATCTGGAAGCTCTCAGTGAATTAAATCCCAAAAACGCTCTAAAGGATTCAAAATCTGCAAAGAAAGTCCTGGCAGTATTAGGGGTAGCCATTATTTTCTTCTTATTTGAAGAAACTCTCCATATTAAACCTGCCCTTGTTGCCTTGTCGGCATCAGCAATTGCGTTGGTGCTGGTAAGACCCCCCATACAGGAAACTCTGAAGCGCGTTCAGTGGGATGTTCTGATCTTCTTTTCGGCATTATTTGTATTGATTGGCGGTTTACAGGCTGCCGGAGTAATGCAATCTCTTGCCAGTTTGATTGCACATGCCGTTCACCTTCCCCCTGTCGTATTGGGGTTAATCCTATTATGGGGAGTGGCAATACTATCAATGCTTGTTGATAATGTGCCCATCACTATCGCCTTAATCCCTGTCATCCAAGGGCTTGGCGGCGCTGGAATTTCAATTGCGCCATTATGGTGGGCGTTGGTATTTGGCGCAGGACTGGGCGGAAATGGCACGATCATCGGATCGACCGCCAATATTGTTGTTGCCTCAATCTCCGAGAAGACCGAAACACCAATTACCCCAAAAATTTGGAATAAGCGCGGGTTGCCGGTTATGTTGGGTACTTGCCTGGTGGCAAGTTTGTTGTATGTTATATTCTTTTACCTGGTCTATTAAGTATTCAAGCACTTATTCTATGGACGCGAGTGAACAATTCCGGTTAGCCGCTCGCTAATATCCCATAACTTTAACCAATCATTTTGGTTATATGAGTTCTTGTTTGATTTAACCCTTTTATTGTTCTCATCCCAATATTCACCGCTAATATCCTCAACTTCAGGGCTTGTTGCCAGGTATACATAAGTCTCTGCTTGTTTTTCTGCGGTGATGGAGAATTTTCGTTTCGCCTTATACATTTTTTGCTGCCATATCGGAAGATGAGAAATCTTTTCATCCGGAAGAGCAACATTGGTCACCCGAACACAGTTGGCAGTAATTTCCTTGCGATCAAACCTCCGAGCAAATTCGTAAGTAAACATTATTTGAGCCAACTTGGAATGGTAATAAGCATGTTGGGGATTATAAGATTTTTCTCCGTTGAGATTATCATACTCAATCCCTAGATTGGGATACATCATTAAACCCTTCGAAGCGACTGTGATCAATCGACACGGAGCACTCTTTTTCATGATGGGTATCAGTAACATGGTCATCAAGAACGGCCCAAGGTGATTAGTAGCAAAAATTGTCTCAACTCCATCCTCGGTCAGAACTGGCTTTTCCATTGTCAGGTCAAAATTTGCCGCGTTATGAATTAATGCATCCAGGCGGTCATATTTTGCCAAAAACTGGCTAGTAAATTGTCGAATCGAAAGCTGTGAAGCCATATCCACCATCATCAAATCCACCATTTGATTTTGACTTTGGGCTTTAACTTCCTCAAGAGCCGATTTTCCACGTTGCTCTGAGCGGCAGGCAAGGATTACCTGGTTGCCAAGTGCTGCAAGCTTTATTGCAGCTGCTTTGCCAATTCCCGAATTCGCTCCGGTTATGATGACGGTTTTACTTTTATGTTCCATTTTTCTCTCCGTTTGGATAACTCATTGTTATTTGTTGTTAAGAATCTTGTGTTTTTCAGAGATACTTATTTTCCTGTTTCCACAACTATTCCTTCGTTGACATATGCCGTTAATTCTCCAACACTGAGATCGCTGATCCCAAGTTTTTCGATTGTCCGACCTCGCCGCCAATAATCCGTGCGGTGAATCACAGAAGAAAGGCGGATAATCGAATCCATAGCCCGAACAGAGACTCCGTATCGTTGCCCCAGGGACGCTAATGGGACCAGGCTCATGGGAACATCCTCAAAAATATAACGGTGATTCAGGGTTGGCGGGGCTTTGATGCCATAATACCCGGGTTGATTATGAATGGCTTCGTTTAAATCCTCACCGGTAGCATCATACGCGAGTTTCAACCAATCAAGTGCCGTTCGAGCGCGGATTCCGACCGATGAAGCAACAGTGACCCTTTCTCGATCCAGAACTTCCAAGACACGTGCAACCGATGGCGTTACCCCTTCAATATAAAACTGGTAATCGCCATGGGTAGATTCAATCCTGCCTGCATTCAAGATGGTAAGAGCCGGATGAAAAATTGCGCCCATATTATTTAACCCGGTTTGAAGTACATTTCCACCATCAATGAATTGCGGGTACGCCTGGTGAATCATATCCAGAACGATTTGAGTTTTAGTGGCTGGTAATGCCGCAAGGGGAACTGCATCTTTGATGCGGAAAATCCTGGCTTCCGCAGGACCATCTGATCGACTGGCATAAATGAAAGTTTCGGCTTCTGAAACGATCACATCTGCCTGGCAATTTTCATCCTTCAGTGTTTTTGCGAATTCAATAGCGCCGCATGTCCTGCCAGGATGCAGCACGATCACCTGCCCATCCGTTAGGTGTGGCGCGCACATACGGGCAATATCTGCATGTGCAGAAGAGGGCACAACAACCATGATCATGTCAGAACCTTTAATGGCTTCGGCGACACTTGAGGTTACCGCGGTCAGTTTACCTAATCCTTTTATTCCTTCTTCTTCGCTTTGAAGGTGAATTCCACCCAACCGGCGGATTGCTTCAATATGTTCTGCTGTGCGATTAAATAGTTTGGTTGGAAAACCCATTAAGGCGAGGTGAGCTGCCATGGCTTTGCCTCCATGCCCGGCGCCGATAACAGTGAAGTTAATCTTTTTGGTCATTTTTTTGCTCCTTTCGGTTGTCGCATTAAGTCTTCCAAACGATACTTTTCCGCAAGGGTTTTCCCGTTGGCACGAACAGACACACAAGCGCCATTTACAATCCGGGTCTGGATCTCTCCACGGGCAAATTTGTTATTTCGTAATTGAGGTGCATCCAGTATCCCGATTTTTACCGCATTCGCTAATACAACCGGGTCAGTTAACGGATCGATAGACGGGTTTTCAGACAGATCGATGATTGCCTGGATCATGATTTGAGCCTCGCCGACCAGCCAATTCTTCCGCGTTTTGATCTTTGAATCGGCAGTCATATCTGGCGCTCCCCGAAGTGCGTTTTCAATTGATCTCCTGGCAATCAGACAGGACTCGATCACATCATCAGCAGTTGCAGCATGGTCAGCTTCGGTGAAACCCACCACATGGACGATGTCAGGTTTTAATGCCATTTGAAGATAAACACTGGAGGCAAGATGCGCCCTGGCTGCTGAAGGCTCTAACGGATAACTTAAAAGTCCGGTTCGGGTTTGTGTCCATATCTTGAAATTGTCATCCCGTAATGGAGAGATCAGAGTTTGGATCGCCAACATTTTCGCCAGGTCCATTGCATCTGAGGTTCCGGGGGGGCTGTTGAACATGTATTGGGCAATATAATCTCTGACACCAAAAGCCCGTGCGTTATAGGCTGACAGATAGGCAGCAACCACGTATACCGAATCCGGTGCGTCGCGCATTCCCCAGTGATGCGGCTCATTCAATTCCACCGGCACATTGTGCTGCCCGTACCATTGCATCACCTTCTGGTGTTCACGGATTGACCCTTCCAGGTCCCACGGACCCCGCCCATCCATCTGATTGAACCAGAACAATGGAATGGCACACCAGGCATTATTGATCGTCTCCAGATACAATTCAGCCAGACGGATGAAATCATCTGTTCCAGAATAAGTGCGCATCAAGGGGTAGTTCCCACGCCTGCTTGCTTCGAATAAGACCCGGTAATCCTCACTGGTTCTGACGGGAACACCTCCCGCGCCCTTTCGACGCTGATCCTGTTTCTCCGGTTTAAAAAAGTTCTCTTGCGCATCCTGGTCAATGCCAAGCGAGATCACATCCAGGCAGCGTGATTGAGCAATCTTTTCAATGCCCAGGCGAGTCGTCTCCAGCGTGGGTAGACCAAAGTGGTGACGGATCAAAGGGAAAGGCGATTTCCACTTAATTCTATCAATTGTATTTTGTGGATACGTCTTTTCAGTAATTTCTTCAGCGACTTGACTCTTCAGATAGGCTAATACCTGGTCTGCAGGTTCACCTCCCTCAAACACCTTTTCGAAGAACCCCATTTTTGTTGCCCGCGCTGCAACCGGGGGTGTACCGGCAAACGCAAACCTTACACCTTTTGAGCGCAGTCCATCAGCAGCTTCAGCAAATTCGCCCAGGAGCCGTTCTCCGGTTTCTGGTGTCAATCTATATGAAACACCAACAAGTGTTGCTTTTTCTTTTTGGGCAATCTCAATCACTTTTGCGATTGGAACTGCCGGGCCAAGAAACATTGTTTTCCACCCTGCTAATTCTGCTAGGTGAAGAAAGTTCATGACACCGGCTACATGAACACATTCGCCTAATGCAGCACCGATTACCAATTTTTCCATTGGGACCTCCTAAAAATAAAAAGAGCGGCCTTGCAGCCGCTCTAGAGGTGAAATAAATTGATCAGGTGAAAGATCAGTCAATCATCATGGAATGGAACGATGAGTTGTTGAGCGGCTGTGCGGGGGTCTGTTAAGACCCCGGTTGTATGAGAATGAAAAATTGGCGGATCAGTGATCCACCTCATCAAGTTATGCCTTATTATCCTTGCCACTAAAAGACTGTTCATATTTTTTCTTGTAATTGTACTCTCAATTTCACCAGTCCTTAAGTTCCAAGTATAAATACTGGAAAAAACATCTTACTCGTTGTATACTCATTAATACTCAAATTTCATGTCGAAAAGAGGGCGCCCCATGAAAGCCATAGCCACCCAACAACATCTGTCCCACGGTCTCAGTATTGTCAGTCGGGCTGTATCACCGCGAAGCACCCTGCCGGTGCTGGCCAATGTGCTGATCGCCACAGACGAGGGAAGGCTTCGCCTATCTGCCACCAATCTGGAACTAGGAATCACATGCTGGATTCCTGCCCAAATTCAGGAAGAAGGTTCTGTAACCATCCCCGCGCGGACTCTGGTAGACCTCATTGGGCAATTCCCACCGGATAACATTACCCTCACCCTCGATACCCGCACCCAAACCCTCAACCTGGTGTGTAATTCCGCTGTTCACGACATCAAAGGGATCGACGCCCAGGACTTCCCGCCGATGCCTGTGCCAGACCTGGCAGAGGGCGTGGAACTGAACCTCGCAGATTTCAAGGAAATGATCCAGCAGGTGGCTTTCGCCGCTTCGGCTGATGAAGCACGCCCGGTGCTGCAGGGGGTTAAGATGGAGGTCAGCGAAGACCTGATTACCCTGGCTGCCACCGATGGCTTCCGCATCTCGGTACGTAAACAACCCCTGGCTAACCCGATCAAACAGAATTTTGCCATCATTATCCCCGCGCGCGCGATGAATGAACTTGCCCGTGTGGCTGGAGAGAATGATAAAAGCGTTACCATGGTCGTTCCCCAGGGACGCGGACAGGTGATCTTCCATCTCAAGGATACCGAACTGGTTTCTCAATTGATCGACGGCAACTTCCCGGATTTTCGGGCAATTGTGCCAAAGTCATTTAAAACCCGGACCACCATTTCCACCGCATCGTTCCTGAAAGCCTGCAAACAGGCGGAAATCATTGCCCGGGAAGGCAATAATGTCGTTCGCATTAATATCGAACCCGGTGAGACTGACCTGGGCCAAGTGGAAATCAACGCTCAGACCGAGGAGACCGGTAAAAGTGATATCCCCTTGGAAGCAACCATTGAAGGTAGTGGTTTGTTGATCGCCTTTAACGTTAAATTCTTGCGCGAAGTACTGGATGTGGTACGTTCCCCTAACGTGGCACTTGAGACCAATGCTAACAACGCGCCAGGTGTCATCCGGCCTGTTGGAGACGATAATTTTGTGCATGTCATCATGCCAATGCACCTTGGATAATCCTGCTAAAGAATCCCTTTCCCCTCTCGGATAGAGAGGGGAAATTGTATCTCAACGAATAATTATTTCTAGAAAAAATAAATGGATTTCCTCCCGAATTCTTCCGAACGCCTGTTAAGCCTGACACTGGCATTAAGCCAGTACCCGCTGCTCGCCCCCCGTATCCGCGCACGCATGCGCCAGGAACTTTTTACCCGGGGAATTATCGATCAAAAGGATTTTGAATCCCAGGTACGTGAAGAAGCCATCCAAACCCAAAAACTTGAAGGGATCGATGATCCTTATAACATGGAAGCAGTTGAGCAATGGGAGTTGCGTAAGTCGATCCTACGGGAACAGCTTACCGACCTCATCTTCAGCCGGCATTTACCCTTTGAACTTCTTGAGTCTCTCATAAATGAGGTGTTAAAAGAAAGAGGGGTCCCCACAGGGGAAATGCAGATCGCCATCAACCCTGAACTGGCACCCCTGGACCTTGTTTTTGAACAAGCCATGACCATTGAAAGCATGCCGCCGGAAGTGCGTTCCAAGCACATAGCCCGGTTTGAAGAAAGCAAGGTCGTGCTTATCCGTAACCTTATTAGCGACCATTTGCGCTACATTAACATAGCCAAGGAATGGCTGACAATTGGAGATCTGGCAGAGATCCGCCGGCGCAAGATCGGTGCTGGTCGTATCGGAGGGAAAGCTGCCGGCATCATTTTAGCGCAGCATATTCTAAAGAACAATCCGGAACTAAACGAAATTCCTTGCATCACCATGCCAGAATCTTTCTATGTTGGCTCAGACGAAATGTACACTTTCATGGCAGTCAACAACCTCATTGGCTGGAATGATCAAAAATATAAATCCGAAGAAGAAATGCGCAATGAATATCCCAGGATTGAAGAGGATTTTCTTAAAGGCTCATTTCCACCGGATATTCTTGACCAGCTTCAAACGATGCTCATAAAGGTCGGCAAGCAGCCATTGATCGTGCGATCTTCGAGTTTGCTGGAAGACAACTTCGGAACAGCCTTTGCTGGTAAATATGAAAGTATCTTCTGCCCAAACCAGGGAACGTTGACTGAAAACCTGGCTGCATTAACCTCAGCAATCGCGCGTATCTACGCATCCATTCTAAACCCTAACGCGCTGCTTTACCGCAGAAGCAAGGGGTTATTGGACTATGACGAACGAATGGCAGTGCTTATACAATTCGTCGAAGGCGTCAGATTTGGTGACTACCTGATGCCCCACGCAGCCGGCGTCGCTTTCAGCCGCGATTTATACCGTTGGGCGCCGCAAATACGCGCCGAAGACGGGTTTGTCCGCCTGGTTTGGGGATTGGGAACCCGAGCGGTTGATCGGGTTGGGAATGATTATCCGCGCCTGGTAGCGTTGAGCCATCCACTGCTGAGACCAAGCAACGATCCTAACGCCATCCGGCGCTATTCACAGCAGTATGTGGACCTGCTGGATTTACGCCAGAACACCTTCTCTACCCTGCCGGTGCATGAGGTGTTGAATGCCGATTATCAGCCGTTGCGCTTCATCGCCCAGCTTGACGAAGACGGTTATTTTGAAACTCTCCATAGCGCACTTGTTCCGGATACAAAAAAACTGGTGCTGACTTTTGACGAGCTGATCAAACGCACTCCTTTTGCCGAAAGAATGAGGACCATATTACGCTCCCTCGAAACCGCCTACCACTCACCCGTCGATGTGGAATTCGCCATGCGGGTGAACGAGCGTTCATCCGGCAAGGTTGATCTAGAAATTGCAGTCTTGCAGTGCCGACCGCAAAGCCATCTTTCAGATACGGTTGTGGATCGCTTCCCCATTGACCTGGAAGCTCAAGATATCCTGTTCTCGTCTGAGTATATGGTGCCGCAGGGCATGATCCCAACAGTCGACTACCTGGTGTATGTGGTTCCGGAGAAATACTTTGCGATTTCCTCAAACTTGCAGCGATTGCAGCTGGCGCGGGCGGTCGGCAGGTTAAATGACCTGTTAAAAAACGAGAGTTTTATTTGCATCGGACCCGGTCGTTGGGGATCTTCCAATTCCGATCTTGGAGTACCGATTGCGTATGGCGACATATATCATGCAAAAGCCCTGGTTGAACTGGCAGGCGAAAACTGCGGCCTTCCCCCAGAGCCCTCGCTGGGTACTCATTTCTTCCAGGATCTACTGGAATCTCAAATATACCCCCTTGCCCTGCAACTAGATGACCCAAAGACGTGGTTCCAAAAGGAATTAGTGGAATCTGCTCCCAACCAACTGGAGGAAATCGCCCCGGACCTCACCGCGTTTGCCGACAGCCTGCGTGTGATCCGCATTGACGACCTCGCAGGAGGTAAAACCTTGCGAATCCTCATGAATGGAGAAGCCGGAAAGGCTATGGCATATTTCACTGGAAAATAAAAAAGGCTTCCTGATGGAAGCCTTTTTTGAACAACAATCTTCTACTTTACGGATGAATCCTCATCCTTTTGGTCGATCACCTCAGCGATTTCATCAGTGTCTTCATCATCAACGCCAATCTCGTCATCTTCGAGTTCTTCGTCCTCTTTATCGACATCTTCGTCCATATCGTCATCTTCCTCGTCGTCCGCAAAATCCTCGTCCTTCTCGATCTCCGCTTCTTCTTTCCAGAAGATATAGATCAGGTAAATATTGAGCAAGAGAAATGCGGCAAGCACAGCTTCCATTAACCACAATTTCCAACCGATCATGTTAAGGAAATACATCGTACCGATATTTAGCACATGGTACAGGAATGCCACCAGCAGCCACAACCACTGCCGGTATGCCACTGATTTCCAGACAAAGGTGGACAACACGATCCCCATTGAAAGCATGACCAGAGATTCAACACCAAGGACCAGACCATAGTGCCAGGGAGCACTCCAGATTTGCTGCACCTGCTGCATCATTCCGGTTACCGTGGCAGAATCAACCCCTTTTGCCAGTAAAGCGCCCGGATTGAATGTAAGCGCAATGAAGAAATAAACCAGCACACTCAGCCCAAGCCCGCCGTTGAAAAAGCTTTGCGTAACCCCAGAAAAGATGCCGCTTCCTGCCCCAAAACCAAGCGCTGAGGAAAACGATCTTGCTTTTTTGCCCAGCAACATGAGACCGGCTAACCTCATTAATTCCACGAATAAAGCTGATATTGCGCCAATCATCAAGGCATACAAGACCAGCGCCCAAATGCTGTTCCCCTGGAAAAGTTTTGAGTTTTGCAAAAGGGAAGATATATTCTTAATAGCAAAATAGAATAACCCCTGAGCAACCGCGAAGGACAAAAACCCCGTTAGCAGAATAGCCCACCAGGCTCCTTTGTATCGGCGGATCAGCGCCACAGCTAAAGCAATTGGTACGCCCAGCACAACCAGTACGGTGACGATATTTGCAGCCAAAAACCCATAATTAATGTTCATAAAATCCTCTGTGAAGCCAGTGTTGACGCCAATCAAGTTCAGCGTTAATTACTGAGTATATGCGGGATTTCGATTATCGACTAGATGGAAAATATTGAGAAATTAACTTAAAAAACACCGCGGGGTGTTTCACGTGAAACATCTCGCGGTTTTCCTTCATAATTGTTTCACGTGAAACTTTTTAAATTTCCTGCCTTTGGAAAACGAAGCCTGCCGTAGCTATTGCCGTGGTAATTATGCCAATGCTTATCCAAAGACCTGTCCAATTCTCGGGCGATTTCCCCATGCCGATCAATCCGGCATTAGTCACTAACAAATCAGGAGTGTAGATCCCCCAGCCTGGAATGGCGCTAATAATGCCAAACAGGATGAGTATCCCAAATCCGGCTCCAATGGCGATGTATTGGGTTTTGGTCAGTGTCGAAAAAAGAACAGTCAGTGCCAGGTAAACCAGCAAATACAAAAGGATTAACCCGTTCATTTCCAGAAAAAGCATTGGATTTATTTTTCCGAATAATATATACGTGTAATAGTAGCATGCAGCGCCTGCTACAAGAATCGCCAGCAAAAACAGCACGCTGTAGGCTGCCAGCTTGGCTGTTAAGAAAACAAACCTGGGCATTGGTTTGGATAGTACCATGGCGGCGGTTCCCTTGTCCTTTTCGTTCGCCATGCTGCCCATACCGAAGAGTAGTGCCAGCAGGATACCAAACTGGGTGATATTCTTGACGTACTGGGCTACAGCATCATTGATGGTTGGTTCCGGGATCAGCGCGGAAAACTGCTCCCCGCCGGGGACCAGGGTCATTATCTGCGGAGCCATTTTTGCCAGCAGTGGTGAGGTAAGACCGAAGAAAATCAGCACAACCAGGGCTATCAATATCCGCTTCGTCCTTGCCAGTTCAAGCCACTCCTTTCGAAACGCAGTGATGAATTTCATTGTTCCACCTCCTTATGATTGACCAACTTCATAAAAACATCTTCCAGAGATGGTTTTACTTGTTCCAGCCGTACAACTGGAATGCCATCTTTTGCCAACTGCGTCATAATGGAATGCTGCGCAATGGGAATATCTGTGACTGCCATACGGAGTGTATATCCGTCGGCGATACCATTCTGGATGCCTTTTAGGTCAAAAATGACCTTTTTCCAGGTATCAATGGATCGACCATAGCGGGGGTCAATTTCAAGCTCAATGACATTGGTCGCATAACGCATCATAAGATCGTTTTTATTCTCTTGCACCAGGCGGCGTCCACGGTCAATGATTGCCACGACATCACAAACTCTTTCTACATCCTCAAGGATATGGGAGGACATGATAACAGTGGATTTTTGAGCAAGAGATTCAATTAACTCAAGAACATCTTTACGCCCCGCCGGGTCCAATGCACTGACAGGCTCGTCAAGAAGGAGTATTTTCGGGTCGTTAACAAGGGACTGGGCGATGCCCAGCCGTTGACGCATTCCGCGAGAAAAACCGCCAATCCTGCGTTTTTTTACTTCACTCAACCCGACGAGTTTAAGCAGTTCTTCAGTTTTTTCAGATGCATTTTTTCCGCTGACACCGAAGATTTCGGCGGAAAACTTCAAGTACTCGATCGGCGTCATCCATGGGTAAAACGCCGGTTCCTCTGGAAGATAGCCAATCACCGGGGACGGCTTGGGTTGAGTATTAACCATTTCGATTCCAGAGATCGAGATCCTGCCAGACGTTGGTTGTGCCAGCCCGGCAATGATCCTTAATGTAGTGGTTTTGCCAGCACCATTTGGTCCTAGGAACCCAAAGATTGAGCCATCGGGAACCTCAAGATCAAGACCATTTAGGGCATTCACTTTGCCGTACGTTTTTACCAACCCATTGATGCTGACGGCGGTCATTCTTCTCTCCCGGCCAGGAAATAAATGATTGGTCCAAAAAGATTCACCAGTACGATCACGAGTATCCAGACCCATTTAGGACCTTTGGTCTTTTCGCGCCGGATCAGGTCTACCAATGCCGTGATCATTAATCCGAATTCCAGGATGATCACAGGCACAAGCAGGGGGAGCCATTGTTTTAAGAGAGCTATGTTTTCCATATCCACATCCTTTTACATTCTTTGAAATAATGCTATTCTTCCATTTTTTCGACTTCTTTTTGGGCAAGCGCGGTAATTCCCGATAAACCGCCCAGGTTCATTGTGTCAACAGCGCTTGAAGGAACGATTACCAGGGCGCCTTTCTGTTTGAGCCCTTCAAAGAGCATATTCATGGCGCGTAAGTGCAGTGCCGTCGGGTTATCCGAATAGGCTTTGGCGGCTTCGGCAAAACTTGAGGCGATCTGCATTTCCGATTCGCCCAGGATCACACGCGCCTGGCGTTCGCGCTCTGCCTGCGCCTGCCTTGACATTGCATCCTCCAAATCCGAAGGAATGATCACATCTCGGATCTCCACAGATTGAACCGTTATTCCCCAGGGCGTGGTACGCTCGTCGATGATTCGCTGCAGGTCGGCATCCATTTTGTTTCGCCCCACCAGGATATCTGCCAGTGTCATTTGCCCGATGACTTCGCGAAGCGCGGTCTGGCTAGCCCAGGCAATGGCGTTGCGGTAATTCTCTACTTCCAACGCGGCTTTTTCAGCATCCCATACTAACCAGAAAAGAACAGCGTCCACGTTCACCGGAACAGTATCGCGGGTGAGCGTTTTCTCAGCCGAGAAAGGTGTTACCATTACGCGCTGATCGATCCATGTGGTGATAGTATCAAGAATTGGAACAATCCAGAATAGCCCCGGACCTTTGAGACCATGGAATTTTCCCATACGTAAAACAACGGCTTTTTCCCATTGCCTGGCAATTTGGATTGCAAAAAACAGGATGAATCCTACCGCAAAGAGTATGGCCACAACGGCTAAAATCGTTAATTCACTATAAGCCCGGCTGTCCATTATGATGGCTGCTTTTATTCCCCCCACAATGAATAGTATCAAGATTGTCATTGAGATTCCATTAATGTGTTGGTCTGCAGCGCTATTCTTTTTTGGAGCCAGAGCGTTTCGATAAGGGGTTAGTGTTTCGTTTTCGGTTATTGTTTCTCTTTCAATTTTCGTTCTCATTCTTCCTCGATTCTCATTTCATAAGTGATTTGTAGACTTTTTCAATTTCTTCTTTTGAGTATCCCTGCCGCAGCAGCGAATGGACGGTTCTTTGTAATTGTTCTTCAATGGTCATGTTTCTATAAACTTCCTCAATGTTCTGTGATGCATGTTCAACCAGGTAGGTTCCTCTGCCGCGTTGTGTTGAGATCAGTCCAGCATCATCCAATAGGCGGTAAGCGCGGGCAATGGTATTGAAATTTACACGCAACTCTGAAGCCAACTGCCGGACTGTTGGCAGTTGGTCTCCTGGTTTAAGCCTGCCGGCAGCCAACTGTTCCCTCACCTGGTCAACGATCTGCACATAGATGGGGGTACTTGACCCCAACTCGAGCGTGATATTGAGAGAATTCACATTTTTGCTCCTTGTCTCATTGTAGCATTGTATTATTGTATCTTTGTATCATTGTATATCAACGATCGCCTCCTGTCAAGGGATTGTGGATTTATTGTCATCAGTAAATGCGGTAAAATTATTTCATCAATTGGAACCAAAAGGAGAATATTATGTCGAAAGTCTACGATGACCTGATGGCTGCATTTGCCGGTGAAAGCCAGGCAAATCGCAAATATCTGGCTTTTGCAAAAAAGGCGGATGAGGATGGATTTCCCCAGGTTGCCCGCTTATTCCGGGCGGCTGCTGCAGCAGAGACAGTTCATGCGCTTACCCATTTCCGTACTGCCGGAGAAGTGAAAAGCACCGAAGAAAATCTTAAGGCGGCAATCGAAGGTGAGCATTACGAAAACACCACCATGTACCCCGGGTTCATCAAGGATGCGGAAGATGAGCAAAACTCAAAAGCCTTACGAAGCTTCAACTGGGCAAACGAAGCCGAAAAAGTCCACGAGATGTTGTACCGCGAAGCCCTGGAAACACTTGGTAAACCCGGTGAGGAATATGATTATTACATCTGTCCGGTGTGCGGTTATACACATAAGCGATCAGCGCCGGAAAAATGCCCTGTTTGTGGCGCGCCCGGCAGTAAGTTCGAAGTGGTAAAATAAGGGAAACCAACAAAAATTTCGACCCCGCCCCGCGGGGTCTTTTGTTCATTATTGATGAGTATCTACTCGCATGGTAGAATGACGTTGAAAAAAAGACACTCTCTTTATCGATTGAGAGTGATTATTGGAGGCTGTAAGATGGAACAAAAAACAGGATCTTTTGAAGTTAAAAAGGGGTTAGCCCAGATGCTCAAGGGCGGCGTGATCATGGACGTAGTCAACGTTGACCACGCAAAGATCGCTGAAGATGCGGGCGCTTGCGCGGTGATGGCACTCGAACGTGTTCCGGCGGATATCCGCGCGGATGGCGGTGTTGCCCGTATGAGTGACCCGGATATGATCCAGAAGATCATGGAAGCAGTCACCATCCCGGTGATGGCGAAATGCCGAATCGGTCATTTTGTTGAAGCGCAAATCCTCGAATCCATCGGCGTCGATTACATAGACGAATCTGAAGTGCTCACCCCAGCGGATGAGTCTCATCACATCAATAAACATGATTTTAAAGTGCCTTTTGTTTGCGGCTGCCGCAATTTAGGCGAAGCCTTACGCCGTATCGGTGAAGGCGCAGCCATGATCCGCACCAAGGGCGAAGCTGGCACCGGTGATGTTGTTGAGGCAATTCGCCACGCCCGTACGGTTCTGGGAGAGATCCGTAAACTGCAGAATATGCCGGAAGAAGAAGTGATGGCATTTGCCAAGGAAATCGGTGCACCGTATGAAATTGCAATGGAAGTCCGCAAACTTGGAAGGCTTCCGGTGGTTAACTTTGCGGCTGGTGGAATTGCCACACCGGCAGATGCTGCCCTGATGATGCAGTTGGGAGTTGACGGAGTATTTGTCGGCTCAGGTATCTTCAAATCCGGCGATCCTGCCAAACGTGCCTCTGCCATTGTCAAAGCCACCACCCATTATAAGGATCCCGCCATCCTGGCTGAAGTCTCCCGTAACCTGGGCGAGGCAATGGTGGGCCGCCAGATCGCCACCATGCCGGAAGGCGACAAGATCGCTACACGAGGCTGGTAAATTTATTTATGAAAATAGGTGTCCTTGCCCTGCAGGGAGATTTTGCAGAACATCAGGTTATGCTGGAAAGCCTGGGAGTCCAGGTTAACCAGGTACGGTTGCCTGTCGACCTCGATGGGCTCCAGGGTCTCATCATTCCCGGAGGCGAATCAACTACAATTGGCAAACTTTCCGATGCCTTCGGACTCACCACTGCCCTGCGAGAGTTCGCTAGTTCGCACGCAGTCTGGGGAACTTGCGCGGGAACCATCTTTCTTTCAAAGGATTCTGGTAAAAAACAAACTCTTCTGGGCGTAATGGACATCACTACCACCCGCAATGCGTTCGGCCGGCAGGTGGATAGTTTTGAAGTTGATTTACGGGTTCCGGTTTTGGTCAATTCAGCTGGTGAGAACACCCTGTATCACGCAGTTTTTATTCGCGCCCCCCTGATCCAAAAGGTCGGTCCGGGCGTTGAAGTCCTTGCGACACTGGATGATGGACGAATCGTTGCAGCACAGCAGGGAAAACTGCTGGCGACCTCGTTCCATCCTGAGCTCACCAGGGATAATCGTTTTCATAAGTACTTTTTGGAGCTGGCAAAATAGACGTCCGTCCGTTAGCCTGGTACGACCTTCCAACCCTGCTTCTCCACCCTCAGCAGCCAATCTGCCTGGATCACGCTACCCTGCTGGTTGATGGCAACCAGGCCGGGTTCAGAGCGCTTTCGACTTCCTTAATCAATCACAATAGGCGTAATACCGCCATCATCGAAGAAACCTCTGAAGCAAGCCACCTGGTTGGCCAAATCTACATGCCAGACAGCTCGCGTGTTGCCAGGCTTTCGTTCCTGTTGTGTAAAGACCTTTCATCCACTGGCGGGATTTGCGCTTTGATCGAATTCCTCAGTTACCAGGCAGGAGAAAACCAGGCACTAAACCTGGTGGCTGAAGTTGAAAACAACCCGGGTTTGTTTGAAATATTGCGCCGTGCTGGTTTTAGCGCTTACGGCATCGAGACAATCTGGAAGATGCCTGCATGGTCGATTAATGAGGAATTTCCCTCTTCATGGAAAAAAGCAAATGATAGTGATGAGATTGGAATCAGAAGTCTTTACCAGGCAGTGACACCGCCTCTTGAACAAGGCGCGGAACTTTATCAATCAAATTGCCGGCAACGATTGGTGCATCATGTAAATGATGAAATTAATGCCTGGGCTCAATACAAAGTGGGACCGCTTGGCACATACATTAATCTGGTTTTACATCCCTCAATACATGATCCCGAAACGCTTCTGAATGAATTATCCACCAGTATCAACTCTCAAGGTCGTCCTGTCTACCTGCAAGTTCGTTCTCACCAATCATGGCTAAACAGCGCACTTGGAAGCAGCGCACAGGTGATTGGAGAATATACCTTGATGGTCAAACACCTGGCCGTCAGCCAAAAAGCAGCGGTTGCTAACAATGCCCGGGCAAGGGTGGAAGCCCGCCAGGCAAAACCAACCATCCCCATTCTACACAACCTGACTGGCGGAGCCCCTCCAACGGAACCAAAAAAGGGCTAAAATAAATCCATAAGGATATTTATGACTCAAAAAAGAATAACTGATGACCTGCATGCACTAATGGCCGTCCTGCCCCCGCGGATTGTTGAGGCGGTAAAAAAAGCGAATAATAGTGAGAATCTGCTCGAGATCATACTCGACCTTGGTCGTGCTCCGATGGCTCGGTTTGTCGACCACGAATTGGAACTGAGCCAGGAAGAGGTAAGCCGTGCAGATATTGACCACGTGGTATCCCGTATTGGCGAATTTGATGCCGATAACCGCGCCGGACTTGAACGCACCTTGCACCGCATTTCCGCCATTCGCAATCGTCACAATATTATTGTTGGGCTCACCTGCCGTGTTGGGCGTGCTGTGTACGGAACCATTGAAATCATCCAGGACCTGGTTGAATCCGGTAAAAGCATCCTTCTTCTGGGAAAACCCGGTATTGGAAAAACCACCATGCTGCGTGAAGCTGCTCGTATCCTGGCTGAAAACAAACGAGTCATCATCGTCGACACCTCCAACGAGATAGGCGGCGATGGGGATGTGCCCCATCCAGCGGTTGGCAAGGCACGCCGAATGCAGGTGGCAACACCATCTCTTCAACACGAGGTAATGATCGAGGCGGTGGAAAACCACAACCCTGAGGTCATTGTCATCGACGAGATTGGACGCGAGTTGGAAGCGCTGGCTGCCCGTACTATCGCTGAACGCGGTGTTCAATTGGTCGCAACAGCCCACGGCCGCACGCTCGAGAACCTGTTGTTAAACCCGACACTTTCAGACCTGATTGGCGGAATCGAATCCGTTACTCTTTCTGATGAAGAAGCGCGCCGCCGCGGCACTCAAAAAACCGTGTTGGAGCGGCGCTCACCGCCAACCTTTGATGTGCTGGTGGAGTTGCAGGAGCGCGACCGCCTGGCAGTGCACCCGGATGTTGCCGAGGTCGTGGATACCCTTGTCCGCGGATACCCGGTTACCCCCGAAATTCGCTGGCGTGATCGCAAGGACGAGATCCACATTGAAAAACCTGTAAAGTCTGCCCGCAGCCGCGGAATGGCGCAGGGCACACGGCGGGCTTTTACCAACGGCAGCGATACCGGGTCTATGCCGCCGCAAAAGCATGTTCCCAACCGGCAGCGCGCAGAGGTAACGCTGGAATCGTTCAACGAGTATCAGGAGCAACAGGAAGAGGTACGGCCGGGAAGATTGCCAAACAAACCTGTGCGCGTATTTGCATATGGGGTTGCCCGCAACCGGCTGCAGCAGGCAGCACACCGGCTTGGAGTCCCTGCCCTCATTGCGCGCGACATCCACGATGCTGACCTGATGATGACACTGCGCGCTTATTACCGCTCACGGCAGCAGCCTATTCTGGATGCAGAGAACCATGGAATCCCCATTTTTGTGTTGAGGGCAAACACCATCAGCCAGATCGAACAATCCCTGGCTGAAATGTTCAACCTGCCCTCGGAGCCCGCATCAGCCGATTATGAAGAAGTCACCCATCAAACCGAATCCGCCATTCAAGCTGTGTTAAACGGTCAGCGCTGGGTGGACCTGCCCCCTGCCTCTTCCACGGTTCGCCGCATCCAGCACGAAATGGCCAGGCAGGCTCAGCTGGTTTCCCATTCCTACGGCAAAGACCCTAATCGCCGCGTACGCATCTTCCGGGAGTAGATCAGGAGCAATTATGTTCATCACCCTCGAAGGTCCTGAAGGCAGTGGAAAATCCATGCAAATATGCGAAATGGCCGAATTTTTGCGGGGCTATGGAAAACAGGTGTTGACCACCCGTGAACCCGGCGGAACCTTCATTGGTGATCAGATCCGCGAAGTGATCATGCGCATGGACAACACCATGATGAGCCCGCGCGCGGAGATTTTGCTTTTTTGCGCTGCCCGTGCTCAGATTGTTGAGGAGGTTATCCGACCCAACCTGCAAAAGGGATTGGTGGTCATCAGCGACCGCTATGCGGATTCCACGTTGGCTTACCAGGGGTACGGGCATGGTCTTGATCTCGAAACGCTCAAGCTGATCCTGCATTTTGCCACCGGTGGGTTAAAACCTGACCTGACTTTGCTTTTGGATGTGGATGTGGAGGAAGGGTTAAACCGGCGCCGTATTGGCGGCGGCGAGTGGAATCGGCTTGATGCACAGCAGCTCGCCTTTCACCAGCGAGTGCGCCAGGGATACTTGAAGATGGCAGAAGAAGAACCCGAGCGCTGGCGTGTGATCAACGCACGTCAAAAACCGCCGCAGGTTCAGGCAGATATCCAATCCGTCCTTAAGGAAATAATTTAAAAGTAACTCTTTCTGAATAGACCGTAATTAAGAAATAAAGGGGTCTATATTTAATAGTGACTCGTACCGAAAGCGAAAAAAATGAAAAACTACTACCAAATCCTCGAACTTCAACCGGAAGCAACCGACGCACAAATGAAGAAGCAATTTAAATCTCTGCTGCGCAAATGGCACCCGGATAGATTTTCAACTGTTGGCGAAAAGCAGCTTGCAGAGGAAAAGACGCGGCTGATCAATGAGGCGTATGAAACACTTTCTGATCCGATTCGTCGTGAGGCTTATGACGAAACGTATAGGACATACGCAGACCAGGAACTTCAAGAAAACCAGAAATTTACCAGTTCACAGAACACAGGCGAAGAGTCAACTGGGGATTCCCAAAGCAGTAACGGGGGGAGTCAACCGTCGCGAAAAAACTTGATCGCTTTGACCGGGCTTGGCGTGGTTCTGCTTGGTCTGATCGCCGCAATTCTCACCTTTCGACTACAAGCCGTCAACCCGAGCACTGTTTCGACCACTTCGATGGAATTGTTCTCTCCAACAGCCACTGCGCCAACCGCTGAATCTACTTCGGCAGCCACCGACGTTAGCACTGAGCTCACACCGACAACCATACCCACTGTGGCATTTACTGCCAGTGGCCCGGCTACCTGCAAACCCGCTTCGATTGTTCCGGTTGCATCAGCGGAAACCGAAGCTTTGTATCCGTCTGTATCCGAAGGGGACTGGACCCTTGGTCCGAAAAATGCCCCGATCATTATCTATGAATACAGCGATTTCCAGTGTCCCTACTGCGCTAAAGCAGCCCCGGTGCTCAAAGATCTCCAGGCTGCATATCCACGTGATGTTCAAATCGTTTTCCGGCATTTTCCGCTTTCCAGCATTCATCCCAATGCCATTATGGCTGCACGCGCGGCAGAAGCTGCCGGAATCCAGAACAAATTCTGGCAGATGCACGATCTGTTATTTAATAAGCAATCGGAATGGTCAAGCCTGACCACAGAAGATTTTAAGATCTGGTTAAAAGACGCAGCTAAATCCTTAAACTTGAATTCTAACCAGTTTATGAACGACCTGGATTCCAATACGGTTGTTCAAAAAATAGACAAGGCTGAATTAGATGCTCTTGCCGCCGGACTTAACAGTACGCCAACTTTGTTATTCAATAAGATCAGGTATCAAGGCAGGAATGATCTGGAATCGCTTGCAAGTATCGTGAAATATTTCCTGCTCCCGCAAAAAAGTTATCAGGATTGCCCCGCGATGAGCATCGATCCTGAAAAAACCTACACGGTCACCATCAAGACTGAAAAAGGTGATGTTGTGCTGGAGTTATATCCAAAACAAGCTCCCCTGGCAGTGAACAGTTTTGTATTTCTTATCCGCAACCACTGGTTTGACGGTTCTGCCTTTTTCCGGGTAATCCCGGGGTTTGTGGTGCAGTCGGGCGACCCGTCCAACTCCGGACTTGGCGGACCGGGATATGAATTCACCAATGAGGTGACCCCTGAATTGCGGTTTGACAAACCCGGCGTGCTTGGAATGGCAAACAGCGGCAATAACGATAATGGTTCGCAATTTTTTATTACCTATACAGCGGTACCCGATCTTGATGGAAAGTACACCATCTTTGGACAGGTGATCAAAGGGCTAGATGTGTTGTCCTCGCTGCGCCCCCGCAACCCTGCTGCCGATCAGATCCTGATCACCCCGGATGCAATTCTCTCCATCTCGGTTGAGGAAAGGTAATTTGACATACTCCTCGAATACCTCCAAAACTTCCAATGTGCTGCTATTGATTTTGAGTATCTTCAGCATTGTCCTGTCAATTTTCGGAGCATTGGGGATGTTGATAATATCAGTGGCTGCCGGGCAAATGTCTGCTTCAGCCGTTGTCAGCTTTCGTTATCTGGCATGGATCACGCTGGTGATCGGGCTTTCGGCTTTACCTTCAGGCATCGGGTCAATCCAAAGTTTATCCGGTAATGCTAAAATCCAGCCAGGAAAAAGCCTCTCTTTCCTCTCCGCCTCCATCTGCCTGGTCCTTCTGATTCCCCTGGCGCTGTTGACAAAACTTCCCCTCTTTGCAAACATACCCGCCTGGTTTATGGCGCTTGAAAACACATTACTGATATCAATTCCAGCCTGGTGGTTTACTGAGGTTGCCCGTTTTCGCTTATCTCGTACCACAGAATATAAACCCTGGGGGCTGATTAATATTTCTGGTTTTATCAGCATGCCGGTAATCATCTTTATCGAGGGACTTCTTCTTGTGATTTTCGCCGGAGGGCTCATCCTTTGGGCGAGTCAATTGCCCGGGTTCGATGTGCTGGTAAATCAACTGAAAAATCTGATGTATGTTAAACCCGGTTCTCTGCAATTGCTCATCGATCAATATCAGCCAATCTTGCAGAACCCAGGGATTATTGCGATTGGGATTCTTTTTATTGCCCTCGTAGTTCCGTTGGTGGAAGAACTGGTTAAGCCGCTGGCGTTATGGTTTTTTATCAAGAGACAATGGTCGCCAGCCGAAGGATTTGTCGCCGGCGTCATTTGCGGCGGGACCTTTGCGGTTCTTGAAAGCCTGGTCGCTCTCGCTTCCGTAGATAGCACTTCGTGGCTGTCTCTCGCGGCTGCACGTTCCGGTACAGCGCTCCTGCACATTACAACGGCAGGTGTTTCCGGCTGGGCGCTCACCAGCTCCTGGTTGGACGGGAAATATTCTCGCGTGGGGGTTACTTATACAATGGCTGTGCTGTTGCATGGCGCCTGGAATTTCCTGGCTGTAGCCGCTGGATTCAGCTCAATCGCCAGCGATTACACTCCCGCATTCTTCAATAGGCTTTCGCCAGCAGCTCCGTGGCTCATGGCAGCCCTTGCAGCATGCCTTATCGGAATCCTGATCGCATTCAATATCCACCTTAGGAAGCATCAGCCCTCTCCAATTCCTCCACAGTTGCCGCCATCGCTGCCGGGATGATTAGGGTAAAATTAGCACATTAATAAATGGTAAAGGAAAATATCAATGGATTTTATTAAGTGGCTTATCGACTTCGTCCTGCACATTGATGTGCACCTGGCTGAAATTATTAATACTTTTGGCTTGTGGACCTACGCAATTCTTTTTGTGATCATCTTTATTGAGACGGGACTGGTGGTTACCCCGTTCCTCCCCGGCGATTCTCTATTGTTTGCCGCCGGCGCCCTCACCAGTTCACTCCACGTGATGGATATCAAACTGCTTTACCTGCTGATGGTCGTTGCGGCAATTGCAGGAGATACAGCCAATTATTGGATTGGACGTTATTTTGGACCCAAAGTTTTTGCCAGGTTCATCAAGCAAAAATACCTGGACCAAACCCACGCATTTTACGAAAAACACGGCGGAAAAACCATATTCCTAGCGCGCTTTGTTCCAATTATCCGTACCTTTGCCCCTTTTGTGGCAGGCATTGGCAAAATGTCGTATGGTCATTTTATTTCCTATAATATTATTGGTGGAATTGTGTGGCCGGCGATCATGCTCTTTGGTGGTTACTTCTTCGGACAGATCGAATTCGTCCAGAAAAATTTCTCGCTGGTCGCAATCGGTATCATCGTCGTTTCCTTGATCCCCGTTTTTGTTGAATGGATCAAGGGAGTACGTGAATCAAGAAAAGAAAAAAAACAACTTAAAGCAGAGGCAACAGAAAAGGTGCAATAATGACCTCATCTCTCAGCAAGGAAGAAAAAGAGCGGAGAGCCCATAAATTTCGCCGCCTGATTAATTACTTGATGCGGCGGTTAACCAACATTGAGTATAAAGGGGTTGAAAATATTCCCCTCACCGGCGGGGTGCTGCTAGCAACCAACCACATGAGCCGCATGGATATCCCATCCCTTTTTGTTACTCCCAACCGTCCGGATATGACTGCACTAGTGACAACCAAATACCTTAAACACCCGCTGATCCGCTGGTTCATTGTTACTGCGAATGGCATCTGGCTCGACCGGGACACAGCTGATTTTGGGGCATTCCGAAAGGCGGTTGAAGCGCTGAATGAGGGCAAAGCCCTGGGGATCGCCCCGGAGGGTACCCGCAGTACAACCTCCATGCTGCTTGAGGGAAAACCCGGCACCGCCATGCTGGCAATCCGCGCCAGCGTACCTATTGTTCCAGTTGCCATCACAGGTACCGAAGACTCGGTGGAAAAATTGCTTCATTTCAAACGACCGCACATTTGCGTCGAATACGGGCCAGCGATCCCTGCCCCAGTGATGGACAGGGGTGACCGCTCCGGGCAGCTGGATAAGTTGACCACCGAGATCATGTGCCGGATTGCTTTGATGTTGCCCGAGAAATACCACGGTTATTACGCGAATCATCCACGCCTGAAAGAATTACAGGCAGAACAAAAACTCAGCACTCCAGGCAGCTAAAGGGAGGTCAATGCCTTCCATTTCAAAGCTAAAATCTGATCCCTCACTGACAGCCTCCAAAGGTTTTTCGGTTTTTAAGAATCTCCTCGTTCCGCTAATTCTCCTGGCTGCCTTGTTTGCTGGGCTTGAGCTTTTTGCTCGCACCAATCTAGTGGAGCGTCTTCTCCCGCTGAAGTCTTATGGGAATTACCATACCCAGTTTGAAATCAAGTGGCAAAAACTGGAGGAATTTGCCAAAGTGAATGGCGGCGTGGATGTCATTTTGCTTGGAAACTCCATGGTCAATACAGGCATCGACCCTGAAATTTTAGCCAAGGAAATATCTGGTTCCGGGCAGCCGCTGCGCATCTTCAATTTTGGCGTCGAAGGACTAACCGTCGTCCCGATGGCCGATCTTGCATCCCTGCTGGTGGATACTTATCATCCGAAAACCATCATTTACTTCACCGAGATACGGGATTACCTTGCGGGAAATGGGGATGATGTCTCTAAAAAATTCCTTTCGAGTGATTGGCTGCAATACCGGTTGGGGAAGAAAAGTTTTCTGGGCTGGTTTGAGGACCATTCCGCAGCGCTGCAGCGCCTGCTGCCCCTGCGTTACTGGCCGCTCGCTGACTTTCCCGATACATGGCTGCAGAATATGCGGCGATTTTCCAATACGCACCCTGATGGCTACGAACCGGAAATTCAGGTCTCTGATTTCAATGGAAAACTTCCGGATCCAAATGACCCGGAAGATCAGAAGCTGTTTGTTCTATATGGAAATTACGAAATCGATCCTGCTCGGCTTGACAAACTGCGAAGCCTGATCATACAAAGGGAAAAGGGAACCTGGATTGTGGTCGCGGAATTCCCGGCATATCCCGGTTTCTACACTTATTTTGGCGGTGAAAAGGTGCACGCTGATTATTTATCCGCTATTGCAGATTACACCCGCGAACAGGGCGGTATGTTCTTACCCCCCATCAGTCCCGATCTCATTCCCTTTAATGGTCGAGCTGACGATCATCATCTGAACCAAATCGGCGCAAAGTTGTATTCAGGCTTGCTAGCTCAGCAGTGGAACTTGCTTTGCCAGATGCAGCGAATTTGTATCAGGAATAGGTAAACATGCCGGTAACCTCTGTTTTATTCTTTGTTTCTGCTCTGGCTGCTGCCGTGGTATACCGGCGTATGCCTCCCGGGATCAGAACCTCCTGGCTTTTGTTGATCTCCGCTGCGTTTTTGGCTGCATGGAACTGGCAATTTGTTGTTGTTATGGGGGTCTTTGGGCTGATTAATTACTGGCTGGGCTTGAAAATCGAAAACAGAATTCTCTCTGGAAACCTTGCATGGAAAATCGTTGGTATAGCGTTTAATATTCTCATTCTCTTTGTGTTTAAATACAACCGCTTTTTCCTGCCATCACTCCTTAAGTTGGTTGGTGGGAAAGAACAGGCAAGTGCCCTTCAAATCTTATTGCCGATTGGGTTGTCATTCCTGATGGTGCAAATGATCTCCTACCTGGTGGATGTGAGCCACGGGCGCTTGAAAGCAGAACGTGACCTGGTCAAATTCGGGGTTTACGTCCTATATTTTCCCAAATTGATCTCCGGACCAGTCGAACGCGCCCGTCTCTTCCTCAGTAAACTTGATTCTCCCTTACCCTTTGACCAGGAGTTGCTTAACCGCAGCTTTTCGCTGATCATTATTGGATTGCTGCGAAAGTTGGTATTAGCCAATCCGCTCTTCAGCCTTATCCCAGCGGATGCCTTCACCAACCCGGGGAATTATGCCGGGCAGCACTTGGTGTTGTACCTGCTGGCATACGCTTTTGCCCTCTTCAACGACTTTGCCGGCTACACCGGTATCGTCCGCGGCATCAGCCTATGGTTCGGGATCGAGCTCAGCAACAATTTCACGCTGCCCTATTTCTCGCGCAACTTCACCGAATTTTGGAACCGCTGGCATATCAGCCTTTCCAACTGGCTGCGGGATTACCTGTTCTTCCCCATTTCCCGCGCCCTGCTCAAACGCATTCCCAGGCGGGAGAATGTGCTGAACCTGGTTGTGCCACCCCTGGCTACCATGCTGGTGAGCGGTATGTGGCACGGGCTGGGATGGAACCTGCTGGTATGGGGCGGGCTGCACGGGGTTTACCAGGTGGCAGAACGCCTGCCAAGCATTCTTCATCCCTCCATGCCGCTTGATCAACGGCCGCGCTGGCGCAACAGGCTGGGAATCGCGGTCACATTTGCCCTCACCCTGCTGGCATGGCTGCCTTTCCGAATGAATCTGACAACTGCTTGGGCATACCTGCAGGGGATGTTCCACTGGGTACGTCCGGATTTCTTCCTGTTCGGTCGCTACCTCAAAGCTGAGACTCCCTGGCTCTCGTGGAGCCCATTGAACCTGCCAAATCCCATCCTGCTGGTACTGCTTGCGCTGGCGCTGGGGTTTGACCTGCTCTTAAAGGCGCAGTCGGGAGAAAAAGACCTGTGGGCGCTGCCGCGCTGGCTGCAGGTGTTGTTAGAAATGCTTCTGGGGCTGGCTATCCTTTCGTCAGTATTTGTTGATTCTGCCGCTCCGTTTGTTTATCAGGCGTTTTAATTTATACTTCTCTCATGGCTAATTCGAATTTCTGGCTCATTCTCTTGCTCGGGCTTATGTTTGGCGTCGTACATTCAACGCTGGCTTCCACCCCCGTCAAATCCTTTGCCGCGCGGGTCTTCGGTCAAAAAGGAACTCGTTATTACCGGTTGTTTTTTGTGATGGCCGCCGCGGTCACCAGCCTGGCGTATTTTGCTCCGGCACTGCTGTTAAGAGATGCTCCGTTTTACCAGATACCCCTGCCCTGGCGTTATCTGACCCTGCTTATCCAGCTTGGAGCAGGTATTCTCACCATTGTGGCATTATTTCAGACTAGCCTGCTGCATTTCACCGGGTTGTCAGCGCTGATGGGAGAATCCTCTGTTCCTGATCGCCTTATCACCAACGGCTTCTACCGCTATACACGCCACCCGATCTACCTGTTCTCGCTCATCCTGTTATGGCTGTTCCCGGTAATGACGTGGAACCGCCTGGCGCTGGCGATTGGCGTAACGGTTTACACCCTGGTTGGTTCGCTGCTGGAAGAGCGCCGCCTGGCTGCCCAGTTCGGGCAGGAGTATTTGGAGTACAAAGCCAGAACCCCCTGGTTGATTCCCAATCCATTTAAACACAGGTAATTCGTGCCGCTGCTATACCTCTCTATGGCTTTCCTCGCCGGAATTGTTTTGTGCCAAATGCTGGTTATACCTTGGTGGATCTGGGCTGGTTTAGGAGGGGTGTCATCATTATCAGTCATATTTAACAGGTTTTTAGAAGGTAGATTTAGTGGATGGCAAAGAATATCCCGTTTTTTTGCGTTTCCGCCAGCCTTGCTGCTGGTGTTGATGAGCGCAGGCGCAGGACGGTATATTATTGCAACACCGCCGGTTAATGAATTTGATCTTGCCTGGTACAACGACAAGGGATTGTACTCGTTGGTGGGTACAATTTCCTCTCCTCCAGATATTCAACGTGACCAAATTCGCTACAGAATCGACTTTGAAGAAATAACAAACCCGAACGAACAGGACCTCTCAGCATCCATAAATCGAATAACCGGAGCTGCTCTGGTTACCATGCCGCGCTGGCAACAATGGCAATACGGCGACCGATTGCAGTTAGTCGGTGCCCCTTCCACTCCGAAGGTTTTTGCTGATTTCTCGTACAAGGATTACCTGGCGCGGCAGGGTATCCAATCTGTCATTTATTTTCCAACTGGCGTGCAAAAGGTTGGAGAGAAAAGCGGTACCGGCTTTCGTCTCTGGCTGATCAATTTTCGAGAAAAAGCGCGTTCAGTCATCTTTGCGTCAATGCCGCAGCCCGAGGCGGGTTTATTGGAAGGCATCCTACTTGGGTTGGATAACGACATACCGCCTTCTCTCAAACAGGCGTATCGAGATACCGGGACTGCGCATATTATCGCAATTTCCGGATTTAACATGACCCTTATTGCCACTCTTTTAATCACAGCGTTGTCTCGCATGTTCCGAAGGTATTGGGGAGTGTTGGCAGCCATCCTGATTATTGCAATATACACCTTGTTCGTGAATGGATCCTCTGGGGTTGTCCGTGCCGCCATCATGGCTTCCACGGCCGCAATCGCTCATTTATTTGGCAGGCGGCAATCTGGAATCAATGCCCTCTTTTTGACGGCTGCTCTCATCTGCCTGGTCAATCCGTTATTGATCGGAGATGTCAGTTTTCAACTTTCGTTCATGGCGGTATTGGGTCTTGTCATCTTTGGACAGCCTCTCCAGGATGGATTTATGAAATTGTCGGAAAAATGGCTGGGAGAAGAAAGAGCCTCCCGCCTTTCTACGCCAGTGAGTGAATATTTCCTCTTCACTCTGGCGGCTCAATTGACGACATTACCTGTCATTGCTATGCAGTTTAGACGTCTTTCTCTGGTTTCGCTGCTCGCCAACCCCTTGGTGCTACCTGCGCAGCCAATCGTACTTGAAGCAGGAATGGTTACAACCCTGGCTGGATTAATCCATCCTCTTCTCGGTAAATTTGCAGCCATGTTCTCCTGGCCGTTGCTCGCCTATACCAATTTCGTGGTGTCTGCCCTTGCCAAGATAAAAGGAGCCGCTTTGACTGTTCACCCGCTTGTCTCTTTTTGGATACTTATCATCGTCCTGGTCATTATCCTGGTTTTTCTTCTGCGTAATTTTTTCAAGAAAAAACTTGGGGACGCTGTTTCAATCTGGTTGATGGTTTTGCTGGCAGCGGGAGGGTTCTCTGCTTGGTCGATCTATGCGCACCGTCCTGATGGCAACCTGCATATTCACCTGGTTGATGCCGGCGGTGTTTCGGAGCTGATCATTCAGACCTCGGCTGGAAAAACCCTGTTGTTTGACTTGCCGGGAGATCCCAGCGAGGTCAGTTCAGCACTCACTCCGCTGCTTTCACCCTGGGATTACCGCGTGGATGCGGTTGTGCTTACCCGTCCAATCAATGAAACATCCCTCGGTGACCTGGCTCAAATGATCAAGGTGAAATCGATCCTTGCTTCAAATTCTGTGCTGCGCCCATCGGTGGCAAATCATCCACTACAGGTTCCTGAAAACACAGACCTTCTCGTGCTTTCTCCAAACGAACCTTTGGAAATCGAGCCCGGGTTCACAATAAGTTTGATAGGAGAATCTACTGAACGATCAGCATATCTTCTCCGGTACCGCGAGATATCCATCCTCATCCCCGCGGGGGTGGATTTCGCGGCAATCCGCAATGAACACCCTGATGCGATGCATCAACCTGATGTCATCGTTCTAACACCTGAGGATGTCTCCTACATTCCGCCGCGCCTTTGGGTAGAACTGGAACCGGAGACAATCCTGTGGAACAGTGTAGAGACCTCGCCATTTGTTAATGCGCTTGATCTCAAAGATAGTAAGAATGTTGAAGTAGTCTCTGATGGCATGGCTCTGCAGATAGAATCAAAGTAAGCGATAATTTCGTTAATAAAAGGATTCAAATCGCTTCATGAAAATTTGCTATACTACAAATAACCGCTTGATCCAGGAGAATCCATGAAAGCCATCGTCATTTACGATTCTGTTTTTGGCAACACCGAAAAGATCGCACAGGCTATCGCCAAAGGGCTAGGCACAGATTGCGCCTGCTTGCGGGCTGGGGCAGTAACGCTCACCCAGGTCACCGCGGCTGACCTGGTGGTCATGGGTTCGCCGACGCGCAGCTTTGCCGCCACTCCGGCGGTGATGAGTCTGCTTGAAGCCATCCCCTCCGGCGCCCTTGCCTGCAAAAAGATCGCCGCCTTCGATACCCGCATCCTGATGGGCGGTATCAAGGGACTGCTCTTCAAAAAGATCATCGACAAGGGTGGTTACGCAGCGCCGATTATCGCTGAACAATTACAATCCAAGGGCGGCAGTCTGGTCAAACCGCCAGAAGGCTTTTTCGTCAAAGGCGAGGAAGGCCCTCTGGCAGCAGGCGAACTGGAACGCGCCGAAGAATGGGGAAAACAACTTCTATGACCGCATCTGAACCGGATTTAAAAGGGCTTCTTTCAGGACTTTCCCCGCGTCTTAACGCAGGAGAATTCGTTTTTATTACCCTCAAAGAGCGCTTGCCGGCACATGTGCGACCACTGGCGTCCTTTCACGAGTGGGAAGGCGAAAGCGTGGTGCTGCGTGTGGAGCAGGCAGAAACAATTGGACTTAAACACAGCGCGGATACCTATGCGTGGATCACACTGGGAGTGCAATCACCGCTAGATTCAGTGGGGCTCACCGCGGCGGTTGCGTCCGCTCTGGCAGCAGAAGGAATCCCGTGCAATGTGGTGGCGGCATTTCACCATGATCACCTGTTTGTGCGTACGTCGACGGCTAAAAAGGCGATGGAGCTGCTTCATCAAATGCAGCAAAAAAACAAAGAGTAGCGCAGAATTCCAGCTCAAAACCCCCAAATTGTACTTTATACTTGGTAGATGTCCTTCCTGGCATCACTCAAACTACGCGCAAGGTTGCTCAAACGCGACACCTTGGCAATTTGGTACGCCGCCAAAGATAAACGTACCCCTTGGTATGCACGTGCCCTGGCAGTGCTGGTGGCGGCTTACGCCCTTTCGCCGCTTGACCTGATTCCCGATTTTATCCCGGTGCTCGGTTACCTTGATGATCTCATTCTCATCCCGGCAGGCATTGCGCTGACCCTCAAGTTGGTCCCAGCTGCCGTCATTTCCGACGCCAGGATTGCCGCTGAAAAATCCCTGGCAAAACCCGTTACCTGGTGGATGACAGCTTTGATCATCCTTGTGTGGCTGGCAATTATAACGCTGGCGATTTGGTTAATTCTCCCGTTGTTTAAAAAATCACAGTAAAATTGGAGTACACTTTAGCCTTGGAGAGAAGATGGTAATTAATTACTTGATCACTGCAGCTTTTATCCTTCTTGGGTCTTGGATGCTATACCGTGCATATGCTCCGCGCTTGAAAGCCAAACAAGCGATGAACTGGCCGACCACAGAAGCAGAAATTGTTGAAACCGACGTTGAAGAAGACCGTGCCCGCAGCGCTACCGGAAAGGCGAATATAGCTTTTGTACCGATCGTGCGTTATCAGTTTCAGGTCAACGGGAAAAAATATGACGGCGACCATATCACCTTTGCCCGCGCAGGGTATGATTTCCTCGATGCGTCGAACATCCGTGATCAATTCGCTGTCGCGCAAAAAGTACCCGTGTTTTACAATCCTGCCAATCCGGCCGAGTCTGTGCTCAAACCAAAGGCAACCATTGGGATGTTCTCGCGCATCCCCGGTTATTTTGTCACCCTGGTTGGGTTGATTGTTCTAGCCATGCAGATCATATACGGCGGGTAGACTTTAGAATTCTTAAAGGAGTGCCATGAAATACCTGATCACCGGGGGAGCCGGTTACATTGGCAGTACCATCTGTTCCGCGCTTGAGGATTCCGGACACACCCCCATTGTCCTGGATTCACTCATTACAGGCCGTAAGGAATTCACCAGGAATCGTATCTTCTATAAAGGAGATATCGCAAATAAAAAACTGGTAACCCGCATTTTTAAGGAGCACCCTGACATCCAGGCGACGGTTCACTGTGCCGCGCTGATCGTGGTTCCTGAGTCCGTGACCCAGCCATATGAATACTACACGGATAATGTGAGCAAATCCATTGAATTTTTCTATACGTTAAAGGAACTCGGTTATCCCCGCGTGGTCTTCAGCTCTTCTGCTGCACTTTATGATATCGTTCCGGGGTTTATGGTCACCGAGGAAGCACCCATCAAAGCCAGCAGCCCGTATTCACGTACCAAGCTTATGATGGAGCTGGTGCTCAAGGATTTCTGCGCTGCTTATGCCATGAAAGGCATCGCACTGCGGTATTTCAACCCCATCGGTGCCGATCCAAAGATGCGCAGCGGCATCCACGTGAAGGAGCCCACCCACGTGCTGGGTAAACTGGTGGATACCGCCCAGGGCAAACAGGCTGTCTTTAATATCACTGGCACGCATTTCCCCACGCGCGATGGCACGGGCATCCGCGACTACATCCACGTGTGGGACCTGGCACGCGCGCATGTGAACGCGGTGACCCAGTTTGACGAAGTCTTCAACCGCGCCGGCAACCCTACCAGCAATTACCTGGTGATCAACCTGGGCACCGGCCGCGGTGTGACCGTTCGTGAATTGGTGACCGCCTTTGAGAAGGTGTACGGGCAGAAGATCAATAAAAAAGAAACCGCCCCCCGCCCGGGCGATGTGGCTGGCGCGTACGCCAATGCTGACACCGCCAAGCGTCTGCTGGGCTGGGAAGCCATTCTTCCAATCGAAGAGGGAATCTCCGATGCACTCAAATGGGGAGAGATTCGCACCAAGATGTTGAAATTCGACTAGCTTTTTGCACACAAGGTAAAACTGGCGGGACATCCGCCAGTTTTTTATACTTCCATCACGAGCAATTCGAGGTTGGTCCTCAAGTCCACCTGTATCTCATCGAGTGGCGAAGAATCGTCCCACAGCTTGCTCTGCACATCCATTTGGAGCAGGCGGTTGAAGATCTGCTTTAGCCGCTCCATCGGGTAGCGCCGGGCTGCCTGGGTGTAAGTACCTACCTGGTTGCTGAAAATGATGCGGCTTTTTGCCAATGAAGAAACATCCTCGCCTGCATCCAGCGCAGCGCGTACCTGGATGAGCTGCCTGAAACGGTGAGCCAGTGCCCCCAGGATCATCTCCGGCTGGGTATCGTCCAGCAGCTGGTGCATCATCGCCTGGGCTTCCTTTTTGTTGCCTGCCATGAGCATATCCAGCATCTTAAAAGTATCTGCTGAGCCCTCAACTGACACACACTCGATCACATCCTCAACGGATACGGGTTTTTCAAAGTTGACGTACCTCAACAACTTTGCAATCTCCTGGCTGGCAATGCCGGTGTCGCTTCCGGTATGCCGGCTCAATTCAGCAGCGGCATCTGGGGAGATCTGCCCTCCCTGGCGTTTTACCTCCCGGATTACCCATGCCGGCATGTCCTTTTCGTCAGGCAGGGGAGAATCCAGGAATTCCAGCGCCTGATCTTCAGCGGCTTTTCTGACGAGCCAGTGCTCGGGGTTCAAGGTTTCCCAGTATTGCTGCCATTTTCCCTGGTCATCCTTGCGCCATTTGAGCCTGTCCTCCACGATCAGTACCAGGTGTGTGGTCTCCGGAACGCCATTGAGCAGTTTCGCGGTCTTCTCACCCTGCTGCTTTTCGAGGAGGGGAGCAGCGTTGCTCACCACCACCAGCCTGCTTGAACCAAAAAAAGGCAGTGAGGTCACCGCCAGCGTCAGTTCATCCTGGCTGGCAAGTTTTCCGTCCAGGCGGGAGAGATTCATTGAAGCGTCAAAGTCCGCACCAAGTTTTTTCAGGATATTCTGAAGGTGCAACTCGACGGAGAATGTGTCATTGCCGCGGATGATGTGGAGGTGTTTTTCGCTCATTCGGTAGCGACATCCTTGTGCGAGCCTTCGCCGGTGAGGATGCGATGTAAAGCAGGTCCATTGCGCTCATACCGGATGATCTGTTTGATTACCAGGCTGCCGGGAACACCGCTGGTGGTTAATTTTTCCTGCACCTTTGGACCCAACGGGTGCGCCAGCACGGCACCGGCAGTCACCGCCAGTACCACGGTTGACCAGCGGTCTAATTTTTTCGAGAAAGAATTCGCCTTGCCCAGGGTAAAAAGCCACGCCAGTGTGCCAGCAATCACGCCAGTAGTGACAAAGTTCGTCCCGCAATAGGGGTGTATTGCCAGCTCGTGTTCCCCATTGTTCATGCGCTTTAGGGCTTCCCGCGCAGTTTCCAGCAGCAGGTCGGTCGACACATTGCCAATGATCCAAATGCCCCTTGCATCCGAGTAGCCGGCGAACGAGCCTGGCTGCCGCTTGGATAACAAATTCAAGGTGGCGTGTTCCAGTCCGTGGTTGCGGCGTACCAGCGAGACAGGTCCCCATTCAAGTAGATTCGTTGTCATAATCCTCCTGGAGGTTCCTTATTTCTCAGCGATCAAAGCCAGCAAAAGAGCCTCGCGCAACGAACGCGCTTCCTGCAATTTAATACCGTCCGGCAGCGGTTCGCCGACCTTCAAGCGGCGCGGAATGATGGCGGATTTGAATCCGAGTTTGGCGGCTTCACGCAGGCGGGCATTCATCTGACCCACCCAGCGCAGCTCGCCAGATAAGCCAATCTCGCCGATGAGGACAATATCCGCTTTCACTGGCACGTCCTTCACCGAGGAAGCGATGGCCGCCGCGATTGCCAGGTCGGCAGCGGGTTCATCCACCTGCATGCCGCCCACCACGTTGACAAAGATATCCTGTTCCGACAAACGTAATCCCAGGCGGCGGGTGAGCACCGCACTGAGCATGAGCAGGCGGTTGAAATCGACCCCGTTGGGGGTGCGGCGCGGGTTGCCCAGGTTGCTCGGGCTGGTCAGCCCCTGCAATTCCACCAGCAGCGGACGGGTGCCTTCCATGGTGACGGCAATGGCGGATCCCGGCGCGTTGACCATGCGTTCCGCCAGGAACGCCTCGGAGGGATTGTTGACCTCGATCATACCGCTCTCGCGCATTTCAAACACGCCCACCTCGGCGGTAGCGCCAAAGCGGTTCTTCACCGAGCGTAGTAACCGATATGCCTGGAAGCGATCCCCCTCCAGGTAGAGCACGGTATCCACAATGTGTTCCAACACGCGCGGTCCGGCAATGACGCCTTCCTTGGTGACGTGACCCACCAGGAACACCGCCATGCCGCTGGTTTTTGCCAGTTCGCGCAGCTGGTTGGCGCATTCGCGCACCTGGCTCACTGAGCCAGCGGTGGAGTTGAGGTCTGGCAGGTACACAGTTTGGATTGAATCGACGATCAGCAGGTCAGGTTTGAGCGCATGCGTCTGCTCAAGGATGAGATCAAGGTTGGTCTCGGTCAACAGCAGCAGTTCCTGGCTGAATTCCTGTTTTTCGGGGTCGCTGCCCAGGCGGGTGAGGCGCAGCGCCCGCATCTTTATCTGGCGCTCTGATTCCTCCCCGGAGACATACAGCACCTTGAGCGGTTTGTGCTGTTTAGCCGGGCTTGAAAGTTCCAGTGCCAGCTGCAGCAGCAGGGTGGACTTGCCAATGCCCGGATCACCGCCGACAAGGACAATCGAGCCGGGAACCACACCGCCGCCCAGCACGCGCGCGAACTCTCCTATCGGCAGTGGGATGCGCTCCTCGGCGTCGCCTTCGATCTCGCCCATGCGTCTGGGGTGCGAACGGGCGTTCAGCCCATGCACTGCCTTTTTTGCCGGGGCGGATGGCTCGGAGATAACTTCCTCCACCATCGAATCCCAGGCGCCGCATTGCGGGCACTTGCCAAGCGCGCGCGGAGCCACCTTTCCGCATTGCTGGCAGACGAATTGCGTAATGATTTTAGGCATAGACTGATTATACCCAACCTCGATAAAACTCCTTGATCCATCAAGATAGATACTGATGTCCAAACCAAGTGGAATTCAAATCCCCCGGAGTTCCGGGGGATTTGACAAGCCGCAAGGTTATTTGGTTATGGCTTAACTGCGGAAATGTTCGCGCTGAAGATGGAACGCGTCAGGTTCTTCACGTTGTACTTGGCGAAGTTTTCCTTGCCAGCACCGAGGTCATTCAGCGCGGCTTCATCAAAGTATTTCGGCTCGATCTGGATATTGACAAACCCGGTCTGGGCGAGCAGTCTCTTCAGATCCTCCACGTCCTGCGCGCCCGAAATGCAGCCCGCCCAGGCTTCGAGATCCTTTTTTAGCGCGGAGG
This sequence comes from uncultured Anaerolinea sp., assembly GCA_964428125.1. GTDB lineage: Bacteria > Chloroflexota > Anaerolineae > Anaerolineales > Anaerolineaceae > UBA6107. The sequence continues at coordinate 120,347 of CAYRXB010000001.1, forward strand.
GTAGTTCGCCATCGGTTACGATATCGCTGATCGCCAGGCGCCCACCCGGTTTGAGCACGCGCAGGACCTCGCGGAACACCTGCGGTTTATCGGGGCTCAGGTTGACCACGCAGTTAGAGATGACTACATCCACGGTGCCGTCGGCAATGGGCAGATGCTCGATCTCCCCCAGGCGAAACTCCACGTTGGAAAAACCGAGTTTCTGCAGGTTGCCGCGGGCTTTATCCAGCATCTCAGGGGTCATATCCACGCCGATCACACGACCGGTTTCGCCGACCTTTTTCGACGCCAGGAAGCAATCCAGCCCGCCGCCTGAGCCGAGGTCGACCACCACTTCGCCGGACTTGAGGGAGGCCAGGGCAATGGGGTTACCGCAGCCCAGTGAAAACGAGGAGATGTCCTCCGGGATATTCTCGAAGCTCTTTGGGTCATAAAATTCGCTGCCGCTATAATTTACCTCCTTTTCGCCGCAGCAGGAGGACTTCGCTTTGCCGCCGCAGCAGCTGTTGTTCCTGCGGGCAGCTTCAGCATAATGCTCACGCACAACCGGGTGAATGGTGCCTGTTTCGATCTTTGTACTCATATTGCTTCTCTCCTTGATATATTGATGTTTATCGATATATAAATCTAAAAAAATTACCCTTTAGTGACCTTGATTCGCGGCGCAAAAACGGAGGAAACCCTGCAGCAGTTATCCGCCATTTTCTCTTGGTTGAGCGAGTAGAAGATCTCCTTGCCCTGTCTCTGCGCCGTCACCAATCCAGCTTCTCGCAGCACCTTGAGATGATGGGATACCGTGGGTTGGCTGACCCCGGTCTGCGCGACAATCTCATTGACTGTCAGACGGGCGCAGCAGCAAATACGCATGATCTGCTGACGGGTTTCATCAGCGAGCACCTTGGCAAAATCCACCGTATCCATTCTTTTATTATATTGATGTTCATCTATATGTCAAGAGGTTAAAAAACCCCTTGCGGGGTTTCTGCTATTCAGAAAATCGCTTGATATAAATGCGGTGGCGCTTGTGCTGCCGGGCGTCAAAGTACTTCCACTGCGCCTGAACATCCTGGTTGTTTTCCAGCGTCAGGTTGGTCTCCACCTTTTTGACACCGCTCTTGATCATGTTCTTGTAGATCACGTTCATCATCATCCCATTGAGCCCCTTGCCGCGATACTCATCTCGCACCCCTTCAAGATAGAGGTCAGCGGTATCGTTGACCTGCAGCGCCCACAGGAAGTGAATGAACCCGAACGGAAACAGGCGCCCTTTGGAGCGCTGCAGCGCCTTAGAGAATGACGGAAAAGTGATGCCGAAAGCCACCACACGCTCGTTCTTATCAAGGATGACGGGGATGTACTTGGTCTGAGCAAAACCGAAATACTGGTTCACATACCCGGTCACCTGTTCTGGAGAAAGGGGAACGGTGCCATACAAATTGCGGTAAGCTTCGTTGATCACCTCGAAGATTTGGGGCGCAAGTTTAAGCAGCTGCTGTTTGCTGCCTTTGAAGAGGTGTAATTCGTAACGTTTTGCCACCAGTTCTGCGGTCTTTTCGATCTTTCCCATCCATGTGTCCACCAGGTGGATCTCGTTGGATACCCAGTCGGTATCCTTGATGTACCCCTGTTCTTCAAGCCGCTTCGGGTAATAGGGATAGTTGTAATTGGTAGCAAGCGTTGCCAGTTCTTCAAAGCCATCCACCAGCATTCCTTCGCGGTCAAGGTCGGTAAAACCGAGCGGCCCGTGCACGCCCTCAGCGCCCAACTCATGCGCCCACGCTTCCACCTTGCCGAGAAGCGTCTGCACGACCTCTGTATCGTCAATGAAGTCAAACCAGCCAAAGCGCACGAGGTTCTCCCCCCATTTCCTTTTATAGGAAGGCACGTAAATGCCGGCAATGCGCCCAACGATCTTGCCATCGCGGTATGCCAGCCAGTAATGAGCATCGTCTTCCAGGAATGCCGGGTTCTTGTCTCTGGAAAGGGTATTCACCTCATCGAAGAAGAGGCTGGGTACATAATAGCGGTTGCCTTTGTACAGGTTTTGCGGAAAAAGGATGAAGGTCTTGATATCTTTCTTGCTGGTTACTTCCCTGATCTCAACTGTCATTTGTAAGTTTCCTTATCGGTAAAAACACTTGTAAGCGTTCCAGGCTGCAGAAGACTTAACCGGATAATCACCGGATATTGCACATTGCATTGATTTTAGTACTTCTTTGAGCGCGTTTCAATCAGGAGTTTCTCGCGGTGAGATGCTTGATGTACACCCGCCGGCGTTTGTGCTGGCGGTGCTCAAAGTGCTTCCACTGCGCCTGCACCTGGGTGTTGTATTCCAACTCCGGGTTGGACTCAACCTTGATGATGCCGGCTTTGCGGAATGCCTCGAACACCTGGTTGATCAGGAGTGCGTTCAGCCCAAGTCCCTGCAGTTCCGGCTTAACCGCCACCAGATACAGGTCGCCGCGGTTGTTGTGGTTGAGTGCGTGCAGCACATGGATGAAACCAAGCGGGAAGAGATACCCGCGCGCCTTTTGCAGCGCACGCGTGAGTGAGGGCATGGTGATGCCAAATGCCACCACCTCGTCCTGATCATTCAACACCACCGGTACGAATTCAGGCTTGATAAAGCCGAAATACTGTTTGGTGTAATCCTCGATCTGCTTTTCATTGAGCGGCACAAAGCCGTAAAGCTTGCTGTAGGCTTCGTTGAGCAGGTTGAAGATCCTGTGGGCATAGGGGAGGAGGTCTTTCTTGGAGCGGGCGTTGAGCATGTGCAGCCCGTTGCGTTTGAGGATGATCTCGGACAACTTGGTGATGCGCGGGTCGAGAGTTTGCGGCACAGTGAGTTCGTATTCCACCCAGTCGGTATCCTTGGCGTACCCCAGGCGCTCGAGGTGCTGCGGGAAGTAAGCATAATTGTAAATGTTGATCATCGTGGGCAGTTCAGTAAAGCCTTCCACCAGCATGCCGGCATGATCCATGTCGGAGAATCCCATCGGGCCGTGAACAGCGGTGCAGCCCACCTCTTTTGCCCAGGCTTCCACCGCGCCTAGCAGCGCCGCAGAAACCTCGGCGTCATCGATGAACTCGATCCAACCAAAGCGCATGTACGCCTGGTTCCAATGGCTGCGGTGCCCTTCGCTGAGGATGGCGGCGATGCGCCCCACCAGCTTACCATCTTTATATGCCAGCCAATAGCGCGCCTGGCTGTACTCGAAGGCAGCGTTCTTTTTTGCATCGAGCGTGTTCCACTCATCAGCCACCAGACCGGGCACCCAATAGGGGTCGCCGCGGTAAAGTCTGAATGGAAAGTGGATGAAGAGACGCAGGTCGCGGCGGGTTTTAACTTCCTTGATCGATACAGTCATTGTCAGAACCTCTATGACGATTGGAATAACGCTTGTTATAACACCGAATGTCCCGGCTGGTTATTCGACCTTTGCAGCCTCCTCAAACGGGCAAAAGGAACAATGGCAAGGTTATAAATGACCACCCCTTTCGGGGTGGTCATTTCTTCTACAATGCTCTCCGCAACAGGGTAAACTACAGCCCTTTTAGAAGTGTTGCCAGGATCATAAGGACGAAAGCTGCGGCTACCAGCCAAAAAGAATAGGGGCCGATGACTGGGATCGAGACAAAATGTCCAATGATCCCCAATACGCCAACGATCAAAGCGATCCACCAGGTTACATTCTTCGGTTTAGATAGTTTCATCATTTCCTCCAAAAACGAAAGTATGTTACCAGTTCCCCATGAGCGGAGGTCATTGCATTTTTCAGTATACCATGCGAATTTTCACCGCTCAATTCTGCATCTTCGAGAATTGAAGCAGCACGTTGCCGCTGGCATCCAGCAGCGAAAGGATCTGCCCATCGAGGCTGAAGGATGCCGCCCCGTTGAGTGCAATGTAGTACGCGGTAGCCTGGTTGTTGATCTCATCGGAGCAGTACATCATGGTGGAGAAGAGATCGCCGCCGGTTTTGAAGCTGCTGCCTTTGGAGGTGTAAGAGCCGCCGTAGGCGTTGCAGCCATCGGAACCGCCGAGACTGTCTTTCTCAAGGTTGAGAGTGACGGACACACCCTCAAGCGCTGGCTGACCGTTGAGCTGGTCAAGCTGCCAGCGGGTGCCCTCCAGACTGGGGGTTGAGGTGCAGCCGGCAACCACGCTGGCAGCCAGCAGGACGCATAGAACCAACAGGGGAATCCTGATCATGTGCTTTCCTATGGAAGCGGGATGAATGCCTAGAAGATGATCGGGAAGAAGATGCCGATGACCGCCACCAGCACGGCGATGTACGCCAGCATGCGGTCAAAGTTCTGCCCCTTCTCGAGCTGGGTCACTTCCTTGCTGAACGCCATTAATTTCGGCGTGATGTCCTCTTTCATCCTTTCGAGCATCACGCTGCTGTCGGAGATGATCTTTTTCTCAAAATCGTTCGAATGAAGGACTCTCTCTACTTCGTTGATCTGCGTGTACAACCTGCCGGCGATCTGGTGCAGCCCGGCGGCTGCGCCGCTGGTTTGCGGGTGGTATTTCTCAACAAAATCAGGCGATAACGATGCTGCTCGATCCGCCTTCGGTTTCGTGGAAAATGAATCCATTCTTCCTCCCCTTGAACAATTCGAGTTGTGGCACTGCTAATTGAAATCATTATCATTATACAACGTCAGGTTTCAGATTTGGAATCCGCCTTAAAGGCGTTTTCTACGCGTGAAAACACAACAGGCCGGATGGTTGTCATCCGACCTGTCACTTTGAGCATGGGCGTTCGGGTTAGTTGCCAGCGCCAAGCCCTACGCAGGTGCCGTCAAGGTTGAGACCTGCACCGCGCGTACCAACACCTGCACCGCGTGCACCGGTGATGCCGCGTCCGCCGTAGGAGGCAGCCTGTTTCATCAGGGCCGCTTCATCGGCAGTGACGTACCCGGCGGCAAGCGCCTGATCAGCCACGTCGCTTTTGATCTGGACCTTGAGGGTCCAGTAGTCCTGCACGGTCATGCCGGTGGAAATGGCAATCTGCGACATGGTCTCGCCAGCCGCAAGGCGGGCATCGATATCGGCGGCGGGAATTCCCAGCGCTTCAGACCAGGCAGCAACCTCAAGGGCGTGCACTTCAGGATCCAGGATCTCGGCGCCGCGGTTGCCGTAACCGCCAGCACCCTGACCGCCGGCACCGTGACCGCCATAACCATAAGCGGTACCCGTGCCCTGCGCCAGTCCCTGAGCGGATACTGCTGAGACACTTGCCAGGGTTGCCCCTGCGACCACAGCCACTACCAATAAAACAAGTAAACTCTTTTTCATTATTTTTTATTCTCCTTTTTCTTCAGCCTGTGAATTTCTCTGACTGATGACTGGAGTTTACCGGAACGGGGAGGACGATTGGTTTATTTTTTGTATATGAGGAACGCCGATTATTGGGGCGCCCAGTGGCAGTAGGTGGTCTGTTCGAGAGCAATGAAGCCGTGTTTGGCGAGGATGGGGGCGCTCATCGAGCTGGCGTCGACGGCGAGGAAGCGCACGCCGCGCTGATGGGCTTCGCGGGCGCGGGAGGCAAGCAGGGCAGTGTAGAAGCCGCGGGCACGGTACTCGGGCAGGGTTGCGCCGCCAAGGATGCTGGCAAACGGCGAGCCTTCGTAGTAGATGATCCAGGCGGCGGAAACGAGCTGACCCGACACCACGGCACCATAGAGGCTGAGCAGGTCAGGGCGGGCGCGATGCAGGTGCAGCAGGTAGGCGCGCAGCCAGTCGCGCGGGGAGCCGTAGACGGCTTCTTCCACGCGCACAATGGACTCGATGGCATCTTCCCCCTCCAGGCGGCGCACTTCGGGCGGGAGCGGCGCGGGGGCGAGGATGGCGGGGGACTCGAAAAGGTCGAGCAGCATGAGCGTGGAAGGCTCGCTGATGGTGAAGCCGCGGGCGGTAAGGCGCTGGCGCAGGTCAGCAGGGCGGTCGTGATCATAGACCTTCCAGGTGAAGGGCAGGTTTAACCCCTTGTAGTAGGCGATTTGGGCGTCAATCTCGGCGTCCGCGCTGGCGTCATCGAGGGTAGCGTAGTCGATGAAGCCGGAGTTGGAGGCGGGGTCGATATCGCGCACGAGGCGGGGGGAGCGCTCGAAGGCGACGCCGGGCAAGCGCAGGGCGATGCGCATGTGGGTGTCGTAGAGGGAGAGGAGGTCGGATTTTTGCATGGGGTGATTATAAGGGGATTCGTTTCTTAGTATCGAAAAGATTCGAATCTAATCTAGTTCGGTTTTGCAACCTTTTTCTAAATAAAGACCCTAGAAGTAACCGGGGATCGCCACGCTCGCTTCGCTCGCTCGCGACACCTGCGCTGCACCAAACGCAGTGCGGTGCAAGAGTGACAATATTTGAATTGTTTTTAAGTTTTAAAGAGAAACAATTCAAATAAAACGATTGTAGAATATATTTTCTATCAATATTATCCCACAAAATTCATAAAATGGGACTTACCAGTTTGGTAATATTTAGCAACCAAACTTGCCAAATTGGCAAGTTTTTTGGGTTTTTGGAAATTTCGGTGAACACTTGAGCCTCGTACCTGACTGAACAATACTTGCTTATCGTGAGTGGAAACAAATCAGGTTCATCAAGGATTATTGGAAAGTTCTGCTTTGGTAATAGTTGATAATGTGGTAATAGTTAAACAAAGAAAATCTAAAATTGAATTCATCTCTGTACTTAACAAGCCAAATAGAACATCATCTGATTTCCATTTTAAATATTTCTTCCGCTTCTCGGCGTCTTTCACATGAAAAATTTTTCCATTAATAAATGTATCAAATAATTCCCATCGTGTAATTCTGAGGTCTTGGTCCTCTATAACCAAACAACAAGTATTAAGATAGCTATTGTTTTCCTCGCGTATTGTTAAATATTGTTTTTTCCAATTGTCGGATAAACCAGGATCAATACAAAGGGACGTCATTTCTCTAATAGAAATTGGTTCTTGTGATGTAAACTTTCGAATTATAGTTAATGCGGAGTTCCTGTCTTCTTCGTCTGGTCCAATTATTTCTATCATGAAGGGGTTGTCTTTTCCCTGAGACAAAGAAAAACTTAAGGGCTTGCCATTTCTAAGATAATTAAAAAATCGGGTTTTTTCGAGAAGATCTGCTTCTTCGATAAAAAGGCTAAGGGTTTCTTTTGTACTATCGAGCATTTCTGAAACTCCGTAAAACTATCCGGTTTTCTTTGAAACGAGTTCCTTCGCTTTTTCTAGACGCTCATGTAACTTTCCCGGAATGGCCCCCTGAGTATGTTTTTGTTTTTCAAACCGTTCTAAAATTGATACTTCTTTTGAAAAGTCTTTTTGCTTGCGATAGAGAATCGCTAACTCATTGTAGTATGCTGGCGCTACGCCCATACCGTTTACTGCGCTTTCTGCTTCAGTTGCTTTTACTAATTCAAGTAGTAACTTTTCTAATTCTGTGTTATTTCCGCTTTTTTTTAAATTTTCGAAATCCCTTACCCATGTTGTGAAATGTCTACCGTTATAATATCCAGCTTTTACAATTGGTTGTTTCTTTCCTTCTTCTATTATTAGTCGATGGATCCGCTCAGAAATGGATAAATCTTTACTTCTCCTGAACCAAGTATTCAAACCATTTAGGAACTCAGTAACTGGAAGTCCATATTCGGAAATATTTCCTCTTGTTAGAGAATGGGGTTGCATTCCCATAGGCTGGTAACTATCGTCAATGTATTCTCTTTCTTGATCGGTAAAAGAAGATAACCACCAATCTTGAAGTCCATAATATGCGATAAAACCTTCGACTTTCTTCATCGACTTTCCCTCTTTATAGAAATTAAGGTTCATGATCAGACAAATACCAATAAATGAATTTAAGTCGATAAGATTCCCCTCAAACCAAATATCATTATATGTCAAAACAAAAATGGAATATTCTGGTTGTGTTATCTTTGTATTTTCGCCCTCCACAATAGAATTCTTTATATCCAAAAGCGCTATAATCTCTTCAATCACCTACAAGGAGCTTATATATGTTATGGATCACCCGTTCTCATGTGCATGTTGACCGCGTTGCCTGCCCGTGGCTGATCACGCGCTTCGTCGATAGCGACGCTGAATTCCTGTTCGTGCCCAAGAGCGAGGTGGCGCGCGTTGCCGCGGAGACGGGGGCAATCCCGTTCGACGTGGAGGGGGTGGAGCTGGGGCACCACGAGGGGCGCTGCTCGTTCGAGTCCATCATCCTCAAGTACGGGCTGAAGGAACCCGGCTTGCTGCGCCTGGCGAAGATCATCCACGGAGCGGATGTGGACGAGGACCTCAACAGCGACCCCATCGCGCCCGGGCTGAAAGCCATTGCCGCCGGGTTCAGCCTGCGCTTCCCGGAGGACATGGAGAACCTGGAGCATCAGTTCGACGTGTACGACGCGCTTTACGCCTGGTGCCGGCTGGACGCGGCGAAAGGGAAGTAAACCACAAGAGTTTTAACATTAGAAAACGGGGATCGCCACGCTTCGCTCGCGATGACAAGATGTGGTGCCGAAAATAAGGTAATCTCGTCGACCCTGGCATGTTATGCCAGGGTGCCGTAAAACACTAAACGAACCCTCGTTGCACAACTGTGCACACAGACCGAGACTCCGGAGTCCCTTTCAATGAATCCTCGTCGACTCCAAAGAAGACCAATGTATGTCTCCTCGTCGCACAACTGTGCACAACGACCGTGACCCTTCGCAAAAACCGCTCCCCCGAAAATGCATCGGGGTGCAAAATACGCGAAGGGTGCTGCAAACCACTAGATGAACCCTCGTCGCACAACTGTGCACAACGACCGTGATTCCGGAGTGCTAAACAATATGCCCTCGTCGACTCCAGCATTTCATGCTGGAGTGCCGCAAACCACTAGATGAATCCTCGTCGACCCTGGCGCAACGACGCCAGGGTGCCGAGGGGCATAATAAAAATACCCGCTTAAGCGGGTATTTTTATTATGGCTCCTCGTCGAAGACTCGAACTTCGAACCTAGCGGTTAACAGCCGCCCGCTCTGCCGATTGAGCTAACGAGGAACGCGCTCACTATTATAATTCATGCGCCTTTTATGTCAAGCGCTCGTTACCCAATAAAAAGGCGCGCCAGCGCCACCACCCCCATGCCCGCCAGCACGGTGGCGAACATACTGCGCGTTTTCAGCGCCACCAGCCCCGCCGGGAGCGCCGCCCACAAATAGAGGTTATCCCATACCAGGTTGAAATTACCCTCCGCCACCAGCAGGGAGGGCAATAACAGCGCGGCCAGCACCGCCACCGGCACATAACGCAGCCAGGCGGCGATGAACGGGGGCACGCGGCGCCCCTCCAGTACCAGCGCGGGCAGCAGGCGCGGCAAATAGGTGACCAGCGCCATGCCGGCAACCATGAGGGCAAAGGCGAGGTCGCTCATTGCTCCCCCTCTACTTCACCTTGCATACCCGACTCCTTTTTGGCAGCGGTTTCCAGCACTGCCCCCAGCGTGGCGGCCAGCAGCGCCGCCAAGATCACATTCCACTGGGTGAGCCCCATTGCCCACAAGGCAAGTGATAGCCCCGCCCCTGCCAGTGCCACAAGCACGTGCCGCCTGTGGGTGATCTGCAGCAGGAGCAGGGCGATGAACATGGCGGGCAGGGCGTAATCGAGGGCGAAGGGTTTCACATCGGTGAGGACGTCACCGGCAATCACCCCCAGCAGGCTGCCAGTAATCCACGATGCCTGGCACACCAGGTTGATGAGAATGGCAGGGCGGGGGGAAACATCGCCCTTGCGGAAACGCAGGCTATGCAGCGCGAAGGTCTCGTCCGTCAGCTCAAACCCGAAGGCAGCGATGGCTGGGCGTGACCATTTGGTCATGAAGGGCGAAAGCGAAGCGCTCATCAACAGGTGGCGCAGGTTGACGATGAGGGTGGTGAGCACGATGGAAAGCGGGTGGATGCCCTGCGCAATGAGCCCGACAGCGATCAGCTGCGAGGAGCCGGCGTAGACGAACACAGAAAGCGCCAGCGCCTGCAGCGGGTTGAGCCCGGCGTTGGCAGCCAGAACGCCATAGGCGAAGCCTACCGGCAGGTAGCCCAGCACCACCGGCAGGGCGGCGGCGAACACAGGCTTGAGGTTCAGCAAAGCGGATTTGGTCAAGGAATCTCCTGAAGAAAACTATCGCATGATTATACAGGCGTAAACGGGGGAATGTCCATCAACAAAAAAGTGATTTTTGCACTATTGACCGATGAAAACGCTTGTGCTATCCTATGCAGCGTCAACCTAAACCAGAAAGGAATAATCTCATGACTTACAAGATCACCACTGAGTGCATCTCCTGCGGTGCCTGTGAAGCCGAATGCCCTGAGAACGCTATTTCAGAGGGGGATGGTCAATACGTGATCGACCCCGCGAAATGCCAGGACTGCGGTTCCTGCGCCGAGGTGTGCCCCACCGGCGCCTGTGTGCCCGCATAAGCGTTGGCAAGCATTTTTGAGAACACGGTTTCTTAAAGAAACCGTGTTTTTATTTTTTGCGGTTGTATAATTTTTTAAGCAGTCAATCTCCGTGGGAAGAGGAAAAAATGAAAAAGTTCATTGCTGTGGCGGGGAACATCGGCGTAGGCAAATCCACCCTGGTGGAAATGATCTGCAACCGGCTGGATTGCCAGCCTTTTTACGAGCCGGTGACCGAAAACCCGTATATCGCCGACTTCTACAAGGATATGCATACCTGGAGCTTTCATTCACAGATCTTCTTCCTCACGCACCGCCTGCGCATCCACCAGGAACTGGTGCGCGCACCTGGCTCGGTCATCCAGGACCGCAGCATTTACGAGGATGCTGAAATCTTCGCCAACAACCTGTTCCTGCAGGGAACGCTGAGCGAACGCGATTACGGCACCTACCGCAGCCTGTACCGCACGCTGGCGGAATACCTGCCGCCGCCTGACCTGGTGATCTACCTGCGGGCATCGGTGCCCACGCTGCTCAAACGCATCGCTCTGCGCAACCGCGATTACGAGCGCACCATTTCACCGCAATACCTGGCGCATTTGAACGACCTTTATGAGAACTGGATCAACCACTTCACGCTGTGCCCGGTACTCACCGTGCCAGCGGACGACCTGGATTACGTGGCGCATCCCCCCCATTTAGAATTGATCGCAAGCAAGGTGCAGGAAAAGCTAACTGGTAAAGAGGAAGTCATCTTTACCCATGAAGAAGCCCAGCGCACTTAATCACCTGCAAGCAGCTGTGCACCAGACCCTGAATCGTTGAAAAAATTCCCGGTTATTCGGGGATAACGTCTACCGCGAGCTTGATGGCTGTGCGGACCTTGTCTTCGATCTCCACATCCACAAACTCAGGCAGGCACATGATCTTCATCCCATCCTCGGCCAGGTATCCCTTGGCGAGCACCAGCGCTTTGATTGCCTGGTTTACAGCACCCGCACCAATGGCCTGAATATCTGCGTGTTTGTGTTCACGCATGACTCCCGCAATGGCCCCTGCGACTGCTGCTGTGCGAGAATTGGCTTTGACTTTGATGACGTCCATAATGTATTCTCCCTTCTGAATCCTATGGATCAAATAAGCCTGGGGGCAGTTAATGTCAATGTCTATACAAATAATACAGGAAAATCAGGTCACTTTCAAGCATGGACGTGCAGATCAATTAACTTCTTTCTCTCTTTGTTAATTAATAAGTAGTATTAGCCGTAGGGGCTGTGGAATTGTGGAGAACTTGAATACATCTCAGTATTCTCACTGTTATATACGGTCAATGAGACGGAACCCCCCATATCTGGCGGTGATTGGCTAAAAATCTCTCCACATGCCAGCGTGGATAAAAGGCGCAAAAAATGCGCGAAAACGAAGACAATAAAAGTTGTTTAAAACCTGTGGAAAGATGTGGATAAACAGCAAAGTTCTCCACAGGAATAGCAGATCGTTAACGTTTATTTCTCCACAGAAAGGAGGAGTTTTCCACAGAAAAACGCGGTTTATCCACAACATTGTGGATAAATAAGCTAAGCGCGCAGGCGGTCGAGGGCTTCTTCTACACGGTCGAGAGCGCCGTCAAGCAGCTCCAGGCGGGCGGGGAGGTTCTTGCTGTCGAGGGTGAGCTGCTTCATCAGATCCTGCCAGGACATGAAAGGAGTGTCTGTTTTTGGCAGGTCAGCTGCCATACGTGACCAGGTGAAGAGCAAAGTCCATAAGGCTGCTGCGGGGCGCTCCTCGCAGAGCGCTTTGATGAATTTGAGGTAATAATTCTTGCGGGTCAGGTTAAGCGGGGCGGGAGCCTTACCCAGTTGATTGAGCTGATCATACGCGCTTTCCCAGCCGGCAAACCATCCGCTCCAGTTATCATCGGTGACGGAGTCGTTGGTGAAGGATTGCACCAGGCTGCCGGCTACTTCTTCGAGCCCGGCTTTATGGCAGCGCGCGGGCAGGTCGAGGAACAGTCGGCGTACTGTGAGGGGGGAGCCGGTGAATACCGCAGCGGCATTGGCGGTGTTGCGGATGACTTCGAGCAGCGCCAGGGTGCGCTTGCTGCCCTGTGGAATGGTTTCATCAGTGAGCGCCTGCCAGCCGAGGCGCGCCGGGGCGAGGAAAACCCGCACGCGTTCCGCAGTGTTATCGGGGGCATTGAACTGAGCAGCGGCGGTGGAGCGAATGAAATCGAACCAGTGCAGCGAATCATGCAGCACCAGCGGTCCGCGGGTGACAATGCTGCCGAGCCAGGGCTCGGTGCGCAGCTTGCGGGCGGGGGTGAAATCCTCCTGCTGGTAATGAGCGACATCCAGGTGAACATCGGCGTTGATGCGGATGATCTCGCGGGGGGTGGTTACGGGGCGGTCGTGAATACAAAAGAGGTCAATATCGGTGACGCCGCCGAGGAAGGGGTCTTTTTCAAGCAGGGAGCCGGCGATGAAGACGCAGGCAATACCGCGGTCTTTGGCGGTGAGCCTGGCGGCGTTCTCGCGCGCCAGGTTGAGCAGGATGTCGCGGGTCACTCGCATGGCGGGGCACCTATTCGATGGGAAGCTTGGGCTGGAATGGAGCGCCAAGCAGGGAAATGCGGATGCGCTGTTCGATGAGCGCCAGGTCCTCGGGGCGGTTGACGAAATCAAGGTCGTTGGTGTCGATAATGAGCACCGGCGAGGTGTGGGAAGAGGTGAGATAAAACTCGTCGTAGGCGCGGTTGAGCATATCGATGTATTCACGTTCCATGGCGCGTTCGTAGGGGCGGTCGCGCTGGGCAATGCGCCGCATTAGGGTATCGGTGCTGGCGCGCAGGTAAACCACCAGGGAAGGCGGGGTCACCTTTTCTGCCAGCGCTTCCTGCACGCTGTAGTACATATCCAGCTCGTCACCCTGCAGGTTGATGCGCGCGAAGAGGGCGTCTTTTTCGAAGGTGTAATCACTGATGAGGGTATCCACCGTTGGCAGGCGGTCGTTGATGTTGCGGCGCTGCTGGTGGTAGCGGCTGAGAAGGAAGAAGATCTGGGTCTGGAAGGCGTAACGGGCGCGGTCAGAATAGAAATTGCTTAAAAAGGGGTTTTCTTCGAAAACCTCCAACACGAGTTCGGCTTTGAAACTGGGCTGGAGAAGGCGGGCAAGGGTGGTTTTGCCGACGCCAATAACACCTTCGATCGCAAAATACATGGCGTGCTCCGTTTAGAGAGAGATGATTGAAATTAAACTATACCATAAAAGAAAAAACCATAAGTGCTGTAACCATGGAACAGACGGAACACACAGAAGGGAAAACCAAAAACCTAACCACGAAATACACTAAATACACGAAACGTAGACCAAAGAAACCCGAATAAAGGCTTAAACCACGGAACACACAGAACACACGGAAAACGAATTAGGGAAAATCTAAAATAAATGTTCACACAAAGCCACAAAGGGCACAGAGAAAACCATTTTTAACGGGGGGGACCAAACCTCATCGATACATGAAGTCCTTTTAATTGGCATTTCAAGAAACCGGTATTACCCCCAGGGCCAGTGTTGACCGCTGTCGTTGACAAACTGGATGATGATATCCAGGGTGGGCAGGGGATAGCCCAAGCCCGTGAGCACGATGGAAAGCTCGCCGCGATGGTGGGTTGAGTGAACCAGCGACTGCGCCAGCAGCTGCCAGCGCGCCAGTTTGAAGTCCTGCCCGCCGATGGGGATGACGATCTCCTGCGCCAGCAGCTCCTCGCTGACCCAGTCGAGGTATTTGCGGCGTTCTGATGCCACCTGGGCAAAGGTGAGGCGGATCTCCTCAAGGGAAAGCGCTGAAGCGGGTGGTTTGGGGAGAACAGGTTTGCCCTCAGCGCGCGCCAGGAAGAAGAACTCGGTGGTGAGCATGTGCGTGAGCAGCCCCTGCACCGAGCCGTGGCTGGGGCTGGAGGAGGTGGTGAACGCCTGTTCGTCCAGCTTGGCGGCGGTCTCCAGCACCAGAGTGTTGGCGTGGTCGTTGTAGTTGTGCAGCACGAGCAGAGAAGATTTGTTCATTGTGTCCATGAAGATCCATCCTGTAGGGGTGATTCATGAATCACCCCTACGATTATTTTGTCTTTGGGAGCCCCGCGCTCTCCTGCGGGGCGTGGCAATCTCTGATTACATTATTGATCTACCCGAAGATTGCCCTTACAGGGTGCAAAAAACGCGACCGCGTCGCGCTCCTCGCAACACTTGCACCTGCCGCAAGTGCAGGTGTGACAGATTAATCGTCGATGCGCCAGTAGGCGCCGCCGCCGCCCTCGCGGGCCATGTACTTGTACTCGATCATGCCGCGGCGCAGCGAGGCGGTATCCTCATTGAAGCGCAGCATAATCTCGTTGACCTCTTGTTCGCTGTACTTGCGCCCCGGTTCAAAAGCCTTGAGCACATGGCGCAGCAGCACCTGGAATTTCTTGTCCTGGGCGGGGAAGGCCTTGATGCGCCCTTCGCGGTCGAGGAAGGTGTTGAGCACCTTGCGCTCGTAGGCATCTTCGCTTTGCCCCTCGGAGAGTCTGGGCAGGTTCTCCTCCTGCAGCAGGTGGCGCGCCATGTTCTTAAGCGTTTCGGTCTGCAGTGAGTAGATGAAGTAATGCCCATCAGGCTGGGCTTTCACCAGCCCGGTGTACGCCAGCATGGAGAGGTGATTGGAGGTGGTGGAGACGCTCAGCCCCAGCTTCTGTGCTAACTCGGTGACCGAAGAGGGTTTTTGCGCCAGCAGCCCCACGATCTTGAGGCGATTCTCATCCGCCAGCGCGCGGAAGAAATCCAGCAATTCGGGGATATTTTCAGATTCGTTCATATGATATTCCTTGAAACATTTCGATATCTATAGAAATGATTATATAGATATCAATTTGTTTGTCAAGGGATGAAAAAATCCCCGGAAAGTCCCGGGGATTTGAGCAGTGAATCAGGCGAGTTTTTCCAGTTCGTCCACCAGCCTGGAGAGCACGTCGAAACCGCCCTGCCAGAACTCGGGTTTGCGCGGGTCGACCCCGGCATCCGCCAGCACCTTCATGGGCGCTTCGGAGCCGCCGGCAGCCAGCAGCGCGATATATTTAGGTTTGAAGGATTCACCCTCTTCCTTATAGCGTTTGTAGAGCGAGAGCACCAGCAGCTGCCCGAAGGCATAGGCATACACATAAAATGGCACCTGGTAAATGTGCGGGATGGAGACCCATTCCCACTTGAATTCCTCGGCGATGTCAACGGCGGATCCAAACTGTGCCTTGAGGTTTTTCATGTAAGCGTCGCAGAGCTCATCCACCGAGGCGCCGTCGGCGATCATCTGGTGGGCTTCCTTCTCAAAGAGTGCAAAGAACACCTGGCGCTGAATGGTGGCATAGGCATCATCCACCTGGCGGAAGAGCAGGTCGCGCCTTACCGCTTCATCGGTTTCTTCTGCCAGCAGGGCATCCACCAGCATCATCTCGCCGAAAGTGCTGGCGGTCTCGGCCAGCGGCAGGCAGGCGTGCTGGGTGAACAGGCTGTGTTTTTCAGCCAGCATACTGTGAATGGCATGCCCAAGCTCGTGCGCCATGGTGGCCACATCATCGGCTTTGCCCTGATAGTTGAGCAGCACCCAGGGGGTAATATCGGGGTTGACTGTGGCACAGAAGGCACCGCCGCGTTTGCCCTTGCGGACTTCCGCGTCGAGATGGTCTTCTGCGAAGACGCGTTCTGCCAATTTGGCAAAGCGCGGATCGAATTCCTTAAAGGATGCCAGTACCTTTTTGGCGGCTTTTTCGTAGGGGAATGGTTTGTCGGCTTTGGCAACCGGTGCATAAACATCATAACGGCGCAGTTTCTTCATGCCCAGGAGTTTAGCTTTGAGCCTGAAGAAGCGCTGGAAGATGCCGATGTTCTTTTTGGCGACCTTGAGCAGCAGCTCGATCACCTCATCCGGCAGGTCATTGGCCAGGTTGCGGGCTGAGATCGGGCTCTTGAAATGACGCAGGGTCACTTCTTCGTTCTTCCAGTCACGCGCTACTGTCTGGTACATCTGACCAAGGACAAGACCGTCCTCGCCATAAACCCGGTAGAGTTCCTGATAGGCGCGCGCGCGCAGGTCGGCATCAGAGCCGCGCACCAGCGCCATCAGCTCACCGCGGGTGAGTTCTTTCATTTCCCCTTCAACTTCCACTTTGAAAACATAGCGGTTGGTGATGGTGTCGTACAGGGTGGTGAGTGCGTTGATGCCGGTAACGTTTTTGGTGTTGATGATCTTCTCTTCAGCCTCGGTGAGGGTGTGCGGTTTGAAGTGGCGCATTTCCTCCAGCCAGTAGCGGTAATCCCCGGCGTTCTTCATTAAGCGGGTGGCGGCGGATTCAGAAAGGTCCTTCCACCATAAGCCGAAGAAAAGGGTGCGGTTGCCCAGGTCAGCGGATAACTGCTCGGTCTTTGCCATGAGGGCAAGGGCAGCCTGGTCCTGGGTATCGGCGGAGAACCACAACCCGGCGAAACTGCCAAGCCTGGCGCCGATGCGTTGGATCTCCTCAAGCATTTTGATAACCTTAAAGAAATCCTTTTCGTCGATATCCTCTTTGAGGATCGGACGGAACTTCTCAAATTGCGCAACCAGGTCTTCGATCTTCTTAAAATCAGCCTTGATCTCAGGACCTTTATCGGAGGGGTAGAGGTCGCCAAGGCTCCAGCGTTTTTGGGTGTATGGTTTGGATACAGTCATTGTTTATTCCTTTTTGGGTGAGAATCTAGCAGTAAGCGGTGAAAAATTTGTTTAACCCGCCTGATGATTATACATTATCCAGTTTGCCTTAATTTTGAATGAGAACACCCAGCAGTTCCTTGTGGATGCCGGAAGCGCTGGCGATAAACCCATAAGGCGGTTTGAAGTACTCCGGCTCACCAGACATGGTTGTGATGACGCCGCCGGCTTCTTTGATGATCAAAGCGCTGGCAGCAATATCCCATGCGGTAGAGCTTAGGTCCCAATGACCGTCGAGCCTGCCGCTGGCTACATAGCATAATGAAATCGCAACTGATCCGAGCCGGCGTACGCCCTGGGTATGAAGATTCATATGGCGGATCAACTCGAGATTGCGGTCGAGGCGGGCTTCGTTATTGGAGGGCAGACCGGTGGCGAGGATGGATTTTTGCAGCGAGTTGCACGCGGAAACATGAATGGAGTCACCGTTCAACCAGGCGCCTCTCCCTGCTTCTGCAGAAAAGCATTCGCCGCGGGAGGGGTCATACACCACCCCCAGGGTCAATTTTCCCCGCTGCGCATAGGCGATGGAAATGGCATAGATCGGCAGGTGGTGGTTGTAATTGATGGTGCCGTCCAGCGGGTCGATGTACCAGCAGTGGTCAGGGTTGTCGTTGGTTTTACCGCTCTCTTCCGCGATAATCGCGTGATCTGGGAAATCAGCACGGATGTGATTCATCAAGGATTCTTCGCAAGCATGATCGATCTCGGTAGCCAGGTCAAGAGCGCCTTTCATGTGGATGGCGTGTTCCTTAAGGAAACCCTCACGGGCGATGGTGCCGGCTTCTTTTGCCCATTGGATGACCTGCTGCAGTGAAGGCTCTTTGGTTGTCATTGATTATGCTTCTCCATTGTATTCTTTGATAAGACGGTTAAAAAATTGCTCCAAGTACTCGGTGCGTGCGCGCGCGAGTTCTTTGGCGGTTCGTGTGTACAGGCGTTTTTCTACATTGCGAAGCTTAAAGACGTGTTCGTGGTAAGCGCTGTGCAGCTCGCCGGGCTCTTCCTTGCCGGTGGCAAGGAAGGTCTCTGAGGGTTGTGCGTAGAAGGGCGTGCCGGCAAGCGCCGCATAAACCGTGGCGCGCACTGCTCCAATTGCGCCGAGCACGTCCAGTTTATCGGCGTCGAAAAGGCATTTAGCTTCGAGGCTGGCAGGGGGTTCGCGGTCGTCGCGGTAGCGGTGGGCGCGGATGCAGTGCTGCACTGCCTTGATCCGGTCTGCAGACCAACCCTCCTGTGCAAGCACTTTCTCGGCAATCTCAGCGGAGCGCAGGTGATGCTCCAGGCGGCTCTCGCTGCCGGGGGTAGTGCCGTCGGCATCGTGCAGCAGGGCGGCAGCACGCACGATCTCGAGGTCAGCGCCTTCCTCCATGGCAAGGCGTTCTGCCATGCGGTAGACGCGCTCGATATGAGAGAAGTCGTGCACGGCATCGGTGTTCACGTACCATTGTTTGGCTAGTTCAAGAGTAAGCATTCAACAATCCTTTAACCACGAAATACACGAAAAACACAAAAGGGTAATTTTAACCACAGAATACACAGAAAACACTGAAAGAAATCAAAACAATGACAACAAATTACACTAAAAATCAAACCGTTAATTCAGCTAAGTAAAAAATTGGTTTACCCAAACAGAATCCAGACACATTTTCGCGAAATATGGTTATTGTAAGCGTCATTAGCGGTAAACTATCTTCCCCTTTTTGATCACAGCGTCCACCAGGTTGCCTCCGAAGCGGTACGCCAGGTGGCGGTAATCCTCAACTGAAAGCACCAGCAAATCAGCCTGCTTGCCGGGTTCCAGTGAGCCAATGAAGGCATCGCGGCCGATGGCTCTGGCGGAGTTGATGGTGGCAGCAGCCAATGCCTGCGCGGGGGTCAACTTGAGGTAACGGCAGGCGAGTGCCATTACGAACTGCATGCTGGGGCACCAGGCGGTGCCGGGGTTGAGATCGGTAGCCAGCGCCAGCAGGCAGCCCGCGGCGAGCATCTCTTTGGCGGGGGTGTACTGCGGTTCTGCCAAGCCGAAGGGTGTGCAGGGCAGCGATACCACCACGGTTTCCGAATTGCCCAGCGCTTTGATCTCTGCCGGTGAGGTCTTGACCGCGTGTTCGACCGAAACTGCTTTCAATTCCACCGCCAAGCTTGCGCCGCCCAGGTTCTCGAACTCATCCACATGCGCCTTGAGGGGGAAGCCCAAATCTCTAGCCGTGGTGAGGATCGCGCGCGTTTGTGCAAGGTCAAAAGCGCCTTTTTCACAGAAGACATCCACAAAGGGCAGGGGGCGCCCGCCGGCACGCTGCACCCACCAGCTTTTTAAGGCGGGCAGCATCTGCTCGCAAACCAGGCGGGTATACTCCTCCGCGCGGCCGGTATATTCAGGCGGGACTGCATGCGCGCCTAAAAAGGTCGGCACGATTTCCAGGGGACCTTCAGCATCCAGGGATAACAAGGTTTCCAGCTGCGCAAGTTCGGACTTCATCTCGAGTCCGTAGCCGCTTTTGGCTTCAGCGGTGGTGGTGCCAAAGCGCAACATCTCCTGTGCGCGTTGCCGCGTCTGCGCCAGCAGGGCTTCGGCGCTGGCGTTGCGGGTGGCGTTCACCGTGGAATTGATGCCGCCGCCGGTGCTCATGATCTCCATGTAGCTTTTTCCCTGCAGGCGCAGGTCAAATTCAGCCGCGCGGTCACCTGCCCAAACCAGGTGGGTGTGAGCGTCTACCAGCCCGGGCATCACCACCCTGGCGCGGGCATCCAGGCGCTCTTCGTTGGGAAATTTGTAGATGAGGTCGGAGGTCTTTCCGACTTCCTCAATGATGCTGCCTTTTACCAGGACAGCACCATCTTCGATAATATTCAACCTACCCAATTCGCTTCCGCGCTGAGCGCCGCCAGACAGGGTAACCAATTGCGAGGCAGAATGAATGAGCATGAGTCCTTGTTTCCTTTTCAATACCATAATTAGTATACCCGAAGGCGACCGGCATTACCGGGGATCATCGGAAGCCCCAACTTTAAAAAACTGCTATTATGTCGCGTTTACCGACCAATCAATTTATAATTGGAACGTCTTCAATTCAAGAAAAATCGAGGCAGCCATGGCTTCTTCTCAGGCAAATCAGTTTGATGTCATTATCATCGGTGCCGGACCCGCCGGCATTTTTACGGCTTACGAGATCCGCAAGAATGACCCCTCCGCCCGCGTGCTGATGATCGAAAAAGGGAAGTCCATTGAAAAACGCAAATGCCCCAAGCGTACCACCGGGGTTTGCGCCAATTGCCAGCCCTGCGCGCTGACGACAGGGTTTTCGGGCGGGGGAAGCTTCAGTGATGGCAAGCTCTCCATCAACCGCGACGGTGAGATCGGCGGCGACCTTGCCCAACACATCGGATTGGAAAAATTCCGCGACATGCTGGACTATGTGGACAGCCTGTATGTTGGTTTTGGAGCCGACCCGCGTGTTTACGGAAACGGGAATACCGAGCAAATTAATGCCATTCGCCGTCAGGCGGCGCAGGCGCATCTAAAGCTCATCGATTCACGCGTACGCCACATGGGCACTGAAAAAGCCTACGATATCTATTCGCGCATTCAGAAAGAACTTGAGGCGCTGGGGGTTGAAATGCTGTTCGAAACCGCCGTGCAGGACCTGGTGGTTGAGGACCTTCCCGCGGGAGAGAAGAATGCGATTGGGGTCATTTTGCCCGATCAGCGGACGCTTTTTGCGGATCACATTGTGGCAGCGGTCGGGCGTGAAGGCAGCGAATGGCTTAATCAACTGTGCCACAAGTATGGCATCTCTTCAAAGCCCGGTCCGGTGGATATTGGCTGCCGCATTGAAACCGACGCAGCCATCACTTCCGCGATTGATGATGTGTTATATGAAGCCAAGCTGGTTTATTACACCCCCACTTTTGAAGACAGAGTGCGAACGTTTTGCTGGAACCCGCGCGGCGAGGTGGTGGAGGAACGGTACGGGGAACACCTTTCAGTGGTCAACGGGCATTCATATAAAGATGAAAAACTGAAGACAGCCAACACCAATTTTGCGTTGCTGGTCTCCAAGAATTTCACCCAGCCTTTTAAGACTCCCATTGAATACGGGCGGTATATCGCTGAGATGGGCAACATGCTCTCGGGCAACAAGGTGATCGTGCAGCGGCTGGGAGATTTCAAACGCGGACGGCGTACCACCTCAGACCGCCTGAACAAAAACACGGTTCGCCCAACCCTGCGCGATGCCGTGCCGGGAGACCTGAGCCTGGTGCTGCCTTACCGCATCATGCTTGATATTGATGAGACACTGGATGTACTGGATAAAATGATGCCCGGAATGAATAACGGCAGCACGCTGCTTTACGGCGTGGAGGTGAAATTCTATTCCAACCGGCTGGTGGTGGATGAACGCTTCCAGACCAGCATCAGGAACTTGCATACACTTGGCGATGGCGCAGGGCTGACACGCGGATTGATGCAGGCCAGTATGAACGGCGTCAGCATGGGACGGATGTTAACCGGTACCTGGTGATTGATAATCCTGGATAGAAATTATCTCTTCCGAACGTGAATTCTTGATAATAAGAACACTGCAATCAGGTCAAGCACGAGACAGGCAATTGCATTGACGATAAAACCGTGGATATAGAGTATTGGCGCGACTACATCTCCCAGCGCACGACCAATGGATAGGGCGGCGATGAAGAGCGCCATCATGGTGGCGCGTGCCTGCGGCACCACTTCGGTCATCACGGGCAGCGCACTGACAATACCGATCTCAAAGGTCAGGTAGAAAACAAACAGCCAGACGAAGGCGCCAGCCTGGGATTGACCCAGCCGGGGAAGGCTGATCACCCACAATCCGTTGAGCATGAAGCTGATCGCCATCAGGCGTTCCTTGCCCACCCTATCTGCCAGCAATGCTGCCAGCCCCTCGCCGCCAAGCTCAGAAAACCCGATGACCATGGAGGCAACTCCGAGCGCGGCGATCTCCAACCCAAAAGAATCCTGCATCCAAACACCAAAAACAACGTTCACCAATTCGTTGCCGATGATGAATGCCGTTCCCATTGCCATACCGATGACCGCCGGAGTGGAGCTAAGCACGGTGCGGATATCTTTGAAGATTGTCAGCGGCTCATTTTCTAAAGGGCGATCCGCAGGAACAGCAAGCCAAAGCACCACCATCATCAACGCGCCAATCCCGGTTAACCAGAAAAAAGGAGCATTCCAATTTGACTTTCCAAGCACCAATCCTGCCAGCGGCACCATCACGATGAAGGACAGTGCCCAGGAGAGCTCACTAATTGCCAGGTACAGCCCCCTTTTTTGATAAGCCACGTGGTCGCCAAGATACGCCTGGATAGCCGAGATGAGCAAGTTGTTGCCCAGATTGCAGAGCAGGATGGTGAAGAAAAAGGTGATAATGTGAGGGAAGAGACTGGCTGCCAATGTGCCCGCCAGAAAGATTCCCATCCCGATGAGCATGCCTGTCTTACGACCGCGGCGGTCGGCGATCGGTGCGAGGAAAGGGACAACGGCGCTGGCTGCCATGGAGACAGCCATTGCCAGCGAGATGGTGGTGATGGGAACTTTTAGACCGGCTGCGAACACCGCAATAAATGGATAAACCATTCTGAAAGAAGTAGCGACAAACAAGCGCGCAAGGGTAAAGAGACTAACGCGAAGATTTAATTTTGAGGAGGATATTTCCATTGAATCCCTTAAAAAAAATCCTCCCGTATGCGCGGGAGGTTGGTCTTTGGCAGAATCTTACTCGATCGTTTTCTGCGGGCGCTCCGGCAGGCTGTTGAAGCGGACCGATTGACGGGTATAGGAATTGACGCGTCCGATACGAATCAGCCAATCCAGCTCTTCGTCCAGAATGTGGTGGCTGATATCTTTTTCAACCACGTGTACGAATTCGCCACCTCGCACGTCTTGATAGAGCCCGTCACCCCAATCAATGACGATCCCTCCATCTTTGAGTGCCAGTACCCACTGGCGGTTGACAGGTGTTCCGCCGCTCATTCTCGTCCAATCCGTATTACAAGTTCCTTACTTGTTTTTAGTATTATCTCACAAATTTGTCAAAGGTTGAAGCGGATAATTTTGCCACCAGTTCTTTTTGCAAGGAGCTCCAGATATCGTGCATGGGGCAATCTTGCGAATGGTCGCAGGTTTCCGGAGCAAGCGTACAATCGTTTAATGAAATTGGTCCGTCAATGGCTTCCACAACTTCCAGCATGGAGATCTTGCCGGCAGGGCGGGACAGCATGACGCCGCCATGAGCGCCGCGAGAAGTATGGATTAGCCCGGCAATAGATAACTGCGATATGATCTTGGCCAGGAAAGATGGCGGTATCTTCTGGCTTTTTGCAATATCACTGGTTGCTGCCCGTTCATTGACCTTTAATTTTGCCAGGTAAGCCATGGCTCGTACAGCATAATCGGCTTGTTTGGTGATTTGCATAAACGCCTTCCTCAATGAACAAAAAGGGTAATTATTGTCTTTTTACTATGTTTATTGTATCACCACCGCAATTCTTGTCAAAGTGACAATGATACCGGGTTTGTCATACCCGAACTATTGAATATGAAAAAATTTTGTTGAAGGTATAATTTGCTCATGAGCAAATTCCGATTCCAACAACCCGTTTCCGTCCGTTACAGCGATCTTGATCCACAGTGGCATGTTAACAATGCGCGCTTTCTTTCGTTTATTGAACAGGCGCGCATGAATTACCTACTGAAGTTGGGACTTTTTGATGGTCATCATTTTTGGGATCTGCCGCTGATTGTGGCGGATATGCACGTGCGCTACCTGGCGCCGATTGAATTGACCGACAGCGTGATGGTGTCGCTGGGGGTCACGCGTATCGGCAACAAGAGCCTGCTGCTGGAGTGCGAGATCACCAATGAAGACGGCTCCGTGGTATATGCAACCGCGGAGAATACCATGGTGGCATATGATTACCGCACCAAGAAGGCGGTTCCCGTCAGCGATGAATTGCGTGAAGTGTTCGGTAAGTATGAAGGAAAATCATTCAAGAAAGAAGAATAACTAATGAATTCTCTCCCGGAAGTTGACCCCGCATTATTAACCCGGTTCCTGGTGGAGTTGTTGAAAACTCCCAGCCCAACCGGTTTTGCCCATGAGGCAATCGCATATACCGAACACGTTTTTGGTAATTTACCGGGCGTGCAAACCAGGCGGCTGCCCAAAGGCGGGCTGATGGTGACTGTGCCCGGCGAAAAAGAGGATGCACCGCGCGGTCTGACGGCACATACTGACACACTTGGGGCTATGGTGAAAGCGATAAAGCCTAATGGACGACTGCAGATCACCAAGATCGGCGGCGTGATCTGGAATACCGTGGAAACCGAGGGCTGCACCATCTTTACGCGCGAAGGCAAACGCATCCGTGGTTCCATCATGGTTACGACATCCTCCATCCATGTGTATGGCGACAAACTGGCGGATACCCCGCGCAAGGAAGAGAACATGGAAGTGCGTCTTGACGAACGGGTGTTCAGCGCAGAAGATGTGAAAAAACTGGGAATCAGCGTGGGAGATTTTGTGTCTTTTGATCCGCGCGTGGAATTGACCAACGGGTTTGTACGCTCGCGCCACCTGGATGACAAAGCCTGCGTGGCCTGCCTGGTGGAGGCGGTGCGCGTGCTTTCCAGCGCCGGAAAAAAGCCCGTGCAAACCTGCTACATTTACATCAATAATTACGAAGAACACGGTTTCTTCTCGGCGGCAGACTTCCCGGCGCCGATCAGTGAGCTGCTGGCAGTGGATATGGCAGCGGTGGGTGAGGGGCAGACTTCGGATGAATTCCACGCCACCATTTGCGTCAAGGATACTGCGGGACCGTATCACCACGGTTTCAGCCAGCGGCTGCGCGCCCTGGGAGACGAGTACGGCATTAATTACAAGGTTGATATCTACCCCGTCTATTCCTCGGATGCCAGTGCCTACTGGCGCGCCGGCGGGAACATGCCCATCGCACTCATTGGACCGGGCATCGATGCCTCTCACAATTACGAGCGCACCCACACCGACAGCCTGATGGATACCACCAAATGGCTGCTGGCGTACATGTTGAACTAAATCAAAAATCCTCTTCGTTCGAAGAGGATTTGCTTTTTTCACCTTGACAAGGTTAGAAAAAACCTTGTCAAGGTATACCTAAAGGTTAGAAAATTATTCAGCAGGGCTGCTTTTATCGTAGATGAACACTTCGTCCAGCGGAACCCCGAAGACCTGCGCGATCTTGAACGCCAACTCAAGCGTGGGGGAATACTTTGAGCTTTCGATGGCGTTGATTGTCTGGCGGGTGACACCCACTTTTTCAGCCAACTCTTCCTGGGTCATTTCGTCCTGGTTGAAACGCAATTTGCGGATGTTGTTGCGGATATGCGGTTTGCCCATATTATGACCCTTTCTGATAGCGGGATAACTTGAAAATGGCACTGGCAATCTCAGACAACTGTGAGAAGAGAATGATGATGCTGAACATGATGAGTGCCGGCTGTTTGAGCACATAGGAGAGCATGGCAAGCCCGACGCCAACGCTGAAAGTGATATATGCCACACGCGTGCCCTTGAGTTCGATGAGTTTATCACGTTCATCTTCGATGAACGACTCGGGCTTTTCGCTTCTTGTGCGGATGGCATGCGCGATGGAAGAAACGATGGTAGTGAGGATGGTGCCGAGGATGGTGACGGCGATGGTGGCGACGATGACCGTGAGCCAGAGGACAAACACACGCTTATCCACCAGTCCCTCGTTTGTGAACATGTTAAGCCAACTGATCACGAAATAGGCGGCGATCATCAGGTGGGTCACGAGTGCGACCAGGATATTTCTTTGTTGATATGACATTTTTACTCCTTGTAAATCGAAATATACTATATGTATAGCGCTATATACATATAGTAATATATATTTTACACAGTGTCAAGTATTTTTTACATCATCTTTTTAAATAATTTTGGGTTAACTTTATTTCAATTTCAAGAACTATTTTTGACAGCCCGGGTATAGATAGATCCTTCCCAATTTGTCTGAGAATATCTCGTCCAGTCCATTCGTCACGCTGCGCGCATCGGACGGGAAATACAGGGCAGATTCGGGATTGTAGCGGTAAGCAAGGTCAGGGTCGAAGATCACCAGGGCGGCGCACTCCTCACGAAAAACCTTTTGCTGCGCGGTATCGGCATTACCGTACCGGTCTGTTAGAACAATGGCGGGATCCTTAGGCTCTTCAAAGGTGCGATAAGGTTCCTTGAGGGTGAAGAATTGGACCAGCGCGGGAGAATTGGTGATGATTTTACGCTGCAGGGTGATCTTGCGGATTTGGTCTACCAAGGGAGAATTCTTGAAAGTGACGGAGGTAAACCCCTCGCCTCCATAGTGCATATTCACCAGGTATTTCCGTTCCTGCCTGGCAAAGGTGATGCAGAACAGGAGGGTGACGGCGACCATCGCCATAGCGAAAGGCCACTTGCGGTCAAAGGGCTTTCCGGCAAGGTCAATCGAGCTGAGCAGCAGGATGAACAAGATCGGCAGCAGCGGAGAGAGCATGCGGTTGTCCACGTCCGGCGGCGGGCTGGCGATGAGCATGGCTGCCCACAGGAAGAAGAGGTCAGCCGCAACGTAAAGAGCGCACACGAGCAGCAGCTGAAGGACGGGTGAAGTGAGATTGATTTGTTTTCCGGATTTTCGCCAGCGCCAGGCTCCGAATGCCAGCAGGAGAACAAAAAGCGCAGCCAGGATGACGCGCATGGTGGAGGCTTCTACCGCAGGAAATAACCCTGTCCGCCAGGGGAACCAGTACTTGATGGTGTTATATATGTTGGCAAGAAAGATTTGCGAAATTTCACCAATACTCCCGCGCAGTCCCAGTTCGCGCGGCTCATTGCTGGAGCTGAAGATTGCCTGTATCGCGAGCCATAACACGAACGGTCCGGCTGAAAAAAGGGCATACTGAAACGTCTCTTTCAGACGGGTTTTCCAGTTCTGGCGTGAGAGGAAGAATAGAAAGATCCCTCCCGTGAGCAGGATGGCTGCCTGCTGGTAACGGATAAACAACGCCGCAGCAGCCAGCAACCCGGCTGCAAATAAATGACCTTTTCGGTCAGTTTGCCGATATCGAACCAGCAGCAATATTGCCAATGTGCCAGTGAGGATGGAAGGCGCTTCCGACATGGCTCCGCTGAATGGCATGATCAAAAAAGGTGAGAAGATCAGCAGAATACCATAAAGAAGGGGAAGTAATTTTGACTGGGTGATCTTATACAATAGTAAACCGCCCAGGAAAATGAGCAGGACAAAACAGAAGATATTGAGCCAACGGATGGCAGTGATCGGGTCAGGTATCAGCAAGGAAGTGAGCCCGATCAGCACAGGGTAACCCGGAGGGAAGTGCATCAGGGGGGCAAATAACCCATCTGCCTGAACAAATCCCATTCCATTGCCTTTGATCCAGTTGATGCCGGCAGCGATGTACACCGTGGAATCACTGAATGCCCAGGGGGCGACTGCAGTTGAATAAAAGAGGACATACCCGCCAGCGAGGGCGAGCAAGGTAAGAGCGACCCAAAAAAGGACAGTCCCCTGTAAAAAGCGCTTGAGCATGGGGTTATTATCCCATAATTGGCAGCACGGATTTGGCAATTTATAGAAACGGATGGGTTAGCGCAGCCCCAGTTTCTTCCCCTCAGAGAGCATCTGGACGGATTCGGCGATCCTTCGGGCGCGGGTTTCCGGCTTTTTAGCGGTGACAATCCACAGCAGGTATTGCTCACGATGAGAGCGGCTGAGGGTCTCGTAATTTTTCCGGGCGGCGGGATTGGCTGCCAGCGCTGCGTCAAATTCCGAGGGCATGGTGAGGTCGAATACCGGCTTGCTGGTTGGGTGGTCCCAGGCGCCGGACTGCCTGGCACTTTCTACCAATGACATGCCATGTTCCGTCATACGCCCGGCATGGATCATCTTTTCAACGCGAGCAATATTGGTGGGTGACCACTTGCTATCGGGCTTACGCGGGGTGAACTTGCGCGCGTAGCTATGCTCGTCAATTTTCTTAATGATATTGTCGACCCAGCCGAAACACAGGGCTTCCTCCACCGAGGATTCGTAATCCACGCCTGGTTTTCCACTATCGGAGCGGTGATACACCAGCCACACTTCAGAATCGGTGTTGTAATGCGTACTCAGCCAGTTATGCCAATCGGTAAGGTCTTTGACTTCAAGCAAATTCATAAATCCAATTATAGAACATCCGGCAACCTGTAAATTCTTATCCGTTTCTTATCTCTTTTTGTTAAAATAGTATTGATTCAGACCGGGAAAATTTGCTGGTAAAATCCAGTACCCGGTCAACCGGCAGGGGGCACAGCTCTCAACTTTTTCTCTTCCGTGAATTCACGGGAGTGGACGATCCAGGAGGAACACTTTGGCAGGAATGGAGCGTTTTACACAACGGGCGCGGCACGTACTCGCCCTGGCGCATGCAGAGGCTGAACGCCTGCGCCATACCACCATTAATACCGAGCATTTGCTCGTAGGGCTTATTGAAGAGGATGGCGGGACCGCCAGCGCAGCACTGCGCGAATTGGGTCTTGAGACCGACCGTGTACGCGAAATGGTGGAGCGGCTCGCGCCGATGGGGCTCACTGAAACCCCCACCATTGAACTTTCCAAAGGCGCCCAACAGGTGCTGGAATTTGCAATTGAGGAAGCACGGCTGATGGGGCACCAATTTATAGGAACAGAACATCTGCTGCTTGCGCTCACCCGCTCAACAGAAGGGCAGGCGGTGGAAGCGCTGAAAAAACTTGGCGTCACCCCTGAACAGGTGCGGCGGCAGACACGGCGCATGATGGAAGAAGCCACCAGTGGTCCGGCGACCGCCGGAGGCGCACCGATGGCGCGTAAGGAAGAAAAGAAAGAAGCCAAAACGCCGCTGGTTGACCAGCTGGCAGTTGACCTGACCACTCTGGCGGAGGAAGGTAAACTTGACCCGGTGATCGGGCGGCAAAAGGAAATTGAAAGGCTCATCCAGATATTGGCGCGGCGCAACAAGAACAATCCGGCTCTCATCGGTGAACCCGGTGTGGGCAAAACCGCCATCGTTGAAGGTCTGGCGCAGCGCATCATCGAAGGCGATGTGCCGGCGCCGCTCATCGGTAAACGAGTCTTGCAGCTTGACGTGGGTTCGCTGGTGGCAGGCACCATGTACCGCGGTCAGTTCGAGGAACGCCTCAAGCGGGTTATCGAGGAATTAAAAGCTGCCAAATCCATCCTGTTCATTGATGAATTGCACATGCTGGTAGGGGCAGGATCCGCCGGGTCAACGGTGGATGCTGCCAACATCCTCAAACCGGCGCTTTCGCGCGGCGAACTGCAGGTAATTGGTGCCACCACCCTGGATGAATACCGCAAGCACATTGAAACCGACGCGGCACTGGAACGCCGCTTTCAGCCCATCCTGGTGGTCGAGCCGACGGTGGACGAGACCATCCAGATCCTCAAGGGCATCCGTAAGGCGTACGAAGAGCACCACCGCCTGGTCATCTCGGATGAGGCGTTGGAATCGGCTGCACATCTTTCCTCGCGCTACGTGACCGAACGCTTTTTGCCCGATAAAGCAATCGACCTGATCGACGAGGCCTCGTCGCGGGTGCGCATGTACAAGAGCCCGGCAGCGCAGACTTTCAAAGACCTGATGTCGCAGCTCAAGATCGTACGCGCCAACCGCACTGCAGCTGTGGAAGCCGGGAGAAACGATGACGCGGTAGAACTATCAAACCAGGAGAGCGGTTTGAAGAGCCAGATTGAAAAACTGCGAACCGGCTGGGACCGTTCCACCAGCCCGGTTGTCACCTCAGAAGACATTGCGGAATTGGTGAGCATGTGGACCGGAGTTCCCATCATGCAGCTGGCCACAGAAGAGAGCCAGCGACTGCTCAACATGGAGGCAGAACTCCGCAAGAGTATTGTGGGGCAGGAAGAAGCTATTGAAACCATCTCCAAGGCGGTGCGCCGCGGACGCGCAGGGTTGAAGGACCCGCGCCGTCCGATTGGCTCGTTCATGTTCCTGGGGCCTACCGGGGTCGGGAAAACCGCTCTTACAAAGGCCCTGGCGTGCTTCCTGTTTGGCAGTGAAGAAGCCCTGGTGCAGATCGACATGTCGGAGTTCATGGAACGCCACAATGTCAGCCGCCTGGTGGGGGCACCGCCGGGGTATGTTGGCTTTGAAGAAGCCGGGCAGCTCACCGAAGCCATTCGCCGGCGACCTTACTCGATTGTTGTGTTCGATGAGATCGAAAAGGCGCACCCTGAAGCGCATAACATGCTGCTGCAGATCATGGAAGAAGGTCAGCTCACCGACGCTCGCGGGCATAAAGTTGACTTCCGCAATGCCATCATTGTGATGACCACCAACATCGGTTCCGAGGAGATCCGGCGGCAGGGGTCGCTGGGATTCTCGCTCAAGAAGGACGAGAAGGAAGAAGAATCGCGCAGTTACGAGGAAATGCGCAAGCGCCTGCTGGATAGCCTGCGCAAGGTTTTCCGCCCAGAGTTCATCAACCGCCTGGATGGCATCATCGTCTTCCACCCGCTCAATGCCGAGCACATCCGCAACATCGTTAACGTGGAACTGGAGAAGGTGGCGGCGCGTATGCGGGAGCATAATATCGCGCTCAGTGCCACCGATGCCGCGCTTGACTTGATTGCCAGTGAGGGTTTCAACCCGGAGATGGGAGCACGTCCGCTGCGGCGTGTGCTGCAGGATAAAGTGGAAGACCGCTTGTCGGATGCGATTCTCTCCCATGAGTTCAACGATGGGGATCACGTGGTGGTGGATGTGAACAAGGACAAAGAGATTATCCTGAAACGCGGGAAAAAGAAAAAACCTGTAGTTGAAGAAGAAAAACCACAGGAACCGGTAGCAGTACCTTAGTTAGACAAAAACCGCGGGATAACCGCGGTTTTGTATTGATTTTTGTAAAAACAAGGCTATACTAGACATAAATTGTCATAATTACATGTAAAAGAGGAGCGAAAATGGTATTGGTTCGGGATATTTTAAAAGCAAAAGGTAATGCAGTGTACGCAGTGCCGCCTTCTGCTACAGTGCTTGAAGCACTTGAACTAATGGCGGAAAAGAATGTTGGTGCTTTGCTGGTGACCGTAAAGGATGACCTGGTAGGGATCTTTTCAGAGCGCGATTTTGTGCGCGAGGTTGCCAAGGACAAGACCATCCAGTTGAAAATGCCGGTAGAAACCTATATGACGCGCGAGGTGGTGTGTGTCGCCATGGATGAGACCCATGAGGAATGCATGGCGCTGATGACCCAAAAACGTATCCGCCATCTGCCGGTTTGCGATAAGGGGAAAATCGCTGGGATTATTTCAATTGGCGATGTGGTCAAACAAACCATTGAGGATAAAAACCTGCTCATTACCAATATGGAGGATTACATCCTCGGCAGAGGTTTCGGGAAATAAGCTGAAATCGGCGATAACGAAAAAATTATTTTACGAACTTTAAGAAATACCCAAACCAGTGACTCTGCATGGTTTGGGTATTTGTTATAACAATCAGATCAATTCATCCAGAAGCAATTTAGCAATTGGTCGGTAATTGAACGGTGAATGTGCTGCCTTTGCCCACGGCGCTGGATACCTCAATTGTGCCGCCATTCGCTTCGATCAGTTTTTTGCTGATCGCCAACCCTAATCCCATCCCTTTAACTTTGGTGGTAAACAATGGCTCGAATATTTTTTGGATGTTTTCAGGAGGAATACCAATTCCATTATCCGCAATGCTGATTTCCAAGAACTTTTTTACTTTCCTGGTTTTGATCGTGATGAGGCCAGATTTATTTTCTTTTCTCGCCAGTCCTGAATCATCCTGGGTGACAGCATGAAACGCGTTGAGGAGAAGGTTTTGCATCACCTGTTCCAGGTGAAAAGGGTCAACCCGGACGGTTGAGCAGTCTGCCGCCAAATCCATCTGATAACTCACAGCCTGAGATACCGGAAGACGCTGCAGTACATTGTTGATCAAATCTGGGAGTGAAATGACTTCCTTGTTTGTGGTAACCCCGCGAGTGAAACTGATCAAATCATGAATGATTTTTTCACCATTCTTTACTTCGTTTTCAATGATAGAAAGGTATGATTTGACTTTTTCATCGGCTTCCGGTTGGGTCATCTTCAGGTAATAAACAGCATTATTGATCACGCCCAGCGGATTGCGGAGTTCATGACCAAGTCCACCGGCAAGCTGACCCAGAACTGCCAGTTTTTCGTGACGCACCAGTTTATCCTGGGTTTCGCGCAATTCCCGTGTGCGTTCCTCCACGCGTTTTTCCAGGGTAAGGTTGAGCTGCCGAATTTCCTCTTCGGCTTGTTTATGTTGCGTGATGTCGAGAACCACAGCGAGGAAAATGGGATGCTCGATCTGGTCGAACAGTTGTAAATGAACCTCGGCAGGATATGTACTTCCGTCAGACCGTTGATGGTTCGTATAAAAGACGACCAATGGTGTTTTATGTTGACGAAGCGGCGCCACTAGTGTTTCGAATTTTTCCAGGGTAAACTCGGGTTTAATATCGAGTGGGGTCATCCCTTTCATTTGATCCAATGTGTAGCGCAAGTTATTTAACGCGCCAGCGCTGACGAAATCAAATTGCAAAGTCTGCGCGTCGAAAGTATAGATTTCATTTAGACCTGCATTCAGCATGTTGTAGAAGTTCTTCAATTGAGCTTCCAGTTGTTTGCGTTCGGTGATATCCTGGACTACCGCGATGTGGATGTACTGTGATGGAGTTTCGCCCTCACTCCATAATGGAGATGCCGTCAAATATCCCCACTTGATCGTACCGCCTTTGCAGATAAATCTTTTTTCAAGCGCAAAACTGCGTATCTTCCCTTTGACCAGGTCTGCATTTTGATCGAGATTAGCCTGTAATTCTCCCGGATGAGAGACATCCATTAAGGACTTTTGTAAAGCCTCCTCCCGTGTATAACCAAGAAAGGCACAGTATTTAGGATTGATATCCAAATATCTGCCAGTTTTTGACTCGATTAATGCCACCCCAACAGGTGCGTGTTCAAAGAGGGTGCGGAAACGTTTTTCACTTAAGCGCAGTGCTTCTTCTCCTTTTTTGCGCTCAGTGATGTCCTGGAAAACAGTTGCGAATCTGCCCTTTGTTGGGGCGAAGACCGAAATCAGAAAAGTCTTTTGCAGCGGATCGAAAGTACTCTCGAATTGGGTTGGTACCAGGGTTTCAGCAACCCGTGTATATATCTCGATGTACGGCGGCTTCCCAGTCCCGTATAACTGTGAGGCGAGGGCGCCAACAGCCCGATCTCGGGCAATGCCCGTGATATGTTCGAACGCCAGGTTGGTGTCTAGAATTCGGTAGTCAATTGCCTTTCCGGAATCGTCGTAAACAAGTTCGTGCAAGCTCACACCTTCAACCATCGTATTGTAAAGACTATGAAACCTCAGCTCACTCTCTTGTAATTCGGCCTCGGCTAATTTTCGGTCGGTAATATCAACCACTGCTGTCACCAGATACATTGGGTTGTTCGCTGTATCCCGTCGGATTGAGGTACTTACATCTGCCCAGACAATGGAGCCATCTTTTTTGAGGTATCTTTTTGTAAAGCGTGCAGTCTCTTTTTCTCCTGATAGAAGGGCGTTGACGACTTTTTGTGATAGTTCAATATCATCCGGATGTGTTATCTCCTGCCACTTCCTATTTTTTAGTTCCTTTTCCGAATATCCCAGCATGTCACAAAAACTTTGATTAACATAAATCTCGCCAGTTATCTTCGTCAATGATTTTCCAACTGGCGAGTGATCAAAAATGTATTTGAATTTTTCCTCACTATCTTGCAACTCTTTTTCTGCCTGTTTGCGTTCGGTAATATCCCGCCCGATGCCAACCAACCCAACGACTTTACCATGGGTATCCCGTAACGGCAGTTTAGATGTCAATAGCCAGACTGGATTACCCTGTGAATCCAATCCGGGTTCTTCAACATTGATAAGAGGTTTTCCGGAATTGATAACCGATCTATCTCGCTCCCAGTAAATTTTTGCCAGGTCAGGTGGAAAAACGTCAAGATCCGTTTTACCGATGATATCCTCCATGCTCGTGAAACCTGCGGACTGAAAATCAGCAGTGTTGGATAATGTTTTTCGTCCCTGGGTGTCCATAACATAGATACGGTCAGGGAGATTGTCGATCAATGTCCTCAGGAGGATGCGCTCCTCGTCAAGCTTTTCCTCTATCAATTTTCGATCGGTGATATCCGAAATGATGCCATGCCATAACGTACTACCGTCTGGCATGCGTTCAGGGTGCGCCTGGCTCCAGCGCCAGCGTAGACCCTGTTTGGGCAGGATTACCCGGAATTCGCAATAGAATTCCTCAAGGGTGCGGGCAGATTCAAAAATGGCATTTGACACCATATCGTAATCATCCGGGTGCAATCGTCCAAAAACTGGTGAGGCATCCTCCCGTACTTCTTCAGGCGAATACTCATAGATCGTGTTCATGCCCGAGCTTGAATATGGAAATGCCGAGTGCCCATCAGGATATAGCCGGTACTGATAGATCACGCCGGGAACCAGCCGGGAGAGATTAGTCAGGAGTTCCCGGCTTTGAACCACCGCGGATTCCATTTGCCGGTTTTTCATCTCGAGTTGTTTCTTTTCCAGCACGTCATGGATGATATGCGGAAGGCGTTGGATATGTTTTGGGGTCTTGATGATGTAATCCGCGGCACCCCGTTTTATGGCTTCGGCAGCCACTTCTTCCGATCCGGTGCCTGTGACGATGATCACCGGAATCTCAGGGTACTTTTCTTTTACTGCCTCAAGGACCTGCAAACCTTCAAATCCGAGGATATTAAAATCGCTTAGAACGACATCAAAGCCGCCCGATAAAAGATTTTCCTCAAAATCTTTGCGGGATTTTGCTTCGATAAGGGCAAACCCGCCATGCTCCCTTTCCAGCGCATCGCGGACAAGTTCGCGGTCTAGGGGGTAATCATCAACATAAAGGACAGGAATTGGCTGGGTCATTTTCACTCCTCCGGCGGGGCAACGTTTAGCGACAACCAGTAACCATTAATTTCTCTTACAATTCCCAAAAAACCCTCGAACGATACGGGTTTAACAAGGTAGCTGTTTGCGCCCCGGTCGTAAGAAAGGGCTCGGTCCCCTTCTTCTTTCGAGGAAGTCAGAATCACCACGGGGAGGCGTTTGAGCACCGGGGTAGCCTTGATTTTCTCCAGGACCTCAAAGCCATCTATTCCCGGGAGTTTAAGATCCAGCAGGACAAGGTTGGGTAAAGGATACTCCTGGCGGTCAGAATACTTTCCTTTCCCCAACAAATAATCCAATGCTTCAAGACCAGATTTCACAACATAAATGGTGTTAAGAAGTTTGGCTTCATGAAAAGCGTCCAATGTTAACTCAATATCCATTGAGTTATCTTCAACTAATAGTATATGCGCGGGTTTTGCCATGAACTTCACTCCTTTGGAAGTTGAACAAAGAAGGCGCTGCCTTTGCCCACTTCAGATTCAACCCAAACACTGCCGCCCAGCAAGCTGACGGATTTTTTAACTGTTGCCAACCCGATGCCGGTGCCCGGGTAATCATCCTCTGAATGCAGGCGTTGAAACATGTTAAAAATCTTTTCCAGGTATTCCTGGGGAATGCCGATACCGTTGTCTATAATTCGGAACAACACCTGTTTTTCTAATTCCTCGCATGTTATCGAGACCAAAGGCGGAACATCCTGCCGGTGGTACTTAAAAGCATTTTCCAACAGGTTGGTAAAAATCTGGATCAGCAATGTTTGATCGCCGTAAATCGAGGGAAGGTTTTCGGCAACCGATAAGGTGCCGTGTATTTCGTCAATGTACTGCCGCATATTTTTTTGAATCTCGTTCACCACTGATTCAATTGAGATCAGCTCGTGACGAACGCCAGATCTGCCAAGCCGCGCATAAGTTAAAAGGTCATCTATCAAATGACCCATACGTTCACTGGCTTTGACAATATTGTCAAAATAGTGTGTTGCTTCCGGGTTAAGTTGCTGCCTGTAACGCCTGGCAATGATCTCAGCAAATCCACTGACAGCCCTCAGGGGAGCCCGAAGATCATGCGATACGGAGTAAGAAAACGACTCAAGCTCTTTATTGACTGCCTCCAACTGGGCTGTCCGCTCTTTTACGCGGGATTCCAATTCAGTGTTTAACTTGGTGATCTCCTGTTCGGCGAGTTTACGCTCGGTAATGTCAGTAATGGTACCCACATATCCCATGATCTGGTTTGTGGAATCAAATTCTGTAACTGCCTGCCCCATCACCCATACGATACGACCATCCGGATGCAAAAAGCGGTAATCTGAATAAGACGCCTGATGTTTTTCGGCTGACTCTTTCCAAACATGGGCCAATCTATCCCTGTCGCCCGGGTGAACCGCTTCCAGCCAGCCATCACCCAAAGCCTTTTCGGCAGGCAAGCCGGATATTTCGCTCCATTTTGGGTTCACGTAGGTGGTAGATCCATCAGGGTCAGTTCGGAATATCCCCACCGGTGAGATATTGGTGAGGGTTTGGTATCTTTTCTCGCTTTTCTGCAGTTCCTGGTTTGCAAGGCTGAGTTTTAGGGTTCTTAACCTAACCTGGCGGCGCAGCAGCAGGATGATCCCCGTGGCAGTAAAAAACAAACCCAATACGATACCAGCTGCCCAAAGGATTGATTTTGGCAACTGATAAGGTTCTTTGGCTGTCCATTGACCCAGAGTGGAATAATAAGGTGAATTCGGTTCAGCCTTCCACTTAGTAAGATCCCGGTCAATTGCATTAAGCAACTCTGCGTTTTTTCCCTGGGCGGCGGCAAAGAATAATTGGGCAGGATTGAAATCGATCGAGGTTTCTACCAGATGGTATTGTTGATAGAAATAGTCACCAAATAACTGGTTTGAAATAGCGCCATCCACCGACCCATCTTCAGCCATTGAAAAGGCTTCTTTATACGTTTTAGCTGGTATTATCTTAACTTTGTACCCAAATCCCGACATCAACTCCTGGAATATGGTTTGCTGGATTGATCCATCAAGAACCGCAATACGTTTTTCATCCAGGTCTTTAAGTGTAGAGATAGAACCCTTGGGAGAAGAATAGACCCTAGACCAACTTTCAATAACCGGCGTCTTATGAAAATCAAACAACACGTCTCGTTCATCGCTGTAGGCAACATCCGGCATCAGGTCAATTTCGCCGTCGGCAAGAGCCTGCAGACAATCAGACCACTCGCATGGCACATAGACCAACATCCAATGTTCCTCGACCGCGATCTTTTCGATAAGGTCGATGAAAAATCCCGATGGATTTCCATTCTCATCAATAAATACTTTGGGCTCGTTCTGATAGACACCAACCCTTACGACAGTCGGCTGATCTGCCGCTTTGAGAGGGGCGAACGCGGGCAAGATAACCAGGCTTGCGATGAGGCAAGTGAATAATACGAACCGTCTAATACCTAAAATAATGCCCATATATTACTCATAGGAAGCAACCGGCAAATCCAATGAACTGAGCATTGGCAGGGGATCAAAATCTACCCTGTGATCGTAAATTTAAACGACTTATAAGATTGTACATCGAAAGGAATTCATTAAACAACAGTTTTCTTTTACAAAACAGTAAGGTTTTTAGCAGGCAGCGCGGGATATTCCTGAAAAAGCGGAAGGCGATTATTTAAATTTTGAACGTCCAGCGTGCAGCGGCTCCCTGTTGGGGGCCATCGCGTTTAATTAACTGCACACGTGCGAATTCACAAAACTTCCTGGAATCGATGGCGCTGCACACCATCGGATAACGGCTCACCAGGTCCAACCCCTGGTGGAGGTCTTTGGCAGAGAAACTGACGCGTTTTTCTCCCTTTTTACGGGCAGGGATGACAAAGTGGGTTTTGGCGTACTTGCGAATCTCATCGGACTGACTGATGTTCGGATGGGGAGCTTTTTTGGTGCTGTCACGGCGGTTTTTCTTGATCAACTTGCGAAAAAAATCAAACATGTTTAACTCCTGGCGCAGCCTTTGGTATTGATTTGATTGTACATGAGCTCAGCAAAAACATTACCGTTCTTGTATAAACAATCGTATACTTCACCTGTAGGTTGTTATAAAGACCTTTTTGAATAAGGAGTGTTGAATGATCCCTATCGGTGATGATAATTCACAGCGCAGGCTGATCCCAGTGGTGACCTGGATGTTGGTGGCTGCCAATGTGCTGGTCTTTTTACTTGAGCTGGCAGGCGGTGATAATTTTGTGTATACCTGGGCGTTCACCCCGGCGTACTTCAGCCAGAACCCGACGGCTTTCTTTATCACCATCTTCACCTCCATGTTCATGCACGCCAGCTGGCTGCACCTGGGTGGCAACATGCTGTACCTGTTGATCTTTGGCGACAACGTGGAAGACCGCTTCGGGCACTTCAAGTTCCTGATCTTTTATCTTCTTTGCGGGATGGCGGCTACCTTTGCGCAATATATCCTCGCGCCGTATGTTGAAGTCCCTAACCTGGGGGCTTCGGGCGCGATCGCCGGGGTATTGGCAGCCTACCTTATCCTGATGCCAGGCCAAAGGATCCGTGTGTTAATGGCAGCGTGGATCGTACGCCTGCCGGCCATCCTGGTTATTGGTGCCTGGATCGGGCTGCAGCTGCTTTCCGGCATCGGAACCCTCTCTACAATGAATGCAGGGAGCGGGGGGGTGGCTTACATGGCGCATATCGGCGGATTCGCTGCCGGGCTGGTGTTGACGTTTTTCTTCCGCAAACGCCAGCGTTCTTCTTACCTGCAGCCACCAGGCAGCGGGATTAATTATGGCGTATAACCATTCGCTGGCCAAAAAACGTAAGCGACTTTCCGGGATATACCGGCAGCAATAAGGGCTTTCAGCGGAGCAGAGTTCTCATCATCGAAAAAGAATTAGTTTTTCAATGTCAAATGAAAGTTGGTATTCTTATACTTTTCATATAAGGATTAAGTAAACTTGCGAAGGTAATTATTTTTGACCAGGGAGGAATGATTGGAAATAACCGCTCAGCAAGGTGCAACTACTGACAAATTGGATTTCAAAAAGATCCTGCCGGTCTTTGTCATCATCCTTATTGACTTGATGGGGCTGACGATTATCGTACCCCTGATGCCGCTTTATGCAGCCTCTTTTGGCGCGAACGCACTTCTCATCGGATTTCTTGGAGCGGCTTACCCCACCGCGCAGGTGATCGGCGCGCCGATTTTGGGCCGCCTTTCGGACCGGTTTGGCAGAAAGCCCATCCTGCTTGCCAGCCAGTTGGGAACATTCATCGGATTCATCCTGCTGGGGTTTGCCAACAGCCTGTGGATGCTGTTTCTGGCACGGATTCTCGATGGCTTATCGGGGGCGAATGTTTCAACCGCACAAGCGGTTATCACCGACAGCACAAATGAGAAGACGCGCACCCAGGGCTTGGGTCTTGTGGGAGCGGCATTCGGGCTCGGTTTTGTGGTTGGGCCGGTCATTTCGTTCATTTCACTTTCCTTAGGGGGGAACCACTATCAGGTTCCGGCTTTTGTGGCAGCCGGGTTTTCGATGATATCCATTTTGATGACCACTTTCCTTCTCAAGGAAACACATAAACCGGATACAACGTTACAGTTAACCAGCAAAAAAGAGGTTGGCTTAAAGAATTTTTTTGCGACGCTGCAAAAACCCCTGGTAGGCTTTTTATTGGTGGCGATGTTCTTCCAGCAGATCGCCTTTGGCAGCTTTCAGCAAATACTCTCTTTGTTCACTCTCAGCCGCCTTGGGCTGAATGGTTCAGGTAATTCCATCATCTATGTGTTTGTGGGGATTGTTGTTGTTTCGGTCCAAGGATATTTCATCGGCAAATGGAGCCGCAAATTTGGGGAAAAGTGGCTGATCCGCTTTGGTCTGGTTATGATTTCTGCTGGACTGCTGCTCACGGCGTTAACCCCCAGGGTGCCGCCGCCGTGGTATTCAAGGGAAAAGGTAACGGCGGAACTTACCGGTGAACGCAACCTTGCCGGGGAGGTTACGCCAACCAAGAGCCTGCAGATCGACCCACCGCCTGCGGACGCGAACAAAGGCTGGCTTGGGCTGGGATGGATCCTGCTGGCAATGGTGCCGGCAGCGATAGGTGGAGGGGTGCTGCAGCCGTCGATCAACAGCCTGCTCACGCGCAATGTGGCACCTGTGGAGATTGGCGGCACACTTGGAATTTCGGCGGCATTGTTGAGTGCCGCAAATGCCCTGGCGCCGGTCATAGGGGGCGCACTTTTCGGCTCAGAAGGACCCTCAATGCCATTTCTTGTGAGCGCAGCGCTGGCTTTCGCAGTGTTCCTTTTCTCGATTCGAGGTCTAAAAACAAAAAATCCCGCTGAAGCCTGACAAGCCCAATCCAGATTGTGAGCAACTCTCCATTGACGAGTGCAACCGAATAATGTTATGCTTATTTTATTAATTTAATTTCAGCGTCGGGAGGGACTGTATGCCAACAATGGACGAGATTCTTGCAGTGATCCTGGGCGGAGGCCGCGGGCAGCGCCTATTTCCCCTGACGCAGCAGCGATCAAAGCCGGCAGTGCCAGTAGCTGGCAAGTACCGCCTGATCGATATTCCCATCAGCAATTGCATTAATTCTGGAATCTTGCGTATTGCCGTCCTGACACAATTCAACTCGGTGTCGCTGCATCGGCATATCGTGCGCACGTATAATTTTGACGCATTTCACCAGGGATGGGTGCAGATCTGGGCAGCGGAGCAGACCGTTGCCAATTCAGCCTGGTACCAGGGCACAGCAGATGCGGTGCGGAAGCAGATTTTTGAGATCCGCTCGACGCGGGCCAAGTATGTGCTCATCCTTGCCGGCGACCACCTTTACCGCATGGATTTCAGCAAAATGGCATCCCTTCACTTCGAGAAGGATGCCGATGTGACCATTGCCGTCCAACCGGTCACCAAGGAAGATGCGGCACGCTACGGCATCTTAAAACGGGACCTAAGCGGAAAAATCACTGATTTTGCAGAAAAACCGACTGATCCAAAAGTCTTACGTCATATGATTAGCCGCCTTGATCGGCAGAAACCCTATTTGGGTTCAATGGGCATCTATCTTTTCAAGACAGAATCCCTGATTGATATGCTGGATAAGATCCCGATGGATGATTTCGGCGGACATATCATTCCGGCGGCAATCCAAACCCACAAGGTCTATGGTTATGATTTTGAGGGATACTGGGAGGACATCGGAACCATCCGATCGTTTTTCGATACCAACCTGGCGCTCACTGTTAAAGATCCGCCATTCAATTTTTATGACCCCGCAGCGCCAATCTATTCCCATCCTCGCTTTCTGCCGGGCTCTACGGTGAACAACAGCTGCATGGTAGATACCCTCCTGGCAGAGGGCTGCCGCATCGACGATGCAGATATTCGGCATTCCATTATAGGACTGCGCAGTCAGATCCGCAGCGGTGTAAAGATCAAGGACAGCATTTTAATGGGCAACGATTATTATGAGCGCGACTGGGCTTCGGAGGGGCGTAAAATCCCACTCGAGATTGGCTGCAATTGCAACATCGAAGGTGCCATCATCGACAAGAATGCCCGCCTTGGGCAAAATGTGACCATCAGCGCATTCCCGCGCGGCACCGACCTGGATGGGAATGGCTGGGTGGTACGCGATGGCATCGTGGTGATTCCCAAAGGCGCCGAGATTCTGCCCGGTACGACGATTTCCCCAACCAGCACTGATTGATCTCATAGGAGAAGTGTATGAGCGTAACCCCAACCCCGCGACCCTCAGCGCACGAGGAATTGAGCGTTACCTGGCATGCGGTGAGCACCGAAGATGTTCTTACCCATCTGAAGACAGAAAAAACCGAAGGTTTGACCAGTGAAGAAGCTGAAAAGCGGCTAAAAGAGTATGGTCCCAACCAGCTGCTGGAAAAACCGCGACCGACCTTTCTGAAATTACTTTATGATCAGCTGAAATCCTTTGTCATCGTCCTGCTGATTGTTGCATCGATCATCTCGGCTTTCCTGGGGGAGTGGGTGGATGCGGGTGCAATCATCCTCATCGTGGTTTTGAACGCGATCATGGGGGTGGTGCAAGAATCCAAGGCAGAGCAAAGTTTAGCTGCATTAAAAAAGATGGCGTCACCGGATGCGCGTGTGCTTCGGGATGGAAAAAGGATTTCGATTCCAGCAGCAAGCCTGGTTCCCGGCGATATTGTGCTGTTGGAGGCCGGGAATTTTGTCCCGGCTGATCTGCGTTTACTTGAGGCGGTTAACTTGCGGGCTGAAGAGGCCGCGCTGACTGGAGAATCGGTGCCGGTTCAAAAAGATGCCGCGCTCTTGCTGGAAAGCGGAGCCAGCATCGGTGACCGCAAGAACACGGTATTCATGGGCACGGTAATCGCCTACGGACGCGGAACTGGCGTGGTGACTAGCACCGGCATGCACACGCAATTGGGAATGATCGCCACCATGCTGCAATCGGTGGCTGAAGAAGAGACTCCGCTGCAAAAACGGCTCGATCAGCTCGGGAAGACACTGGGCTGGGCGTGCCTGGTGATATCAGCCTTGATCTTTGGCGTGGGTATGATCCAGGGTGGAAATCCTCTGCACCTGTTTATGATTGCGGTCAGCCTGGCTATTGCTGCGGTGCCTGAAGGGCTGCCCGCGATTGTGACTATCAGCCTGGCGCTCGGTATGCAGGAAATGATCAAACGCCATGCGCTCATCCGCAGGTTATCCTCCGTGGAAACACTGGGTTCAGCAACCATTATTTGCTCCGATAAGACCGGTACCCTGACGCAGAACGAAATGACAGTCACCCGCCTGTGGGTGGACGGGACCTTTGTGGAGGTCACCGGGCAGGGATATACCCCAGATGGCGAGTTTATCGTAGGCGGCAATAAGGTTAACCTGAATGACTTCCCGGCGGTAAAAACTGCCTTATGGGTCGGCGCGTTGAACAACGATGCTATCCTGGAAGAAACCACCATCGAGGGACAACCGACGCAATATCGCATGGTCGGCGACCCCACCGAAGGTTCCATCCTGGTGGCGGCGTATAAAGCAGGTGGGAAGCATGGCGGACTTTCCAATGCTTACCCCCGTAAGAACGAAATTCCGTTTGATTCAGAACGCAAACGCATGGTCACCATTCACTCAGTGGATAACCCCACGCTAGAAGACCTTTCTCCTTTTGTGGACGAAACCCGCAAGGGCTGGCATGTGATTGCTGTCAAGGGTGCACCGGATATAGTGCTCAACCTTTGTAAAAGCATTCAACCGATGAATGACGGGGAACCGCTTCCGTTGACAGACAAGATTCGGGCAGAAATTGGGCAGGCTAACGATGAATTGACCCGCGGTGCGCTGCGGGTGCTGGGGATGGCTTACCGCATGGTAAAGGACGTCCCTGGAGAATTAGAAAGCCGTGAGCTGGAGAAAGACCTGATCTTTGCCGGATTGGTGGGGATGATCGACCCGGCACGTCCCGAAGTAAAACCTGCCATGCAGACAGCAGCCAATGCTGGCATCCGCACACTGATGATCACCGGCGATTACCCAAACACAGCACGCGCCATTGCGGAAAACATCGGCTTGCTAAGACCTGGTCACAAGGTGCTCACCGGTGCACAGCTCGACGAGATCGATGATAAACAACTTGTGGCTGAGGTGGAACAGACAGATGTGTTCGCAAGGGTATCCCCGCAACACAAGATGCGGATTGTCAACGCGCTGCAGGCAAACGGCGAAGTGGTGGCAATGACCGGAGACGGCGTTAACGACGCCCCGGCAATCAAACAGGCGGATATTGGTGTATCCATGGGAATCACCGGCACAGATGTGGCTAAGGATACCGCGGACATGGTTTTAACCGACGACAACTATGTGAGTATTGTCTCCGCAGTTGAACAGGGACGTATCATATATTCCAATATTCGCAAGTTCGTGTACTACCTCATCTCGTGCAATATGGGCGAGATCATCATTATTTTCCTGCCGACGATATTTGGCAAATTACTCTT
This sequence comes from uncultured Anaerolinea sp., assembly GCA_964428125.1. GTDB lineage: Bacteria > Chloroflexota > Anaerolineae > Anaerolineales > Anaerolineaceae > UBA6107. Next base: position 164,737 of record CAYRXB010000001.1, read on the forward strand.
CCCTGACCTGACAGCAGAACAATTATCGCCATTGGCTCCAGTCCAGCTTTTGTGGCTGAACCTGATCACGGATGGCGCACCGGCACTGGCGCTGGGAACTGAAAAAGGCGACCCGGATATCATGCAGCAAAAGCCGCGCCCCCCAAAAGAGCCGATCATCAATCGGCAGATGTTGATCGGGGTGATCATTCAAACGATTGCAATCGCCGGGGTGACACTTTTCGCGTTCTGGCGCGGACTCACCCATGTGGAGTTGGATAACGCCAGCCGCCTTGAACTGGCTGAAACGATGGCATTTGTAACTTTATCGATATCAGAGTTGTTCCGAGCGTACACGGCAAGGTCGGAGCGTTATCCGTTGTTGAAAATTGGAATCTTCTCCAGTAAATGGATGAACCTGGCAGTTCTGTTTTCTCTGATACTGCTGTTGGCGGTGGTTTACATCCCGTTCTTGAACCCGGTATTCCAAACATACCCGTTGGATCTGAAAGCCTGGGAACTGATCGTCCCTCTCTTCCTGATCCCGTCCATCGCGGCTGAGATCTCTAAGTTCTTTATCTATCGAAAGAAGTAATCTAGAATTGAAAAAAATTTACTCCCCGGGAGTGATAACTTCAGGGTTTTTGTTTATGACTAACCGGATGGGCTCAAATGTTATTCGGTGAAGCGGGCAGGAGCCAAAATCGAATAACATCTTTTGGTGCAGGCGCGTTCCGTATCCCTTGTGGCACTCAAACCCATAAACCGGGTACTTGAGGGCAGCATTCATCATCCATGCATCCCGCGCGGTCTTCGCCAGGATGGAGGCCGCGGCTATGGACAGGCTGCGCTGATCGCCTTTGATGAGCGAGGTTTGCGGCAATGGCTCATCAGGCAAAAAAAGGGCATCCAGAAGCAGGTGATCCGGTTTGTGCCGAAGCGCAGCCAGGGCGCGCATCATTGCCAGGCGCGTGGCAGAGATGATTCCCAATTCATCGATCTCTACGTTGGTTGCCATGCCGGTTGCCCAGTCGGTTTCCGCGCGGATGATCTCTGCCAGCCGCGCCCGATCGGCGGGTTTAAGCTGTTTTGAATCACGCACACCGGTAAGCATGGGGTGAATATTGTCCTGTTGTGGGAGAACCACGACAGCTGCAGCCACAGGGCCAGCCCAGGCACCTCTGCCTGCCTCATCGAGACCGGCAACTGAAAATCCCTGGCGCCAGAGAGGAATCTCAAAATTGAGATCAGGCGCAGCAGGGATCAATTCACGATCGAATTTAGGCATGGAGATTGAGAGATAACCAGAATTAAGACGGTAATTTGCGTTTGCGCACGCTGGCACGGATGCGGAAGAGGTCACGCGTCATTTTGAGGGAATCGCGGATCACACGAACCTTGCTGTCTCCGTGATAATACCAGGGGATGGGAACCTCGGCGATGGTCATTCCCAGTTTCTGCGCCATGGCTAAGATCTCAACATCAAAGGTCCAGCCGGGAATGGTCTGCAAGGGAAAGAGAGTTTCAGCCGCTTTACGGGTGAAACACTTGAATCCGCACTGGGTATCCTGCAGTCCATGAAGGACGATGATACGCACCAGGGTATTGAACACCCGTCCGGAAAGATGCCGCAATGGCGGCTCGTTATACCTCACCGCGCCGGGGGCTTCACGGGAAGCGATACCGATTTCCACACCAGTGAGTGCTGGCGGGAGAAAACGCGAGATTTCCGTTGCCGGCATGGATAGGTCGGCATCGCAGATGAAACGATAATCGCCGCTGGCTGCAAGCATGCCGGTCTTTACAGCCAGTCCCTTGCCGGGGCGGTCGTCATGCAGGACGATGATATTCTTGTGTTTACCGGCGTACTCCTTGGCAATAGCCAGCGTATGGTCGACGCTGGCATTTTCAACAATGATGATCTCGCTTGTATAGGATTGTGAGGATGTAAATTTCAAAAGCTCGTCCAGCGTTTGCGCAAGCCTGGATTCTTCGTTATGAGCGGGGATAATGATGGAGAGAAAAGGAGTTGAGATCATAGGGACATTATAAATTATCCTTACACATCTCCGATTCTAAAAGATTTTCGACAAAAGTGAGATTTTGATTTGGGTTCATTAATTTAAAATCTTTCCAAAATCCGCAGTAGACAGAACTTGAAGCCGGGGTGATGGAGATTCCTTTATTAGTCATTTCAATGGCTTTTTCAAAATTCTCTAACGCCGCGTAACTTTGAACAATCGGTAAATATTCAACGCCTTCAACAGGTTTTAAATTGTGATTTACTGATTCCAAATAGAGGTTAATGGCTTGAGAATAATCATTTTTACTTCGGGCCAGGTCAATTTTCTCAAAATAGTAACACCACATATTTTGTGGAGAGAGATCGATAAATGACCCAATTAGGGGTTCCCCTTTATTTTCCTGGCTGCTGATAAGTGATTCGTTGGAAAAAGCAGAGTAACCCGTGACGGGTTCTTTGGGAATAAGCGCGTAGTATTGATTAATTACCCAAAGGCAGCCCTGGTCAGGTAGCTGGATACTAACGACCTTGTTTCCAGAACCAGAGAATGACAAATTTCTCAAACCTTGCTCAATCGATTGATCAGGATTCTGAGCTAATGACTCAGGACTTACATATCGAGGTACCAGAAACCAATAATCCAGGCTCTCATCAATTTGAGATGAATACAATAAGTTCAAACCCATCGAAAACGAATAGTCCGCTTCCTTCCCGGCTGGAATACCCGGTGAATATATCGCGGTTCCTGGCTCTAGCGAAGGAATACGCCAGTAAAGCTGTGTGTAAAAGGATTTTTGCCGTAAGTAATCTTTCCTGAACTCATTTCCTAATTGGATTTGGTAGCTTACGGAAAGTGTGATCAGGATTATCAACAACACATTTGATTGCTTTTTAGTAAAAAAGGAATAAATAAGCGCAGTGATGATTAAAGAAACCCCGAACATCGCGGAAATGCTATATCGGTCAGACCATTTTCCAATCGTTATCTGTCTAAATGTACTCCATGCAGGCAATAGTCCGAAAATGATGATCACTGTTCCGAAGAGGAGCAGCGCTTTAACATTTTGCGGTTTGCCCGGAAAATCACTTGAATATATTTTGTTGTTTATTAGAAAATAAATGCCCCCTGTTATTGTTAATCCGATGAGAAGTGATGCCCAAAAAGTAGCTCCGTTAATCGGCAAAACATCTGGAATCAAGCGATCAACCCAGGATGTAATAAAAAGAAACTTTACGTCACTTGTTACTGTCTGTAAGAAAGAAATAGCGGTTGGCAATGGGTTGGAAAATAATTGAAAAAACAGATAAGGGGCATTGTCTACTTGGTTTTCTCCAGCCCATATTGGATATATCTTAAGTCTCCAATAAAGATACCCGCCAAGAATGGCTAAAAAAGGCAGGAAAATCAGGATGGTCTTCTGTAGGGATTTAATAGAACCGTTTTTAGAATAGGTTAAAAAGAAGATTACTGCAAATCTAAGTACTTCAAGACCAACAAAATACTCCATTGAAAAAAGGTGAATCGCCGTAAGAATATAGGATATCGATAGGAAAAGCCAGGAAAGTCTCTTTTTTTGAAGACCCAAAACCATGGTGAACAACGATGCGGCAAAAATTGAGTAGATAATAAAATGGGATCCGAATGATACCGATGAGTATTGATTGCTAAATGCCGGGAATACAACAAAAAGGACAGCAGCCCACCGCAGCAGCCCTTTATTTTGTGGAAAAAGCCGCAGAAAGGTTAAGTAAAGCAATAAGGCAGATAACCACCTAAAGAATATCGCAGAAAACTGCCAACATGAGGGCGCAACTTTGCAAACGGGAAATAAAAAGTAATACGTCCACGATTGGAATGGACGGTCATAAATGAAATACTCCCAAATTTTATGTTTATCAGCAATATGAGACAAGAGAATAGGAGGCCAATCGTCCCAATAAAATCCTTGTTTAAAAATAAAAACCCCGTAAGTGACCAGGGCAAACCCCAATAAGCCAAGCGCAAAGGTTAAGGGATTATCAAGCAACTTTAAGCGAATTTGCCGCCAATCGCCCCGAATTTTGGCTATCAAATGTAATTCTCCTTATTCAACGGCACAACAAAAATCCATTAACGAAGAAATCGAAAAATAGGACTTATAAAGAAAAACTAGATAAATAAGAATAAAGTCGGGGTGGGCGGACTTGAACCGCCGGCCCCCGCGTCCCAAACGCGGTGCGCTGCCAACTGCGCTACACCCCGAACGCGTAGAGTATAATCCGAAGGAACGATAACCGTCAAGGAAGTTTTGTTGATGAAATTCCGGTTTTGGCGCACCTTATTGATATTTTTAGCAGCTTCGACCTTGATTGGTTGCAGTAAGGAGTTGTTCACTCTCCGCCCCGGTGAAGCCACCCTGGCGTCCACTGGTTCGAATCCCGCGCAATTTCCAACCCTAACCTCGGCACCCACATCCACTGCAGGCGTAGATGGTGCTTTTTGCTCTTACTCCAACGGAAGCGTATCGGAAGTACAGGTGCTTTCTAAGGTAATGACTCACCCGTTAACGGTGAAAATGTATTTGCCGCCATGTTACAACATTAACCGCGACCCGGGATACCCCGTGCTGTACATGCTGCATGGACAGACGTATGACGAAGGACAATGGCAGCGGTTAGGGTTGTTATCTGCAGCAGATGAATTGATCACTGCGGGAAGAATTACCCCAATGATCATTGTGATGCCGTATGATGTTTCATGGTCGGCCGGGCCGGAAGTATCCACATTTGACGAGTCATTATTAATGGAATTAATCCCCTACGTGGATCAGAATTTCAATACCTGTTCTCTACGGACGTGCCGAGCGGTCGGCGGGTTATCCCGCGGGGGTAACTGGGCAGTTTATCTCGGCTTTTCACACCCAGAGTTGTTCATAGCGATTGGTGCTCACAGCGCGCCGTTGTTTTATGGCGAGATCCAACGCATGACCAGCGTACTCAAAACGGATGGGGCGATTGCCCGACTTCCAGATATCTATATCGATGCGGGGAACAAGGACGAGAACCTTTCACAGGTACTGACCTATGTGACCTTATTGAAAAAATACAATGTACCTTATGTTTTTACCGAATACCAGGGTTATCACTCGGAAGACTACTGGAGCAAGCACGCGGCAGATTATTTATTGTGGTATTCCGCCGAATTCACTTCTACGCAGGAAAAATAGTTTCTCCCCATTGCCTACAATTCCACGCTGTCCCATCGTAAACAAGAATTACCAGAGCGGTATTCCCAAGCGTCAAATCGCGCATCACAACGTTTTCAAGGTTCCTGGCAAAACCGGGCACGCCCGCAAAAAGGATCCCCCCGTGGCTGATGCATAATATCGTATCGTGCTCGGAATATTTTTGGACGAGCATCTCAAGAAATCCGCCTAGCCGTTGGCGGATCTGCAGCAGATTCTCGCCTCCGCCGACATTCCTCTCCACAAGGCCATTGGCATACCAATCATTCCATAGTTGCGAAAACTGCTGCCAATGGGTATCGTCGGACTCGCCCTCAAAATCTCCCACATCGAATTCACGCAGCGCTGCAGTGATCGTGAATTCAAGCCCCAACTGCTCACAAACGATTTGGCTGGTTTCCACAGCACGTAAAACATCGCTTGAATAGACAGCCGCAAAGGAAATTCCCGTAAGGCGTTTTGCCAGGTCAATAGCCTGTTCTCTCCCTTTGTCGGTGAGCGGGTGAACAGAAGGTTTATTGGAGAAAACGTGCAGGGTGTTGGCGGTACTTTCGCCGTGGCGGGCAAAAATCACTCTCATGGGTACAATTCCGGATTTTTGAATGGGATGAGCGCGAAGATGACTGCTGGAACATACAACCCCTCGCGATCGATGGCATCATCGGTCAGAAGCCCGATAGCGCCATTGCCCTGCTTGGAATTATTTCTAGAAAAAACCCGGTCATCTGCTTCGCCCAGCTCAACCCCCTGGCGGACAAGGGCGGCTACTTTTTCGGGGAGCAAGAACTCGCCGCTTCGTCCACGCCCGCAGCGGCTGGCATCCAGCACCACTACCCAGGCGAAAGCAGTCATCCCTCCGGGTTTATCTTCGCAGCCGCCCTCGATGCCGACCCAAAAATCTGCATCTGGTGCCAACTCACGGATATTTTTGGCGCGCTTTAAGGCTCCCCGAAGCGTTTCCTCCTCGGTCATTGGCTGAGAGGTGATCACTACCTGGTTCTTGAAGCTTGATACTTCAAAAGATTCTTGCGGGAACATCTGCTCGAAACCGCGTTTGGCCGCAGAGAGTTTTACTGGATTAGCTGAAGCCACATAGACCCGTTTCATTTACGAATTATCCTCTGTAAACAAATCCCGTTTCAGGAACAGGGCTGAAAACAACTGACCTATCAACCTGCTGGTGGTCACGTATTTTATCCTGGCATTGGACTTCGTGTTTGCGAGCATCTTTTTTACCAACCAGGGGGTTACATCAGTCTCGCGGTTGGCCAGGATGTTATAGACCTTTTTATTCCTGGTCAACTCCTCGCTGCTGTTGGCATGCTGACCGGTTATCATATCGGTGATCACCATGCCGGGGAGGAGTTCACCAACAAGGATGGGCTGACCTTTCAGTTCCCTGCGAAGAGCCTCGGTGAAGTACCTGACCGCGGATTTGGCGGTGCCGTAAACTGACAGCCCGTTAATCTTCATGCCATTGCTACCAAGGCCTTCCATGTTGTAGATGGCACCGTACCCTTGCTCGATCATCCCTTTAATTGCGGTCGTGCATCCGTTCATCAAGCCAATGATGTTGGTTGTGACGACCGATTCCACCTCATCAGCTGTGAGCTCCCAATAGGACGCCTGCCGGTGACTGATGCCTGCATTGTTGACCCAAATGTGGACACTGCCAAATCTTGAAAAGGATGCTGCCCATAATTCCTGCACTTGTTCCGGAGATGAAACATCGCAGGCGATACCCTGGATTAATTCGGATGAAGTTGCCGCTTTCAATTTTTCTACCGCGATGTCTGCATCTGCCTGCTTGCGCCCGCTGATGGTTACGGCACATCCCTTCTTTAGAAATTCCCGGGCAAGGCCAAAACCAATCCCGCGGGTGCTACCAGTGACGACAATGCTTTTCATTATTTATCTTCCTGTAGAAATGCAATACGAGATCGGCTAATTATACTTATTGTCCGTTTAATATAGAACAAAAGGGTGAGAAGTCTCTTCTCACCCTTTATGCCTCAAAGGCATTGATTAATAGCTGACTTTTCGCGGGAGTTTCTTGGCCTGGTCAACCCAATCAGCCACCTGTGCTTCGGTGGGGAGCTTGCGGACAAGTTTCTTCTTGGTGTTGATTTCAACCATCTTTTCAAACAGGTTTTTGGCAACACGTTTGCCAAGTTCGACGACTGTGTCGACGCCGGCTTCTTCCAGGAGATCGGAGTATTCACTGCCGACACCCTTGATGCGGTACAGGTCAGACAGGTTGACCCATTCCAGGATGAGCGCATCACCGATACCGGTTTTTTCTGCTAATTCTTTACGGCCTTTTGGGGTAGCGCCTGCTTCCAAAAGTGCTTCAGTTGTACTGATACCAACGCCCTTTAGTTTCTTTTTGTAGGCTGGTCCAATTCCTTCCACATCAATAATGCTTGGCATGTTTCCTCCTAATAAGATTTTATTACGAACACAATTTCAGTATAGACTCATTTTGGGGTTTTTTCAACCCTGAATGGAACTTTATTACTGCAACCACGCATGAGTTGTCTCGTATATAGTACTGGAAAAGGAGCGAAAAATGACACAAACAACATCAAAAATTCAAAATACCGGTGGTCCGGGATGCCTCATTCGCGGATTGTATTTTGTTTTCATCGGTTGGTGGTTCGGGTTGTTATGGGTGCTGGCGGCGTGGTTCCTGAACCTGACCATCATTGGCTTGCCCCTTGGATTGGCTATGATCAACAGCATTCCCCAGGTAATGACGATGAGACCGGTGCGGGTGCAAACGACCGTTACCGTGAAGGATGGCTCTCCAGTAATTCGGCAGACAGCGATCAGTCAACGTCCCTTCCTGCTGCGTGCCATTTATTTCCTGTTGGTTGGCTTTTGGCTCAGTTTCGTGTGGATGCTGCTGGCATGGATCTTCCTGGTATTTACTTTTGGGCTGGCGATGCCTCTCTCTTTCTGGATGTTCGACCGCGTTCCTGCCATTACGACACTTGCCCGGTCGTAAATCTGCCCGAATCCATGTATAAAACTCCTGCTTTCCAGCGGGAGTTTTTTTCGGTGTAAAATGAGAGTGCAACAAAAAACACGATTATGGATAGGTGATATGACCGATTCGATCAAGATCGTTATCCCGATGGCGGGTTATGGGTCGCGCATGCGCCCGCTCACCTGGAGCCGCCCCAAGCCTCTACTGCTGGTGGCGGGTAAGACCCTGCTTGACCATGCTCTCGACCAATTTGCCACCTTGCCGGGATTAAAGAATTCAGAATATATCTTTATCATCAGTCCCAACCAGGGTGACCAGATCCAGAAGCACATGGCTGCGGCTCATCCAAACAAGAAAGTGCATTTTATAGTTCAGGAGAAAATGCAGGGGCAATCGCATGCACTGCACCTGGCGGAGGAACTGCTCCATGGCCCATTTGTGATGGCTTTTTGCGACACATTGATCGAAACAGACCTGGATTTTCTGAAGGATGAAGAAGCCGACGGTGTAGCCTGGGTGAAACCGATGGATGATCCGCGCCGATTTGGGGTGGCGGAATTGAATTCAAAGGGGCTGGCAGTCAAATTAATCGAGAAACCCCAGGACTTTGCTAATAACCTGGTGTTGGTGGGTTTTTACTATTTCCGCGATGGGCAGGAACTGATCAGGGCGATCCGAGAACAGATGAGGCGCAATACCAGTTTAAAGGGAGAGTATTTCCTTGCGGATGCGATCAACATCATGCTCGAACGGGGGATGAAACTGAAGGTAAAACAAACCGATGTCTGGCTGGATGCAGGCATTCCTTCCGCGGTACTCGAAACCAACCGCTACCTGCTGGAAAAGGGATACGGCACCAGGGATACTTTTTCCGGCGAGGGGGTCACCTTGATTCAGCCTGTTTCTATTGCAAGCGGGGTTGTCATCAAGAACTCCGTGATTGGCCCAAACGTGACTGTTGGCAGGAATTGCGTCATCGAAAATGTGATCCTGCGCAATTCGATCATCGATGCTGAAACGTCCATCCGCGACCTGGTCATTGAAGGGTCCCTTATCGGGCGCAACGCCGTCCTGCAGGGCAGGGCGGAACAATTCAATATCGGCGACGACGCGGACTTCATCCGCTGAGTCTGTTATAATCCTAAAAAAATCAAGGAGTGTTCATGCCCAATAGGTATCTCTCGCGCCGCGTTGCCGGATTGAAACCGTCCGGGATTCGTAAATTCTTTGATATTGCAGCCACCATGAAAGATGTGATCTCCCTGGGGATTGGTGAACCCGATTTCACCAGCCCGGAACCGATTTTGCAGGCGGGCATCCGCTCGCTGCAGAACGGCGAGACCCATTACACTTCCAACCACGGTATTATCGAATTGCGGAGAGAGCTTTCAAAGCACCTGGAACGCCACTATGGAGTGCATTACAACCCGGAAACCGAGATCGTGATCACCGTGGGTGGTTCTGAAGCGCTCAACCTGGCGGCGATTGCCTTATTGAACCCTGGTGACGAGGTGATCATTCCCACTCCCTGCTTTGTTTCCTACCAGGCGGCGGTCATCATGGCGGGCGGTGTGGCGGTGGAGATCCCATGCACCATGGAAAACAACTTTGACCTGGATCCACAGAAAGTACGCGAGGCAGTGACGCCGCGCACCAAGGCCATCCTGATCGGTTTCCCCAATAACCCGACCGGAGCGGTGGCAAAACGCGAGAACCTGCTCGAGATTGCGAAAATTGCCGAAGAGAATGACCTGGTCGTCCTTTCGGATGAGATCTATGACCGGCTGGTATACGGTGGACATCAACACGTGTGTTTCCCCTCTATACCTAAAATGCACGAGCGAACAGTACTATTGGGAGGTTTTTCGAAAGATTACGCCATGACCGGATGGCGCATTGGGTATGCTGCCGGCCCCGAAAGCTTGATCAACGGATTGGTGCGCGTACACCAGTTCATGGTGATGTCAGCCCCAACCATGTCGCAGATCGCGGCACTTGAAGGGCTAAAGAGTGCGGAACCCTTTGTGCAGCAAATGCTGGCAGAATATGACCGACGGCGCAAGTTGATCGTCAGCGGATTGAATCAGATCGGGCTGCCAACCTTTGAGCCCAAGGGAGCTTTTTATGCGTTCCCCAAGGTGAGCGCCACTGGATTAGACGACGAGACCTTCTGCAACCGCCTGCTGCAGGAAGAGCATGTGGCAATCGTACCGGGCAACTCCTTCGGGTTGGGCGGCGAGGGATTTGCGCGCTGCTCCTATGCCACCGCGTATGAAAAGATCGAAGAGGCATTGGTTCGAATCGAGCGCTTTGTGCGCAGAGTCTAGATCGGTAGATCGTAAATTTTTTAGTATCGGAAAGGAGCGTCCCTTTCCGATTTTTATTTCTGCAAACAACACGTTTATATAATCCTATTAATCGGATAAATAACCTTCGTTTCTGACTTAATACAGGTCATTTCTGCCAAATGTCATATTGACTTGCTGTCTTTTCTCGGTTAATCTTAAGAGGATTAAGTGGAGGGATGCGTGCAGCGATCTGTTCGAAATACTGCGCAATTTGGCGGGCACAGGACCGAAGTGCCCGCTTTATATTTCTCCGCGATTTTTTTTACAAATTGAAATGTTCCATCCAATCTTAAGACAGGAGTGAATTGAATGGCAGCTACTATTAATGCATTTGAAATGGCACAGCGCCAGTTTGACCATGTGGCCGAACTGCTCAAGCTGGATCCCCAGGTCTCTGAGATCCTGCGCTGGCCACTGCGGGAGTTCTCCTTCCGCATCCCCGTCCGCATGGATGATGGTACCCTGCGGATGTTCCAGGGATTCCGCGTGCAGCATAACGATGCCCGCGGTCCCAACAAAGGCGGCATCCGCTTCCACCCGGCTGAGACCATCGACACCGTGCGTGCGCTGGCAACCTGGATGACCTGGAAATGCGCCGTGGCAGATATCCCCCTCGGCGGCGGCAAGGGCGGCATCATTGTCGACCCTGCAACCTTATCAGTTGGTGAAAAAGAACGCCTCGTACGCGGTTGGGTGCAGGCGATGTGGCGCAACATTGGCCCACGCCAGGATGTGCCCGCCCCGGATGTTGGCACAACCCCGCAGATGATGGGCTGGATGATGGATGAGTATTCCAAACTGGTGGGTCACTACACCCCCGGCACCATCACCGGCAAGCCCCTCGGCGGTGGCGGATCCCTCGGACGCACCGAAGCCACCGGTTTCGGCGTGATCTACACCGTCCGCGAAGCCATGAAGCACCTCAAGCTTGACCCCTCCAAGTGCACTGCGGCTATCCAGGGATTCGGCAACGTGGCGCAATATGCAGCCATCGGGTTCATTGAACTCCTTAAGGGCAAGGTACTATGCGTTTCTTATTATGACCGCGCTGACAAGGTATCTTATACAGTCAGCAAGGATGACGGTATCGATCCGCACTTCCTGATGACCATCACCGACCAGTACGGCGGCATCGACAAGGAAAAGGCGAAGAGCGCTGGATACAAGATCGAAGACGGCGGCGAGTGGATCAAGAAGGACGTGGATGTGCTCATCCCGGCTGCCCTTGAAGGGCAGGTGAACGCTGATACTGTCAAGTTGATCGCACCGAAAGTGAAGATCGTGGCAGAAGGCGCCAATGGCCCAACCACCCCCGAAGCGGATGAGGTCTTTAAAGCCAAGGGCGTGTTCGTCATCCCCGACTTCCTGTGCAACGCAGGCGGTGTGACGGTTTCCTACTTCGAAGGCGTTCAGAATGACATGAATTTCTACTGGACCAAGGAAGAAGTTCTTGAAAAATTGGACACCAAGATGACCCAGGCGTTTGCCTCCGTGCTGGAGATGAGCCTGAACCGCAAGGTTTATACCCGCGATGCGGCGTACATGGTCGCTATCGACCGTGTGGTGAAAGCCATGCAGCTGCGCGGCTGGGTATAATTGAATTTCCTAAAAATTCTCTTGGTAGGGGCGATTCATGAATCGCCCCTACAAGTTTTAATAGATTACCATTTGGCGTGATGTTCTTCTGCCCAGCCGACGAGGTCTAGGACCTCCAATTTTTTCCCCTCATCTGTGACCACAAATCCGTTGTATTTGCCGAACATCTGGTGCACTTCGCTCTGGATGATCTTGAGATCGGTCTTTGCCACACGCTCAAAGAAGGGGGTGAAGACCAGGTCCAATCGTCCGTCTGGACTAACCATTTTCCATGGAGCTTTGAAATTGTGGTTGTCATAGGTGAAGGTAACGATTCCCAGCTTGTGAATCTTTCCTTCCAGGATGAAGCAGTTCTCGCTGGCAGCGCTGGTGTCGCCGAACCCATAACCCAGGTTTAGTCCGAACTTGCTGCGGTCTTTGAGGAACCCGGATGCGCTGGCCCAAACCCAGAAGGACTTGTATTCCCATACGCCTCTGCCCCAATCCAGGCTGCCCAGGCAGGTATCGGGGGTGATCTTGAAGGTATCGCCGCGATATTTGACCCAACCCTCAGCTGGCATGCAGTTGATCTTGCGGTTGTAATAGAAGCGTTTACCCTTGATGGGGATGACGATGTTCATCGATTCGTGCTGTTCGGCATCGTGAGTCATTGTTAGTTCAGCTTCCAGCTCAGTGTCGCCGAATTTCGTCCATCGTACACTGACCTTACGCTGCTTGCCCTCGACCCAGAAACGCAGGCTCCTGCCCCCACCGGTGTAGGTGGTCTCACCAGCATAGCTGTTGCGCGGCAGGCTCACCCCGCCAGCCAGCGGGATAGTGAGGGTCTGTTCCTCGTATTTTCCGGTGGCGAATTCGATGACATAAGCAAAGACCATGCCTACATACCCGATATCGCTGATGGTGAAAGAGAAGAAATGGGTGGGTGTGGTGATGCCGTAGTAATCCCATACCTTGATGCGCATCGGCTGCCAGAGTTTAAGTTTATAAAAATGAGCTTTTTCGAGGTTGCAATCCAGCACCTGCTGAGGCGCCCAACCTGCCTGGGTTAAATTTCCGTGATCATCCAACAGGCTGCCGGGTCCTTTGAGTAGTGTTTGTGTATTCATAATTCTCTCCCTGTCTTGAGATGGATTAATTCTACACTCAAATGAAAAACACCCCGGCTGCGGGGTGTTAAGGTATTTATTGGTAGAAATAATTAGATGGGTTCGAAAGCGCCGGGCAGGCTGCGGTTGATGCGGTACCAGCGCTGTTCACTTTCATACGCCAGGCGCATGATCTTGAGCATGATGTCGTGTGCGACCCCGCGTACCAGTTCGTGGTCTTCCACATTGCCGGTAAAGCGAAGAGGTTTGCCGACGGTGACGTTATACGGTCCGCGGATGTACCAGTGCCCGATCTCTTCCTTGCCGTCAACAATCGATTTCATCGAGCGGATGCGATCCTTGCGCAGGTGAATGCCCACCGGGAATACGGGTGCGCCGCTGGCAAGCGCCAGGCGGGCAACCCCGGTACGCGGCTTGTTAAACCCGCCCTTTAATGGGCTGATGAGCCCTTCAGGGAAGATCATGATGGTGTGACCAGCTTTGAGGTGTTCCAGGGCGGCATCGATTGCTTCCTGCCCCTGCCCGGCAATCACTGGTATGTGACCAGAGCGGCGCAGGTACGCACCGAGCACTGGCACCTGGAAGAGCACATTGTTGATCATGATGAATGACTGGTGACCCAGCATGGACGCGATGTAAAAGGGATCAGTGGTGCTGGGATGATTGGGGGCGATGATTTTCGCGCCCGCCGGGAATGGCGATTTTTTATGAACATCCATATCCAGCATGGTGTTGGTATAGGTTCGCACAACAGGTTTTGATACCCCGTAAAGCGCTTTCTCCAATATTTTGCTCATTTTCATTTCTAATTGCTCCAGTACCAAAGATGGTTTCAACTGCTAAAGAATAACCGATAGATGCAAGTACTGTACTAATAACAGGGCATATTTCTGTTGACTTTCAGACATATTTTTGAACCATGCAAAGGGGGAAAGTAATATGACTGGATAGGTATCAGTTATAACCCTGATGCGACTCCGGGGGTACGTGAAATTACTATCAAATCTGCAAAGCGAACACTGTGATTGGGGTTCAGGATGCCAGTTTTTCCATGTACGGGGTGAGAATCTCCACCCATTTCTTGTAACCATCAGACATGAGATGGAGATGGTCGTTGGTAAGTTCGTCTTTCAGGGCACCTTCGCCATTGTCAAAATGCGGGAACAGGTTGATGAATTCATACCCGTACTTGGCTGCCAACGCCTGTAACTTACCATTGAGAAAGCGGATATGTCCGGCGTAGCGCCTGGCGCGCGGCAGGATGGACTGCACGTACACCTTTGTGCCTGGCGAGATGAATTTGCAGCGCGAAAGGATTTCATCGTAAGTTTGTAAAATATCATCGTCATGGCGGTATGCCCACCAGTTGAGGTCATTGGTGCCGATGAGGAGGAAGATGGCTGCCGGGTTGTAGTAAAGGATCGCGTCCAGGCGTTTGAGAACCCCCAAAGTGTCATCGCCGTTGATGCCGCGATTCTTGACCGGCAGACCGGGAAACAGCTCATCCCAGCAGCCGCCATCAGTGATGCTGTCGCCTAAAAAGACAATATCACCGGGTTTGATTGGGGTAAAGCGGAAAAAATCAGCGCGCTGCTCATAATGGTGCCGTTCAATTCGTTCAACAGCGGAACGGCTGATGACCAGCAACACGATAGTAGCCAGCAACATGGCAAGCAGGAATAAAAGTAACATTCCGCGATTATATCATCCCGGGGCGGAAAACCAGATGTATTGCCCTCACGGTTCCAGGCAGTAAGGCAGCGAGCTGTTGGCGGAGTCTGGGTCAAGGGTTGAGTCATTCTCATCGTAAATTTTGACCGCAGTGATCTGCGGGAACTGGCTGAGGTTCTTCATGATCAGGCTGCCCACAGAGTAGGCAGCGCCGTTATTGGCGCAGACCCCGCCGAGGTAGACTCGTGCGATGCCATTTTCGACCTTGAATTCGCGCACGTGGGTAAAGCCGCTGGCAACCAGGCGCAAACCGCCGTTAAATTCCTCAGCGGTTGGACCCAGGAAGAACTGATCCAGTACAGCGCGCATAGGGTCAAGATTAGCTGGCACCTTGCGGGTGATTGCATCTTCATAGGGTTCAGTGCCAACCGCGAAACGGGCTTCGTTGGTAAAGTACACCGTAATGGTTTGAGTAGCTTCAGCAACGGGTTCCGGGAGGGTGATGGGGGTTGGCGGAAGGGTACCCGAGGGCGGGATAGGGGTGGAAGTGAGGTCAACGCTGACTGAACAGGCGGCTGTGATCAACAGGCAGGCACACAACCAGAGCAGCATCGTTTTTGGTTTCATTTTTCCTCCGCTTCAAATAAGACAATTATAGGGTAAAATCCCTCTGAACTTAAAGGAGCCTTTATGATCACAGAGAAGCAAGTATTAGACGCTTTACAGAATGTAAATGATCCCGAGATCAGGCGCAATATCGTGGAACTCAACATGGTACGCGACCTGGTGATCTCGCCTGATGGAAATATTTCGTTCACCATGGCGCTCACCATCCCCGGCTGCCCATTAAAAAACCAGATGCAGCGGGATGCCGAGGCTGCCCTCAAAGCGCTGCCGGGCGTCAAAGAGGTTGCCATCACCTTCGGCAACATGTCGGATGAGGACAAGAAAAAGATCTTTGGCGCAAGCCATGCTGAACTTCCCAAACTGAACAGCCTGAACGAAGTGAAAAAAGTCATTGCTGTGATGAGCGGCAAGGGCGGCGTGGGAAAATCCTCTGTTACTTCCTTACTGGCGACAACTCTCAAGCGTGAGGGAAAGAAGGTGGGCATCCTCGATGCGGACATCACCGGACCAAGCATTCCAAAATTATTCAGCCTGCCCGCTGGCGGCTTGCGCAAGAGCGAGCAGGGACTGCTGCCGGCAGTGACCGGTACTGGCATCAAGGTGATGTCGACAAATTTACTGGTACCCAACGAGGACGATGCGGTCATCTGGCGCGGACCAATGATCGGCAACATGATCCAGCAATTCTGGCGCGATACGCTCTGGGGCAAACTGGATGTGCTGCTGGTTGATATGCCGCCCGGAACCTCTGATGCAGCCATCACGGTGGCGCAATCGCTGCCTCTCAACGGGGTGGTGCTGGTCACTTCTCCGCAAATGCTGGCGGGTATGGTCGTCAAGAAAGCCAGTGCCATGCTCAAACAACTCAATGTTCCGGTGCTGGCGGTGGTGGAGAATATGAGCTATTTCCAATGCCCCGATTGCGGTAAAAGGCATGAGATCTTTGGTCCCAGCCATTCGCAGGAAGTAATGCAGGTCACCGGAGCACCGCTGCTCGTCACGCTGCCGATCGATCCGCGGCTTAACATCCTCAGTGACGGCGGCAAAGTGGAAGAGTACCAGACCGACGCACTATCAGGGTTGACCCAGCTGCTGTAACCGTTTATGTGGTTTTAATCTTTACGTGCCATAATCCGGGTTAGGATTTTCCGGGAGGGAAACATGGAAAAACTTAACCTGCTGGGTGCGTTAACTGCTGTTGCCTTTATGGTTTCGGCGATACTGGTTTTTGTTTCCAGGCTGCTGGACAAGCCGCAAATCGGTCATTGGATCGGATATTTTGAACTTGCGTTAGCCATCCCCCTGATGTACCTGCTCATTAAAGCCCCGGCAGCGCACCGCCCTCTCCTGTATTACATCCAAATTGGTGCGATCCTGCTCTGGCTGGTGATCGAGCTGCTGCTAGACTACATTTTCAAGGTGGATTTCAGAAATATCCGCTGGATGGTGATCACTTATGTCGTATTATTTTTTGCGGGGGCAGGGGGATTGCTGGGGATTGCCACAAATGCCGGAAAGAGCTGGTCGCTGGCGGCGATCATCCTTTTTCTCATCATGGCAGCGCTGACCTTTGTTCAGCGCGCCATCACTGGCATGTGACTTCCTGTGGAATTAAACGTTTAGAGCAATAAGAGCCAGGCTGCAGCACCGATGATCATCACACTCACCAGGCCGATGGGCAGCGTCATGCGAAGGATATCCCCTTCGAGTCCCTTGGCAGCAGTGGTAGTGCTGCCGATGGCCAGTTTTGCCGGGGCGATCATACTGCCCAATGCGCCGCCAACCGTCTGCGCCGCAAGGATCACCAAGGGTGACAAGCCAAGTAATTCCGCCACATTCTTCTGTAAGACCCCAAAGAGCACATTGGAATTGGTGTTGCTGCCGGTAACGAATGAGCCAATGATTCCGATGAAGGATGCGAAGACCGGGTAGACTGCACCTACCAGGCTGCTGATGCCCTCTGCCAGGCGCAAGGTCATGCCTGTGTGCTGCATCAGGGTTGCCAGTCCGATCATGAATAATGTTCCGAGGATGGGGGGAATCCCGGATTTGACCGTGCGGGTTAGGGCAATACTGGCTTTGCCAACCTGGTAACCGGGGATGCGCGGAAAAACGACAAGTGCAAACAGTGCTGTAAGCAGGATGAGCGTACCCGGGTGAATGAGAAAACGGAAAAGGTAACCGTTGCCGGCCGGGGTGGAAAACCCAAGATTGGTTTCCACAGCCGGGAATGGGAGTGTCCAGGATGGCTTTGAAAGCCACGCATTCACTGGTTTGATCAGGATGGCACCCATGATGATGACGATGAGGAATCCATAGGTGATCAGCCCGGAGAGGAGCTCACTGCTTTTTTGACGTTCAGGTTTCCAGCCAGCGGGTTTTTTCCCCAGCAAGATACCGGCAAAGATACCAACGATAGCAGCAATAAATGAACTGATGGAAATGAGCCCCAAAAGCCCTGAAACAGCCAGGGCGGCACTGACGATGAACGCTAGCAGGATCAATTTCTTCCAGTGTTTCAACTGGCCGAGCATCCAGGCCGCAGCCAAACCAGTAAGTAAAATTGCAATACTAATGAGAATGACTGTGGATGGGAAAAGGGCTTTTTGGTCGGTGACGGTGATATCCGCCAGGGTGCGGAAGGCCAGCGCCATACCGCTGGTGGTGACCGCCCAGGAGTGCCCGATGGCGGAGGAAGCCACTGCGATCAGCGGGGGCACTCCCATTGCCACCAGCATCGGCGCGCCGATAGTGATGGGCAAACCGAACCCGGCTACATTCTCAATAAGCCCGGTGAACATCCACGCCTGCACCAGGGTGAGCCAGCCATTATCGGGGATTACATGCTGCATTGCCTGGGCAATGGCACGCACCCCGCCCACCTGGTCCACCAGGTGATATAAGAAGAGCGCCGGCCACAAGACGTAGAACACATTAAAGGTCAGCAATAAGCCTTTTGCCTGCGAGACCCACAAAACCTGTCCGTTGAGTCCGAAGGCGAACAGTGCAACAATCAACCCGGCTGCCAGCCCTGCCAGGCCTGCCCAATGGCTGCCCAGGCGCAGGAAGAGCATCAGCACCAGGACAACGAGGATGGGAATAAGTGCCAGCAATGCGTACATATGGTTCAGAGGATTTCCAGGTTGGCGAGGGATGCGAGCACGCGCTTGAAACCGACGGTCTCAAAATGCACATCAACAGTTTCTTCGCCGTCAGCATCGATCTTGCTTTCCAGCACCAGCCCGTCACCCCAGCCAGCCGAGCGCACCCGCATGCCGGGCTTGTACCTGGTTTCTTTAGGGGCAGCGTCAGAATAGTGTTTGGCGGGGGAAGAGACCCCGGTGGTACTCCAGATAAAATCGCTTTCGTAGGTTTCGCGGCGTGAGGCAGAATGGCGGCCTTGATTCGTGATGAGATCGCTGCTGATATCTGCCAGGAAGCGCGAGGGTTCGCCGTAATCCCATGAGTTGAACATGCGGCGGCGTTCAGCGCGCAGCAGGTAAAGCTGGTTGCGGGCGCGCGTCATACCCACGTAAAACAGGCGGCGTTCTTCTGCCATTTCCTCGGGGTCATCGCGGCTGCGGCTGTGGGGCAGCAGCCCTTCATCCAGCCCCATGATGAATACCTGGTTGAATTCCAATCCTTTGGCAGCATGCAGTGTCAGCAGAGTCACCGCGCCTTTGGGGCGTTCGGGGTCTTCGCTCTCCGCAGCCGGGATGGTATCCTGGTCGGAGACCAGGGCTAAATTCTGCAGGAACTCATCCAGCCCTTTTTCTTCAAAATCGAATGCCAGGCGGCGCAGCTCCACCACGTTATCCCAGCGGTCATTGCCTTCCTCGGTCTGATCGTTGATGTAGTCTTCGTAACCGGTATCCTCGATGATGCGGTCAAAGAGAGAGATGAGAGACACCTTATCCTTGATGGATTGCCATTCAGCCAGAAGGGTGCCGAAATCCGCCAATATGGTTGCCGGTCTTCCCACTGCCTGCCAGTAAGGCGATGCATCCCCTTTTTGCCCCAACTCAAGCAGCACTTCGCCCACGCTGATGCCTGCCTGCATGGCGGTGGTCTGCAGGGTGAGGATGGTTTTATCGCCGATGCCGCGCGGCGGGATGTTGATGACACGCAGCAGGGAAACCTCATCTGAAGGGTTGGCCACTAGGCGCAGGAAACAGATGATGTCCTTGATCTCACGCCGCCCGTAAAAACGCTGGGCGCCGATGAGCCGGTAGGGCAGGTTGGAGTGCATCAGGGCTTCCTCGATCAGGCGCGACTGGGCGTTGGTGCGGTACATCACGGCAAAGTCATTGGGATGCGCCTTGCCGGATTTAAGGTACTGGGTGATGGTATCCACCACGTAAGCGGATTCAGCGATGTCATCCACTGCCACATACTGCACGATCTTGCTGCCGGTGCCGCGCTCCGTAAAGAGATGCTTGGGGGTACGGTTGCGGTTGCGGTCGATCACCTGGCGGGCAGCATCCAGCACGTTCTGGGTCGAGCGGTAGTTCTGCTCCAGCAGGATGGTCTCGCATTTTGGAAAATCCTTTTCAAAATGCAGCACATTGCGGTAATCGGCGCCGCGCCAGCGGTAAATGGACTGGTCCTCATCACCCACGACGAAGATGTTGTGGTGGTACGAGGAGAGCTGCTTTAACATCACATACTGCGCCAGGTTGGTATCCTGGAATTCATCTACCAGCACGTGCTGAAAACGCCGCGCCCATTTTTCGGCGACCATCGGGTTCTCCTGCAGCAGGTTGGCGGTGTAAAGCAGCAGGTCATCAAAATCAACGGCATTATTCAAAGCCAGCGCTGCCTGGTATTTTTCGTATACGCGAGCGACAACTTCGTCGCGGTAGGTGCGTCGAGGTACGTCTTTGGGCAGCTGCAGGTCGTTTTTGGCGGCGGATATGGCAGCATGTACCCCGACGGGGCGATGGGTCTTCTCATCAATATTCAACTCGCGCATAGCGCGCTTGATGAGCACCATCTGGTCGCTCTCATCGAAAATGACGAAATTGGATTTGAAGGGTAAATAGGCGCTCTCGCGGCGCAGCAGGCGGGCGCACATGGCATGAAACGTCCCCAGCCAGATGCCCTCGAGGTTCTGGTTCACCAGGGTCACCACGCGGCTTTCCATCTCGCGGGCGGCCTTGTTGGTGAAGGTGACGGCAATGATGTCGTAAGCCGGCACACCCTTGCGTTCGATCAGGTACGCCAGGCGGCGGGTGAGAACGCGCGTCTTGCCGGAGCCGGGGCCTGCCAATACCAGCGTTTGCCCGTCGCCAGCGGTGACAGCCTGGCGCTGCTGCGGGTTGAGATCATCCAGCAGAGGGTCGGGCATGGGCTAGCTTGCCTCGCTTGGGGGATTCAGGCGGAAATCGTAGATGCCGTCTTTGACGGGGTACTCATGTTTGCACTTGCTGCACCGTAGAACCGGGGGAGTATCCTGCAGGGGTTCGCCGCAGGCGGGGCAGGCAAAGAAATTTCCTTCAGCGGCTTTCTCCCCAAGATCATCCGCGCGGGTGAGCAGGAATACGCTGGGGCTGAGCTGCCACCAGTTGCCGGTGAGAGAAGCAGCGCTGTCCATCCATGCCAGCAATTTTGTGGGGAAAATGCGTTTGAAGAATCCCATGCGGAAGTGGCTGACAGTGAGTGTGCGCAGGATGGTGAAGCCGAGATCCCGCAGCCATTTTTTGACGGAGGTGGGATGAAAATCGAAGTTGAGTTCGAGGTATTCCTCCGGTTCCAGGCTGAAAGGAGACCACTTTTGCCGCCCGAGCCAGTAACGCAGGATGGACTTGATGTTGCGCTTGTTGGCGTACTCAAGGATGAATGTTGCGCCGGGCTGCAGAGCGCGTTCTACCTGCGCCAGTGCCAGCGGGGCATCCTTCATGTGATGCAGGGTGCGGATCATGGTAGCGCCGTCGAACACACCCTGAACAAAAGGAAGATGGTAAATGTCGGCAGCAATGTAGCGGTAGCGCGGAGAATCGCCCAATCTAGCGCGTGCCTGCTCCAGCTGGGTACGGCTGTAATCGAGCAGAGTAATCTTTTGGTAGCCGGTGTAGCGCGGAGTATTGCGCCCGGCACCGGCGCCCAGCTCCAGCAGGTGATTGCCGGCTTTGGGCAGCAGCCGCCGCAGGGCGGTGGCTTCGCAGGCATCCTCGTAGGCGCGTCCGCCTTTTTCCCAAAAGGAAGTCTGGTAATCGGAGCCTTCGTAATTGCAAACGGGGGGTGTTTCCATGGTCATGCCTCGGGTTAAAAGTGCGACCGGACAGGTTTGCCGGCGGCGCCCAGAGGATCCTCCTTACCGCTGCTTCCTCTCGGACCTGACGGGGTTCGCAGGGCTCTGCCGCGCCGGTCCCATCCGGGCGCGGGGTTAAGGATACCATAAAAATCGAAAGGAGAGAGCAGAGACTGAAATCAAGCGAAGAAAATGGTGAGCAATAAAAATCGATATTTTCGAGCAGTTGTTTTACAATGAGTTATTGGGCGTTTTTACTCACACGGCAACTAATGGAACGACTAAAACTGATAATTCTCCTTTGCTTAACCTTTCTTCTGGTTTCCTGCAACCCGGGAATATCCAGTGAGATCATCCCTCCCCTGACGCCATTACACACTGCCACCTCCATACCGACCGGAACAGCCACCCTGCCCGCTGTGCATTTAACACCAACCGCACCGATTTTTTACCCAACGGTCAACCCGGCTGACCTGCTGCCGGTCCTGCAGCAATTCCTGGCAAAGTATGACTCCTTCGAGGAGATGAATGAGAACATTCAGAAGGATTATGTATTCATCGCCACTGAAGTGAACCGGCGCCCGGCGGGCACGCTGGATTCGTCGCCATTGGTAGCCTTGACGGAAGGTATTTCGGATTGTTATGAGACCGCAGTCATCAGCGCGCTGTTGGGGGAGAAGCTGGGCTATAAGCCTTATCTGCTTATTCTCGACCCGCCGGTCTTTTCAAAACGGTTGACGCATTCCGTCCATGTGTTCCAGAACGCGTTTACGCAGCGCTGGGGGTACAACGATTATGCGCTGGAACTGCATCAGGCGGAGTTTGCTACGCTCAAGGAACTGGCGGATGACTATATCCTGAATCATCCGATGGAAGGGGAACGATACGACTTCTGGTACCTAGTTGATCTCACGAAGGTACAGGAGGTCTATGGACTCGACTGGCGCACTACCACCAAAAACATCCGCATCCGGGATGCGCTGATCGTTGAAAGTGGTGTTTACATTCCGTAAAACAAAAACACTTCAACGAAGCGAATGAATGCCTTGGTCGAGGGGTTTGTTTTTTAACAAAAATCCAAGCTATCGATTAAATTTCCTCTGGTTGGAGAAGAGAGCCACGATGAGGGGCACAATAACGAGGAAATTTACCCCAACCCATAGAAGAAACAGTCCATTTGAGCGAAAAACATGCCAACCACGCCAAATCATTTGAAACCCAATGATCTGGAATATGAAAAACATACCCGCCCAAATGGTGAAAAACAGGGGGGAATTCTTTTTGCGTTTTAAGAGTTGGATGATCAAGAAAATGACAGCCCCTATATTAATAAGGTTGGGCAGAGCTATAAGGAACAGCTCCATTAGTCTGAATGCAAGGTTAAAGATCGGGATCAAGGCAAAATAGGCAAGACTGCTTAAACCAACCAGCGCCAGATAAACTGATGCGATTATCGAAAGCGTATTCGTTCCGGTAGTGGAGTCTGGGAGGGGAGGAACAAAAGGCGGGGCGACGGGCGCAGGAGGATGGACGGGCTGGATGGCTCCGCAGCTCACACAGGTAATGGCGTTGTCAGCAAGGGTTGTTCCGCAGCGGTAACAAGGCTTCATTGGCGTCTCCGAATAGCGATAGAATTTGTTCACTATATCAAATTGGATGCTTAATAGCAAGGAACAATAATCTTGGATGAACAACTCTCACCAAAAAAGTTGAAAATCAACCTGTCACTTTATTAGGAAATCCCCGATAGATAAGTAGAGCTCAAATTATCTCCCACGTGCGGTGGAAAAGTTGACAAGGAAAATCATGACAGATAACGACCCAATCATGGAAGACCAGCATCTGGTGGCGGAAGCCAAAAAGGATATCCGTGCCTTTAATGCGCTGTATCTAAAATACGTCCAACCGTTGTACCGTTATACCCTCAGCCGCATTGGTACGAAGGTGGAAGCGGAAGAGGCGGTATCTCAAACCTTTCTTGCTGCATTGGAAGGGTTCCCAAATTACCGAGATGATGGACGATTTGCAGCGTGGTTATTCAGCATTGCCCGCCGCAAGATGGCGGATCACTTTCGTTGTTCAAAACGAACCGCTGATCTGGCGGAAACCCTGCCGTCTATTGAGATGGACCTACAAATGCAGGCGGAGCAGCATGACCACAAAACACACCTAACCGCCCTTTTGCATGCTCTTCCCGAGAAGGAGCAGGAGCTTCTGCGGCTGCGATATGCGGCAGACTTGAATTTTGCTGAAATCGGCAAATTGACCAACCTTACACCGGACGCTGCCAAGAAGCGTCTTTACCGGCTGCTGGACCGGCTGCACATCCAGCTGGAGGGTTCCAATGACTGAAAATTACCGCAATTTAGAACTTGAAAAACAACTAACAGCGGTGTATGCCTCCGCTGCATCAGAGGATTTTGTGAGTAAATTGCAGGCGGAATTAACCCGCAAGGCACTTGAACAGGCGCAACCCAAAACCAGGCCATTTTATTTGCGACCGGTTTGGCTGGCAACATCGCTCATTTTGCTTGCCCTGTTAGGCACTTTCTTTGCCATTGGACCGTCAAAAGTGGCGGCTGCTTTCCAAAAGTTGCTGGGGTATGTACCCGGAACCGGGCTGGTCTCCACTGAATCCCCGCTGCGCGTTCTGGCAGAACCGGTGGAGCAAACCCGCGACGGTGTGAACCTCACGGTCACTTCGGCGCTGCTCAGTGCGGATAGCACGCACATTGAATACAGGGTGTTTGGTATACCGAGAGATGCCTACCCCGATAATGAGGCAATTTCAGGATGCATGCAGCAGGAGTACCTGCGTTTACCGGATGGTACAAAACTCGCCAGGATGAATGATTACCCGGCAATCCCGATAGATGTCAACGAAGCTGTACTGGTGATCCCCTGCCTTGCAAATACCCTGCCTGGCAAAGCCCCTGAAAACTGGGAGCTGCCGCTGCGTTTCGTACCTGCGCCTGAAGGATTTACAGTACTGCCGGTGGAAGAGATTACACCGATGCTGGCTACTGAGATTACCATGATGTTACCGACGGAAGTGCTAACAGCAACGCCAGATGCCAACACAGGCAGCGTCACCGTCACCAAAGTGATTGATACCGAGAATGGCTATATCCTGATCGTTTCTTTCCTGCCCGGCGGCGGGAGTAATGCCTGGGTGCAGCAGACTGGTATGCCGATCATCACTGATGCTGGCGGGAAGAAGGTTGCATACAGCATCCCGCTGGATATCCAAAACTCCCTGCCGGCAGAGCCTTCCGGTGCAGATGTAATGGCTTACCAGTTCAATGCCAGCGGCGTGGCTTTCCCGGTGACGATCCACTACAAGGGGGTGAGGATCTCCGTACCACGGCCTGATGCCAGGGCGAGTTTTACCTTTGATGCTGGAACAAATCCTCAGCCTGGGCATGAATGGCAGCTGAACCTGCCCATCGAATTAGCCGGTCATACACTTACCCTTGTTTCGGTGAATGCTGATTCTCGAGGAGGTTATTCCTTCCACTTCAAAACAGATGTTAACGTGAACGGAGTGGGGGTAGCCATTGATGGATTTGAACCTAATGGCGGCGGAGGAGGAGGGGGCGGAGGGATGACCAATGGTGAATTCAATGTGAGCATTTCTTACTCCGTGCTTCCCACGGGCACGCTGACTGTCGTACTTTCCAACCTCAGCGAGATCACCGGAGAATTGGAATGGACCACCCAGTGGAGCCCTGCTGTAGCACGGACGGATATTCCCTCCATGCCACAGCTGGCTGCAGGAGTCTGCGCGGATGCAACAACGATTGCCAACCTGGCTGCCCTTCCCGCTGGGATCCGGGGTAAGGTGCTCCTCGGCGAAACCAACGCAGATGGTTCAACCTCACTGGTGCTTGCCAACCTGGATGGTACCGGCAAGGTCTTTTTATCCCCTGAGATCGGCTGGGAAACCCTTTCAGGCGACGGGAAAAAGATCGTTTACTCCAGCCCGGACGGATTTGTGTTATACGATGTTGCCAGCGCAAGCACTTTGCAATTGAACCTTGGCGGATACAATCCCCGGCTTTCCAATGGTGGAACGAAGCTGGCTTATGTGGAAGGAGCAGCGGCGGGCATTGATATTTATGATATTCAAACTCGCACCAACCGCCAGGTCTCCAACCAGGCGTATTCCAACGTTGTGGGCTGGTCGGCAGATGATACAACGATTTATATTGCTGTAATGGCAGCTGGTGGGAGCGCCTGGCAGATCCAGTCCATCGATGTAAATACTGGCGCTGCTCAACCACTTTTCATCATCGAGGACGGTTCCTACAAGGCACTTAATGCGACACTTTCTCCGGATGGTCAATGGGTGGCTTACCGTGGCAGGGGCAACTCTAGCGTCTATCTTGCGCGCATCGACGGCAGCGAAACCCGTCTCCTGCTCGATAATCCATCCATCGGCACGAGCGGGATTACCTGGGCTGCCAATGGCTGGCTGGGAGTGAGCCTCTTGAACGCGGATTATTCTCAAACCGCAGTTATGGTTGATCCAAAATCGTGCCAGGTATGGGTTTTACCGCAATTGAATGGGACGATTCAGGGATTGATCATTAATTAACTCAGTTCGTCATTGCGAGCTCAGTGGCTTTTACTAGGCGTGGCAATCTCCTGTAACTTGTTGGGGATTGCCACACTCCCTACGATCACTCGCGATGACTAAGTTGGATGGGTAAATCAAAACGAGCGGGGTCGAAAACGGGGATCGCCACATCGCGCTTCGCGCTCCTCGCGATGACAAGTCGTTGGTTAAATCAAAACGAGCGGGGATCGCGGTAGTTGCATCCCGCGAGCAGCCAACAAGACCTAATCGGATTAAATCAAAACGAGCGGGGACCAATCCGCTCGTTTTGATCTGATCTCTCAGAAAAACAAAATCCAAAAAAGGAGGAAAACCTATCAGAATAGTTATGCAACTATAATCGAGAAACATTAAAAAAAACGAAATATTACTTAAGAGTTTTTTAAGTTTTCTTCTTACAACTTGAAAAATGTGGCAGATAACGCAAGGACCGAGGCAATAAAGATAAACACTGAGCCAACAATGACAAACCATTTTTGAAATGGGGTATTGATGTACTTTCCCATTAATTTGTGATTACTGGTAAGTTTAATCAAATAATAAAAGACGAGGGGCAGCGCAACTGCATTGATCGTCTGGGTGACGATGGCTAATTTGAAGATGGAGACTCCCGGGATCAGCGACAAGCCAGCACCAACCAGGATTTGACCTGTGAACAGCCAATAAAAGGATTTGCTTTGCTTGAAGTTGGAATCCAGGCTGCCGGATAAGCCAAAGAATTCAGAGAAGGCGTAAGCCGTTGATAGCGAAACGATAATGAAACCCATAAAACCAGCGTTCAGGATTCCGAGGGCAAACAGAGTTCCTGCCAGTTTTCCGGCAAAAGGCTGGATTGCCAGTGCGGCAGCCTCGCCGGAAGTAAGCGGGATTTTATTTACGAACAGAGTGGCGGCGGTTGCTACGATCATGAAAAATGAAAAGAAATCGGTGAGAAAAGCCCCCACATAGGTTTCAAGCTGCGAATAAATGATCTTTCCGGCTTCAATATTCTTATCAAATGCGAAGCTGCTGATGAAGAACTGCCCCCAGGGGGTGATCGTCGTGCCTATCACACCCATGCCGATAAAAAGATACTGCTTCAGGTATGCCGGGGTGAAATCCACTCCGTGAGGATAGACCAGGTTGCTGAGGGCAAGACCCCAATCTGGTTTAGCTTTTACAGCCGAGATGATATAAGCAAGGTAGAACAGGCTGGTGAGCAGCATTAATCCCTGGGTGAATTTATAGTTGCCCTTTGAAACCACAAGAAGGGCGATAGCTACCATTACGATCATGAAAGGGATAATTGGAATTCCCAGCATGGAACCAGTGGTCTTGATAGCGGAAATGTCGACAGTTATGGTCCCAACATTGGCGATCAATAACGCGCCAAAGATCACCATGGATACCCTCACCCCCCATTCTTCGCGGATAAGGTCAGCCAGGCCGCGCCGGGTGACCAGGGTCAGGCGCATGCCCATTTCCTGGGTTAATCCCAACAGAGGAGTGATGATCAATAAAAGGAAGAGAATTGGGTAACCAAGTGTGGCGCCAGCGACTGAATAGGTGGCAACACCGCCGGCATCATTGTCAGCCATAGCGGCAACAGTAGCCGGCCCAAAAACTGTAAAAAACAAGAGGATCTTTTGTATTGCCGGAAAGGCAATGAATCGACGCAATAAGGGGTTAGTAATCCGACGCATAGAATGTGTTTCCCCGGTTTAATAGAAACGCGGCAGACGTTTTTTCCAGGAAGTCGGAATGATCTTATCCAATGCGTCATCCGCGGTGACCATACCCAGCAGATGGTTATGGTCATCCACCACGGGTACTGCCTGCAAGTTGTACTTGGCGACGACCTGTGCCAGCACATCTTGCTTATCGGCTACATTTACCGACACGAACTTCTTGTGCATGAAGTCGCTGACCTTGGTTCGCGGTTGGGCAAAGATGAGCTCACTGAGCGAAAATGTGCCGAGGAGGCGCTTGTGCTCATCGACCACATACACATAGATCACTGAATCCACTTCCTCTTCCTGGGCGCGGATAGCCTCAATCGCCTGGTTGGCGGTCATCGTTGGCGAAACTGTCACGTAGTCAGTGGTCATCAAGCCGCCGGCAGTGTCCTCCGGGTAAGAGAGCAGGAGTTTAACCTCTTCGCGCTCTTCACCTTCCATCATTTCAAGTAAATCTTCACTGCGTTCCTGGGGGAGTTCAGCCAGCAAGTCGGCGGCTTCATCCGGTGACATTTCCTCCAGCACATCAGCGATCTTTTCATCGGGCATATTCTTCACCAGGGAAGCCTGGAAATCCGGTTCCACTTCCTCGAGGGCGTCCGCCAGGTGCTCAATATCCAGCGAGTTGAGCAGCTGACCGCTTTCGGCGTGGCTCATGTCGCTGATCAATTCCGCGATATCCGCCGGGTGCAGGTCTTTTAGTTTTTCAACCGGTACTTTGAGGCGCATGAATTCGTCGTGCCGCAGCGGTTCCACGTAATCCCACGAGATGAAATTCTGAGGTTTTTGTTTGGATAGTGCTTCGAAAGGTTTGCTCATGCCCATGCGGCGCAGCAACCCCGTACTTCCGATATCGACATTGGATACATAATAATCGCCTGCCACGCGGGTGATCTCAAGGTCATTGACGCGCACCACGCGGATGCCGTTCGTATCGAGGATTTGTTTATCCAGGATATCCTGGATAAGAGGGAGCTCGTCGCCTGTTACCTCGTAATGTTCAAGGTGTTCGCGAGGCTGGACCAAAGGAATGACAGGCGCAAACAACACAGCCACCATCGAGATGGGATACGTCTCAACACTGTTTTTCCCTCGCACTGACAGGGCGGTGATGCGGGGATGAGTCATGCCTTCTTCCTGGATGGCATACATTTCTTCAATCTTGCCCAGTGTTACCCCGTTGGCGTCGACGACTGGCTTGTTGATGATCTGGCTGATGAACGGCATGGTTCCTCCTCGCACTAAAAAATAACCGGCAGGTTTTCAATGCCAGCCGGTCATGCGTTCACCGTTGTGCGACCAGGAAACCCTGATCAGGCTGGCATCTTTTTTAATCTATAAACAATCGCCAATGATGAAAAAATCAATTGGCAATCAAATGAATTCGTTTGTCTTACTACTTTGGATACGAGACAAATCCCCTCATGTATAAGAGGGGGGACGTCTTTGGCTGTATCCATTTCCTGCTGTAACATTTACAAAACCTTTCTTCCGAATTACAGGGGTTTCCTTACGGCATGCCTATTTTATGGATTTCAACTGCTAATGTCAATAGGTGAGATGCTGCCAATCTGCGCGGTCAAGCCGGTAATTGATCCCCTTTTCGTCCTGCTCAGTTTCAATAAACCCATTGCGCAGCAGGACCTTTTGCGATGCATAGTTATTCACCAGTACCGCGGTGGCAGTGATTGCAAGGCATTCCTTATGAGCGAATGCCCAGCCAATCAATGCATGCACGGCTTCGCTCATATAGCCGAGGCGCTGATAGAGTGGATCGATCCCGTAACCAATTTCCACCCAACCCTTTTCATCCGGCGCTCCCTTGAACCCAACCATGCCTGCGCCGGTTTGTTCGCCGGTGATCACGATCAGCCAGTAGGTATACCAGGGATGCAGGGCTTGATCGACCTTTTCCATTTTTTCGATCTTCATGCGCACCGCGTGGTCGACTACCCCCTCAAATAGGGAACTGACCAGTTTGACGCCGACGCTGCCGGAAAGTTTAGGCAGGGAAACAAGCCCAATTTTTAGCTGTTCGAGGCTGAGCGGTATGAGCGTGAGCCTTGGCGTGGTAATTGGTTCCATATTTCACCCCTGTTGCCAGTTGGTATAATATTCTTTATTATCTCATTTTACTGATAAAGGTGTAACATGACTTCAACTGTCTATTACGGTTCCCCGCGTCAATCCAAGCTCGATGCCCGAGAAACACTGCCTGCAAAGCTCGATTTGATCCTCGACCAACTGCATCTGCGTGACCGCGTAAAGGGCGAGACGGTCTGCCTCAAGCTGCATGTGGGTAACAACATTGGTTACTCGGTCATCCACCCGGTATTCGTGCGTAAGGTGGTTCAAGCCATCAAGGATGGCGGCGGCAAGCCCTTTGTGGCGGATGTGGACTGGGATGTGGCTGGCTGTGAAACACGCGGTTATACAACCGAGGTGCTGGGCTGCCCGGTGTACCCGGTAGCTGGTCCACGTGACGAATACTTCAAGGAACATGAATGGCCATATAAGAATATGAAAACCTGGAAGGTGGCCGGCATGGTGGAGGACGCCAGCTTTTTGGTGAACTTTGCGCATGTCAAGGGGCACCCTGCCTGCGGTTTTGGCGGGGCGTTCAAGAACATCGCGCTCGGCTGCATGATCGGTCAAACCCGTGGCCAGATCCACGACACCATGCACTTCGACAAATACTGGTTCAAGGAGAACTGCCCCGATAAATCGGTGATGCAGAAGATCGTGGATTCTTGCCCTTTCGGTGCCATTGTTTTTGACCGCCATGACCGCGAAGAACTGCATGTTCACTTTGAGCCATGCAACCAGTGCGGGCGCTGCTTGAAGGTGGCGCCTGAAGGCAGCCTGAAGATCGACCCGGTGAACATCAGCAGTTTTCAGGAAGCCTGCGCCATTTCCACGGCGATCACGCTATCCACTTTTGCCAAGGAAAAGACCACGCACATGGCGCTAGCCACCCACATGACCCCGGTGTGCGACTGCTTTGGCTTCACCAGCATGCCCATCATGCACGATGCCGGCATCTTTGGCTCGGATGACATCGTGGCGTTGGATACAGCCGTGCTGGATATGACCGCGGAATCGAAACTTTTCCTTGATAACCTGCCTACTACCATGGAAGCACAGGATAACGGCGGACACCCGTTTGCGCAGCTTCATGGAATTTACAAAGACCCATACAATGTAGTTAGATATGGCGAAAAACTGGGGCTTGGCAGTATGAAATACGAACTTGTTGACGTGCTGCCGGTGGAGCAAAAAGGACCGTCGGTCAATTCATATTACATTTCGGCAAATTGAAATATAGTGTTGCCCTGGCAAACAAGGGAGGAGTGACTCCTCCCTTTTGATTTAATTAATCCGGGAGAGTGCAGTTTCGGTCTCAGAGATTTGGAATGTTTCATACAACTTTATCAGGATGGCTTTTCGACCTTTGAGCATGGTCTTGTATTCCAGGTTATCGGTGCTGCTGATCTCACTTTTCAAGTCGCTGATACAGGACTCGAGCATTTCGAGGAGGATCGCCCTTTCTTCCTCTTTCAGATGAATGGTGAACATGGTTGCCTCCTTTTAAAAATCAAAAACTGTCCATAATCGGACAGCCCGCCAGTGACTGATGATGGTCCGAAGAGCCGTCAACAGTGCTTTGTCATTTTCAGTATAGAAAGTTTTACCTTCCATGTCAATACAGCCAATCCTGCAACCAATCTCACACAGGCAGCGTATATGAGGTAGTTGATTTATTAAGGAGAGCAAAATGATCAGGAAAATGTTTATCACGTTAACAATTTTTGGACTCATGCTGACCGGATGCACGGTCAATGGGATTCATATCGATGTGCCAGCCAACACGATTAATGGCTCAGGCAAGGTGGTTACAGAACCCCGCGACGTGACAGGGTATTCCAGTGTGGATATGCAGAGCATCGGGAATCTGACGATTACCCAGGGCAATGAAGAATCGCTTACCATAAAAGCGGATGAGAACCTGCTGCCCTACATCACCACCCGTGTAGTGAATGGCACGCTTGAGATCGGTATGAAACCGAACACTTCGCTCAATCCATCACGAACGATTGAATACGACCTGGTGATGAAAGAAGTCTCCGGGGTGCAGCTTTCCGGTTTTGGCAACATCGAATCCGAAGGGTTAAAAGGCAAGAATATTGAGGTCAAGCTCGCCGGGTCTGGCGATATCAATATTGGCAAGCTCGAAGCCGATTCCCTGCTGGTGCGCATCTCCGGCTTTGGTAATTTTCACTCCCAGTCCATCAAGGCGGCAACACCCACCATTGAGATCACCGGCTCAGGCGATATCAACGTGGACGAACTGGATGCTGAAAACCTGGCAGTAAAGATCAGCGGCTTTGGCGATGCCATGATCAACGGCAAAACGACCGCCCAGGATGTACAGATCCTCGGCTCAGGGAATTTCAAAGCAGGCGACCTCGAATCGAAAACTGCAACTGTGAAGATCACCGGGTTTGGCAATGCCACAATGTGGGTCAGCGACGACCTGGGGATCACCGTTACTGGCAGCGGCGACGTGGAATATTACGGCAGCCCGCGGGTCACTCAGACAATGACCGGTTTCGGCAAGGTCAATTCACTGGGCGAACACAATTGACCTAGTTAACCTTGAACAGGTTATCTCCACCCTTGTCATTCAAAGTTTAACGCACGATAAAACAATCCTGAAGCTTTTTTCAGGATTGTTTTATTATTTCCATCATAAACCAAAAATGACGGTTATTATTTTTATAGAATAATAGTGATAAATTGGGAAAAACAAACGTGTTAGCGATAAGCACGAAGTGAGTAACCAAATCCTATTATCACAGATAAAAACAGTCGATTTTTTATTATTCTTTTTGCAAAAGTAAGGATTGAGTAATTGACAAGAGATATAAAAAGTTAGAAAATGTAAAAAATTGCAAAAAACCTTAGGTAAAAATTGCGTCGAAAAATTAATCTCACTGGTATCTCCTGTTATTGACAATTATTTTTATAAAACTTTTCTTGCTGGCAAGCGAAAGGAGAGACAATGGATGCGAATTTAGGTGTAAAAATTTCTTTTGATGTCGCCGGGCTTGATGAAATATTATTTGGCGGAGTGTTAGCTAGACGTGCATACCTGGTTCGCGGAGGACCTGGCTCAGGCAAAACCACCTTAGGACTTCACTTTTTAATGGCAGGTATAAAGCGCCAAGAAAAAACATTGTTCATTACATTGGAGGAACCAGAGCAACACATTCGTGCTAGTGCAAAAATCAGAGGAATTAACCTTGAAGGGATTGATTTTTTAGACCTAAGCCCTAATTCGACTTTCTTTTCCGATCTTCAAATGTACGATATTTTTTCCCCGGCAGAAGTGGAACGAGAACCGATTACTCAACAAATTATCGATACTGTTAACAAATCGCACCCAACTCGTGTATTTATTGATCCAATGACCCAATTCCGATATCTTTCGAGTGATGTGTTTCAATTTCGCCGGCAGGTGCTTTCATTTTTACGTTTTTTGATTGATCAAGGAGCGACAGTACTTTTTACTTCAGAGGGAAGTAAGGATGCCCCGGATGATGACCTGCAGTTCATGAGCGATGGGGTTATTAACCTAACCTCGACCGAACAAGGAAGATTTCTCAGTATCAGTAAACTTCGAAATTCCGATTTTCAGTTCGGGAATCACTCTATGCGCCTGACCAAAGGGGGGATGGAAGTTTATCGACGATTGATACCCGAACAACATACGAAATTACATTTAAATGACCAAATACCAAGCGGGGTGACGGAGATTGATAAATTACTTCATGGCGGCATTGAAAGAGGAACGGTAACCCTTCTGACTGGACCAAGCGGGGTTGGAAAGACAACCTTGGGCTTACAATTCATGAAAGAAGCCTCTCTTCGAAAAGAATACTCAATCCTCTATAGTTTTGAGGAAGAAGTTGAAATAATGATGCGCCGAGCTGAGCAATTGAAAACACCAGTGCATGAAATGATAGAATCGGGCAAGCTTAAAATAATGAAAGTGGAACCTCTGCGATGGTCGGCCGATGAATTCGCTCAGCAAGTGCGCAGGGAAGTAGAGTCTAATGGGGCGAGAATTGTTATGATTGATAGTCTTGCGGGGTACACTCTCACTGTTCGAGGGGAGAATTTGCAAGAGCACGTGCATGCTCTCGTAAAATATTTACAGAATATGGGAGTGGTCACATTGCTAGTGGCCGATGTGTCTTCTATTTTGGGTGACTTTAGGATAACCGAAAACAATATTAGCTATCTGGCAGATAATGTGATCTTTTTACGTTACCTTGAAATGAGCGGTGAACTTCGAAAAGCCATTGGAGTTCTTAAGAAACGAACCAGCGACTTTGAAAAAACATTACGTGAATTCACCATTACTCCTGATGGAATAAAAGTCGGCAGACCATTAACCGAGTTGCGTGGCATTTTACTCGGAACCCCAAATTGGGTCTCTCTACAAGATAAAGGTAGCGAAAAATGAGCGGCGATCGCCATTTACTAATTGTTGGGAGTAACCAGCGAAACCAAGAATTACTAACCCAATTTATTACCCGCGAGGGATTTAATGCCATTTGCGCCACTTGTATTACAGATTTTGATTCGAAGATTTCAGATTCTAAAAACATTAGTATGGCACTAATAGACATTAGTGGTTTTGACCGCACTATATGGCAGTATTGTGAGCAATTACGCGAGAAAGGTATTCCTTTGCTGGTCATATCACCGCGCGAAAGCGCAGCAATAACCCAAGAAGGAATTGCTCACGGAGCACGGAGTGTGTTGGTAAAACCTCTGGTAGTGAAGGAACTTCTTGTAATAATTCGTTCAATGGTTGATGAGTCGAAATGAGTAAGATTTTGATTCTCGTTGCCAACAAAGCCAATCGACGTTTATTGGCTGATTGGTTGTCGTCAAACTACGATCCGGTGGTGGCAGAATCCGATGTGGATTTACAACAGCAATTTGAGTTATGCATCCTTGATGGGGTTATGCTGGATCGGTTATGGGACAAGTTGATACCGCGAAAGTCGGTGGAACAAAGTGTTTTTTTGCCATTTTTACTCATCACATCGCGCAAGGATGTTGGCATGGCATCCAGGCATCTATGGAAAACAATTGATGAATTGCTGATCAGTCCAGTAAATAAGATGGAATTACTAGCTCGTGTAGAAAGCCTGCTGTGCATCCGTAGATTATCGTTCGAGCTGAAGAAAAATGAAGACCTGACCGTATTAGGAAGATTAGCTGGAGGGATTGGCAATGAGTTGCGTAATCCACTCGGCATCATTAATAATGCAGTGTATTATTTAAAACTGATTCAACCGGATGCAAACGAAAAAGTGCGTGAATACCTTTCCATATTGGAATATGAAATCCATAGAGCCCAAACTTTGGTAATTGATTTGTTAAACTTTGCAACAATCAAAGCCGGAGACCGCCATTCAACACCATTGTCAGACATTGTTTCACTCGCGATTAAGGATGCCCAAATCCCTAATGGCATCCAATTGATCATGACCGTTTCTCATAAATTACCCCCTGTCCTTGTTGACCAAGACCAAATTAAGCAAGCGCTAATAAATATTATTCAAAATGCATGCCAGGCGATGCCTAATGGAGGGAAGCTAACGATTCATGGGGAATTGGAACACACTCAAAATGGCGGAGAGGTTCAGGAATGGGTACGCCTTAATGTGAAGGATAATGGTGAAGGAATACGAAAGGAAAACTTTACAAAAATCTTTGATCCTTTGTTTACAACTCGGACACAAGGGATTGGTCTTGGTTTGACCATAAGTAAAAAACTGATTGAACTCAATGGTGGACAAATCAATTTTGAAAGTGAATTTAATATAGGTACAGTTTTCCATATTGATTTGCCAGTTGGCTAAGTACACTAAGGTCTAGCTTTACCTTTCAACAAACACGCATAAAGGTTTGTAATAAGTTTTTACTGAAGCAATTTTCTGAATCCGAAAAAGGTGATTTTGGCAAAGTTGCTGCTATCGTTTCAGTTCTCTCAACCTTGTAATACCACTCCTTTCGAAACCATTAATATTCACCGGAAAGGATTCCCAATAATTGTGTCTCAGAAGACTCTATGTTGAATTTGCTCTCAAACAGAATGCGCAACGAAGAAAACCAGCAAATTAATAGAAGATTTGTTTCGTTAACTTGTTTTTGTTGTTGTGGAATCCGCTTTTGATTGCGAAAGACGATCAGAATAAAAATAAATATTAATATGATTTATTTAGCCGAAAGCAATGCTAGCTTTTCATTTCATAAACCCGGTAACGCCTGAGGTTTTTAACTCCGAGTTTATACAGCGCATTGTTCATACGGTCGTTGTCTTCGAGGACATAATTGATCTCCAGGCGGATCTTATCGGTGTAGATGGCTTCATAAGTGGCGCGGTAGAGCAGGGTATCGATGGCTTTACCCTGGTATTCGGGGATGACGCCCAGCGCCCACATACGGTATTGATTGATTCGCGGCAACTGGACGATGAGCTTGAGCCATCCAAATGGCAGCAGCGAGCCATTGAGCCCCTTGAGAATTTTGTTGATATCCGGCAGTGTCATGGCAAATCCGATGGGTTTGCCTTCGTTCGTTTCGGCGATAATCACTGCCCTGGGATCGATGATCTGTTTCAGGTCGTGCGCCATAGCGCGGGCTTCATCATCGGTGACCGGGTAAAACCCCCAGTTATCCGAGATCGACTCGTTGGCAAGGCGGGTGATGGTCATCACGTCCGCTTCCAGGTTGCGCATGTTCACCGGGCGTGTACGCACGTTATAACGCCTGGATACCTTATCTGTTAATTCCAATATGCGGGGTGGAATGGCATATCCGTCTTTGGCGTCGATGACATAAACCATCAGGTCCTTGGCTTTGGCAAAACCAAAACCAGTGAGCAGGTCGTTGTAGTACGGCGGATTATAAGGCGCGAGGATGACCGGTGAGGGGGTAAAGCCTTCCACCACCAGCCCCCATTCCTGGCTGGCAAAACTCCAGGGTCCGCGCATGCTGGTCATACCTTTTTGACGCAGCCACTCACGCGCGGTGGAGAGAAGCGCATTGGCTGTTGCAGAGTCGTTGATGCATTCGAAAGAGCCGAACAACCCGATCGGCTGCTGCCAGTGCTCGAGTGCCAGGTGGTCAGTGAAAGCGGAAATGCGGCCAACGCAGTTCCCTTCCTGCATAGCCAGAAATAGCGCGTAGGTACAGTGATTGAGCATCGGGTTCCTGGCGGGAACGAATTGCGCCTGCTGTTCAGAGCGTAATGGCGCGACCCAAACCGGATCATCCTTGTAAAGGCGATAGGGGAGGTTGATGAACTCCTGCAATTCCTTTTCCGTTCTTACCTGGATGATTTCCATTTTTCCTCCGCGATACGCGATGTTATTCAGGGTCTCTTTGCCAGGATGACCAGGTTGCCGCTCTTGGCAGGATCAAAAACCACATCCTCAAGACTTCCGAAAACTTTGATCTGCGTGAAACCTGCCGTTCGCAGGGCTTGTTCCAGTTCCTGCCGGGTCTGCGGAGCCAGGTGGGTGGAAGTGATGGTTGCCTGCCACTCGCCCGGCACCCGGCGCTGAAGGGTGATGATGTTAAAACGAATAAGTCCATCCGGTTCAAAATCATAGAACCGTTGAAAAATCCACTCGTGCTCACCTTCCGTGTGAGCCTGGGGTTCCATCCAGCGGTTGTGATCGGCTATGACAGCGTCAAAATTGCGGTTTTGGATGAGGAGCAGCCCGCCTGGAGCCAGGCAGGCATAAAAATCAAGCAACGCTTTTTCAAGTTCTGCTTTCGAAAGCACATGCGGTAGCGAGTTGCCCAGGCACAACAGCGCGTCAAAAGACTTTGAGCCAAATGTTTCTGCCAGGCTGCCAAAACCGGCGGTTTGAAAATCGATTTTAACACCGGCTTCCGCGGCATTTTGACGGGCAATGCTGATCATTTCGGAACTCAGGTCAGCCCCGGCAACCTGCATGCCGGTTTTGGCCAGCGCGATGGCGTGCTGCCCGGTTCCGCAAGCAGCATCCAGGATGCGTAGAGGAATGCCTTCCGGTTTATTCATTGTGCCAAGCTGGTGGAGCAGGAAGGGCATTTCGTAAGCCAGCCGGTTGGGCCAATTGACAAAGCGGTCGTAATCATGAGATAACTGGTCGTACATTTTTCACCTTAAAAGTTTCTTTATGGCAGGAGTAAAATACTCACAGCGGAGGAAATTGAAAGACATGCTCGCGATACTCCATTTAGTTTACCCGTATTTAGCAATCACTGGAACTGCTTTAATCCTGGCTGGAGTAGTCATTTCGATGATCCCTTACCGTGACCGTAATGGTGCGCGTTATTCACTTTTAAACCATTTTATATCTGAACTTGGCGAGAAGGGCATCTCAAAAGCGGCCTGGGGCTTCAATACCGGCATGACTATCGGCGGCTGGCTTTTCCTGCCGTTGATCGTCAACCTGGGCATCAAGTTGACATCCATTCCCGGCTGGATCGGGATTGGCTTTGGGATCGTTGCCTGTGTCTCTGCTTCAATGGTCGGGATCTTTTCGATGGACCGCCTGACCCCGCACCGCCGCGCGGCGATGACTTTTTTTCACAGCGGCTTGTGGACCATCGTTTTTTACACCATTGCCATTTTTGCCCAGCCGGCAGCGGACAGGGTCATCCCACTCGGGCTGAACATCGCCGGTCTGCTGGCAATTGCCAGTTTCAGCACCTTCCTGGTCCTAATATATTCCAAGCCCCGCAAGAGTGAAAGCCAGAATTACATCCTCGATCCCAATGCGCTGCCTGACCGGCCAAGAATTTGGCGCACAGCCATCCTTGAATGGTGCATCTTTTTCACCATCCAGGCGTGGTTCGTGGCGGCGGCTTGCCTTTCGATACCCCGCTAGTTTTCGGAACCTGCGGGTAAGCTTCTGCGTCTAATGGGAAACAAAGGAAGGTTAAAATGAAATCATACAAGTATTTATTTTTAGCAAGTCTGGCTGTGCTTCTGTTCGCGTTGACTGCGTGCGGGAACAAAGTGAGCATTGGCTCCGAAGCGAACCTTAGTAAGATTGTTCTTGAAAAAGGCCAGGTGCTGGTGCTCAAACTGGCAACCAACCCGACCACAGGTTACGATTGGGAGATTGCCGGGATCGATAGTGCCATTTTGCAGCAAAAAGGGGATGTGGCGTATAAATCAGATTCAGCGCTCATCGGCTCGGGCGGAACCGATACCTGGACGTTCGAGGCGCTCAGCAGCGGTCAAACACACTTGAGTCTTATCTACCACCGCAGCTGGGAAAAGGACATCCCGCCACTGGGAACTTTTGACCTGGATATCGTGGTGAAATAGGAATCTTTTCCTCACCCCTGCACCCCTCTCCTAAAGGAGAGGGGACGGGGTGAGGGTTAATAATGGTGTTTGTAATTAAGTAGGGGCAATTTCTCCCATTCGCGTTCGCTCAGGGACACACACTTGCCCTGGCGGGCAGTGCCAGGGAAAACCGTGTGAATTGCCCCTACAAAAATCAATTTGTTTTTTGCCCGGTCAACTCGGCGTGTTTCTGCCGGGTGATGGGATACCAGATGAGCAGCGGCAGCGCGATGACAAAGGCGATCACTGGCACGATGGCGAAGAAAAAGCGGATGCCGAAAAGGGTACGTGCAGTTTGCACCGCGGCGGTGGCATCGAAATGATAAAGCTTTAGCGCCCATCCCATGATGAACGCACCCAACCCGCCGGAGATCTTACCCAGCAGTGAGTTGGCGCCAAAGTAAATGCCTTCGTGGCGTTCGCCGGTCTTTGCCTGGTCCACTTCCACCACATCGGGGATCATGCTCCACGGGAAGACGTACTGCGCAGAAAAGCCAACCCCGGCAACAAAGGCGATCACGTAGATCAATGGCGTGGGGTGATTGGGCAGGAAGAATGCGCCAATGATCGCCACGCAGGCAATGCCAAGCCCGAGCGCGTAAGCCGGACCCTTATTCAATTTTTTGGATACCAATTGCCATGGGATCAGGAAGACGCCGATCGTCCCCAGCATCACCAGCATCACCAGGAAGAACTGGTCAGACATTCCTAGTTGATAAGTGACAAAATAGGTCAGCAGCCCGGTGAGCAGGGTGAAACTGATGCTGATGATGGTGCTCATGATCATGTACTGCACGAACGGGCGGTTTTTGAAGATCTGGACAATCTGCTTCCAGGGCGGCATCCTAGCGGGCACCAGGTCGGGGTTCGGTTTTTCCTTGACGAAAATCGTGGTGATGAGGACGGTAATCGCAGCCACCACCCCGAAGATGGCGCCGGTGTAACTGTAGGCTGCCTGTTCCGAAGCACCCATCCCGATGAATATACCTGCCAACATTTGGGTGGCTCCAGCACCGAGGATGTACCCCAGAACGGTGAAAATCATACGGATGGAGATCAGGGAAGTGCGTTCATTGTAATCATAGGTCAACTCAGCCGACATGGCGTAATAAGGGACGCTGACAATGGTCTGGGTGGTATCCACCAGCAGGAAGGAACCCAGCACCACCAGGAATGCAGCCGCCCCGGTGAGTCCCTTGGGCAGGGAGAACAGCAGCCAAACGGTAAGCCCAAATGGAATAGCCCCAAAAAGCATGTAAGGTTTGCGCCGCCCCCATTTGGAGCGGGTGCGGTCTGAGATATACCCGACAAGGGGATCGTTGAGGGCGTCCCAGGTCAATTTGCCCACCAGCAGGGCAGAGCCCACCAGGGCGGGATCCATGCCCAGCACCTTGTTGTAGTAAAAGAACAGCACGAACTGGATGGCTGCTGTGACCATGGCGATACCAAAATCGGCGGTGCCATAAGCGAACTTGGTGCCCAGGCTTAATTTACCGGGTTTACTGACTGCTTCCATTTTTCTTCCTCCTCATTGCTTCTTTTGCCAGGGTTAAGAACACATCTCCACGAACCACATGGAGGTGAGGGATGGTGAGTTTGCTGACGAAATCAGCGATATCTGCGATGGTGGTGCGGTACGCGAACAGGTGCACCCCAATAAAACGCGGTGTTGCTGCGCTTTCTGACAGGCGTTTTTCGATGGTGGGCAGCAGGTCTTCAGCATGAAGGGAGATCTCGCTCACGAGCGGCGACTGGTTGGCAATGATCGGGATGTCGTTCACCAGCGCCTGGGGGGCACGGCTGATGACGGCATACCCGCACAGGTAACCCAGCAGGTCGCCGTGGTGGCGCGCCAGCTGGTTGAGAACACGTTTCGGCGGATCCGCCACGTAAGAAGTGACCACGTTGATTCCAGCTTTACGGCATACACGTGTGGTTTCCTTCATGTACGCCGTCAGGTTGGGCAGCAGCGGCGGCACCACGTATCCCGCACCGGAGGGTCCGGCGATGAGGCAGTCATTAGGGGTGGCGGTGCGCTGATAACGCTGCAGCAGGGCAGGTGCAAGTTCCGCCAGGAACGGTTGGCACTCCCAATTGAATGGCACAGAACCACGTGCCGGGTGGCGCCAGTTGCCCAGTTCAGCGCCGTTCATCATCATCAACTGGTCCCCATCGGAAAGGGTGAAGGTGAGGTAAATTCCCTGCGGGTCAAGAGGTGGAACCTCAGGCTCGACCGGATTTGGAGCGCCAAGCGGCTCCACGCGGCTGTGGAAAGAGAAGTTGCCGGCAATATGAGAAGGCACCAGGCGCAGTCCATTGGCTGAGAGCTGCAGCATGAACGAAAGTTCATCGTCACGCCTGGTGTGCCAGCCAAAAATAGTGGGATAAGGGGCAGCTTTTACCGCGCGGTGAATGCGGTTGGAAAGGGCCACTTCTTTATCCTGCCGCCCCATCCACCAAAGCGCGAAACGGCGCAGCAGACCGTCCAGGCGAAGAGCAAACAATACTTCACGAAGCCACGCCGGACCAAATGCCAACAGAAGTAACAGGGTACTGCCCAACCCTTTGGCGCTGCTGTTGAGGCTGAAAGTAAACAACTTGTTTTGAACGATGTAATCGGTGAACTCAGGGCGCTGCCAGCCGGGTTCCACGCAGGCAACCCTCCCCGCTGCGCATTGATCAAAAAGGTTCTCGAACGCCCATTGATATAATGCCACCCGGTCAGTCCAACGCCCGCTTAGATCCTCGACGCGCTTCAACCCGAACCCCTGTGCCCAGCCTTCCATCGACCGGTTCACTGGAAGCAAGTTGTCTTTAGCTGCCAGCATCAGGGCAATATTAATGGTGTCGGCGAGACCGTCATTCCAGACGACGTATCCCTTGAGTTGATCAAGGTTATCTTGGATCAACTGGTCAAGGGAGGTTGCTGTGAATTTCAACCCATGCTCAGCGGCATAATATTCCGCGTTATGGCGATCCTGGTAACCCAGCAGGTCGCGGTACTTGCCAAACCAGAGTTCATCATCCAGAAAGACTTCATTGGTGCGCCGGGCCGCCGGGTCGTCATAAATGCCATAGTCAAGCATCACGTGGGGACCACGCCGATTGAGCAGCCCCTGCAGTGCAGCCGCGCACAAACGGTAAGGATAGGTTAATGAACTGGCATCAATAATCGAAATTTTTTGTTGCGGGGGCATGGATTGATTATAGAAAAGTACGCAGGAATGTCAACTACTCAATTACTGACATCGATATGCGCTTTGTGGGTGAGATTCATGAAAACATCTTCCAGCGTGATCTCTCCTGCGGTAATGGTTAAACCGGGAATACCGGCACCGGCTAAATAATGAGAAATACTATTGGAATCCTGGCTGCCTTTCGAGGTGAGCAGATGCACCTGGTCTCCCAGCAGGCTCACCTGCAGAATACCAGGCAGGCTTTGCAGGGTTTCCATCACCGCGGTAAGCAATGGAGAGTTGATATTCCAGGCATCTCCCCGCAAGGCACTGCGCCTGAGGTGGGTGGGAGTATCGAAGGCAAGCAGCCTGCCGGCACGCATCAACCCCACGCGGTGGCAATATTCTGCTTCATCCATGTAATGGGTGGTGGTAAAGATGGTCACGCCACCCGCTGCCAGTTGATAAATGAGGTCCCAGAACTCCCGCCGCGCAGATGGATCAACCCCTGAAGTTGGTTCATCGAGGAAAAGGAGCTGCGGGCTGTGCACCAGGGCGATTCCCAGTGCCAGGCGCTGCCGCCAACCGGCAGAAAGGCTGCGGGTGAGGGTGACGGCGTGTTGCGGCAGCCCCACCAGTTCCAGGGTTCGGGCAACGGCAGTTTTGTCCTTGACCGCGTACACCCCGGCATAAAATTCAAGGTTCTGGCGCACGGTCAGGTCATCGTAGAGGGCAAACTTCTGCGACATATAGCCGCAGCGCGAGCGAACTTCCTCGGTTTGTGTGTAAGCATCAAAACCAAGCACCCTGGCGCTGCCGCTGGTGGGCTGAAGCAGTCCTAAAAGCATGCGGATGGTGGTGGTCTTGCCGCAGCCATTTGGTCCCAGGTACCCCACCACCTCACCCGGTGCGACGCTGAACGAAACATCGTTGACGGCCACGAACTCACTGAATTTGCGGGTAAGATGCTCCGCCAGGATGATGGGGTCAGTCATTTTCCACCTCTGTACGGCTGGTGAGTGAGAGGAAAACATCTTCGAGTGAGGGAGAGATGGGGCGAACGGATGGATGCCCCGGCAGGTCTTTGATGGATTGAACTACCACTGTGTCAGCGGGTTCCCTGGTGCGTATGTGCAGGCGGTCGCCAAAAGCGCGGGCATCCTCTATGCCCGGGATGGCAAGCAGGGCGGCGCGCAGCCGCAGCGGTTCACGGCAGGTTACCTCGAGGATCTTCCCGGTCAGCGTGGCGCACAGTGCGGATGGGGTGCCTTCAGCGATCAATGAGCCGCGGCGCATGAATCCGAGGCGATGGCAGCGGCTGGCTTCATCCATATAGGGGGTGGTCAGCATCACCGCCATGCCCTCTTTTTGCACCACGCGGATGATGAGCTGCCAGAAATCCTGGCGGGTAGCCGGATCAACGCCGGTGGTCGGTTCGTCCAGCAGCAGCACACGCGGACGGGTGACCAGCGCGGAAGCCAGCCCCAATTTCTGCTTCATACCGCCGGAAAGCGCGCCCGCGCGCCTGCAGGAAAACTCTGACAGCCCAACAAAGGACAACAACTCCAGGCAGCGTGGTTTCCATTCTGAGGAAGGCAACCCGCGCACCTCGGCAAAAAAACGAATATTCTCGAAAACCGTAAGGTCTTCATAAAGTGAAAATCGCTGTGAGAGATAGCCCACCTGGCTGCGCACTTTTTCGGGGTCCCGCGCAACATCAAAGCCGCACAGCGTGGCACTGCCGCCATCGGCTTTTAACGCACCGATGAGCAGGCGCAGGGTGGTGGTCTTGCCGGCGCCATCTGATCCAACCAGGCCGTAGATCTCACCTTCATCGATGGAAAAACTGACGTCCTCCACCGCATGGGTGACACCAAAAGATTTTTGCAGCGAGGTTGCCTGGATGAGCGTGGTCAAGCGTTACTTGCCTGTCTCGATGAATACAATATCCGCCGGCATACCAGCTTTGAGGAGACCACTGGCATCTTCCACCTTAAGCTTAACTGCGAATACGGTGGTCTTGCGCCCTTCAATGGTGGATGTGTTGCGCGGGGTGAATTCCGCCTGGTCGGCAATCTGGATGATCCGGGCGGTAAAGGAAGCATCCGGGAAGGAATCCACGGTCAGGGTCGCAATCTGATCGAGCTGAAGCTTGCCCACCTGGTCTTCGGGGATGAAGACGGTGATGGTGAGGGTATCCGGGATCGAGAGTGTGACCACCTGAGCTCCGGCAGTCACCACTTC
This sequence comes from uncultured Anaerolinea sp., assembly GCA_964428125.1. Taxonomy (GTDB): domain Bacteria; phylum Chloroflexota; class Anaerolineae; order Anaerolineales; family Anaerolineaceae; genus UBA6107. Next base: position 209,734 of record CAYRXB010000001.1, read on the forward strand.
GCCGGGTTGGGCAATTACTTTTGTTACCAAACCATCCGCGGGGGCATGGATGGTGAGTTTGGTAATTTGGGAATCAATAAGGGCAAGCTGGGCATTTGCCTGGTCCACCGCAGCGTGTGCCTGTTCGAGCGCTGCGTTGGCAGCCTTCCATTTTGGGGAATCTTCGCCAATTTGCAGTTTGAGCCAGGCTTCACGCGCAAGATTCAAACGTTCGGTTAACAAGGTCACCTGGGCACGCAGGGCGATAATCACCTTGGCTGGTTCGCTGTCTTTAAGACCATCATAAGTGGATTGAGCGATGTCGAGATTCTCGCGCTCATCATCCAGCAGCGTCTGCGCAGCGTCGATGAGGTCCTGGTTTTGCGAAAGGCGGGCTTTGGCAAGGGTATTCTCAGCGTTCAATACAGCAGCCCTCTCACGCATCAGGGCTATTTCAGCGGCTTTGAAATCAGTGGAGTCCTGTTCAGAGAGCTTGAGGGTGAGGTCATTCTGGGCTTTCTCGAGGGCTGACTGGGCGTTCAATATCTCTGTCTCTGCGGCTGAAAGGAGCTCCACCTGGCTGTAGTATCCGTTGGGCAGGGTGTAACCAGTGGGGTCTGCCGCAGTTAACAAAGCAGTATAGGCGGTAGCAGTGTCCAGCTTGACGGCGCTATCCACCAGGTTGAATTGAGCCCAAGCGTTGGAAAGCCCCGCACGCGCCAGGTCAACGCTGGCACTGGCAGCGGCCCGTTGGGCTTGCAGCAGGGTATCATCCAGGCGGAAGAGGGTCTCGCCAGTGCTGACGTTATCCCCCTCCTCAACGAGAACCTCGGCGATGCGGCCGGCACTCTCAGCGGAAACAGCGATCTGCTCGCCTTCGATGGTACCCGAAAGCGCCAGGGTGGTGCTTGTTTGCTGGCTGAGGGCGCGGATGCCAAAATAAGCAGCGACGAATATTCCGACAACTAGCAGGAGGATTAGCGGCGTTGGGATTTTTTTATGAGTCATGAGGTGCTCCTTTCAGGGTCAATCCAGGCGCTTACGGAAGCGCAGAGATGCAGCAATAAAGATGAATGTACCGAATGCCAGCAGTGCCAGGCATTCGCCCCAGACTGCGCTCATGCCGGATCCCTTGAGCATTACCGCGCGCAGGATAACGAGATAATACCTGAGTGGAATGATGTAGGAAATCCAGCGCAGCACGGCCGGCATGGCTTCGAGCGGGAAGAAGAATCCGGAGAGGAAGATCGACGGAAGCAGGGTCATCCACACGGTGAGCATTGCTTCTTGCTGGGTGTTGGCAATGGTAGAGGCAAAGAGCCCAATCCCCAGCCCGGAAAGCAGCAGCAGTCCAGAGGAGAGAGTGATCAGCCACAGTGAGCCGCGGATGGGAACACCGAAAACCCAGTGCCCAAGCGCAAGCACTTCAAAGGTGTCGATGAATGCCAGGATGACATAAGGGAGAATCTTGCCCAGCACCAGCTCCCACGGGCGGATGGGGGTGACAATAATTTGTTCAATAGTGCCGCGTTCGCGCTCGCGAACAACCGAGGTGGCGGTGAGGATGGAGGTGATGGCAAAGAGGATCATGCCGATGACGCCAGGGATCATGAAGTAACTGCTGACCAGGTCTGGGTTGTACCACACGCGCGGGCGTATCTCCAGCGGCGGGGTCAGGCGCTTCGGGTCAAAGCCGGCGCGCGCTAGTTTTTCCACCATCAGGGAAGTTCCCTGCGCCTGCCCGATGAGGATGGCAGCGGAATAAGCCGTGGAGGCAGAGGTTGGGTTGGAGCCATCGAGGATGAACGCCACCTGGGCATTCCCGCGCGCCAGCCTGTTGTCGTAATCCGGCGGGATGATGAGGGCGGCGCTGGCGGTACCCGCCTGGATGAGGGTACGCACCTGGTCTTCTGTGTCGAGATAAGTGGAGAGTTTGAAGTAATCGGCAGTAGTGAAAGCGTTGATGAGCGAGCGGCTTTCAGCGCAGCTGCACTGGTCGAGCACCGCCAGCGGGATATTGCGGATGTCGTTGGTGGCGGCGTATCCCAGCAGGAAGAGCTGCATGATGGGGATGATGAGGATGATCGCCAGGGTGCGTTTGTCGCGGAAAATCTGGATGAATTCCTTGCGGATGATGGAACGAAGGCGAGGGTTCATGTTTTGTCCTTGTGGATAGAACGAGTGCCAATTTATTATATGACGCTGATGGATGAAATGCTTAAGGAAAAAACCAATTCAGAAGAATATCCTATAATTATTTATTCGGAAATAATCAAAAATTGTCGTTTTAAGGAGAGGGGAAACATGGGAGCATTTCTTGAAAGTGAAAAACCGTTTCAGGCAATATTCAAAGAAGAGTCAAATACCATTTCGAATAATGCAAAAAGAGATGGTGTGTATAAGGGTAAATCACGTCCATTTTGCCTTCCAGTAGATAACTCCGTTGAAAACCTTTTTCCGGCAATTCGAAAAACAGCAATAGAGCATTTTGCGAAACTCCATATAAAATGGCACGATGGACAAAACGGAAACCCAAGCAATCACTTGTGCGATTCACAAGTGTGCTGCGTGAATTTTCTCTTTCCATTTGCCGACAAACCCGGAACGTTGGCAACTTTACTGGAACCCATATTTCCTGAAATTGATCACATGTTACCCATAGAAGAAGGTAGGTTTGTCAGTTTTGAGTGGATCGGTGCTAAAAACTACCTGGGGGAGCGTATCTCAAGGAATGGAACGAGAACACGAGGCGCGAACTTCACCAGCGCCGATGCAATCGTTTTATTTGAATGTAAGGATAAGAAAAAGCAAGCGGTTTTAATTGAGTGGAAATATACCGAGTCGTATGGTGGAAATTCGCTAAAAGTTTCCGATAGCGGTACTGACCGAACTAGAATATACAGGCATCTATTTGAAAGGATTGATTGTCCAATCAATAAAGAGTTGCTGCTAGATTTTGACGCGCTTTTTTACGAACCGTTCTACCAATTTATGCGACAGCAATTTTTAGCCCATGAAATGGAAGTCGCGCACGAACTTAAGGCGGATATCGTAACGCTTTTGCACATCGCACCGGAGCATAATTTGGATTTTAAAAAGATCACTTCTCCAACGCTCAATTCATTAGGAAACACAGCAACCGAGGTATGGAAGAAACTAGTAAGGGAAAAAGGACGTTTTATCAGTGTCAGCACCGAGAGTCTTTTTGAGTCTCTTTTAAAAAAGGAAATTCCGGAATTATTGGATTGGAAAGCATACATTACATCCCGGTATCGATGGGTCAGATAAATAATCGTAGGGGAGGTTCATCCCATTCGCTTGCGCTCAGGGACGCAACTTTCGCGTGAATCTCCCCCCAAAAAAGGCAAAAGCGGGGTCGCGTACGCACGAATTTTGTACCCCCTTGTGGGGTGCAGTCCACAAGGGGGCATCAATAAAAAGTAGGGGCGATTCATGAATCGCCCCTACTACAAGAGATAAAAAATCTGGCGGGGAGGGAGAGATTCGAACTCTCGGTCGAGTTTAAAGCCCGACAATCACTTAGCAGGCGATCCCGTTCGGCCACTCCGGCACCTCCCCGGGTATTCAATTGTTCCCGACGACGAGGTAAAAATTTGGCGGAAGGGGAGGGATTCGAACCCACGTTGACTTTCGCCAAACCTGTTTTCAAGACAGGCGCCTTAAACCGCTCGGCCACCCTTCCATTCCTCGCGCAGGGAAATCCATTTTATCATGGTTGACTTTGACGGTAAAGATTTAAGGAATCAACAACATTAACCACGAACCCCATGCGCAAAATACGCTTAGGGGTGCAAAAACCGCAATACACGAAATACACGAAAAATAAGAAAACCAAACTAGCAAATTCGCGCAATTGGCGGTTAATGGTTAGCACCCGGTACGAACAATTCTGCGCTATCGCCGTTATCGCAGCCCAATACGCCCGAGGGAGCGCGCAGCAGCGCCCACACGATCCACAGGTCGCCTACCGCCCCGCTGGTGTTGAGGATGAGCAGCCAGATGAGTGGCGGGTCTGCCCACCCGGGCAGCAGCGCCAGCCCCAGCACGCCCAGCACGGTGATGCCGACCAGAGGCGCCAGCGCAGTCACCAGGTATTCACGCCGCGGCAGGTACCAGCCCGGCATGGCGGCGTAGGCGTAAAACCCCTTGAAGGCGAATTTTGGTTTCGCATGCGTGTAAAGCCAGAAGAACAATCCGTGCAACCCCTCGTGCAGCACGATCATCACCGCCATCACCCCGGCGAGAAGCACAATAAAGCCTGCTGCCCCCGCCAGGCCGTTCATTTCAATACTGGCGGCAGGTTCGCGGCGCGGCGTCAGCCAGCCGGCAAGCAGCGGGAAGAACACTGCGCTCGCCAGGAACAAGCCGGCACCCCACAGGTTCACCAGGATCAGGCTCTTTTTGTCCAGCAGGCTCATCCTGCGGTGCAGGGCATATCCATCGGGCAAAGTTTTGGTCGGGATTAGGGTCATGCTAGCATTATATAATACAGGCAGTACGGAGGATATGATGAGATCACGAAGAGCCTTACTTTATGTTCCCGGCAGCGACCTGTATAAGATCGAAAAAGCCGCTGGGTTGGACGTTGACGGTATCATCCTCGATCTTGAAGATGGCGTTGCGGCTAACCGCAAGGATGACGCCCGCCAGATCATCGCTCAAGCGCTCACGACCATTGATTTCGGTCGTTCAGAGCGGCTGGTGCGTATCAATCCTTTCTACACCGGACGCGCTGAAGCCGACCTGGATGCGGTGCTTCCCTCCAAGCCGGATACACTGGTCATCCCCAAGGTGGATTCACCTTCACTGCTGGCGAGGGTGGATGAGATATTGGCAGAGTACGAAACGCGGTTGAACTTACCGAGGAATACCTTTGAAGTGATCGCACTAATTGAAAGTGCCCGGGCTTTTGTGAACCTGCCTGCCATCTGTGCAGGCAGCCCTCGCCTGAAAGGGCTCATTTTTGGAGCAGAGGATTTAACAGCGGACGCCGGAATGACGCGCACGCCGGGAGGAACCGAATTGCTGTATGCCCGCAGTGCATTGGCATTGCACGCTGCAGCGTTTGACTTACAGGCAATCGATATGGTGCAGACCAACTTCACTGACATGGAAAGGCTCACGGCTGAAGCCCGCCAGGCAGCTGAACTTGGCTACGCGGGCAAACAGGTGATCCACCCCGCGCAGATAGCCCCCGTGCAGCAGGTTTTCACCCCCGACGCGGCAGCCATTGAGCGCGCGCAGCGCATCATTACCGCTGCGGATGAGGCAGCACAGGGTGGACGCGGCGCATTTTCATTGGATGGCGAAATGGTGGACCTGCCGGTGATCAAACGCGCACAGGCAATCCTCACCCGCGCCCGCGCAGCAGGGCTGATCCCTTAATTATTTCTAGAAAAAATGAGGTTTTACTTCTCACCATCCAGGGGGATAACGGTGAGCCTTTTCTTTTCAACACCCAGTTGTTCAAAGCGGAAAGTTGCCTTGCCGAACTGGATCACATCCCCGTGTTCCAGGTGTGCGCCGTTCTTGCTGACCGGCGCGTAGTTGAGCCAGGTACCAGCGCCTGACCCTTCATCCGCTACGTGGAATTTTTTCTCCTCATCCATGTAAATGCGGGCATGCAAGGGGCTGACCAGCGGGTAGTTGAGCAGGGCTTTTGCCCTGGTGGCATCACTGCCCAGGGTGATGCCATATTCACTGATGGGGATCTCATGTTTCTCCTGGACTTCCGGCTTGCCGCTTGAAAGGAGAAGCAGGCGCGCCGGCGCCAGCCCGCTGCCGGGAATGCGCGGCCAGGCGTCCACCAGTTCCACGCGTGTGGGATGAAGCATCACTTCGCCAGCAATTTCAACCGGCTGTGTCACCGGGTCCTGCAGGCGGTGAGTTCGCTGCGATTTCTTCTTCAGGCTGCTCCTTACCGTTTTCCCGCCGATGAGAATCAGAAGCACCAACGAACCGAAAACCAGCAGAATCGGGATGATGGTGAGCAGGTTGAAACGTTTGGTCAGGCGCTCGAACCAGGTGAGGGGTTTCTCTGCCACCACTACCTCCACCGGTACTTCGATGGTCTCGTTCTGAAATCCAACCGTATCCTGGATTTTCACCTGAAGTTGAAAGGATGCCGTTTGCTGGACCTGGCTGATATCCCAGGTGAAAACATCAAAGGGCGGGGCTGTGTTCTCCGCGGCAAGTTTGCCGTCAACGAATAGACGGGCATACTTGAGGTCGCGCGTCAGACCATCCGGGAATTCCAGCAGGTAGGGAATTTCAACGGAATTGGGAGTCAGAATGTATTCATTGCGTTTGTCGGTGGGGATCCACGTGCGCGTGATGGTAGCCGGGGGAGAAAGGAAGATCGGGTTTGGTGCAGCCACGGTGAGTGAAAAAGCCATCGGCGTAGAATCCAGCACCACATCCTGACGGCGTACCTGCAGACTCAATGATTGATTACCGCTGGTTTTGATTGCAGAAGAATAGGTGGTTTTATAAACATAGCGCAGCGGATCCAGGTAAGTGGAGAGCTCAGGTAATTGCTCAGAACCGGAAAACAGGAAAAACTCCCCATTGGTGGTTTCTGCTGCCTGGCGCAATACTTCCGCCTTGTCGGTGATGGCGTAATCTGTGGGACCGATGAGCCAGATGAAAAGCCGGATCCCTGCGGATTTGGCGCGGGAAATGAGGTCGTTCAACCCGGTCATTTGGGCATCTTCAGGCATGGGGGTGATGTAGAGAATGGCAGGCGTTTTGCGGGTGGCACCCCCTGAGGAGAGTGCCTGGTCGATGGCTGTGGAAAGCCCCGCCAACCCGGGTTTGGTATTTTTGAGATCCGGCAGGTACCCATTAATCGTGGTCACCCATTCTGATGGATTTGCCTGGTTATAGGCAATCGTACCCTGATTGTTGACCAGGCTGAAATCATCCATGCTGGTGGCGGGCTGCGCCTGAGCCCACTTAAGCAGCGCATCCTTGATATGGTCGATTCGGGCGACCATCGAATAACGGTTGGCGAGGGTTGGTCCCTCGTTGATCACGGTGATAAAGCGTACTCCCGGCTCAAGCATTTCAATGGTGCTGGCTGCCAGGACGGTGCTATTTTCGATAATGTGGACTTCACTGTTATTGATATTCTTGACGAACTCCCCCGCACCATCAAACGCCCAGAAGTAAAAACTGATCTGGGGGTATTTCGAGGTGTCGAGGTTTGCAACCGTCAACTGATTGCGAGTTTCAGCGCTGGCGGGGGCTGCCGCTATTCCGATGGCAATGCTGACCATCAGCAACAACGAAAGTGTTTTCTCCACAAAATGATATCGTTTCATGTTAATTGATATTGTAAGTCAAACCGGTTTTGATGGTGAATAGATCCCGGTCATTCCCACTCCACCGTGGCAGGGGGTTTACTGGTAATGTCGTACACCACGCGGTTGACGCCTCGTACTTCATTGACGATACGGGTGGATACCCGCGCTAGCAGCTCTGGCGGGATCACTGCCCAATCGGCAGTCATGAAATCCTCGGTAGTCACAGCGCGGAGTGCCACCACCTCGGCATAAGTGCGTTTATCGCCCATCACGCCAACGGCTTTCACTGGCAGCAACGCGGCGAAAGCCTGTGAGATCAGGGTTCCGGCATTACCAGCTTTGCGGTTCAACAGCCCTGCGGCGGTCAATTCTGAAATAAAAATGTGATCCGCCAGTCGCAATCGCTCCAGGCGTTCGGGGGTTACCTCGCCCAGGCAGCGAACTGCCAGGCCGGGTCCCGGGAAGGGCTGGCGCCAGACCATGGCTTCAGGGATTCCTAAAGCTTCTCCGATTTTTCGCACTTCATCCTTAAATAGATTGCGTAAAGGTTCCACCAGTTTAAAGCGCATTTTCTCAGGCAGCCCACCGACATTGTGATGCGATTTGATCTTTTCAGCCTTGCCCTGGGTGGTGGCGGAACTTTCCACTACATCGGGGTAGATGGTCCCCTGCACGAGAAAAGGCGGATTCCCAAGCAGCTGCGCCTGCTGCTCAAACTGGTCGATGAACAACGCCCCGATGATCTTGCGCTTCTTCTCGGGATCGGTGATGCCGCTTAAAGCCGAATAGAATTCGTCAGAGGCATCCACCGGATGGATGTTCATTTTCATCAGGTCGCGGAAGGTGGCAACAACCTGTTTTGGCTCATCCAGGCGCATCATGCCGGTATCAACGAAAATGGCATCCAGCTTGCCGCCAATGGCGCGATGAACCAACGCGGTGGCAACTGTTGAATCCACACCGCCGCTGACGGCAGAAAGCACGCGTTCGCTCCCCACCTGCGTTCGGATGGAAGTCACCGCCTGCTGGATGATGTTTTCCGGCGTCCAGGTGGGCGATACCCCGCAGACCTTGAGGACAAAATTGGCGATGATCTCCTGCCCGCGAGGGGTATGGCGCACTTCTGGATGGAACTGCAGGCCGTAATATTGACGCGTTTTGTCCATCATGGCAGCGATTGGGCAATCCGGCGAGGAGGCGATGGTGGTAAACCCCTTAGGCAGAGATTGCACCCGGTCACCATGTGACATCCAGACCTGATGGGTCCCGAATGGGATCAGCGGGTTCTGAATGGAAGCGTCAATATGCGCCTGCCCGTATTCGCGGGTGGCAGAGGATTCCACTATGCCTCCCAGTGAAAAAGCCAGCAGCTGCATCCCGTAGCAGATGCCCAGTATGGGCAGCTTGCTTTCAAGCATGAAGGATTGCAGCACCGGAGCGCCAGGATCGTAGACTGAGGAAGGTCCACCGGAAAGGATGAAACCTGCAGGGTTAAATTGCTGCAGTTGTTCCGCGCGGGCATCCCAGGCAAAGATCTCGCAGTACACCTGAAGTTCACGTACACGCCGCGCGATCAGCTGGGTGTATTGTGAGCCGTAATCGATAATTGCAATGGAATGATTCATTCCGTATTCTTAATCCTCGAAAATGATCTTGCCGTCATCCATACTGGTGATCTTTACCAGGCTGATGATGGGAACTCCTAAATATGCCAATGCTTCGCGACCACCCTCGAAGGTTTTTTCGATCAGAGCGCCAATGCCGCATACTTCAGCGCCGGCAGCCTGGGTGAGGCGCACCAACCCCTGGATGGTGGCACCGGTCGCCAGGAAGTCGTCGATGATGATGACCTTTTCGTCTTTCTTCAAATACTCGGGGGAAACGATCAATTCCACGTTCCTGCCCTTGGTGTGGGAGGGGGCGATGGTGAGATAGACCGTGTCGGGCATGGTGATGGGGCGGGTTTTACGCGCATAAACCACCGGGATTTTCATATATAGTGCTGTCATTAATGCCGGGGCGATCCCGGAGATTTCTGCTGTGAGCACGCGGGTGGCGCCAACGTTGGCAAAACAAGCCGCCAATTCCCTGCCGCATTCATCCATTATTGCGGGGTCCACCTGATGATTGATGAGTCCATCTACCTTGAGAATGCCGCCGCCAAGGTTCCTGCCTTCCTGCATGATCCTGGATTTTAAGATGCTCATTTTTTCCTCCAACACGAGTTTTCTAATTCTACCTAAAAAACCGTTCCCTGTGACGGGGAGAAAGAAACCTTCTTTTGATTATGTTAGAATTACCAGCATGACCATTCCGGAAATTGTTCTGGCTTCAAATTCGCCCCGCCGTAAAGAGATTCTAGGCTGGACGGGGCTGCGCTTCAGTACGCATGCAGCCGATATCGATGAGAAGCCAATTCCTGGAGAATCGCCGCTGGACCACGTGATGCGGCTGGCGGAGCTGAAGGGCCGTGCATGCGCCAACTTTGCCCCATTCAACGGGCTGGTGCTTTCAGCGGATACGATCGTGGTGGATAATGATGAAATTTTAGGAAAGCCCAAAGACGCTGAGGATGCCCGGCGCATGCTGCGGCAGCTGCGCGGACGCATGCATTCGGTGCATACTGCTATCATGTTGATGATTCCATCCAAAGGCATCATGCATACGGCCACCTGTTCCACCCCGGTGCACATGCGGCGTTATACGGATGAGGAGATCGATGCTTATATCAGTTCTGGTGATCCGCTGGATAAGGCTGGCGCATATGCCATTCAGCACCCCCAATTCCGCCCGGTGGTCAAGTTCGCGGGCTGTTATGCCAGCGTGATGGGACTCCCCCTGTGCCACGTGGAACGCACCCTGCGTAAAATGGGATTCGGCGACCGGCGCGAGATCCCCTATCAATGTCAAAATGCGCTTTCTTACGCCTGCCCGATCTATAAATTGGTGTTGAATGGCGAAGAAGTTGGATAACCCGGAAATTCCGGGAGGATTGTTATGAAAAAAACCTGGATCCTTGTTGTAATACTTTTCCTGTTGGCAGCCTGTTCAAATGGAACGAAAACACCTGTCAAGACTCCGGGCGCGACATTGCCAACGCCAGTAGTGGTGACCACCAGTGTTCCGGATGCCACTGCGAGCGCCCAGGAATTCTTTACCCGGTGGGAACAAAATGATTATACCGGCATGTATGAGATGCTTTCTCCTACCAGCCGAGATGCCATTAAGCAGGAAGATTTCGTCAGTAAATATACCAGTACTGCTCAAAATCTCTCGTTGACTGGTTTGAAAGTGGGAATCCTCTCAGCGCTGGTGGAGCCAACCACTGCCAAGATCAGCTACCAGGCGAACTTTACCACTGCTTTGTTTGGGGATATACAACGCCAGATGCAAATGACCATGGTGTTGAATAACGGCGCTTGGAAGGTGCAATGGGAAGACGGATTGATTCTTCCGGAGCTAAGTGGAGGCAACCGCCTGGCGTTATATCTGGAGCAGCCCGCGCGCGGTGATATTAATGATCGAAATGGCAATACCCTCGCAACCCAAACCGAAGCTGTAGCGTTGGGCGTGTGGCCGGGGCAGATCTACAGCGGGCAAGAGGGGCTGCTGCTGACCATGCTATCTGAAATGACCAACAAGCCCAAGAACGTCATCAAGGATATGTACCGCGATGCCGGCGCTGACTGGTATGTGCCCATCGGCGAAGTTTCGAAACAGGGATATGACGATCGCGCAGCCACCCTGGATAAGCTCAACGGGTTGGTGACCAATGCATATACCGGGCGCTATTACTTCAATGGAGGCGTAGCCCCGCAGGTTTTGGGTTACATGTTGAGCATTTCTCCCGAACAGCTTGACGAGTACCGCCGCATGGGATATGCGGGAGACGAAAAGATCGGTGTGGCAGGTCTTGAAAAATGGGGAGAAAAATACCTGGCTGGTAAACCCAGCGCTGACCTTTATGTGATCAAACCCGATGGCACCAATTCTACAAGGCTGGCGCACCGCGATCCTCAGGCGGCTTACACCATCACTACCACGCTCGATAAGCAATTCCAATTGCTGGTGCAAAAAGCGCTGCTCGGCTTTACCGGTGCGGTAGTAGTGATGGAACGGGATACCGGGCGTATTTTAGCCATGGCATCTTCCCCGAGCTTTGACCCGAATGTTTTTCAGACCAATAACTATAACAGCCAGTTTGTACTGGGCGACCTGGTCAACGATCCGGAGACCCCGCTTTGGAACCGCGCTGCTCAATCGGCGTACCCGCTTGGGTCCGTTTTCAAACTCATCACTGCCTCGGCAGCGCTTGAATCAGGGCTTTACAAGACCACCTCTACTTATGAATGCACCAGCCAATTCACTGAACTGGAAGGTTATGTGGGGAATGACTGGACCTTTGATAAAGGATTGCCGCCCTCCGGTAATTTAAACCTGCTGGAAGGGATTATGCGCTCCTGCAATCCGTGGTTCTACCATATTGGTCTGGATCTTTACCGGCAAAAAGGGGCTACCTACCTGGCGGATATGGCGCGCGGGTTTGGGCTGGGTTCAGCCACTGGTATTGATGCGGTTGCAGAAGACTCCGGGTCGATCAACAACCCCACCACTGAAGGTGCGGCGGTGCAAATGGGCATTGGTCAGGGAGACATGTTAGTTACTCCGCTGCAGGTGGTTGATTTTATCGCCGCCATTGGCAATGGCGGGATCCTTTATCGTCCACAGGTGATCGAAAAGATCACCGATATTGATGGCAATGTAATTGAATCGTTTGCACCGCAGGTGCGCGGTAACCTGCCAATCAGCAAGAGCACCCTGGAAGCGATCCGCACCGGTATGTACATGGTGGTGCATGAAAAACGGGGCACGGCTTATAAGGCGTTTTATGGTATGCAGACTCCAATTTACGGAAAGACCGGTACGGCAACCACTTCCACGAATGAGCCTCATGCCTGGTTCGCCGGCTACACCGACCTTGGTTCAAAGGAAAAACCCGATATCGCGATCGTAGTCATCGCTGAACACAGCGGTGATGGCTCTGTTTACGCCGCTCCTATCTTCCGGCGCGTGGTGGAGGTCTATTTCACGGGTGAGGTACAAACGATTTACCCGTGGGAATATGACTACTACCTGACCAAGACACCCTCACCAACAGGAACCCCAACACCATAACAATGAACCAGGCAACTGTTCCGGGGTGGGTGACGCGTTTTCAATCTGGATTTTACACAGTCCAATTGGAAAACGGGGTTATCACCTGCAGGCTGCGCGGCAGGCTCAAACGGCGTTCGTTCCAGGGAGATATCATCAGCGTTGGCGACCGCGTGCAGGTGAGCTTGCAATCAGACGGGACGGGCGCCATTGAGGTTATTGAACCGCGCCACAGCGAACTGGTACGGCTCGATCCCACCCCAAAAGGGATGTTCCGCCAAATCCTGCTTTCAAACCCCGACCAGGTAGTGGCGGTTTTTGCCTGCGCCCAACCTGAGCCGCATCTGCGGATGCTTGATCGCTTTTTGGTGATTGCCGAGAAACAGGGACTTAAAGCAGTAATCGTGGCGAATAAGGTAGACCTGGTGGGGTTGCGCGCTGCAAAAAAAATCTTTGAGGTTTACCCGGGTCTTGGTTATCCAGTAATTTACACCTCCGCTGCCAAAGGTGAGGGGCTCACTCAATTGAAGGAAACATTAAAGGATAGGATTTCTGCGCTAACCGGACCATCCGGTGTGGGTAAATCCAGTTTATTAAACGCAATACAGCCAGGGCTGGGGCTGGCAGTACGCGAGATCAGCAAGTTCAATGAACGCGGGCGGCATACCACAGCAGTTCGCGAAATGTTCCACCTTTATTTTGGCGGCTATGTGGCAGACCTGCCGGGATTACGCCGCTTGTCTTTGTGGGATACGCAACCCGAGGAACTGGATGGATATTTTCCAGAACTGCGTGAACTGGTCAGCCAATGCCAGTTCAATGATTGCGCTCACATGGATGACCCCGGCTGCGCGGTTGTGCGTGCGGTAGAGGAGGGGCGTGTCAGCCCCGAACGTTATGAATCTTATATTCGGATGCGCCTGGGGGACGCGTAAGAAAGGGTTGTAGATGGCTCCGCGATTAACCTGGGAAAAGATCATTTTGAAATTGGTCAATCCATTTCGATTGTCGTATGGAACAACCGAACAGCGTGAGGCTTCCTGGCTAAGGCTGGAAAACGATGCCGGCTGGGGGGAAGGAACACTGCCGCCTTATTACCATGTGGACCAGCCAGCGGTAGAAGCCTTCTGGCAAAAAGCTGCCAATCGCAAAGAGGCCTTCCCGGATGAAGTGGAAGAAATCGGCAAGTGGGTTGGTGATACTGGACCTGCACTGGCGCGGGCGGCGCTGGATTTAGCGCTTCACGACCGCATCGGCAAGCAGACCGGGCAGCCGTTGTATCAACTGCTGGGGCTGCCGCGACCGGAGCGAATGACCAGTTCATTTACCATCGCCGTGGATACGCCAAAAGCCATGGCTGAGATGGCGCAAAAATTCAGCAACTTCAACACCCTCAAAATTAAACTTGCCGGAGATGGCAAGGATATCGCACGATTGGCAGCCATCCGTACTGCACGACCGGAGGTTAAGTTACGCGTTGATGCCAACGCCGGCTGGAAAGCTGAAGATGCGGTAGTACTGGTGCGTAATCTTGAGAAATTTGACCTCGAATTGATCGAGCAGCCGGTAGCCAAAGAGGATATCAGTGGGATGGGGATCGTGCAGGCGTTCACTCAAACACCGATCGTTGCGGATGAATCGGTTCAGACAATTGAGGATGTGGAAGCAATAGCCAAGGCTGGTGTAAGGGGAATCAACCTCAAATTAATGAAAGCCGGAGGACTAACCCCTGCGGTTGCCATGCTCAAACGGTCGAAAGAGCTGGGATTGAAGGTGATGCTGGGATGCATGATCGAAACCTCTATCGGCGCAACAGCCATGGCACACCTGGCAGGACTGGCTGACTGGCTGGACCTGGATGCCCCAATGCTGATCTCCAATGATCCATTTGATGGAATGACTTTTGATGAATCAGCCGCAGTGAAGATCCCGGACCGTCCGGGCATTGGGGTGATCTTAAAAGAGGCAAAGGAATGAAGACTATGGACACGACTTTATCAGCCGCATTCAACTCAGTGATCCAGGCGAACAACGATCGCAGGGTGCATTATTTCGATGTACAGGTGCAGCAGGAAGAAAACCGGGTAATCCTTTCGGGTGCGGTGCTGGATGAAAAGACCCTGGCAGAATGCGTCAGCCAGATAAAGAAATCCAACCTGGCATTGGAAGTGGAAACGAACAAGGTCAAGATCCTTAGAACAGGCAGCTATCTGTGGTGCGCCGCCAACTTTACCAGCATGCATGCTGAACCTTCCTGGCTGGCAGAGCAATTAACCCAATGCTCTTATGGAACGCGGGTTGAGTTATTGAAACAAGAGGGCAACTGGGTTTTTGTCCGCCAGGATGATGGCTATCTTTCCTGGGTGTACCGACCCTATTTTTCTAACGTTAATCCCGGAGATCCTACTCATTTGATAGCAGTTCCGGTGCAGCGCGTGTTCGATCAACCCAGTCGTGACTCAAATGAACGCACACGATTATTCATAGGTACTTATGTGACGGTGGAGAAATCCGCAGGGGAGTGGGTGCTAATCAAGACGCACCCTGAAAGAACCCCAAATGCAATGCCAGGCGGCTGGGTGATTGGGGATCACCTGCTTGCTTTAAGCAAGCTGCCTGTTGGTGAAAAAGAAAAACGGAAGGCGATTATTGACGCGGCGTTCAAATTGACTGGCGTACCTTACCTGTGGGGAGGCACAAGTTCCCTCGGGATTGATTGTTCCGGCCTGGCGCAGTTGTGCCACCGTATGGCAGGAATAACCATTCCGCGCGATGCCGATATGCAAAAAAGCGCCGGCAGAGCAGTTGAGCCGCCATTCAGCAGCGGCGACCTGGTCTTCTTTGGAGATGAGGGACACTTGGAGCGTATCACCCATGTGGGCATCAGCCTGGGAGGATGGCAGATCATCCACTCCTCGCGCAGCCGTAACGGCGTTTACGTGGATAATATCCAGCAGGTACCGCACCTTAAGGAGACCTTTGCGGGAGCAAGCACCTATTTTTAAGATTGACCCGGCAACAGGCAGGCTTTTCCGATCTCGCCAAAAACCTTAAAGACTGCAGGCTCGTCGGTCACGTTCTGCGTGAATAGAAAGAGCTCACAATTATCAGTGAATCCCCAGTCATGCAGAACACCCGTCATTGATCCCGTCTTATGATAAAAATCGACTGTGTCCCGCGGAATATCGCGCATTAAAAGCGCATTGTCTGTATTGGCCAGCAGCAGCGAACGCACCCAGTTGCGCTCCTCTTCGTGTAAGCGATCAATGAGACGGAATATCTGAATGCACTCTCTGGCATCAATGTAATTATCCAACCCGCGTTCACGGGCAGCATAATCCATCAACTTGCGTTCGCAGCGCGTACCCTGCAGACCGAGGGTCTCCCTCATCACTTCCTGCAGCCTTTTTAAGCCAATCTCCTGCAGAACCAGGTTGGTGCACAGATTATCCGAAGTAGCGATCATCATTAATAAAATATCTGCAAATGCCAGCTTTCGGGTGGAAAATTGCCTTGCGAACCCGGCACCGCCAACTTGCACTTCATCATCCAATCGGCATTTTTTCATTCGGTCGACAGCGCCAATCCTTTCCAGTTCTAGCCATGAGAGCAGGATGGGTATCTTAATGATCGACGCCGAACGGAAAAGGATTTGGTTTGACTGAAACACAGGCGGGTTGATACCATCACTAAAGTAAAAAGCGTATTCGACCTTTGTTTCTTCCAGCGGTTTAAGAATCCGGGTAATCTCCATTACGCCTCATTTTTACAAAATTCATTAGATTATAAAATTTTAATCTTGTTTGACACTGCCTGTTGAAAAGGGTATACTTTTGTGTACCAAATTTAAGAGCACTATATTATTTTAATATTTTTATGCCAACTCAACTCCACCAAAGGTAGATAAATGCATGGCTGATTTACTAAAAGTGCAGGATTTAGAGACTCATTTTCGTACAAGAGAAGGGACTGTTCATGCGGTAAATGGCGTCTCTTTTCAACTTAAAGAAGGGGAAACGTTGGGTATTGTGGGCGAAAGCGGTTGCGGAAAAAGCGTAACTGTAATGTCCATGCTGCGCATCATCCCCATGCCGCCGGGAAAGGTGGTTGGCGGCAAGGCGCTCTACCAGGGCAAAGACCTCCTGCATATCAGCGACGAAGAGATCCGCCGCATCCGCGGATCGCAGATCGCCATGATCTTCCAGGATCCCATGACGTCCTTCAACCCGGTGCTGACGATTGGCCGCCAGCTCACTGAGCCGCTTGAGACCCATATGAACATGAACAAAGCCCAGGCTTTAGACCGGGCAGCGGAAATGTTGAAGATGGTAGGCATCCCTAATCCGAAGGACCGCCTGAACGACTACCCGCATCAATTCTCCGGCGGTATGCGCCAGCGTGCTATGATTGCCATGGCACTCACCTGCAACCCCCAGATCCTTATTGCTGACGAACCGACCACAGCTCTGGATGTGACCATCCAGGCACAGATCGTTGAACTGGTCAAACGCATCCGCGATGAACTGGGCATGGCGATGATCTGGATCACGCACGACCTGGGCATCATTGCTGGTCTGGCGGATCGCGTGGCGGTAATGTATGCCGGGTATATCATCGAAGAAGCGCAGGTCAAGGAACTATATGCCAACCCACAGCATCCCTATACGCTGGGTTTGCTGGGCAGCTTACCCCGCCTGGATGAATCTGGCAAACATCGGTTAACTTCAATCGAAGGACTCCCTCCGGTGCTCTATAACAAGCCCTCATCCTGCCCGTTTGCACCTCGCTGCACCTATAAAATCGACCGCTGTATGAATGAAAACCCGAAATTAATGAAGGTTGGCAAAGAGCATAATGTTGCCTGCTGGGTTAATCCATCCACCGGGAAGGAACGCTAATGACTGAAAAAGAAATTCTCTTAAAGGTTGACGGTCTCGTCAAACACTTCCCTATCTACAAAGGCGGATTATTCCGCCGGCAAATCGGCGCGGTTCGTGCTGTGGATGGCGTTTCTTTTGATATTCACCGTGGTGAGACATTGGGTCTTGTTGGTGAATCCGGCTGCGGTAAATCCACCACCGGGCGTAATATCCTGCAGCTGCAAACCCCTACTGCCGGTCATGTCTATTTTGAAGGTGCAGACCTGGTGACGATGAAACACGAAACCCTGCGCCGCATGCGCCGCAAAATGCAAATGATCTTCCAGGATCCATATGCTTCGCTTAATCCGCGTATGACCATTGGTCAGATCATCGCCGAGCCCTTGCTTGTTCATAACATCGCTGACCAAAGGGAAGCTGCCAAAGAGGTTGAAAACCTGCTCTCCATCGTCGGTTTGAATCCTTCTTACGCCAACCGCTACCCCCATGAATTCTCCGGTGGTCAGAGGCAGCGTGTTGGGGTAGCCCGTGCGCTCGCACTCAAGCCTTCTTTGATCGTCTGCGATGAACCCATCTCCGCGCTGGATGTTTCGATCCAGGCGCAGGTGGTTAACCTGCTCGAAGATTTGCAGCAGCAATTCAACCTGACTTATCTTTTTATTGCGCATGACCTTTCAATGGTCAAGCACATCAGCAACCGCGTTGCAGTGATGTACCTGGGCGTGCTGGTTGAACTTGCCCCGCGCGATGAGCTATATAACAACCCGCTGCATCCTTACACCCAGGCGCTGCTATCCGCTGTACCTATTCCCGACCCAACAGTCGAGGAAAAAAGGCAGCGCAAGATCCTTCAGGGAGACGTTCCTTCTCCCGCCAATCCGCCTTCAGGCTGCCGCTTCCGCACTCGCTGCCCGCTCGCAATCGACATTTGCGCGCAGCAAAAGCCTGAAACTCGTGAGGTGATTCCAGGTCACTTTGTGGCCTGTCACTTGGTGAAATAAGCTGCACAGGGCAAGGTTCTTCAGGAGAGACCAAAGTACCTGTTTGCAGCTGCACCAAAAAACATTCTTGTTCATTCTTAAAAAGGAGGAGAATCAAGATGCGTTCTAAGAAGTGGTTGGTTTTAGTTGTTGTGCTGGTTATCGCCAGCATGGTATTGGGCGCCTGCAAGAAAGCACCCGCAGCCCCAAGCCAGACGTTGCGGATCAACCTGGGCACCTATCCGGATGTCCTCGACCCGCAAAAAGCTTCCTTCGTTAATGAGATTGCTCACCTGCAGTTGATGTACGAAGGTTTGACCAAGCTGAACACCAAGCTCGAAACAGTCCCCGGCGCCGCTGAAAAGTGGGAATACAATGCCGACGCGACTGAGGTGACCTTCACCCTGCGCAAGAACCTCAAATACAGCGATGGCAGCCTCCTGAATGCCAAACGGTTTGAGTATGCTCTCCTGCGCAACATCGATCCCGCTACCGCTGGCGAATATGCAGCCATCACCGATGATATCGCTGGTGCAGCTGCCTGGCGTGGTGCCGATCTGGCCACCGCCACCGCCGAGCAATTGGCAGCCCTCAAAGCCGCTGTTGCAGTGCATGCCTATGAAACCAATGGCAATCCCTGCACCGGCTACGATGACAAGAACTGCCTCGTCCTCAAGGTTGGAACCACCAATCCCGCTCCGTACATCCACACCGTCCTCTCCCTCTGGGTAGGTTATCCAGTCAAGGAAGAGGTCATCGCCACTGATCCGGAGACCTGGTGGACCGTTGCAGCCAATCATATTGGCAATGGACCCTTCATCCTCTCCAACCTCGAAGCCAACACTGTTGCTAACTTCATCCCCAACCCCAATTACTGGGGCGGCTATGCCAAAGTAAACATTGAATATCGCTACATCACCGATTCCGCAGTAGCTTTCGAAGCCTACAAGAACGGCGAGTTCGATATCGTTGGTCTGGCTGCTGAAGACCTGGCCACTGTTCAGGCTGATCCTACCCTGAGCAAAGAAGCCATGATCTATCCAGGATCCTGCACCTTTGCTTATATGTTCCATCAGCTCAAGGAACCCTTCACCGATCAGAAAGTTCGCGAAGCATTTGCCTACGCTTTGGATCGCGAAGGCTGGGTGAAAGATGTCCTCAAGGGACTTGGTTCACCGACCCTGACCTGGATCCCGAAGGGCTTCCCAGGTTATGATGCCAACGAAAACCGCTGGGGCTTCGATCCTGCCAAGGCAAAGGAAGCAATCGCTGCTTCTAGCTATGGCTCCGTTGATAAACTGCCCGAGATCACTGCAACCTTCTCTGACACCCCCCGCAACCGCACCCGCAACGAGTGGCTGGCTGCAAACTACAAGAACGTTCTCGGCATCGACATCAAACTCAATCCAGTTGAGTCCACCACCTACACCGCTCTCACCAAGGATATCAACACTGCACCGCAGATGTACATCCTCGGCTGGTGCGCAGACTATCCCGATCCTCAGAACTGGCTTTCCGTTTACTGGAAGACCGGTGGCTTTGGCCAACGCATCGGCTACTCCAATCCAGATTTGGATGCCCTGCTGACCCAGGCTGACAAGGAACTGGATCCTGCCAAGCGTATGCAGTTGTACGCTGACGCCCAGAAACTCCTCACCGATGGTGCCCCCGTTGCATTCTTCTGGAACAACGTCAACACCTACCTGGTGAAACCGTATGTCAAGAACGTCGTCACCACCCCGATGGATTCCGGTTGGGCTGGCATTTACTCAGCTATCGGCATCACCATCGAGAAGTAAGTCAAGTTGGTAAATAGTAAGTAGTATGGTTGGCCGGCTCGGATAAGACCGGGCCGGCCAATAAACCAAAAGCAAGAGGTGTTTTTATGACAGGCTATATTGCAAGGCGTTTATTATGGTTGATTCCCGTGGTTTTGATCGTGGCGGGACTCACCTTCATCCTGATGCACAACGCACCGGGTGGTCCATGGGATAGAGACCCGAGCTCTCGCCAGGTGGACGCGGTGGCGCAGGCACGTTTGAATGCTTTTTATGGCCTGGATAAACCTTTGTTTTATCAATTCACATCGTACCTGATCGGTGGCCGCAACCTGGTCACCAAGCAATGGACCTGCGGTTTGATCTGCGGGAACATGGGTCCTTCCTATCGTATTCGTGGAATGACCGTTCAGCAATACCTGTTTACACCCCCGGTTGGAAAAAGTTTTCTTTATAGCAAAGCAGGATATTCTTTACGTCTGGGTGTTCTTTCGCTGTTGCTCGCCGTGGTTGTAGGTATCCCGGTGGGTGTTATCTCCGCTTTGAAACAGAATACCTGGATTGATTACATTAGCCTATTCATCGCCACGGTCGGGATTTCCGTTCCCAACTTCGTGATTGCGATTTTCCTGATCATTATCTTTGCCTCAACCCTTAAATTGGTTCCTGTAATTCCCATCAGTTGGGATGATGCCTCGGTGTGGGTACTGCCGGCAATTGTGCTTGGCTTTGGCACCCTGGCGCGCTCAGCACGTCTCACCCGTGCTTCCATGCTTGAAGTCATGCGGATGGATTATATCCGCACTGCCCGTGCAAAAGGGCTAACAGAACGCCTGGTGATCTACCGCCATATGATCAAAAACGCCATGATCCCTGTGGTCACCTTCCTCGGACCTGCACTGGCAGGACTTGTTACCGGCTCTTTCATTATTGAAACCATCTTTGGTTTCCCTGGTATGGGACGCGCATATGTAACCGCCATCAGCAACCGGGATTATTCCATGATCATGGGCACCACTATCATCTTCGCTGTGATCGTGGCTGTGATGAACCTTGTGGTGGATGTGGTTTACGTCTTCCTCGATCCCCGCATCAAACTGGCAGACTGAGGAGTGAAAAATGGCAGAAATTAAAACTACCAACACAAATAGCACCACGACCATTGCGAGCCTGAACGAGCTGACCACTCCCCGCCGCAGTCTGATGAAAGACGCCTGGTTCCGCCTGATCCGCAATAAGGGTGCTGTGGTAGCCATGGTCATCATTACCATCTTTTTCATCGGTGCTCTTTTTGCGAATAAAATCGTCCCGCATAACCCGCTGCAGATGAATTCCGGGAAGGACTTCTTACCCCCATCCTGGGTTAGCAGGGGACCAACCGGCGAAGCTGGACAAAAGGAATTCCTGTTCGGCACAGATACACTCGGACGGGATGTTTTGAGCCGCACCATTTACGGTGCCAGGGTTTCGATGGTTGTGGGTATTGTTCCAACTGCATTGATCCTCCTGATCGGCACTTTGGTTGGTCTCTATTCCGGATATGCCGGCGGTTGGATCGACAACCTGCTGATGCGTTTTACCGATGTCATTTACGCTTTTCCTGACCTACTTTTCTTTATTATTGTGATGATCTCGCTGCGCGATACCTTTATCGGGCAATTGTTGAACGGGCTATTCCTGCTGTTCTGCGCGCTGGCGATTGTTAACTGGGTGGGTGTAGCCCGTATCGTGCGCGGTCAGGTACTCTCACTCAAGGAAAAGGAATTCGTCGAGGCAGCGCGGGCCATTGGAGCCAAGGACAGCCGGATTATGTTCAAGCACCTGCTTCCCAACAGCTTGGGTCCGATCATCATCATTGCAGCCACCTCAATCCCCGGTATGATTATTACAGAAGCCATTTTGGGTTACCTCGGGTTGGGCTTACGCCCTTCCACGAACCCCAATGATTTCTTCCTCACCTCCTGGGGCGGTCTGCTCTTGGATGGTCAAACTGCCATTAATGCCCAACCGTGGGCGCTGCTGACCCCTGCCATCTGCGTGGCACTGGTAGTGCTGGCGTTCACTTTCCTCGGCGACGGTCTGCGCGACGCATTTGACCCACGCCTGCAGGGAACCCAATAGATCATTGATTTGCCAAAGCAAAGACCTTGAGCAACGCTCAGGGTCATTTTTTTATCCGCAGCCGATGCTTTATAATAGTTGCAGAATAGAAGGGAATTGAGATGAAATTGAGACGCAAACAAGCGACGCTGCTATTTCCACTCCTTATGATTACAGCCTTTTTACTCGCTGCCTGCAAACCCGGAGTTAGCTCGCCTTCACCTGCAGCAACAGAAGCCCCAACAGCGACCCCCGCCCCCACGGCGGTTCCGCAAAAGACATTGGTTGTTTGCCTGGGTTACGAACCGGGTTCGCTATACATGTATAAGGAATCAAGCCGTGCCATGTGGAGCGTGCTGGAGGCGATTTACGATGGACCAATCGACACTGTTAATTTTCAGCCAGAACCAGTGATCCTTGAGGCTCTGCCCACGCTGGATAACGGCGGGGTAACACTAACCTCAGTTGCAGTTTCTGCGGGAGATGAAGTGGCGAACGTGGAAGGAGATATTGTTGCGCTGGCAAAAGGCGTGACGGTTTTCCCTGAAGGCTGCGCCTCCCCAGAGTGCGCAGTAACCTGGGATGGCTCTTCAGAATTAAAAGTGACCCAGATGAGCGCGCAATTCAAGATCAAAACAGGCGTCACCTGGTCAGACGGCGCTCCGCTTACCGCAGAAGACGCGGTTTACGCTTACAACATAGCAGCTGATCCTGCTACCGCAGTTTCCAAGGTACTTATTAAAAAAACAGCATCTTATTCGGCATCGGATGAGCGAACCGTTCAATGGATTGGGAAACCCGGTTACCTCACCATGAACCCCGCGGCATTTTTTTGGACTCCGCTGCCAAAGCATCTCCTGGGCGTAATGAGTGCAGACCAGTTAAATAGCGCAGATGAGACTAATATGAAACCGCTCGGCTGGGGTCCGTATGTGATCGATGAATGGACAGCGGGTGACCATATTCGCCTGGTGAAGAACACGAATTATTTCCGAGCAGGTGAAGGGTTGCCTTATTTTGATGTGTTGGTCTTCCGCTTCACCCCAGGGCTGGCGGAGACCGACCTTTCTCCCCTTGTAACAGGCGAATGTGACATCATGGATACTTCTGTGGGGTTGGAATCGCAGATCCAATCCTTACGCGAGCTGGAAAACGCAGGAAAGACAAAATTATATTTCGGGCAGGGTCCGGAATGGGAGCTGCTTAATTTTGGCATCAAACCGGCTTCGTACGATGATGTTTACAACCCCTACCTTGACCGGCAGGATTTCTTTGGCGACCTGCGAACCCGCCAGGCGTTAGCGTATTGTGTGGATCGGCCGAGAATCATCAAGGATGTGCTGTTTAGCCAGTCGCAGATTCCGACTTCTTACCTGCCTGCGAACCACCCTTATTGGGAAAAAGACCTGAGCCTGATTGCCTATGATCCTGCCCAGGGTGCCAGTTTGTTAGAGCAGGTGGGCTGGGTGGATGACGACAACAACCCGGCCACTCCGAGGGTGTCGCGGGGGGTAAAGGGTGTGGTGGATGGGACTAAATTCTCCTTAACTTACAATGTGACGGATAGCTTGCTGCACGAAAGCGTTTCATCGATTATCGTGGATTCGCTTGCGGAATGCGGCATTGAAGCTAAGGTTGAATACCTGCCAGTGACGGATATGTTTGCATCGGGTCCAGCGGGGAAGGTTTTTGGAAGGTCTTTTGACCTGGCGGAACTTGCCTGGTCCACCGGCAGGCAGCCGCCCTGCTTCCTCTATTCTTCCAGTGAGATCCCCACCGAAAAGAACCGCTGGATCGGCACCAAGTACGGCGGCGTAAACCTGACTGGCTATTCCAACGCCGAATATGATGCTGCTTGCAGCCTTCAACTGACCGCGGGTTTGGACACCCAGGCATTTATGAAAGCAAGCGCAATCACTCAGATGCTTTTCAACGAGGACCTCCCTGTGCTGCCTTTGTTTTACCATCTGAAGGTAATGGCTGCACGTCCTGATCTATGCGGTGTATCTCTGGATGTGACAGCACGCAGCGGCATCCGGACAATCGAGAGTTTTCGCCTGTCTGACTCAGGTTCATGTCAGTAAGCGAGGGTGTTTCTTCAGCCAAAGCGGATTTTTTGTGTTAAAATCGTAGCCACCGGAGAGTACCCGTTGGGGCATGGTGCAATGGCAGCACACCAGACTTTGGATCTGTGGATCTTGGTTCGAATCCAGGTGCCCCAGCCTGATAGGTTACGAAGGGATAATTAGAACAAAGCGAGCGATCAGGCGAAAAGCATTGAACGCTCGCATTGTTTTAAGCGATAATACTGCTGTGAGGTAAAACCAATGAAAATAGCAACCATAATTTTAGCCGCCGGCCAAGGAACAAGAATGGTCTCTGACCTCCCCAAGGTACTGCATCCGGTTAATGGAAAACCGTTGATCCTGTATTCGGTGGAAGCAGCCGAAGCTGTTAGCACTGAAAAGCCGGTGGTAGTGATTGGCAATGGGGCAGACAAGGTGCGCACTGCTGTAGGAGAACGGGCGGTTTTTGCCGTCCAGGAGAAACGCCTGGGGACCGCTCATGCTGTATTATCCGCTGAAAGCTGTTTTAAAGATTACGATGGCTTGATCCTGGTTATTGCCGCAGATATGCCTCTGTTGACCAAAGAAACACTCAAAAAAATGGTGGATGACCAGCTTGCCACCAATGCCCCGATGACAATGTTAACCGTCCGGCAACAGGATTCGCACGGGTTTGGCCGCATTCTACGTGGCAAGGATGGCAATGTGCAGGCAATCATCGAAGAAGCTCATGCCACCCCTGAACAACTGCTGATTGATGAATGCAATGTTGGTGCTTATTGCTTCAAATCCGCCTGGATGTGGGAGGTGGTGAAGCGCATCAAGTTGTCACCCAAAGGCGAGTACTACCTGACCGATCTTGTTGCTGTGGCCGTACTGGAGCGTAAGCAGGTTCGCACGATTCAACTTGCTGACACAGACGAAGCCCTTGGCATCAATAATCGTGTTCATTTGGCAGAAGCTGAGGGCATTGTGCGGCGCCGCTTGAACCGAGAATACATGTTAACCGGTGTCTCCATGACCGATCCCAACCAGGTATACATAGAGCCGGGGGTGAAAATCGGCAAAGACACCTTGCTCGAGCCCGGGACGAAACTGACAGGAAAGACAGTGATTGGCGAACGCTGTCATATTGGTCCCAATACCATCATTCACAGCTCCACCGTTGGCGATGACTGCAGCCTGCTGGCTTCAGTGATCGAAGAGGCGATTATTGAAGACTATGTTGGCATGGGTCCGTTCTGCCACTTACGGAAAGGGGCTCACCTTGGCAGCCACGTACATATGGGTAACTTTGGCGAAGTCAAAGACTCGCACCTTTCTGCAGGCGTCAAGATGGGACATTTCTCTTATATTGGCAATGCTGAGATCGGCGAGAATGTAAACATTGGTGCTGGTACCATCACCTGCAATTTCGATGGTGAACACAAACACCCGACGATAATTGGCGAGGACGCCTTCATCGGCAGCGATACCATGCTGGTTGCCCCGGTGACTATTGGGAAAGGCGCGCGCACTGGCGCGGGTTCGGTGGTAACCCATGATGTGCCTGACGGCGATGTTGTGGTGGGTGTACCGGCCCGGAAATTAAAAGGAAAATAAATGGGGATAATCATTGGGCTGATCGTTCTTTTCTTTCTGCTGGACATGTTCTTTGCGATCATCCGGGCGGCACTGCTAAATGTACGAGTTCCACAATTGATGGATCTTGGCACCGATGATTCTAGGCGGGTAGAAAAAACCATTCAATTGCTTGAAAAACCACGGTTACGAGCCATGTTTCGCCTTCTCATTGGGTTGATGCATATGCTTGTAGTAGCTTTATTGGCCAGTCAAATTTCTTTATCCAAAATATCACCAACGGCAGCAGGATGGGTTGGCATCTTTGCCCTTGCTTTGCTGGTTCTGCTGGCATTTGAATTCCTGTTTGAACGGTTGCCGCTGCATAACCCCGAAAAGTGGGCATTGGCACTGGTTCCAGTTGCCCGGTCCATTGATTTGCTCTTGAGCCCATTCAGCGCGGCACTGGTAAAACTGCAGGGCACAAATGGTACATCACCGCGCCAGCTTGGGTCAGTGAGTGAAGATGAGTTAAAAACCTGGGTGGAAGTGGGGCAACCGGAAGGCGGGCTGGAAGCCGATGAGCGGCGCATGATCTATTCCATCTTCCAGTTTGGAGATACTTTATGCCGCGAGATAATGGTTCCACGGATCGATGTGCTGGCTCTCGAAGTAAAAACCCCGCTCTCACAAGCAGTGAATGTATTAATTGAATCTGGGCATTCACGCATTCCGGTTTACGATGACAATATTGATAATGTTGTTGGTCTACTTTATGCAAAGGACTTGCTGCGCTGGCAGACCAACCCGGGTGAGAAAACCACCCTTCGGAAATTCCTGCGGCCCCCTTATTATGTACCCGAAACGAAGAAGGTGGATGAGCTGCTGGCGGAGATGCAGGCCAAGGGCACTCACATCGCTATCGTGGTGGATGAGTACGGCGGGATGGCTGGACTGGTGACCCTGGAGGATATTGTTGAAGAAATTGTCGGCGAGATCCGCGATGAATATGACCAGAAGGAAGAGCTGCTTGTTCAAAAAGTGAACGACAATGAATATCTGTTTCGGGCGCGGGTATCGTTGGATGATTTCAACGATGCGCTTGGAACTAAAGTTACGTCGGACCAAACGGACACCCTTGGAGGTATCCTGTATGCGGATCTTGGCCGGGTCCCAATCGAAGGCGATACCGTGCAGGTGGAAGATTGGCTTTTAACCATTGAAGAAGTACGCGGACGACGAATTGGCAAAATTCGTGCACGAAGACAAAGTGAAACCAGTAATAAAGAGGAAAACCATGCCATTGACTCCTGATCAACAAAAATCACTGATCGAGACCGCGCTTCATGTACGCGACTGGGCTTACACTCCCTATTCGCATTACAATGTTGGTGCCGCTTTACTGACGTCTTCGGGCAAGGTATACGAGGGAGTGAATATTGAAAATGCCGCTTATTCCATCACTATGTGCGCAGAAAGGGTGGCAGTATTCAAAGCGGTTTCAGAAGGTGAACGCGAGTTCACTGCTCTTGTGGTCGCCACTGATAACGGCGGCACTTCCTGCGGCTCCTGCCGGCAAGTCCTGGCGGAATTTGGCGTGGCGACGCGGGTGATTTTTGTGGATGGAGAAGGCAGGATCACCCTGGATACCACTGTAGAGAAATTACTTCCGCAAGCTTTTTCCTCCGAAGACTTAAAGTAATAGTTTATGCAGCGAGCTGAACGCACGCTCCGCGTCGAAGCTATCATCCTGCAGCATTCTGACTGGGGAGAGGCTGACCGTATCCTGCGCTTGTACACGCGCGAACAGGGAAAACTACGCGCCATTGCGAAAGGCGCGCGTAAACTGAAATCGCGTAAGGCAGGTCACCTGGAACCTTTCATGCGCTCCAGGTTAATGCTTGCCCAGGGGCGCGACATGTGGATTGTCACCCAGGCGGAACTGATCGAACCCTATGATCCTTTACGGCAAAACCTGGAGTCCACTGCCCGGATGGCGTATGTGATCGAACTGCTTGACCGCCTGACTTATGAAGAGGGGCAGAACTGGCAGCTGTTTGATCTGGTTTCCAGCACGCTAAGCCGCCTGGTGGAACAGGCTGACCCCTTTGTGCCCATTCATTATTACGAGATGCGGATTCTCGACCTTACCGGTTATCGTCCATTATTGTTTGAATGTGCTTCCTGCCGGAAAAAAATCAAAGCCGAAGATCAATTCTTCTCCGCTGAGTTGGGCGGAGTATTGTGCCCTTCCTGCGGGGCACGCACTGCCGGCTCGCGGTTGATCAGCATGGACGCGTTGCGTTACCTGCGCCATTTCCAACGGTCGAGCTACGCTGAAGCGCTGCGTGCTGACCCGCCTGCCAAAACTCGCACCGAGGTGGAGTCCATCCTGAATTATTACCTGACCTACCTGCTGGAGCGCGGGCTAAACTCAACCGAGTTTTTGAAGCAAATCAAATAGATATACCAAATGGAACTGCTTTTATTTGAGCGGTTATAATAGGGGCACTTCATTTTGTAATACACAGCCCGGAGGAAGTATGACTGAAGCACTCGATTTTCAATCCGTGATCATGACCCTGCAAAAATATTGGGCGAGTCAGGGGTGCCTGATCTGGCAGCCCTACTACAGCCAGATTGGCGCAGGTACCATGAACCCCGGAACCTTCCTGCGCGTGCTTGGACCGGAACCCTGGAATGTGGCATACGTCGAGCCTTCGATCCGCCCGGATGATGGACGCTACGGAGAGAATCCCAATCGCTTCCAGCAGCATTACCAGTTCCAGGTCATTCTCAAACCTGATCCGGGTAATCCTCAGGGACTGTACCTGAAGTCTCTCGAAGCGTTGGGCATCGACCCGCGCGAGCATGACATTAGATTTGTGGAGGACAACTGGCAGCAGCCTGCGCTTGGTGCCTGGGGTCTGGGCTGGGAAGTATGGCTGGACGGGCAGGAGATCACCCAGTTCACCTATTTTCAACAGGCGGGTGGTTTAACCCTCGACCCGGTTTCCGTGGAAATCACCTATGGACTGGAACGAATTGCCATGCCGCTGCAGCGTGTTTCGCATTTCCGCAAGATGCGCTGGAACAAGGATCATACCTATGGGGATGTAAATTACCAGGGCGAGGTGGAGCACAGCAAGTACTATTTCGAGGTGGCGGATGTTGACCGAATGCGGCAGCTATACAAGTTATATGAGGCAGAAGCTGAGGAAGCACTTAAGAACGGATTGGTACTTCCGGCGCATGATTACATCCTCAAGTGCTCGCATACTTTTAATATCCTGGATACGCGCGGTGCTGTAGGCGTGACTGAACGCCAGGCTTTGTTCGGGCGTATGCGTGAACTGGCGCGGCGCACTTCCGAAGCGTATGTGGAACAGCGGAAGACCATGGAGTATCCATGGATCCCGGAAAGCCCAACCAAAATAGTTACTCAAGCACCAGTTGCCAGACCAGTTAATTTACCCAAAGGACCAGCGACTTTCCTGTTGGAAATCGGCACCGAGGAGTTGCCCGGCAGTGACTTTACCGCCGCAATGGAGCAATTACGCAGCCGCGTTCCAACCCTGCTGGATGAATTACGCCTTGCGCACGGAAATATTGAAGTCATTGGTACCCCCCGCCGGCTGGTGGTGCGAGTGCAGGATCTGGCAGACCAGCAGCAGGCGCGCACCACGGTTGTGAAAGGACCACCTCAAAGCCGGGCATTCGATGCAACCGGGCAGCCCACGCGCGCCCTTGAGGGATTCGCTCAGAGTAAAGGGGTAGCGGTTGCTGACCTGGAAGCACGCGAGATCGATGGCGGTATGTACATGGTGGCGCTGGTGAAGGAAACCACTCGCAGTGCCTATGATGTTCTGCTGGAAGCGCTGCCCGCATTAGCCGCGGGCATTAAATTCGACAAGTCAATGCGCTGGAATTTCACCAATGTGCCGTTCTCACGCCCGGTGCGCTGGCTGGTGGCTTTGCTTGGCGACACGGTCATCCCGTTCGAGTTTGCCGGCTTGCGCGCTGATAATCTAACTCACGGGCTGCGTTTTATCGAACCAGAGATTATAACGATCAAGAATGCGGCTGAACACGAAAGCGTTTTGGCAAAACAGGGTATTATTCTCGATCCACAAGTCAGAAAAGAGGTCATACGGAAACAGGTATTGGCAATCAGCAAAAAAGTTGGCGGGTCCGACCAGCTGGATGAAGGGCTGCTGGATGAGGTCAATTTCCTTGTGGAAGCCCCGTTCGCTTTTTTGGGCACCTTTGAGGATTCGTATTTACAGCTCCCGCCAGAAGTGTTAATCTCGGTGATGAAAAAGCACCAGCGTTACTTCCCACTGCAATCTACTGATGGAAAATTACTTCCCCATTTCATTGCAGTCCGCAACGGCGGGGAACAAGGGATTGACATTGTTACTGACGGCAACGAGCAGGTGGTGCGCGCACGATTTGCCGATGCCAACTTCTTCATCCGCGAAGACCTGAAGCACCCCCTTGAATCAATGCTTACCCGTTTAGGTACACTTACCTTCCAGCAGAAGCTTGGCTCGATGCTTGAAAAATCCCAGCGCATCACTGCCCTGGTGGAAAAACTGGCTCCAGCCTTTGGGCTGAGCGGTGATGAACTAAAAGCTGCCAGCCGTGCAGCTAAACTCAGCAAAGCTGACCTGGTAACCCATATGGTAGTGGAAATGACCTCACTGCAGGGGGTGATGGGGCGCTATTATGCGCGTTACTTTGGCGAGCCGGAAGCGGTGGCACAGGCGCTTTATGAACAGTACCTGCCGCGATATACTGGCGATGCCGTACCCTCCAGTAAAATTGGGTTGATCCTTGGAGTAGCAGACCGCCTGGATTCACTGACCGGTTTGTTCGCTGCCGGGCTTGCTCCTACGGGCACCAAGGATCCATTTGCGCAGCGCCGCGCCGCCCTGGGACTGGTGCAAAGCCTGGGAGCTTTCAATTTGGATATCGATTTACGCGAGGCATTGAAGCAGGCAGCCGCGCAATACAGCTTTGCCATTGACCAGAAAAGCCTGGATGCCACGCTGGACTTTATCATTGGCAGGCTTAAGAACAGCCTTACAGACCAGGGAGTTCGTTATGATATTGTGGATGCCGTCCTGGCGGAGCAGGGGTATAACCCCGCCGGAGTTTACCGCGCAGTGAAGGAATTGAGCGCATGGGTCGCCCGCCCGGATTGGTCGACCATTCTTCCGGCTTTTTCCCGCTGCGTGCGCATAACCCGAGATCAGAAAGAAATTTATTTAGTGACTCCAACTGTCTTTGTTGAAACCTCAGAAAAAGAGCTATTCCAAGCCATCGAGAAAATTGAAAAACTAGCACTCCGCAAGGGCTCAGTGGACGACCTGTTTAACAGCTTTGTGCCCGTTATTCCCCTAGTAAACCGATTTTTCGATGAGGTGCTGGTGATGGCAGAAGATAAAAACCTGCGTACCAACCGCCTGGGACTACTGCAGCGCATCGCTTCTTTATCCAAAGGAATAGTGGATCTTTCGTTCCTTGAGGGGTTCTAATCACGTAATCGAAAGGGGATACAATTAAGCCAACCCATGACCGCGATTGACGAGATCAAAGCCAGGCTGGATATTGTCGACCTCGTTTCCGAGACGGTAAAACTACGCCGCTCCGGCAAGAGTTATACCGGCTTTTGTCCATTCCATTCCAACACAAAAACCCCTGCCTTTGCGGTATTCCCGGATTCTGGCACCTGGCGCTGCTTTGGTCAGTGCAACGAAGGCGGCGACATCTTTAAGTTTGTCATGAAGAAAGAAGGCTGGGATTTCTCTGAAGCGCTGCGTTACCTGGCTGACCGCGCCGGCGTGGTGCTGGAGCCTATGACGCCAGAAAAGAAAGCCGAGGAGGACCAGTATGACCGGCTTAAGGAGCTGCTGGAAAGCGCGGTAAAGCTTTTTCAGTATCACCTGCTGGAGACCCCAGCTGGGAAGCCGGCTTTGGATTTCCTCACCCGCCGCGGGGTGACCACGGAAACCATCCGTACCTGGGGGTTGGGGTATGCCCCTGCCGGGTACGAGACCACGCTGGAACATTTTCGTGCTCATGGCTGGGGCAGTGAAGACCTTCTGGATGTGGGACTGGTCAACAAGCGCGATGACGGCGGCTATTACGACAAGTTCCGCAACCGCGTGATGTTCCCAATCCGCGATGCTGCTGGCAAGATGGCGGGATTCGGTGCGCGCATCCTTGACCCGAATGATGTGCCCAAGTTCCTCAATTCCCCGCAGACTGCGCTCTTTGATAAAAGCCACCTGTTGTATGGGTTGAACCTGGCGCGCAAACCAATCCGGGAACAAAACCAGGTGGTCATTGTGGAGGGGTACCTCGATGTAATCCTGCTGCACCAGGCAGGTTTCACCAACACGGTCTCCCCTATGGGTACAGCGTTAAATGAAGATCAACTCCGTCTATTAAATAAACTTTCCCATCGGATTGTGCTGGCGTTGGATGCGGATGCGGCTGGTGAAAAAGCAACTTTGCGCGGCCTGGATTTGGCAAGGACAGCACTGGAACATGAAACCGAGCTGGCATTTGATGCGCATGGGCTGCTGCGCCATGAAGCACGCCTGCAGGCGGATGTACGGGTAACCCTTTTGCCTCCGGGGATGGACCCGGACGAGGTGGTGCTGCGGAACCCCGAGGAGTGGAAGCAGATTGTGGCGTCAGCCCGGCCGATCGTGGTGCATGTGATGGAAACACTGGCGAAGAACCAGGACCTGAACGATGCCAAGGTGAAGACCGCTATTGCTGCCCAGGTGACGCCGTTAATCGAGGATGTTCCGTCGGCAATCGAACGCGATACCTACCGCCAGCAACTGGCGCGCCTGTTAAAAGTGGATGAACAAACATTACTCGGCAGCCAGAAGGTGATTGAACGCAGCCGGCGCCGTTCAGAGCGCGTGGAAGATCCCGCGCGGATCGGTTCACCCGGAAGAGTGGAAAAAGGAATTGATCAACGTGTACAGAGCCTGGAGAATCACTGCATCTCTCTTCTACTCGCTCGACCGGAAGGGGTTTACGAACTCAACCGGGACTTAAAATTTTACAATCTTGAAAATCTTTCTCCCAAAGACTTTGTGGCGGTGGAGAACCAGACCATATGCCGTTTGCTGCTTAATGCATTGGATCAGGATGAACATGATCTATTGCCATACATCAAGCTGCACCTGCCAGTTGAGCTTGAGGAGAGATTTACAACCCTGCAGCAGGAACCGGGATTGGTCGAAAAGAATCCTCAAAAACTGCAGCAGGACGTGCTGCGTACCCTTATTAACCTGCGTTTGATTGATTTAAACAACACCTTGAGCCAGTTAAAATTCTTGCAGGAAGATGGCGAGATCCCTGATGAAGCAAAAGCTGATCTGGGGAGCCAAATCCTTACACTGACCATGACCCGCGGTAAACTCGATCGCGTACTGGTCAAATCGGCGATATAAAATTCCCCTTGACATTATGGTATAGTTAACCATGGTTTCTACAAAAACAACGGTCAAACCTAAACCAGTGACAACCCAGAAAAAAACCACTTCAACTGCAGTAAAAAAACCTAAAACATCAACTTCAGGGATGGGGAATTCTTCAAAGCGTGCCCGGGGACCGAAAACAGGTATGAACGGCGTTGGTTTTGAAGATGAACTCATTGCGAAGAACGACCCGGATGAAGCCCAGATCGCACAGGTAAGGGAGGATTGGGGCGAGGTTGTTCCTGAAGACCCGTTGGAAATCCTGGAAGACCCTACCATCGCGCTGGAGTTATCGGAAGACCCGGTACGTTTGTATCTTAAGGAAATTGGACAAATTCATTTACTTGATGCGGATTCTGAATTCAGGCTGGCTGCGCGCATCGAAGCCAAGGTTCGCGTAGATACACTTTCTCATCACATTCAACCCACCCGCTCGATTGATGGTCATCACCGGCAGTTGTTTGCCGGGATCATCAATGACCTGCTCACTTCATGGGTTCGCCTTCAGGAAGATGCCCAGCGGATTGGCAATACGGAATGTCCTGACCTGGCATTGACACTAGCGGAAGCACAATTGCTGCGGCGCAGCTGGCAGGCAGAAGACCCTTCCTACCTGCGTTCCTACTTGGATAACGGGCGGTGGGGAAAAGATGCCATCTGGGAGGAATTGGTACGCCATGCTTATGCTTTATTCCTTGGCTTATACCTGCTTCCAGAAACTATCTCGGCTTCACTTCTAAAAAAACTCAGCCAGGATGGCATCATGCCCGATCCAGCCTGGTTCAAACGGCGTCTACCGGAGGACAAGGTTCTCAAGACCGAAACTGAAGGAATCGTTCGCCGAGCAGAAGAAGCCAACCAGACACTGATCCGAGCTAACCTGCGCCTGGTAGTGAGTATTGCAAAACGTTACCTGGGGCGCGGCATTTCATTCCTTGACCTGATCCAGGAAGGTAATTTAGGGCTGCTGCGGGCAGTTTCCAAATTTGACTCGACGCGCGGGTTTAAGTTCAGCACTTATGCCACCTGGTGGATACGCCAGTCGATCAGCCGTTATATTGCCGAGCATGCACGCACCATACGCATCCCGGTGCACCTGTTTGAAGCCATCACCCGCCTGCTGCGAATTCAACGCTCGCTGGTGCAGGTGCTGGGGCGTGAACCGACCCTGGAAGAACTTGCCCTGGAAAGTGAGTTGCTTACCCCTGAGGATACCGCCGCTATTAAACACGCACGCGAGACCAACCAGCCGATGGACGGCGAATTACAAAAACGCTGGACCTGGGCAACTGTCAAAGTGCAGCGAATTCTGCAATCTGCGGAAGAACCAATATCGCTGGAACGCCCGGTGGGTGATGAAGAAAGCAGCCAACTTGGCGATTTCATCGAAGATGATGATGCGCTGGAGCCGATGGATGCGGCTGCGAGGGAAATGCTGCGCGAGCAGGTGCAGAACGCACTGGCGGCACTTTCAGAACGGGAACGCCAGGTGCTAGAATTGCGTTTCGGGTTGATCGATGGCAAGGATCATACCCTGGAAGAAGTAAGCCGATATTTCAATGTGACGCGTGAACGCATCCGGCAGATCGAAGCCAAGGCGCTGCGCAAGCTGCGTCATCCCACCCGCAGCCGTCATTTGCGTGAATATCTCGGATAATCCTGATTAAAAAAGGGGAAGAGGTTAGCAAAAATCTTTCTTGCGTCTCAATTTTATTCATGTTATACTTTGACTACCTGAGGATACACTGATCATTAAGCATTGATTCACCCCTGCCTGACTGGTAAAGGGTAATAATTTTCCCTACTTTCCTTAATTGAGCTACTTTCTCCCCTGCCTTGCAGGTGGAATTCCATAAACCCTTAAAACGAAAGCTGAAAGAATCAAATTATGAACATAATCGAGATGGAAAACGCCCCACTGGCAACCTTGCGCAAGGAAGCCGAAGCTCTAAACATTCCCAATGCCAATCGCCTGAAAAAAGAAAATCTCATCATCAACATCTGTAAAGCTGAAGCAGCCGCGCAGGGTGTTGAGGTGAAAGGCGGTGTACTTGAGATCACTCCCGAGGGAGTGGGCTTCCTGCGTACAAATTATTCGATTGGAAGCGAGGACGTGTACGTTTCGCAGGCGCAGTTACGGCGTTATGACCTTCGCATGGGCGATTTCGTCATCGGTGTGGTGCGCCCGCCGCGTGATGCGGAACGGCATTACGGCTTGCTCAAAGTGGAAAGCGTGAACGGGTTGACCCCCGAAGAAATGCGGACACGGAAGACCTTTGAATCGCTGACCCCCATCTTCCCGGATAAGCGGTTCGACCTGGAGACAGATCGTTCGATCCTCTCCTCCCGGGTGATCAACCTCATCGCGCCAATCGGGCGCGGGCAGCGCGGGATGATTGTTTCACCCCCCAAAGCCGGCAAGACCACCATCCTCAAACAACTGGCGAATTCCATCGCCGCCAATAACCCCGAGATTCATCTCATCGTCGCGCTCATCGGCGAGCGCCCAGAGGAAGTGACCGATATGGATCGCTCGGTGGATGCCGAGGTGGTTGCCTCAACCTTCGACGAACCGGTCAGTTCTCACGTGCGCACGGCTGAGATCACCCTCGAACGTGCCAAGAGACTGGTGGAGATCGGCCGAGATGTGGTCATCCTGATGGACTCCCTCACCCGACTGGCGCGTGCTTACAACCTGGTGGTCAACCCCTCCGGGCGCACCCTTTCTGGTGGTATGGACCCATCCGCCTTGTATCCCCCCAAGAAGTTCTTCGGCGCTGCCCGTAATATCGAGGAAGGCGGCTCGCTCACCATCATCGCCACTGCCCTGGTGGATACCGGCTCGCGCCTTGACGATGTTGTGTATGAAGAGTTCAAAGGCACCGGCAACATGGAATTGCACCTTTCACGCCGTCTGCAGGAACGGCGCATCTTCCCGGCGATTGATATCGAGCGTTCCTCGACCCGCCGCGAAGACCTACTTCTCGGACCGGATATTCTGCCGCGTGTGTGGCTGATGCGCCGCATGTATTTGCAGATGATCGCAACCCCGCCGCAAGGCGCCGGGATGGATCCCGCGGTGGCTACAGAAGCCATCCTGCAGCGCATGATCAAAACCAAGAACAACCTGGAATTCCTTGAGAACCTGACGGAGGATTAGTGAGTTTAAAAAAGACCACCCCGGAGGTTGCGGTGGAGGAGAAGAAAGCACCTCCTGCCCGGAAAAACTTGCTGGTTCCTGTTCTCTCCTGGGGCATCACCACTTTACTGGTAGCAGCACTTGTGTTGGTTCTGTTCAAAGTGAACCCGTTTAAAACAACTAAGGTAAATGAGCCGGTAAACCCGATTGTTGAGAACCCACAGCTAACCCTGCCAGCGATGACATCATCGCAGGCCAATTATGCCATTGCACGCCTCATCGAGTTTGACACTTCAATTCCCTCTGGCATTCGCCAGTATCCGATCAAGTACACCGTGCAGCAGGGTGATTCTATATTTTCGATCGCAAAGCAATTCAACCTCAAACCAGAATCCATTTTATGGGCAAACTACGACCTTCTTAATGACGATCCGACCTTTATTTCACCGGGGTGGCGACTGACGATTCCACCGACGGACGGGGTTTATTACAAGTGGCAGAAAGATGACACATTGGAAAAGGTGGCAGAAAAATATTATGCCAACGTGGATGACATCATCAGCTGGCCATCAAACCACATGGATATTAATAACCCGGATACTTCCAACCTGGATTATGTGATGATTCCCAACGGCTGGCGTGAGCTGGTTGCGTGGATCAAGCCGATGGAATTTGCCCCTCGTTCGGGGGTTACCCGCGTTGTGGCTGGCCCCGGCGGTTGCCAGGCGCCTGCATCCGGGCCTATGGGATCAACCGCATTTATTTGGCCGGTTGCCAACCACTTTTTATCCGGTTTCGATTATGCGAGTTATCATCTTGGAATTGATATTGCTGCCGCTACAGGAACGCCAGTGTACGCCTCTGATGCAGGGACAGTGATCTATGCTGGTTGGAACGACACCGGCTATGGCTACATGGTGGAGATCGACCATAATAATGGCTATCAAACCTTGTATGGGCATATGTCATCCCTGGCTGTTGCATGCGGCCAAAGTGTATATCAAGGTCAATATATCGGCGCGGCTGGATCAACCGGAAAATCAACCGGCTCGCACGTTCACTTTGAGGTACGCCTTAATGGCGGGTTTGTGAACCCCTGGTATGTGCTGGGACCTTAATTATTTCGTGAAAATAATATCAATAAAAAACCTGTTGTAGGGGCAGTTCATGAACTGCCCCTACTTTTATCTTTGTCAAGGTTTTTTTGTAATTAAAGAACTGAAGTGGGGTCGACTGTCACGCTGAGGGTTGCTCCACCCAGATCCCAGCTTGAGGGCGGGTGCAGTTCCAACAGTCGGCTGGGATTGGTACCCCGCAGCAGCATCTGCCAGCGGTAAAGACCACCGCGTTTTTCATAATAACAAGGCGCGGGACCAATGAGGTCTGTCTGGCGCAGGTCAGCTTCAACAATCCAGTCTTTCATCTGCTCTCCTACTGCCAGTGCTTGTTTTTTCGTCAGGTCTGCCCTTGGGTGGCGGATTTCAATTCGGATCAGGCGGCTGTAAGGAGGATAATACAGTTTCTTCCTGTATTCCAGTTCAGTGGCCATAAAGGACTTGAAGTCATACCTGGCGGCGTATTGAAGGGCGTAATTCTCCGGCGCAAAGGTTTGAAGAATCGTCTTGCCCCCGAGTGAACTCCGACCGGCGCGCCCGGCGACCTGGGTGACCAGCTGAAAAGTGCGCTCAGCGGCACGGAAATCAGGCAGGTGCAAAGAAAGGTCTGCCAGGATAATCCCCACCAGCGTGACCAAAGGAAGATCGAGCCCCTTGGAGAGCATTTGGGTACCGATTAGGATATCGGCCCGATGCTGAGTAAAATGGTCAAGGATCAGGTCGTGCGCGCCCTTGTAGCGGGCAGTGTCGGCATCCCAGCGCAGGGTGCGGGCGGAGGGAAACGCCTCAAGCACAAGTTTTTCGAGGCTTTCAGTTCCCATGCCAAACTGGCGGATGTTAACACCGCCGCAACCGGGGCAGGTTTTGGGCATCTGGCGCTGATGATTGCAGGTGTGGCAGATGAGGAGTGCATTACCGGCATGCCAGGTATACTGGGTGTTGCAGCGGCTGCAGCGCAGCACGAAACCGCAATCCCTGCAAAAAACATAAGATGCGCTGCCGCGGCGGTTGAGGAAGAGGATTGCCTGTTCTCCGCGTTTCAATATCTCTTCAAGATTATATTTTAATGAAAGACTCAAGGCGGAGCGGTTGCCGTTACGCAATTCCGCACGCATATCCACGATCTCAATTTCAGGCATAAGCGGAGCTGCTGGGAGGGGTGCAGCGGCTTCCCCGGGCAGCATGGAGGCGATTCGGTTGGGCAGGGAAAGGACTGGCCACTTGTGATGCTCGAATTGTGCCAGCATTTCGATACCCGGGGTAGCTGAACCCATCAGCAGCACCGCATTCAATATTCGGGCGTAAGCCATCGCAGCAGCCACTGTGTGATAATGGGGAGGATTGTCCTCCTGGTGATAGGAATGATCATGGCATTCATCAATGATGATGAGACCCGGATCAGGCAGCGGGGAGAATAGTGCACTGCGCGGTCCGACCACAATGGGGAGTTGCCCCCCGCGGATGCGCCGCCACGTATCGTAGCGTTCGCCGGCAGATAGTTTTGAGTGGATCAGCCCAACCTTGCCTGGAAAGCGTGCAAAGAAGCGCCGTGCTGTTTGCGGAGTGAGAGAGATTTCAGGCACGAGAATGAAAACGCCTTTTCCCTGTGCTAATACTTCCTCGACTGCCTTCATGTAAATCTCAGTTTTGCCGGAGCCGGTCACCCCGTGCAGAAGAATGGGCTCTCGTTTGGTACGTGCCTGGAGCTGGCGATGAATCTCGTTCATCACCTGCTGCTGGTCGGGAGTCAGTTCAGGGGCGGATGTGAGTACGGGCTTCAGGTTTGCCAACGGGTCACGCCAGACCTCGGTTTCACCCAGAAGGATCAACCCGCGTTCGGAAAGTCTTTCTAGGTCAGTAGCATTGGCGCCGGTCTCGGCGTAAACCCAGTTGACGGTTACCGGGATGGCTTCTGTCTCCAGGTAATCCAGCACACGTTTTCGCCGCGCCTGCAATTCACTTCCGGGACCAAGAAGGGCCAGCCCTTCTTTATCGGCGCTTACATTGCCGAGGAATAGTGCAGTACGAATCACCTTTGGACGTACGGATGGCGGCGGTAAAAACGGCGTGAGGGTGAGAACACCCTGTTTGGCAAGGCTGGCTGCACTGCTGCGCCAGTCGGTATTTGGCAGTGCACTGGTCAATTGTGAACCGCGCAGCTCACCGCGCTTTTTGATCAGTGAGACAAGCCGCTCCTGCAAAGGGGTGAGCTCAACAGGTTGGGCGTTATCTAACAGGTGAACCTTAACATCTGCGTGCTGGCTCAACCCGGGAGGAACCATCAGGTCCAAAAACGCTGACAGGGTGGAGAAATTCTGCCTGGCCAGGAAGTCAGCGAGGGCAAGTTGGGCCGTTGTGACCACCGGCTCGCTTTCGACGACCGCTTCAATGGCGCGGGTATCAGCCACCATAGCTTCGTCCAGCAGTGCGGTCACGATTCCCTGCACCACCTGTTTACCAAAGGGCACCTGCACCAGTGAACCTATTCGGATAGCGTTGATGAGTTCATTCGGGATGGAATAGTCGAATACTCCTGAGACCTGGGCGATGTTGACCGAGATACGCGCAAAACGGGTCATCTAGAACTCATCCCGTGATGGCAGCCGCAGCGTAACCAACAACGCTCGAGGTATCGCCTGAAGCCTCAGCAGAGGTGGTGTGGTGTAAAAGGGTGACCTTTTTTGCGCCCAAGAGGCGGGTGGTCCACAAAGCCAGTGCTACCGCGCCAGCACCGCAGGCAAAACCTTCTTGATTCGCTTCAGCTCTCAGAACACCTTCCGGATCAAAATCAATAAAGTGCGTGGTCATGGCTTTGTCATAGGTATTTGCAATACGTTCGGGATAGAAGTGCGACAGGTCGGTGCTCGCCACCACAAGGACGCGTTTACTGCCGAACGACTTGGCAATTACACTGGCAGCAGCCTGCAGTTTTTCAGGATCGTGGGTGCGGACCATCACCGGAAGCAATTTAAATTGCTCCTTCAAGGCAACCTGCAAAAAGGGCAGCTGGATTTCCAGGGAGTGTTCCCTATCATTGGCAATACGCTGCAGGTACAGGTCAGAACTCGCTCCAAGATTCTCATCGATCTCGTTTACCAGTGCGGAAGCCACCGGGATCTCTCCGAGCGGGGTAGCATAAGCGGTGTGACCGGTGGTGAGAAAGTCGTACGGCTGGAAATCATGCAGCGGGCTGAACACGGCGCAAATATCATAACTTTGACCCTGCACGCAGCGATAAGCATAGCCTGCAGCGGCACCGGAGTAAAAATAGCCGGCATGGGGTGCAATCAAACCGAAGATTTTATCTTTAATAACACAGGGAGCAGCCTGGGCAAGATAGCCACGGATATCACTGAGAAGCGCATCCCGGCTGCCGGGATACCAGGAACCTGCAATGGGAGAAGGGCGGATTGCTGAAATTTCTCGCATAACACACCTCTTGAATAATTCCATTATACCGATTGCTGAAATAAATCGGTTATTAAAAAACTTCCCCTAGAGGTAGGAGAAGTTTTGGGATTATAAATAGTTCTTTTTATTTCGCCAGGAAATTCCAGGGGTTCACCTTTTGACCATCCGTGGTACGCAGTTCAAAATGCAGGTGAGGTCCAGAAGAGTTGCCGGTGGTACCCAGGTCGCCGATCACATCACCCTGGAAGACATTTTCGCCACAGCCTTTCCGAACCTGGTTCAGGTGGGCGTAAACCGACTGCCAGCCGTTGCCATGATCGATTACGATCAGGTTGCCGTAGCCGTAATTGTTCCATCCTGAATACACTACAACACCGGCATCCACTGCGTACACCGGGTTGCCGATCTTGCCGGCAATATCGATGCCAAAATGGTTGGTGGCAGGCGACCAGTCGTACCCGGAGAGCCAGGTCTCCGTGGTGGGCCAGATGAAGGTGCCCCCTCCTATGGGGCCATCATAAACCAGGCCGCAATAACCTGGTCCCATTGTCTGGGCTGCAGCCGGGTTTGCGCGTGTGAATTTTGGCAGCCAGTCGGTGAACTGACCGGTGCCGTGGGGGATGAAGATGAGCTTGCCATCCGGAATGTTGGGCATGGCATAATCGCCGATGGTGGCGCGGTCGAGATGGTTCCAAGGCCAATCCAGGATCTCATCCACATTGCCATTGGTACCCTTGGCAACGCCATTGAGTCCATCAACACCTGCCACCCACTGATGCACCACCCCCTGAAAAGGCGGGATGAGCAGCACCAGGCCGGGACGGATGAAAGCCGGGTTGTCGCCAAGGATATGTTTGTTGCTCCAAAGCACCCATTCCGGCTGCAGCCCGAACTTCTCGGCGATGCCAAAGATGGTATCCCCGGCAACCACCTGGTATTCGATGATGTCCTCTCGCGGCTTGGCGGGCAGGTTGGTGTGATAGTCGGCGGCGCGGATGATCGAGAAATCGCTGACATTGAGCGCCTGCGGATTTTGCGCTGAAGGAAGCGTTGGCATTGCTGCAATAGCTTCTGCCGTTGGAGTAGCCTGGGTGCTGGTCTTCTGCCCCTTAAGGAAGTAGGATCCCATCACCCACACGACGAGCAGCACCAGCAGACCCGTGGCGATCACGGTGCCGGTTTGCATGGCAGATTCTCCCAGCCCAAAGCGCAGCAGGCGGTTCCAAAGCCGGCTGGTTGAAAATCCTTCCTGTTTTTTGTTTTGCGGTTCTTTGTTGCCTGTTGCCAACCCCTCGTCCTGCGGTTTCTCAGGCAAGGGAGTATGATTCGATTCCATTTTCACCTCGAGTGAAAAATCATAACACCGCAAGGAATGTTGGTCAAGCAGCACTGGAGCAGCGAAAATATTACCGCAACCATTAATAAGTAGGATTACAAAACGGCAAATATTAGATAGAATTGTTGGCGCTCTTAGTTAATTACCTCCCAACCAATACATCTTAATACTTGATGTTCTGGGTGAACTAATTGGGATTGAAAAAATTCCACGCGTTTTCCTATACCCAAGTATAGAACATTTGCACAAATAGCCTCAAAAGAATTTATTAATGGATCGAGGCTAATCTTTGGAGGATTGTGTTCGAATCCAATAATACACACACCTTTTTTGCGATATTCTTTCAGTGCCGATAATTTAATAACATCACCAATCAGGCTTGTGTTTCCCGGATATGGGTGAAGCATATTTACTGACCAATTTTCAGCCTCTTTCCCATTATCTCCAAATGGGCGAACAATTTTGAATTCTATCGCAATATTTTTTTGGACCTCTAAATCTGGTGTCCTCTTAGTTATAGAGGGTATACCCTTATTAGTTAATCTATTTGAAATTTCTTTTACGATTTGTGGTTCTCCAAAAGGACCAATACCAGGCAAAAAACTTTTATGAACCGGTCTTGTTTGGTCAAACTCTTTTAACACTTCCGAAATTATTTTTAAAATCTCTGGAAATTCCATTTTTCCCTTTCTACCAGTACATTGGCTTGGACAGGTCTTCTGGTCTGGATAATACCGGTGCGCGTTTAAGCGAAACCACAGCGAAATCATCCTGGTTGGGTGCAGATTGGCTGAAGGCTTTAACAGTCTCGTACATCTTTCGGCAGATGGTAGGGCTGCTGTCATCGCGATGGGCATACAGAGTTCTGGTGATGCTGTCAATGCCGAATTGTTCTCCCTGATCATTAAAGGCTTCGCTGAGACCATCAGTGAAGAAAAGAGCATTCCCTCCGGGAACCAACACGATTTCCTGTACATCCAGAATGACCTTGCTAAATAATCCGAGCGGTTGTCCTTCGTTCACACGAAGCGTCATGGCTGAACCCTGGGCATCCAGCAGGACTGGCAGCAGGTGACCCGCGCGCGCGTACTGGATGATACCGGTGCGGAAATCCAGTACGCCGTAAAGGAGCGTTACAAACATGCCTGATGCGTTCATTTTTAGCAATGCCCGGTTCACATACGAAAGGATCTCTGCCGGGTCTGAGGAGCGTTCACTTTCCGCACGCAGCAGACTGAAAGTTAAAGCCATGAATAGAGCGGCCGGCAGTCCTTTATCGGAGACATCGCCGATGACAATCCCCATAAGGTCATGACCAAGTGGGATGAAATCATAAAAATCTCCGCCGACTGCCCTGGCAGGCATGATGAAAGTGCCGAATTGGTACCCGGCATGATGAGGGATTCGCTGCGGCAGGATGCTGCGCTGGGTTTTCCGCGCGATTAGCATCTCGCTTTCCAGGCGCGAAAGCAGGCGTTCGGTACGGGCAAACAGGCGGGCATTCTCCAGTGATAGCGTCATGCTGCTGGTGAGTGTCATCAGCAGGTCAATGTCAGATTGGCTGAAGGCATTTTCGACGTCGAGGTTCTGCAGGCTGACCACCCCGCGAACTTCATCTCCAACCAGCATGGGAACCCCCAGCCAGGTTTTTGGCAGCCGGGTTCCTGGGAGCGCCATCACCCGCTCATTGTTTAGAACGAACTGCATTTCAGACAGGTTGATCATGAACGGTTTGCGGGTGCGGATGATCTCAGCCCGGGATCTGTCAACCGGCATCCAATCAGGCAAATGAAGGTATTGGCCGTTTTCAATGGCATAGTGATGGAACATTTTTCTGGTTGCCGGGTCGTATTGCGAGATCATTACCACCTGAGCATTAAAGGTATCCCTCAGGCTGTTTCCGACCAGATCAAAGATCTCATGCAGGTCGCGCCGCATCGATAACCCTTCCTGCACGCTGTTGATCAAAGCCAGCATGGAGGCACGTTCCTTTG
This sequence comes from uncultured Anaerolinea sp., assembly GCA_964428125.1. GTDB lineage: Bacteria > Chloroflexota > Anaerolineae > Anaerolineales > Anaerolineaceae > UBA6107. Next base: position 254,056 of record CAYRXB010000001.1, read on the forward strand.
CGCAGCGGGCAAATAACTCGGAGGCAAGCTGCCAGTTACCGGATTTGGCAGCCTGTTCAGCCTGTTGCTGGAGGGTATCTGGGCTATGGTCTGGTTGTACGTTCATTACTACGGTTTATCGCCTCTATTTTAAATTCGAAAAGATGCCAAGCATGACGGAAATATCCATACCGGCATGAAAAAGCATGGCAGGCCAAAGCGACCTGGTTTTTTGGATGACCGTGCCGAACAACAGGGCGAGCCCGATCAGGATGCCCATGAATATCAATTGCTGTGAGGTGTAGCTAACCCCATAATGTAGCGCGGTGAATACCAGTGCGATCGTGAAAATCGACAGGAATTCTCCGAGAAGCGGCTCGAACTTCTTAAGGAATAAACCTCTAAACAGCATTTCTTCCATGGCACCATTTGCCAGCACGAATACCCCCAGCCAGGGAAGCCATTCTCTCCAGCCGGTGAGTTTTGCCGGGTCTAGCTTGAAAAGCCAAATGCCTGAAGGTATGGAAATGGCAGCTGCGAGAACAAAAGTGCCTACCCCAAGCAGCAGCCCAAGCCGCACCTTCCCTTTTTGCAGGTAGAGGTCTGAAAACTCGAATCCCATCAGGTGCGAAAGCACAAGCACCACCACAAAAACAACCACCATGTCATTGAGTTTTAACAAAGCAAACCCGCTGGGCGAAGTGGAATTGAGACCCAAATGGTCGATCAAATAATTGGCAGTCAGCCACATCATTGATACTGCCACCGCCATGATCGTCAAACCACTTAACATTGGCCATAACTGATGGAATACCCGACTTTTCTTTGCCTGCCAGGTGCCCACTCCCAATAATGTGATCAACCCGACCCTTCCGAGCAGATCGGCTGCGGGATTTAACAGCGGACGCCAGGGACTGAACACAACCATGATCAAGGAGCCAAAGACCAGGAACAGTATCACTGCGCCAATTTTTATCCAAATGCTCGTCTTTTGTTCAGGAATAGGGTTATCCATATTCGAGTCTCCGGCAAAAAGACAATTGATTTCTCGATACTCCATTTATTATACAAGTGGATATTGAAACAACAGTGCGGGCTTCCGTGGATCGAAATGCTATTGTTTCCTATGCTATACTCATTTAATGAGTTTATTGCGTTACCAGTTATCCTGCCCGGTTTGCAATACGAGTTTTGACCCGCGTGTCCCGCAAACATACTGTCAGACCTGTATGTCACCCATTCTCGCGAAATATGATCTTTCTTCGATGAAGATCAGACGCGAGGATGTAACAAACCGACCTCGCGGCATTTGGCGATGGCAGGAACTACTGCCTGTGGATGACCCGAAATATTTTCTCACCCTGGGGGAGGGAGATACACCAATGTTGGCTGCGGATAACCTCGCTGAGAAGCTTGGCATGCAGCATCTTTTTATCAAGGATGAATCCACGAATGCCACCGCGTCCTTCAAGGCCCGAGGAATGGTGGTAGCTATTTCGAAGGCTATTGAACTTGGGTTAAGTGTATTTGTGATCCCGACAGCAGGCAACGCCGGCGGTGCACTGGCGGCATACGCAGCGCGGGCAGGCTGCAAAGCCCATGTGTTTATGCCGGCAGATACGCCGGTTGCTAACCAGGTGGAAGTACGCATGGCCGGTGCTGACCTGATCCTTGTCCAGGGGTTGATCAGTGACGCTGGAAAATTGGCGCGAGAAGCTGCGTTTGAGCATAACTGGTTTGATGTTTCAACCTTCAAAGAACCCTTCAGGGTTGAAGGCAAGAAAACCATGGGGTTCGAGCTGGCTGAAGCCTTTGGCTGGCAGCTCCCGGATGTGATCATTTACCCCACTGGCGGCGGGACCGGGCTGGTGGGTATGTGGAAAGCGTTTGATGAACTCGAAACACTGGGATGGATTGGCTCTGCGCGGCCGCGCATGGTCAGTGTGCAAGCTGCTGGCTGTGCACCGGTGGTCAGGGCATTCCAAACCGGCGCAGCACGCTGTGAGACCTGGCAAAATGCAATCACGCTGGCTTCCGGGCTGCGGGTGCCCACCGTATTTGCCGACCGTTTGATTTTGGAGGTGCTCCATAAAAGCCACGGTACTGCTATTGCTGTAACTGACGAGGAAATCCTCACTGCGCAGAAGGAAATGGCTTCAATGGAAGGCATCTTCGCGGCACCAGAAGGGGCAGCCACGCTTGCAGCTCTACGGTACCTTTTTGACAAAGATTGGATACAATCAAATGAAAGCGTTGTGTTGTTCAACACGGGCAGTGGATTGAAGTATGTAAGTTAACGAGGACGTTATGGATAATGACATCAACCGCTCTTCTCTCGAGGTGTTGTTTACCGTTAGCCGGGAACTGGCAACATCGCTTGACCTTCACAAGGTGCTGGCGCGGGTATTAACCATCTCCACACAAAACCTGGGTGCAGAACGTGCCAGCCTGATTGTCCTGGATGATAAAGCCAAACCTGTAGATGCGGCAATCCTGTTCGATGGCAAACTGGCTCCCCACACCGTGAAGCAATTGCAGGATGTGGTTACCTCAGGGCTGGCGGGATGGGTGATCAAACACAAGGAAGCAGTATTGATTAGCAACACCATTCAGGATGAGCGCTGGCTTCAGCGACCTGGTGATAAGGAAGACTCAGGAGCAGCACGGTCTGCTTTGTGTTTGCCATTGATGGCAAGGAATAAGCTGGTTGGTGTCTTGACCATTGTTCACCCGAAGCCCAACTTTTTCAGCGAGGATCAATTTAAATTACAGCAGGCAATCGCTGATCTGGCTGGTATTGCGGTACGAAACGCACAACTATATGCCGATGTGGAATCTGCCGGCAGAAGGTACCATGATCTTTTTGAGAACAGCGTCGATCCAATCTTAATCACAACCATCACCGGCAAGATAACCGAAGCCAACCACCAGGCGGTGGCGACCATTGGAATGGATAAGCCGTCATTAATAAAATGTTCCATCGAAGATTTGCATGAGATCAATAAGGAGAAGGTCGGTGAAGGGTATGCAAATCTTGAAGATGGGGCGGCTGTAACCTATGAATCCAATTTGATATGTACGGATTGCGGAAAAAAGCCCGTTGAAGTTCATGTGTCCATCATTCACATTTCTGATACACCCCGCCTGCAATGGATCTTCCGCGATATTAGTGAACGCCTTTATACAGAAGAATTACGCGAAGACCTTTCAGCGATGATCTACCATGACCTGCGGTCTCCGCTGGCAAACATCATCTCCAGCCTGGAGATCTTACGACCGATGCTGTCTGATAAATCGTCCACCGAAATGCAGCTGGTGGAGATCGCTCAGCGTTCATCCGAGCGGCTGCAGCGGCTGATCAGTTCCCTGCTGGATATTCACCGGCTGGAATCCGGGCAGCAGATCGTTGAAAAAAAGCCGGTAAATATGGTTGAGTTGATTGATGAATGTATCGAAACCATCACGCCTGCTGCAATATCCCGTGAAGTGACCATCGAAAAAGAGATCCTGGGCTCGCTGCCCGAAGTAAATGGTGATAACGAGATGTTGAGGCGGGTTGTGATCAACCTGCTTGAAAACGCCATCAAGTTTTCACCTCAACACAAAACCGTTACCATAGCAGCAAAACAAAGCGCGATGAACGTGACGGTTTGGGTAGAAGACCAGGGACCAGGCATCCCGGCGGAACAAAAAGACCGGATTTTCGCGAAATTTGTCCGGCTTAAGAATGAAGGAACAGCGAAGGGTTTTGGTATTGGGTTGGCATTTTGCAAGCTTGCCATCCAGGCGCATGGCGGTTCGATCTGGGTGGAAAATTCCGGCGCCGGCGGGTCTCGCTTCTTATTTACCTTGCCTGTAACTTTAAGGTGACACTTCTAGAGGTCTCATGCAGGAAATTACTCCAGGTGTACTGATTGAAACAAGCTACCCGGGGGTTACCCTGGCAGTTATTCGTTCCCGCCGCGGGCTGATCCTGATCGACGCACCTCTGCGTATTGAAGATGCGCGTAGTTGGCGGTCAACTCTTGCTGGAATGCAAACCGGTTATGACCGCCTGCTGGTGACCCTGGATGAGCATTTTGACCGAACCCTGGGTATGCGGCAAATGGAATGCATATCTGTTGGGCATGAGGTCCTGCACCTGGTGATGCGCGACCGTCCGGCAACCTTCAAAACCCAGGGGCAGGAAACAGGCGCCGAGTGGGAACTGCTTTCCGGTCTTGGAGTGGTGCGATGGGCGTCTCCAGACATCACCTTCACCCATTCTTTGGATATCCGCTGGGAAGAAGTATTGGTGAAGCTATACGCCATGCCCGGACCGTCGCGGGCATCTATATGGGTGGAATTGCCAACGCGCAAGGTCGTTTTTGTTGGCGATACGGTGATTCCGCAGGCTCCGCCTTTCCTGGCATTTGCGGATCTGGCAGCCTGGCAGGCAGCAATTAACCGCTTGTTATCTCCCGAGTTCAAAGGTTATACAGTTGTTTCGGGACGCGGCGGGATTGTTACTACTGGCGATGTAAAAGAACAGGGGAAATTCCTGGCAAAGATACAGCAGACGGTTGAGAAGCTATCAGGAAAGGAAGATGATTTACACGAGATCGATCATATTGCATTCCAATTATTAAAGGGTTTTGATCATCGATCTCCACATTCCGAGCAATATTATTCCAGGCTTTCGTTTGGATTATCTCAATACTTCCGGCAGCACAAAAAATGAGCAGTGATATTAATGATTCCGCCGCATTAATGCGGGAGTTATTAATCCGCCTGGCGTCGGTTTTTGGGCATCCCGACTGGAGGAACCCCCTCCCGGCTGTGGATGAACTGGTATGCACCATCCTTTCACAAAATACCAACGACCGCAACCGAGATATTGCTTTTAATGCCTTAAAAAAACGCTTTGCAACCTGGGAAGAGGTCATACGCGCCGATGAGGAGGATATCATTGATGCTATTCGCATTGCAGGGCTGGCGAACCAAAAAGGTCCACGGATCAAAGCCGTATTGACCCGGATCAAACAGGAAAGGGGAGACTTAGACCTTTCCTTTTTGAGCGACCTGCCGGTTGAAGAAGCGCGTGAATGGCTGCTGCGCTTTAATGGGGTTGGGAGAAAGACGGCTGCCATTGTGCTGCAGTTTTCACTCAACAAGCCGGCATTTCCTGTGGATACTCATATCTACCGGGTCACAGGCAGGCTGGGGGTAAGACCAGAAGCTCTTTCAGTGGAACAAACCCACATCCTGATGGAAAAACTGATTGACCCTTCAGAGTATTATGCGGGGCATCTCAATCTCATCCGCCTTGGGCGCGAACTCTGCCGCGCGCGTAAACCGGAATGCCTTCGCTGCCCGCTTAACGACCTTTGCCGTTTTTTCCATGAAGTTGCTTCCCGTGGTGATGTTTGATGACCTTATTTACTCTCGTGCGGCACGGGCAAACGGATTGGAATATTGCAAGACGTTACCAGGGGCAAAAAGATATCCCACTGAACGAAGAAGGCATAAGGCAGGCGCAGCAGCTTGCCAGTGTGTTAGCCGGACAAAGCTTTGACGCCATCTTTTCCAGTGATCTACGGCGTGCCTTACAAACGGCTGAAATCCTTCGGCAGGGTCGCACCATCCCGCTGCGAACTGATATCCGGTTGCGGGAGATTTGCTTTGGAGAATGGGAAGGCGAAGTCTTTTCAGAGATGTATGCAAAATATCCTGAGAAATTTGCAGAGAGCAGGGCAAACCCCGCCATCGTGATGGCTCCGGGGGGTGAAAGTGTGGCAGAGGTGGCACAACGTACCACTGCGTTTGCTGATGAAATTAGCACTCTCTATCCTTTGGGAAAGGTGCTCGTGGTAACGCACGGGATGGCACTGGCAACGCTGGTTTGCCGGGCAAGCGGCTTGCCGCTAACGGACGCCCATAATAGGATTCCCGACAATGCAACGCCGGTTGAGATCAGTTGGGAAGCGACTACAAAATAATATAGAACGAGTTTTCTAAAACTATTGACATTTAGAATAAATGTTCTATAATATGACTGTATTTACTCATTGGATTAGTCGATCAGGAGAAAACAGTCATGAACCTCTCAACTACTCGTAATTTGTTCAATACCTCTGTAAAAACAATCAAGAAGACCCGTGTACGCTCTGCAAGTGTCTACGGATTCATCATCATCCTCGCGATGATCGCCTTTGAGGCGTTCAATTACGGGACCACGGCATATGCTCTGCGCGACCTGCTCGGAGATCTGCGCTTTGCAGGTTTCCAGTGGGCGACCCTGATGGCGCTGGCCTTTTGCGGTATCGATTTCGCCGGAATTGCGCGCCTGATCACTCAAAAAGGGCAAGAGGCTGACCACAAGGAATCCTGGTACCTCTTTGGTGCATGGCTGATTGCCGGCACTTTTAATGCAGCGCTCACCTGGTGGGGAGTATCCATCGCCATCAGCAGCCATGCCACCGCCAGCGCAGCGATTGTCAGTTCAAAGGCGCTCACTACTGTGGTGCCCCTGTTTGTTGCCATCCTGGTTTGGGTCTCACGCATCCTCATTATCGGCTCGCTTTCAAGTGCCCTGGAACGGATTTCACCTGCGCCGGCACCGCGCCAAAGCGGTCAGCCGCAGGTTACGCTACGGCGCACTTCAGCCCCATCCACTGCTGCAAGGCAGCCGGCTGAGTACATTCATCCAACACCTTCCAGCCGACCAAACGCCTCCATTGCAGCCCGCCCGCAACAAGCTGCCGCATACCGCAATTTTAGTGGCCAGCCAACTCGTAAATAATTTCCCGCCTGGTCAGCGGAGATTTTCCCCCAACATAGATATAACCCGGTGATCCCGGGTTGTATCTTTATTCAAATAACGGAAATTGGACGATGAATTCCGACCCTTTTTTAAGCTCCGACTTGACTTCAATGGTACCGCCATGCTGGTTGACGATCCACTGTACAATGGATAACCCCAACCCAAAACCCGTATCCCGCGTGCGCTTGCGTGATTTTTCACCCCGGTAAAAGCGCTCAAAAATGTGAGGCAAGTCTTCAGGGTTGATCCCTGGACCGTTGTCTTTGACACTGATGCGAACCCAGTGATCTCCAGTCTCCATAATGATACGGACTTCGTCCCCTTTTGATGTGTACTGAAGCGCATTACCGACCAGGTTAAAGAACACCTGTTTGACACGATCTTCATCGCCGTTGATCTGGATTGGCGCTAACCCTTCCAGTATGAGATTCACCCGGTCACCAGCTACCAATTTCATTTGTTTGAACACATCGAGGAGGATGTCATCTAGGTCTATCTTGGAGAAGTTCATGGTCATGGAACCAGATTCAGTCTGGTTGATGAGCAGCAGATCGCCGACCAGGCGGGTCAACCGATCCACTTCACTTTCGATATTTGACATCGACTCTTCATCTGCTCCGATACGGCGCATCAGACCCACATTTCCTTTAATAACCGTTAACGGAGTTCGCAGTTCATGGCTTACATCTCCAAGAAACCGCTGTTGAGAAGTAAACAACCGATCCAGACGTGAAAGCGTCTGGTTGAATGCGGTGATCAACTTTCCGACTTCATCTTCTCGAGTTCGAGCGGTGGGGATACGCCTAGACAGGTCATCCGCCTTGGTGATCTGGGTGGCAATGTTGGTCATGGTATTGAGCGGTCGCAGCACCTGCAGGGTGGAAAAATAGGTGGCGATCATTGATATGACCATAGCAACTCCGGTTAGGATGATGAGAATGACTGATAGGGTGCGCTGGACTTCATCCAGAATAGTGAGGGTGATGGCAATTTGCAGTGTCCCCGCTGGTCCGCGCGTGGTATAGAGGGGAACGGTCAGTACGCGCAGATGTTGACCACCAACCGCGACTGTTTTGATCGCAGTGATGCCATGAAGCCTGGTGGCGGAATCCAGTGACGTGCCAATGCCGGTCGGCCTGGCGAACTGGATGCGCCCATCGGTACCCCAGACCTGTATGATCAGGTTTTCGGTAGGCTGGTAATTGGCTACAGAGCGCGAATCAAACTGACCATTGACATTCAGCCGGAGGAGCTTAACCAGTTCAACTGAAGCCTGGTTGAGGGTGCTGTCGATTTTGTTATACAGGTTAACACTGGCAATTCCATACACCAACCCACCGAAGAGAAGCAAGACGCTTCCCAGCAAGGTGGTATAGAGGAGGGTTAGTCTTATCCTGAGGGACATCAGAAAGGTTTAAGCCGTTTCGCGCATTACGTAGCCCACGCTGCGCACAGTATGGATCAAGCGGATCTCCCCTTCGCTTTCAAGCTTCTGGCGTAAATAGCGGATGTAAACATCTAGCACATTGCTTTCACCGCCAAAATCGTATCCCCACACGCGGTCAAAAATGATCTCACGGGTGAGCACCTGGCGGGGGTGGCGCATGAACATCTCAAGGAGGTCATATTCCTTGGCAGTGAGCATGATCACGCGATTTTTACGTGTTGCCTGGCGGGTGGAAGTATCCAGCGAAAGGTCACCAAAGGTGAGGATAGGGGCGCGTTCCACCTGGGTGCGGCGCAGAAGAGCGCGGATCCGTGCAAGCAGTTCATCCAGCTCAAAGGGTTTCACCAGGTAATCGTCTGCGCCGGCATCCAATCCCTGAACCCGATCTTCAAGCGTATCTTTCGCGGTGAGCATGAGCACCGGTTGATTGCCCATCTCGCGCATACGGCGGCAGACTTCAAGCCCATCCATGCCGGGGAGCATCCAATCCAGGATCACCAATGCGGGTTTGTTATCACGAAGCAGGTTCAAGCCTCCTTCGCCGTCTACTGCCGTATCCACTTGGTAACCTTCGTAAACAAGCGACCTCCGCAGCATCTTAAGGATCAGGTCATCGTCTTCAATGATCAGAATTCGCTCTTTCATTTTTCACCCTCCGCTGCGGATATATGAGAATCAATTAATAATTATTGCATATATTTCCGTTTTTGCAATTTTAAAATTGAGTTATCAACTAATTGATCCTCTCTTGGAAAAAAACAAGGTCTTATAAGATTATAATGGTTGCATGGATTTCACCCCAGTTGAGCCTCCAGTTTGGATCGATGATCCTGTCAAACTCGAGCGGCTCGTACCCTTGCTAGAAAACGAATCCAGGCTGGCTATTGATACTGAGTCTAATAGCCTTTATGCTTACCAGGAAAAGGTGTGCCTGCTGCAGATATCCACTGCAGGCGTTGATTATTTAATTGATCCCTTTAAAGTAAATCTGGCTCCACTGGCGCAAATTTTCTCCAATACCAGAATCGAAAAGATCTTTCATGCAGCTGAGTACGACCTAATATGCCTGAAGAGGGATTACCAGTTTGAGGTTAACCACCTGTTTGACACAATGATCGCGGCGCGAATTTTAGGGCTGCCCGAAGTAGGACTGGGGTCTTTGCTGGCTTCTCGCATTGGAATTATCCTGGATAAACGCTACCAGCGTGCTAACTGGGGAATCCGTCCGCTTACAGAGCCCATGAAAATATATGCAGCCCTCGATACCCATTATCTTTTTAGGCTGCGCGATTCCTTGTCGCAGAACCTCATGGAAAAAGACTTGTTACCTCTTGCCGAGGAAGATTTCCGTTTAATTTCAAAGGCAGAGGGTCATGGGCAGAATGGCAGCAATATGAATTGCTGGAAAGTGGCTGGCGCTGCCCGCATCACTCCACGCCAGGCAGCAGTTTTGAACCAGTTATGCCTTTACCGGGATGAGCAAGCGCGCAAAGCAGATTTACCGCATTTTAAGGTGCTTTCCAATCAGCAGTTGGTTGCTCTCTGTACAGCTGAAATTACTAAGATTGAGGATCTGGAAAACGTGGAAGGAATGACCACAAAACTGCTCCGCAAGCATGGCGAGCAGTTATTCTCTGCAATCACAAAAGGATTGGCATCTCCGCCAATTCCAAAACCAATCAGACCGCGGCTTGATGAGCAATATCTGGTTCGAATGGAAAAACTAAAACAATGGCGCAAAAAGATAGGAAAGGAACTTAAGGTGGAGTCGGATGTGATCCTCCCCAGAGACCTGGTTGAGGCTCTCGCTTACCACCATCCAGGTACACAAAAGGAACTTGAAGCCCTTATGCTCGAGTTCCCATACCGGTTGAGTAAATTTGGACAGGCAATTTTGGATTTATTGAATCAGGAGGAAGAAAAATGAAATTAACCTTCGAGGGTGCTGCACAGACCGTAACCGGTTCCAAACATCTGCTGGAGGTCAATGGTCATCGATTGCTGGTGGATTGCGGTTTGTTCCAGGGCAAACGCGACGCCACCTATGATGAGAACACACATTTCGATTTTGATCCCAAATCAATTGATGCGGTGCTGCTCACACACGCCCATATTGACCATAGCGGCAACCTGCCCAACCTGGTAAAACTGGGATTTAGCGGGCCAATCTATGCCACACCTCCGACGATGACGTTAGGTAACATCATGCTGCAGGACTCAGCGCGCATCCAGGAAGCTGATATCGATTATGTGAACAAAAAGCGGCGCCGCCGCGGTGAGCCTGCAATGGAGCCGTTATATACCACCGAAGACGCGCTAGAAGCCATTAAGCATTACTACCCGGTGAATTACGATTCACCATTTTCACCTGTACCCGGGGTGACGGTGACCTTCCGCAACGCTGGTCATTTGCTGGGGTCGGCGGGCATCCGGGTGGAAGCCAAGGAGAACGGAAAAATCCGGAGTTTCTGGTTCTCCGGCGATATTGGACGTGTGGACTTGCCATTGCTCCCTCCCCCGGTACTGCCATCGGATGTGGATTACCTGGTGATGGAATGCACTTATGGCGACCGGCATCACGATAGTGTTGAACAGGCTTACCTGGAGTTTAAAGAAATCATGATTAAAACTGTAGGCCGCCGCGGCAAGGTAATCATCCCTGCCTTTGCTGTTGGGCGCACCCAGGAGATCGTTTTCTTTCTGAACCAGCTCATATCCGAAAATATCATTCCGCCTATCCCTGTCTATGTCGATAGTCCGTTAGCGGTGGAAGCATCAAAGATATTTCGGTCGTTCCCTGAATATTTTGACGAGGAAACACGCGAATTCATCCGCCAGGAAAAACATCCCGCTCTCGACTTCAAAGGACTGTATTATGTTGGGTCTGTTGATGAATCCAAGAAGTTGAATGATATGGATGGACCCATGGTAATCATTTCGGCTTCCGGAATGGCAGAAACCGGACGCATCCTGCATCATCTTAAGAATAATATTGAGAATCCGCGCAATACCGTATTGATCGTGGGCTGGCAGGCACCGGATACTCTTGGTCGCCGGCTGAAGGAAAATGCCAAACAGGTACGCATATTTGGCGCGCTTTATGATGTTCGTGCGGAAGTTGCGACGATTGATGGGCTTTCTGCCCATGCCGGTCAGGACTTTCTGCTGCAATACGCCAGGGCGGTCAAAGATCGGGCTGAAAAGATCTTTTTGGTTCATGGTGAGCCTGAGGTGGCGGCGGTATTTGAAGGATTGCTAAGGAAAGAAGGATTCAGGCAAGTGGAGTACCCTGCACGCAAACAGATCGCAGATTTGTGAGGGTTATCGGGTATAATTTGCCCGTCCCGGAGAGGTGCCAGAGTGGCCGAATGGGGCGGTCTCGAAAACCGTTGTGGCGCTCGTCGTCACCGTGGGTTCGAATCCCACCCTCTCCGCTCACTTCGTTCGCTGCGAGGGTGCTAACCTCGCGACTCCGGTAAAAATCAACCGGAGCGCAAGCAGCCACTCTCCGCTTGCTTCGCAAATAGTCACTGTGTGTCCCCATTAAGGGGATGATATTCGAATCCCACTCTTTCAGAGTGCTACGCGACTCCTACGGAGTGCAAGCGACCACTCTCCGCTCGCTTCGCTCACTACGAGGTGCCTACCACGCGACTCCGGTAAAAATCAACCGAAGCGCAAGCAGCCTCTTTCCGCTCGTGTTATAAAAATGACACCGTATGCCCCCATCTCCACAAGTCAAAATGCAGGAAAAACCCGAGATGGTCTAACTTTTAAGAATTCCCTTTGTTTTTGCTGCGAATTTATCTATACTATTGGAAAACTTGCTATCGATATGAGGAGGGGAAATGAATCCCATGAGGAATATCCTGTTAAGGGGACTTGTTTTATCCATACTCTTATTGACAACTGCTATCCAGCCAGTGTTTGCTGAAATTCCGGCAGCCCCATTAAACCCGCCTTTTAAATTAATGCTCACTTTTGATCCAGATCAGATACGTGATATTAGAAAAAATAATGATCCAGTCAGACTTTCACATATGCTTGATTACATTGATGGAATGGTTGTTTCTGTTGACAAATCCGGTTATGTCAGCGGCTATGCAAAAGTTCATAGTGAATCGAGTATGGGGAATAGTACTGTTGATGGGGCTTTCACCCTTACTGGGTTTTACAAGTCAGGTAAGATCAACGGCAGCTGGACGTTCTCAGGAAAAAATGATATACCGCAAATTAAAGAATTTTATTTTGTAGCTGACCGTACTTTTGAAGGGAGTGGGGAGTTTTTTTCGGGTGGTATTGATAAAGATGGTGGCAAAGGGTATATGTCCGGCGAGATGGAGTGGACGCATGAGGAATGCGACAAGCAGGATACGGACACCCGTTCGCCGACCTTCGGTGCATGCCTGCAGAAATCCATTCATGTTGATAGTGATTCTTTTGAGATTAATTGGACTGCTGTTCCGGTCGGCGACCATTGTTTTTTCCTCCGCTTAAAGAATGACTGGGGTGACTCAATGGCGCGTTTTAATGCGTTAACTGGGACGATAGAAACCAACTGTGATCCAGAAGAGCTCGATTGGGAGCCCGCATATATGAAACAGGAAATCTATGTGGGTGACCACATTGCTTCGCGGAATAATTCCTCAGTCATTTTGCAGTTTGCTGACATGAACACATACATCATGGAATCCAATACCGAGATTGTCATTGAAACCCCGCCAGAAAAGGAAACAAAACTTCAACTTGTAATGGGACGGTTGTGGAACAATACCAAAAAGCTTTTTTACGAAGGCACGATGGAGATTGAAACTACCCAGGCGGTGGCAGGGATCAAAGGGACAACACTGGTGATGGAAACGGATGGCACCATCACCACGCTCAAAGTGATTGCCGGTACGGTGGAATTCACATCGAAAGCAACAGGAGAGTCGATCCTGGTCTCCACCGGCGAGCAAGCCAGCGCGGATGCCCAGGGATTGAGCGAGATCACGCCGCTTGATGTGGCTGCGGAGACCAGCACCTGGCTGCCGTATGTGGAAGATCCCGCTATCTTGACGCCCTCTGAGGGCGCTGAGTATCTTCCGAAAGACTATATTCCGGGTGGTTCAGTAGAAGCCCAATCCAATGAATCTGGATTCTTTAGAAAATTATGGGACAACACGCTTGGCAGAATTTGCACGGGGATAATACCTGGGCTGGCAGCCGTGATTTTTACCTTCAGAAGAAAAAATGGTTATAAAAATTGATTAGTCGTAACAAAATTAAAAGAACTTCGGACATATCCGAAGTTCTTTTAATTAAAACCCTGAAAGATTATGAAACCACCACAGGTTCCGGGATGGTCATTCCTTCGAGAATATTCTCCAGGCTCATCGTGTGCACGCAGCGTCCGCGCGTCATAAAGTACTCACAGTCACAATGCCATTTGCCTTTGTCGTAATTGACCACGTGCGAATTATTATCCCCTTTTACCGTCACTGAAAAAGTATGGAACTCAAAACGGTTCTTTTCCTGTGCATATCGTTTGGCTTTTTCGATCTTACCGATCATGCTGTAATCCATTTGGTTAGATCTCCTTTAGATTGAGATAACAAAAGGCACGCAAAACAATCGCGTGCCTATAAAACTCCAACCGGGGGTAGTGCTTTTAATACTCGCATGGCTTTTGTATCCTACATTTGTACTATCTTATAACTTCTCAAGAGGTTTGTCAACAACGAAAACCTTACGATTGCTCTACGATTTGTCGAGATATTCGGGAGATAATTTCTCCAGCACCAGCCCATCCTCTCCACCTTCGTAATAATGTTCCCACACTTCCACCTGGCTGTATCCGCGCAGGCGGTAGAGATGCAACGCACCCAGGTTAGATCTGCGCACCGTCAGCCGGATAACCGGCATCTGCATGGCTTTCTCGCATTCGTCCAGTAGCGCACTGGCAATGCCCAGCCGCCGGTAACCCGGCAGTACCCCCAAAGTGGTTATCCATCCCTCATGCCTGGCTCGTTTAGTCATACCACCCACAAAACCAACCATTTTTCCGTCAACGACAGCTTTCAAACGAACTAATCCCGGCAGCGTGAGCGCGCCAATCAATTCCAGCAGAGGCCAGGCATCCAACGGAAAACATGCCTGTTCGATGGTTCGCATACCCCCCAAGTCATTCAGGTTGGCGGTTTCGATGAGAAAAAGCGGTTGGGAAGGAGAAAAGCTCATTGGGTTAAAAATGGGTTGGGCTTTCACCCAACCCATTTGTGGCAACAGCTAAACCTGTTTATTTACTCTTGTTCTTTGCAATAAAGTCGCTGATGAGGCTGGTGAATTCCATCGGGAAGATGTACTTGGTGGATGGATTGGCAGCCATGCTCTTGAGGGTTTCGAAGTACTGCAGGGTCATGGTCTTTTGATCAATATCCTTGGCAGCAGCAAAGATTGCCTGCAATGCTTTTTGATAGCCTTCAGCGCGCAGCAGCTGAGCTTGTTTCTCACCTTCAGCGCGTAGAATTGCAGCCTGCTTTTCACCTTCAGCCTTGAGGATGTTCGATTGTTTTTCACCCTGAGCCACATTAATGGCAGCTTCGCGGGTACCGGTGGATTCAGTTACAACCGCACGGCGGGTTCGCTCAGCAGTCAACTGGCGGTTCATCGAATCCTGAACATCACGCGGAGGCACGATCTCGCGGATCTCAACATTGGTCACTTTCACACCCCAGCGCTCGGTCACTTCATCGAGACGGGCACGCAGGGCAGTGTTGATCTTCTCGCGTTCGGAGAGAACGCCATCCAGCAAAATGCCGCCGATGACGGAGCGCAGGGTGGTTGTGGCAATACCCTGGGCAGCCAGTTCAAAGTTCTGCACCTGCAGCACGGACTGCACGGGATCGAAGACCTTGTAGTACCACAGGAAGTCGATTGAGATAGGCGCGTTATCCTGGGTGATGGAGGTTTGCGCGGGGATCTCACGCACCTGCTCACGCAGATCAACCGTTACAGGGCGATCGATGAAGGGGATGAGCAGCACCAAACCAGGTCCTTTGGGTCCGATGCAGCGCCCAAGCCGGAAGACGACCACGCGGCGATATTCCGGGACGATCTTGATGGCGGCGGCAAGGAACACGATCAGCAGCAGTACCACCACGCCTACCAGGCAGATCACAGTTAATAAACTACTATCCATTTTTCCTCCGTTCTATATTATCGAATGAGTCAAATGACCCTATTCGGCTTTCACAACTTTAAGCACCAGACCCTCGCGACCAACAACCTTCACCTGGCTGCCAGCCGGGATGAGCGTATCACTGCGGGCGGTCCATTCTTCCCCGGCGGTATATACCGTGCCCTCGTTGAGAATATCGGTGCGCGCTTCCCCAATCTCATCGATGAGCCGGCTAAGGTCCTGCGAGGGGCGAAGGCGCAGTGCTTCGAGAGTTTTTATGCCAATAACCCACATAAGCACGACGGATACAATGCTGACTAGTGTCGCAAACCAGGGGTTAATGGCAGTCAGGCTGGTATCGGATTTGAAGAGGAATACTGAACCCAGCACCGATGAAAGGATGGCTGGCACCAGCCAATACCACTGTTTGAATTTTCGCAGTGCGAAGATGAATGGCACAATACCCACTGCCAACAGCACCAGTGCCCAAACCCGAATGGGTAAATGGTACATGGCATACCCAGCCAGGAAGATCGCGAACAGTGCGCCAATTTCCAGCAAGCCGGTGCCCGGGGTGAAAAGCGCCAGCATCCCCAGGATGACCCCGATCACAAGGATCAGGTAAGCCACATTTGGATCAAGCAGGAAGTTCATTTTTTCTTCTTTCTACCTCAGCATGAGGTCATATCCATTATACATTAGCAGGTTGATATTAGAATTACGTTATAACCCGCACTGGTTTCACAGAAACTGCAATAACCACTGCTTTAACACTCACTCCCTTTCACTATATAATACGTAGAAAAGGCTGACGAGGTGCATATGGACGAGCGTTCATTCATAAGCGAGATCCGCAGGATATTTGCTCTTGCCCCTAACGAACGTTATGATGAAATGTGCGCGTTCCATCAACGGGTTCACTCCGCGTATACCCAGTCAATCCGGTCGATCACACCTGAACGGGCTGCACTAACCTCCTCAGATGGACGGCTGGTGAGCCAGGTGGTGGGGCATATCATGGAGTGGGAGCGCTACACACTATTTTGCCTGGGGCAGCTATTGAGCGGGGTGAAGACGCGCAAACTGCTTTGGAAAAATGGATACGTGGATCTCGCCGGTGAACCATATCATTTTGGCAGCCTCGATGCCTTTAATGCCTTCCAGGCCGAGCGCCAGGCATCCGTACCCTGGCAGGCACTTCAGGCAGAATCATTGCGAATGGCGGATACCCTATTGTACTTACTTTCTAAACCTACAATTTTCATACCTGCTCTTTTTGAAGATACCGAGTCCATCTCACCAGAGTTATACGATGGAAAAAAGTTCCCCATCCCGTGTGGATGGTTCCTGTGGTATGTTATCCTTGATCACGAAGCGGTCGAACATGCCCGTGATCTTTACGGTTCGGTAAAATGATATTGCAATCAGACCTCATTTTTTGTACACTTGCCTCATCGATGTATACTGAATGTGAAGTAAGTTGTTCCTGGTGTATGACTGAAAATAACAGGGAGGACGAGCAATGAAATTCAACGAGTTATTTGCAGCAATTGAGACCATGTCCCTATCGTTGGAATCACTCTCCTTCCACGCGCTCAAAGCCGTAAAAGAAAAAAACAGCATGGATGACCATGAATTGCAGCTGTTCACCTTCCTACCGGCGTTCAACCCCGGCGGCATTACCCCATCCGCCCTCAACGCGTTGTTTCCCTACACATCACTAAACCTCATCAAGCAACACCTGGCGCATTTTGAAAAAAACAAACTCCTGCTGCCAACCAAGGAAAACCACTTTGCGCTCACACGCGAAGGCGACTCAATGGCATTGTGGATCACCAAGGAAGTCAACAACGCCCTGGCGGGGGTGCTGCCGCTGCCGGCGACCAGCATGATGGATATGGCCAGCCAGATGAAAGAGATTGCCGACGCCTGTTACGCAGCGACCGAACCGCCGGCGAAATTGCAGCTTACCATGGAGCGAAAACTTACTCCCGTTGGTACCATTCCGATGATGGCGCGTATCAGCCAGATTGCACGTGAACTGATTGCCTACCGATTGGATGCCCATCAGACTGCTTGGCGCGCTTATGGGGTTGATGGTCACACCTGGGAGATCCTTTCTACGCTTTGGCAGGCAAAGAAAATGACTGCGGGTGAATTACAGAAAACACTGGCTTACCGGGGGTTTACCCTGGATGAAACGATGGCATCAATCAGCGAATTGGCGCGGCGCGGATGGGTGGCTTATAGCAACGATGAGGTATCCATCACGCCATTTGGCGCGGAAGTTCGTAAGATTGCGGAGGCCACGACTGACCGCTATTATTTTGCCCCCTGGCAGAAGTTCACCGAAGCCCGCGTCGCAGCTTTACGCGCCCTGGTTGATGAGTTCCGCCGCAACATCCCTGCGGTTGAAGCCTGATCTTAAATCCATTATTTGCGAGGAAAAATGCAACCTTCAATCATTTTTTATCCCTGGAAAAAAGTCCGCAAAGACCTGCTCGACTTGCTGGAGCAATTCGATGAGACTGAGCTCGAATATAAACCATTTCCATCAGCGTGGCCGGTGGGTAAGATTTTCCTTCATATAGCTGAAACTGAAGATTACTGGATCCATTACCTCATCCGCAAGGAGATCCCGGAGAATCCACATTATGAATTCAAGGATTTCCCCAGCAAGAGTGCTATTCGGATGAAACTGAGGGTGACCGCCGAACGCACGGAGTCGTTCATCGAGACGCTAAAAGAGCCGGACATGGAATGGGTTTTCCGCACTCCGCGCGGCGAGAACCTGGTGATGTTCAATGTACTCTGGCATGTATTGGAACATACCCTGCACCATCGCGGCGAACTGTCCCTCATCCAGGGGCTGCTGGGACGCAAAGGGCTGGATGTTTAGGAGGGAACTCCAATGACAAACACTCTCACCTGGCTGGGCCACGCCGCCTTGTTTCTGCAGATAGGCGAGATACGGCTGCTGGTTGATCCCTTTCTCAGCGGCAACCCGCAGGCGGTAATCAAAGTTGATGCCGCACAAGCAGATTACATCCTGGTGACGCACGGGCACGGCGACCATGTGGGCGATACCATCGCCATTGCCAAACGCACCGAAGCTACCGTCATCAGTAACGCAGAGATCGCCACCTGGCTGGGCAGGCAGGGGGTGAAAACCCACGGGCAGCACCTTGGCGGCGGTTTCACTTATTCGTTTGGTTACTTGAAGATGACCTACGCACTGCATGGCTCTGCTCTGCCGGATGGCAGTTATGGCGGCAACCCTGGCGGTTTTTTGCTCACCACACCGGATGAACACAGGGTGTATATTGCCGGCGATACCGGCTTGTTCGGCGACATGCAGCTCATTGGTGCGGACGGGTTAGACCTGGCGGTGCTGCCCATTGGGGATAACTACACTATGGGTCCCGCCGATGCCCTGCAGGCGATGAAGTTCCTCAAGCCCAAGGTTGTGCTGCCCATCCACTACAACACCTTTGCCCTCATCCAGCAGGATGCTGCCGCCTGGGCTGCACTGGTAGAAAAAGAAACCGCTTCACGTGTAAAGTTGTTGAAACCCGGCGAATCCCTCCAGTTCTAATAACTCCGGGACCTGTTCGAAAAATCCCCCATCTGGCATTACTATTGCAACACTCCTTCATAGATCTTGTGACCTGGAGGAATGGTATGAATACATTTATCGAACTTCTAACCACCGCTGCCCGTTTTGTTGTCGGGCTCTGGCCATTGATGTTTGTGCTGCTCATTGTTGGAATCATCAAACGCCGCAGTGGTTTTGGCGTCATGCTGCGCACATCCATCAAAGCTCTCATTGCCGCCTGGCTGTTCTTTGCTATTCTTCATCTCGTCTTTTTCTTCGTTAAGATGGATACCTTCCATCTGCTGCCAGAAGCAATCGACCAGAAGTTATTCCTGCTCTCCGGGCTGCTGCTGTTCCCATTTGTAGTCTCCATCTTCCTGGAGGAACGAAAGCGCAAGATCAAAGCCGATACCATCGAACAGATGCGCGCCCTTACCCCCGAAGATTTTGAGAAGCTGGTGGCGGACACTTACCATGCCCAGGGTCACAAAGTGGAGATTGTCGGCACAACCGGTGATCACGGCATCGACCTGGTGGTGAATACCCGCCGCGGAGAAACCTGGCTGGTGCAATGCAAAAAATACCGCGGTAAAGTGGGTGAACCTATTGTCCGCGATTTTTACGGCGCCCTGCGCGCCGCTGACGCCGATGCCGGTGCAATTGTGACCACTGGCACCTTCACCGAGCAGGCGCGCCTGTGGGCTGAAGGCAAACCCCTGCACCTGTATGACGGCGAGGAATTCCTCAAGATCATGCAGACCACCAATATAAAGCGCTCACTGCCGCCCGAAGTACGCAAGAAACCCGCCGCGGCGGCTCCTGCGCCGGTGCTGCAGCCTGTGTTCGCAGCCGCCTTCGCCCATGAAGTGGCTTCCGCCGGGGTTGAAACCTATGAAGGACAGGACAAGCACCCGTTCTCCGATATCAACCAAGCGCCAGAATGCCCCGCCTGCGGTGTGCCGATGGTGCTTCATACTGAAAAACGCTTCTTGCAGAAACCGAAACAATATTACATCTGCCCCAATGCGCCCTCCTGCACAGAGACGCTCGATATCTAAAAAATCAACGCCCTCGCAAGAGGGCGTTTTCACGAAATTTGCGCCCCCGAGCGAAGCGAGAGGGGGGAGGACATTGCGGCGTGATCGTGGTCTGTGCACCCTGAAAGGGCAATCTCCACTAATTCGTCATTGCGAGCATAGCGAAGCAATCCCCGTTAACTTTCCAATTCCTTATTGTTCTCTTCCGCAAGGGCGATCCCCGTCAACTTTGCAATTCTTTCTCTGCCAATTCTCCCAGATCACTCCATTCAGGATTCATCGAATCGATTAGCTCTACTTTCTTTTGCCTAGTTCCGGCTTTTATTTGCTTTTCGCGTTCAATAGCAGAATTTACATCCTCAATAATTTCGTAATAAACCAATTTTGTAGCATTATATTTGGCGGTAAAGCCAGGTTTTAATTTGGACTTGTGTTCTTGTATCCTTCTATCCAGATCATTTGTCACGCCAGTGTAGTAGACACTGTGATATTTGTTGGTAAGGATGTAAACATAATAAGGACCTCTCATAAGGAAATTATAGTCGTTACTGGGGATCGCCACGCTTCGCTCGCGATGACATTAAACTACTTGTTTCCTTATCACCTCTTTCACAAACTTCCCCCTCGGCGTATCGTGGAAATGCGTGTACCCCCATTTCTCATAAGGCATTCCGCGTTCAGATGCACGTTTGGCAGCTTCCTCCGGGTAGAGATAGGCTGTCACTGCCTCTGCAAAGTCCTCGATGGCGTTGAAATTCTTATCCACCCCGCAAGGGGGCGGTGGGCTGCCCACGTGATACCAAAAGAATTTCCATGCAGGGCGCCAGCGGTGAAACAACTGCCACGGGAATCCGCTACCGGTTGCCCTTCGCATAGCTTTCGAGAGCTGCCAGCCATTGGCAGCGTCCCAGGCGTGGGCAAGCTCGTGGCAGAGCGTCCAGGTGGTGAGCCCGCTGGCAGTGAGGCAGATGGTCTTCCCATTCATAAGGCAGTTCCTGCCGGCGTTTTCCAGCGTGATCGTCACCGGATAGGGGAAGGGAATCGGCATGCCTGCTGCGTGGAAGCGCGTCACCACCTGGTCAAGCAGGTTCAGTTCGCGGTCGCCCCAAATCCCATTTAGAGCAAAACCAGTTTGGGATTGTAGCCCCACCACTGTGAATTTTGCTACCATACGGTTAATTGTACCGGGTTTAGTCTGTCATCGCGAGGAGTGCGTAGCGCGACGTGGCGATCTCGCAATTTCGTTCCTTATAAAAAGTATGAAAACGATCAGACATAATTTTTAAAAATATTGATTTATCTAGTTAGCGTTGTTTCTATGGTTTTAATAAATCGAATCAAGCCAGAAATATAAGAAAAAATGAAAAATGCTTCATCATGGTTAATTATCGGATTTGGGTGGGAAAGGCTTTTGTTGTTTCGGACATCATTAAAATCTTCGAGAATTTTGACACAATATTTCAGAATTTTTAGACTCATTTCAGAGTCTACAAGCTTATTTACCCTCAAATAACTGATATAAGCCCCAGCCAGATTATTTAATGGAGTATCGTGGTTATACGGGATATTATGAGTTTTGTTGAGGTCTCTAAAGAAATACATCATGTACGTATGAAGACGATCTATTCCGGCTTCAGGGTTATTTCTTTGAATACAATCCTTAATTTCATCATTAATCTTTTTCCACGATATATCTTTTTGGGTTTCCGTAATTGCGTCCAAATCAATTGAGTTCTCATACAACAACCTTTTAGCAATTGATCGGCAATCCTCATCCAAAGATGCGTCTGTATGGGGAAAAATCTCGCCCATTAACTTCGTTTTCTCATCTCGATAATCAAGAATGTGATTAAGTAATTGACCAACAATCAAGTCATTTTCTTGATTCCAAAAAGACCTCATACGATTTGCTTTTGAAGTCCCAATTACTTTATATTTGTCTAACTCGATATCGATTTGCACAGTATCAAGAAAAAAATTCCTGAACGATTTATCAACAAAGTCCAATACATAACCACTACCCATATTTAGATATAGCTCCAATTTTATTTTTTCAAGTGAGGTTAAACTAGACATGGAATTATTATTCAAACTTCTCCGGCAGCCCTTTGACGATTTCCACCGTCTCCAAACTGACGGTGATGATCTTCTTCAGCAGCCTGACTATGTAATCAGGGTCGTCGGGGTTATTCGGGTCGTTGGTGATGCCCGAGCGCGGGTCGATCTTGACCCTGTACTGGTCGATGATCCATTCGAGCGCGGAACGGTTGCCGAGTTTGTACTCGTAAACAGCGGGAGGGATACCCGTGAGGGTGAGGAAGTCGTTGTAAATCACCGCGGACTTATCCGGCGAGAGTTTCATCTTCTCCACCCGCCAGTTGAGCGGTTTGAGTGGGTTCTCCACCTGGGTGAGGGGATATTCAGGCTGGTCTTCGTAATGCACGTGAATTTCTGCCAGGCGTTTGCCGGCTTTAGCGAACGCCCAGAAGTCAGACGCGTAAGGGATGCGCGGCAGTTCACGCCGAAGATTGGCAGCATACTTGGCGCGGTAGCCGGGGTGGTGCAGGTAACCGTAAACGTAATGGAAGATATCCCACTTGGTTATCGAAGGGTCTTTGTATTGTTTTCGGAATTCCTCCAGCGCCCAGTCGGTGATGTTTTCTGTACGGTTTGCGCCATCTTCAAAGTAAGTGAAAAAGGGAATAGCATGGGTTGGAGAGCCAAATCCTCCAGTTGATACAAGTTCGGGTATGTGGATAGTGGCAATACAAATGAATGGTTTTTCTTGGGTTACGTTTACACAAAGAAAGGTGTTGTTTATGGGGTTTTGGATGTAGTCATTAAAATGTGCGGGTCTATCCACTAGTAATTTATCGTAGTAGAAATATTGCGTTGAAAAAGGCCGATATAAACTTGTGGTAATTTTACTTTCATCAAACTTGCCCTTAGTACCTCTTTGTAAATGATTCTTAAGGGTACTACTCCATTTTAATATTTTGTAATCAACAAATTCATCGATATTTGATTGTGGATCGGCATTTTGGAGTCTGGTTACTTCTGAGTTATATGAATTTAGACAACTTTTAATATTATTAATTAAGCTATCTTTCTTAAAATTGAAAACGATTCCGTCTCGATTAGTCGCAACACCTAAGGACTCTTTCCGAAATATCGAATGATTATCTTTTGCATTGCCTTTTAAAAATAGTGGTACTAATTTCTCATACTCTCCGGTATCGCTTGGGGAAATCCAATTGCCTGATTTATCTGGTGTAAGTATCGTCCAATCAATTTTAGTAATTGATGTTTTATTTTCTAAAAACGCATATTTTTCTTCTTTAGTCCAATACTCTCCGGTTTCATGATAATAAATCTTCGCTTTTTGTTTATTGGAGTCTATTTTATTATGCTTAATGAAAATGTTTATACTGACACCAACCTGAATACCGAAGACATTATGTGTAGAACCGGATAATTTGGGATTGTCTCTAACATTTCCGCCAAGATTTAGTGTATAAATTTCCGAGAATTCTTTTTCAAGACATTTTCGTATTCCGTCAAAGGTATTTTTTCTTAAAAAGCTATTATTTGTTACAAATGCAATAACACCTTCATTGTTAATCCTGTCGGTTGCCCATCGAATTGCTTTAATATAAGGGTCATTTAATTTTCTTACTAATTGTGCATTAGAGGTTTTAGCATATGTATCCGAAACCCGTTTGTCAAAAAACAGATATTTGCGGTTCTTATTATTGTCATTCTCGTTCACCTGCCCGGCATTGTAAGGCGGGTTGGCGATGACCACAAAAATGGGGGCGTTCCTTTGTTTCGCAATTCGTTGTGTATTCTCGTGCCCGAAAATGCTCATCTGCTCGGTCACCTCGAACGTATCCACCAGGCAGATCCCATCGAAAGGTTTGTAACTTCCGGTCAGGTCGTAATAGGCGTGTTCGATGTTCATCGAGGCGATGTAGTAAGGCAATAACATCACTTCGTTGCAGTGTAGTTCTTCCGCGTACTTTTGCGGCAGTTTGGTCTTTTGGATGCGCCGCATGATGTTGATGATGAAATTGCCAGTGCCGACGAATGGATCGATGATATGCACATTCTCATCCGAGAGCGAGCGCCCGAATTCTTTCTTGAGGATGTGTTCCACCGAACTTACCATGAAATTGACGATCGGCTGTGGGGTGTAAACGATACCGTAAATATCCGCCGCCTTCACCGAAAACCCCTGGAAGAACTTTTCGTACACGGTATTGAGGAACGCCTGTTTTTGCGAGTAATCGTCAATGGTGGAAGCGGTGGTCTCAATAGCGCCGTAAAAACGGTCAAGCGACTTGAGGAAATCGGAACGGCTGAACGAGCGCGAGGTGAGCGCCTGCACCACTTTTTCAATTTCACGGGCGATGACGTTGCGCGTGGCAAAATCGGGGTTGTTGAAAATGGTACGGAAGATGCGCTCAGTGAGGATGTGCTGGATCAACATTTCTTCCACAGCCTGGGTGGCGATGTTGGGGTTGATGGATTCCTGCACCACGCGGGTGAAATCCTCAAAAGCACGCACGAATTCGGGGTTGGATTTACGCTGTTCCTCGATGAGTTTGAGCAGCCCCTCGCCGATTTCGGGGACGCGTAATTTAAATTCTTCAACTGCCTGCCCCCATTGTTCATACGCGGGGGGCTCGTACTCAATGAATAGCTTGAGGATTTCGATCAATTTTTCAGGTTTAGTTATATCTGCATCCAACGCCACGCTGCCGTCCTGGTACAGAACTGCTCGTGTAGGGGATTGGAAGAGGATATTGTCTTTGGGGTATCCTTTTTCGATCTTCTTCTTGATCTCGCTTGCCAGGTCATCCCCTGAATCCTTGGCTTCCCATAAACCGTGCGCAAGCTTGAATTCATCCACCACCGCGCCGTCCACCCGGATGGTTTGCGCAGGTCGCTTAACTGAGAATTGTTCAATGAGGGTAAATCCTGCCTGCCCGGCGCAATGACGCAGCAGGTTGGCAAAAAGCGGCGCTACCGCCCCCTCAGTTTTTGCGTTGAGTTTTGCAGTGAGCTTTTCCAGTTCGGAGTAATACTCGCGGATAGCCTTGTGTTCGGGTTTTAAGTTGAGAGGATTCATTTTTGATCTTTCTACATTGCCCATCCCCATTACTGGTTAATTATACAGGAATGTACAATTGGTTGTCTCACAAAAATTCATTTTCTCAAACATTGCCAAAATTCCAAAAAACTTGCCAATTTGGCAACTTTGATTGCCAAAGATTGCCAAAATGATGGGATACATTTTCCTGATTTTGTGGCATAATAATAAAGAAAATATGTTCTATAATTATGTTATATGTAAAAATTAAATATGTCTTTCTGGTCGACTTTCCCCGGAGTCGTTTCTTTTCGAAACTAAGGATCGAATACTTGCCTATTTGATTTATTTGAATTGAGTCTTTTTAAAACTTAGTATCAATTCAAAAAAACGATTCGTGTTTTCTTGTTCATGACTTGTTTTGTCTTTTTTTCCGAG
The DNA here is from genome assembly GCA_964428125.1 of uncultured Anaerolinea sp. Classification (GTDB taxonomy): domain Bacteria; phylum Chloroflexota; class Anaerolineae; order Anaerolineales; family Anaerolineaceae; genus UBA6107. Next base: position 279,605 of record CAYRXB010000001.1, read on the forward strand.
TATTCCGTGTGTTGCGGTCTGTGCACCCCTGAGTGCTTTTTGCGAGTGGGGTCCGTGGTTATTAGGTTTTGCACTTAACTTTTCGTGTATTTAGTGGTTATCCTCCCTTACCCTTGTGCTAAAATACAACCACTCTACCTCGCGAGGTGACTTATGACCGAAACCATCCTAGTGGCAGTGGCATGGCCTTACGCCAACGCCGAAATCCATGTGGGCAATCTCACCGGCTCTTACTTGCCGGCGGATATCTTTGCGCGTTACCAGCGCCTACGCGGCCGCAACGTGCTCATGGTATCCGGGTCCGACTCGCACGGCACCCCCATCACCGTCCGCGCGGACGCTGAAAAGACCACCCCGTACGAGGTCTATCAGCGCTTTCATGCCGGCTTTATTGACCTGTTCCAGCAACTTGGGCTCAATTACGATCTGTTTACCAGCACCCACACCAGCAACCACCAGGAGGTGGCGCAGAAGATGTTCCTGGCGCTCAAGAAGAACGGCTTCCTCTACACCGAAAGCCAGATGCAGTGGTACGCCCCCAGCCAGTCCCGCTTCCTGCCCGACCGCTACGTGGAAGGCACCTGCTACATCTGCGGCTACGAGAATGCCCGCAGTGACCAGTGCGACAAGTGCGGCAATTTGCTTGAAGCCGACAAGCTGCTCAACCCGCGCTCCAAGGTGGATGGCTCCACCCCGGAATTGCGTGCCACCGAGCATTTCTACCTCGATCTCGGCCGCCTGCAGGAGCTGGTAATTGAATTCCTCAAAATTAGAGAATCCTACTGGCGCCCGAACGTGCTGCGTCAGTCGCTGGGGCAGATCCTGGCGGAAAACCTGCATGGGCGCGCCATCACCCGCGACCTCGATTGGGGTGTACCGCTGCCAGCGGAAGGGGTCCCTGCCGGGAAGGAGTGGGAGAGCAAACGCTTGTATGTATGGTTCGAGGCGGTCATCGGCTACCTCTCAGCATCTATTGAGTGGAGCAATCTCAGCGGCAACCCGGATGCCTGGCGCGCATGGTGGCAGGACCCTGAAGCACGCGGCTATTACTTCATCGGCAAAGATAACATTCCCTTCCATGCCATCATCTGGCCGGCGGAACTTATCGGTGTGGGCGAGCAGTTTGATGCCTTAATGGGCAGTTCAAAGCCGGCACCGCTCACCCTGCCGTACGATGTGCCTGCCAACGAATTCATGAACCTGGAAGGACAGAAGATTTCCGGCAGCCGCAACTGGGCGGTGTGGGCGCGCGACTTCCTCACCCGTTACGACCCCGATGCCCTGCGTTATTACCTGACAGTCAATATGCCCGAGTCAAAAGACACAGATTGGGACTGGGAGGAATTCTTCCATCGCAACAACGATGAACTGGTAGCTACCTGGGGCAACCTGGCTAACCGCGTACTCTCCTTTGCCTACAAACACTGGGAGGGGGTGGTGCCTGAGCCCGGACCTCTAACCGCCATTGATAAAGATTTGTTAGACGAGGTGGAGGAAGGCTTTAAAACTGTGAGCGGGGAATACGATGCTGTGCACCTGCGTGCTGCGCTGGCAGAAGCCATGCGCCTGGCAACCGAAGTCAACAAGTACCTTGATCAGACTGCCCCCTGGCAAATGGTGAAGACCGATAAAGCAGCCGCGGGACGCGCCATCTATGTTGCCATGCGCGCCATTGATTCGCTCAAAGTCCTCTTTGCCCCGGTGCTGCCCTTCACCTCAGACAAACTACACGGTTTCCTGGGGTACTCGGGCAGCCTGTTTGGTACGCAGAGCGTGGATACTCAAAAGGATGCGCTGGGGGAACACAAGGTGCTGCGTTATTCACATGCCGGAGCGGTGGGCAAATGGGAACCCAGTCAGCTGAAGGCCGGGCACAAGTTCAACCAACCGCAGCCGTTGTTCAAGAAACTGGAATTCAAAATTGTCGAAGAAGAACGCGCCAGGCTGGCACACTAGAATAAAAATTCAGACCCCGTCAACTTGGCGGGGTCTCGCTTTCACGCCCCCAGCGCGCACAGCGGATCCAGTTGGGCAGCGTTTTTAGCAGTGGAATGAAGACTTCCTTTGCCTGCTCGTTGAAGGACCCTTGTTGATACAACTCACCGCCCATGCTGTCGACCAGGTCGCTGACGACGCGCAAGATGAGACAATCCGTGTGGTTGCGCTGCGCCACCCAGGCGATTGCGCCTGATTCCCAGTCGGCGGCAATGGCTCCGTAATCCTGTTTGAGCTTGAAAACAAGGTCAGGGTCAATATCCTGGTCAGCCGAGATGAGCCGGGCGATACGCACATCACGTGGAAAAGGCAGGCACAAAAAACTAAGATCTAGTCGCGTGGCGTAATGGCTGACTGCTTCTTCCGCATCTCCCATGCGCTCGTAGATATCGTAGATAAGGGTTTCATTGGGGAGTATGATCTCACCCACCTGAACCGCACCGGCGAACCCGCCGCAGGTGCCCGGGTTGATGATCAATTCCGGCGCCCAGTGATCAATGGCATACTGGGTGGCGGCTGCCGAAGCCACCTTGCCCCAGCCGGAATTTAGGAAGGTAATGCTTCGGTTGGCGAGTTCTCGCGTGAAGTATCCGCCGACAGGAGACTGCTGAATGGTTGGGTGGCGGTAATAACTACGGGTGCAATCCCATTCGGCATTGGCCGAGATAAGAACAACAATGGTTGAATCCATAATTCCCCCTATAACTGGCCGTTAGCGTGGTTTTCCGCGGCACCAATCATTGCTGCTTTCTTGCGGGATTTTACAGAAGTGTTTTCGGCTTTTGCTGCCTGCCAGAGGAGTTCAGCTGTATCAAAAGCGGAGCGAGGTCTACCGATGAGTTTGGCATTGTCTGCCCGTTTTTTCAAAAGCATCTGGTCATTCCGCATAAGGTGATGCAGTGCTTCAAGCACTTCAACTGGCGTTTGTGCGATATCTGCCGTCCCATAAGCAGAGGCGTATTCAGCATTACCGGTCTCCTGCCCGGGGATGACCTCGATCAGCAGCATTGGCAGGGCGCAGGCTAGTGCCTCGGTGACGATCAATCCGCCGGCTTTGCATACCAGCAGGTCAGCAGCTTTCATCATTGGCGGCATGTTCTCAACAAAATCATAGAGATGCACCGGGATATGCCATTCGATCTCTGAAAGTTGCGCGAAAAGGGTTTCATCCTTGCCGGCAACAACGGCAAGCTGAAGGTTAGCGCCAAAGTGGTTAATAACGTTCAGGGTGTCCAGCAGGCGATCCACCCGCTTGCTGCCGACTGCCAGCACGGTGGGCAGGTGTTCCTCCCAACCCAGGCTCCGGCGGATTTCAGATTTCCCCCGATTTTCAAGGCTAATGCGCGGTGAAACCGGGATTCCCGTAACCGCAACTTTTTCAGCTTCCATGCCAGCGTTCATGGCAAGGTCGGCAACGATCGTATTGGGCACCATGATTCCGGTGACCTTGCGATAGAACCACAGGCGATGGATGGTGGAAAGATCAGTGACAACCGTGTAAAAAGGTTTTCGGCAGTGTTTTCGCCGCAAGGCTGTTAGCATAGGAAATTGATACGCCGGGTAGGTAGTGACGATAACATCCGGCTTGAATTTTTCGAGCGTGATGCGCATCGATTCTTCAAGCAATATCACCAGCGAGCGCTCGAGGATGGCGGTTGGCACCGGTCGATCACTGGCCTGGTAGCCCAATTGATAAAGCTCCGGCACATGGCGCACCCAGCGATCATAATCAGATTGCGAATTACGCAGGAATTCAGGAGCGGTGGGCTCATACAGCGGGTTAACCACATCCGCAATCACCTTGCCGGGGTAGGAAAGTTCAAGCGCGTCGCGGATAGCGTTGGCGGCGCTGCGGTGCCCAAACCCGGCATCCGCAGTGAGGATGAGGACTCGTTTTTGGTTATCAGGATTATCCGCACACCCCTGGTTTCTCATGGTCATTCTCCCTGGATTGCCTCGTGACCGCTCAGTTTTTCAGAAGGGATCTTGCCATTCAGGTACAACCAGACGAGTTTGAGAGCGGCTTCAGCCGAATCCTGTTTGTTCTGGATGCGGTCGCCTTTCCAGTTGAATTTCCAGGCGAAGTTGCCCTCGTGCGCGCTTAAGCCAATCCAAACGGTACCAACTGGTTTATCGGGGAGGCCACCGCCGGGACCGGCGATCCCGCTGACGGAAACGCCAATCACTTTTTCGATCGGGAACCCGCCGGAAAGTGATTTGCGGACACCGCTGGCCATTTCGACCACCGTCTGCCGGCTGACTGCTCCGTATTTCGCTAGGGTTTCGTGTTTCACCCCCAACAGGCTTTCTTTCACCTCGTAGGCATAAGCGGTGAGGCTGCCCAGGTAATATTCCGAGCTGCCCGGGATGTTGGTGACGCGATGCCCGATCAGCCCGCCGGTGCAGGATTCAGCCAGGGTGAGTTTCATTCCTTTTTCACGCAGCAGGGCGCCGATCTTTTCTTCAAGAATAGGTGCAGTCAAGGTGATCTCCCAAGTCAATAATAGTTTAATTATAATCCCGGTAAACCAGCGGGTTTTCGCTTGACGGAATCTTGCAAGATGGATAGAATCTATATAATTGAATATTGCTTTCCAGGTGCTCACCCCCCGGAAGGGAGAGCATAATGGCGAAACCGGTGTCAAGTCCGGTACTGTAGCGCAACTGTGATTCAGTTTTACTGATCAGTCAGGTCGCCCGCCTGGAAAGTGTGAACCCAACTCTCGCATTCAGGAGGTGGACACGCGCAAAATTTACCTTGCGACTCCCTGACCAATGCGGCAGGGAGTTTTTTATCCTGCAGCACATTCTAGGAAGGAAGGACTCTGAATTGAAATCCAAAAGTAAAGCGTTGATTACCTTGTTGTTGATAATACTGGTTATTTCAGGATGTGCGAAGCCTGCAACTGTGACCCCTCCGGTTGAGGTCAGCACGGGGGTACCAATGGTGATGGAAACCCCAACGCCCATGGCCTTTACAGACGGATTAGGGCGAACAGTGACCCTGAAAACAATCCCGCAGCGGATTGTGTCGTTGGCACCATCTGCCACCGAGATCCTTTACGCGGTCGGGGCGGGTAACCAGATGGTCGGGCGTGACAGTTTTTCCAATTATCCCGAAGAAGTGAAAGCCCTGGCAGATGTCGGCGGATCGATGGGTACGTACTCTTATGAATCGATCACAAACCTGGCGCCGGATTTGGTGGTAGCTGCGGAGATTAACACGCCGGAGCAGGTGAAAGCCCTGGAGGATCTGGGCATCAGCGTATACTACATTGCCAACCCCACCTCGCTGGATGGGCTGTACCCGATCCTGGAGACGATGGGGAAGATCACCGGGCATGAGGAAACGGCTTCAGCGCTGGTGGCATCCTTGAAGGCTCGAGTGCAAGCTGTGACAGCAAAAACTGCCACAGTGAGTGCCACCCCGCTTGTCTTTTATGAACTGGATGGGTCCGAGCCATCCAAGCCGTGGACAGCCGGACCGGGCACGTTTATCGACCAACTTATCACCATCGCTGGCGGCAAGAACGTGGGCAGTGTGCTTTCAGGCAGCTGGGCACAGATCAGCGTGGAGGAATTGCTGGTGCAAAATCCCCAGATCATCCTGCTTGGAGATGCAGCCTACGGCGTTACCCCTGAACAGGTGGCGGCGCGAGCCGGATGGGAAACCATCGACGCGGTGAAGAACAACCAGATCTTCGCGTTCAATGATGACCTGACCAGCCGGGCTGGTCCGCGCCTGGTGGATGCCCTGGAAGAATTAAGTAAATATATTCACCCGGAACTATACAAATAGATGAAGCACTCTGCCCGCCCGTATTTGATCCTGGTTGTTTTGCTTGTGCTTGCCTTTCTGGTGAGCGTATTGGCGGGCAGTGTCTTTATTTCTCCGGAGCAGTTCTGGCAGGCGATTGTTGCCAGGTTCAATGGAACAAGCACTCCCCTCGATCCTTCAGGGGTGGTGGGAACCATCTTATTCAAACTGCGGCTGCCGCGGGCGATTCTGCTGATGCTGGTGGGAGCTGCACTGGCAGGGAGCGGAGCCACTTACCAGGGATTGTTCCGCAACCCGCTGGCAGACCCGTTCCTCATCGGGGTGGCTTCCGGCGCCGGGCTGGGAGCCGTGGTTGCCATGACGATCCAGTGGCCGTATTCAACGACCGGTCTGCTGGCGGTGCCGATTTGCGCCTTCGTGGGCGCACTGGCTGCCGTGCTGGTGGTAACCCAGCTGGCGCGGGTGGGGAACTCATTGCCCACCACCAACCTGATCCTGGCAGGGGTGGCGGTCAGTTCTTTTGCATCGGCAGTCACCTCGCTGTTGATGATCAATTCCACCGGGGAGATGCGCCGGGCGCTGGTCTGGCTGCTGGGGGGCTCCGCGATGAGCGGCTGGAGCCCGGTGATTGGTATACTGCCCTATGTGCTGATCGGCTGTGCGGTTTTGCTCACGCTGGGGCATCCACTGAATGTGATGCAGTTTGGCGATGAGCAGGCACGGCAGCTTGGCATCCCGGTGAAGAGAGTGCGCTGGATGGCAATCCTCACCGCCACGCTGGCGACGGCAGCCGCGGTGGCTTTTGTGGGCGTCATCGGGTTTGTGGGGCTGGTGGTACCGCACATCCTGCGGTTGTTGTGGGGAGGCGATTACCGCAGGCTGATCCCTCTTTCCATGCTGGGCGGCGGGGCATTGCTGCTGTTCACCGATACCGCCGCGCGGACGCTGACTGCCCCGCAGGAGATCCCGGTGGGCATTATCACGGCGCTGCTTGGCGCTCCCTTTTTCCTGTGGGTGCTCAAGCGCTCCAAGACGCAGAATTACTGGTGACCCCATGCTGACGATCACACACCTAAGCGCCGGATATGGCAAAAAGATAATCCTGGACGACATCAACCTGACCGTGGAGGATGGCAGTGTGGTGGCACTGATCGGACCTAACGGTTCGGGCAAGACCACGCTCATCCGGGCTGCCAGCGGGGTGCTGCCGCTTGCCAGCGGAGAGCTCCTGGTCGATGGAAAACCTGTCAACAGGCTGGGCGAGCAGGAACGCGCGCGGCTGGTTTCGGTGGTGCCGCAGGGGCGGGGGCTGCCGCCTGCATTCACCGTCCGAGAAGTGGTGGCGCTCGGGCGCACCCCGTATCTCAACTGGCTGGGGCAGTATTCAGAAAAAGACAAGGAAATCGTTGAAGATGCACTGCTGCAGACCGACCTGCGCGACCTGGCGGAGTGCCCCATCGCTGAGTTATCCGGCGGGGAGCAGCAGCGCGTGCTGCTGGCGCGTGCGCTGGCGCAGCAGACCGGGTTGATGCTGATGGATGAACCGACTTCCCATCTGGATTTGCAGTTCCAGGTGAACCTGATGGAAAGGGTGCACCGCCTGGCTCACCCTGAGCCCTCAGCGAGTGAACAAAGCCCGCGGCGAGCGATCCTGACGGCAGTGCACGACCTGAACCTTTTCAATATTTATGCTGACCGCGTGGTACTGCTGGTGAAAGGGAAGATTGCGGCGGCGGGAACCCCGGACGAAGTGCTGCGTGAAGAAATCCTGAGTGAGGCATATCACATCCCCCTGCACATCTTGCGCGACAGGCAAACGGGCAGGAAAGCCATCCTGCCAGGGGGTAAATAAAGAATAGATCGCCAATACTCAATTGCCCTGCGCATTTTGAGTAAAGAAAAAAATTAAAAACAACCTCACCCCCGTCCCCTCTCCAATTGGAGAGGGGTGCAGGGGTGAGGAAAATTTGCAAATGCTAATTGCCTATTTCAAATGATATGGGGTAAGTTAGAGCGCTGAGTTTCTTACCTCGACAGTATATGCGCCATGCGGATGTAATCGGCGCTGATGGATTTGGTGTTGGAAACAACTTCGCTGATGGGAATGGGCTGGATCTCGCGCCCGACCATGCCAGCCATCACACCGGATTTTCCTTCCAGCAGGAACTCAACGGATTTCACGCCGAAGCGCGTCGCCAGCAGGCGGTCAAAAGCGGTGGGCTTGCCGCCGCGCTGGATGTGCCCCAGGATGGTGACGCGGGTGGTGAAACCGATATCCATATCGTCGATCATTTTACCGAGCTCAAGGGTGTGCGGTTCATAGCCCTCGGCAACCACGATGATGGCGTGGGTCTTGCCGCGCTGGTAAGCCAATTCGATGGCGTGGGCTACTTCTTCCGGAGGCGTCTTATCCTCGGGGATGAGCACCATTTCAGCTCCGGTGACGATGCCGGCCTGCACTGCCAGGTAACCGCTCATGCGCCCCATGGTTTCCACCAAGAAAGCGCGGTTGTGAGAGGAGGCGGTGTCGCGGATCTTATCGATGGCATCCACAATGGTGTTGAGGGCAGTATCCACCCCGATGCACATGTCGGTGCCGTAAATATCGTTATCAATGCTGGCGGGCACGCCGACCACCGGGATACCCTTATCCACCAGTTTCATGGCGCCGTTGAGACTGCCGTCGCCGCCGGCAACGATGACTGCGTCCATCGCCGCGTTATTGATCTGGCGCACAGCTTCACGCTGACCGGAAGCCTCGCGGAATTCGAGGCTGCGCGCCGTCTGTAAAATTGTGCCGCCGCGCTGCAGGATGCCGCCGACATCACGGACGCCGAGCTCGCGGAACTTTCCGTGGATCAGCCCCTCATAACCGCCCTCGATGCCCAACACGCGCACGCCAGAGGCAGCGCTGGTGCGCACCACAGCTCGGATGAACGGATTCATCCCCGGTGCATCGCCGCCGGAGGTCATTACCCCGATGGTCTTGATCTTTCCTGGATTGTCGCTCATTTGAAAACCTCTTTATACCGGTTCTACCTGGACATTATCATGCCCGACCAATTCTACCAGTTTATTCAACAATTCCTGGTTGGCGGAAGTGGTGTCGTTCGGGAAGTCCAGCAGGTGCTGGTGACCACGCTCATAGACGAGGAAACAGAAGCGGTCTTCGCCGGGATAGGAATTCAGCAAGCCGTGGATGCGGCGCATTCGCCTGACGTCGCGGTCTCTTTCACCGCTGGCTTTGAGGATGACCGTGATCAAACTGCGGCCAGTTCCATTTTTGCCGTTGGGCTTTGAGGTGACGGGAGAGATGATGGCGGGCGGGAGCTGGGCTGCAGGAACCGGCTCTTTGGCAACCGGTTGGATCACGGTCTCTGAGATCTCTGGTTCCGGCGGGGGTTCCACTGTTGAAGCAGAGGTCTCATGAGCAGGCTGTGTGGAGATTGGCGGTTCCGGGGCCTGCGCGGCGGGTTCCTGGTGCGTTGGTGAAAAATGCCGATCGGCAACTTCAAAATCGAACGGCGGTTCTTCAAAAGGGACGAGGTCATCATTCATTGCATATGGCTCGTTAACTTCCAGTACCTGTTCCTGTTTGGCAGCGGCTTCGGCATCATTTTGCGATTTCAGGCGCATTTCATCCGTAACATCCTCGGGGCGGATCATGCGGAACAAGTCCACCAGTATCTTGGGGTCACCGGAAGCGTTATCCACTTTACCTTCTACGAAGAGAACCGCATCGGGCTGCACCATTGAGCCTTGTTTCTCCCACACCTTGGGAAAAATAACCAGTTCAATGGAGCCCTGCAAGTCTTCAAGGGTGGCAAAAGCCATCTGGTTGCCATTTTTTGTGTTCAGACGGCGCATTTTAGTGATGATTCCGGCGGCGACAACCTTTTGCCGGTCAGCTGCTGCGGCGAGGTCTGCCGAGTAGTGGGTGACCTTCTGCTGGATGAGGGGCATGTAGGGGGTGAGTGGGTGGTCGGATACATAAAGCCCGATCAACTCTTTTTCCCATTGAAGCTGCTCACGGGGATCAACCGCCACTCCCTCAGGGAGACGCAAGTCTTCAGCAACGCCATTATCCCCGCCAAAGATGCTCAACTGCCCGCATTCCGCGGCGCGGAAATGGCTGCCGCTGATGGAAATCATTGAATCCAGCACCTGCAGCAGGGCATTGCGCGGTCCAAATGAATCGAGCGCGCCCACCTTGATCATGAATTCCAGCGTCCGCTTGCCTACCCGCTGCAGGTTCACGCGCTGGATAAAATCGTTAAGATTCTTGAACTTCCCCTCCGCGCGGGCTTTGAGAATCAAATCCACAGGTTCTTCGCCAACGTTCTTTACCGCGCCGAGACCAAAGCGTATGGCAGAAGAACCTCCGGGGGTATCTTCGATCGAGAAATCCCACTGGCTGGAATTAACGTCAGGCGGGAGTACCTGGATGCCCATATTGCGGCAATCCGCGCAGTAAAAGGCAATCTTGTCGGTATCACTCTTGGTCACCGACATCAACGCGGTCATATATTCGACCGGGTAATGGGTTTTCAGGAACCCGGTTTCGACGGCGATGACGCCGTAATCCGCGGCATGGCTCTTGTTGAAACCATAACGGGCAAAACCCTGCCAATCCTCAAAGATTTCAAGCGCCGTGGCTTCTTCGATGCCATTCTTGCGTGCGCCTTCCACGAATTTCTTTTTGTGTTTTTCAATCTCGGCGGCTTTTTTCTTGGAGATTGCTTTTCTGAAATCATCGGCATCTGCAGCTGTGTAGCCTGCCACATCCATTACCGCCAGCATCAATTGTTCCTGGTAGATTGGCGTGCCATAGGTTTCGGCAAAGATTTTTTCCAGTTTTGGGTGTTTAAAGGTAACGACCTCTTCCCTGTGCATGCGCTTGATGTAGGAATCAATATGGTCCATGGGTCCGGGGCGGAAGAGGGCAACCATGGCGATGATGTTTGCCAGGCTGTTGGGGCGCATCTGCACGATGTTGCGCGTCATGCCTGTGCCTTCGAGTTGGAAGACGCCAGCCGTGCGTCCCTGGCAGAAACTCTCAAAGGTTTCGGGGTCGTCGAGGGGGATGTTGTGAAGGTTGTAACAAATGCCGTGGCGGTCATAAATGAGGTCACAGGCGCGCTGCATGATGGTGAGAGTTGCCAGACCGAGGAAATCGACCTTGAGCAAGCCGAGTTTATCGATCATGTTCATTTCAAACTGGGTGACCGACTTGATGGGGGATTCCTCGGAGTTGCTGGTTGGGCGGTGCAGCGGTAAATACTCCAGCAGGGGCTCGTCGGTTATCACTACGCCGGCGGCATGGGTACCGGCGTTGCGGGCAACGCCTTCCATGTGGCTGGCGGTGTCGATGAGGTCGCGCAGATAATCGGCTTCGCCGTAAATTTCCTTGAACTGCGGAGACGCCTCGAGTGCGTTCTCAATGGTGACAGACTTTTCGGGGATGATGGTGGGAATGGACTTGGAAACCCGGTCGACTTCTGAAAGGGGGATGTCCATCACCCGGCCGACATCGCGGATGGCTGCTTTTGCGCCGAGGGTGCCGAAGGTGATGATCTGGGCAACCTTGTCATCGCCGTAGCGTTTGGCGCAGTACTCCATCACCTGCGATCTTTTGTCATCCTGAAAATCCAGGTCGATATCCGGCATGGAAACCCGGTTGGGATTTAAGAAGCGTTCGAAGAGCAGTCCGTGGCTGAGCGGGTCGATGAGGCTGATATCCAGGGTGTATGCCACCAGGGAACCAGCAGCTGAACCGCGCGCGTTATACCAGATGTTATTCTCATTGGCGTAGCGGCAAAGATCCCACACGATGAGGAAATAGGCGTCAAAGCCCATCTGGTTGATAATGCCGAGTTCGTATTCAAGGCGTTCGCGCACCTGGGCGTCGCTGGCATGGTCGCCAAAACGGCGAACCAGCCCTTCTTCGCACAATTTACGCAGGTAGGTTTTTGGGGTATAGCCATCTGGTACTTCGAAGCGCGGCAGGTGGTACGACTTCTTCTCAAGGTCAACATTGCAGCGTTCAGCGATGGCAAGCGTATTCTTCAGGGCATCCGGGCTTTCGGGGAAGAGGGATGCCATTTCCTGTGGACTGCGCAGATAATAGGTATCACCGGTCATTTTCATGCGGTTGGGGTCACTGAGCAGTGCGCCGGTCTGGATGGCGAGCATGATATCCTGGTAACGGGCATCAGCACGTTCGATGTAATGCACGTCATTGGTGGCGATGAAATTGGCGTTATAACGTTTACCCAACTCGAGCAAGGTTTTATTCACCTGCATCAGCTCTGGGATGTTGTGGTTTTGCAGCTCAACGAAAAAGTTATTGGGACCAAAGGTTTCGTAGTACCAGTCCAGCTTCATCCTGCCGGCATCAGAGCCTTTATCGAGGATAGTGCGCGGCACTTCGCCGGACATGCACGAGGTGGTGGCAATCAACCCGTCGGAATGGGCTGCCAGGAAATCATGGTCGATGCGTGGAGTGTAATAAAACCCTTCAAGCTGACCGGCGGATGCAATTTTCAAAAGGTTTTTGTACCCCTTTTCGTTTTCAGCCAGCAGCACCAGATGATAGGAGTGTTTGTCGCGCTGGGGGTCACGGTCAGACATGCGTCGGGCGGCCACGTAGGTTTCGAGCCCGATGATAGGCTTGATCCCCTCATCTTTTGCGGCATGGAAAAACTCGACCACCCCGAACATGGTGCCATGGTCGGTGATGGCGATGGAACTCATGTTCATTTCCTTCGTCCGGGCGATTAGCTTTTTAATATTGCTGAATCCATCCAGGAGGGAGTATTCGGTGTGAACATGAAGATGGGCAAAAGTCATTCCGGGAAGACTCCAAAGTGGCTACGAGTAAGATAAATTCATTATAGCATCCGGTGTTGGTTTGCTTCCTTAAGATTGAGGAATCACTCAAAAAATTTAAGGAATTTAACCAAAACAGGTGAGCCTCATTGGCTCACCTGTGAAGGTAATTTAGTGTTACTTACATTGAGACCATATTCACTGCGGCGCGAAAGCCAAGATAGGCCTCTACCATGGAAGCCACTTTGAATTCGATGCGGCGCCCATCCAACCGCACAGCGCCTGGGAGCAGGCTGGCCTGGTCGCCCATGTGGGAATGGAAAAATTCGATGGTGACGGTGACCGGTGTTTTTAACTGAATTGGGGCGGGATGTTTTTTTGCCAGGAATGAGGTTACTGCCTGGCGGGCTGAGTTTGTGATCAATTTTCGACTGACTTCAAACGGCAGGCAGCTGGCAGCATAACGACCGGCGGCGGTTTTCACCTGGGCGGTGACGATCCCGGGCGCCCACTCGCGGGCTTCGGCGCAGACCGTTTGGTCACCGCTGACCATGATCACCGGAATGCCAGCTTCACCGCAGACAGCGCCGTTTAGCCCAAATTCGCCAGTAATGCGACCGTTGAGCCAAAGATTCGCCACACGAACGCTCGACCAGGTATGGTCCAATACGGCATGCAGAGAACCCGCTCGTGCATGGTATCCCAGGAAAATAGCAGCGTCCACGTTAGTGTCGATTCCCTGCACCATGGAGAGGCGGGTAGGAGTGCCGGTATTTAATCCGGCGCGGGGATCCAATTCGTCCAGCAGAACATTGCTGCTGTTCCAGTGACCATCAGCGATGAGAATTTCAGTGGCGCCAGCCGCGGCAGCTCCGGCGATGGCGGCGTTCACATCGGCGGTCATGATGTGGCGAAAGCGCTGGTATTCGGGCTTGGAGGGATCCACCTGGTCCCAGGAGACCACGCCGCTGATTCCTTCCATGTCACATGCGATCAAAAGTTTCATTGTTCACTCCTTGATGAGATTTAACTTCCATATCAATGCGTTTTCATTTTATACTTCCGCTCAAGTCTGATCTTTTCTTTGAGCTGTGCCAGACATCTGGGGCATAGCGTCCAATTGGGAAGGAATGGATTATTCCGAAGCTGGCTTCAGGTGAATCCTTCTGGATTCACTATCCGATTCCGCTTGATTACACATCTATATTCTATCTACTTCATCAAACGCCTCGATTATAAATAAACGGGTTTGTCAGCAACGCGAACACCGAGATCATCCGCAGAGACAGAAAGGTTGAGGAAGGCATCAAAGGTAAGGTTGGCAATATCCATTTTTTTACTCTTTTTTACCTGCTCGAACAGCATCATGTAGCTTGCATTAATGCGTGCTGACCAATCCAACGCCAACCTGGCAGCGATGCGTTGAATTTGGGAAGAATCACCACCTTCGATCTCAGTAAAGTTGCCAAAGGGCATCTCGTCCAGGGTGATCTCCAGATCCTCCAACAGGTAAGTGGTGCGCCACTTTTCGTACCGGACACTTTCCTTAAAACCCAGTGCTTCCAACAGCTGGCGGGCAGCGTCAAAATCACTCACCTGGAATTCGATCTCTTCACGAGCTGTCGCACCATCCTGCAGGAAGGAAGGTCCTTTAAAGGTAATGATCGAATTTTCATCCCGGCGGAGACGTAAGACACGGTGCGCGTGCGAGAGCTGCAGTTCGGGGGTGTCAAAGCGGTAATTAGCCTCAAAAACTCGGGCATGTGTAAGTTGGGCTCCGAAATGATGAAGGCGATCTTCAAAGGACTTTTTGTCTGAGAGGTAGAATTTCACCTCGATTTCCAGGGGGATAAGATTATTATTCATTGTCGATTTTTCCTGAACTACCAAGGGGGGAAGCAGCCTGTTTCTGCTCATTGGATAAAAGCCTTAAGGACAATAGAAACAACAGCAAGAATATAACCGAAATGACAAGAATTACAACCTGCCGCGAGAATGGGAGCGGCGACTGGTTTAACAAGGTGCGGCTAATCCAAAACCAGGCGAACGCGAGGGTTGAAAGAATGGCACCGAAAGCAAAAGCCCATGTTCGTTTCAGCAGCAAGAAGAGCCCAGCCAGCATGAAGCCAAGTGTGAAAAATAGGTTAATAAATGCCAGGAAACCCGTATCCGGTTTGACTTCAAAAACGCGCAGCCAGACCCAGGAACGAAGGACCATTACCAGGGATAAAAAATGAACCAGTGACAGGATGATGAATAGAACCGCAATTATGTAATGCAGAATTAAGGCTTTTCTCAAAATCTCTCCACAACCTCAAAAATATCAGCGAGGTTTCCAACCTCGAGTATAACCGATACGGAGAATCGTTCTTACGCTGTATAATTTTTTATATCAAGAATCTAAAGGATCATCCATGACAAAGGTCAGCGAAAAACTGAACAGTGTAAAACCCTCTCTCGTGTTCCTGGGCTTGGCAGTGCTTATCGGGGGATATTTGCGCTTATCCAAGGCACTCCCGGCAGATTTTCCATTGAATGACGGGGGGCTGTTCTACCAGATGACGCAAGAACTACTAGCCGATCATTTTCGCCTTCCTTTCTTCACCAATTACAATCACATGCAAATCCCGTATGTCTATCCTCCACTGGCGTTCTATGTAACTGCAGGGCTCAACCAGTTGTTTGGCTGGCAATTGCTCGATATCTTTCGTCTCTTTCCGGCAGTGGTCTCTATTCTCACAATTCCGGCTGCGTACCTATTGCTCAAAGATCTGACGGAGGATGACAACCATCTTTCGCTGTCGATACTTATTTTTAGCATTCTTCCCGTCACGTTTGACTGGGCGATCATGGGGGGGGGAGTAACCCGTGCTCCGGGTTTCCTTTTCGCTTTGCTGGCACTTCATTTCACGGTCAGGCTTTTTAAACGCGGTGGTCTCTGGTCATTGATATTTGCCTCATTATTTTTAAGTATCGCGATCCTGTTCCATCCCGAGACTGGATTTCATACTGCGGTGAGTGTTCCAGTATTATGGTTTTTCCTCAACCGCCGGAAAAAAGGGGTGGGACAAACCGTATTAATGACTTTGTTCACAATCATCCTGACCTCTCCCTGGTGGGTAAGTGTACTGCAGGCGCACGGATTGACGCCGTTTTTATCGGCGTTTGCGACTGCGGAACAGCACGGCAACGCTTTCTTTTTCCCATTAAGCGTGACAATTACCAATGAATTGGGCACCGATTCCATTGCCATCCTTGCCTTGATTGGGGGCATCTTCTTTTTAGCAAAAAAGCAGTGGTTCCTGCCGGTGTGGGCGGTGATCTCCTACACAGTAGCCCCGCGCAGTGCCAAGATTTTCATATCGATCTGCGTGGTGATTTTTGCTGCCTATGCCCTTGAATTATTAATTAAGTTACTGGATGCCCAAAAAGCGAAAACTGACTCACCGCTAAAAACGCCACAATTCCTGTCGTCCCCTTTTTCACAAATCCTGCTGGCATTGTTGTTTCTGCAATGGATGCCTTCCTCACTGCGGGTCATAAACCAGTACAGTTATAACAAACTAACCGATAGTGATCGGTCAGCATTCACCTGGATCCACGAAAACACGAATCCGGATAGCAAATTCCTTGTCCTGACAAACTATTTCTGGTCAGTGGATCCAGTCTCAGAATGGTTCCCTGTACTCGCTGGAAGAACAAGCGTGGCGACTGTGCAGGGAAGTGAATGGTTGGAACAAGGGGCTTATACGACTGCTGAAGACAGAGCACAGGAACTGCGCTATTGTACTGAGCAGGAGCCTTCCTGCATCAAGAATTGGGCGCAAAAGTACACCGTGAGCTATGATTTTCTATACATCCGCAAAGTGCGGGTGCAGAATTCGGTTGAGCTGGTTCATTACGATAGTGCGTTAGTAGAATTGCTTCGATCAAGCCCGGAATATGCTCTCGTCTATGAATTGGAAGACGCGGCAGTTTTTCAAAGAAAATAAAGTTCGTTAAACTTGACAATGGGTTAAAGTTAGCTATACTGACTTAAGGGATTTTATCGATATGAAAAAGCTTTCGCTGTGGGATTTGCTAACGATTTTGATGCTTGTGGCAACAATTGTGCTGGTTTTTGTTTTGGTTTCAATTTATGTAAATCCTGATTCAGATATCAATCCCTTCCCGCGGGCAACGATGGTTCCGACGATATTCATTCCTTCCCCGACGGCTACGTTACTCTCACTGCCGCCCACATGGACGCCAACCCCGTACGTGGAACCCACCAGGCGCCCCACTTCTACGCCTTACCCCACGGTTACCCCGTAAGGATTTCACTGACGCTGTTAGATTATGATTGTCACCCCGCATGGGTGATGTTACAATTTCTAATTCGCATTAAATCAATCATCAGGTGGATATGACTATGAACGATCAAATCAGTATTGAAGTGTTTAATCGCTTGGTGGAATTAGCTGCCATGGAGTTAAGTGAAGAACAGGCAGCCTATCTGCATCAGCAATTGAATAATCAGCTGCGGGCTATTCGCGAACTGGCATCGATCCCCATAGATGCTTCACTGGAAGCTAATTTGCACGGCGTCCCTTATATCCCTGAAGCACGCCCGCAATTACGGGAGGATGTGCTGACCTCTTCATCTGACGAAGAATCTATCCATTCACAGGTGCCGCAATTTGAAGATGGATATATTGTGGTGCCTGATATTCCTCATACTACCCTGAAATGAGCCCTATGGAACTCTGTGACCTGACCGCGCTTGAATTAGTCGCTTTATTAAAGCAGAAGAAAGTTTCTGCTGTTGAGATCCTTGAATCCTCGCTGCGCCGAATAGGTGAAGTGGATGGACGACCCGGGTCACTCGACGCGGGTGAACTTACCGATGAGGATCGGGCAAAGGTTCATTCATTCATCAGCGTTACTGATGAGCGTGCCCTTGCACAGGCAAATGAAATTGACCGCATGATTTCCAGGGGTGAAGACCCGGGGCCGCTGGCGGGAGTGCCATTTACTGTCAAGGATATTTTCTGCGTCAAAGACACCCTTACCACCGCAGCTTCCCGCATCCTGTCGAATTTCACTGCGCCGTACACAGCCACCCCGGTTGCGCGTATGGAAAAAGCCGGTGCGATAATGGTTGGCAAGGTCAACCTGGATGAGTTCACTTTCGGTTCCTCCAGTGAGTCCAGTGCCTACCGGCCGACCACGCGCAATCCGTGGAAAACAGACCGCGTTCCGGGCGGTTCCTCAGGCGGCAGTGCTGCCAGCGTGGCAGCTGGTGAAGCTCCCCTATCGATTGGTACCGATACTGCCGGTTCGATCCGCCAGCCAGCCGGATTCTGCGGGGTGGTTGGTCTCAAGCCCACGTATGGAAGGGTATCGCGGTTTGGCTTGATTGCCTTTGCATCTTCACTGGATTGCCCGGGACCGCTGGCGCAAACAGTGAGCGATGCCGCTGCCATGCTGCAGGTGATAGCCGGGCATGATGATCATGATTCCACCTCGGCCGCGGTGCCGGTGCCGGATTACATGGCTGCCATCCAAAAGGATGTAAAGGGAATGCGCATCGGGTTATCGCCCGATTACTTCCGGCTGACATACCCGGATCTCGCCACCGGAGAGATCAAGTACCAGCAGCTCCCTGCTGATATTGAGCGCGCTGTACGCAGTGCCGCCGAAAAACTGGCTGCCATGGGCGCCGAGATCATCGAAGATGTGCCCATGCCGAATACAAAATACGGCATTCCAGTTTACTTTGTCATCAGCCGCGTGGAAGCTGCCTCCAACCTGCATCGCTTCGACGGCGTCAAATATGGCATCCGCGAATTGGAACCCGGCGCAGATCTGCAGGCGATGTACCGACGCACACGCAACGCAGGGTTTGGACCGCAAGTGAAGCTGCGCATCCTGATGGGAATGTACACCAGTGCCGCCCAGTACAGCGAACAGTATTACCAGAAAGCCCTGCGAGTGCGAACCCTCATCCGGCGGGATTTTGATACCATTTTTGATCCGAATGGCAAGTACCGCCTGGATGCCTTGTTGACCCCCACCAACCCCACGCCGGCGTTTCACATGGACGCAGTGTATGGTGATTCGGTGCTGATGCAGTATGCAGACCAGTTGACGGTGCCGGGCAACCATGCAGGTATTCCCGGCTTATCACTGCCGGGCGGTTTGGATGATGAACAGCTGCCGATCGGGATTCAGCTGCTTGGGGCTGATTACACCGAAGATAAATTACTACGCATTGGAAGAGCCTTTGAACTTGCAACGGAAAATGAACCCTGGCGTAAAGCAAAGCCAGAAGTATTGCGATAAGTGAGCCTGAAGCTGCAGGGACTCTGCGATGAATCGATATTCTTTCTGGGACGTTCTGACAATACTCACCCTGGGAGCCATCTTTGTAGTGGTGGTTCTGACGGCGATGATCTTCGTTGCCCCTGATTCTTCGCTTAACCCCTTCCCGTTTTCCACTAAAATTCCAACGCTTGCACTTGCTGCCGGCACGACACCCAAAATTACAGTTTCTCCAGCGGAGACTGTCACGGAGATCATGACGCCCAGTCTGTTCCCCTCTTCAACTAGCACGCCAACACCGTCAGCGACAGCAACGAGTTCAGCAACGAATACTTTTACACCAACCTCATCAGCGACCATCACTGGAACAATCACCCAAACCTATACCCCCACCCGAACGGTTTCGGTAACCAGTTCGTTCACGCCCACGTTTACGAAAACACCCTCCAAAACCAGCACAATCACCAAAACTCTGACGGTGACCAGGACTTTCACCCCAACCCTAACCGCCTCATTGACGAAAACAGCTACACCAACCAGGACATTCACTCCGACGATGACGGCATCATTGACAAAAACAGCCACATTCACGATGACCGTGAGCTTTACACCATCCATGACGAGCAATGTACCGCCAACGCTGACCTTCACACCAAAACCTCCTGCTCCAACCAGCACCACGAGCAGTGGCGGGTGTGATGGCGGTGATCCATCATTTGAGTCCGCAGTATTATCGATGGTGAATTATCAGCGTCAGCAGGCCGGAGTGGCAGCGTTGGCGTCATCATCTGCGCTGATAAACGCAGCGCGCGGTCACAGCCAGGATATGGCGACGAACAATTTCTTCAGCCACATGGGCAGCAATGGCTCAAGCCCATTCGACCGAATGAGCGCAGCCGGTTTTGCCTTCTCCGCTGCGGCTGAGAACATTTACGCAGGCAGCGGGATATACAACAATCCCAGTGCTGCCGTCAGTGCCTGGATGGGCAGCGAAGGTCACCGCACGAACATGCTCAACCCCACTTACACTTATGGCGGTGTAGGGTACTGGTGCAACGCAAATAGTGATTACGGCGGGTATTACACCCTCAACCTGGCAACCCCTTAATGGAGCGATTATGAAAGAATACGAAGCAATCATCGGATTAGAAACGCACATCCAGCTTAACACGGAGAGCAAGATTTTTTGCTCCTGCAAAGCGGATTCGTGGGGGGATGCCCCGAACACCAATATATGCCCGGTATGCAGCGGGCTGCCGGGAGTACTGCCAATCCTTAATAAGAAAGTGGTGGAAAAGGGAGTGCTGCTGGCAAAGGCGATGAACTCCACGATCAATGATGTGTCGTTTTTTGACCGCAAAAATTATTTTTACCCTGATCTGCCCAAAGGCTACCAGATCACCCAGTTTGACCAGCCGATCGGCAAAGGCGGCTACATGGATGTGCCCATTCCCGGCACAATGACCGCTGACCACAAGCCGTATGTCCGCCGCGTGGGGATCTGGAAGCTGCACATGGAAGAGGATGCCGGCAAGACTAAGACCGAACAAGGAAAACGCATGGTTGACTTCAACCGCTGCGGTGTGCCTTTGATCGAGATGGTGACCGCACCGGATATCCGCAGTGCCGAGGAAGCCGGGCAGTACCTCATCCGTTTACGGCAACTTCTGCGCTGGATCGGGATTTCCGAAGCCAACATGGAACGCGGGCAACTGCGCTGCGACGCAAATGTTTCGATCCGCAAAAAGGGTGAAACCGTCCTCAACACGAGGAGCGAGATCAAGAACGTCAATTCCATTGAGGCAGTGAAGGATGCCATTGAAAAGGAAGTGGAGCGCCAGATCCGCGAAGTGGAAGCTGGCAAGCGTATTGAAGCCTGGACACTGGAATGGGACGAAGACACCGGCACGCTCAAGAAGATGCGCTCCAAGGAAACCGAAGCCGACTACCGCTACTTTAGAGAACCGGACCTGCTTTCAGTGAACCTGACGCCGGAATGGAAGGCTGCAATCCTGGCTGGATTCCCCGAACTGCCGCTGGCACGGCGGGCACGCTTTATTGAGCAGTATGGACTGCCGGAGTACGACGCAGAGATCCTCACCGGGGAGCGCAAGTTATCCGATTATTACGAGACTGCGGTGACTGCTTATGGCGGCGACCCCAAGAAGGTCTCCAACTGGCTGATGAACGAGGTGTTGAGGATGATTAACGAGCAGGGGCTTGACCCTGAAACGATGGCGCTTACCCCGGCTACCCTAGCGGAGATATTGAAACTAGTGGATGCAGGGACGGTAAACATCACCACCGGGCGCGCGCTGCTGGGTAAGGTGCAGCAGAGCGGCAAATCTCCGCAAGCGATCGTGGCTGAGGAAGGGCTGGCGAAGGTGAGTGACGACAGCGCCATCCGCAAGGTGTGCCAGGAGGTGCTGGCGGAAAGCCCGAACGAAGTGGCGAGCTACAAAGCCGGTAAGGTGACGCTCATCGGCTGGTTCACCGGTGCGGTGATGAAGAAGATGCGCGGTCAGGCGGACGCGGCCCTGGCAAGGAAGATATTGGAAGAGTTATTGAATTAGGTTCATTCTCACGCTAAGGCGCAAAGAACGCAAAGGGAACTTAAATAATGAATGAAAATGAGATTGCTAAAATCATAGTAGATGCCGCCTATAAGATTCATAAGGCGTTAGGTCCAGGACTTTTAGAATCTGCTTATCAGGCAATCCTTACATATGAATTAAGAAATCGGGGTTTAAAAATCAGCACAGAAGTATTGATGCCACTGCAATATGAGGGGCAATCTATAGATGCGGGATATCGAGCGGATATAGTTGTTGAAGAAAAAGTGATAATTGAACTCAAATCGATTGAGCAAATCGCAGATGTTCACAAGAAACAGCTACTAACTTATTTAAAAGTCTCCAATTTACGATTAGGTTTATTGATAAATTTTGGTTCCTCACTGATAAAAAATGGTATCACTCGAATCGTAAATGGATTAGCCGAATAGCATTTCTTAGTGATCTTTGCGTCTTTGCGAGTGATTAATCCAAACGTTTCACCATAAGCAATTCATCGTAGTACTTCCCCTCAAAGCAAATTGCCTGGGGGTCGACGCCGTACACCGAGAAACCGCAGCCGGTGTAACAGCGGATGGCGCTGGCGTTGTTGGCGACCACTGCCAGTTTGAGCAGTATCACTCCATGTTCACGCCCCCAGTTGGCGCACAGTTCGATCAACTCACGCGCGATATGCTGCCCCTGCCAGCCGCGCCTCACGTACACTCCCCAGATGGTGCCGTTGTGGCGCGTCTTGGGGGATGCCCCCAGCATGATGCCGCACATCCCTGCTAACTGACCGTCCACCTCCGCAACGAAAACTTTGCCGTCATCGTTGTCCAGGCACATCCGTCCAACCCAGAATTCCTCCGGTTGAATTTTGTTGGTTTCGTATTCCGAACCAAAAAAAGACGGGTAATCGCGCAGGGCTTCCAGACGGAGTTCGCTGAAGGCATTTAAATCTTCTCTAACCGCAGCCCGCAAGGTGAAATTTCCCCTCTCACTTTCCACAATCTTCTCCATTATTGCTTGGTACTGACGATCAGCATATGCTCGCTGGTGCCAACGATGGCAGGATGGGTGCAGGTTTGTAAATGGGTCTCGAGCCAGGTTTTCCAAAGCGTTTCGTCTTTTGCCAGTTTGTTCAATTTGCGGCGGTGATTGGAGCTGATGCCCTCGAGACCTGCCAGCTCACGGATTTCCACTCCCTTACCGGAAAAAGCCTCGCGCAGTTCTTCGGGCAGGAAGAAATGGCAGGCAGTAAAGCCAGCGTCTCCTGCATAATCGCCGGTATCACGAATCTGTTTGAAGTGAGGCATGGCAATCTCTTCCTGGAAAAGTGTGAGTTCCACCACCAGAAGGCTCAAACGCCCCATCACTGAGACAAAGATCGGTGCGCCTGGCTTTGCCACGCGGATCAATTCACAGATGGCTTTATCCCGTTTTTGAGCATCGACGATATGGGAGAGCGGACCGCCCAGGCACAGCACCGCATCGAATTCACCATCCGCGATGCGTGAGAGGTCAACGATTGACCCTTCGACGACATTTCTGATCTTGTTCTTGACCTTTGCGCGCCGGATACGGCGTTTGGCGAAGGCCAAGTTCGCGGGGGTCATATCCAGCAGGACGACCTCATATCCCTTTTTGGCCAGTTCGACGGTATAGCGTCCCGGTCCACCGCCGGCGTCCAGGATCAAGCCATTCTTTGGAAGATACTTCTCAAGAAAGTGCATGGAGGTATCGAATTCCAGGCGGTGGTAGGGGTCCCGCACCAGGCGGCGCCATTCCTTACGTACGTTGGCTGTGTAGAATTCCTTTACAAGAGATTCAGTCATTGGATTCCCTCATTATCAACCCGGTCAGGATTTATCCCATATCATTTTGATCCTGGTATAAGATGTTTCCAGTTCTTCCGGCAGCACGCGCGTCTCACCGATGGTGGACATGAAGTTGGTATCGCCTCCCCAGCGCGGTACGATGTGTATGTGCGCGTGTTCGCTGATGCCCGCGCCGGCAGCTGAGCCCATGTTGATACCCACGTTAAAACCATCGGTGCGGTAGACCTCGCGCAGCACCCCCAGCGCCTGGCTGACCATTTCCATCATTTCTGCACGGGTGGCAGGGGTGAGGTCTTCAATGGATGGCACATGAAGGAAAGGCACGATCATCAGGTGACCGGTGGTATAGGGATAACGGTTGAGGATTGCATAGGCTTGTTCGCCGCGGTGCACGATCAAGTTCGCGGGACCATCCTCCAATTTTGGCGCGGAACAGAAAACACACTCCCCATCGGGGATTCCATTCCCGCTGATATATTTCATGCGCCAGGGCGACCAGAGATTCTCCATGATGCCATCCTTCCAAGTATTTCTATAATTCTACACTTTTTTGACAACCCCCACGGGTGATTGGCAAAATATGCTATATTCAAGGATATGCAGCAGCCGTCCTTGTTTGCTCCACAATCCTATTCCGTCAGTGAGATCAACCGCTACCTGCGCGAGTTATTTGAAAGCGATGAGGTGCTCTCAGACATTTGGATCCAGGGAGAGATTGCCACGTTATCCAAACCTGCTTCGGGGCACATTTACTTCACCCTCAAGGACGCCAATTCCACCCTGCGCTGCGTGGTGTGGAAGTCCGCTGCCATGCGCCTGCAGGCACTCCTGCAGAGTGGCGCGCAGATCGAAGCGCACGGGTATGTTGGTTTGTATGAACAGGGCGGGCAATACCAGTTGTATGTAGACACGGTTCGGTTGACCGGCGAGGGAGCGCTCTACCAGGAATACTTGCGCTTGAAAGCCAGGCTGGAAAGCGAGGGGCTTTTTGATCCCACGCGCAAACGACCGCTACCCGAGTATCCCAATAAGATCGGCATTGTCACTTCGTCCTCAGGGGCAGCCCTGCAGGATATTCTAAATGTGCTGCGCCGGCGCTACCCGCTGGTGGAAGTGATCCTGGCGCACTGCGCCGTACAGGGGGATGCCGCGCCGGGGGAGATTGTGAGCGCGTTGGATAGGCTCAACGCACAGGCTGAAGCTGACCTGATCCTGGTGGCGCGCGGCGGCGGCTCGATGGAAGATTTGTGGGCGTTCAACGATGAGCGCGTGGTCCGCGCCATCGCGGCATCATCCATCCCGGTGGTTACCGGAATTGGGCATGAGATTGATTTCACCCTCTCCGATTTTGCTGCGGACCTGCGGGCGCCAACCCCCACCGCGGCAGCCGAACTGGCGGTGCCTGACCGCGAAGAATTGCGAGGACTGCTGAATGGTGCGATCAACCAGTTGATTTACATATGCCAGGCAGTCTTCCAGGATAACCGCGCCCAGTTGACCGGGCTGCAGCACCGCGTGGAAAAAGCATCACCGCAATGGATGATCCGCAATGACCGTCAACGCCTGGATGACCTATCTTTCCGGCTGGAAGCCAGCCTGGGCAACTGTTTCCGCTTGAAGCGCAGTGAGTGTCAGGGGTTGATGAAACGCCTGAACGCGTTGAATCCGTTTGCCGTACTGCAGCGCGGTTATTCGATCGTCACCAACACCACTGGTCAGGTGGTATCAAAAGTAAGCCAGGTCAGCAGGGATGAACTGGTGGATGTTAAATTGTCAGATGGCACAATCCTGACGCGGGTGATCTCCGTGCCGGGCAGCGAAAGCGAGGAAAAATGAGCGAATTTCCCAAACCTGTGGCGGAACTGACTTATGAACAGGCGTTCAATGAGTTGGAATCAATCGTAGCGTCCCTTGAATCGGAGCAGAAGACGTTGGAGGAGACCATGCGCCTGTTCGAGCGCGGGCAGGTGCTGGCAAACTTCTGCGCTGCGCTGCTGGATAATGCAGAATTGAAGATCCGGGAACTGACAGATAATCGCATTGCCGGCGAAAAGGGGGAGTAATCAATGGCTTCCCTGGCAAATTATCCTGTATTGATCTGCTGCCTGACGGGATGGTTGTTATCGTCCATTCTGAAAATCCCCATCTATTACATCCTGCACCGCAAGGTGAATATCGCGCTGGCGTTCGGCACCGGCGGTATGCCCAGCTCGCATGCGGCAACGATGACCGCAACCACGCTGGCGATCGGGTTGTTTGATGGATTTGACAAGCCGTTATTCGCATTGGCGATCGCGATTTCGATGATTATCATTTATGACGCAGCGGGGGTTCGAAGAGAAGCCGGCTATCATGCCGAGGCACTGAACAAGCTGGTGGATGAATGGTTCGTGCTGACAAAAACGCCGCTGGCGGATCAGAAACGGCTGAAGGAAATGCTCGGGCATACCCCGATCGAGGTGGTGGGTGGGGTGCTCACCGGGCTGGTTTCAACACTTGTCTTGTGGCTGGTTTGGCCTTGAGGAATAAATAACCACTGACAACCCGAAGAACTATAACCACGGAATACACGGAAATCACGGAAGGAAGGACCAAAGAAATTGGAATTTATAAAATAATTCTTTCGATTTCCACTTTCGGAAAATGCCCAAAGTTAACTAATAATCCAAGGCGTAAATTAGTCGCCCTTAAATAATTATGAATTTGTGACCGATATTCATTTGTTAAGTCTGATACCGCTTTCAATTCAATGATTATTTGCTCAAAACAAATAAAATCCGGTTTGTACGTGAGCGTAAGCATTTGGCCCTTATAATATATTGTTAATTCTGGTTGTGGCTTAAATGGAATTTTCCTTAAAATAAATTCTTTTACCAAGCACTCTTGGTAAACAGCTTCTAAAAAGCCCGGACCAATTTCCTTGTAAACTTCAAAAATGGCACCCCGAATGGCATAGGTTTCTTCATGAAGAAGTAGACTTGTTTCGGTTTTATTTCGATTTTCCATTCCGTGTCTTCCGTGTATTCTGTGGTTAATGTTTTGTGTTTTTCTCTTCCATTTCGTGTCTTTCGTGTATTTCGTGGTGATGAACTTAGTACCCTAGGGCTTTGAGGTTTTCCTCGGTGCTGCGAGGGGACTTTTTCCCCTGCAATTCTTCCCAGAATTTTTGATCATAACGGCGTGAGCGCACCAGGATGGGCATGGGCACACCCCAGCCGAGTAGGAGCACCTCCTCCTTGGGCTGCAGACGCGCGAGCATGCCGCGCAAGGCGTCACGTCCGGCTAAGCCGGAAAGCACGGCGGCGATGTCATTCTCATCCCCCAGCCAGCCGGAGACGCGCGTACCGAGCTGCGACATCACCTCGTCGTAAATCTGCGAGGGGCGCTGGTCGATGATGAGCAGGGTGACATAATACTTGCGCATTTCACGAGCAATGGTGCTGAAAGACGTTTGCGATGCCATTTCGCGGTTGAGCAGTTTGTGCGCCTCTTCCACGGCAATCACCAGCGGGCGCGGCTCTTTACTGCCGTGCGAACGAAAGTCATTGGTCATCTCTTCCCAGGCTTCACGGATCTTGCGCGTGAGCAGGTTGGAGACCAGCAAATAATCCAGGTCGGACTCATAATCGCCAAACGAAAGGATGACATGCTGCCCGGCTTTAAGCGCGTCGATGATGTGATTGAGCGAGTTGGGGGCAGCAGCATCGTCCTGTGCGCGTTCAATCACATAAGGCCGGTTGAAAACCCGGTTCATCTTGTTGCGCAGTCCCTCTGCCGCCATGGCGTTGGCACCGGCATCGTTTGCCCAATAAGCGACGCTATCCGGAGCAGGAACCTTTTTCCCCTCTTCGTTCTCGATCACAGACCCCACCACCATGTTCTTGAAGGCGGTAAACCACCCGTCATGTCCAAAGGTGTGCACCAACGCGTCGAGCGTAGCGGAAGTGGTTTCGCGTAAATTCAATTCACGGCTGAGGAGCTCGATATCCTCGGGGTGAATATCAGATTCGTTGATCTCCAGGTGCAGATCGGGGGTTTTGTTGCGGATGGTGGAGGCTCTGCCGAGACCGACCACGCGCACTTTGGCTGGGAACTTTGTTTTTAGCCCTACCACCGGCATGCCGGTGTCGGAGGCGGTATCGTCGAATCCGTATTCATTGTGCATATCCAGCACGAGTATCGAGGATGAGTCATGCTGCATGAGCCCGGCGAGGATGATGCGTGTGAGGAAGGATTTGCCGGTGCCAGTGGCACCGAAGATGCCCGAGCTGCGCTGCACGAATTTTTCCAGGTCGATGCAGACGGGATGGTCCTGTTCGCGCGTGCGTCCGACGATGAAGTTTGCGCCGCCGGGTTCCCCGAAGATTTCCGCTACGTCGCCGGCAGAAGCCAGGCGGGTGACAGCATGATGCGCGGGTACCGTCTTGATGGGCAGCGGGCGAGGGGCGTTCTCTCCCTGGTGCGCCAGGGTCCACTCGCGGTAACCGGGTGCATCCGGGGCGGGGCCGCGCTCCAGCATTAATGCTGGCAAGATCTCCAGGTTGGTGTAGAGGGTCTGCTCTGCGAGCAATCTCATCGCCAGTGGAGCGAGACGATCCTGGTTGGGGAGTTCCGCGTAGCGCAGGTCAGAAGCTCCCAATTGAAGATCGGTAACCAGACCGTAGAATTGCCAGTTGCCGCTTTCCAGCACCACAAAACCGCCTTCCTGCACTTCGTCTGCAGGAACGGTGAGGCGCACAAAGAGATTGGCTTTGAGCCCGCCGCCGACGACATAACCGATGGGTTGATTGAGAGAATTGTCTGCCTGTAAATTGCCGGTAGAAGTTGTCATGGAATCCCTCTTATAAGATCTCGGAAACAGCGCTGAGTACGTCCATCAGGACCGGATAATCATCCTTGAGCAGTGTGATCACTTCGCGCAACGAAGGCTCGATCCAGTTGGTATTCTGCTGGGCTCGCATCACCTGGTGCAGGTGCGCGGTGAGCAGATCAGCCGCGGGGAGCTCCTGATTGCGCAGTATGGCGCGCAAATAACTAAATTTGCCACCCCTAAGAAAATGGGAAATTTCTTCGTTCGTACAGGGGTAGATCTCGTCCAGCGAGAGCGGCGGGGTGGGCACGCGGGTGTGCGCAACCTTTCCGTCGCGCTCCCAGCCGATGAAGACCACGCTCATCTCCACCGGCATGTTGCGGTTCTGGCGGTTATCCTCGATCACTTCGCGGGAGACCTCGGGGGCGGTCACAAGCTGACGCACCAGGCCGTCATCATCGATGTTGATCTCGCTGACCAGCCCGTAAAGTTGAAGCCCGTTGTAGAGCGGGATGCGCACCATTTCCCCAAATAGCGGTGCATTCTCCTGGTTTATCCTGCAGCCGAACACGCAGGCGGAGGTGTTGGAACGAAGCAACCTTCCAATGGCGATGGGTGTCATATCAAATCCTCTTTCGATCCTGGAATCCCTTGTTGAATTGTTTGAAAGACTGGCTGCCGGGCGGGAAGCCGCGTTCAACCAGTTCGCGTTCGAGCATGCGGATGACCTCTTCGCGGTCATCCATTTTCACCACAGCCACCTCGTGAGCGCGCAGCAACGGGTATGGATAGGGAGAAGCCCCCGCCTGGCGGGATTGTTCCACCAGGGTGGCATGCAGTGTGTTGAGGGAAACCTCATCTTCAGCTACCCAGCGCGGAATTTCAACCCGCGCCAGGGCAGAGCGGCTGACAGTGCCGCAGTTGAGGTAAAAGAAATGCAGGGCTTTACGCCCTTCGTATGAATGAGCCGAACTGGATTGCAGCGCAAAGACCGCCGACCTCTCCCCCGGCTGCAGCAGGGTTTCATAAAGGGCGCGGTCTGGGATGCCGGCAAAGGGCCGCTGCTGGGGCGTGGTATCCCCCTGTGATACCAAAAGCTCAAGAAGGCGCACCACCAGGTCGGCACGCGGGCGGTCCACGTAACCGGCGGTGATCACCTGGTTCAGCGAGAGTTCATTCAACGCATTGATGTATTTCCCAAATTGGCTTTCGAACTGCTTATCATTACGCGGCTCGTGGTAGAGCTCAAGCGGGCCATCGGTGAGGGTGATGACGGGTGAGGGGATATCTCGTGTTACCTCTGCCAGCACCTCGCGCTCGCGCACATCGCGCAGCAGTGCAATGAGGTCTTCAGAGATCATGCCATTAGGCGTTTGCAGGGTTTCATCGAAAAGCAGTTCAGACCTGGTTTCGATCTTTGGGGCTTCACTGCTGCCTGGCTTGAGGGTGAAGATGCCGGTGTTGACCAGGGCGAATAACACCTCGCCGTGGGGATCAGGGTTGATCTGCGAGCCATCGGCAGCGATGATGGTGCGCCCAGCTGGAGCGGATGGCGTAGGCGTGTGGTAATCCAGAGGTTCACTAACGGGAATGGCGCAGCGTAATCCTTTGTTGCGAGCAGCAGCTTCCTCGACCAAACGCTGGAGATCGATGATTTTGGCAACGTGCTGCTGGAACAGCTCGCGGCAATCTTCCAGTTTACGGATGAACTCGCGTTGATGAATGCTCGCGGATTCGCCGTACTTTTTAATCTGTCCCTGCAGTGCCAAATAGTTTAGCGGCATTGTTCCCCTGTTCGTTTTATGTCTGCTGCTGTATAATTATATCCATGATTAACTTTACCTTTCAGCAACAGCAATCCCAGCAGCCCATCCTTGTTGGGTGTTTTGCGTTGGTGATAAGGTGAAGTAGAGTAATACGAAACTTCCGTGCAAGAGTACCAGCCTAAACGCCCAGCGTATCGGCTGGTTTTTTTTATTGGCATATCGTCTAATGGCAGGACTGGAGACTTTGGATCTCCCGATGGTGGTTCGAATCCATCTATGCCAGCCTTGTTGGGGTGTCGTCTAACTGGCAGGACGCTGCGCCCTGGACGCAGTAATACAGGTCCGAACCCTGTCACCCCGACCATGTGAATATGCGGTGCGTTTTCGCTTCTGAGAAATTTGATTTCAATACAGTATAATGAAGCTTCCGTGAGGAAACCTTGGATCCATTTACGATATTGCTAATCGGTTTTGGACTGGCAATGGATTGTTTTGCAGTGTCGCTTGGGATTGGCTGCAAGAGCGAAGATTGCCATGATCGCTACCAGTTTCGGCTACCCTTTCATTTTGGCTTGTTCCAGGGCGGGATGACGCTCATTGGATGGGCGCTGGGCTCAACAATTGTTAATTTAATTTCAAAGTTCGATCACTGGGTAGCCTTTGGATTGCTGGCATTCGTGGGCATTAAAATGATCATTGAAAGCCTTACAGATGGGGAGAAACAACAAGTGGGCGATCCCTCGCGCGGAGGCACACTGGTGATGCTCAGTATCGCCACCAGCATTGATGCGCTGGCGGTGGGGTTAAGCCTTGCGTTTATGGCTGGTTCAATATGGATTTCAAGCCTGGTAATCGCGTTAACCTCCGCGGCACTCTCGCTGCTTGGGCTGCGACTAGGAGGGAAACTGGGAGAGAAATTTGGTGAACGGATGGAACTGATCGGGGGATTGATCCTTATCGGAATAGGGCTTCGTATTCTGCTGCAGCATATTTTCTGACAAAACTCTAATATGCCAGTTCTTGACCCGATTTTTTAATGCGACTATAATTGACGCGAATTTGATTTACAGGATAGAGGTGTTCTTATGCCGATATACACTTATCGGTGTGAAAATTGCGGTGTTCAGTTTGATCAGACACAGAAATTCTCAGACCCCCCATTGAGCAAGTGTCCGGAATGCGGTAAGAAAACCTTGCAAAAGGTTTATCAACCCGTCGGGATCGTATTTAAGGGGTCAGGTTTCTATGCCACAGATCACCGTTCGCCATCCGGACAAAGCCGATTTGCGAGTGATAAAAAAGAAGAAAAAGCCGACAGTTCCGAAAAGGCCGGAAAGGCTGCAGAGAAAATTGAATCGAAAACGGAAACTGCTGCTCCAAAGGAATCCTCAAAGCCAGCGGCCAGCGAAACAAAGAACTAAGTCGCATAGAAGATTCATCGAGATCCCGTTTGAACGGGATTTTATTTTTAATAGCAAATCAGGAAATTGATAGGTTCCGTCAGTGCGCTGATAGGAATTGATAGGTTCAAAAATCTAAACTACGCATATCACGTGAGGTACCAATGCAAAAGAATTCTCAATCCACATCAAGCCGGAGCAAAACTACGCGGGTTTCCGCCCGGCAAAAACAGATTCGCTGGCAGCAGATCATCCTGGCAGTAATTGGGATCATCGTGATCCTGGCCATGGTGCTTTCGCTGGCGATGAAACTATAGAGGAAAAATGTTGAGACATAAAAAGCTTTTCTGGCTGGGGGGTTTGCTGGCGGCACTTGCTTTTGATTTTTTGTTCTGGAAAAAACCACTTGGTATTTCGTTCTTCATCTGGACTGCGGTACTGCTGACGGTCGGTTACCTGCTGGTCTGGCAGGAGCAAAAGAAACCGGCAGCTGCCAGCTGGCTGGTGACCTTGCTTGTGTTGGGATTCGCATTCGTACCCGCCTGGCGCACCGAACCTTTCACGCGCTTCATCAGCGCTGCGCTGGCGTTTGGCGGCATGCTGTTGTTGACCGCTACGTTCCTAAATGGATATTGGCCTTTTTACCGCATCGTGGATTACATCACCGAGGTGATGAAGGCTGTCTTTGGAGGGCTTTCAGGAGCCATCCTGTTTGGCAGCCGTTTCCGTACCCCACCAGCTGTTGGCATAGAACCGAAGAAGAAATCCGGCAAGGGGTGGGCGATCCTGCGCGGCGTGTTGATCGCGCTGCCGCTGGTTTCGTTGTTTGCGGTGCTCCTTTCATCCGCTGACCCGGTGTTTGGCGACTGGCTGAAAAAGATCCTTGATCTGGACAAACTGCCAGAGTATTTGTTCCGCCTGTGGTACATCCTGATGATCGGCAGTTTCCTGGTGGGAATCTATTTGCATGCAATTTATCCCAAAAAAGAGGCGGCTAAACCGGAGACGATGAACGAATGGATGAAACCATTTTTGGGTTGGACGGAGACAGGGATTATCCTGGGAGCAATTGATGTTCTCTTCATCGCGTTTGTCATCATCCAGGTGCGCTACCTGTTTGGCGGAACCGCCAATATCAATGAAACCGGTTATACCTTCGCGGAATACGCCCGGCGCGGATTTGGCGAACTGGTGGCGGTGGCGGTGTTGAGCCTGCTGGTTTACCTAGGGCTGAATACGATCTCCAAAAGGGAAACCCGTGGAGCCAAAATTGGTTTTAGCGTGGTCTCAATTCTGTTGATGGCCAATGTGCTGGTGATGCTGGCATCCTCACTGCAGCGTCTGCTGCTCTACGAAAATGCGTATGGATTCTCAGAGTTACGCACCTACACCCATGTATTTATCTACTGGCTGGCGGCTCTGATCCTGGTGACTATTGTG
Source organism: uncultured Anaerolinea sp. (assembly GCA_964428125.1). GTDB lineage: Bacteria > Chloroflexota > Anaerolineae > Anaerolineales > Anaerolineaceae > UBA6107. Next base: position 312,318 of record CAYRXB010000001.1, read on the forward strand.
CTGGAACTGCTGAATAAACGCGGTCGTTTTGCGCTGGCACTACTGATCACAGGATTGGGTTTTGCCGTCACCCTGTCTGTGATGAATGTGGATGGGTTCATTGTGAAGCAGAATGTGGCTCGCGCTGCGCAGGGAGAGGATCTGGACTTCAGCTACCTGCAGCGGCTCGGAACGGATGCGGTTCCGGCTATGGTGGCTGCTTATCAACAGCCTGATTTGACGCAAAAAGCTAAAGATGTTCTCGGATTAGCGTTAGCCTGCCGGACAGTTGCTTATGATAATCAGACTCCCTTGCCATGGCAGGGCTTTACCCTGAGCGGTTGGAAAGCTGATAAGTTGATCAAGCAGTATAAGGGAACCTGGTCAAATTACAAGGTGGTTAAAGATAATGAGCGGGGTGACACAATCCTGTTAAATGGAAAACAGGTTTACTGCTCAGGTTATGAGGTGATGGATTAATACAGAAAAACACCCGGGAGATTATTCTCCCGGGTGTTTTATATTCCATCCCAGCCGAATTTCTGCAGGTCCACAACCCCTTCATCGTCAAAGACGATACCTTCTTCTTCGAGCAGGGTACGTTGGATGGCGGTGCCCATGCCGAATCCATGAGGACTCACTCTTCCCCTGGAGTTTATGATGCGCTGCCAGGGAACATCAGGGTCATCATGCCGGTTAGCGAGGGCTGCCAGGGCAAAACCTACCATCTGGGCGGAACAGCGCCCGACGATTCGCGAGATTTGCCCATACGTGGCTACCTTGCCGGCGGGTACCTGACGTACTACTGAATAAATAATGTCATATAAGCGGGGTTCTTCCATTTTTATCTCGTGAATAAGGAATAATCAGTGACTAATCATACAATAAAATCCATGTGGTACTTCATGGTAGAATTTTACCCATGAAAAGATGGAAGTTCTGGCTGGGGTTGGCGATCAGCGCTGTTTTCCTGTATTTTGCATTAAAAAACTTAAAACTGGATGAGTTCTGGCAGGCGGTGAAGACAGCTAATTACTGGTGGATTCTGCCCGGGGTTGCGGTGTATTTCATTGGCGTGTGGGTCAGGGCATGGCGCTGGCATTACCTGCTGGGGCCGGTTAAAAAGATCCCCACGCGGGTGATGTTCCCGGTGACGTGCATCGGGTACATGGGCAACAACATTTATCCGGCGCGCGCCGGCGAGGTGCTGCGTGCGGTGGTGCTTAAGCGGCGCGAGGGTGTGCCGGTTTCTGCCTCCCTGGCAACGGTGATCGTGGAACGCATTTTTGACGGCGTGGTGATGCTGGCATTCGTGTTCGTCAACCTGCCTGCGCTGGCAGATTTATCTACCTCGGATTCGGGTTTCCTGGGCGACATCCAATCACTGGCGCTGATTGGAACCGGGATCTTCGTGGGGGCTCTGGTGATCTTTTTGCTGGCTGCCATGTTCCCCAGGGTTACCATCCGCATTGGGCAATGGTTCATTGATAGATTACTTCCGAAGAAGATTCGCGAAAAGACCACCGGAATCATGCATAAATTCCTTGACGGACTGGCTTCTCTCCGGTCACCATTCAATATCCTTATGGTGTTTTTGACCTCCATTGTCATCTGGCTGCTTGAAACAGTGAAATACTGGTTCGTGATGCACGCCTTTACCTTTACCGTATCGTTTTTTGCATTGATGCTCTTGAACGGCATCGCCAACCTGGCGACCACCATTCCCTCCGCCCCGGGTTACATTGGCACATGGGAAGCGGTGACAAAGGCGGTGCTGGTAGCGTTTGGTGTCGGCGGATCAGAGGCGCTGGCATATGCAGTGGTGCTGCATGTGGCATTGTGGCTGCCGATCACACTGCTGGGGGCTTACTTCATGGCGCGCGAAGGTATCAAATGGGATGACTCGCTGCGAAAAGAAACCGCTTCAGCTAATCCTTAATTATAGACTTCCACGTATTACTTCTGGAGGATTATGAACTCAAAAAAGATCGCCATTATCGGCGCCGGGTTCGGCGGAATGACCGTTGCTCTTGACCTGGTCAAGGAAGGGTATGACGTCACAATTTTTGAGGCTACCGGCGGTCCGGGAGGACTGGCGGCAGGGTTCAAGGAACCGGAGTGGGAATGGTCAGTGGAAAACTTTTATCACCACTGGTTCACTTCTGACAAGGATATGTTCCGCTTATTTAAGGAATTGGGGGTGGAAAACAAGGTGCTGGTAAGGCACCCGACCACGGTGGTTTACTACAAGGGCAAATTCTACCCGTTCGATTCCATCCTGGCAGCACTGCTTTATCCAGGGCTGGGCTTCGGGTTGAACAAGATCCGCTTTGGGTTGGTGGGGCTGTATTTACGTTTATTCAACAACTGGAAACCACTGGAAAAAACCACTGTGGACGCGTGGATGCGCAAGTGGGCTGGTGAAAAAGTTTACAGTGAGATGTGGGAACCAATGATCCTTGGCAAATTTAGCGAGAACTACGCCAAGGTGGTGAACATGTCGTGGATGTGGGCGCGCTTCCATGTGCGTTCGACCAACCTTGTGACTTATGAAGGCGGATTCCAGGCTTTCGCGGATGATTTTGCGAAAATCCTGCTGGAAAAAGGTGTAGCCATTCGCTATAACACGATCGTGGAAAGGGTGGATGTTACTGAGGGTAAAGTTGAACTCAGGGTTGGCGGCAAGACCGAGGTTTTTGACCGGGTATTGGTCACTCTTTCGCCAGCACAGCTCGCCAGGCTGGCCCCTGCGTTGCCCGCTGATTACCTGAAAGGATTGTTGGACCTGAAGAGCCTGGGGGCGGTGGCGTTGATCATTTCGCTCAAGCATCAACTATCGCGTGAAGGCTATTACTGGTTCAACCTTCCCAAGGCGGCGGGTTTTCCCTTCCTGGCGCTGGTGGAACATACCAATTTCCAACCGGCAGAAAAGTTCGGCGGGGAGCACATCATCTACTGCGGTGATTACCTTGAAACTGACCATGAGTATTTCTCGCTGAGCGCTGAGGAGCTCCTGCAGAAATTCATGCCAAGCCTGGTGCGATTCAACCCGGATTTCAAACCGGAATGGGTGAACCGCGCCTGGGTTAAGAAATCTTATTACGCTCAACCAGTTCCGCTGGTCAATCATTCTAAAAACATCCCCGCAATTGAGACGCCGCTCAAGGGTGTCTATTTCGCCAGCATGTCGCAGGTATATCCATACGACCGCGGTACCAACTATGCAGTCGAGATTGCCCACAAGGCCGGGCGATTGATAATGGAGTCGTTTAACGATGGAAAACAGAAATTGAATAGTAATAAATGTTAAAAAATCCAAACGCCAAATTTTGGATGAAAATGGAATAACCGTGGGATGTTTGAAAACCCGAATTATTTGAACTGATTGCCCTGTATTTGCTACTTTATGCCCTAATAGGATAGTAAACCCCACATATGGGGGTTAAAAATGGTAAATACACTACTAGTTGGGGTTAAAAAAATCAGAAGCATTTTTGAATCTTAAAAAATTCACGCAGTTTTCTTAAGATTAATTATCTTAAAGAATGCTTTAATTTTAAGCAAGCGTAGGGTAATCGCCTTGTTTGCGTGAATTCTTTCTGCTAAAATGAATGTCATAAGCAAGCGGGGCAGAAGATGTAACTAGCCCTAAAAGACCATCGATCGACCCAATTAAAAATTTGTTAGACCACTTTCGCCAGTGGGATGACCGCAGTATACCTGGTGATGGTGAATTATTCTTCTTAAGAAAGGGCGCAACATATGAATCCAAGTGATGCGTGGCAGGCAGCCATAGGTCAGTTACAAATGGATATGTCAAAGGCGTCCTTTGATACGTGGGTGCGCAGCACCGAATTGGTGAAATATGACCAGGGGGTATTCACCATCGGGGTTTCCAATGCCTATGCCCGGGACTGGCTTGAATCCCGTCTGACAGCGACTATTACCCGCATCCTTTCGGGATACGTTGAAGAAACTGAAAAAGTTGAGTTCATTGTCTGGCACAAGGATTATCAACAGGAAGAACAGCCTCGCGAACCGGTGCCATCATTGAATCTCAACCAGGTCTTACCTGTGGCACCGCCGCCTGCCTCTGCATTAAATAGCAAATACAACTTTGACAATTTCGTTGTCGGCGCTTCCAACCGCCTGGCGCATGCCGCCTGTATGGCGGTGGCTGAGAACCCGGCACAATCTTACAACCCCCTTTTCCTTTACGGCGGGGTTGGACTTGGCAAGACCCATCTGCTGCATGCCATTGGCAACTATGCGCGCAGCCGTGGACAGCAAGTGTTGTACGTGTCTTCCGAGGAATTCACCAACGACCTGATCAACGCCATCCGCACTCACAACACCCCGGCGTTCCGCGATCGTTATCGCCGGATCGATGTGCTGTTGATCGATGACATTCAATTCATTGCCGGCAAAGAATCGACCCAGGAAGAGTTTTTCCATACATTCAACACGCTGCACGGTCAGGATAAACAGATCGTGCTGTCTTCAGACCGGCCGCCAAAAGCGATGAACACGCTCGAAGAACGCCTGCGCTCACGGTTCGAATGGGGACTCACCGCTGATATCCAACCGCCGGACCTGGAAACCCGGATTGCCATCCTGCGCGCCAAGGCTGAGCGGTCCCGCCATGTTGTGCCTTCGCCAATCTTCGAGATGATTGCGAGGATGTTCACCACGAACATCAGAGAACTCGAAGGGGCTTTGACCCGGGTGATGGCGTACGCAGACCTGCGTGGCAAGCCGCTCAGCGAAGACCTGGTCAATATTGCGCTCACAGACCTTCTGCCGCAGCGTAATACATTTGAGCCGTCGCGGGTGGTGGATGTGGTGGCGAAGGTATTCGGGGTATCCACCGAAAAATTGCTTGGCCGCACGCGCACGCGTGAGGTAGCGCTTCCGCGTCAGGTGGTTATGTACCTGCTGCGGCATGAAGGCAATGTTTCGTTGCCCCAGATCGGCGAAATGGTTGGCGGGCGTGATCATACCACTGTTATTTACGCCTGCGAAAAAGTGGCGGACATGATGGAGCGTGATGATCTGTTGCGGCGCCAGGTGGTGCAGATTCGCGAACAATTGCTTGGAAAACCTCTTGCTAAATAACTTGACAAACATTATCCATTTTGTTCGTGAAATGATCAAAAATAGGGTATAATACGCTAGCAATACAGATTGTTCGTTATCATTGTTTTGTGAGCAATTATTGAAACAGCAATTTGTTTGGGCAGCAGTAAACGGAAGTATCCCCGCATTACGGGGCAGTGTTACACAAAACATTGAATCTCCAAATCCCTGGCTGTTACTATTGCCGGGGATTTTTGCTTAAAAACCTGATTTGACCTGATCCGCACCGGAAACGGCACCTCCAAGTTGCGGTTTGAAAAATATATTTAGTGCCAAGAGAAAGAAAAGAAAGGTTTTAATGAAACAACAAAAAAATGAAAACACCAACAAGGGAATCCTGAGGATCATCCCTCTTGGGGGCTTGGGCGAAGTTGGCGCCAACATGATGGTCTATGAATATGACAACCAGATCATGGTTGTTGATACCGGCCTCATGTTCCCTGAAAATGACATGCTGGGGATCGATTACATAATCCCGGATATCAGCTACCTGGTAGCACGTAAGAATCACGTGAAAGGGATTGTTATCACCCATGGTCATGAAGACCATACCGGTGCCATCCGTCATGTATTGGCGGAGATCAATGCGCCTGTCTATGCAACGCCGCTTACCCGCGGGCTGCTGGAAGTTAAGCTTGCCAAGAACGGATTGCCTTATAAGCCAAAACTTGAAACGATACATGCCGGCGACCGGGTGAAGATTGGTCCTTTTACAGTCGATTTCTTCCACGTGTGTCATTCCATCCCGGATGCCGTAGGACTGGGCATCGATACCCCTGCGGGGCTGGTAGTGCATACCGGCGATTACAAGTTTGACCACACCCCTGTGGATAGCTGGCCGACAGATTATGCGAAGCTGGCAGAATTCCAGCGCCGCGGCGTGATGGCATTGTTGGCAGACTCTACAAACTCGGAACGTCCCGGATGGACGCCATCCGAACGGATCATAGATGATGGTTTTGATAAGGTCTTCCGCGAAGCCAAAGGACGTATCATCATCGCCAGTTTTGCGTCGCTTATATCGCGCATGCAACAGGCAGCCAATGCCGCAACCAGGTACGGACGGAAGATCGCGTTCGCTGGTACCAGTATGGTCGATAACGCAAAAATTGCCCGTAAGTTGAATTATTTGAAGATCGACGAGAAGCAGATTGTCAGCCTTGAAGAAGCGCTCGGCATGAAAGCCAGCGAAGTATTGATTATGTGCACTGGCTCACAGGGAGAACCCACCTCAATCCTTGGCAAGTTGTCGATGGGCAGCCACCGTATCTTTGATATCAGGGATGGAGACACTGTGGTACTTTCGGCGCATCCGATCCCGGGCAACGAAGAAAATGTTTACCGCACCATCAACCGCTTGATCGAACGAGGAGCAAACGTTATTTACGAAGCGATTGCCCCTGTGCATGTTTCCGGTCACGCCAGCCAGGAAGAAATGAAATTACTCCTGCACCTGGTGCAGCCGGATTTCTTCATGCCGGTGCATGGCGAACTTAGGCAGCTCAAGCAGCATGCCAAACTTGCCCGCCAGGTAGGTGTGCATGAAGATAACATCGCTGTTGTCCTGAATGGTCAGTCCGTGGAATTTCAGAATGGCCGTATGCGGCTTGGCAATAAAATCCCCGCATCCTATGTATACGTGGATGGCTCAGGGGTCGGTGATGTCAGTGAAGCTGTGATGCACGACCGCGAAGTCCTATCACAGGAAGGTGTGGTGGTGGTCAACCTTGCACTCGATAAATTCACCAATAAACCGATGAAGCAGCCTGAAATCATCAGCCGGGGTTTTATCACATGGAATGATTCGCAGGAACTTCTTAATAATCTGCGCAACAGGATCGTGGATACTGCAGCTCGTGCAAATGGGAATATTCAGAAAGACCTGGAACAAACAGTGGGCAATTATCTGTATAGTGAAACCCACCGGCGACCAATGGTCTTGGTCAATATCATCAAAGCATAATCAAGCACCTCCCGCGGGAGGTGCTTTACTTTTGCAAATCGTTTGAGATCAAGCGATCAATCTTCCCCATGGGATAATCATTTAATTCATTGACTTCAACCCAGCGTATCTCGCTGGCATCCAGAGCTTGCGGTTCTCCTGAGATCACCCGGCAGTAGTAAGCATGCAGCGTTACCCGAAAGTGAGTGTAGGCGTGCCGATAACTGCCCAACAGCGTGCCTACATCGATTGTGCACCCCATTTCCTCATGGATCTCGCGAATCAGTGCCTGTTGATGAGTTTCACCCTTCTCCACCTTGCCGCCGGGGAACTCCCACATGCCTCCGAGCAGCCCTTTGGATGGGCGGCGGGCGATGAGCAAGCGGTTATCCTTACGCATAACCGCGGCGCAAACAAGAAAATGGGGAATAGGTGATTTCTCTAGCATCACCGGGCGTTGATCCTGGATTCCCTTTTTTTGCGCTTCACAAGAGCCTGTGAATGGACATTGGCTGCAATTGGGTGTGCGGGGGGTACAGATCACAGCACCAAGATCCATCACCGCCTGGTTGTAATCTCCGGCTGAGCCAGAAGGAACCAATTCCCGCGCCAGTTGCCAGAAGTGTTTTTCACCAGCAGGTGAATTCGCCGGGTACTCCAGGTTGAATACCCGCGACAGAACGCGTTTGACGTTGCCATCCAGTACGGCTTCATCCTGCCCAAATGCAATGGAGGCGATAGCGGCTGCAGTGTACTGCCCGATGCCGGGAAGTGTCATCAATTCCTTCATCGATGATGGCAGCCTGCCATTAAGTTTTTCACACAGAAAGCGCGCCGCCTTTCGCAGGTTGCGGGCGCGTGAGTAATAGCCAAGCCCTTCCCAGGTATTAAGAACGTCCTGTTCGTCAGCCGAGGCAAGCGATTCAATTGTTGGAAATCGGGACATCCAGCGGTGGAAATAAGGGATAACTGTTTCAACGCGAGTTTGCTGGAGCATCGCTTCGGAAACCCATATGGCGTAAGGGTCAGGATGCCCCCGCCATGGAAGCTGGCGGTGAGAAATGGCGTACCACTTTAAAAGTGTACGGCTAAAAACCTTTTTATCCATTTATCTCAAAATTGAAAACTGGAACGAGCAGCAACGACCTTCTGATTGTAGTTCTGGACGAAATCCATTAGTTTGGTGTGCAGAACTTCCCATTCGGGTGATGCCAGCAGCTGCCGGGCGCGGTTGAGGCTGGGCAGAACAGCGCCGACAAGGATCTGCGGTCGGTTGCCGTAGACAGTTGCCCAGGCGTCGCTTAATTCACACCCCAAACGCTGTGCACCGGGGATGAATTCCCGGATCACGAATTCGAAATATTCCTGCTCGTGTTCAGGCAGGATATCCCAGGTCATGATCAGTTTTACAAATTGCGGCTGTTCGACCATTTTATCCGCCATTGTTTTTCTGGTAATCCAGAACAACCACCTTCGTTTCTTCGGGTAGTGCGCTCACGTTCGGAATCTTAATCGAAGGTTGAACTTCGAGATTCCCCAAGCCCATTTCCTTGAGGAACTTGGAGAGAGGGTCAAGTTTGAGTGAGGTATTGCCTGTGGCAGGGGTGGCATAATGCATGGGAATGACGATATTAGGCTCAAGCAGACTGATGACTTCGGTTGCTTTGATGGCAGTCAGGCTTCCTCCGCCACCAACAGGAACCAGAGCAACATGCACCGGACCAAAATCTTCCACCTCGGTTTGTGTGGGAACGCGGTTTAGATCCCCCAGGTGCAACACGGTGATGCCGTTGAAGTCGAACAGATAGAGCGTATTGCGGATTTCATCCACGTCTTTTTTACTGTGACCATTGGTTTGGATACCAGTGACAAAAACCCCGCCGATCTCGAATTCACCGGGACCATCGATAATGTGAGGGTCCCCTTTAACTGCCGATGTGAAATTATGTCCTGGTGTATTGTGGCTGATGGTGACGATATCACCCTTGAGTTTTAGCGGTTCATAACCAATCTCACGATGGTCGTACGGATCGGTAACAACAGTTGCCATACTGCGTTCAGTCAGCCTGAAACATGAGTGTCCATACCAGGTTATTTCCATGCAGCCTCCATTTTCAGGCTTATTATACCTTATAGACCTCAGCAGCCTTTTCGTGTTGGGTCTTCATTATAGAATCGGTCTCTGCAATGGGACTGGTAGCGTTGGTTACTGATGCCGGTGGAGGCGGCGTTTTTGTTCCTGAGCAAGGATTCTCCTCAGGATGGCGAGCGAGGTCGCATAAGTGGAATCCATTCCCTCGTAGGATAATGCACCAGCGCCGAGGTTCTTCCCTTTACTTAACGGAGTATCCGAAGCGTAATGTAAAATTCCCACATCGAATGGTGTTCCCTGCAGGTTAACGATCTCGTTGTATGGATGCCGTTTAGGACGCGTCATTTCATATACGGCTGAAAGGTAAGGTCCGGCTTCCATTTCGATATCCGTGTACCCCTCACGATAGAACACATTCATCATCTGCGCATTTTGGAGGAAGGTTCCCAAGACCGACATGGCTTTCTGGTTATCCAGCACAGTTCCATAAACCAGGTAGGGCATCACATCTGCTGCAGTAAGGGCATTCTGGAATAAGTAGGTATTCTGGGATTGTTCATCCTGCACGACATTCGGAATCATCACATCGCCGCGGCGTCCGTTGAGGGTAGCGGCTTTACCCATAATATACACTCCAAGAATATCGCCCAGATGTTCCGCCAACTTGATGAGAATATTGTAAGCACACAAACCAAGCGGGTAATCAATATTGAGAATGTAGGCATCACTTTGTTTCAGGAAGTCGCCATTCTCTCCCTCTGGTAAAAGGCGCGGATCGAACAATTTTGGATCTAATTGGTTAAGTTGAATGATATCCGCCTCGACGTCAAAGGAATGAATGGATGGAATCCGCAAGATGCCGTGGCTGCTTTCAAACAAGGTTTGCTCAGCGATCGAGGACTTCCCCTCAGGACTTTGCTGATATTTTTTTAGCGCGTAATATAAGAAATTTTCGAGTGATGAAGGGGTTGCAGCCTCTTTCAATGCTTTCCATTCTTCTTTCAACCCGGGGCTGTTCCCTGATTCAATGAATTTGGTGATGGCATCCTTTTTAACAGATGCATACCCGGTGATCAGGTTGGTAATGCTGTGAGTATTGCTTGAAATGAAATACACCGGCCGGTCAAGCAATTCGGGTTTCTGCTGTTCAATATGATCCCACCACATGCGCGTCGCACGCAAATACTCACTTAATGAGCCATCCAGCAGACGAATGCCAAAATTGCATTTTTGTTTCTTGATCAGGTTAAACATGGGGATAGTCTCATCCCCCCAAATTGTTTTCAGGCGAACAAGGTCTTCCGGGGATATACTGAGTTGCTTTGCAGCTTCCTGCTGAGCGCTTTCATCCTTTGATTCGATCAGATCGATGACATTGTTATTGGTTTTACTTAGTGAGGCATGCAGTTTATTCCATTCGATCTGGTAGGCAGTGAGAACCGGCACAACATCTTCGATATCTGAACGGCTGGCAATGAATACCGCCAGTTTCGATTTCTCATCAAAATAAGTCGGGCGGCGCCTTGCCCTGGCATAAACCTGCGTCCAGGATTCCACATCAGCGTAACCCTGACGGGCAAATACCGTTGGGCTTTGCCCGAGAATTATTGATCTCACCTGGGGAATACACGGGGGGAGACGCAGGATGGAATAAATGAAGGCGGAGACATCGGGCACAGGTTTGCGTGCATCAATATGCAGGGAGGAATTCATTCCTGCATGGACTTCTTCAAGCGTACGGATCTGGACTTCTGTGGTTGAACGAAGCAGCGAATACAGCGTCCGCAGGTAAAGATCGATTTCATCAGTAGCTGACTTAGGTACGGTTCTTTCCATAATCACCTCTGGATAAATTGTAGCATGTCCGGGTAAATTAAAATTCTGTACTTGCAAATTGGTTTAAAAACTCTACAATAATATAAATAAACATCCACCCCGGGAGTTCTGGAGGTGGATTGCAGTATTTTTTCCCATCAAGATGGATTTTGTGCAAGGACAGTATGGATCTTGAATTCAATAAATCGCAGAGGATCCTGATTGCAGTTATTTTGGCAGTCCTTGTTATTGCGTTTATTGGTGTGTTCAGTTTTCGATCGCATATTTTCCCACCGCAGATGTTGGGGACTCCCACACATGAACATATCGGGATTCCCGATTCACAAAAGAAAGTCATTCGCGTTGGGGGGGACGATGCATATCCCCCTTTTTCTTACCTGGAAAACGGCGAAGCCAAGGGGTTTGATAATGACCTAATGCGCGCGGTGGGCGACGTGATGGGGGTAAACGTTGAGTTCCAACTTTCTCCATGGAATGATGCAAAGCAGGCTCTGCTGGATGGAAAGATTGATGTGATCAATGGAATGGCATATTCTGCTGATCGAGATGCTTTTTATGATTTCAGCGTCCCTCACAATGCATTGTATTTCGATCTTTTTGTGAGAAAAAAATCCAACATAGTGGATTTTGCTGACTTAACGGGGAAGCAGGTCATCATCCAACGTGGTGGAATTATGGAGGAATATCTTAAGAACTCGAATTTCACCGGGGGAATCATTAAGGTAGAAACGCCTCTTGAAGCGTTGCAGTTGCTGGCAAGCGGCAAGTATGATGGCGCTTTACTCAATAAAATGCAAGGGTATTACATTATTGATACGTACCACTTAAGTAATTTACGATCTACTGACGAATCCATAAAAAGTGTGTCCTATGCGTTTGCTGTAAAGAACGGGAATAATGAATTAAGGCAGGAACTGAACCAGGCATTGGCGACGGTTGATAAAACCGGGGTTTATGATCAACTTGTTAAAAAATGGTTTTCTCCGTATTTAGAGAAAAGTTTCTTTGAACAGGCTCGCAATTATATCTATGCCGGAATTGGGCTTGTACTATTCTCCTTAATCATCCTCTCCTGGTTATGGACTGTGCGGCGGACGGTAAGGAAAAGGACACAGGAATTACGCGCCAGTGAGGAGAAATACCGTTTGCTGATCCAAAACGCTGCGGAAGGGGTGATCGTAATAAGCAGCGGAAAAATTGTCTATATCAACCCATTGGGTAGAGAAATCCTTGGTTTGTCATCAGAGGGACAGTTTGATGAGTATAAATTGAACGAAATCGTCCCTGATGAAGATCTTCGTCGAATCAGGCATACCTATGCCAGCGGAATAAAGAATGAAACCAATCCAATCATGATCACCACAAGGATTCAAAAGGGTTCAGGGGAGACCCGTTGGGTAAAAGCAAACCTGGTGAGGATGGATTGGGAAGGAAAACCTGCTGTTCTGTGCTTTTTTGCGGATATCACCGAAGAGCGGCTGGCGGATGACAAGATCCGGGCGAGTGAAGAGCGTTACCGGTTATTATTTGCAAAATCGCCGGTCGGTTTATTCTATTATGACAATGATCTCAAAATTACCAGCACCAACGAGATCGTGTGCCAGATTCTGCGGGCTAGTCGTGAAACGCTGGAAGGGTTCAATTTGAACCAGATCGAAGATAAACGGATTCTTCCTGCCCTGCGTGCCATCTTGGACCACGAGGAAGGATATTACGAGGGGCCTTTTACCCCATTCAGCGATCTGGCATCCGCGGAAATTTATATTTTATTGCACACCATGCCGTTATTTAACGAAAGGTATGAATACAAGGGTGGAATTGCCCAGTTTGAAGACCTCACTGACCAGGTGAAAAGTGAACATAAGATACAAAACCTTGAGGAACGTTTCACAAAAGCCTTTTATACAACACCTGATGCGATTAATATAAACCGGTTGACGGATGGGGTTTTTATAGACTGTAATCGCAGTTTTATTGAACTCGCTGGATATTCCCGGGAAGAGATTATCGGCGAGTCATCATTAAATTTAAAAATATGGCGCAACCCTGAAGACCGGGAAAAATTGGTTCGTGGACTCAACGAAACTGGCGAAGTGAAGAACATGGAAGCAGAGTTCCAAAAAAAGAGCGGCGAGGTTATCACGGGTCTTATGTCTGCCAGCATCATTGAAATCGACGGTGAAAAGTGCATCCTTTCCATCACCAGGGATATTACAGAGATCAAAAGAGCCCAAAACGTGATCAGGGAAAGTGAAGTTAGATACCGCACAATTTTTGACTCGGTGCCTGTATCGTTATGGGAGCAAGATTTTTCAACTGTATACGACATGCTAGAGAACATTAGGGCTGCAGGGGTTACCGACCTGCAGCAATATCTGGATCAGCATCCTGAGTTTGTTACCAATGCTGTAAAAACAGTAACCGTAAAAGACATGAATGATGAGTCAATAAGGATCTTTAAAGCCAAAACCAAGCAGGAGCTTTTCAACAGCATTGATATCATGTTCACTGACGAATCGTATCATTCGTTCCGCAATGAATTACAGGCAATCTGGGAACGAAAACCAATCTATAACGGCGAGACGATAAACCAGACACTGGAAGGTGATCCGATAATCGTCAACGTATTGTTCAGGATCCCGGAGAAGCGGGAAGATTTTGCCCATATTTTTGTCAACATCATGGATGTGACTGCACAAAAAGCAGCAGAGGAGCAGATCAAACGGCAGGTGCAGTATCTGGCGGCTCTTCGAGCGGTGGATATGGCAATCTCTGCCAGTATGGATTTGCCAATCGTTTTACGAGTGCTGTTAAACCAGGTGCAACAGCAGCTCAAAATCCACTCTGCTTCAATTCTATTGTTCAACCCACTCACACAAAAATTGGAATTTGCTGCCGGGTCGGGGTTCAAGACGCGCGCAGTGGAGGGAACCAACCTTGCACTTGGTGAAAGTTATGCTGGAAAAGCTGCACTCGAAAGGCGCATTGTAGTAGCGGATGACCTTTCATCTGATACTTCACAGATAACCACGGATGGATTTAAGGAAGATGGTTTTACGGACTACCTGGGGATCCCGCTGATCAGCAAAGGTGTGGTTAAGGGAGTGCTGGAGATATTCAATAAAGGCAAGCTGCCCCAGGATGAACAATGGATGAGTTTGTTGGATTCAATGGCTAGCCAGGCGGCGATCGCAATTGATAATGCATCATTGTTTAATGAGGCTCAGAAAGCCAACACTAGCCTTCGCCAGGCTTATGATGCAACTATTGAAGGTTGGGCAAGGGCATTAGAGCTGCGGGATGGCGACACTGAAGGGCATTCAGAGCGTGTCGCCGCATCAGCAATTCAACTGGCACGAATGGTTGGCGTTCCCGAATCGGAAATGGTCGATCTTCGCCGGGGTGCATTGCTGCACGATATCGGGAAAATGGGTATTTCTGATGCAATACTCCTTAAACCAGCGCCTTTAACTGATGAAGAATGGGCAATCATGCGCACTCATCCGACACTTGGTAAGGAAATGCTGGAAACCATTGATTTCCTGAGGAATTCGCTGGATATTCCGTGGTGCCACCACGAAAGATGGGATGGCACGGGTTATCCGCGTGGATTAAAGGGAACTGAAATCCCGCTGATGGCACGCGTGTTCTCTGTGATCGATGGTTGGGATGCTTTGAGGTCAGACCGACCTTATCGGAAAGGAATGTCAGACGCAGATGCCTGGAAGGTCATCGAGGAGAATTCAGGCAAGGCGTATGATCCGGAAATTGTTGAGAAGTTCAGGATCATGGTCAAACGCGGGTAATCTGCTTAACCGGGGGCAGCGGGGGTTTCAACCATTGCCTGACGCGAGCGACTCAAATTCACAAGGATAATCCCGGCAATTACGATTACCCCCCCTATTATCTGAAGGGGCGCAAGGTTTTCACCTGTCAGTGGAATTGCGAGTAGTGAAGTTAACACGATTTGTGCCACCATGGTGGGAGATACGATCGATGCCGGAAGATGACCCAGGGCATATACGATACTGGTGTACCCAATTGCCTGGCAAAAAATACCGATGGCGATAAAAACTAAATAGGTTCTACCGGGATAACCAACGAGAGGGATTCCCATGATTAAGTTGTAACCAAAAAGAAGAACAGCACTGATGGCATAGACCATCCAGGAAAATTTCCATAATGATCCGGTACGCCTGCCCACCTGGGTAACCAAAAAGTATCCGGCATAAAAAATACTGGATGCAAAGGCTAGCCCGTCACCTAACCCTAACTGTGGGTGTTTGATGATATCTGAACCCAGGATGGTAACCGCCCCACCAACTGCCAGCGCGAGACCTAACCAGAACCAGCGATTCAGGCGTTCGCGCCAGATAAACAAAGCAAACAATGCTACCCAAATGGGTGACAGGTTATTCAACAATGTGCAATTCGCGATGCGGGTAAGGTTCACGGCAGTATTTAAGCTGCCATGGTCTAGCGCGATAAATAGCCCTGCCAGCATCATCCATAACCATGTGAGGTCTGATTTCGGGGCGAGATTGTTTTTTTCACGTATAGCAAGTGGTGTTAATACCAATGCGGCAATTCCCATTCGGTATGCAGCAGTAACCGTGCCGGGTGCATTTGCCCAACGCACAAAGATTCCGGTCATGCTTAATGCAGCGAGACCGATTCCCAATGCGAGGTAAGGCGAAAACCTTTTTCGGGAGGAAAGCATCATTGATTCCAGTTATTCCCCCAGTTTTGCATTGTGGACTCTTTTTAATAAAACAATATATAACAGGTCAAAAAAGAAAATCAATCCACCGATAACCAGAACAAGCGAATTGGCAGCCATGAATCCTTTTATCCCAATCACGCCCATATAGATTGTTGGTGCAAGGGTGCCTATGCATTTACTTACGGCGATCAAAATTGTCTGACCTTCTCTGCTGTTGCGTTGGATAAGCATAGCAATGAAGAGAATTGACATGAGCAGGTTCTGTAAAAACGCTGAATAGATTGCCCCCATCAGCAAACCAAATTCATGGATGAACATGAACTGGATAATGAAGGCGGCCGCCAGGACAACAATACTCCATGGTAAAAAGAACGATTTTGGCAAAGAATGAGGAAAATATCTCTTCCCAAATCGGAAATAAGTATATAGCAGACCGATATCCAAAAGGAACCATGAAAAATTAATCCCAATCTGCAAAGTTAGCCCGGCGGCTTTTAGGCCAAGCACCGCATGAAGGAACTCCCAGGCGATGTTTAACGCTAAAGCCCAAAAGGGCATGGCGTATGAACGGTTTTTCAATCCAATACGGATCGCATCAATATAGACTACTGACCAGGCAATGCCGCTGAGGATAACAAGAAAAGTCTCTATCGTCATAATATGCCTTTGTGAGAATATCCTATAATTTTACATGCGAATCAATTTCGTGAAAGAGATAAAATGGCAAAATTTTGCTAATGATATTGAAACTTCATAAATAACCTGTACAATAAAAACAGGTGGAGAGTTCTGACTCATTACTTTATTGAAAGGAGAGTCATGAAAAAAAGTTTTCTAATTTTTTCAATCTTACTGCTTGCGATTTTCTTCTCCGGGTGTGTAACTATTTTGTCTTCCGATACCGTGGTAAAACTGGACGCGTCTGAAAAATGGGAGGTCAACCAAAATATCCTGATCGAGGGGAGCTCCTACAAAGACTATGGGCAGACCGTGATTGATGGACTGGATACCCTGGTCTCTGAAGGGAAGAATTCCGGTCTCGAAGTCACCTATAAAAAATTAACCGACAAAGGTGGAAATGTCCCTTATTCGATCACAATTAAAGGCGAGGGACTGGATAAGCTAAATGAAACATTAGGATTCGCTGAAGATGGATCACCTGCGTTCAATAAGGTGACTGTAAATGGCGAAACTGCCTACGGATTCCAGATGGATGCCATCTCTCTGAGCAGTGGTGGTTTAACGTTGGGGCTCGCTCCGGAGTTTAAATTCACAATAGAGGGTATGAAAGTCCTTGAAACCAATGGTAAGAAATCTGGTAATTCAGTGACCTGGGAGAACCCGAATACTGCCATGACAGCCACTTTGGTGCCGGCAACCTCCTCTAAAGGAGGAGGAATCACCTGGTGGGTCATTCTTCTCATCGTTGTTGGATTGTCGGGCATTGCCCTGGTGATCCTCTTGATCACAGGTGTATTCAAGAAGAAACAACCGCAGCCACAGTACTACTATCCAAGCGGGTATGGCGTTCCAGCGCCGCCCCCAACGGGAATGCCCGCTGCGCCACCTGTGCCTCCTTCAATGCCAATACCTCCTCCTGTTGCACCGCCGGTTTACCAGGCTCCTTCGGTGCCTCAATATCCGCCAGTACCACCGGTTCCGCAAACGCCGCAGGCTCCCGTACCTCCCCCGCCACCAAGCGCCTTGCCGACAGTTATGTCTCCACGCCGAGGTGCGCCGGAAGAACCATCTGGTGAAGCAACAATCATGATGCAGCCAGTAGCCCCAAAAACGCCTCCGCCGACGGGACCAGTAGAACCGCCAATAGAACCCAAGCCATGAGTAAAAAAATCCTGCTGAAAGGCAGGATTTTTATTTAATGGAGTTTATTATTTCGGGAAGTTTTGAAAGACGATTGGTTGAATAATCCGGACAGATCACCTTTTTCACACGGTTATTTTCCGGGCGGTTTGCCCTCCTGTTGATCCAGATGGCGCGCATACCGGCTCTTTGGGCGCCCAGGATATCGGCGGTGAGTGTATCCCCCACCATGATAGACTCATCAGGTGTGGCTTTCATCTTCCTTAATGCAATTTCAAATATTTTTGGATGCGGCTTTCGTATTTTTTCCTTTGCCGAGATGATAAATTGATCAAAATAGCAACGCAATCCACATTGATCGATAAGATTGGTTAAATCTTCTGTGTTGGAGGCATTAGATATGATGCAGAGGCGATAGCCATCCTGTTTTAATTTTGCAAGGGCGGCATGGGTATCGTTCTCTACCTTCCAGTGAGATTCGGTGACCTTGAACATTGCGGCAATTGCTTTACTGGTAATCTCTAAAGGGGCTGGAGAAACCCCAAATCCAATTAAGGTGTGGTTCACAAATAGATCCAACGGCTGTTCGATATTATCAATGTCACGGTCAATGTAATACTGCGAGATGACTTTTTGGTATTGACGTGCGTACGCCCTTCGATCGATCGCATATCCCGAGGAAATAAGAGAATCTGATAATGCTAAATATGAGGAAAAAAGCACCCGATCAACATTTCCCCTGAAGTTGATAAGGGTATATCCGAGGTCGAAGAAAATGGTGGTTATCTTTGCCGGCATGACCAGGTCCCCGCTCACTTATAAGCTATTAGCTATAACCCTTTTCCTAACTAATAGTGTCGTTCCGGTTTAAAGGTATTCATCAAAGGTTCCTCGTGCAGATACCGCCGCAGATTCTCGATGAACATTTCTCCAGCACGTTCTTTGTAGCGTGGGCTGAACCCGGATACATGAGGGGTCAAGATGAGATTAGGCGCTTTCCACAAGGGAGACCCAGGAGGAAGTGGTTCCTGTGCGAAGACATCCACAGCTGCTGCACTCAAGCGTTTTTCGGTTAACGCCTGCACAAGAGCGCTTTCATCGACCACACCACCTCTTGAGATATGAATAAAGAAAGCTCCGGGTTTCATCGACCGAAACACCTCATCGTTAATCAATCCGCGGGTTTCAGGTGTTAATGGCAGGGTACAGACCACATAATCACACTCTTTTAACATGGTTTTAATGGCTTGTATTGGGTAAAGCCGGTGGAAAAGATTCCCCTCTGGGTCACCATGACCGTCGATGGTATACCCTTCATCCGCCGGATGCATCACATCGCGTTTGGCAGCCAGCACTTTGACATTGAATGGCTGAACCAGGCGGGCTACTTCACGGGCAATGCTGCCGTACCCAATCAACCCAAGGGTGGAATTGGTCAGCTCAGTAGGGGTGAACCGTTCCCACCGGTCGAGCGGCCACTCCTGTTTTGCCTGGTTCGATATTAATTCTGGCAGCCGGTGACCCAGACTGAGCAGCATCATCATGATGAATTCACCTTCTTGTACAGATGATGCCCCGCTCATTGAGGTGAGGGTAATATCTGGATTTTCAGAAAGCGGAGAATCCAGCACATAATCGATGCCGGCGTAATGAAATTGTACCCAGCGAAGTTTTGGTACAAGGTTCAAAGGTGGAATAAGCACATCTGTATAAAGGACCTCAGTCCGACCCCAGATCTCCGGAGAAATATCATTTATTGATTGGGCAGGTGACAGCGTGATCTTGATGCGCGGATTGATAGCCTTCAGTCTCTGCATGACAGGCTCAGGGAAGGGAATGGTTGTTAAAACCTCGATATTTGGTCGTTTTGTCATCAACTGCCTTTCAAATATATACCTTCCGGATCAAGCACTTCCCGCAACAAAATCAATTCAGATTCAAGCACAGGCGGGGTAACCTTAACATCTGCTGCAATCTTGATCTCCCAACCGGTGTTTTCCTTGACCTGGTCAACGGTACATCCGGGATGAAGAGCGGTTAACATCAATTCCCCGTTTTCATCCGGTTCAAGCAAGCCAAGGTTGGTGACGACCACCAGCGGACCCCCGCCGCGCACTCCTGCGGCGTTCCGTTCGGCGCGTCCACCCAGGAATCCTGCCGAAGTACGGAAATCCACTTTTTCAGGGAAACGACGCTTCTGATGGGGAGTAATGACATAACAGCGGTTTGCCCAGCCCGCCATCTCCTGTGACCCACCGGATCCTGGCAGGCGCACCTTGGGATGCTGATAATCACCAATAACAGTGGCGTTGATATTGCCAAATCGGTCTATCTGAGCGCCGCCAAGAAAACCAACATCCACGTTGCCACGTTGCAGGTAAAGGGAGAAGATATCGAACATCCCGCAGACCGAACTGGCACCGCTTACCAACGTTGGATCACCAATCGATAAAGGCAGCCGAGAAGGACGCGCCCCGATGACTCCGGCTTCATAGATCATTTGCAGATTAGGAGCATGAGTTCGCCGTGCCAGGTTGCAAGCCAGGTTGGGCAGCCCCACGCCAACGAAAACATTATCGCCATCCCGCAGCAGCCTGGCGGCATTGACGCACATAAGTTCCTGAGAAGAATAGGATGTCTCGGTCATTTTATCCTTTTTCCTATAACATATTATCCGCTAATTACGCTAATGATCGCTAATAAATCTCGCAATAAAACCTATTCAGTTTTTACTCACTTTATCAAATATGATACGTTTCCACTCAAGTTTGGAAGCCCCAAAATTGATTAAAATCCCCAATTTCTTTTTGGTTGCTTTTAAATAATTAAGGATTTGTGCTTCGTCAATAGAAGCCAAATGGTCGCACGCTTTAATTTCAATGATAATTTTTTCATAAGCGAAAAAATCTGCCCTGTAAGTTTTTAATAGAGGATGTGTTTTATAGTTTATATGAATGTCAACTTGGCTTTTATAAGGGATGTTTCTGCTATATAACTCGTATTCTAATGCCTCCTGATAAACGGGTTCGAGGAATCCATTTCCAAGTGTATTGTGGACTTCGATAGCAGCACCGATAATTGCGAAAACCTCGTTTTTATATAAAAGGTCATCGAGATAAGGTTTTCGATTTGTTAGAAGAGGATGAGTTTCCATAAGAACTACTGACCAAACCATTTATTCGCGTTATTAGCGAAATTCGCGGAGAAAGAATTAATAATCTCCATAATTCACCGGTGCGGCAAATTTTGGTTTTACCTGCAGCCGTTTGTGTGTTTCTGCACCGAGCTTTTGCCAGTACTCCTCACAATCTTTCACGCCATAGACCCATTCATCCAGCCATTGTTTAACAGTATCCGGGTCCTCGCTAATCTTGTCCCAGTTGAGATAAAAAATGTTGTCCCTGTCATAGTAACCCTGTGTGTACGATGGGTGGGCACAATGCGGTACGTGGCAAACCGCCTTCACGATCATTTCCGGGATGACAGTGCGGTTTGGATCAGAACGGATGACATCTTCATCAACGATCTCTTCAGCAGTAATAATGACATACTTTGAAGCGAACGCCACTTCTTTCTGCTCCCCAACGATCCCCCAGATGTGAGAATTGCCATTTATATCACAGCGCTGGACGTGAATTATGCCCACATCAGGATTTAGCGGTGGAACCGTGATGACTTCACGACCAGTGTATGGATCCTGGACGCGCCGGATATTGGGGTTGTTGTGCTCAAGATCGGTAGCAGCTGTCTGGTTCATGGGCATGAAGGGTAAGCCAGCAGCGCCAGCCTGAAGGCGGGAGATCATGCCGAAGTGGGAGTATTCCTCCCACTCCAGCATGCCTGCTTCAAGTTCGTTGCGAACAATTCGGAGGGATCCAACACCAGGGTTGCCAATGTACGAGAAGATCAACTTGCGGGCGCATCCAGCTGCCACCATCTGGTCGTAGATCAGGTCAGGGGTAGCACGAGCCAGGGTGAGGTTCTTTCGACCCTGGCGGATGATCTCATGACCCGCAGCAAAGGGGATCATGTGAGTGAACCCGGCGCAGTAGACCGTGTCGCCATCATGGACATAACTGGCGATCGCGTCTTTAAGTGAACAGAGTTTTGTCATGGACCCTTCCGTATTTCCTTATATTTTTCTTACATTGGTGTGAATCTGTTCGTGCATATACAACTGCAGGTAATGCAGCCCGCCAGCGTTCTTGCCGCTGGACCCTGAACCTTTCCAGCCTCCAAATGGTTGGAAACCCGGCCATGCGCCAGTGGTGGCGCCCTGTGGACGGTTGGCATAGGTGACGCCGGCCTCGATGTTTTCGAAGAACCACTTTGCTTCATCCTGGCTGCCGTAGAACCCTGCGGTAAGACCATAATTCACATCATTAGCCATTCGCATGGCTTCGTCCAGATCAGTGAATTTTCCGATTGTGGTAATGGGGACGAACATCTCGTGTTTCCACAAGCGGTGAGAGTAGGGGAGTTCAGCCAGGGTTGGCGCGCAGAAATAACCTTTGGAATACTTGCCTTCAGTCAGGACCTTTCCACCCGTCAGGATGGTGCCGGCGTCGTGGAGTTCCTCGCAGAAGCCTTTGAAATCTGCGTAGGAGCTCTTGTTCACGACCGGTCCCATGTTAACCCCGCGGTCAGTCGGATTGCCAACCACGTATTTTTCGGTGGCATCGACCAGTTTCTTAACTAAAGCATCATAAATTGGTGCTTCGATGTAAATTCTCGATCCGGCTGAGCATTTTTGCCCCTGCAGTCCGAATGCGGATCGGATCAGTCCAAGGCAGGCGGTATCCAGGTCAGCATTCTTGGTTACAATGGTGGGGTTCTTACCGCCAAGTTCAAGGATGATTGGGCGTACGTAATTACGGTTGGCAAAATCCCGGTAGATCTTCATGCCAACATCAAATGAACCCGTGAAAGTGATTCCATCAACGTCCGGATTGTCAATAAGAGCCTGTCCAACCACTGAGCCTGAACCTGTGACAAAATTGAACACGCCGTCAGGAACGCCTGCATCACGCAGGCATTCACAAATGAGGCGCGTGGTCCAGGGGGTGTCAGATGCGGGTTTGATCACTACTGTGTTGCCGGCTACCAGGGCTGAACCGGTAGGACCACCGGTAAGGGCGGCAGGGAAGTTGAATGGACTGATCACCAGCCAGACACCGTATGGCCGCAACACGGATTCGTTCGTGCTCACGAATCCTTCGAGGGGATCACGTCCCATCTCAGCAATAAACCCATTGTTGGCTTCCATGCGGCCGCAGGCATAACGGAAGAGGTCAGCGGTTTCGGCAACATCACCAAGGCCTTCCATGCGATTCTTTCCAACTTCCATGGAAACAACAGCACCCATTTCATAAATGCGTTTATCCATGATTTCTGCTGCTTTGCGGATTAAGCGGACACGTTCTTGCCAAGGAGTGCGGCTCCAACCCTTGAAGGCTTTACGCGCAGCGGCAATGGCGGCATTGGAATCAGCGGCAGTTCCTTTTTGGAAGATGCCGAGTACTTCTTCGGTGTTGGCTGGATTACGGTCCTCAATTTTTTCGCTAGAGAACACATCTTTGCCATCGATCATCATGGCATATTCCTGACCAAGGTGCGCCCTGAGTTTGGTCAGTGCTTCATCAAAATGCTGGTGCAATTCTTCGGGCGGGTTGTGCATGGTGGCGTACGTTAGTTTAAAACTGGATTCTGAAGCCATTTAGAAAACCTCCGGGAGAATTTTTATCGGAATTTAAGTATAGTCCAACCAGTGTTTTGCGTCAAAGTGACTAATGATTAACCGCTAATGGAACTAATGTGACTAATAAAACCCGTCTATTGTTATAAGGGAGTAAAAAATTTTTGGGTTGATATAAGAAATATATTGAAACGTATTTACTGTGAGAGAGCTGCCAAGTCATCTGCCAGTTTGGCAAAATCATTACAGAACCAGAGGTGTTTTGACCTGAGAGGATACTCGCCGTGAAGTAAATCTTTCCAGCGGGAGGGAATGGCATCCATCCCATACATAGCACCGGCAATCGCGCCTGCGACCGAACCGGTTGTATCTGCATCATTTCCCAGGTTTACTGCCTGCACCAGGGCTTCCTCGAAGGAGTGTGTGGTCAACACAGCCCACAAAGCGCTTTCAAGAGTGTGCCGCACCCATCCGGTGTTAGGCAGGTCTTTGCGTGAGCGTACTGGTGCAAGATCGATAACTGTCCGAAAATCCGGGTCAAAAGCGACTTTTTCAACTGCATTGGCTATCCCTTCCCTTAGAAGGGCGCCTGGCGGGGCAATACGAGACCCGTTTACAATATTGGATAAAAGCAGGTTGGTAAAAACACAGGCATCTACACAATCTTTGTGAATGTGAGTGACTTCAGATTGGAGGCGGGATTCTGCAACCAGGTAAGCAGGATTATCCCAACAGGCGATCGCTACCGGCCAGCAGCGCATCAACGACCCATTACTGGCTGAATCAGGCTTGGCATTTTGGATCGTCTTCGATGCTTCACGCCAGTGGGTTCCACGGGCGATGAGGCCGAGCACTTTGCTGGTATGAATCCCGATATCTGGCGGGTTGCTATGGTACCAGCCGGCAAAACGCCCAGCAAGGTCATTAGGGTCCAGGGGGTGGGTGATGAGCAGGCTTTCCGCGAGTGCCAGTGCCATCTCGGTATCATCGGTAAAACTCCCCGCAGGAAGCGCCCCTTTGATCATTTCTGTTTCCAGGGCGGTCAGCGGGCGTGGGGGCAGAAATTCAAGCGGCATTCCCAGCGCATCACCAACCGCCGCTCCAACGGCAATTCCGCGCAGCCGATCAATGGGAGGTGTCATTTCTTTCCTCCGGATGTAACTTTTGGATAAAAATCACTTACAACCTGCCTGACAGTATGGATATCCGCGCGTTCTTTTATGATCTGCAAGTTTCTTTGTGCTGCAGCCTGGCGCATCGCCTCATTTTTAAGAGAATTGATCATATTATTCGCCAGTTGTTCGGGGTTACCCGGGTCAATCAATAAACCGTTTTCTCCGGGTACGATCCATTCACGGATGGAAGGCAGGTCCCCGCAAATCGGCAGGCAGCCCATCGCCATTGCTTCCAAAAGTGTATTGGGTGTGCCATCATGGCTGCTTACTGAGACCGAAACCTGCGAGCGGGCGAATTCCCGCCATAATTCAGTCTGTGACAACAATGGCAGAAGCTGCACATTCTTTTCTATTCCCAGTTTGTGAACCCACATCTCTGCTTCAGGCTGTCCGCGCATGGAAGTGCAGGTGAACTGCACCTCGGGCAATTCTTTTAAGACAAAAGGAATCGCAGTGAAAAAAGTATCCGTACGGATATAAGATCGCAAGCCTCGCGGGTTAATTACGCGAAAAGGTGTACTGCGAATCACACCAGCAATTACATCCTGAATTTCTGCAAGGTCGATGCCGCCATTGCCAGGGACCACCAGGGTGGGCTGTTGGAGGTCGAAGCCCCATTCGACAGCACGTTGGATATCGACATGAGTGTCTGAAATGAGGGCAGAAGCATTGGTTAACGCATGCCGGGTAAGTGCTCCCATTCGCCTCGTGGAAGGGGCATGCAGAGTAAAATCATTACCCCAGGTAGAAATGATCACAGGTATGTCGGGGTTGGTTAATCCTGCAAGCATCCCCTCAAAAGGGATGCGAAAAGCATGGATGAGGTCTGGCTGATTGACGCTGATCAGGTCACGAAACCGGTTTACCTTCGATTGCAAGGTCCAAGGTCCCAGCCAGTGACGGATTATTTGCGCTAAAGGGCGGAAATGTTTGATTATTCTTGGATAACCCGAATTGCGGTTTCCGCCAGCCTGGCTGCCGCCCATGGATGAAAATGCCAGAGGAAGGATGAACAGGTGATTGATGCCCGGGAGGGGGTTGCAGGGGTAAGAAGAGACCAGTGTAATGTGGTAATTCAACGGTGCCAGCATTTTGACCCAGTTCTGAACGATTGGGCTGCGTCCATCTGCAAGAATCATTATCTTCAGCGAGGTCGGTTTTTCCACAGCTCACCCTTGTAGAACAATCTCGATTGCATGGAGGAAGCCCTGAACCATGAGCTCAAGATTGATTTCCTGGTCTACGATTTGGAAAGAGGCTTCGCCCATTTGCCGCAGCCGGCTGGGATTCGAAATAGCATCCAACAGCACAGTGTTTAAGGTTTTCACGTTCACATCTGGCATCAACCAGCCGTTTTGAGGTTTCACCAGTTCAGATTGCGTACCGTCTGCTTCTCCCACGATCACTGGCAAGCCATGCGCCATAGCCTGCTGAACTGCCAGTCCGCCTGTGCCGGGGAGGATAAACAGGTCTGCATAGTTAAAGTATGGTTCAAGTTGCCCGCCATGTTTAGCGCCGGGGAATTGCGCCTGAGGGTAGATCGATCGAGCCAGAGACTCCAGCCGGGAGCGGTCAGGTCCATCGCCGATAATCGTCAACCGTGGTTGGAGATGGTCCGGCAGAAGGGCACAGGCATGAAGGAGCACATCCAGGCGTTTGCGTTCCTGTAATCTACCCACAAAAAGCAAAGAAGCTCTGCCGTCGTGAAATTCCAATGGGCGCAAAGAAGGTTTTTTCTTGGGACGTGGTGCAACCGCATTGGGGGCTATGAACACCCGTTCAGGTTTGAGACCAGACTCAATATATTGCTGCGCACCCGTCTTGGAATACGCGATCACACCGTCCAGTGATTCAAGGAAGTTTCTTCTAAGTGTTGTTTCCGCGCGATTGGTTTTTGGTGCTCCCAATCCCCAGCCGATCACTGGTCTGTGGCGGTGGTGCATCCACTGAATGGCAGAAGGGGTTGAAAGATAACGCGGGTTGGCTTCAACGATTAGTATTTCGGGTTGGTATCGCTCAAGCCAGCGGATTAACCCGTACTGCACGCAGAAATAAGTTTTTCCACTGAACAGGTGCATATTCTTTGCCCTGACAAACCGAGCGCTGGTTAGTTGATCACCAGTGCTGATGGCTTCATTACGGCGTGGTAGACCGGCAAAGACCTCCAATCCGCCTGGGCAGGCTGCCCCGAGGGCATTGAAAAAATCAACCCTGTAGTCTGGCAGGACCCGCTGCTGCAAAGCCACACGCACAATTGGAGTCATCATCCAGCCACCACGTTCACCCGCGAACCTTTGGGAGTCTTGGTAACTTCGATGCGGGCAGAGAAAGCATCTTTGAGTTCATCAAGATGAGTGATCACCAGGATCTTGGCAAAATCACCGCGCACAAGGTTGATAGCCTCAATGAGACGTTGAAGCCCATCAGCGTCCTGGCTGCCAAAGCCCTCGTCGATCACAAGTGTTTGCAGACGCGCCCCAGACCTGTGAGAGAGGACGCGGCTGAGTGCCAGGCGAATGGCAAAGTTGATCCGGAAGGCTTCACCGCCCGAGAACAATTCATAAGCTCGTTCGCCAGCTGCATCACGGATGAGGATATCCAGCGTTTGTTTGCGGTCTTCGCGGTTTTTTTCCTTGAATTCACGCTGGGTTTCAAAATGGACGGACATGTTGCCAGCACTCAGGCGATCAAGGATCTCATTGGCGTGACTCTCAATTTCAGGCAGGGATTGCTCGATCAGCATTGAGGGGATGCCATCTTTGCTAAAAGCTTTTTCAAGGATCTTGAAGTTGGCAATATTCCCCACAATAAAAGCCCTTTCCTCCAGGCAAGATGCTTTTTTGATCTTTTGTTTGGCGAGGACATCCACCTGGTTGCGGGCAGAACCCACTTCCAAAAATAGCCGGTTTGCCTGTTCCTGTGCCGCAAAATACTCTTTTTCCAATTGACTGATATCCGGAGCCTCTGCTTCAATCCCGGCTAATTTTTCCAAATCTTCTTTGTACTCGGCTTGCTTGGCGAGCAGCAGCTGCTCAGCCTGGTCTATTGAAGTTTCCAATTCTCGGATATTCTGTTCAAGGGGCGCAAGTGCAGCCTTAGCCTTTTCGAGTTGGAGAAGGGCATCCTGGCTTTTACGTAATTCATTTTCCTTCTGGCGCAAGTTTTCATGCACCAGGGGGTCATAACCAAGAGAAATCAATTCATTATCCACTCTTTCAAGTTCCTGGCGTGCCGCGGCTGCATAAGTGTTATTTTCGATCTGCCTGGTCAACTCAGCAAGGCGAATATACCCTGTTTCCTGCCATGTTTTTATCGACTCGGAAGCGAGACGGACTTCCTCATTTTTCTGATCAAAGAGCCGCTGGTGCAATTTTAGTTCGGCATCAACCCGCTGAAGAGATTGGAGTTCAGTTTCTTTTTCTTTGTAGGCCACATCACAATGATCAGCGATCAGTAAGTTCTTCCGGTAGAGGTTTCCCTTTTCAGTGCCCTGTGCATTAAGGGTGTCAATCAGTCGATGACGTTCGCCGGAGTTCAGAGGTTTTTCACAGGTTGGGCAGGTTGCTCCGGTTGCTTCCTGCAGTATGGCAATGCGTTCCTTAAGGGTATCCATTTCCTGTTTTAGGGCTGCGTTTTCGGTCTTTACTCGGGTTTTTTCTTCACTCAATTCACGCAGGTCATTTTCAAGAACCGGACGCATGTCAAGGCGGTTATTATCCATCTTGATTTGGCGGGCAAGCTCATCAAGAGCAAGGTTCATGGCAGGAATAGATGCACGGATTGCATCGATTTCAATTTGGCGTGCTGTGAGGCTTTTAATCTCTGTCTCAATACGAGCCCGTTCAGCTTCGATTGCCACCATTGGCTTTTGCCTCATTGCCTGGTACTGATGGAAATTAGCTGCCACTTTATCGAGGGATTCCAATTCCTTTTGTGCAGCCTGCCAGGCAAAATATTGCTGGTGGATTTGCTCTTCATTGTTGATCTGCTGTAAAAACGTCTTCCGTTCTTCCTGTCGCTGCCGCAAATTGTCGACTTTCATATTAAGGTCATTTTGCATGCGCTGGATTTCCAACCCGGTTTTTTCCACCTGTTTCTTTTCTGCGGTGAACCTATCAGCGGCCAGGCGCTGCTGATCCAGCATCGCTTTCCGTGTTTCTGCAAGTTCCCGATTGATCTTCAATTTCTCTTCGAGGTCGGCGAGCTGCCGGGTCCGATTCTCCTCATCTGCTAATTCGGTATCAATTTCTTTAATTTGAGCGTCAACACCTGAGAGCTCAAGTTCCGCCAACCGCCTGCGCCTGGCAGCTTCATCCTTGTATTTTTCCCAAATTTCAAGACCAAGGATTGATGACAGAATGCGTTTTCTGTCGCCGGGACGCTGCTTGGCAAACTCATCCGCCTTGCCCTGCAAAAAGAAAGAAGCATTAATGAAAGTTTCGTAGTCCAGCCGGAGGATTTGCCGGATGCGTTCTTCAGTGGCTCGCAGGGTGGCTTCCGTGAGGGGTTTCCACGTTTCGTCGCCGGTTCGCAGGAAGAATTCCAAACGGGTGGTTTCGTCCTTTTTCTTTATGCGCTGCACTCTGTATAAGACGTTCTCATAGAGGAAATCCAGGATGACCTCAGCGCTGCCTGCTTGGTGATTGATCACACTGTCATCTTTGCGGCGAGCTTCACCGAACAAAGCCCAGGTAATGGCATCCAGCAGGGAAGATTTTCCCGCACCGTTCGAACCACTGATGCAGGCGATATCAATATTGTCAAAATTGATGATGTTTTTGTCTTGATAAGAGAGAAATCCCTGAACCTGCAAACTGATCGGTATCATTTTTCGCCCCCCTTGGGTTTTTGAGGATGTGAAATTGCGGTGGGGAATTTGTTCACCAAGACCTTATCTACGCGCCTGCCATCCATATCCAGGATCTCAAACCGGAAATTTAACCAGTGAAAATGCTGCCCTGTGGCAGGGATTGTTCCCATCTGATTCATTACAAACCCTCCCACGGTTTGATACCCGGCTAATTTCTCTTCGGGTAATTCTTCCACATCCAGCAATTCTTTTAATTCATCGACAGGCAGCAATCCATCCAACAAGTAGGATCCATCCTCGCGCTTAATGATCTCGGGTTCCTCAGCGTTTGAAACACTGGGAATCTCGCCAACAATCGATTCAAGCACATCGAAGAGAGTTATCATGCCAAGTAAACCGCCGTATTCATCAATGACCAGGGCTTCATGAACACCAGCATCGCGAACCATATCCATTACATGCATCGCGGGGGTGTTTTCCGGCACAAACAGCGGTTTCTGAACCAGGTCCAGAAGGTTAAAGGGCTGCCCAATGAGTTTTTTTGCCAGTATTTCGCGGGCAGCGATAATACCCACCACGTTATCCAGCGAGCCGCGGGCTACCGGGAAGCGCGAGAATGGCGATGCCAGGATCTGTTTGATGACCTGGTCAATGGGATCATCAGCATCCAGCCATTCAATCTCAGTGCGCGGGGTCATGATCGCATTGATGGAGCGGTCGTTGAGACGGAAGACCCCTTCCACCATATCCTGTTCCGCTTCGCCAAAAACCCCCACCTGGGTGCCTTCTTCGATAAGGACTTTTATTTCCTCTTCGGTCACCGGGGGTTCGGCAGAAGGTTTAACCCCCAGGACTTTCACCCCCAATTCAGTTGATGCTGAGAGCAGATGCACGATCGGCGCTGTTGCTTTGGAAAGGAATCGCATCACTCCGGCAACCTTGCCGGCAATTTTTTCAGGATCGTTCAACGCCAGGCGTTTAGGGATCAATTCGCCAATGACCAGGGAGAAGTAGGTGGTGAAAAGCACGACAATGGTAATGGCTACTCCGGAAGCATAGGGGGCAAGCCAATTTATTTTTACAAGGCTTGCCGTCAGCCTTTCGGCGATGGTAGCGCCGCCTAAAGCACCGGTGAGGATTCCCACCAGGGTGATGCCGACTTGAACAGAGGAGAGCAATTTATTGGTCGATCCGGTAAGTTCAAGGGCAATCCTTGCCCCTTTATCCCCTTCATCTGCTTTTTGTTCCAGGCGCACCTTGCGGGCAGAAACGAGAGCGATTTCAGACATCGAGAAAAACCCATTGAGCAGGATGAGGACAAGGACGATAAGAATTTCCAAAAAAATGGAATTCATAGGTTATCCAAGATTCCCTTCCGCTTCGGTTTCTCCCTCAACCGCCTGGATGATGGAACTGGCCAGGGTTTGAATAGCTTCTGTTTCGCCTGGGTCGGCATGAGTGGATTTCCAGTAGCTGTCGAGGAGCTCGAGGGGAGTCAGGTCCTCGATCCCTTCGCCGATAGGGAGGCGCAAGCGCGCTTCTTCAGATGGGTGGCGAATGAGATGAAACTCCATTGCACCCGCGTTTTGCTCACGCAGAAGACTTTCATCAAGGTAAATATCCAATTCACGCGGGTATTCCACGGTCAGGCGAACGATGGCATCCTCAAGTTGTTTTTTAGGCGGAAGCACCGAGGGAACTTTACTAATCATCTCTTCGCGGTCTTTAACCTTGATGAACTTGTCGATGAAACGCCTGCCTTTAATTTTCCTGGCCTCGTAGGTGGTTTTCCCCTTGCTGACCCGGGCGATAATGTAGTATTTATCGTCGCTGGCTTCTCCAAAATCAACGCGCTCAATAGAACCCGAATAAACCACGGGGGGGTGAGCACCAGGGTTCAGATCCTGGTGTTTATGGATGTGACCCAGCGCAACATAATCCAGACGTGGGTCTTTGACGAGACCGCCGGCAAGGACAATATCTTTTCCCAGCATGACAGTTCGTTCATTTCCGTATACTGCACCCTGTACTGAGCCATGAGATGTGAGGATGGTGGGCAAGGTTGGGTCTAATTCGTCCATCCAGTTTTGAAGGATCTCGGTCAACCGGGTTTCGAGCTCCTGATCGACCTTTTCGGCCTCTTCTCCTTCCAGCCCGAGAGAAGCTATTAATCCAGACCGGAAAACCCAGGGCAGTGCCAGCACCTGCAGCGGCAGATTCCAGAGGTCTGCTGGTTTGAGGAATTCGGGTTTACCAAGCACGCGAACATAAGGGACTTCAAGCGTATCGAATTCCTGCAGAGTGTGAGCGCGTCCACTGGCGGGGCTGAGGTCATGATTGCCCACCAGAAGCAAAGTCGGAATTTTGGCAGTGGCAAGACGCATAATGCGGCGTCCCCACTCGCGTTGATAGGTCGGAGAGGGCTGGCGGTCTTTGTAGGCATCCCCAGCAAAAATCACCAGGTCGACCTTTTCGCTGATGGCAGCGTCTACGATAGTATCCAGTGCTTTCAGGAAATCGATTACCCGCAGAGGCAGCCCAGTCTCGGGGTCATGCCGACCTTGCTGGGCGATATCGATGTGCGCATCGGCAAAATGAAGGATCTTCAGCGTATTTTTCCCCATCCTTAATCCTATCTCCCCTTAGGGGGTCAACCCGAGTTTATTCAACTGATCAACACTGGGGGTGAATCCCGGATGCCATACCAGGCTCTCGCGGAAATCTCTGACAGCGCTTACCTGGTCACCCATGGCTAATTCAGCCATTGCCCGCCAATACCAGGATTCTTCCACTGCTTTTTTGGATTGAATGGCATCGAGGGTGGTGGTTGCGAGATTGACCACATCCTGATAACGAGCAGTGTAGTAATAAGCAAAGTAAGGTCCGGTTTGATACCAGGTCATGCGCCAGGGCGGCATCTGGTCAGCTGGAATGGAAGGGTACAACTTGTAGGCAGAGTCGTAAGCTTGCGCGGCGCCGCTGTAATCATGGAGGTAAACCAGGCTGGTACCGGTATTGAACCAGGCGAAAAAGAGATCACGAGGATTTTTAAGAGTTTTTATTTCCTGCTGAGCGCGGTCATAAGCAACACGGTAAGCATTATTCTCATCCATAAGTGGTCCTAACCGGTTAAGAACATCATTCTGCTTGTCTTTTGGGAAAACCACGAGAAAAATGTAATTGAATGCCTGCCAGTTTTTGTAGAAATCATCATATGGAATCTCATAGCTGAGGAGGGTGGTGTTGTAGGTAAAGTTCAAGCCCTTGCCTTCAGCGGTGTTAAGAATGAGCGGAAGGTAGGAATCCTTGGTGTGGAAAACCTGACGGGCGTCATCGTACCCGACGACGAGGTCGTAATGCCCCATCCATCCCATGTTGGGGTGCAGGGGGGTCGAAGGAACATCGAACCCCTTTTCCACCATCACCGGGAATCCCGCGGCGGTCAGCGCTTTGAGGGTTTGCAGATCACCGCCCATGCGGATGATGGCATCGAAATCAGTATATTGCTGGACATATGCCTGCATCTCGTAAGGCATCACATTCTTGTCTTCGGGGTTGGGTTTGACGTAAGGTGCAATGTGGTCCTGGGGAACTTCAGCAGTGGGGTTTAATTTGCCCACCCATTTGTAAAAAGAAAGGTACATCGATAAGGTCGTGGGGCCACAGTTGTTCATACGCTGTTCTTCAGCACGTACACCTTTGAGATAGACGGATGCCGGTAAAGGCAGGGGAGTGGGAGTTATGGTAGCCGTTGGCAACGGGGTGGCTGGGACCGGGGTAAGGGTGGGGGGAACATAGGCGTTAAGGGTTGCCTGTACCGCGGTGGCAACCGTATCCACTCCCCCCTGACCGGGGGTAAAAACCGCTTTTTCTGGCGGGAAGAGAGCATATTTCAGGTTGGTGTGGGTTTGCGAGATGTGGTAGAAGACGCTGGAGCGCACCCGCGGAATGGCAAGGGCAAATCCAGCCATAACAATACACGCTGCAAGACCGTATAGAACAAT
Source organism: uncultured Anaerolinea sp. (assembly GCA_964428125.1). Classification (GTDB taxonomy): domain Bacteria; phylum Chloroflexota; class Anaerolineae; order Anaerolineales; family Anaerolineaceae; genus UBA6107. The sequence continues at coordinate 345,531 of CAYRXB010000001.1, forward strand.
TTTCCGGCTTTTCTTCATAATCGGATTATATCATCGGGGAGTTAACAGGATTTTTTCCCTGTTGGGATGTAAGTCCGAGTTTATTTTAAGGGATGTTCCATAAAGAAATCCCACATGACCCGGGTTGTGTCAAAGGTTTTCGAGGTCTTCCCCACAATCCACTTCGGCAGGGGTTTCCCGCCAGGCCATGAATGCCCTCCACCATAAATCGTGTAAAAAACCACTTCGGAATCCCGGGAGGCTCCGGTATAGCGAAGCCCGCTGACATCCTCAGGAAGACCCCGAATGGTCTGGGGATCCCCCTGGCAGGAATTGAATGAAGCATATTCCTTTACCCAGGCTGGTATGGATGGGAATGGCACCTCAAAGGAATGGGAAGGACCGCCATGATAAGGTACAACTTTATCGGCATCGCCATGAACGACCATCATTGGCACTGGTCGAGTTCGTTCACACTTTTCAATCGGGTAAAGATATGCTCCTGCAACACCGCCAATGGCAGCAATACGGTCGGATAATGCACAAGAGAGCCGCAATGACATGCCCCCGCCGTTGGAAAGACCAGTGACATAAATCCGTTCTGTGTCAATGTTGTATTGACTACTCAGTTTATCAATCAGAGCGGAAATAAAATTGACATCAATTAAGGGTTCTTTGACGGGGTTCCCAAAACCAGTGCCGCGCCACCTTTTTGGAATGCCGGTCCCAGAAGGATACACAACGATGAACCCCTTTTCATTTGCAAGCGGGTTCCATTGGCTCACCTGCGCCTGGTTTGAAGGCCACTGCGCGAACCCGTGAATGACAACCACCAGCGGGGTTGGTTTGGATGGATCATATTTTTGGGGAACATGAAGCAGATACTTGCGCTTTTCACCGTCAGAAACAAGACTCCCGTTGGTATGGTTGTTGATGAGATATGCCAGCGCAAGGAGTGGGGTTAAAATGACCAAAAGCCCGGCTAACCCGCCGAGCAGCGAAAGGATTACATTCCAAAAGTTCATTTTTTATGTCCGTTGAGTTTATGAAGATACCATTGATTGAGTTCTTCTGGTACAAGCCGTAATTTTCCAGTGATGCAATCCATGATCGGAATCCACATCGCCTCGGCTTTGTCGCCATTGGCTTCCACCAGATCGTATATCTTATGCTGATAAAAACCGATATCCGTAAACCGGGCAGGAAAGAGAAAATCGACTTCATGACCAGCTTTACCATCACAGGTGAAGAGGTTTTCCACCACAAAAGGCGGGGCAATTAAGGCGATTTCTGTGTTTAGCTCTTCCTGAACTTCTCTGATCACAGCTTCGTGTGCGCGCTCGCCAAATTCCACTGAACCTCCCACGGGACGGTAATAATCATCCTCTTTAACGCTGTCGTGCATCTTTACCACAAAAAGGAATCCTTTATCTTCGATCCAGGCGAGGGCTTTGATTCGGATGTGGTCCTGTTGTTTCATCATATTGTTCAAGTATAACCTTTCAATCAAAAAACGCTCCCCAAGGGGGAGCGTTTTGCTGTTATTCTTTACACGGTCGGAGTTGGGTGTTTCTTCTCCTGTTTCAGTTTGCGTTTTTCCTTGATGGTATGCTTGGGTTTCTTCTTCTGTTCCTTTTTGCCTTTATCGGCCTTACCGCCACTTTCTCCCATACAATTACCTCCTTGATAAATCAACTTGATCTACAGCACTAAGTATAGCACATTGGTCAACAGGAGCTCCGGCATCCTCGCGATGCCGGAGTTCCTGGAATTACTTTTGTTCGGTAAATTCACCATCAATGACATCACCGTCGGTCTTTGGTGGCTCACCTGAGGGGGCTGCACCGCCAGTGCCGGGCTGCTGAGCTTGCGCGCTGGCTTGCATCACCTGGCTGTAAAGCTGCTGCAACTCATCGGTGAGTGACTTGATGCGATTGACATCATCCCCTTTAACGGCTTCCCGTAGTTCCTGAACCTTGGCTTCTACCTGAGAGCGCTGGTCAGCGGGGATTTTATCGCCAGCTTCCTTGATTGCTTTTTCTACCTGGTAAGCGGCGTTGTCTCCCTGGTTACGGGCTTCCACTACGGCTTTGCGTTTCTCATCATCAGCGGCATGAGCTTTTGCTTCCTGCACCATGCGTTCGATATCAGCTTTTTGCAGATTGGTGCTGGCAGTGATGGTGACCCGCTGCTCACGCCCTGTGGCTTTGTCTTTGGCGGTTACATTGAGAATGCCATTGGCGTCGATATCAAAGGTGACTTCTACCTGAGGGATTCCGCGTGGCGCATTAGGGATGCCTTCCAGGCGGAAACGACCGAGGGTCATGTTATCTGCTGCCATGGGGCGTTCACCCTGCAGCACGTGGATGTCCACTGCGGTTTGGTTATCCTCCGCTGTCGAGAAGATCTGCGACTTGCGGATGGGGATGGTGGTGTTGCGTTCGATGATGGGGGTCATCACACCTCCCAATGTTTCAACACCAAGCGAAAGCGGGGTAACATCCAACAGGAGGATATCCTTGACCTCTCCGCCGAGTACGCCGCCTTGGATTGCTGCGCCGACAGATACAACCTCGTCCGGGTTAACACCCTTGTTGGGTTCTTTATTGATCAATTTGCGAACCAGCTCGATTACCTGCGGCATACGAGTGGAGCCGCCGACAAGCACCAGTTCATCAATGTCTGAGGCTTTCAGGTTTGCATCCTTGAGGACGTTTTCAAATGGCTTCTTGCAGCGCTCCAATAGCGGGGCGGTCATTTGATCAAATTTTGATCGCGACAATTTGAGGATCAGATGCTTGGGGCCATTGGCATCTGCAGTAATGTACGGCAGGTTAATCTCCGTTTCCATGACCGTTGATAGTTCGATCTTGGCCTTCTCAGCTGCTTCGCGCAGGCGCTGCAACGCCTGGCGGTCCTTACGGAGGTCGATCCCCTGATCTGCCTGGAATTGATCGGCTGCCCAATTGACGATGATCTCATCCCAGTCATCACCGCCAAGGTGAGTGTCGCCATTGGTAGCCTTGACTTCGAAAACGCCATCGCCAACTTCGAGGACGGAAACATCAAAGGTGCCGCCGCCGAGGTCGAAGACCAGGATCTTTTCATTTTTCTTTTTATCGAGACCATAAGCCAGTGCGGATGCAGTAGGCTCGTTGATGATTCGCAGCACGTCCAAACCGGCGATCTTACCAGCGTCTTTAGTTGCCTGGCGCTGGCTGTCGTTGAAGTATGCCGGTACAGTGATCACAGCCTGTGTGACAGGCTCACCAAGGTAAGCTTCGGCATCTGCTTTTAGCTTAGCCAGGATCATAGCCGAGATTTCCTGGGGCGAATACTCATGGTTGGTTACCGGTACGCGCACACGTGCATCCTTGGCGGGTCCAGCCACTACTTCATAAGGGACCATCTTGCGTTCCTGGGCGACTTCATCGAAGCGGCGCCCCATGAAACGTTTAATGGAGTAAATTGTATTCTCAGGATTGATCACTGCCTGGCGCTTGGCGGTTTGACCCACCATGCGTTCGCCATTTTTATTGAATGCCACCACAGACGGGCAAAGGCGTGAACCTTCCGCGGTGTTGATGACCACCGGGTCACCACCCTGCATAACGGATACAACCGAATTGGTAGTGCCGAGGTCGATTCCGATGATTTTTGACATTTTGTACTCCTTAAAGCAAGAATAATTTCGCAGATTAGGGAAGTTCATGACTCAATGATTTGCCTTTTCCCTTTTCTGATAGGATAAGAATACTCGGATAATATTAGATTAATATCAACAAAGCGTTGGATTTCTGTCAGATAACTGGGTGCTATAATGCAGTCAGAGGTTCTTATGAAAAGATCAAAAATCTTCGCCCTGTTCCTTGTGGTCTCTCTGCTTATTCCTGTGTTATTGGGAAGCGTCATCCCTGTTTCAGCTCAGTCACAGCAGCCGGAAGTAATTGTTGTGACCCTGGATGGACCGCTGACGCCGGTCTGGGGCGGCATTCTGGAGCGCGGAATTACCCAGGCAGAAAAAAGGAGTGCCGAACTGGTGGTGGTGGAGTTGAACACCCCTGGCGGGGGAATTGAATTAATGAATAAACTGGTGCAGCAGATCCTGGCGAGCCCGGTACCGGTGGTGGTTTATGTCTCGCCCCGCGGAGGAATGGCTGCATCTGCAGGCACGCTGTTGGTGTTAGCCGGTCATGTGGCGGCAATGACGCCGGAATCAGCCATTGGCGCTGCCAGCCCGGTTGGTTCGCAGGGCGAGGATCTTCCAACCACAGAAGCTGCAAAAACCAAGGAAATCCTTAAGGCTAGTGTACGATCATTGGCAGAACGGCGCGGGACGAAAGCGGTTCAGCTGGCGGAATCGGCAATTGAAGAGGCAAAGGCAGCCACCGCAGATGAGGCGCTGGCAGCAGGGCTGATCGATTATGTTGCCAGCGATTTGAGTGACCTGCTTCGGCAGCTTGACGGTAAAACAGTCAGCGTTTCCGGAGCTGCCAAAGTGTTGAACCTCAAGGGGGCTGTGGTAACCCCTATTTCCGAAACTTTTATAGAAGGAATCCTTGACCTGTTGACCAACCCCAATATTGTCTTTTTGCTTCTTTCGGTTGGCGTGCAGGCTTTGTTGATCGAACTGTCGCATCCGGGCGGTTGGTTCGCAGGATTTGTGGGAGTCGTACTGCTTTCACTGGCGGTTTACGGGCTTGGAATCCTGCCCGTCAACTGGTTTGGCCTGGTTTTCCTGGTGGTGGCTTTTGTGTTGTTCATCCTGGATATTAAAGCGCCAACCCACGGTGCACTGACCGCGGCTGGAACCGGTTCTTTCATCGCAGGCGCGCTTATTCTTTTCAATTCAGCCCGGGTGCCCGGCTTCAGCCATGTGTCCATCCCGCTGGTGATCTTCATGGGGCTGCTGATGGGGGGCACGTTCCTGGCTGTGGTATTAATCGCGGTGAGAGCAATGAAAACCCCGGTCGTTACAGGCAGGGAATCGCTTGTGGGTAGAACTGGATTTACCTCTTCAATATTAGACCCGCGTGGCGAGGTGCAGGTGGCAGGGGAAAGGTGGTCGGCAATTGCTGCGCCAGGCGAATCTCCCATTGAAGCCGGCAGCCGGATCGAAGTGGTGAAGGTTGACGGGGTGAAGTTGATCGTAAAGAAGTTATAAAAATCAAAAAGGGCGTTTCGCCCTTTTTGATTTAGAGTTTTCCAAAGGCAACCCCTTTGTAAACCCATCCACAGGCGGTCACCATCTCCTGGATGGGTTTTTTGATCTCAGCGGTGCTGAACTTATATTTGTAAACCTGCCCTGGCGCAAGGGTTTCGGTGAAGGCGTAAGCGGTGCCAAACTCGACCGAGGTGGACTGCCCTTTGAAGGAACTGACTGCGAGAGAAAGAGAGGGAACACCTGCAGACCAGGACAGGGTGTACTCGCGGTCCATGGCGCGGACCTCATGGCTTTTTTCGTCCAATTTGAGATACACGCGAAAGACTTTGGTAAGGCTGGCTTTGGCAAAAATCTCGTACCAGCGCGCGTCCACAATTTTCCACTCCGCAATAAGGTCCACGTTTTCAGTTGCACCGGAGATCACCTGCCATGGGGATGAGGGACGGTTCAGAGAGAGAAGCCTCTCGATTACAGCTGGTGCGGGCAGTGCTGGAACACCTGCAGCGGGCCGCTTGGTACCGGAAAGAAAATCAAATGCACCCATAATATACTCCTGAATAAGACAATAATTATCATATTCATTATGGCACAGAATGGTTGATTTACAAGGGTACTATTTAAAGAAATAATAAATCGAAACACCAACGCCGATGATTACGACGACCCAGCGTAGCACGATAGGATTAAGTTTCCCTGCCAACTTGCCCCCGGCAGCCCCACCCAGTAGAGCGGCAACTGCCATAATGGCTGCAGTAAGCCAGATCACCTGGCCAGATAAGAGAAATACAACCGCCGCTGCCACATTGGCGGCAAATGCGATGGCTTGTTTGAGGGCGTTTAATTTGGTGAGCGAATCATTATGGCTGATTCCCAGCACCGCCAGGATGATCACACTCAGTCCCGCGCCAAAATACCCCCCATAGACAGAAGCGAGTGCCACAGGCAGGCTGGTCAGCAGGTTGGACTTCTTATTTTTTCCGTTGTTGTGAGATTTGGCAAGCCATTTCTTCATTGGTTCGCCAATAGCCAGCAGCAGCGACGCCAGCAGGATCAGCCAGGGGATAATTTCAGTAAAGAGCCGTTCACCGGTGAGCAATAGCAGCAGCGCGCCGGCGAGCCCGCCGATGGCACCCGCAGGCAGGAAACACCAAAGCCGGCGTTTTTGCTCGCCAAGCAGTTCTTTTTGCGCCAGGGTGGCACCGAGGTACCCCGGGCAAAGTGCCACCGTGTTGGTCACATTGGCGGTTACCGGCGGCACCCCCAGCAGTGTGAGCACCGGGAAGGTGATGAGCGTGCCGCCGCCTGCCAGTGCATTCACCATCCCGACGGCAAAGGCAGCCAGGGCAACCAGGATCAGTTTTTCAAGGGTCATGAGTTGTATTTTAAGATATTAAACCAATAACTGCCACTTTGACTGCGGCAGTTATTAGAATTTTTCAAAATAAGTTAATCTTCATAAATTCGCGGCGCGCCCACGATTTCATCGATATGTTTCATTACATCCGGGGTCAACAGGGGCAGGGCAGAGAGCGCTTGCATATTCTCTTTCACCTGCTCCACCCGGCTGGCTCCGGTGATCACGCTGCTGACATTGGGGTTCTTGAGGCACCAGGCGAGCGACATGCGGGAAAGGGGCACCCCCAATTCATCCGCAACCTTACCCAGTTTTTTGACGATCTCAAGGGATTTGGGATCCGTCAGCCGCTGTTGGAGCCATTCGTACCCTTTCAGAGATCCGCGGGAATCTGCCGGAATGCCATTGTTGTATTTTCCAGTGAGCAGCCCCGATGCCAGCGGGCTCCAGATGGTGGCGCCGTAGTGATAATCGCGGAAGAGGCGGGCATATTCAATCTCGAACCGATTGCGCCAGAGCAGGTTGTACTGCGGCTGTTCAACTACCGGTTTGTGCAGGTGATGCCGTTCAGCGATCTCAATGGCGGCAGTGATATCGGCAGCAGGCCATTCGGAAGTGCCCCAGTAGAGGGCTTTGCCCCATTCGATGAGATTGTGCATAGCCCACACCGTTTCTTCCACTGGCGTGTTCGGGTCGGGACGGTGGCAGTAAAGCAGGTCAACATATTCCATATCAAAACGCTTAAGGCAGCCATTCATGGCTTCGATGAGATGTTTACGGTTTAATGTGTTTTTCTCATTAATGGTATCGCTCAACCCCCAGTAGATCTTGGTGGAGATGAGGTAACTGCTGCGCTTCCAGCCTAACTTCTTGAGCGCTTGTCCCATGATCTCTTCTGATTTGCCGCCGGCATAAACCTCGGCATTATCAAAGAAATTCACCCCGGCATCATAAGCCGCTGCCATGGCTTCGACAGCCGAGTCAGTTCCGATCTGGTTGTGAAAGGTGACCCATGACCCGAGTGACAAGGCACTGATCTGTAAACCAGTTTTTCCCAATCGACGATATTCCATGATTCAATCCTCCAGAAATTCTAAATGTGTTCCGACAATCTGTTTTGTAAAGATCCGTACTCTCTTGTATTCTACCGCAACAAAACGCTCTGCTAGTGCAGGAGTACGCGGGTTGTCATCCGATGTCAGAGAAGCATCGATCCATTTGTAGCCCTTACTTTTTGCCTGCTGATACATTTCGTTAAATAAAAGAATTATTGCCCCGGTCCCCCAATATTCCGGCGGAAGCAACACGCTCTTGATGGACAGGCACTGACGAGGTTGTTTCATCCACCAAAGTAACGACAGATAATTCCACGGATATCGCAGCCCATTGACATGAATAAAAACCTCGTTGAGGTCTGGGATACGGGGAAGGCAGACAGCCGTTTTGCCAGGTAATAAAAAAAGGCTTTCCCAAGGTGACAACAGACTCCCCTGTCTGCATCTGTTGGGCTTCTTAAATCCGCCAAAAGAGGCGGGACTCAAGTGGACCGTATTAAAGAGGTCTCCAGGGGAATCTGATGAAGGTCTCCTTTTCCTTCCGGCTGGAAATGATTTTTACTTGAATTTCGGTCATGGATTATATAGATCTGGCGATGTGGCTAACCTTGGAATCACTGACATACATCGTCCAGGTGATCAGGCAGCAGGCAGGGCATCAATGCTTTCAAGGATCTGGGCAGGATGGGTGAAAGTGAACAGTGGATTGCGGGCACGCAAAGCTTCGGGTGAGGAGAACCCCCATGATACGGCACCAAAGGGGATATTCACACGGGCGGCGGCATCCATATCCCGAATCTCATCCCCAATCGCAAGCGTCTCCGAGTTCAGGCAGCCAGATTGAGACAGCACTTTCTTTAACGCTTTGGGTTTGCCAAACAAGGAAACTTCCCCAATGAAATAATCGAAGAGGTCGAACAATTCGGTACCGAGAACTTGTTCCACAATGGAGCGGGTGTTGGTGGTTACAATGCCCAGTTTTATGTTGCGAGTGGACAATACGCGGATGACCTCGTCGATGCCGTCAAAGCGGGAAATCTCATGCGCGTTGCCATGCATTCGTACGCGGGTGTATTTCAAGATCGATGGCAGCTGCCATAACTTCACCCGGTGCATCCGCATGATCTTCATTGGAGGGTAGTGGCGAAGGATATGCAGATCTTCGTGATTCATTTTCCGTGTTTTGAATTTTTCAGCCAGCTCATCGAGCATGGAGAGAACGAACGGAAAGGTGTTTGCCAGTGTTCCATCAAAGTCAAAGATAACAAGTTTACAGTGCATTGTGCCTTCCGTGCTTCAGGATACTCTATTTTACCCATTTCTGATGATTTATAAAAAAGCAATGTTTTCCAGCCAATAACAGGAAATAATCTATACAAAAAATACACAAGTTCTCGATATCTATCGTTTATAAAGTATGTCAGAAATACTTGATTAATAAAATTTGAGGTTGCTATGACGAAAACATCATCCAAAACACATTGGTGGATTGACCTTTTTTTACTGGTTGGATTCCTGGCGGCTTTTTACGTGAACCTGACCGGTATTAGTTTGCATCAATGGCTGGGGTTGGCAATTACGATACTTGCGTTGGTTCATCTTATCCTGCACTGGGATTGGGTAACGGCTATCTTTACTCGATTTTTTATGAAATCCTCTGCCAGAGCGCGGATTTACCTGCTGTTGGACATTTTGATCATGCTGGGGGCAGCTGTAATGGTTGAAACCGGACTGGTCATTTCCACCTGGTTCAACCTGGACCTACCGAATTACGCAGATTGGCTGGATATCCATATTTATTCCTCGGTGATTACCCTTGGCATTACTGTCGTGAAACTGGGTTTGCACTGGCGCTGGATCGTATGTGTGGCAAAAAAGGCGTTCGGCAAACATGTGGCTCTTCCTGCTGCCCGCCCTCTGCAGCCTGTAGTAGTTTCTACTCCAGTTGACCAAAAAAGAGTGGACAGGCGCCAGTTCTTAATGCTGATGGGAGCGGTCAGTGGTGTATCGGTGCTGGCTGCCACAAATGTATTATCCAGGGTGAACGCTGTGCAATCAGAGGCGGAAACGCAACTGGCATCTAATGAAGCACTTGCGGAAACGACTTCTCCAACTGCGACACTACCCTACTCAACAGGAGTAACACCAGTACCTATCGCAACCGTGAACACAATACCGCAGGCAGCAGCTGTAACCACCAGCCAAACTTGCACGGTCCGTTGCCCGAGGGGTTGCTCCTATCCGGGTCATTGCCGGCGTTACACCGACAGCAACAATAATGGCAGGTGCGATCTGGGTGAGTGCCTTTAGTTTGATTTGCCTGATTTGCGACGCCTGTGACACCCACAGGCGTTTTTGTTTTCACAAGACTATAATAAAGTCACCATATCCAAGGAGAACAATCGATGATGCAAGGTCACGGCATGAGAAGGCTAGCAAATTCCCCCGATGAGATCCCTCATATCTCACTCACGTTGTTAAAACGCGTTTTGACCTATGCCAGACCCTATATGCAAAAACTGATCATCCTATTGATCCTGATCGGGTTGGGGATTGGGTTGTCGCTGCTTTCTCCGTTGATCGTACGGCGTTTGATCGATCATACGATTCCATCAGGAGACCTGCATGGGCTGCTGCTGTTATCTTTGGCCCTGATGGGGCTACCGGCGGTGAATGGGGTGATCAATATTTACCAGCGCAGGTTGAGCGCCGAAGTAGGGGAAGGAGTGATTTATGACCTGCGTATGCAGCTTTATTCGGGGCTGCAGCGCATGTCGCTGAGGTTTTTCACCAACACCAAGGTGGGCGAACTGATGAGCCGGCTGAATAATGATGTGGTCGGTGCTCAAAATGCCATCAGCCGAACATTGGTGGATATGCTTACCAACATCATCCAGGTGATCGCCACGCTGGCGGTGATGTTCTCGCTCGAATGGCGCATGACCCTCATCAGCATCGTCATTTTTCCACTCTTCATCATTGCGGTACGGCAGGTGAGCACCAAACTGCGGGATATCGTGCGGCGTCAACTGGTGGCAAACGCGCAGATGAATGCCATGATGAATGAAACGTTGAACATCGGCGGTGCGCTGCTGGTCAAACTTTTCGGCAGGCGCCAGCTGGAAGTTGACCGCTTTGGCGGCCGTGCCGTGCAGGTCAGACAAGCGGGCATCGATCGTGCCGTAACCGGCTCCCTTTTCATCGGGCTGGTCGGGCTGATTGCTGCCATTGGAACTGCGCTGGTTTACGGATTCGGCGGATATTTTGTCATCAAAGGCGGCATGACGGTCGGGTTGATCGTAGCGTTTGGTTCTTACCTTGGCGGGCTATATGGGGCTTTCCAGGCACTGGCAAATGCACCGATGGACTTTGCAACCTCGGTGGTGAGTTTTGAGCGTGTTTTTGAAGTGGTCGACCTGCCATTGGATATCACCGAAAAAGCGGATGCAATCGTATTGACCAACACAAAGGGGCAGATCGAATTCGATGATGTGACTTTCAGTTATCAAAAGGGCGATGAACACTTTTTGAGTGATGTGCGGCGTTACGGCAGTATGGACAATATCTCCAATGTGTTGTCGGGTGAAGAGACCGAGGAAAAAACTGAAGAAACGCATCACAGCCAGGCGCGCGGAAACGCTCTGGAGCATGTGAGTTTTTGCGTGAATCCAGGGCAGCTGGTGGCGCTGGTTGGACCCAGCGGAGCCGGCAAGACTACGCTCACCTACCTGATCCCGCGACTGTATGATCCCACCTCCGGCAGCATCCGCATCGATGGCATTGACCTGCGTGATGTGACCCTGGAATCGCTGACTGCCCAGATCGGAATGGTCACCCAGGAGACCTATCTCTTCCACGACACCATCCGTACCAACCTGCTGTATTCGAAGATCAATGCAACCCAGGCACAGTTGGAAGAGGCATGCCGGGCAGCCAATATTCATGATTTCATTGCGGAATTGCCGGATGGGTATGATACGGTGGTGGGAGAGCGCGGTTACCGCCTGAGCGGCGGTGAAAAACAGCGTATAGCGCTGGCGCGCGTTATTCTCAAGGATCCTCGTATCCTTGTACTAGATGAAGCCACCAGCAGCCTTGATAGCGAATCAGAAGCGCTGATCCAGGATGCGTTGAAAAAGGTGATGGCGAACCGGACCAGCATTGTGATTGCGCATCGCCTGAGTACCATCCTGGCAGCCGACCAGATCCTGGTGATCGACCGCGGCGGAGTGATGGAACGCGGAACGCACAAGGAGCTGCTGGCACAAAAAGGGTTATATGCCCAGTTGTATAAGACCCAATTCAAGAAAGGTGATGGCTTTATTAACGACTAGTTGCCTCAGTTAACTTTCTTTAAGGAAAATACAGGATTACAGATAGGGGGAAAACTTCTTGAAATTAGCTGCCTTAACCCGGGTGATCTTTTCCGTTTTTGGGCTTACCAGATAATCGTGTCCGTTACGGTGCAGCAGCGGGAATCGCCGGTTGAGTGCTGCGTAATGGTCGCGCGTTTCTTCTGATAGCAATGCGTAACTATCCAGATCCTCCAGCCAGGTGGAAAACAACTTGTCGAAGGTGGCGATGAACTCCCTGCGGTACTCGACGGTCACCTGGTCGAGGTGGCTGATGACCCAGCATTTGTCGGTGAATTCCCAATCATACGTTAGCCCGATAAAACGGAAATCCGAGGTGATGTACGGGAAAAAGGGGAACTGCCGGCAGGAAGTGGCGCGGAATTCACGCTCACAGAAAGCCGGACCTTTGCATGCTAGCAGGAACAGGTGATGCGGGGTCTGCTTAAGCAGTTCCATCTGGTTGCAGGGTTCATCCGGGCACTCATCACCGCGCCATTTGTGCCAGAGGCGGGTGTGCTCCCGCAGATAATCCCATTCGCTGCGGTAAGCCACCGGCACCGCATGGCAGATGTCGCAGCAGAAAGGCTTGCGGTGGGGATTATGAAGGGCACATTCCAGCCCGCAATCAATGGATGTGATTGGGCTGTGGAAACCATCATACAGGCTGCGAAAATCAATGGTGGATTCGCGGGTCATAAGAGAATTTTACCCGATGTAAAAAAACTGACCCTTTGAAAATGGGTCAGTTTGCTAGCTCAAGCAGGAGAAGTTTCTGCGTCTTTGGGTGCCGGGGCAAAACGTTCCTGCTTGCCCAGGCGGGCATGGAGCGCAAAATAAGCCAGCGCTGATACCCCGCATAACACGCCGCCAATATACCACAGGAGGTTTGGATTGTAGTTATCGAGGATGACACCTGCAAGCCCCGGTCCAAAGGTGGCGGGGATCATCCAGACCATGCCGAACACACCCATGTAGCGCCCGCGCATATCTTCTGGGGCAAAGTTGGTGGCGAGTGATTGGCTGGTGGGGACCACCAGCATTTCGCCGAGAGTAATGACCACAATAGCAGCGACAAAAAGCCAGTACTGGCTGACAAACCCGAACATACTGAATCCGAGCATGTAGAAAATGGTACCAAATGCCATCACCACAAACGGAGGTTTTTTCTTGCTGAAACGGGTGACGCTGAACTGGAAGAGGATGACAACGATAGCGCTCGCGGTCAGCATGAACCCATACCCTTGGGCGGGCACATTGTGATACTTATTCAAGAACACGGAGAGCGAGTTATACATTTGCTGATACACGATCCCCATCAACATGCCTGCCATCAGGAATGCCATGAATGCTCCGTTACGCAAAACCTTGGTGTATCCTGCGAAGGTTTTGAGGATACCCTCGGATACATGCCCGGGATGAGGTTCAGGTTTGGTTTCGGGAATGAGCAGGTAGAACAGGAAGGCTACGATGCAGCTGATGATGGCATCCGCGATGAACAAAGCCAGGAAGGACTTGCCGGCAACGAAGCCACCGATGGTTGGTCCAATGATCCATGCCAGGTTGCCGACCACGCGCAGCACGCCGAACCCTTCCTGGCGTTTTTCCTCCGGGAGAATATCGGCGATCATGGCACCGTGTGCCGGACCGGCAATATCGGAAAGCAAGCCAATCCCCACAGCCAGCGGGATGAGCACTGAAAAACTGTTGACAAACCCGAGTGAGAGCGTGCTGAGCGCGCTGAAGACCAACCCGCCGATGATCAATTTGCGCCGGCCGAATTTATCGGTCAAAGCGCCGCCAATCATCTGCCCAACCAGCCCACAAATGGAGAATATCCCGAGGACGATACCAGCCTGGGTCATGCCAACGTTGAAATGTTGGGTGATGTAGAGGGAAAAGAACGGGAACAGCATGGTGCCGCCGACGTGATCGATGAACGATACCGCCACCACAACCCAGAATTTTTGCGGAAATTCTTTATAAATCTTTTTAATATTGAAAAGTTTCATGTTGTTACCTGCATAGCGATGAATGAATAATGAGGGAAAGAGACGGTCAAGTCGTTTCAACCAATACGCACGGCAAATTTGAATTATTACGCGATTACCTTAATGCAAGGTTAATTTTGTGAACGGGTATAGAATTATTTATCCACATTTGATTGGAGAACCTTGCTGATGGAAACCCCCGATTCCTCCCCGAGTATGCACAAACAGAAATGGATTATGGTGATCCTTGGAGCAACACTGTTGTTAATGGGCAGTGTTTTTGCGGCGGACTGGATGAATTACTTCAACAAGACCTCCAGCCTGTACCCGGCGATTGGAAAACCCTGTATCACGCTGCTGGCTTTCATCCTGATGCTTATCTCTGGAAAAGACAAATTCGAGCGTAAGGACTGGAACCTGCTGCTGGCGGCATTCCTGTGCATGCTGCCAACCGACATCCTGATGAGCCTGGTGGTGGTCAGCCCAACTATGGGTGTGGGTGGATGGGTGTTCATGGTTGGAGGCGGGTTATCCGTGCTGGCGCATCTTTTCCTCATCATCCGGGTGGGGCGCGGTCAGGAATACCTGAAAAATTTCAAACTCTCTGAGATATGGCTGCCTGTGCTGATCTATGGTTCAGCAGTTGTAGTATTGCTGATCTTATGGCCGGATGTAGTCAGGGTGGGGCACGCGGTCATCGGACCGATCTACACGGCATTCTTCTGCACTACCATGTGGTTTTCGTGGGAAACCGTGCGGCGGAAGTTGTATCCGCGGGTGAATGCCCTGTTGGTGGCATTTGCTGCCACCTGCTGGTACATCACCGAGATCATTGGAGAGATTTACAACCTTCAAATGGGACCGGTCTCCAATATTGTGTTCAACCTTGTCTGGGTGTTTTATGGCACCAACGTGTTGCTGTGGGCGTTGAGTGCATACCGCTGGAAAAGGGCATAATCCGGTAGAAATTTCAGTAATAAAAACTCTAATGGCTAACTCAAGTTAGCCATTTTTTTGATCATTAGTCGTCATAAACCAACTTGCGGCAATAAAACTGCCAGTGCCCTCACAAGCGCATTGATATCCTCGCTGGTGTTATACCCCTGCACAGAAATACGTACGAACTGCTGCTCCTGCCAGAGGATGAGGGGGACTTCAATTCGGTATTCATTGTACAAGCGTTGTTTCAACACCTCGATGTTGCATTTTGGCAGGGGGGCAATTCCCATCTGAAAGTAAAGATCTGAATCAAGCGGATAGAGCGGCTGTAATTTGGTCAACTCGCAAATTTGCTCAATGCCTTCGTTCAACAACAGATGGCATTCCCGGCGAACATCATCCCAATGATGATCCTGCATGAACTGTAAGGCTGCCGGAACGGTCAATGCCGCAGAGGGATCCCTGGTTCCAGTCCACTGCAGTAGGTCAATAAAGCGGGAACCGGTAGTGGTTGCCGGAGTCGGGTTGTAACCCCAACTGACGATCAAAGGCTCAACCAGGGGCTGTGCCTCCTTTTTCACGTAGAGGAAAGCGGCCCCTTTGGCGCTCATCATCCATTTATGGCAATTTCCTGTCACTGCATCCGTGCCAAGTTTCTGCAAATCTACATGGATTTGCCCCGGGCTGTGGGCAGCGTCGATGAAAGTAAATATCCCCAATTCCCTTGCCCGCGCGCAGATCTGCTCCACTGGCAGGCGCAGCGCGGTTGGTGAGGTGATATGGCTGAGAAAGATGACCTTTGTGCGCGGGGTAACTCCTTTCCACAGGAGCTCAAGTATTTCTTCGCCGGATTGAACGGGCAGCGGTATGTGCTGATGAATGTATTTTGCGCCGGTCTTTCCGCACAGGTAATCCCAGGTGTAGTCACATGCGCCATATTCATGATCCGAGGTCAGCACCTCATCTCCCGGTTTGAGCTCAAGAGATCGCGCAATTATGTTCACCCCATGGGTGGCATTGGGGACATAAACCAGGTCGTTGGCATCAGCATTTAGATATTCCCCTAACTTTTTCCGGGAGTCAAATAACAGCTGGTCGTATTCTCTGCCCAAAAACAAGACCGGCTGCTGCTCCAGGCGCGATTGCCAGCACTGGTAATCTTCAAAGACTGGTTTGGGAGTAGCCCCGAATGATCCATGATTCAGAAAGATGACGGACGGATCGAGGAGGAAGTATTCATTGAGGTTATGCATCACAAGATTATATTATGCCGCTAGAATTTGGCAAACAGGATAAGTGGTTATATTTTCCGTGAATCGTATGCCCAATGCAGCAGCGCCTGCCGCTGCCGGCGGCGGCAATTGAGGTCGCCGGGTCGGCAATGTTTTCGCAATTGCCCGATGTGGCGGCTCATGGCTTTCCAGCGTTTGACCTGGCGCTCGTCATCCGGGCAGCGCCGACCCATGTAGTAACGGCAGTACCATTGGAACCATCCGCGCGGATCTTCTGGATAGATCCAGCCTTTCCTTTCCCAGTACCATAAGGGTTTGGACGCATTTACGCCGAAGAAATTCAAGTACGGGTCATGCCTGTCGGGACTCAGGCGGGCATTGATGAACCAGTCTGCCGGAAATTCTTCTCTGCAGTCGGTGAGATACTTGCCTCCGAATACACCCAGTTCAAGCATTTCTTTAGGGGTTAGTTCGGGCTTAAAATCAGGATGGAAATTCTCGCCTGCCGGCTCGGTGCGCCAATAGCGGTACCCTTGCTGCATTTTGTCATTGACAATTACCAAAACAGGTTCCATAGTAATCCATCCATAATTGATTTGAAAGACAAGTTCATTATACAATTCTGGTATCAGAATGGAGTGTGACATATGGGTGATATCATCGGCGGGTTGATTGTTATTTTAGCCACAGGGGTTGTCATTGGTGTGATATTCTACCTGGTTCACAGGCGCAAGAAGAAAGCCGAACAAGAAATCTTGGAACTCGTCCAAACAAAAGGTTGGCGGTATGAAAAGGTCAGCGAGCGTCTAAGATCCGGTTACCGCATTTATGGGCCGCGTTGGATCCTGGAAGGCATTCGAATCTCCTCAGAGTCATCCAGTGATACGGGTTCAGTCAATGTGCGGGATTACACCCTCCTGCGCAGCCAGGATAAAGCATTTTCTCCAGGTATCCTGATGATCGGTCCAAAACAGCCTGAGATCAACCTTGGGGGCATCAGCGATGTATTAAAGCAAACAATGTTAAAACTGATGGTGGGAGATGAAGCAGACGGCGCGGAAGGCATCCAGGAATCCCTGATCGGAAGAATGGCATTACGAGAACGCTATATGGTCTGGACCAACCGAGAGCAAGAGGCACGCGGGTTGTTAACACCGGAGGTTGAAAATGCCCTCATCCGTTATCCCGGCAAGGTTCCCCCGGTGGTCAAACTCAATGCTAAAGGGTTGGAGGTAAAGCTTATTTCGATCCGCCTTGGCAATCCTGCAGAGATCGAGGGGCTGGTGGCTATTGGGGAGGCGTTTCTCGAATAACCATTGAGATTTTGGTGTTCTCAAGAGTGGGGGTGAATTTCTGGGCAGCTTTGATCAGCTCAGTCACCGCGTCCCAGGGAATCCGATCGTAATCCGGCAGATAGTAATAACGCATGGCTAATTCGTCCCCAGTCAGCAGGTGATGTGGATCTGGCAGGAATCGGCCCAGCCCGAATTTCATCATGAAAGGATGGTGTGAATGCCAAATGACCATACACAACCCGGCTTTAATGGTCCCGCCACGCCAGCCTTCATAATAGGCAACACCATCACGCCGCAAGTTCATATCCGCGTTGGGCGAGATCGACATGACGATGTTATGGATCTCGATGATGACATCCTGCTGCCTGCGCGGCAGTTGAGCAATCCGTGATTCGAGCAATTGAATAGGTAGCATCATCTACCCCAATCACCACTTGTGGAGGATCTTCTTTTCCTCTTCGGCAATTTCCTGCATTAAAGCCAGTGCTTCCTGTTTTTGTTCAGCAGGAACCCCGGCGGTTTGAGGTAAAAACTTGAGCAGGTCACGCGCCTGGCGCAGGGTATCTTTTACCGTGGCTGCGTAACTCAGGGAATCCCAGCCGCTGTCAGCGGGTGCAGGAATCTCATGTGCTTTTTGGATCAACAGGCGTGCCTGTTTAAACCGTTCCTCAGTGGTCAGTGTTTTTGCCAATTCCACCTCGCTTACTAGAATTGAGTAATATTTGCAGCACGGCGGCTTCGCGCTTTACCCATTTTTGCAGTTTTTCCGGGCGTTCACGCAAAAGGGTTTGATTGATGTTTAGAGCCTCCTCGATTGGAATCCATTCAGGAGTGAAACCCAGCTCTGATTCATATTGATCAAGATGTTGAATTCCTATCCTGGAGGCGATCTGGCATTTGTAATAGTAAGAGGTCATAACGAACAGGTCGAGATGTTTTTCTGCAGGGAGATCATATTCAATGACCTTGCCGAATTCAACCGGTCGGAAGACCAGGGTTGCACCGCTCTCCTCGTTGATCTCACGTGCCAGGGCGGTGAGGCGGTCTTCGCCATGCTTGATCCCTCCGCCGGGGAACTTATAATCACCGTCGCAGGCGGAATGAATCATCAACAGGGAATCCCCATCCTGGATGATGCCACGAACCGCTTCGCGGACAACTCTGCTCCCAGAATGCTTAATCCCAGGCGTGCGGTCGATCTCTGCCAATACTCGCATAGGATAATCATACCGTAAAACAGGTTCCTTTAATCCCCTTTGTGAGGAAACGGGATTCCAACTTCTTTTCTCACGTGTAAAATGGAGATTAATCTGACCAGGGAGCGGCTATGAACATCCTGATTGTAAATTGCGGCAGTTCTTCACAAAATTTCCGAATCTACCAAATCGGACAGGAGAAAGAACCGAAGATTCTACTCAATGGCAAGGCGCGCAATGTTGCCACGAAAACTGAAGAGAGTTCCCGCATTGATTATTTTTTGGGCGGCGAGAACAATTCGCTGGAAATGCCTCTTCCTTCACACCGGGCAGTGGCGGAAGCCTGTTTACAGATTATTACAGAACACGAAATTGTTATTGATGCAATCGGTCACCGATTTGTGCATGGCGGTAAGTGGCTTACCAGCACCACGCTGCTAACCCCGCATTCGCGTGAACTGCTTGAGAAATGCCTGCCGCTTGCACCGATTCATAACCCCAATTCTTATTCAGTGATGAATGTGTATTCAGAAAGTTTTCCCGGGATTCCGCAATTCCTGGTTTTTGATACTGCATTTCACGCAGGTATGCCTGATGCCGCCAGGCAGTATGCAATCCCCAGAGATTTGGCTGATGAATATGGTTTTCAGAAATACGGATTTCATGGTCTTTCGTACCAATATATCTCCGCCCGCACAGCCAAAATCCTGGATTTACCGCTGGATCGGGTTAAGTTGATCATGTGCCATTTGGGAACAGGCGGATCGAGTGTGGCGGCATTTGTAAACGGGCATACGGTGGAAACATCAATGGGATATTCACCGCTGCCGGGTTTGGTCATGTCAACCCGCTGCGGTGACCTGGATCCGGAGATCGTGCTGGAGCTAGTGCGCGACGGCAAGACAGCCGAGGAGATCGATGTTCTTCTCAATAACAAATCGGGGCTGATCGGATTGTCAGGTTATTCTTCGAACCTGGTGGAGATCATCGATGCTGCTGAAAAAGGAGATGAGCGCTGCATTCTTGCTTACGAGGTGTATGCCAACCGGCTTAAGAATTACATCGGCGCTTACTACTGGCAATTAAACAGTGCTGATGCGATTGTGTTCACCGATGATGTGGGCACCCATTGCTGGCAGCTGCGTGAAAAGGTGTGCGGCGCTGTGGAAAACCTGGGAGTCAAATTGGACAGGATTGCAAATCTAGATGCCTTCTCTGATGACGTGCAACTCATTAGCCAGCCTGATTCACAGGTGAAGATCTTTAGCATGCCTACCAACGAAGAAAGCATTATCCTGGACGAAGTGATTCAAACCCTGAAAGCCAGTTATTAATGCCTTACAATGCTGCTTGAGTCTCAGTTTCCTCTGATAAAACTGGCTGTGGGTCCTTCATCTGAAAAACGATAATTGCCCCGATCACCAGTAAACCCGCTGAAAGCAGCAGTGCGGGAGTGTAAGAGCCGTCGGGTGTTTTCAGTGCATCCATGATGTAGACAAAGACCACGCTTAATTGTCCGGCAAGTTGTACCAGTCCGTTGGAAGTTCCTTCGGGGGTTGGCTGGGTGATCTCGGTGGCATATTGCATTCCCACCGGGTTGACGCTTACCAGGAAGAAACCGAGTGCAAAGGAAAAGGTAAACAAACTGAAGGCATGGCGGGCAAAGGCTATTCCCAACACGCAGGGAATTGCCATGATAAATCCCAGCAAAAGGAACACCTGGCGCTTGTGCATCTTATCGGAGATGGGAGCAATAATGATTGCGCCAAGCACACCTCCCGCCAGCATCAAAGCCCCCAAAATGCCGGCATCGGTGGCAGTAAACCCGCGTGGACGGATGATGGTTTCAACCCAGGTGGTCACGCCATTGAAAATCCCAAGTCCGATGAACATGATGAGGAGATAGAACCAGAAGTTGCGGATGGACAAAGCGTGTTTCAATCCGTCCAGCATCAGCGAACGCACCTCATCACCCGGTTCACAGGGCGGCGTGGCGGGTTTTTCGCGCGCAAAAACCAGGAACAGGATGGCGGTGGCGGATGCAATTGCTCCATAGATCAATCCAATGGTGGGGATTGACGTGGTTTCGGCGAGCATGGGGGTTAACACCATTCCCAGTGCAGTCCCGACCAGGGCGGAAAGGGTAACCCCGCCCACTGCCGTAGCACGTTCGTCGGGGCCGAACCATAGCGCAGGCACCTTGGTCCAGGAATTTAACATGGTGGGCTGAGCAATGGCGAGTCCGATGGTGAAGAGTAGAACGAGTGTGTAGTTGCTGCCAGCCAGTCCACGCCCAAGGGCGCACAATGCCATGATGACTGCACCGGCGCCAACGATCTTACGGTAGCCGAAGGTATCAATTGCCCACGAAACCGGGATGGACAACGGAATGAAGGCAATCATGAAGGTCATGGAAAAGAGGCCAATTTTAAGGTCGGACACGCCGTAGAATTTTGCGGCAATCCCATTAATGGGCGCATAGGTGATCCACAACATTTGCATGGCGATGTTAACGAGCATAAAAACAGCCAGGATAACCCAGCGATATGGATAAAGCCGGTACGATTTTTCAGTCATTAGGCACCTGAGTGGATGAAAATTAATTACTGCTTAATTTAACCCGTAATAGCTGGTTTAGATATCACTAATTTATATAGTTAACCTGGAAAGGGCATTTTGCGAGAATTCCCTGGTAACCGCTCTAAAGTGATCAATGGAAATATCCGGTCGGTCGTATTGGTCGAAAAAATCCGGATGGTTCACGAAATCTTCGTTGATAAAGCGGGTAAACCAAAGCGATGCCACCAGGTCCCAATGTGGAAGACTGAGCAAATTGATTTTGCGAAAAGAGGAATAGAAGCTGGTGAAGAGCTCGGCGTACTGCATGCCGAATTCGCAGGCCAGGTCAAGGCGAATCCCCGCCATATCCAGCAAGGGTTCGCCAATCCAGGCATCTTCCCAGTCGATGATTCCGCTCAGGTGACTGCCCAGCCAAAGCAGGTTACCATTCCAAATATCCCCATGCAACAGAGCATTTGGATTAATCTGCAGGGGCGGCCAGTGGTTTGCCAGGGTGCTCCGCAGCACTTTTTCATTGATAAAGGAGTCTGGTTTTTTAGGAGCTTTGCCAATCAATGCTTCCAGTGATAATCCAAGTAGGGGTACATCAGCACCGGTCAATTCGTGGAGGTCAATCTCGTGGAGCCTTGCGACAACTCTTGCCAAATTCCTTAAGCGCTGCGAGAGGTGCTGGTTGGAAAAAACCAAATCTCCCTCAAGGTATTCGAGAACAAGGGTGGGACTACCAAAAAGGGCTCCTTCTCCATCCAGGTAAACCGGCAAAGGAACGGGAATTCCACGGCGGTGCAGAATGCCGAGCAGCGAAAATTCCATGCTCAACCCGGATGGTCGGTTGGCAAGGGTTTTAGAGGAAAGCTGGCGGATCACCCATTTTTGGAGGCTGTTATCCCCGAATTGGATTGTTGCCAGTGACATTGATGCAGATACGCCGCCTGCCATAAGCTGGCAGTCGACAGCCTTTGCGTTAAGTTTAAGGCTAGCCAGAAGTTTATCGAGAAAAGGCAATTCAATCATGCTTCTTAAATCGGTCAGATGACTTTTTCGAGTTTGCCCGCCAGCTGACGCAGATATTCCAGTTGACCGATATGATAGGTGTAATGGAAATGGAGGAAGAAAACCCGCCAGCCCAAAGTCATTTTTCGTTCGCCAATATAAATATCCTTTTCAAAGTCCTCATCCTTTGAGGCATCCAGCAACTGGTTCAGCACCTGATGGGTCTGGTCATGCATGCTCATCAGGGTATTGAGGTGCAGCACTCCTTCCTCTTCACCGCGGATTGGCTCAGAATCGCGCTCGTAACGGACAATTTCAAGAGGATTGAAGGGAGGGGTACCGCCTAATGCCTGGATGATCTCCACCTGATTGGTGAGCAAATGCCCCAGCACCCAATTGAGGCAGTTCCCACCGGGGTTAGGCTGCAGCAAACTATCGGCTTGCGTCAAGCCGCTTACCTGCTCATGAATGATCTCATTCTCCATTTCGAGAATACGCTGAAGATCGGTTTTCCTGATCATTTTCAACTCCTTAATATGCCATAATTGGATGGATTAAATTATAGCAATGAAAGAATGTGCAGCGCCCAAGATGGATCCCCATTCGCTATGGAGCAGTGACTTTTGGTGAAAATGGGGTTTAATAAGAAAAGGATACTGACATGACCGAATCAGAAGATGCTGCAAAGATCAAGGACCTCAGTGAAAGCCTGGTCGACGAGATTGTCGGATCGGTTGGGCTGCCAAAAACCAGGTTCACGCACTGGCTGGTATGGCGTATTTTCCGAAAAATTACGGATCGGTTTGCCAATATTGGTGCGCCTTTTGACCGTATCACCGCATCAGATGGTCTGCCTGAAGCGAGCAAGTTTTGCCTTTCCTTTTTTTGCAAGGATATTAAGAGGAGCGGGGTTGAGAACATTCCACTTACCGGCCCTCTCTTGATCGCTACCAATCACCCGGGTGCGTATGACGGGCTGGTAGTTTTTTCCAGCCTGCCGCGCAAGGATATCAAGTGGATTTCCACCGAGATCCCGTTCTTTCACCTTCTACCGAATCTTGAAAGCCATGTGCTCTTTGCCTCGCGTGATGATTCACGCAATCGCATGGTGGTGCTGCGTAATGCCATTCAACATCTGAAAGAAGGCGGTGTGTTGGTCTATTTTGCCGCCGGGCACCGCGACCCTGACCCGGATGTATATCATGGCGCATCAATTGCGATAGAGAATTGGCTGGATATTTTTGACACCTTCTTCAAGTATGTGCCTGATTTAAAGGTCTTGCCGGTGGTCGTCAGCGGCGTCGTGAGTCGGCATTGGGCGAAGCACTGGCTTCCCCGAATCCGCCGCAAGCAGATCGATCAGCAGCGCTTATCAGAATTCGGACAGGTGATCTCTCAGCTTCTCCACCCGGGTAAGTATTACCTTTCGCCGGCTATTACAATCGGTCAACCGCTGTCAAAGCAGCAGTTAACTTCAGTGAACGCAACAACACTGCAAATGGTTATTGTCCGGGAAAAAGAATTATTACAGCAGCATGTGGCTGTATATGGCGGTAACGCCGATTAATTGTCGTCTGGATAGCGTTTTTCACCGGCTTCTATTCGTACCTTCAGGTGATTTTCAGAAGGCGGCAGGGGGCACGTGGCATAAGGGGTGTAGGCGCAGGGCCAGTTGTACGCCAGGTTGAAATCGATGACAATGTGATCCCCGTCAGGAGGGTCAGTGAGCACATACCTGCCCGCAGGGTAGGTGGAATCCTGACTGGTGAGGTCCTTAAAGCTGAACAATAATCCATCTTCATCCTCCTGAGCGATAAGGCTGCAGTGGACGCCGGCAATAGCAAAATCTGCCCGACCGGAAAAATTCACCGTGAAATTCGTACCAATGGCATCTTCGATTGGAAGAGCACGCGGCTCACTGAACGGAATGTAACGGGCAGTGATGTGAAAATCCGGATCAATCTCGAAATAACTCAGCCCTTTAAAATCCCTTGCCCTTGCAGATTGTGTATCCCAGGCGCGCAGGAAAAACCGTTCGCCGCGCTGCAGCAGCATGATCTGGATTGCCCCGATACTCATCAGATCGGGTTCAGGGTCGTGGTCAGATCGAATTTGGCAAGGTTCAGCAGGTTTGTCATTAATAAAAAATGTGGCCGAGCTCTGGGAAAGTGTTACTTTGCCATCTACCAATTCAAGGATGGCATATGACTCTTGAGGAGCTCCAGGGATTAAGATATTTCCCCTCACTGATCCGCCAAGGAAATTGTTCCCCTCTACCAATGGGAAAAGACCCACCAGGGAAAACCAATTTCGCGGGGCAGCAATTAAGTGTTTTTCTCTTGCCTGCCGTTTCTCAATTGTGGACTGGGAATATTCCATATTATCCATGGGGTTATTCAATTTGGAGAATGGCACCGCAAAAATCACATTCAGCACTCTGACCATCAATCCATTCAATCTCGGTGGATCGAACGGGGGCACCGCAATGGGGGCAAGTCGATGGAAGCCTTCCACGATGTGATTCACCGGCAGTATCTGTTACCGGCTGCCTGGGGTGTTCTGCCAGGCTTGAGGTGGTATTTCCATTCTGGTTTGTTGAATCCGGATGAACAGCCTGGTCATACTGGGTTTTGAATTCGGTGATGCGTTGTTTCATGCCGAGGAGGGTGAATTGCGAAAAGGCAATATTTGCCTGGTGCGAGGCGCGGTGTTCAATTCCGGCTTTCGCCCATGCCAGGGCTGCCTGGGCATGCATATTGGCTGCCTGCCGAGGCTTTCCGGTCCTTTCCAGGCGCTGCGCCAACTGCACATACTCAACTGCAGCCGATTCATACTGCCCAATTTGAAACAATTGGTTAGCGCGGTAAAACTCATTCTGTTCCACCGCGTTCCTGGTCATTATTCGTACTGCCCGCCGGATAGGTCTACGGAACATAAGGCACCTCTATCAAGGAATTGATCAAGCCAACTGATGAATTATAGTCAATTTCCAATTTTCGAGGATTTGAATCAAAAAGCGCCCCAACGGGGCGCTTTTGTAAATAATATTCAATTATTCTCTAGTCCAACAGGTTAGCAGGAACATTACCACCGTTCTCTGCAATCTTGGCAAGCACGGTCTTATGCAGCCAGACGTTCATTTTTGCTGAATCACCCATCAGGTCAGCCGGACAGCCGAGTTCTTTTGCAAGTTCCTTGCGGGAAGCCAGGCTGCTGTCGATGCCCAGTAGTTTGAGCAGATCGACGATGGAAACCTTCCAATCGAGTTTTTCTGGATTGGCTTTTGCAAGAGCGGTCAGTTTGGCTACCACATCCACCATCTCCATGGGAGCGGGTTTTGCCGGGGCAGCCTTGGTCAGGTTCCCGAGAAGATCACCCACTGGGCGAACCTGGGGAGCGCCGGGCTGTGTGGTCGGAGCGGGGGTGGCAGCTGCGGGTTTCTTTAGTCCCAGCTTGGTTAAGATATCTTGAAAGAAGGCCATAATATTTCCTTTCCCTAACTTTTATTAGTCGAAACCGACTTAATTAATTATATAGCTTTATGAAACTGATACAAGTGATTTTAAAATACCCCCCAAAATTTAAGATTGAGGGAAAAGTCAGACAACCGGATTAGATTTATTTAAAGAGTTAGTTTTTACCAACCCATTCTGAAAATAGAGGGTTCAGGTCGCACTGGCAAGCCGACTCGGCAAGGTTCTTGAGGTCATCTGTGCTGCTGATCTGCCATTCGTATTTTTTGACATAATCCTGCAGGAACTTGTCAAAAACAGCCTGCCCCATTGACTCCGCCAGGGTTTGAAAAAAGATTGGTCCTCGTCCATAAACGATTGCGCTGTACTCTGCACCCTTATAATCTGCAGCCGGCAAACCGATGGGGATGGCAAATTCGTTTACCCGTTTCCAACGGTTGATCCAGGATTCGCGGTATTGATCCATGCCATTCTGACCATACTCATCCAGAAAATACATGCTGGTCACGTACTGGGTGAGGGATTCATCTACCCAGGGTTGGTTTGCCTGGTCGTTGCCGACCATATTATAGAACCACTGATGACCCACCTCATGCGCCACGGTGGTCTCGAGCATGGCAAAGGCAGAAACCCCGCTGATGGTTTGGTTGGGATCGTAGATCAATTTATTGATCCCTACAACCCCCGGGTATTCGATGCCAGTCGCTCCCTGCATAGGAGTGCTGACGACATCAAACTCGGTATAAGGATAAGCGCCGTATCTCGTGCTGAAATCCTGGAGTGCCTCAATGGAAGTAGTCAACGCAATTTCAGCGCCTTTTTGGAAATCCGGGAGACTGTAACTGTTCACCACAGTTTCGCCTATGGTTTTGCTCACTTTTGTGAATTGAGTGCTGCCTGCGATATAAAAATCCCGAGCGGGACCTGCGGCAAAGGTAGTCACCTGTTGATCTCCTTTAATCGATTTATCCATCTCTAGGCCGGAGGTGACCAAAACCAGATTGGCGGGAGCTTTTACGCGTACCAGGTAAAAAGAAGCATCATTGAAGGTGGTGTCAGCGTTAGGCGGCAAAGGACCAGCATGCCAGCCTGCTTTATCGTACACCGGAATCCCCGGGTAAAAACCGTCCAGCACAAGAATATTGTCGATAAAACCAAAAATCCCATAATTTCCCCCGCCCGTGGTGGGCAGGTCAACGCTGAAATCCATACTGACCAATGCGGACTCACCAGGCTGTAGTGATGCTGTAAGTTTGACAATCACCGCGCTATTACCCTCAAGGTAATTTGTTTCTGCCGGTTGCTCATTAACCCGAACGTTGGAAACGACAGCACTTCCGCCAAGTTGGTTGGGGTAGAGTTGAAATGCGATCGAATCAAGAGGGGTGGTTTCGCGGTTTGTATATTTGATGGTTTCAAAACCAGTTAACGAAGCCAGGTCATCAGTGATCACCAGGTCAATATGGTAAATGGTTGCGCCTGGCAGCTCTTTGAGCGTTTCCTGTTCAGTTGAAATCAGCCCTGAACTGTAGACCGAAAGGTCATCCCATTGTGTAAACCATGCATCCACCTGTGAGGAGGGATTTGGTAAGGGTTTTTCTGGGATGCAGCCCACAAGTGCAAAAAGCAGCACGGAAACAATAATTATTTTCGAAAAGGCGTGTTTCATTTTTTGCTCCAGCTGGTGAAGCCACCAATATCAAAGTACCCTCGGCAGCTTAATGGAAGGTTAAAACCAGGAGAATTTATTTCTTATTTTGTGCCAAAAAAATTCTTGAAATCAACATTCCGCCCAGAACGGTGAGTCCGATTACCCCCAGATCGAAAAGGATCAGCATTGAGAGAACAACAACAAAATAAGGTCCCGAAGACTCGATCCGGCCATCAGCTAACCCTGAAATTTGTGCGACCAACTGGCAGGCGATAAGGAAAAACGCGGAAACACCCAGCGTCCAGACAATCGGTTTGATCAATTGTTTGGCGCGGATGGATGCCCAAATTAGCAATGCGGCGCCAAAGAGCACCACGATGAACAACTCTGCCGGCATCATGTAATCGAGCCTGAAGCCGTTGCCGTTGACTGATGAAATTATGCCAAAAATCAGCGGCGCAATCACAGGGATCCCGGTCAGGATCACTCCTGCAAAAGCAATCAGCTTGGCGAGAAGGGGATTTTTCATGAGGTTGACCCTTGTTTCATTCTACTGCGGTTTGATCACAATCGATACCATCTCTTCAGCGAGGTAACCCAGAATCCCCTTGATCATCACCACCACGCCAACCATCTCAAGGGTCTCTTCACACGCGGTAAGCAGTGCATACACCAGGTTATCTGCGCCGACCATATCAATGTAAAGACCGCCAATCATCTCAAACCCGATAGAACCGGTGATATACAAGACAGCAGCAAGAATCAATAGTCTGCGTATTTTCTTATCGAGTTTTTTTAAAAACCCGTAAAAAAAGGCTGTTGAAAGAACAACAACGATCAGTCCCAACACAACCCACGGAAAATGGACCGAGTTCATAAATTTGGCATTGATCAGATCCCGTACAAACTGGTTGGTTTTCTCGTGCAGCACAAACCATTCATCCATACCCATAAAGAAGAATCCAATGGAAAGTATGATCCAATAAGCCTTTATTGAATCATTCAAATTTTGCGAGATCCGGTAACACAATAGGAGAAGGGCACTGGCAAAAAACAATATCATCATCTGGAAAAAGGTGGGCAGGTTCTTTTCATTCCCCAGGTCAAAAAAGGGGACGAGACCGAACACAGTGGAATGATTAAAGACATATTTTTCAATCTGCCCCACTATGTGACTGATCACCAACACACCAATCATGATGAATAACCACGCGGGTACTTTTTTGAGGTTTATGTTAATTGTCGATCGATCTTTGGGGTCAGTCATAATGGTTATTTGTGTAGCTATAATTCCATTTGAGGATTTTTACTCATCCAATTTCTTTGAGAACCACAGTTTTTCTGAAATACATTTGAATCCCAGGGAATCGGCTAATGCCTGCATGCCCAAGTTATCGCTGCTGGTGCCAGTCTGCACCCGGGTGACACCGCGCATAGCCAGAAGGTTGATTCCGACGGTCGCAAGTGCTTTTGCCAGCCCCTTGCCCTGGTGTTGAGGGAGAATGCCAATTGGATCCGTGTTTCCAAGGGAGGTATCTTCTTCATCCCTGCTGCAAATACAGAAACCCGCCAGCGAACCATCAGGTGCAACAGCCAGCAGGTCCAGGTCCATCTCGTATTGCGGGGCGTGCATCATTGCCATCCGATAATCAACACTCATATTCTCGGTTCCAAAAGCCAACCGGTGCAGGTCAACCAGGTCTTCCACCGGGTCGGCTGCAGTCACATGCCGCCAGGTGAACCCCGCGGGAAACGGGGCTTGAGTGACGGGAGATTTTACTGGAAGCTCGTAAAGCAAACTGCGTACGGATTGTTGAACAAAACCATTACGGATAAGAATTGCGATGCGTTCGGTATTATGCACCTCACAATTTGCATCCAGGCTGGATTGCTCACCTGATGCACGGTTGCGTTGTTGTTGTATCTGAACCCCCCATTGGATAATCTCTGTTTCCAGCTTGCGTGTCAGGCACCCGGGAGCAACCTCAAACCATAAGTTGGCAAATTCATCCACATAAGCAAACGCAGCAAGGCAGTCTTGCTCATACCAGGCATTCAGAGATTCGCGTACTGCAGGCATTTGGATATGTTCTTCAAAGTCGCCTATATGTAGGCTGCTGCCCGGCAGTTTGATCAGCCCGCGGATGGCATCGAGCTCGACGGTTTTCATTTACAACACCAGGAAAATTGAAAGAAATGACAGGAAAACGGTTATATATGGGAAGATTTTGTGAATTAGTTGGATGATTTTCGGCATTGGTTTTTCAATACTCAACAGCCCGCCAGAAATGACCATCAGGAGGACAGAAAACATAGAAGCTGTGAACAAGAACCAACCGGATGAATTAAGAGGGGCCAGCTGATTTTTCCGGATGAACAGAACTCCAAGAGCAACCCCTCCACCGAGCGAGATTAATTTATGGAGGGTTAAAAGGAGAACAGGATAGGGCTTTTCTTTTCTCTTTAACAAAAAGCCAGTACCTCCACCAAGTGTGAAAATACAGGCAAAAATCAATAGTAAATTGGCGTGAGTTAACACGATGACCGCCTTGCAGAAGTTTATTTAAGTGTATTTCTATTTTACACTACCCCTCATAAGCACGTCTTAATTCATTGATTTCGATTTTTACCATTTGCAGCATGGCTTGCGTAACACGATAAGCTTTCTGGGAATCCCTGTCGTTCATTAACTCAAACAGGATCTTTGGAACGATCTGCCAAGTGATGCCAAAACGGTCAGTCACCCAACCGCATTGCAGGGTTTCGCCGCCTTCACTTAACGCATCCCAATAAAAGTCGAGTTCTTCCTGATCGTCACATTGGATCATGAAGGACGTGGCAGGTGTATGCTGGTAAATGGCGCCGCCATTTAACGCAACAAACTCATGGTCAAACAGGGAAAAAGAAGCAGTCATTACACTGCCTTCTGTGCCGTGGTTGTCTTTTCCATACCTAGCTATTTCTCCCATTTTTGCATCTCTAAATAGCGAGGTGTAAAAGGAAGCTGCCTGTTCCGCCTGGTTATCAAACCATAAGAACGTTTTTAACTTTGACATAGATCTCCTTTGGGGCAACAGTGAGATAACTAGAGGGTGGTTTTAGTAACTGAGTATTCTAATGCTGTACATGCGCAGGATCCATCCAGCCGATCTCCCAATGGTGCCCGTCAAGGTCAATAAAACTTCGCCCATACATGAAACCCATATCTTCAGGGTCGCGTAATTTCCCGGCACCCGCTTTGAAAGCTTTTTCCGCCAGTTCATCAACTGCCGTGCGGCTATCCAACATGAGGGCATTGATCACCTCTATTGATTTCTCGGTATCCGCAATTTCCTTCTTCATGAAGGTCTTGAAAAATTTTTCAGTTAATAACATGGCATAAATATCCTCACTGATCACCAATGAGGCGGCATCTTCATTGGTAAACTGCTTGTTAATCGTAAACCCCAGGCTTGTGAAAAATGCCATGCTCTTTTGCAGGTCTTTTACCGGTAGATTAATAAATAATTTGATGGACATCGTTCTCCTTTTATGAACTCATATTGACAATTATACCAATACGGATAATAAATATCCAAATTAAATACATAATAAGGTTTGTGAAACACAATGGAAATTTATTTTTTAGTGTTCTTTGCCACCCGAAATTGCGTGATTTTCTTTATTAATTCCATTGGAAGGGGTTGATCAAGCGCAAATTGGATAGTGCCTTTTGAGGTCTTAAATCCCATAAGTTCATTCTTGAAGACTTCGATAACCTCAGCTCCGGGGTAGAAACCGATATGGTTGGCATAACCCGCGAAATGGACCAGATTGCCATTCAACTTGAACGTGGGAATGCCATAACTGATGGATTCGGTTGCCTCCGGCGCCAAAGACCTCACGAGTTCGCGTATCTCCTGAAGTTTATTTTGGGTTGGTAATGGAAATTGAGCGATATGTTCATCAATGGTTACAGCGGGTTTCTTTTTCGAATCCATTTTTTCTCCTCGAAAAACATATGTTTCAAGACTTCATTTGGACCAGGTCCCACAAATTGCCGTAAAGGTCCTCAAAGACCGCGACTGTTCCATAGGGTTCATCCTTGGGTTCGCGCACAAAATGGATGCCGTTCCGCGTCATTTCGATATAATCACGCCAAAAATCATCTGTGTTCAGAAAAAGGAACACACGACCTCCAGCCTGGTTGCCGATAAAAGGTACCAGTTCGGGCTTGGAGGCTTTTGCGAGCAAAAGCTTAACCCCTGTGCCGCCAGGCGGTGCCACCAGTACCCACCTCTTATCCTGTGCGGGCTGGTATTCATCCTGCACGAGGGTGAAATGCAGTTTACCAGTGAAGAACTCGATGGCTTCATCATAATCTCTTACAACCAGCGCAATATGGATGATCTCCTGTTTCATGGTCTCCTCTGTATTTCTGGTTGGTTTCTACTTATCACTTAATGAAAAATCAACAGCCGCTTCGGCATGGATCCGTGTGGTATCAAAAATTGGTATCGGACAATCCTTTTCTGCCACCAGCAAGCCGATCTCAGTGCAACCGAGGATGATCCCCTGCACGCCTTGAGAAATCAACTTGAAGATGATGGCGATGAACCCTCTTTTGGATTCCGGCAGGACCTTGCCTTTTACAAGTTCATCGTAAATCACCTGATGAATATACATGCGATCTTCTTTCTCAGG
The DNA here is from genome assembly GCA_964428125.1 of uncultured Anaerolinea sp. Classification (GTDB taxonomy): domain Bacteria; phylum Chloroflexota; class Anaerolineae; order Anaerolineales; family Anaerolineaceae; genus UBA6107. The sequence continues at coordinate 377,468 of CAYRXB010000001.1, forward strand.
GATCAGCACATCCAGTCCGTATTTATCGATCAACCGGCTCTTGTAGAAATCCTCCTCCATGGTGAAGCGCGTTCCAAGCAACCCGATTTTTGTAATGCCCTCAGCTTTAACCTTCTCGGCGGTGGCATCCGCGATATGAAGGAATGGGATATGCGTATTTTCAATGATGGCATCTGCCATTTTGTGCATGGTGTTCGTGCACAGGACCACGAAATCTGCCCCAGCGGCTTCGAGATCCCTGGCTGTTTTAACCAGCATGGTGGTGGCTTCCTGCCAGCGTCCTTCATGCTGCAGGAGCTCGATCTCGGCAAAATCAACCGAGACCATCACACTTTTTGCCGAATGGGTTCCTCCAAGCTTCTCGCGGACCATCTGGTTGATGATGCGATAATATTCGATTGAAGATTCCCAACTCATACCGCCAATCAAGCCAATTGTTTTCATAAATTCTCCTTAAAAACTTCACCATGAAGTACCTGACATACCCGAGTGGGAAATGTTTGAGCTCTCTGAAAACTGAATAACCCAACTCCCGGGTTATCCTTCCTTCTGGCATTCCGGGCAATAGTAGATACTGCCGCCGAGATAGGGTTCTTTTATGATCTTAACTCCGCAGACCGGGCATGGCTTTCCGACGGTGTTTCGGCTCAATTGGGTAAGATACCCGCCAGGATTGCCAAACAGATCAAGCTCGGTATCGCGCCCACCCAGATCAGCCATTTTTTTCAATGTACTAAGAATTGATTGATATAAAACTGCTCGGTCATCTGATGTTAATGTGAAAACCTTCCGTTTTGGATGGCATTTGGCTTGATAGACAATATCCTGTAGGACGCCGTTGCCAAGACCTGGGATGCGCTGTTCCGTTGCCAGGAATGCTTTGAGAGAATATTTCTCTTTTTCTTCAACAAACAGGCTGTCAAAATATTCGCTGGTAAAACCATCGCTTAATGGGGATGGTTTTTGACAGGCGGCTAGATAATACGGATTATCGTTGGTGCCATTTTTATAACACCATAATCCTCCATACATGGCAACTGAGGCGATCAAGAAGCTGCCATCTAAGAATTCGATTAGCAGCTGATGCTTCGCGGAAATCTCCGATTTGTCCTTGTGGTAACGCAGGTTGATCCCATCCGTGAAGAGCAAAGTCACGTCCTCAACGGAGATTTCCACCATACCGCCGCGGCAGGTCGCATTACCGAGCTTTTTTCCAGTCAATAAAGTCGAATACCCCGCGGGATCTCCTGAGTACCAGGCAAATTTGTGAGGGTTTTGAGCTGATATTACCTTCCGGATAGTTTTTCCGGAAATGGATTGGCAGATTTGAGTCGATAACACTTGTGCTTCAGGAATTTCGATCATTGGCAGAGTCTCCTTAATTTATAAAAACAACTAAGGTATCACCAGGTTTTTATCCAGGATTCATATAGATCAAAATCCGATCCCATTACGGAGTGATATAGGGCATTTGCGCGAGGGCTGGACCCTCCTACAAAGGCAATAAGGGCGCCCAACCGTTTAAGACGTAACAATCCCTCAGTCAACAAAGCTTTCCCAAGCCCAAGTTTGCGATATTCGGGTACAGTGGCAACTGGTTCAAAATATGCAGTCCTGGTAACATCATCAAACCAGATGGTGCAAAATGAAGCTATTGCCCCTGAGGGAGACACTGCCACCAGGTCGAGATCGCGGCGGTAAAGCGGTGCGTTTTGTATGTTGCGATACCATGTTGGATCATTTCGATTTTCAACTGCAACCTTAATGTCACCTTCGTGGAATCCCAACCCGGAAGCATAACACCGTTCGAGAAGCTCAACACCATCTCCCAGAGCACGGATTGTATACCCCGGCGCGATAGGTACCTCAGGAATAGGGCTGCTCAATTCGCGTCGCCACTGCTGTTCTATGTAGTCTGCCTTGGAATATCCGTTGTTTTGGGCAATTTGCTGTCGTAAAATATTTTGCGCAGGAGACCAGATTTCCAGAGAGTGCTTACCGAATTCATCGATAGATGCCAGGTTTTTTTCAGCAATTGAGAGCATTTCCTCTTCCAGTTCAGATGTATCGAAGGAAGGGTGAACAGAAATGTGTGCATTCCCGAATCCGCTTTCTGCCATAGCAAATGCGACAATCCGGTTTTCTACCTCCCACAGGAAGAGCACATCCTCCATGCGCAGCTTGGAACAATTCACACATCCATGCCAGCGCGCATAATCCAGCCGGGCGACATGCCAGCTGAACTCACGTCTGTCATTCAGCAGCATCACTTCTCGAAGGAATTCGCGCATGCGCCAGAAATCGTCCTCATTCCTATATTTCCGGCAGATTGGTTTCATTTCCCCTCCCTGATTCGATTTATTTACCAAAATACTTGTCAAACAACTGCTTTGATAATTCTGCGCCAGTAGGTGAAAAAGTCAAAGTTGGTCCTTTTTCATGCGGGTCGCTGATGTAGCCCTTTTGGAAGAGCCTGTCCATTGACTTCCAGTCGAAAGCTTTCCAGGCGCGGGTTCCGAACCGGTCGGTGGAACTGGTGAGAAAAAGCAGCGCCAGGATCACCTCATCAACTTTTTCGGTATCGTATTCCATGAATACCTTCTTTCATTTGATTATGAAATCAGGGCTCTAACCTTTTCAGCGGTTTGACGCGCGCGTGTGGCTGCAATACCGGTGTACCCATCTACATCGAACAACGGAATCAGTTCCTCGTTTGTGATCCATTTTGTCACTCGGGGGTCTTGCCTGACTAATTCCGAGAGAGGGTTCGTTTCGCCGGATTGAACTTTCTGCCAGGCTTCCAAACTCAACTGGCGCAAGGTTTCATGCGCTTCCTGGCGGTCTGCACCTTTTTTCGCCATCGCCATGAGGATGCGCTCCACAGCTGCGAAAGGGGCAAATTTTTTCAAGTTGGCTTGGATGGCAACCGGGTTGACTTTCAGATTTTCAAGAATGGCAGAAAAAGTCATCAGCATTTCGTCGATAGCCAAAAAAGTTTCAGGGAATAACGTGCGGCGATTGGCGCTGTCATCCAGAGTGCGTTCCAGCAGGGAATTCGCATAGTTGCCCCAAGCAATCATCGGCGCGGTGCTCACTGCCCTTGCGAGTGAAGTGATCTTTTCACTCTCTATCGGGTTGCGTTTGAATGGCATAGCAGACGATCCCACCTGACCGTCGCTGAAGGGTTCTGCTAATTCACCAATCACTTCTGATTGCAGCAAGCGCAGGTCAAAGGCGAATTTATGCAGGGTGGCTGCCAACCCTGCCAGGGCGCTGATGACTTCGTAATCTTGTTTCCTGGGGTAAGTCTGCGACGAAACCTCAAAAAAGGGCAGGTCAAGCTCGCTGCTAATAAATGATTCAAACCGGTAGTAACCTTCGATTCCGTAAAGCATCACATAGGAAGCTGCATTCCCAACCGCCCCTTTGAAGCCTTTCCCCTTGATTCTTTTAAGAATATTGGAAAGGTTCTCGTGATCTTTCATCAAGTCTTGCGCGCAGCCTGCCAGGCGATAGCCAAGCGTGGTAGGCTCTGCTGGTTGGAGGTGTGTGAATGCCATCACGGGCAGGTCAGCAAAAAGGTCGAGCTTTTCTGCGAGAATTCGTAAAGCTTTGGTGAGCGTTTGGATGACCAATTGGAGAGACTGTTTCGTCTGAAGTACCTCGGCGTTATCCTTGATATCCATTGAAGTTGCGCCTAAATGGAGAATGGCGCTGCCCAGGGGGCATTGATCTGCAAATACCTTGAGTTCCGCCATTAAATCGTGATGGTTGGTCTTTTCAATTTCGAGCGCACGGGCGACATCCACTGCATGCATATGTTTTTCAAGATCAAGCACCTGTTCCGGGGTCACAAGGTTCAATTCTGCCTGGGATTTTGCCATGGTCACCCATAACCTGCGCCAGATCAGCCGCTTATTCTTCTCGCCCCAAACCCGGCGCATTTGCGGAGAACCGTAACGCCAGCTGAATGGGCTTTGATAGCTCTCATAATCAACCATGGATCAACTCCTACTGATACTTGCAGTCCTTTCGGGACCAACTGAAATATTCAAAACCGGGATGCCGGTCTGCTCCTCAATAAACCTTATATAACCGCGGGCATTTTCCGGCAGTTCGTTCCAATGGCGGCAGTTTGTCAGGTTCTCCTTCCAGCCGGTCAGCGTTTCATAAACAGGTGTACATTGTGCCAGCAGCTTTGCCTCACCAGAAAAATCAAGTGTAAGGAGAACCTTACCGTTGTGCTTATATCCAACGCAAACAGGAATATGCTCCAAACCTGAGAGGATGTCCAGCTTGGTGATGAAGAGTTCGCTGATGGCGTTTATTTCACGGGCGTAATTGAGCAGGACCAGGTCCAGCCAGCCTACCCGGCGCGGTCTGCCGGTGGTGGTTCCGAATTCATCCCATGGATTGCTGCCCGTTCCACGCAGGAAGTTCGTCATTTCCCCTTCCAGTTCAGTCGGGAAGGGGCCGGCACCCACGCGCGTTTGGAAAGCCTTGGTGACCCCCACCACCTTGTTGACGGGCTGGATGCCAATTCCCAAGCCGGAAAACACGCCTGCAGATGTGGTGCAGGAACTGGTCACAAAGGGATATGTCCCCTGTTCAAGATCGAGAAGCGTTCCCTGTGCCCCTTCAGCCAGGATGGTTTTTCCATCATTAAGCGCTTTTTGGATTAGGGGTCCCACCCGGTGGATATACGGTTTGATCTGGTCTGTGAGACGCAGATAATCTTCAATTTGCTGCTCGATCTCCAACCCTGGAACATGATACCAATCGGTCAGCAGGTGATTTGCTTCAGTGAAATGAGTGCGTAAACGGGTTGTAAATGCCTCGGCTTCAAGGATCTCACCGGCTCGCAACCCGCGGCGCGCGACTTTGTCCACATAGGCTGGCCCGATGCCGCGCCCGGTGGTGCCTATTTGCGATTTACCAAGGCTGGCTTCCTGTGCGCGGTCCAGCAGGCGGTGGGCAGGGGTGATCAGTTGAACAGCGTCGGAGATCCACAGTCTTTCCGGGTTGATGGAAACGCCAGCTTCATTCAGCATGGTCATCTCTTCCACAAGCGTTTGCGGATTGAGTACCATGCCATTGCCAAGTACGCCAATCACTCTGGGATGAATGATGCCGGAGGGAACCAGGTGCAGCTTGTAGATTTTTTCACCAACCGTCACCGTGTGACCGGCATTGTCACCGCCGTTATATCGGGCGACGAGGTCTGAATTTTCTGAAAGAAGGTCAACCACCCGTCCTTTGCCTTCATCCCCCCATTGTGCTCCGATCACGATGTTGATTGGCATATTTAAATCCTCACTTTTTTATTAACACGTAATTCTTGATGACTCAAGTTGGCGAATGGTTAATGTCTATACCATTATATAGGCAACCCGGATAAAGAAGGGGAATTATTGTTTGATGAAGGATTATTAAATCGATTTTCCGGAATTACGCCAGAAGTAGACGCACCCGGCAATCCCAGCCAAGGTCAGAACAAATCCGACCCAAACATCCCAAGGGCGATATCTGAAGGTATAGGTATGCGTACCTGCTGAGGTATTAACGTTGAGCCATTCACCTGGTAATAACGAGACATGCTCTCCATCCTGCCAGGCTTTCCAACCATTCCAGAAGTGTTCTTCCACCGTTAATGTGCCTGCCGGTGCCTCAGGGCAGGACACATCGACTTTACCGCCTAAACCTGTGGCAGGGCAGGGAATCACACTGCCTGTGGCGTCGGTAAGATAGGCATAGTTGTTTTCCGGGTGGCGCACGATGTTGATGGAGTCAATAATTGTCACCAGGTTGGGGTCAGCAGGATCAACCGGGTCACGTGTGGCTTCCAGGTATGCCCCCGGCAACTGGCGATCCTTCCACTCCTGGGCTGAAAAGGCATTGTTGATCTTTAGTCCCGCGTTTAACGCGGGGATGTTCCAGTAGTGCTCACCATAAGGAATACTGATCCATTGGGTGGATTCAGTTTTAAGGGTATCCGAAATCTGCCATATGGATGGTGTATTTGGAATGAGATAGAACCAGTTTTGACCGAATTTATAGGCAGAGATAAGCCCGAAAACCAGGCAGACAAACAGGACCAGCCCAAGAATATTCATAATTATCCTGGACGTAGAATGATCCTCAGATTCAGTATTGATCACTGCCAGACGCGGCACTTTGAGGTTGAGCAATCCCTGGAGCCCTAGGGCGGAAAGGCAAAGAATGAGAGGGTTCGCGAGACCGGCAAAGAATGAAGTGTAGCGAATCAAGCCAAGGTTGGGAATGAGTTTGACCAACCACTTGAAAGGCAGCGCACTGGCAGCCAGGTAGATCAAGCCGATGGAAACCAGGATGAAAATGAGCACATGATTCATCTTACGAGGGATGAACTTGATACCAAGCACTGCCAGGAGGATGGGAATCCAACCCAGGTAAATGATGTAGAGGTTCGCGAATGGAACGGGTTTTAATACATCATTGAAATAATAAGTTACATCGCTGATAACCAGGCTCAAAGGGATATTTGAGAGGGATTGTGCCGTTCCGAAGGCTGGGTCATCCGGCTTGGTAATATTCGGGAAAAAATGCAGCAGGGGGACCAGGAAGGTGCCTGATAGGAGGATTGCCAAACCACCGGCGAGCAGGAACTCTTTCCAGACAGGCTTTATGTGCCAATCACGGTCAAAGAGGAAAAATACAATGGCGGGCACAATGCTCACCAAAAAAGCGATCTGCATGTACCCCTGACCGGAAACGATTGCCAGAGCAAGGATAATCCCCAGCATTATCGCTGAGCGGCGCTTGCCGGTCAGACCAAGGTCAACCACCCCGGCAATCGCCAGGCTGCAAAATGCGGTGGACAGGATAACGCCGACCAGCCCAAGTTCCATCCTCCCGGCAAGGTGCCCCCCCACCACAGCCATGCCTGCACTCCAAAGGCGTGCGATCCAGCCAACCTCAAGGCGTTTGGCCATCCACCACTGTGCCAGCCCGGCAATAAACAGGCTGGAAAGGAGGATTAACTTAGAGCCATTCACCACACCGGCTATCAACGTGGATAAAATCACAACTGGGTTGAGTAGACCGCCCTGCAGTTCAGCAAACGATGGCACCCCGCCCCTCACGGTGCCATTCCAGAAAACGCAGGTACCACATTTGACTAATGATTCCCAGACGTAATGGGAGCGAACCGATAACCCGTATTCCATGCCAAACGGCCACAGAGTGGGGTCAAAATTGAGATATGCTCTACCCACCCAAAGCACCCACAACAGGATAGCCAGGATTTCAAGCCATCCTAAATTCTTGGATCTTGTTTTAAACTTATTGCTAATAGCAGAAAAACTACCCTTGATATCTGGCATTGACTAATTATACGTTTTTGTTTCCATTAACGAATTTTTACATTTAATAAATCGAAAGCCAATCTCCAGCGCTTTTTTGAAAACTCTTGTCTTATTTGATCATTTTGTTGATTTTGGCAATCTCTGATTGAAGATACCGCACCTGGTCGGTCATTTGTTGCATGTCTACTTTCATAGCTTCAATGCGGTTATTAATGGTTACGATAATGTTGGCGTCTTGTGATGTGTCATGTTTCTCAAAAGCTTTATCCATCAATTGGTCAATTGTTACCTTGGAAATTACTTCAGCGGGGCTATTCATCAACCAATTTTGAACATCAAACCCTTTTTTAAATATGAATTTGAGCATATTTTTCTTTTTCAAACGGGTCAGTTTTGCAATGGCATCTTTGTTTGACCGCCAGCGGGATTTTAAATTGGCGATCTCGTTTTCCATCTGACCGCGAATGTTGATGAGTTCCACCCGCCTTTCGGGGGTCAATTTTGCTTGTTGGGCTGGAACCTGCGAGTAAGGCGGATTCACTGGAGGAGGTATCTGCGGTGGCGGGGAAGATGGTGCAGCTGCTGGTATTCCGGCAGGTGAACGGAAGGCAGGCTGGTTGCTGCCAGCGGGAGCGGCTGGAGCACTGGTTGGAGTTTTTCCCTGAATAAGGATTCCCACTCCCGCACCGGCAGCTCCTAAAACACTCAAGATGGCAGCCAGATAGGTGGCAATGCGAAGTTGTGAAATGGTTTTTGATTCGCCCGGGCTGGTATTTGTGGTGGTTACTGGCGATCCCTCAACATACGCCGGAATGGTGTAGGTCGCTGAAGAGGCAGAGTGATCGAGGCAGGTCCACTGTAATTCCACAGATAACGGTTTTCCATCCCAAATGGTGGAAGTTCCTTCTTTGCCATTGAAGAACCAGCGCTCCTGGATAATCCCAACTTCCTTCCCGGTCGAATCCGTATAGGAAGCTCCCGGTGAGATCGTTTCCCCCGGTTTTTGAGGGGCCAGCCCATAAACTTTTGGTGTACATCCTAACCCGCCTGCGGTCGGATTTTCAGAGACGTTTTGCGGGGGATTCTCTGCTGCCAAGAAGGCTTCGGGATTTTGGATGGTAAAAATTTCGTGCCAGCTTGTGTCTTCCTGGCCGAATTTTGTGTAATGCTCCAAACAATCAATCGTTTTGCCGTCAATCACCTGGCAAGAGGTGACCTCATAATATCCCATCAAGTCGTTTGGAATTGGGAAAGTGATGGTGCCATTAGGACCACCAGAAAAAGTGCCGATTAATTCACGATAGTCAGTTGGAGTGCATTCATCCTTAAATGCATCTGGCTGGACAAAATTTTGGTCACCAAAAATTGCCTGGGCATATTCAGGCCCACCTGCCGCACCAACATTGTAGATCTTAATGTACCGCCGAATGTGTGTGGAAGAAATACCGCATAACATAGAATCATCATAGGCGGTTACCAGTTGGGGTTCAGGTGTTCCCTGCGCCTGTGCAGCCCTAGATAAGATTGAAGTTGTCACAAGAACAAGAATTCCCAAGACCGCGGGAAACCAAACATTTCGTCGTTCATTTTTCCAGAAATGAGACTTCATGGCAGCTCCTGGTGAAAAAATTTGACGACCACAATTATATTGCTCTTGAAATCGATTTAGAAATGAATTCCTTAAGATAATTATGACATTAAATCATAGAGATATATACGATTCCAGCTGCACGAACAAACGGCATCGGTTCCACTGTACACGAGTTCGTGCTTAACCTTGGGAGCTCTGATTGCACAGAGGTCTATATTTCTTTAATATAATTTTGCCCCTTCAATTTTTGAAACAAGTACGAGGTAATAAATAAATCAAATTTATTTATCCTTGTTCGATTTCTTCAAGAAATAGTCCAACGCAAAAACCGACAGGGTTACCAAGCCAACGATTCCAAGACCGCCGAGGATGCAGATGAATCCCATCAATGCAGCTTTGGAGCCATAGATGACGGCGATCAATCCCAGCCCGACCACGAGCAGCAGCAGGATACCTCCAACGGCTAATTGGACTCCAGTATTGGATGCGTATTTACGCAAGTCTCGTGGCATATCGTCCTTTATTGATCCGAGTTCTGGTTGGATAGTTTTTTGAGATAAGCAAAACTTTGGGCCAAGCCCACAACCAGGATAACGGCGAATACTCCCACGCATGCCAGGGCATACACATCAAGGCTGATGCCCGGTATCAGGTAGAATCCGATTGCCACCACGATGGTGGCAATCCCTGCTATCAACAAGCGAACCCCGGCATAAGCATTGACCTCGTACCAGAGTTGCGGGTTGTTCAACGTTTTCGGGACGCGGAAACCATAGATATAATTCGGTTTCACCATGCGCAGGATCAGCGGGATGGATAATGCTGCCAGCAACCCGCCAGAGCAAATGTACAGGATCAGGATCGTTTTCATTCAGAATCTCCCATTTGGGCAATTTCCAAAATCTTGCTTACCATCCGCCAATTTCGATCTGTCATTGAAACACCTAATGCCTGTTCAGCTCCTGCGGCAAGTTTTGACTTGCCCACTCCATCGGGAGCCGGCAGGTAAAAGATATTGCCTATCAAACGAAATTGCTCAGTTTCGCTCCTCAACTTTTCCAGCCTGGTGAGGTCTGGTTCTGGAGGTATTGAGGCGAGAAATCCAAGGTGAAGTGAGTGTGGAGTATCGGCTGCCTGGGGGAAAGGATTGTTCAAAATTGCCTTTTCAAGCTCCTGCACATTGAACATCAGGATAAAAGGGTTTATTCCAGATTCGCTCTTGATTTTTCGCTGGATTTGATCAATAAGAGCATTAGCGCTAATTTCGGGAGAGTCAAAAATAATATTACCACTCTGAATGTAGGTATGAATATTTTTACACCCGAGTTCGCTGAAGATAGCCCTCAGGGTGCTCATCTGGATCGTGGACTTTCCACCGACATTGATCCCCCTGAAAAGCGCAATGGTCTTCATCCGGCTGACACTCCGTTTCTTGTTTCAGTAATTATCTCACAATGTATTTTTCATCATTTTATTGATCCAATTGCCCATCATTCTTGTTAGCTAAAACCATCACGATTTCATCTATAATTATTCACGAAGGTGATGCATGCCAATAAATGAGCAGGCAGTCAAGGATATAACCAGAGACCAGTTCAACCGGGGGTTTTTGGCATTAAGCCTGGTGTTGATGGTCGTTCTGCTGATCGACATCGTGGTGCCGATCTATCCGAATGACCTGTGGCCTTACATGCGCATTGGTGAGGAGATCCTTCGCACCCGCGCCATCCCAACCACGGAGTTCATGACCTTCACCCAATTCGGACAACCGGCAGTTTACCTGTTCTGGCTGCCTTCGCTCATTTTCCTGGGGGTTTTCAAACTTGGCGGTCCGACGCTAATCTCAGTTCTTTCTTCACTCAGTATTGCCACGTTCTATTTTCTGCTTTGGCTATGTTTGCGTCAATACAAGGTGGGATTCCTGACCTCTGCGGGACTTTTGTTGTTTTCCATAATTACCAGCATTGAATCGTGGTCGATCCGCCCGCAAACGCTGGCTTTCCCGCTATTCGGATTGGCGTTGTTGACCATCATAAAATGGCAGAAAGGGAATAACCAGCTTTTGTGGTTGCTGCCATTGGTGACACTCGTTTGGACCAACCTGCATGCTTCCTTTATTGTTGTTTTTTTACTGGCAGGTCCAGCCATCCTTTTTGGCAAGGGCAACAAAAAATACCTCCTGGTCGTCACGATCCTCTCTCTTGCCGCAACACTGGTCAATTATTACGGGTTCGACCTGTGGCGGCAGATGTTCTCGATGGTTGGCAATCAATCTATCAATAAGTACAGCATCGAATGGCAGCGATCAGTAAATGAAGGCTGGCAAAAGAATGTGTATTTTGCGGTTTTGCTGATCATCCCCTTGTTGACCGCATGGCTCAAGCCGAAAATCTCGCTGCTCAACTGGATCTGGTTCGCGGGGTTCGGCTGGATGTCCCTTTCGGCAATCCGCTATGATTTTTGGTTCGTGTCAGTAGAGGTCCTGCTGCTGGGGATGATGCTTGGGCCTGTGCTCGACCCCGTGTTCTCGCGCAAAAAGTTCTTCCAAAACCGGTCGATCAACACGATCACCGGGATCCTGATGTTGGTGATCCCTTTTGCCTTTTTACCGGGGCTGCGCGGGTTGTGGTGGCAGAACGCCACCGCGGTTTACCAGGATACCACGCCGGTAAAGGCAGCTGAATGGCTGAAACAAAATCCACAGTTGCCGGGTGAACTGTGGAGCGATTTCAATTACTCTACTTACCTCACGTATGGATTGCCGGAAAGAAAGTTATTCATGACCAACCGCTTTGAGGATTTTCCCGCGGAGCAGTTCGAGGACAACGACACAATCACCTATGCTGAACCTGGTTGGGAAGAGGCGCTGCAAAAATATGGCATCAACACGGTGCTAGCCAGTGTTTTGAAAGACCCCAAGTTGATTGGCGCTTTATCTTCCTCTCCAGATTGGAACATCGTCTATATGGACAAAGATTCTTATATCTTTACCAGGAATTGACGACATATTTTCCCCCTTATTCTATTTGCCAATTAAAAAACCAGGTCTTTGGCAGTGACGGACCGGTTCACCCGACCCGGGTAGTTAAGCCACTTCATGGCGGCATTCAGGTCGCGGATAATAGATTCGGCTTTAACTATTACGCCGTCTTCAAATTCCATATCTTCGGTTGAGTGGGCATCCTTGAGGAGTGTGACGTCGTAGCCCCGGTCAAGAGCGGCATAAGCGGTGGCGCGGATGCACCAGTTGGTGGCAGCTCCTGCAAGAACGATGTGAGACACTTCAAACCGGGAGAGCAGTTCATCAAGAGATGTTTCCTCAAAGGAGGAATTAAAGTGCTTATCAATTCGGGAATCGGTTTTCAGCGGTGAAAGCTGTGGCACCAATTCCCATTCCGGGCTTCTAAATTTAAGTTCATCATCTGAATGCTGAACCCAGATAATGGGGATGCCATGAATACGAGCTTTTTCAACAGCCAGGTTGATGTTGCTGATAATCCGCTCAGAATCCCAGCAGACCTTCATGACACCAATCTGCACATCCACGATCATCAAGACCGATTTATTTCCTTTACGAATGGTTGCCATTGTACGCTCCAGCAATAATTAATACCGGTTTCCGAAATATCAATTCTGTATTTGAAGAGTATGTACGCCCTCCGAAAGCGAAAAGATAATCGTATTTCCATTTTGAGCAAATGGGATTCCAATCCCATTCTCATTGATCGATGAGACGGGCTGTGGCCAGTAAACTTCAAGGCTCTCTACATTTTTGGTACTTTCGATGGTGATCATTTTATCAGGGTAATTTATCTCAATTGATGCAGGGATTTCACTTTTAAAGAAAGTGATATTTTGAATTGCAATGGAGGTGCCCTCGATTAGCAAAACCCTGGTTATCTCTGGATAAACCCCTGAAGCACAAGCTGCAATCCCTTGTAAAGAGATTGTTTCCGAACTTATGGTTTCATATCCAATAAGGGGAAGATAACAATCGTAAGATATGTTTGAAGAAACAAAGGCAATTTTTGTGCCGCCAGAAAAATCTTCACGGGTAAGCGCTGGTGCAGTACTACCAGAAGTTGAAGTGACTGCAGTGACAAGCCTGGTAGGAACACCTCCATAAGAAGTGTCCATTTCGACACCCATGGCATTTGAAACCCATTCTTCCATATCATAATTGCGATTGATTTGTGAGTATTGTGCCTCGGTTTGAGGAAACATGGTAATGGTGAGCAAATCGGGGTTTTGCACACGCTTGTAAATCCATTGGTTTTCATTATGTTTATAGGTGAATCCCCTGACATACCAACGTAGTTGGAGAGTATGCGTTTTTTTGTTTGCCTCGATGTCATCAATGATCAACCAGGTATGCTCATCTGGCAGCCATAGCATAGATCGCGAATGCTTCATTTGTGTAAAAGGTGTTCCGGTTACCACCGCAGCTTTAAGGTCTGGCAGAGTGCTGCTAAAAACGAGAGATTCTCCGGCAGAATTGTTCTGTGAAAAATTATCAAAAGATAAAGTGGAATGCTGGTTGGTTGGCTTTGCCGCAGGAATATTGTAGCCATTCCCGACCATCCAGGGTCCATTATCCCAAAGGTAAAAAGTTCCAAATGCATCTTCATAATGGGATTTGGATTGGGTATACTGAAGCAGTCCGTATTGGCTGGATTCTGTCCAGTTTTCCCTCAAGATCGAAGCCCCGTATGCTGGCAAGTTGACTGATGTAAACTCGGGTTGAGAAGGGGTTAAATCCCCCAACCCATAAGAGATCAACATCCAGGTGGGTGGGTCCCAGGATAGTGAGTCTTTACCATAAGATGATTGACGACCGCGAAGATATTGATCAGACGCGAACAGCAATGTTGAATCGGAATATCGATACGCGCAAAGACGAAGCAAGCCGGGGTCAACAAAATAGTGGGTGGTGTCATTCAATGCCGGGGTTGAACCCTCAGGGGTAAGGACTGACCGGTAAAACCCGCACAATAAATGAATATCCCGGTTGTTATAGGATTTTTTATAGAGATCCTCGCCGATATTTTTTTGTGCAGTTTCCGCAAGAATTAAAATTTCGTGTAAAACTCGAAAACCGTACGATTCGGTATTTTCTCCCCATCCGCCATCTTCTTCCCACCAGTTCCCCAATTGCCATGCATAAATGGGATATACGCGTTCGTACAGAGCCTGCATTTCGGGGTCATCATGGAAAGCAGCCGCGATGGTCAATGCGCCAATATTTGCACCTCCTGGCACATTGCGATTCAGTTTACTATCAATCGGGTGATCATTTCCTCGGAAAATCGCTGCTTCTTCCAACAATTCCGCCTGTTTTTTAAAGAAAGCATCAAACTCGCTTCGTTGGTCTGGACTGAGGAGTGGTTGATCACGGATGACCAGGTAGCTAAAAAGTGCATATTGAAAAACAACAGCCCCAAATTGTGGATGTGAAAGCATACCCCCTGCGTGTTCGTTACCATCTGGCATCATTTTTTCATAATCCACCAGATGTTCGACATTGGGAGTATTATTGTGAACTAAATTGAGCAAGTCAAGGATCAATTGAAAATATTTTTCCTCACCTGTAACGAGAAAAGCTATCGCGGCATCTCTTTGGACGTAGTTGCCTGATCCATTCCAAATAATTCCATAACTTGCATCGGGATTATAAGCTAAGGTTTTAATCTGTAGAAGATTTGGCAACTTAGGAAGCATAAGGTTCCAATATTCTATGAAACCCTCATCATTCCTTTGATAAGCAACACGCATTCTTGCGATGTCGCTGCAATCCAGGAAGAGGTAGGGATGGGTTGTGGATTCACTATTACATGGGAGCGAAGATTCCATGTTTATCTGATTAACCAAAGGAGGTTCAGATGTCGAGATGGAAGAGGATGTTTTAGTAGATAAAGGTAAAGGAGTTACGGGGTTGGGGGTACTGGTAGCTGGCGCACAGGATGAAAGTGCGAAAGAGATTACAAGCAAGATACCTAGAAATTTCATACTGCCTCCGTGTCTGGTTAATTATAGCCAAACCGGAGGTCGAATATTAGTCATCCATTCCCTTACCGCTAAGGATTTGCGGGATGGATTTTTTCACCCGCTCCTCACGGGTTTTGGATTGCTTGGGCGCTGCAAAGAAGAGCAGGTAAGCACGCTGGCGGCCGGGGGTCAGCGCGTAGAAGGCGGTTTTCAACGCGGGAATCTCATCCAACGCCAGTTGAAATTCGTCTGAGATGGGATATTCAGAAGGTTTTTTGAATTCCACTTTCAAGCCGGCTTTTTCTACCGCAATTGCTTCATCTATATAGGCTTTGAGAACCGGTTCCAGTTTTTCGATCTCCTGGAGACTGGTGAAACGGATCTGCCGCGAGGACTGCACATTTTCGGTTTGTTGGATGAGGATACCGTTGGGATCTTTCATGAGTGCGCCTTTGAAGAAAAGGAAGGCGCAGTACTCCTTAAACCCGTGTATGAGGACGATATTGCTTTTCCCCAGTATGTAAGCCGGGCAGCCCCATTTCAGGTCCTCGGTCAATTGACTTGAGAGAGCGATTTCACGCAGTTTTGTAAATTCCTGCTGCCACTGTTTTGCCCGACCGATAAATGCATCGACTTTTGGATTGGTTGTTGTCATTTTTTTCTCTAGATGGTCTCTTTTTGACTGGAACGGTGTTTGATTATGGCGCATCAGACCCGCAGCGACCCGCGGAAACCCCGCACGCCATAATACGAATCTGCGCCATTGTGATAAATAAAAACGTGGTCATAGCGCCGGTCGCCAAAGATGGCACCACCGAGTTTTCTAATTTCAGGCGGAGTTTGCAGCCAGCTCGAGGTTTTAGTATCGAAAGCTCCGAGATTTTGCAGTTGTCGGTACTGTTCCTCCGTCAGGATCTCGATACCCATTTCAGCAGCCAAATCCAGCGCGGAGTTGGCAGGTTTGTGTTCTTTCCTGGCATCCAGCGCCTGGCGGTCGTAACATAAATTCCTGCGCTCAGCCGGGGTTTCGGGTGAGCAATCGAAAAAGATAAACTCGCCAGTCTTTTCATCGAAAGCGATCACGTCCGGCTCGCCGCCGGTTCGTTCCATTTCGTTGAGAGACCAAAGCTTTGCTGGATTGGACTCCAGTTTCTTGTGAACCTCACGCCAGTTGAGGTTTGGGTGGCGTTTCATATTCTTCTCGAAGCGGGTTTGTAAAGTCTTGAGCAGGGCTTCAAAAAGCTGACCAGTTAAAACGCTTGTACTCTCAGGATTCGCAGACATAGATTAACTCCAATAATTAAGACAATTATAGTCCTATTAAGTATTATTGGTGAAGGGTCAACGAGGAGAAGTTTACTTTTTCACTTCATGCAGCGAGCCGATACGTTCATAATTGGCAACGATAACACCGCTTGGTGTGATAATGCTCTCGGTCACTTTGAACAGGGTTTGGATTGCGCCACCGGCAAACAACCGTTTTCCGCTCCCCAGCGTGATCGGATAGATCATCAGCCAGAAAGTATCAACCAGGTCATGTTTCAGAAGTGTTTGAATGAGATTGCTGCTGCCCCAAACGTGCAACTCCGGCCCTGTCTGCTGCTTGATCTCGGCGATTTTTTCTGCGATGTTGCCTCTCAAAAACACAGTGGGCTGCCACTCACTGGAGGTAAGGGTATTCGATGCCACGTACTTAATAGCTTTGTTGACATTAGGCCAGGCTTCCCCATGATGCGGCCAGTAAGGCGCCCAGATGTCAAAGGTCTTACGCCCCAGCAACAGGTCGAAGGGCTTGTTCATCTGTTTCCGAAGTTCCGTGCCGAGAACGTCGTCAGAAAAGTGGGATAACCAGCCGCCATAGGCAAAGCCGCCACTGGTATCTTCGTCCGGTCCTCCTGGCGCCTGGATGACGCCATCCAGGGAGATATGTTCAAGAACGATGAGCTTTCTCATTTTTCACTTCCTTCTCTGATCAATTTTAATTGGAAATCCTTCTTTTGATTCCCTTCGAGGACGGTCACTTTCCCAAGGATTTCCACGTTTGCGCCATTTTCAACCTCGATATCCCCGCGTATCTCCACATAGGCGTTTTTGCCAAAAACTGCATTTGCACCCTTATTGATCAGCACGACCGGGGCATTGGTGACCACCTGGAAGAGGCTGCCGCAATGCGCGCACCTTACCTGGCGAGTTTTTACCTCCTCAAATTCAGTTGAGCCGCATTGACTGCATACAAAAGCTGTGATCATGATCTGTCTTTTCCGCTTCACGAGTTCCAAACCAAAACAAATCGGCGGAACGTTTTTCTCAGTATACTAAAATTTTGCAGACTATTTACTCCAGACTCCCGTCAACGGAGTCTGGAATTAATCAGGTTGTTCCACGTCTGTTTTATTGAGTTAACTTAACTCGAGTTGATAGGAATTCGAGCAGGAACGGAAGAGGGTTCTCCAGGAAAATCCATGATTGAATTTACACTCGATATACATATTTATTTTGTTTCAGCCAAACCCCAATAAGTTTTAAACAAATTCCATCAAAAGATAGAATATAAAAACCACCTTCCAAACTTGGACGGCAGTTTAATAATTGAAGGACAAATCACCCCTGCAATACAGGTCGGAACTTATTCAACAACCCTGGTTCGGTGTTATCCATTGCGCAACTCTTTATAACGATAACACGAAACGATGTGGTCGTTCACCATCCCGGAAGCCTGCATGAAGGCATACAGGATCGTGCTGCCGCAGAATTTGAACCCACGGGCAACCATATCCTTGCTCATGGCATCGGAAACTGGACTGGTGGCTGGAATTTCGGATAGGGTCCGCCAGCTATTGTGGAT
Organism: uncultured Anaerolinea sp.; assembly: GCA_964428125.1. Lineage (GTDB taxonomy): Bacteria > Chloroflexota > Anaerolineae > Anaerolineales > Anaerolineaceae > UBA6107. The sequence goes on from CAYRXB010000001.1 coordinate 395,232, forward strand.
AGTAACCCCGCCGGTAAATCCCCACAGGTAGGCATCCAAGGTTCCAAAATCGTGCTGGATCTCGAGGACACGGTTGGCATTGTGTATGATGGCGTGAATTTTCGCTTTATTGCGGACGATTCCCGGGTTGGCGAGCAGTTCCTGAACTTTCGCTTCGTTGTAGCCGGCAACCAGTTTGATATCAAAATTGTCAAACGCCTGGCGGAAATTCTCCCGTTTGCGCAAGATGGTATTCCAACTCAGTCCGGCCTGCATCCCGTCCAACGCCAGGAATTCAAACAACATCCGGTCATCATGCAGCGGCTCTCCCCACTCTTCGTCATGATAGCGGGTAAGCAGGGCATCGTTGAGGTTCCACTCACAACGGGCAACCGATCGGTCGACCATAGTTTCCATAGGTCTATTTTACAGCAGGAGTGGAAATGTAAATTGGCTTCCATCCCTGGAAGGTGGTTCATCAGTTTTGCTGTTTCTACCTCTGCATTACAAGTCGAAACTTATAGCCGAATATCCGACTCGGTACGCACAGAAAATGTTAGAGTATCAATATATTGGTTTGCGTTACTTGCGTATAGGCAGGAATGGACTCTGCCTGGGAGTAGAAAAAACTCAAAGCCACGATTTGCAAGGTGCTTGTAAAACGCGCAGTCCCATCCGTCAGATGGATGATTTTTTAAACTGACATCCTACACGGGCCATGAATTCCAATGAATTTTCTCATCTACTTTTATTGGATACGGCTCTATCTTTGCAGCATTCTCAGAAGGGTATCCTAGTGCCAGATAACACGGGATCTCATAATCAGATGGGCAATTGATGACCTTTTTTATATGCTCAATCTCAGCACCCATGGGGATTCTCGTAACACCGTAAATACCCTCCGCGACGGCGGCAACCAGAATATTTTCGATACAGCACCAGATTGAGGCGAAAGGATTTAGGTCTGACAGGCTGTCAGGCTTTAAAAGTGGCCATGGCTGTCGGAAGCAAGGAAGAATCAGGCATGCGGCTTCGAGGAGCATAGAGTATTGCCTCGGTACGGCGATGTGGTAGCTCTCGCGTTGAATAGGGTCTGTACTTCCCCAGCTGTCAAGCCAGGCCGCCACTTCTTCTTTAGTGAAATGTTTCTGTACTTTTTCGATCAAGTTCAACCGCGTTGCCTGATCCTGTACCACAATGAATTCCCATTCACGCATGTGATTATTCGATGGTGCTCGGAGACCTGCCTCGAGCAACTTTTTGATCGTCATCTCATCGATAGTCCTACGTTGGAAATTCCTTACAGACTTTCTGCTGAAGATCGCCTCATATACGTCCATTTACGTTTCGACGCCTCCTCATCGTTTATCTGGAGTTCAACTACCTGATTATCAGCTAAAAAGACTCCTGTATTATGCAATTATGCCATCGAAAAAAAGTGCTCCCTGATTTTGGAAGCACTTCTTCAGAATTGATCCGTGATCGTATGACTACGGAGTCTGCATCACCGGTCGGAACTTATATCCGTACACGATCATCCCCTTGCGTTCGATGTCTTCCTTGATCTTGCGGGTGACCATTTCCACTTTCATGCCGATGGTGACGGGTTTGTCGCCGAGGTCAGTCAGCTGCGCGGTGACCATGGGGCCTTCTTCAAGGGCGACCACGGCCACGGTGTACGGCGCCTGGGCTTCAAAGCCGGAGGGGGCGTCGCGCATCACGGTGTAGGAATACACCTCACCCTTGCCGCTGAAGGCGAACTGGGTCTTGGCTTCGCCGCCGCATTCGGGGCAAACATCACGCGGGGGGAAGATCTTGGCTTCGCAGTGCGGGCAGACTTCACCGATAAGGGCATATCGCTGTTGTTTTAATCGCCAATGGCGTGGGATTTCCATTTTTATTCTCCGTTCACTTATTTTTGGTCTTTCAAGCGTAAGTGTAGAGGGTGAACACTCTCAAAACCTATCAGATTACGGAACCCTGTCAAACACATGGGCAATTGCCGTGGAGGCAGGTCCGCCGAGGGCGAGGGTGAGCGCCAGGCGCGCATCCGGCACCTGGTTCTTGCCGGCCAGCCCGCGCAACTGAAGCACGGCTTCGACTGCCTGGTAGACCCCTTTTGCGCCGAGAGGATTGCCGCGTGCCTTGCAGCCGCCCATGGTCATTGCCGGCAGTTTGGCCGTGGGGGCAAGCAATCCATCGCGCGCCATCTGCCATGCCTGCCCTTTTTCAGCAAAGCCGCAGGCTTCGAGGGTGAGGGCGGCATAAACCGAGAAGGAATCATCCAGCTCGAAAATATCTGTATAGATGGGCATGATGCCTGCCTGCATGGCGGCGGAATGCACTGCCTGTTTGGCAGCCTCGAACGCCAGCATGTCCTTGCGGTCATGCACCGCCAGGGTGTCAATTTTGGCGCTGGAGGCCAGCAAACGCACCAATGGGAAGGGATATTCCTTTGGCAGCAGGTCGCGGCGGGTGAGAATCAGCGCAGCAGCGCCATCGGCATAAGGCGCAGCATCGTAGAGGTTCAATGGGTCATTGATCTTATCAGCAGCTGAGTAGGCTTCATGGGTGATGGCGCGCTGGTAAATGGCATAAGGGTTGTTCACTGCATTGGCGTGCGCCTGGACGGGAAATGCGCCCAAGGCATCACCCGGCAGGTGATACTCGTGCAGGTAACGCTGCATCAATAAGCCCGCCTGCCCGGTTTCAGTGAGCCCCTGCATGGCTTCGTAATCACCATCCAGCGCCTGGGCGGCGGCTGTTTCAGATTCCATGTGCGTCTGGTCGGTCCATTTTTCAACGCCTAACACGGCTACTGTGTCCACGTAGCCGGAAAGGACGGCGAGGTAACCCATGCGCAGCGCGGCCGCGCCGGAGGCTCCGGCGGCTTCAGCGGTGTAGGATTCAATGGGTCCGAGGTGAGCGTAGTCAGTGAAGAGTGCGCCCAGGTTAGCCTGGTGCGAAACGACCGAACCGAGCATGTTGCCAATGTAAAGCGCCTGGGGTTTCAGCCCGCCGCTGTCGCGCAGGGCAGCGGTGAGTGCCTGTACGCCCATATCGCGCAGCGTCTGCTCGTAATGTTCTCCAACCGGCACCTGTCCGATGCCTGCAATCACCACTTCAGTCATGGTAATCTCCCCTTATCCCATGTCGATCTTGCCGCGGAAGCGCGTGTAGAGGGCGTAATCGATCTCAGTACGGCGGGCGATGTATTCAGCGGTGGTGGCGGTGAGATGCTGGCGGTCAGTGATCTTTTCGGTGACGACCAGTGAAAAGGCATCGGAGCCGGCGCCGGAACCGTAAGAGACCATGAGGATGCGGTCGCCGGGTTTGGCGATATCCAGCACGGCGGTGAGCCCGATGAGGGAGGATCCGGCATACGTGTTGCCGATGACCGGTACCAGCAAGCCTGGCTTGATCTGCTCCGGTTTGAAGCCGAGGGTCGCCCCGGCTTTTTGCGGGAACTTGGGATTGGGCTGGTGGAAAACGGCATAGGTGTAGTCCTCGGGCTTGCGGTTGAGCTGTTCGAGAATCACCTGACCGGCGGTTTCAACATGTTTAAAATATGCTGGTTCGCCAGTGAAGCGCTGCCCATGCTCAGGGTATTTCATCTCGGGGCGGCGCCAGAAATCAGGCGTATCGGAGACGTAGGAATAACTGGCTTCGATCTGCACCAGGGATTCCTTGACAGGACCGATGATAAAGGCCGCGCCGCCGCTGCTGGCAGTGTATTCCAGCGCGTCGCCGGGTTTGCCCTGGGCGGTATCCATGCCGATGGCGAGGGCGTAATTGCCCATGCCTGCACCAACCATGGCGATGGCGGCGACCATGGCTTCACTGCCGGCTTTGCAGGCAAATTCCCAGTCGCCGGATTGAATGTTGTGCGATGCGCCAATGGCTTCAGCCACCACGGTGCCGCTGGGTTTTACGGCGTAGGGGTGCGACTCAGAGCCGACCCAAACGGCGCGCAGTTCCTGCGGATCAATGCGGGCGCGAGCCAGGGCATTGCGGGCAGCTTCGATGGACATGGTAATCACGTCCTCATCCAACCCGGCAACAGCTTTTTCCTTGACGGGAGAACCGCCCTTGCCGCCCGTCCACACGCGCGCTACTTCAGTGCCCGGCAGGCGGTAGCGCGGCACATACGCGCCATAGCCGATGATGCCGGTGAGGCGGCTGGTTCTCAGCAGCAGGTCGGATTTCTTGTGGGTGTGAGCAGCATTTTCTGCCATGTTATTTTCTCCACTCTTTGAGGATCTCTTCCGCGCGGTCGGTGCGGATGGTCTTTTCTTTAACAAGTTGGTTTGCCAGTTTCTCCACCTCGGTGCCGACGGCTCCGGCTGAGACTGCCACCTGGCGGGCGTGCAGGCTCATGTGACCTTTCTGGATACCCTCGGTGGCGAGGGCGCGCAGGGCGGCGAGGTTCTGCGCCAGCCCGACGGAAACAATGACCTGCGCCAGCTCGGAAGCAGTCTGCACTTTGAGCAATTTTATTGCAGCCTGGGCAGCCGGATGCACGCGGGTAGCCCCGCCGATGATCCCCACTGCCATGGGCATTTCGAGGAGACCGCGCAGGTTGCCATTCTCATCGGCAGACCAGGTGGAAAGACTGGTGTAATGCCCGGAGCGGGAGGCATATGCATGAGCGCCGGCTTCCACGGCGCGCCAATCGTTGCCGGTGGCGAGTACCACTGCATCCACGCCGTTCATGATGCCCTTGTTGTGGGTGGCGGCGCGGTAGGGGTCAGCCTCGGCAAAAGCCCAGGCTTCGAGGATGCCATCACGCACGGTTTCGGCGGAATAGCCCTCGAATGCCAGCGCGGAGAGAGGGATGGTGCAGGATGCGCGCGCCAGGCGGCGATCAGCCAGGTTGGAGAGGATGCGCAGGTGCACGCGCGCCCCGGTGAGTTCAGCCACGCGCGGGGCGAGGTTCTCGAGGGCGGTGTTGACGGCGTTGGCGCCCATGGCGTCGCGCACGTCGTAGATGAGATGCAGCACGAGGAACGCGCCGATGGCGGAATCCTCGATGGTGCGGAGGATGAGGTCACGCGGACCGCCGCCGAAACGCGTGAGGACGGGGTCGATGCCGGCAGCCAGCTGGAGCAGCTCGGCTTTGTGTGCCTCGAGAGTGCGGCGGGTACTGTCGAAATCCTGTATGTCCAGCAGCTGCAGCTGCCCGATCATCTCGGGGGCGTCAGCCTCTGCGGTGAAGCCACCGCCAGCGCGGGCAAGTTTGGCCATGAAGGAAGCGCCGGCGATGACCGAGGGTTCTTCCACCACCATAGGAATGAGATAAGGGTTGCCGTTGATGACGAAGTTGCGCGCGATGCCCAGCGGCAGGCTGAAGGTGCCGACGGCGTTCTCCACCATGTGGTCCGCCTGTTCGGGGGTAAGCCCGCCCGCGCCGGAAAGCGGCAGCAGCGACTCCAGCGGAACGCCGGATTCGCGCGCCAGGGATTCCAGGCGATCGGAAAGGGAGAGTTCGTAGAATTTCTTGTTAGTCATGTTCATTTACTCTTCGTTTAGTGTATCGTAAAGGGGGATTACTGGCAAAAACTATCAGGATTAGGAGAGCAGAGAAAAGAGAACAGAGAACCGAGAATCGTAATAAAAACCATTACCACAAATGACGCGAAGAAACGCGAATGTGTGAGAACCGTAGGCGAGGTTCGTCCCATAAGTATATAAAATTCATAGTAGGGGCGATTCATGAATCGCCCCTACCAAAATCAACTCGTGTATTTCGTGGTTAAGGGGTTAAATCTCCCAGCATGGACCAGGGACCTGTCCACTTGATGCGCACATTGCGTACCTGACCCAGCAGGTTCTCATCGGTTTCCACGAAAACCAGTTTGTTGGTGGGGGTGCGGCCTTTCCAGCGCTTTTTCACCTTTTCCTCGAAGAGGATGGGCTGAATGGTGCCCAGATAACCGGCGTGGATCTCGCGGACGACGTTCTCCTGCAGTTTCTCCAGCGCTCTAAAGCGGCGCCATTTCTCTGCGGCGGGCACATCGTCGGTGAGCGTGCGTTCACTGACTGTCCCTGTCCGCGGCGAGTAACGCGCCAGGTGCGCCACATCCAGCTTCAACTCTGCCAGCAAGTCATACGTGTGCTGGAATTGCTCCTCGGTTTCGCCGGGGAAGCCGACGATGATATCGGTGGCAATGCTGACGCCGGGGATGCGTGATCTAATTTTGTTTACCAAAGCGCGGTACTGGTCGGTAGTGTAGCCGCGTTTCATATTTTCGAGCACCGTGTCGTCGCCCGCCTGGTTGGGAATCTCGATGTGGGGCATCACCTTGGGCAGAGTGGCTACCGCTTCCAGAAGTTCATCATTCATCCAGTTGGGATGCGAGGTGAGAAAGCGCAGGCGCTCGATACCCTCGATGGCGCTCATCTGCTCCAGCAGCTGCGCCAGGGTGGGGTAGCCGGGCTGGTCGAGACCATAGCGGTCAACGATCTGACCTAGGAGGGTGATCTCTTTGACGCCCTGGGCGGCAAGGGAACGAGCTTCCCTGAGGATCTCTTCCGGGGGGCGGCTCAGCTCAACCCCGCGGCGGTAGGGGATGATGCAATAGGTGCAGGCATGCGAACAGCCGTAAACCACCGGGATCCAGCCGATCACCTGGCTGCCCTCGGCGGGGTGCGGCAGGAGCAAGTCGCCATCCATCACGGCATATCGCCGCGCCGTCTCCGCCTGTTCAGCGTCGTGCGCATTGCGCTGGATAAGGTACTCCACTAGGGGGGAGGGGTCGGAGGGCGGCGAAAAGACATCCACATAGGGGAACTTCTTGCGCAAGGGGTCACTGTCCTTCACGCCCACCAGGCAGCCCATCAGGTTGATGACCACTTCAGGGCGGCTGCGCTTGACCGGCAGCAGCGAAGTGAGGCGCCCATAGGCTTTATCTTCGGCAGATTGGCGCACCACGCAGGTGTTGAGCACAATCACATCTGCCTCTTCGATCACGGGGGAGTATTCGTAGCCCAGGTGCTCCAAAGCAGATGAAACGCGCTCAGAATCAGCGACGTTCATCTGGCAGCCTTCGGTCCACACGTGATATTTCATCCCCGCGATTATAACAGGGTTGCGGGATAATTCCGCCTTGTTTTGTCCGATTCACTCGGCTGTGGCAGCTTGATTTTGGTACAATGAAGGCATTATTTTGCTGGAAAGGTGGACTGACAGGTGGAAAATACTCCGAAAAAGAACCGGGTTGGACTGACGATATTGGTGCTGGTGATCAGCGGCTGCCTGCTATTGAGCGCAGGTCTGATCGTGGGTGGCTACTTTATTTTGAAATCGACAAAGAATTACACAGCACCGACGGCAACGGTTGGACCCACCGCCACGCTGCCAACGATCGTGGAACCCCAGGCTACCGCAACCCCTGGAGGGGTGGACCTGGCTACGCCAAACAGCGAGGTGACCGCGGTGCCGCCGAGCATCGCCGGGCAGATGGACCTTATCCAGGAGCAGGTGCTCAGCTACCGCGGACTGCAGCTTAAGAACCCGCTGCAGCGGGCGATGATGAGCGAAGAAAAATTGCAAGACGTGGTGGTCAACGATTTCTTCAAGGATTACACTGTTGAGGACGCCAAAGATGACAGCATCGAGTTGAACGTGCTGGGGCTGCTGCCGGCGGGATTTGACTTGCACCAGTTCTACCTCGATCTGTATTCCGAGCAGATTGCCGGATATTATGACAGCGAGACTAAGGAGATGTACGTCATCGGCAGCGAATTCAAAGGACCGGAGCGTATGACCTATGCCCATGAGTTCACGCATGTGCTGCAGGATCAAAATTACGACCTGGAAACCCTGATGAGTGAGGACAAATGCGACGCCGACAGCGAATACTGCGCAGCGGTGACTGCGCTGGTGGAAGGCGATGCGACCCTTTCCGAACAGTTATGGTTTTTATCCAACGGCACCGAACAGGACCGCCAGGAGATCACGGATTTTTATAATACCTATAAAAGCCCGGTGTATGATTCTGCTCCCGAATACATGAAACAGGATTTTCTATTCCCGTATTCCCAGGGATTCGACTTTGTTTACAGCCTGTATAACAAAGGAAAATGGAAGGCAGTCAACGCTGCTTATACTGTTCTGCCGGTATCCACCGAGCAGATACTACACCCGGAAAAGTATCCAAATGAAAAACCGGTAAAGATCGACCTGGGTGATGCACTAAAAAGCCTGGGCGATGGCTGGATGGAATATGACCGCACCGCCATGGGTGAATGGTATACCTATCTGATCCTTTCACAGGGGTACGAGGCAAGCTTCCGCATCGACGATGCGACTGCCAAAACCGCCGCGGCGGGCTGGGGAGGGGATGAATATATCTTCCTCATCAATGAGACCACGGGTAAGACGGCTTTTGTTTGGCTGACTACCTGGGACAGCCAGAAAGATGCCGGTGAATTCTTTGATGCCAGTTCTAAATATGGTATGGCACGCTGGGGCAATCCGGGCAGCCAGTCGAGCAGCAAGGCAGTCTGGTCAGGCGTAAACGAAGGGCAGGTTGGGATTTCACGCAGCGGTTCTTATGTGTTGTGGGTGATCAGCAATGACGCTGACGCTTACGGCAAGCTCTCCTCGCTGGGAGCAGCTGCGGAGAAATAGCCGATGCCGTTGGATCTGGCACGTATCCGGGCTATCTGCTTCGATGTCGACGGTACGCTCAGCGATACCGATGATGCTTACGTGGCCAGGTTGAACCACCTCTTCAAATTAGTGTGGTTTCTCTTTCGGCATGGCGACCCCACGCGCTTTTCACGCTGGCTGGTGATGGTGACCGAGTCACCGATGAACGGGCTGTATCACTGGCTGGACGTGCATAGCCTGGATGATGAGGCAGCGAAAATCTTCAGCTGGCTGGCGCAAAAAGGCAAAGGAAAAGCCCGTAAATTCCTATTAATGCGCGGTGCAATTGAATTGCTAAGCGATCTGCATGCCAGGTATCCGATCGCGGTTGTCAGTGCCCGTGATGAGACCACCACGGCAAGTTTTTTGGAGCAATTCGAGCTTGCCAGGTTCTTCCGGGTGGTGACAACCTCGCAGACCTGCGAATTCACCAAGCCGTTCCCGCACCCGGTGCTGCACGCTTCGGCTGTGATGCAAGTGCTGCCCGAAGAATGCGTGATGATCGGCGATACCACGGTGGACATTTTGGCTGGCAGACGCGCTGGTGCGCAAACTATCGGGCTGCTATGCGGTTTTGGCACAGAAGGGGAGCTGCGTAAAGCAGGGGCTGACTTGATCGTACGCGACCTCGAGGAATTGGAACAGGTATTCGCGGGAAAATGATATCTATTGCTTTAATTCGTTTGGTTGTGCGAGAAATTAATGGGGATCAAAAAGTAAACGGAGATCGCCCTTACAGGGTGCAACAAACGCGACCCTTACAGGGTGCAAAATACGCGACCACGGTCGCTGCGCTCCCTCGCGATGACATATGAATAACGTTATCCCTCTCTCTTCGTTCGGGGATGCACAAACCGCTAGGGAAGCATCGAGAATTCAATGGTGGGGCTCTGCGCAAGGTTGCCGGCGGAGTCCCAGGCTTTTAATTGCACAGTGTGCTTGCCCTTGGCGTAAGTTACTTGGAAAGCGTAAGGTGACGCGGTTTGAGACCCGGCAAGTTTGCCGTCAATCCACCATTCAACCTTAGAGACGCTGGCGCTGTCGGTGATGGCAGCAGCGAGGGTGACCTTGTTATTTACCGCTTGCAGCTGCTGGTCGGCGGTGGGTGTGGTGAGGGTGATAAGAGGCGGGATGTTATCCAACGTTACCTGTGAGACTGCCTGGGTGACCTCATTGGAGGTGGTCACCACCAGTAGACGCAGGGCATACAAACCGTTCAGACCGGTTGTATCCCATTCTCCCAGGGTACCATTTTCGACTGGAGTTGCTACCTCACCGGCAATCTGCTGCCACGAACCGGGGTTGATGCCTTTGCCGAATTGAAGCGAGTAATAAGCGAAATTGTTGCCGGCAGCGGTGCCGGTGATGGTGACCTTGCCGCCAACGGTGCTGAAAAGTGCAGGCGAAACAAGCTGCGCATTGGGATTTTGCGTCATGTAGGGGATGGAATCATAGCCGGCTGGCGCAACATCATACCCATTATCAATCGCCCATTGGCGCATGCTTGCCGGCACATTCATTACGATCTTTTCCTCAATGAGTTCAGGGGCAGTGAACACAGTGGCGCGCAAGCCGGATTCGCGGTTGACCTGGATCTTTTCAAAGAGAGTATCTGCTGCTACCGGTTCATTACCGCTGAGGAAGATCTCCTTACGCGTTTCGGGGCAATCAAGGGAGGGGAGCATACCGGAAGGTACGCAAACTTCCAATTCACTAATACCGGAGGGCCTGACCCAGCCGCTATTAGCCATGCCAGCAGTGACGGTTTTCATCATCGCGTTCCAAAGCCCCGCGGACACCTCAGGCTGCAGTTTTACAGATCCTGGTTCTGGGATGCCCATCCATGTGATGACCAGTCTCTCAGGGGTATAGCCCAGCGTCCAAACCTGGCTTTTATCGGCGGTCTGCCCGATCTTGACGGCGGTAATCTGCCCGGTTTCAAAGGGATTCGGGTATCCGTATTCGTCCCTGCGGGTGGCGTTGTCGCTAAGGACATCGTTAATCAAATATGCCAGCTGCTCGCTCAGCACAGGGCTGGCGGCAGGCGTTGAGCGGTCAAGCACCAACCTGTTGGAGACCGAGAGTACCTTAAGGCTGAAATTTAACTCAATAGTGCCCGCAGGTGTCGCTGCACCTGTTGATGTGCCGGAATTTGCCAGGGCGCTATAAGCGGTAGCGAGTTCGAGGAAATTAGCAGAGAACCTGGATGTGTAAAGGTCAGCCGGAGTGAGAGCGTCTGGCAGGGGAAGGTCGAGAGCGGATGTGAGTTGATTCACCCGCGAGAGGTCCATCTGGCCGGCAAGCTGGACCATGGGAGTGAGGTAATCGTTGACAATGGCGGAACGCAGGCTGACAGGTCCATGGTAAATACCATCAGGATTGATCATTTCGATTTGGGAGCTGTCGGTGGCTGGTATATCCCACTTCAATGAAGAGGGTGAAAAACCTCCGGTAAACCCGGTGATGGCAATGAACGGGCTGATCAGGGTTCCGGGTTGGTAGATGGGGTCTGTGTGAAAGATGCCGCTGTAATCCACCGGACTGAGGTAAGCCAATACCTGCCCGTTTTTAGGATCTGCCACCATACCAGCAGCAATGAGCCCACGGCCATCCAGGCCTGTAAACACTTGTGTGGGCAGCAGCAGGGCGGCATTACAACTGGTGGATTCGTATGCCACTCCCGAACCAGAGGGATTCTCGAAAACCATCAACTGAGCCAGTGCCGCGCAATCATACTCGTCCTGAAGAGAGAGATCCATTGTAGTTTGCACCACCAGACCGCCGCGTTCCAGCCTGCGCTGGCCCATCACGTTTTCCAACTGGGCGATTGCCATACGAGTAAAGGAGGGGGCTGAAGATTCAGGACTGGCGATGGATTTCCTGAATTCCAATTCCTCACGCAACGCTGATGAAAAATCCGCGGTGGATACGATACCGCTTTGCGCCATCTCTGCCAGGAACAAGTGCTGTGTGTCCAGAATCGCACCGGGGGCGTCGATGGGGTTGAGCGCAGGGAAATCCAGCAGCACCGCCAGCAGGGCAGATTCTGCCAGGGTCAGATCCTGCGCGGATTTTTGCAGGTATAGCTTTGAGGCGCTTTCAGCGCCAAATGCCAGGTGACCGAAATAAGCACTATTGAGATACCATTCCAGCACCCTGGTGCGCCCATAATTCCTTACCAGCTGCGCTGCCAGGATGCGCATACGGACAGCGCGATTCTCCGACAACGGCTCATTCCACAACAGGAGGTCGCTTGCGAGGCGTTCGGCAATGGTATGGGGTTGAGGATCCCTCAGATCGTCGAGAGCATAGCCAGGGCTTTGCCAGAAAGAGGGTTCCAAACGGGCAACCACCGCCCGCACCAGCTGCGGGCTGAAGTGCAGCGGCTCATCGGGGTTCACCGAGAGATAAACGCGATCGACGCCGGGATTGGCAAGGGTAGTAAGGGTGACCTGACCGCTGCGATCGGTAAGGCGGGTTGGCTGAAGCAATTCACCATTGGCGGGGTCGAGCAGAACCGGCAATTCCTCAATCGATGGCAAACCGCTCGAAATCCTGGCATAGGAGAAACCCACCCAAAAAACCGTTAGCAACAGTGCCAAGGAGACCATTGCCAGCAGTGTTTTTGCCGCCGGGGTTAATACTGATATCACCCGGTTACGGCGGGGCCTCTGATGCGTATGACGGCTTTTTAACAGGAGGAACAGGTCAGCTTTACGCACGGCAGGTCATTTGGTGGCGGAGGGTGTAAGAGTTTTGGAACTGGTGGCAGTTGCCGCGGGGGTGGGCGTTCTGGTGCCGGTGGGTGTAATTGAGGCGGTACGCGTGATCGTATTGGTTGGCTTGGGGGTGAAGGTATGCGTTGGCGTGGCGGTTGATGTCGGCGTGAGGGTATTGGTGGGGGTGTTAGAGGGAGTAGGGGTTACAATCGCCAGGTATTCATTTTTCGCCTGCGCTACCAATTTGGCAGGTGCAACTCCTTGTGGGAGAGATAAGAATTCCTCATAATTATGGATGGCTGCACCGGTGTTCTTTAGCCCAACCATCGCAACAGCCCGCCAGTATAGTGCAATGGCTTCTTCACGGGGATTGGCAGCAACTTCCTGAGCTTTTTCGATGTTGATTAGGGCGCCTCCAGCAAATGTCTTGGCAAGCTGCACACGGGCGCGTCCGATATATCCTCCAAAAGAACGATAATACAACTGCTGTGCGCGCAGGTAACTGTTGTCAGCCTCTTCCAATTTACCCTGATCCATGTAAATATCTCCGCGCAGCAGATAAGCATCAATAGTGTTTTTATCCACGCCTAGTGATTGTTGTATCGTCTCCAGAGCCAGGTCGATTTGCCCGGTATTGTAGTACGCTGTTGCCAGTAGCAGCAAAGCCTGCGCATCACTTGGATTCGTGTTCAGGTAGGTGAGCAGCGGCAGGATGGATTCTTCAAATTTATCATTCGCCTGCAAGATTTCGCCCCACAAGGAATACACCGGCATATAGGAAATATCCATCTTGCGGGCATTCTCGACTGCAGTCAATGCAGCGCTCATTTCCCCTTTTTGAAGGAGTATCTTCGCCCGGGTATAGTCGATTATTGCAGTGGAGGGGGCGCTGGTGATATAACTTTCCAACCAGGACAGTGCAGTATTGGAATCATTTTTGGAGAGATAGTAATTTGCCAGGTCGAGCCTGGCTTCGCTGAGACCGGGATCCAGTTCAAGGGCTTTATTGAAATATTTAAGTGCATCCTCACTGCGAGAAGGGGTGTATATAAGTGTGACTCGACCCTTGCCAAGATAAGATGGCGCGTATGAGCCATTGGCTTTGATGGCGGAATCATAAGCGGTTAGGGCATTGCGGTAATCCTTTTGCATGCGGTAGGATTCACCCAGCATATAGTAAAGGTCGGCTGAACCAGGCTCTTCCGCTATCACCTGTCTAAGCAATTCCACGGCGCGGCCGTAATCCTGGTGGTCAAAGGCTTTGAGGGCTGAGGAATAGGCTTCAGAGCGGTTGTGCGGTGTGGCAGCGTAAATTGGGGTAGGGGTAAATGTGGCGCTCAGGTTGGTATCCAGCAGTTTTGGTCCTGAAGAGGTTGGTGCCATTACCGGGGTCTCGGTGACGGTGGCAGTTGGCGGCAAGGTAACACGCAGCAAGGGCGAGGTATCCGGACGGTAGAAGTTCTTTTCAGCGATGAGGATGCCGCCGGTGATGATTGCAATGAGCAGTAATCCAAGGAAGGACCAACCCACCACTTTGCGCATCGGAACTTTTGTTTGAACTTTACTTTCCTGGGCGATTTCAAGGCTGGTTTTCCAGTTCTGCTTAAATTGGTACATTTTCCAATCGGGAGGCGGGTTATCCACCTTTTCTCCCAGTTGGATCAAGCCGCGTTTGGCAAGCTCGTTCTCGGGATCTAGCTTGAGCACTTCTCTCAGGCAGACAATGCGTTCTTTTTCGGAGTCAACCGCCAGGCTCATACCAATCCAGTATTCCGGGTTCATGCGGTTGATCTTGAGAAGGCGGGTGAAAAGGTCACGGGCTTGCGGGAAATCCCTTTTATTTAAAGCTTCCGCCGCGTCCTTAAAATACAGTTCCTCCTGGTTCATGCATTGAGTGTAGCATAGCCATGAATTCGGGGCAAGATTGTTTTTACAGGTATAATGCGGGAGATGAAACAGTTGATCCTATCTGGTTTACTACTTGTTCTCACGTTGACCAGTTGTGCCAACAACACCACAACGTTGACACCGGCAGTGCCCACCGCCGCGATTGAATTAACACGCTACGCCACGGATACCCTGACGCCTACCGTTACCAGCACACCTGCCAACGCGCCGACAGCCACACTAGCGCCGACCCAGACCCCCACGCCGCGCGCCTACAGTATAAAAAACGGGGATACCATGAGCGTGATTGCCTTCCGCAATGGGTTAACCCTTGAGGAATTGAAGGCTGCCAACCCGGGCGTTGACCCTTACACCCTTTCCGTGGGGATGACACTTTACATCCCCGCACCTGCAAATTTCTCAGCCACTGCGCAAGCATCCACTCCGACTCCGGTTCCGCTGACCGTTGGAGCTGTGGATTGCCTGACTACCACCACGGGCGGTCAGTATTGCTTTGCGTTGGTGAACAACGGGCAGGATTTTACGGTTAGCAATATCTCCGCAGAGTTCAGGCTGACCAACCCTCTCAGTGGCGAAGTATTGACCCGACCGGCAACCCTGCCGGCAGCGCGCATCGGCGCAGGCTCGTCAACGGTCTTATTTGCGTTCTTTGCCCCGCCGGTTTTCTCCAATCCCAAGGCAAGTTTGCAGATACTCACCGCATCTGAGGCTGGCAGCGGAAGCACCAATAACCCGGTAGTATCGGTTGTGGAGCCTTCGATCAACATCGCCGCAGATGGCCTCTCCGCCCTGGTCAGCGGGCAGGCGGTGGTGGACGCGGAAAGCGTGGATGCGAGTATGGTTTGGGTGACCGCGGCTGCCTTTGACGAAAGCGGCGCGGTGGTTGGCGTTCGCCGCGTGGAACTGAGCGGGGGTATCAAGGCGGGCAGTTCAGCCACGTTCGAGGTGACCGTTTACAGTCTGGGGGGCAAGATCGACAGGGTGGAGTTGTATCCCGAAGCTATTCCTTGATCAGGGAAGCTTCATCTGCACGTAACTCCCAGTCGCACAAACAGGTTCCGCGATGATGCCAGTAAGGCAGACTTCGTAGCGCATGATTGAGGCATTGGGCACATGCTCGAGGAACGGCACGTTCACCGAGGATTTACCATTGCCCAGGGTGGCAGGGATTTCCGCCGACCAGGTGGTCCCATCCGGGCGGTTGATCACCAGTTGCCCTGCAATGCCTGTCATCGGCTGGTTATCCAACTGGCTATTAAGCGAAACCTCAATTTTTTGTGTCTGTTTCGGCTGCAACAAAACGAATTGTTCTTTGACCCTGAGAGAGACCGTGCTGGGCGAAATGACCACGGTTTCGCCGTTGATATCGGCTGGGCTGATCCTGGCGAGGTAATCGCTGCCCAGGGCTTCCAGGATCAGCTGCTGCGTGGGCTCAGCGGCAGGGGTGTAGAGCAGGCAGTAGTTCTCGAAACACTGGCGATATACACCGGGGGAATCTTCAGAAACTTCCGCGATGGGCATGCCGGATATGGCAGTGCCGCCGTGTGCGGAGATGAAATCGTCAAAAAGCTGCGGCACGTGATAGCCCAGTTTACCATCCACTGCAAAAAAGACCATACCCTCCTTGTTGCCGAAGAGCTTGGGTCCGGGCGGCGTGGAAGGCTTGCCGATGATGACGGGAACCGGACGCAGGTGGATGACGCTGCTGCCCGGGGTGGTGTAGAGGGCGGCATTCTGGAACACCTGCTCCAGCATGCCATCAGATGCCAGGAAGGCGCGCGTGAGCGGGGTGCCGAAGATAGAGGCATCACCGATCTTTTCAAGGCCGGCCAGGAAGGCGCGGTCAGTTTCGGGAATGGCGGAACTGTCGATGGCAGCTCCAACTGCCGGGGTGAATTTGCACAGGGTTGAACAGGCAGCCGCGCCGTATGCCAGCAGCTTTACATTTCCTGGTTTGTCACTAAAATTGCGGTAAAAGCCAATATTCTCAAAATACTGCTCTACGCGCTGGCGGGTGTAGTTCATGCGCGCCTGGGCAAGCGGCAGCCCGGTGATGGATGCACCGGAGAGCTCCTTGTAGAGGGGGATGAACTCCTCGTAGACGGGGATGCCCCCCACCGCCAGGCTGGTGGACGCAGAAGTCTCCGTTGTGGTTGATTGTGTGTTGATAAGGGTTGAGCCAAGGGAGTACAGGAATGTGTGATCATCAGGATCAATGCAGAGCAGCGCGCTGACCACGTATTGGCATTGGTTGGTATTGTAAGTAAACAACTCAGAGATGGCAGGACCGAGGAGGTTCTTGCCGCCAAGGGTGGCGTAATAGTCACGCAGGGAGGGGTCGATGCGGTAGGTTATGCTGCGCGCAGACTTGCCGCACGCACTGAGCGCCAGGGTGAGGACAAGGAGAAGGTTGAAAAGCTTTAGTGATCGCATCATGTTACCTGTTAATCATTATATATGAAAGGGAATTGATTTTGTTTATTCCTCACCCCTGCACCCCTCTCCTCAAGGAGAGGGGCTGGGGAGAGGTGAGTGCGTTTCCTTCATTCTCTGGAAAAAACAAAGCAATGCTCCCCACTCACTTGTATTCCCGGAAAACAACCGGGTTATAACAAACGCAGGAGGTGCACAGATCGCGGCCCCTCTCCCTTTGGTCGGGGGTGCACAGATCGCGAGCCGCGCCCTACTTGCTGAGGTAAAATGTTTTAAGCAAAGGCAGGTTCTGTATGAGAAGAATTCAGGTGGTTAAGAAAAAATATGATGACTCACTTCGTGATAAGCACGAGGCCTACCTGTATGAAGAAACAGATGAGCTGATCACTTTGTTTACCCTGCCCGGGGGTAACTACTGGCTTTACCGTAAAGCCGAGTGGCTGCAAACACCAGACGGTCTCCTCGAGATTTATTTCAAGCGGAAGTGGTACAACGTGTGGCATATTGGCGCGCAAAACAGCCATACCAACCTGATGTATGTCAACATCGCCATGCCGGCGGTGCTGGTAAGCGACACGTTGGAGTGGGTTGACCTTGAATTGGATTACCGGATGCACATGGACGGGTCGATCCAACTGATGGATGAAGATGAATTTCAACAGAATCAGCAGCGCCTGAAATACCCGCCAGAGTTGATCGAGCAGGTGACCGCTGCCTGTCGAGAGGTTGAGATAGGCTTAAAGCAGAATAAATTTCCGTTTGATTATGAGCAGCAGGTGAAGCGTTATAACCGGGTCAAGGGTGAGCTTACTCGCGAATACTAAGTAGTGTGGGTTGAAAAAGCCGCAAATATCCCTACCTGGGGTAAAGAATGCGAGAGAATGAAAATAAGTGCGAGATTGCCACGTCGCGCTACGCGCTCCTCGCAATGACAGTTCAGTAGGATTGCTTCGCTCACGTTGAATACGTTGAAATGGTAGAATAACTTAACAAAATGCAGGAGGATTTCCATGACTGATGTCGTGATCGTTGATGCGCTGCGCACGCCCATCGGGGCGCTGGGGGGAGCTCTGGCAAAGGTGCGCCCGGACGACCTGGCAGCCCTGGTGTTGAAAACCCTGGCTGAAAGAAACAAGCTCAACCCGAGAGAAATCGATGAGGTGTATTTCGGCTGCGCCAACCAGGCGGGGGAAGACAACCGCAACGTGGCGCGCATGGCTTCCCTGCTGGCGGGTTTCCCGGCTTCAGTACCGGCGGTTACCCTCAACCGGCTGTGCGCTTCGGGGTTGAGCGCAGTTAATGCAGCCTTCCATGCTATCAAAGCCGGCGAGGGTGAGTTGATGCTGGCAGGCGGCGTGGAGAGCATGAGCCGCGCGCCGTACTCCCTGCCCAAGGCGGAAAGCGGTTTTCCGTTCGGCAACCTGACCGCTTACGACACGGCTTTAGGATGGCGCTACCCGAACCCCAAGATGGCGGAGATGTACGGCACCGACCCGATGGGGATCACGGCGGAGAACATTGCCGCGGAGACGGGTATCACCCGTGAAGAACAGGATGCCTTCGCGGTGGAGAGCCACCGCCGCGCGGTTGCTGCCATGGATTCCGGCAGGTTCAACGATGAGATCATTCCCGTCGAGATTCCGCAGAAAAAAGGCGAGGTGCTGGTGGTCGCCGCCGACGAACGTCCGCGGCGCGACACCACACTGGAATCACTGGCGAAACTCAAGCCCTCGTTCAAAGCGGACGGCAGCGTGACTGCCGGCAATTCCTCGGGAATGAATGACGGCGTGGCGACGCTGCTATTGACGAGTGCGGAGAAAGCCAAAGCGATGGGGCTAAAGCCAATGGCAAGGATCGTATCTACAGCGAGCGCCGGGGTGGAACCGCGCGTGATGGGCTACGGTCCGGTGCCGGCCACGAAAAAAGCACTCCAACGCGCCGGGTTGAAGATTGAAGATATCGGGTTGGTGGAGCTCAACGAGGCGTTCGCGGTGCAGGCGCTGGCGGTGATGAGGCAGCTGGGGCTCGACCCCGCCATCACCAACGTCAATGGCGGCGCAATTGCCCTGGGACATCCCTTAGGATGCTCGGGCGCGCGCATCCTCACCACGCTGGTACATGAAATGAAGAAACGCGCCGGGGCTCACTCACGGCCATTCTATGGGCTGGCGACGCTGTGCGTTGGAGTGGGGCAGGGCGAAGCCACCATCGTGGAATGGATTGGGGAGTAGAAGGGTTTTAACCTGTGATCGGGGAACGCCACGCTCCCTTCGGTCGCTCGCGATGACATAAGAGAGAGAGTAGCTTCGCTCGTTGGGGGTAAGGACGAGATCGCCACGCCCCCCTTGCACTTGCAGCAAGGGCAAGTGTGCAATAAACGCAGGGCTCGCGACACTTGCACCTGTCGCAAGTGCAGGTGTGACAGAAGCGAAGATGAGCAAATTCTAATTGGGAAGTGCATTGTGACACTTCCCATTTTTGTCGGTTACGGTGATAATAGGGATGGAATTGCAGGAAAACACTCTTCAGGAGGTATGAATGCCCGTAAAGGGACGTATCGAAGTTGACGAATTGTACTGCAAGGGGTGTGAAGTGTGTGTTGCCTCATGCCCACAGGAAGTGCTGGCGCTTGCCAACGATCACATCACTGCCAAAGGGTATCACCCTGCCACATTAAAAGCTGAAGGCTGCACCGGCTGCGGCATTTGCGCCATTGTCTGCCCGGAAGCCGCCATCACGGTCTACCGTGAAAAACCTGCTGCCCATTAACCCCACAGGAGGATCTGCATGACACGCGAACTGATGAAAGGCAATGAAGCTGTCGCAGAAGCCGCTGTTCGGGCTGGAGTGGCAGCTTATTTTGGATACCCGATCACCCCGCAAACTGAATTACTGGAATACATGTCGCACCGCATGCCCGAACTGGGGCGGGCTTTCGTGCAGGCTGAAAGTGAAGTGGCTGCCATCAACATGGTGTACGGCGCCGCCTGCACTGGTATGCGCGTGATGAGTTCGTCATCAAGCCCCGGCGTGAGCCTGATGATGGAAGGTATCTCATATATCGCCGGCACTGAATTGCCTATCGTGCTGGTGGACGTGATGCGCGGCGGCCCCGGGCTGGGCAACATCGCCCCGGCGCAGGCGGATTACAACCAGATCGTCAAGGGCGGCGGGCACGGCGATTACAAAGCCATCGTGCTGGCGCCCGCCAGCGTGCAGGAATCGGTTGATCTGACGGTGCTGGCGTTCGACCTGGCGGAGAAATACCGCTCGGTCACCGTTGTGCTGACCGATGGCTCGCTGGGTCAGATGATGGAACCCTGCGAACTGCCCCCCATGCAAAAGATGAAGACCAGGTTCCCGGATTGGGCAGTGACCGGTATGGAAGGGCGCGAACGGCGCTTCCTCACCTCGATCAACCTCAACCCGCAGAAACAGGAAGAATTGAATTTCAAATTGATGCGCCGCTGGCAGGAAATCGAAGCCAACGAAGTGCGTTACAAAGAGTATTACATGGAAGACGCGCAATTCGTGGTTACCGGGTTTGGTTCCACGGGGCGCGTGGCACTCTCTGCGGTGCGCATGGCAAGGGCGGAGGGCATCAAGGTTGGGCTCATCCGACCGATCACGGTCAACCCGTTCCCGCGCAAGGTCTACCGCGACCTTGCCGGAAAGGTGCAAGGCATTTTAGTGACGGAAATGAACGCCGGACACATGCTCGAGGATGTGCTGGCAGCGACCGAATACAAGATCCCGGTGGAATTCTTCGCGCGCATGGGCGGCATTGTGCCTTTTGCAGATGAGATACTGGATGAGATCAGGCGCATTGCCAAGGGACCCATCCCCACCGAAGGTCACCCGCGTGACCGCTGGCTCAACCGATTACTGGTAAACCAATAGAGGAGCGAGAATGGTGACATCAGCGACTGAAATGGAAACCGTAGTTTACTCACGCCCTGAATCGATGGCGAAGGTGAGCACGCATTACTGCCCGGGCTGCACGCATGGCACGGCTCACCGCCTGATCGCGGAAGTGATTGATGAGATGGGGCTGCGCGACAAGACCATCGGCGTGGCGTCGGTGGGCTGCTCAGTGTTCGCCTACAATTATTTTGATTTTGACTTCGTGCAGGCGCCGCACGGGCGCGCCCCGGCGATGGCTACCGGCGTAAAGCGCGTGCTGCCTGACCGCATTGTGATGACTTATCAGGGCGACGGCGATTTAGCCAGCATCGGCATGGCGGAGATTGTTCACGCGGCTGCCCGCGGCGAGAACATCACTGTGTTCTTTTTGAATAATACCAACTATGGCATGACCGGGGGGCAAATGGCGCCTACCACCCTGCCTGGGCAAAAAACGACCTCCTCAGTGAACGGTCGCGATGTGGAAACGCAGGGATATCCCATCCGGGCTTCGGAGCTGCTTTCCACCCTGGATGGCTCGGCTTACGTGGTGCGCCGCTCGCTGCATGACCCCAAGAACATCCGCCTGGCAAAGAAAGCCATCCGCACCGCTTTTGAGGTGCAGGTGCGCGGCATGGGCTTTTCAATGGTGGAATTGCTTTCAATTTGCCCCACCAACTGGGGCATGAGCACCACAGATTCGCTGCACTGGCTGGAAGAGAAGATGGTGCCGTATTACCCGATCGGGGATTATAAGGTGCATCCGGCCATCGCCGAGATCAAGCTCTAGGGAGAGGATTATGCAGACTGAGATCATTGTGGCGGGGTTTGGTGGACAGGGCGTGCTATTTGCCGGGCAGCTGCTGGCGTACGCAGGCATGGATGAAGGTAGGAACGTCACCTGGATCCCCTCTTATGGACCCGAAATGCGCGGCGGTACCGCCAACTGCACCGTGGTCATCTCCGAGGAGGAGATCGGCGCGGCAGTGGTACGCAACCCGTTGGGCGCGATTGTGATGAACCGTCCCTCACTGGATAAATACGAAGAATTGGTGAAACCCGGCGGTGTGTTGGTGGTGAACACCTCCATGGTAGACCGCAAGACCACCCGCAAGGACATCAAGGTGATTGAGGTGGACGCCAATACCATCGCCGAGAAGCTGGGCGACAAACGCATGACGAACATGGTGCTGCTGGGCGCGCTGCTGGGTAGTTTGCCAGTGCTGCCAATTGAGGCGATCGAGAAAGCCCTCAAGGGGCACCTGCCGGAACGGCATCACAAGCTGCTGCCCAAAAACTACGAAGCGCTGCGTGAAGGCGCGAAACACAAACCGGTGTAAGAGATAGCCTGCCTGAGAACTCCTCAGGCAGGCTGCTTTTGCATCTCGCGTTGGGTGATATATTGCAATAGCCCATTGATTATGGTATAGTAAATGGACACTTGAGGGAAACAATCCCCACACAATAGCCCAAATCGCTCTAAAAGGAGTGATTTTTGTTTATTCTCTCAGGCGGCACCCTCCAGGGTGGGATAAAGTAAGATTTCACAAGATCTGACCAAAGAAGGAAAACAAAAATGTCAACCTCATTCTTGACACGTGAAGGCTTCCAAAAACTACAGGATGAACTGGATTACCTGCGCACTACCAAGCGCGAGGAGATTGCCACCCGTTTGCACGAAGCGATCGAAGGCGGCGAGCTGCTGGATAATGCGGAACTGGAAGCAGCCAAGAACGAACAGGCGTTCGTGGAAGGGCGAATTAAGGAATTGGAAATCCTGCTTGCCACGGCACGGGTTGTGGATGAAAAAGTTGCCAGGGTGGAAACGATCCAGGTTGGCTCAAAGGTGACCATCCAGGTGGAAGGGCAAAAGGAAAAGCAGGAATATACCATGGTGGGGGCAGCCGAAGCTGACCCGATCCACGGTAAAATCTCCAATGAATCCCCGATCGGCAAAGCTTTGTTGAATAAAAAAGAAGGCGATAAGGTGCAGGTGGAGACTCCTGCCGGTACGCTGGTCATCAAGGTGATCAAGTTAAATCAATAATCACGCGGGGGTCACACCGACCGGAAATGACGGGTGATCCGAACCTCTGAACTCAGAGACCTGCCCCCGCAAAAAAGGGGCAGGTTTTTTACTGGAAGGATGGAAGAATGGAACGCAACGACCTGGAAAAAATTCGACTTGAAAAGATAAACGCCATGCGCGCGGAGGGCATCGAACCTTACCCAACGCGGTCTGAACTGACCGCGACCATCGGCAGTGCTATAAGTGCATTCGAGAAGCTGGAAGCGGCAGGCACTGGCGAGGTTCTGACCCATACCCTCGGCGGGCGTCTGCGCGCTATCCGCACCATGGGCAAGCTGGCATTCGCTCACATTGAAGATGGGACCGGGCGCATCCAATTATTCCTGCGGATTAATGAACTGGGTGAAGGACGTATGGCGATATTCAAGGACCTCTTCGACATTGGCGACTTTATCCAGGCAAGCGGGGAGGTGGTGCGCACCCGCACTGGCGAGATCAGCTTGCAGGTGAAGGATTTCAAGATGCTGGCTAAAGCCGTTACCCCGCTGCCGGCTGCCAAGGATGAGATCGTGGACGGAGAAGTGGTGCGCCATGCTACCCTGGCTGATCCCGAAACGCGCTACCGCCAAAGATACGCAGACCTGGCGGTCAACGAAGACGTGCGCAAAGTCTTCCGCACCCGTGCCAGGATCGTCACCGCGCTGCGGTCATTTTTAGACGACCATGATTTCATCGAGGTCGAAACCCCTATCCTGCAGCCTATTTATGGCGGCGCGGCAGCCAAGCCTTTTGTCACTCATCATAACCAGTTAAAGCAGGACCTGTTCCTGC
Organism: uncultured Anaerolinea sp.; assembly: GCA_964428125.1. Classification (GTDB taxonomy): domain Bacteria; phylum Chloroflexota; class Anaerolineae; order Anaerolineales; family Anaerolineaceae; genus UBA6107. Next base: position 418,687 of record CAYRXB010000001.1, read on the forward strand.
GCATTTCCTTCGAGCTGTATCTCAAACGCCTGACTGTCGGCGGGTTTGACCGCGTTTATGAAATCGGGCGTGACTTCAGGAACGAGGGTGTCTCATTCAAACATAACCCTGAGTTCACACAGCTGGAGTTCTACTGGGCGTACGCGGATTACCTCAAGGTGATGGAACTCACCGAGCAGATGATCGCCTATGTGTGCGATACGGTGCTCGGCACACGAAAGGTAAAATACGGCGATATTGTCATCGACTTCAACCCGCCGTGGAAACGAGTGAATCTGCGCCAGAGCCTGATCGATGCCTCAGGCATAGATATTAGCAAATACCCCACTGCCGATGCGCTGGAAAAGGTGATGGAAAGCAAGGGGTTGAAGTTTAAACCAGGCGAAGCGCGCGGCAAGCTCATCGGGCAGTTGATGGAGGAATTCGTTGAACCCACTCTAATTCAGCCTTCGTTCCTCTATGATTACCCGCGTGATATCTCGCCGCTGGCGAAGAACATCCCCGGCGACCCGACGACGGTGGAGCGTTTTGAGGGATTTGTATGCGGCATGGAGTTATGCAATGCCTTCACTGAGCTGAACGACCCTCTGGAACAGGAAGCGCGATTTGTGGAGATGGGGCGGGAGTATAAAGCCGAGGATGAAGAGCGCCACCCAATGGATTTGGACTACCTGCGCGCCATGTCTTACGGCATGCCGCCGCAGGGTGGGTTTGGCATGGGTGTTGACCGCCTAGCGATGCTGCTCACTAACCAGCATACCATTCGCGAGGTGCTGCTGTTCCCACACTTGAGGGAAACGGGAGATAAAGAGTAGGGAGTAGTAATCAGTTTTCAGTTAAGAGAAAAACCGGGAGCCATAATCAGACTCCCGGTTCTGTTTACTACGAGCGCCAGAAGCCGCGCCGCACCGGGCGTACGTCCTCGGCGGTGATAAACGCCTGTGGGTCTGCTTCGAGGACGATGGTTTCCACGCTGGGTACATCTTTGCGCAGCACGGAGGCATGCAACTCAAAGACGGTGCCATCCTTGCCGTGACCGGCAATCTGCGTGACAGCAAAGCCGGAACTGCGCAGTTTTTCTGCGATCAACGCACCGCGGGTGGAACTGATGACAGTGACGAGAATGTGACCAATGGCCAGTTTCTGCTCGATGAGCATGCCGACCAGGTTGCCGGTGGCAAAACCGCCAGCATAACCGAGAACATTGAGGATGTTATCCAGCCGGGAAAGCACTGAACTGATGGCGATAACAAAGATCAACGATTGGAAGAAACCCAGTATCCAGACGATGAGTTTTTTGCCGCGTACAACAAATAATACACGGATAGTATCCAGCGACATATCGCCGACCCTGAGCGCGAAGATCAGGAGGGCGAACAGCCAGGCATGGGGGTCTTTCAAATACTCCATCGGAACCTCGCTTTCTACCGGGAGGCGCGTTTGCCTTCGATCGCAGGGAGGTAATAATCGCTCATGTATTCCTTGAGCATGCGGCGCAGGCTGAACTGCGGGGTCAGCGTACGAAGGCATTCCTTGATCATCTTAATCCAGGTAATAGGGACTTTATTCATATCGCGGTCGTAGTAGAGCGGGATGATCTGCTTTTCAAGCGTCTCATAAATGCTCTGCGCATCTGCGGCATCCTGGCTTTCGTTGTCAGGATAATCACTGTCGGTGCCGATTGCCCAGCCGTTCTTGCCGTTGTAGCCCTCACGCCACCAGCCATCCAACACGCTGAAGTTGAGAGCGCCATTGGCTGCAGCCTTCATGCCGGAGGTGCCGGAGGCTTCGTTGGGGCGGCGCGGGGTGTTCATCCACACATCCACACCCTGAACCAGGTAGCGTGCCAGGTTGATATCGTAATCTTCGAGGAAGATCAGGCGGCCGCCGGCGCGGGTATCTTTGACGGCGCGGTAGACCTGCTGGATGAGCAGCTTGCCGGGTTCGTCAGCGGGGTGCGCCTTGCCGGCGAAGATGATCTGCACCGGCATATGCGGATTGTTGATCAGCCGCATCAGGCGGTCAAAATCGCGGAACATCAAATTGGCGCGTTTGTAGGTGGCAAAGCGGCGTGCAAAGCCGATGGTTAGAGAATAGGGTTCGAGGAAAACACCGCCGGCGAGTACCTGTGCGGGGGAGAAGGTGCCATTCTGCCATTGTTGGCGGGTGCGCTCATTTGCGTAATTCACCAGCTTGTTCTTGAGATGGCGCCGTACTGCCCACAACTGGTCATCGGGGATGGTGTTTATCTTTGCCCACATGGCGGGGTCATCCAGGTTATCCAGCCAATCTTTGCCGAGGTACTCGGAGAATAACACTCCCATGCGGCGCGCCAGCCAGGTGCTGGTATGAACACCATTGGTGACATAACCAATGGGCACATTCTCCTCGCGGACGCCGGGGTAAAGAAAATTCCACATTTTGCGGCTGACGATGCTGTGCAATTCAGAGACGGCATTGGCGCGTTCGGAAAGCTTTAGTGCGAGGATTGGCATGACGAACATATCGCCCCACGGCTGCGACTGGCGACCGAGGTCGATGAATTCGTCGCGGGTGAGACCGAGCTCAGCGAATACCTGGCTGAAGTACTTGTCGATCAGCCAGACCGGGAACTGGTCATTGCCGGCAGGGACGGGGGTGTGGGTGGTGAAGATGTTATTGAGGCGAACAGAATCCTTTGCCTGAGCGAAGGACTTGCCCTGCCTTACCAGTTCGCGGATGCGTTCCACAGCCAGGAAGGCGGAATGTCCTTCATTCATATGCCAGACAGAGGGGGTGATGCCCAGGAGTGCAAGCACCTGCGTACCGCCCATGCCGAGAAGGATCTCCTGCGAGATGCGGATTTCGAGGTCGCTGCTGTAAAGCTTTTCAGTCAGCTGGCGGTCCATCGGGTCATTTTGGTCGAGATTGGTATCGAGCAGGAACAGGTGAACACGCCCGACTTCCAATTCCCAAACACGGGCGGTTACCTTGCGCCCTGGCAAGTCAACGCTGATGGTGAGGGGTTTATGATCCTCATCGTATAAAGCAATGAGCGGGAGTTCGTTATAGTCGATCAGGGCGGAACGAGTTTCCTGCCAGCCATCCTCGCTGAGGTGCTGGACGAAATAGCCCTGGTTGTAGACGAAACCGATGCCGGTGAGCGGCATACCCAGGTCTGAGGCTTCCTTCAAGTGATCACCGGATAGAATGCCCAAGCCGCCGGCATACACTGGCAGCGATTCATGAAGCCCGAATTCAAAGGAGAAATATGCGATCTGCTTATCAAGCAGGTTGGGGTAGGTTGTGGCAAACCAGGTGTCTTTACGGTCGAGATAGGCGTCAAGTTCTGCGATCCCCTTGTCATAAATCTCAAGATAGGAAGGCTGGTCGATGGCGGCGTTGATGCGGGTACGGTCCACCCGGCGCAGAAAAGCCACCGGATTGTGGTTGACTGCGTCCCAGAGCAGCGGATCGATGTATTGGAACAAGCGCTGACCGGAGGGATTCCAGCACCACCAGAGGTTGTGCGCCATGCGGCTGAGCCCCTGAACACGCTTGGGCAGGCTGAACGAATTAGGGTATTCACGGATAATGGTTGTCATACGTCTCTCATTATTGCAGCAGTCGCTCGTTGATTTTTTGACATGATACACCCCGTGAATCTGGTGAGCTATTTGGCTGCCTTGAAAAGGGGATTTTTTTACCGAGCGGAATTATATCAGATTTTCAGCAGGTACTTTCCATACAAATAGGCAAATGAGAACCGGGAGCTTAATTTCGATCCCGGTTCTTTGTGAATATTTATTCGATGACTTCAATGGCGAGCGGATACTTTGACATGGTCTCGCAGCCATCATCGGTGATGAGGATGGCGTTCTCGTAACGGAAGCCGATATTTTCATCTGGGCAGGCGTACTGGATGGCGCAAATGAGCATCTCGCCTTTCTGATAGATGTGATCGGGGTTGGTCCAGTAGGGGAAGGGACCGTCATTGCGGCCGATCCGCCATTCATCGCCGAGCATGCCGATGCCGTGCTCGAAACCAGGCACCATGAACTCGGCAAAGCCGCGTTCTTCGCAAAATATCATCATCTTATCTGCGAGCGACGAGGGGGAGACCCCGGGGGCGTAGGTTTTAAGGCACAGGCTAACGAGGTCAACGAAGTTCTTCGCATGCCATTTCTGGCGGTCAGTGGCAGGTGCCAGCAGGTAGTTATGGGTGTGGTCGCCCAATCCAAGCCGGAAGGTGGAATGCAAATCCACCATCAGGGGTTCGCCTGGCTGCAGCTTGCGCTCGGTGGGGGGGGTGCACGCGCCTCCCATCAAACCAGTGCGGTAACCGGAGGCGATCTCGTTGCCGCCGGTGAAGGACCATTCCCACACGGAGCCGGCGTCGCGCATACCCATGGCGGCGATTCCCGCAATCTGCGTTTCGGTGTACTTCTTGAAACCGCCGTTGATGATGGCTTTGTAGACCGCCTCATGCCCGGCGTCCGCCATACGCCCGGCTTTGCGGAAGCGGTTGATGGTGCCCTCATCCTTGATGAGTGCAAGGCGGTCGATGATATCGAGTGCATTCACCAGTGTGTGACCAGCAAGCGCGGCTTCGAATGCCTGGTACTCGTAATGGGTGAGGTTGCCTTCTGGCAGATAGTTGGACATGCCGGCTTCAACGCCGACAACGCCGCCGCTTTCAGGCAGGTAGGATTTGACGAGGTCGGAAACCGCTGTGATCTGGTCCTGGCCGCCCATGGGGGCAAAGCCCAGCACGTGGTCGCTATCCAGCCAGGAATCATCCGCTGCGCGGGCGGCATCGATGACGAAGGTGAAGGCGGTGGGCAGCCCTTCCGGGGGAATGACGATGTAGGAACGCCACGGGAAGAAAGCGTCGGTGGTCCAGGAGAGGGTGCGCAGGCGCGAGCCGAGGTAGACGTTGACACCGTCTTTTTTCATCTCTGATTGAATGGCCTTGATGCGCGCTGGAAAGTCGATGAAGTAAGGGTCGCTGGTCATCATATCTAGTACTCGCAGGGAATCTCGGAGAGGATTTTGTTGAAACGGTCCACGATGGAGGCCAGGCTGAGGGCTTTGACCATGTTGCCGGTGAGGCGCAGTTTGCCGTTCATCAGTGCGGAGCGGGAGCCGATCTCTGCGCGGCTGATCTTGGCGAAGGTGTCGTAATCGCCGCTGATGACAAATTCTGCCTGCGGCAGGGGGGCTTCACGCACCGAGATGTCGGTGAAGACGCCATTCTCGATTTTGTAATAGAGGGCGCGCTCCTTGCCGTCGGGGCAGTGGTGGTAGAGGGTGATCATGGAGGAAGTGAGGAACTTCATGCTTTCGGGGGTGAGCTGTTCGCGCAGGCGTTTGGCGGCTTCCGCCGTCCATTCCGGGCTGAGGTATTTCAATGCGGTCATGGGTTTTCTCCTTGAGGGTATTATTTCAAAGATGATTTGATTTGGGTTATTGATGAATTGAATTTAACAAGCTTTTCCCAATCTATCTGGCCATTTTTGGTGCAAAACTCATTACTAAAATCCTTTGTAAAACGATTTATAAGCGAGGAGAGTGATAGGTTGTACTCGTCATTCTTGACTTTAGCATTATTTCCCAGGGGCTCAATAATTTCTGTATATAGGTTCTCTTCACCAGAGATAAATTCCCAGAATCGTTGACCACAATATTTAAAATAATCCCCTTTATCCGGGTTGTTTTCACGCCCATAACAGCACCCATTTATTGCATCAATAATTAGCGATGAATTACTAGTTCTTAATGACCTTTTAGCGGCAATAAAATCCGCCTTCATTTTATTAATTTGTGAGGAATTTCCCCAATTCGGACCAGATTTAATAGTTACAATATTACGTTTTCCGCCCAAATCAAATTCAAGATCAATACCCACAATTCCCGATTTCCACCCACCATAGACTTTTGAGTTTATAAATATTGCTAAACCTTCTAGCCAATTACCAAAGATTGTCTCTTCGTTAGAAGAAATGTATGCATCGACTAGTTCGCGAATAATTAATTCAGAGGTTAAGAGGTTCTTTGTTCTAAAAAGATATGGATTCTTATGCTTTAGAACTCTTGAAAGACGAAGGTTATCCAACGTCTGTAATCGTGATTGATGGAACTCGCCGATATGGGAGGATACATATTCAGTTACTTCACTTATCTTTAGTTTTGGCATTGTTTCCACCTATTTTTTTATTGGTTTCATCTCGAAGCCTTTGGATAGCTATTTCACAATATTCATTATTAATATCGATGCCTAAATATTTTCTATTCAGTCTGTTTGCAGCAACACAAGTTGTCCCCGACCCGTTAAATGGATCTAAGACTATATCGCCTGGTTTTGTTAATAGTTTTACAAACCATTCCGGTAACGCAACTGGAAAAACTGCTGAATGCTGTTGGTTGTAACATTCTGTAGCCATGTGTAAGACATTACTGGGGTAGACCATATCCCTGCCAACCCAATTTGAAATGTTTTTCCCAAAGCCGCTGCCAACCCTAGAATTATCACGTCTTTTATCTGACTCTGATAGATTCTTGAGTCTGGATTGAGCCCAACCGCCAACCGGAACCATTACCTCGTCTTGATACATTGAGAATTTCTTTGATTTAGTAAAGTGTAAAAGTCTCTCCCAATTGTCTCGGAACCTATTTGGCCACTTGCCAGGATGGCTGTTCTTCTTGTGCCACATATACTCTTCGGTCCACAACCATCCTTGTTTTTTCATTTCAAGAATTAATTCTATAACGTATGTATGTCGTTCTCCATCTACTACACGTTCCTTTATGTTTAGAATAAATGATCCAGTTGGTTTTAAAATTCGCAAGAACTCTTTTGTTTTTGGTAAAAACCAAGAAACATATTTATCCGGTTTTATACCTCCATAGGTTGTTGTTCTTTGATCGGCATAAGGAGGAGAGGTAAAAATCAAATCAATCGAATTGTCTGGAAGTGATTTTAGAATCTCCTCACAATCGCCACCTATGATCTTGTTTGAAAAAATATCTGTGGTTATGGGAACAACCGGTTCAGTTTCTATGAAAAGAGGGATTTGTAATTTGTCATATGTATAAAAACCGGAAGATTCGGCTATTTGAGGGTTATCTATTTTTCGAATTGAATAAATATCAAAATTCTTTTTCATAATAAAAAATTAATTAACCATAAAAATATTGTAACTAAAAATAAAGCCCTATGTATGGTATTTTCAGTCTTTAGGAAACAACACATTAAACACTTCCGGCACCAATTCCTTCACCATTTCACTGTCGATGGCATTTTCCCTGCAGATGGACTCATAAACGTCCACGCTCTTGCGGCGGATGCGTTTTTGCGTTTCCACGTCCAGCCCCCACAGGCCGAAGCGCTGCGTCCAGCCGCGCTCCCACTCGAAGTTGTCCACCAGCGACCAGTGGAAGTAGCCTTTCACGCGCCAGCAGAAGTTGGCAGCCCGCCACACCTGGTGCAGGTGTTCCACCAGGTAGCGGGGGCGCAGCGCGTCTTTGTCATCCTCCACGCCGTTCTCGGTGATGAGGATGGGCAGGTCGAATTTATGCGCCCAGCGCAGCCCGTCCCACATGCCGGCGGGCACGTTCGCCAAAAAGCCGGTGGGGCTGACCAGCGCTCCCTTGGGGAAGTACCTTCTTCCGAACATCTCAGCGGGTTTGGAAAGGTCGAACGCGACGATGTCGCGGGTGTAGTAATTGAGACCGATGAAGTCCTGTGTATTCGCCGCTTCGGGCAGGGTCACTTTTTTGAAGACCAGGTTTAATTTCCCGGTGGAGAGTGCATCATTGAAAGCCTTGTTGAAGAGCTGGTCCTGGATCTTTACCGGCAGTTTATCAAAAGGTGACCAGGAATGGGCTGGCACCAGGCTGCGGTAGTTGGTGGCAACACCCACCTGGGCTTCCGGCTGCAGTTCGTGGATAACGCGGTAAGCGGCGGCATGCCCGCGCAGCAGGTTCACCGTCACTTTGGCAGCCAGGCTGAGGTCATGCTTGCCCGGCGGAAAACTGCCTTCCACCCAGCCGCCCATGATGTACACATTGGGTTCATTGATGGTGACCCAGAGATTCACGTAGTCTTTGAGCGCTTCAACCACGCGGCGGGTAAAGCGTGCGAATAAAGCTGGAGTCTCCTCACTTTCCCAGCCGCCGCGGTCGACAAGCCAGAGGGGGTCACTGAAATGATGCAGCGTGACTAGTGGCGTCATCTTGTGATCTGCCATCCAGCGCATTATTTCTACATATCTTTCGAGCGCCTTTTCATCCCAGATGTCAGCGGCAGGTTGGATGCGGCTCCATTCGATGGAGAGCCGGTGGGCATTCTGCCCGGTATCGAGCGCGCGCTGCAGGTCTTCCTTCCAGCGCCCGCCCCACCAGTCGCTGGCCAGCCCGGAGTGCTGCCCCTCGATGATCTTCCCGGGGGTTTCTTCCCAGCGCGACCAGCTGTTGGTGTTCTGCCCCTCCACCTGGTGGGCAGCGGTGGCGGACCCCCATAGGAATCCGCGCGGAAATGTGAACCTGGCAGTCGGCATGGTGAACTCCTTGAAATTATTCTGTGTTAATTATACGCTTGCAACAAAAAGAGGCTTTGATTATCCAAAGCCTCTTCGTCATGTTATTGAAAATTTTTACATCCCGGCCATGTAAGCTATGCTGAGCGTGCCGGGACCGACATGGCTGCCGACAACGGGGCTGACGTACGAAAGAATGGCTTCCTCTGCGCCAAAACGCTGCTTGATGGTTTCAAGCAACTTGACCGCCTGCTCCTCTGCCAGCGCGTGGAACACTGAAACATGAACAGGGTGCTTGCCGGCGATATCTTTTTCGACCAGTTCGATCATGGCTTCGATGGCTTTATTCATGGTGATGACGCTCTTTACCGCTTCGATCTTGCCGTCGCGGATCTCGAGGACGGGCTTGATGCGCAGTGCGGTTCCCATGAAACGTTTGGCGCCGCCGATACGCCCGCCGGCGTGCAGGTATTTAAGCGTGTCTACCACAAAGTAAACACCGATGTGGGTGTAGGCTTCCTTTGCGATCTTTGTGCATTCCTCGAGGCTTGCGCCATCTGCTGCAGCGCGGGCGGCCGCCAGTACCTGGAAGCCCAGCGCCATTGACACGAGTTTGGTGTCGAGCACCTCAATTTTTGCCTGCGGATAAAGCTTGGCTGCCTGGATCGCAGAGTTGACCGAGCCGGAGATCCCTGAACTGATCGGTAAGGCAAGAACGTCGTGATTTTCCGCGATCAATTTGGAGAATACTTCCGAATAATCACCGACTGTGGATTGGCTGGTGGTTGGCAGAGTGTCGCTTTTAGCCAACCGGGTGTAAAACTCATCAGGTTTGATATCAATGCCATCGCGGTAACTGGCTCCATCCCAGTTGAGGGTGAGCGGAACAACAGTAATCCCCAATGACTCAACGAACTCTTGCGGGAGATAGGCGGTTGAATCAGTGACTATGGCAACCTTATTCATTATTTACTCCTAAAAAATGTCATGAATTAGTATAGCAATTGATATCTGGAAAATAATAGGAAATTGGTCACATTTAATATCTCGTATGAGATGTTAACCCCCAACCCTTGATATTGGTTCTGGTTTCCAAACCTATACAACCCATAAACTCCGAATTGGGGAAAATAGTTATAATACCTGCATGACCCAGACTGCCAAAGACATGACCATCCTCGGGCATTTCACCGAGCTGCGCAAGCGGCTGCTGGTGATGATTGTGGCGCTGGCTGTGGGGGTCATCGCCAGTTTTGCCTTCAGCCAGAAGATCGCCGAATATCTGGCAGCTCCCATTGGCGGACTCTCCGCCATGTCTTCGATCGAGGTCACTGAAAATGTCAGTGCTTTTATGAAGATCTCGATGCTCTCAGGGGTGATCATAGCCCTGCCGGTGATTGTTTTTGAGATCCTGGCGTTTGTGATCCCCGGTCTGAAACCATCGGAACGGAAATGGATCTGGATGGTCATCCCGGTGGCGACGGTATTCTTTATCGGCGGGGTATCGTTTGCTTATTTTGTGATGCTTCCGGCAGCACTGCCGTTTTTACTTGATTTTATGGGGATCACCACCTCCCCGCGGCCAAGCAACTATTTCAGCTTTGTGCTCAACCTGATGTTTTGGGTTGGCGTGTGTTTTGAGATGCCCCTGGTAGTTTTCGTACTGGCGCGGCTGGGTATTATCAATGTTAAAGGGCTGCTCAAACAATGGCGCATTGCCATAATCGGTTCGGCGGTGCTGGCAGCGCTCATCACCCCCACGCCAGATCCTGTCAATATGGGGTTGATGATGATCCCATTACTGGGGCTGTATATTGTGAGCATCCTATTTGCAGTATTTGCCCGCCGCCCGGATAAAAAGAAAGAATCGGAATGAAAGTCTTTAATTTAGGTATTGGCGAGATCATCTTTATCCTGCTGCTGGTGGTGATCATCTTCGGCCCGAAAAGCCTGGTGAAAACCGCCCGTGAAGCCGGGGCTTTTTTGCGAAAAGTTACCCAATCCCCCTACTGGAAGGAAGTGTGGGCGACCCGGCGTGAACTGGAGGAGATCCCGAAAATGATCGCCAAGGAAGCCAAACTGGATGAGACCCTGCGCGAGTTGAACCATGACACCCGCAACCTCTCCAGCTCAGTCAGCGGCGCAGTGAATGACCTGATCCGCGAGGTGGACAACACCAACAACGAAACGGTCAAGGGCGAAGTAACCTGGGAAGGCAAAACCCCTGAAAAACCGGACGACAAAACCAGCGATACGTTATAATGAAATCAACATTCCATTCCGGAGTATTTATGCGCTTAAGGACGTTCATCCTGGTTGTTCTTTTACTTGGCGGTATTCTGTTATCAGGATGCGCGACCAAAGACCCGCTGATCGGGAAATGGGAAGAACCTTCCTCTGGGATTACCCTGGAGTTCAAGGATGACGGTACGGTAATCACCGCGCGCGGAAACGTCAACTTCAGCATGCAGTACGAAAAACAGGACCCAGATATCCTTATTTTCAAGGGCAGCACGGATGGCACAGTGCCAGAGCAGCGTATGACCTATAAGATCGAGGATAACCAGCTGCTGCTGACCATCGAAGGTGTAGGTACGGTTTTCAACCGGAAATAAGGCGTGAATACCCCAACCATCATTGTGTTCGTGGTTTTCGCGGTGCTCTTCGTGGGCGTGATCGTCTATATGCTGACGATCTCTCACCGGTTGAAAAAACTGCGGGATAAACTCAACGAAGAAGAGAAAAAAGAATGAAGAACCAGCCGCGGCTGGTTCTTTTCGCAGGGAACCAAAACAAGGGCCAAAGCGTCTTACAGGTTGACATAAAGGAGTAAAAATGAAGAAGATCTTATTAAAAAGCCTAATCGTTATAAGTGTTGTTGTGCTCAGTTTGACAGCCTGCAGCCTACCTTTCGGCAGCAAGGGAACGGACGATTCTGGTCAGAATGCGATCAATGTCGAGTCGACTGTTTCAGCGCGCCTGACGCAAATCGCTTTCGACGCGCTTTTACAACAAATGACCCAGCAGGCGATGGTAACCGCCACACCGGCTGCCACAAGTACGCCGCAGCCCACCTTCACCCCGGTTATCCCGACCCCTACACCCATCCCGCCCACGCCCACCGCTGTGCCCATCCCATGCCACCAGGCGACTTTCATTGATGATGTGACAGTAAAAGACAATACTGTTTTCACCGCCGGTGACGCATTCGTGAAAACCTGGCGTATCAAGAATACCGGCAGCTGTTCATGGACGAAGGATTACAAGATCGTCTTCCAAAATGGCAATTCGATGAGCGCTCCGGCTTCAGTGGCATTCCCTGCCACTGTGAACCCCGGCAGCACGGTTGACCTGTCGGTGCCGATGAATGCCCCGGGTAATACGGGTGATTACACCGGCAACTGGATGCTGAAAGCCGCCAATGGCACCGTTTTCGGTGTCGGCAGCTCGGGGAATGTCCCTCTCAGCGTGGTCATCAAGGTAGCCACAGTACCGACCCCCAAGGACACTCATACCATCTACGATTTCGTCAAGAATTATTGCAATGCACAGTGGCGTACGAACGCAGGGTTCATCAACTGCCCGAGCAGCGGCATTGATTTCCAGAATGGTTCGATCACACGCAGTTATGCCCCGATCCTTGAAAACGGCATGGTGGATGATGAAGGTGCGATCCAAACTGTACCAGCAGTCGGCGGAGACGGATTTATCCAGGGACAATTCCCCTCGATGCTCATCCACAGCGGTGACCAGTTTGTGGCCACATTACTCTGCTCCAAGAATATGACCAATTGCTCGGTAACTTTCGAACTTTCCTACATGGAGAAAGGCGGTTCCACCCGCACAACGCTGGGAAGCTGGAACAAGACCCTGGATGGCAACACAATGCCGGTGTCAGTGGACCTTTCATCGTTGGACGGCAAGGAAGTTGTCTTCTTCCTCAAGGTCATTAGCCAGGGAAGTTCGAAAGATGACCTGGCGCAGTGGATGGCAGCCCGCATCACTCACCCATAAGATACCTTAACCCTTCCCAGATTTCGGGAAGGGTTATTTTATTTTGCGTGGATTCGCGCTATACTAATTAGACAGGCTGGTTATCGGGTAAATGTGGGAGGACAAAAATGGCAAAAAGCGTAAAACTATTGATCAAGTTCTCGGCAGTCCTGGTGCTTGTTTTTGGGTTAACCCTCGGATTAGTGTCGACCGGAAAGGCGTGGGGAGTACCCATCATCTCGATCACCACTGTAGTGAGTGACACCAGCGTCACCATTAGCGGGTCGGGGTTCCCAACGGACCAGACCTTCACGGTTCGCATGGGTGCCTATGGAACCCTGGGCATCGGCGGGATTGTGGTGGGCAGCAAGGAACCTGCTTCTGGGAGTACTTTTACTGCCACATATCCCATCCCAGCATCTTTGATGGGAGCCCCAAAAATTGCCATCCGCCTCGACAGCCCACAGGGTTATTATTCCTATAACTGGTTCTACAATAATTCCACCGGCGCCGCCGGTAATTCAACCGGGTCGACGGCTTCCGTGGTTATTCCTACCCCGACGTTTACTATCACTTCGGTAGTGGCAGGGTCTTTCGTGACGGTGCAAACCAGTAATTTTCCAGCAGGGCAGACTTTCACTGTGCGCATGGGACCATACGGAACAGCAGCGATTGGTGGAGAGTTGATCGGTATTACCAGCTCTTCTGCAGGCGGCTCCATCACCCAAACTTATAAGATCCCAGAATCCCTGGCGGGACTTTCAAAAATCGCCATCCGCATGGATAGTCCGGAAGGCTATTACGCATACAACTGGTTCTATAACACATCCACCTCTGCGCCTGTAACGGCAGGAACAACCGTTACGCCAGCAGCCGCCACTGATACCTCCACAACACAGCCAATCACCGCTGTTCCTGCCAAGCCGGCTTATATCGGTTACCCGACGATGGATATCGTCGCAGTGGTCAAGGATGCCAAGGTGACCGTTCATGCGGTGAATTTGCCTGCCGGTGAAACCATCACGGTGCTGATGGGGCCATTTGGGACTGCGGGAATTAATGGAATTGTGATCACCAAGATCAGTTCAGGGCTTGGCGGAGATTTTACCGCTACTTACAAGATCCCCGCGCTTCTCTACGGCAGCGGAAAAATCGCAATCCGCATGGAAACCTCTTCAGGGTATTACGCTTACAACTGGTTCTATAACAACTAACCAGGGTAAAAATGATACTCCAGGCTCTCCCAGTTACCCTCGGGAGAGCTTTTTGTTGTTAATATTAATTATGCGTGAAAAAGATTAAATGGGGTTGTAATTGGTAATTTCCGTGTATATAATAAGTTTAATCCTAGTAATTACCAGGTGTTTTTTCGTATATGCAGCACGCACCATTCCGGGTGTGCCGGAGGTGTTGAATGGTCGAACAGCGAAGTTTTGTGGATAAATTCCACACCAATCGGGGGAATTAATGCCGAGATCGGTTACGCCAATTCAAAGTCATACCCAGTGGAAAAACGAACGGTTTTTCGCTGTTATGGATAAATTTAGCGTTGTCCAACTGTTCACTTTTCTGTGTTTCACCGGTTTCTTTGCATTAAATAAAGATTGGCAGATGATCTGGACTACTGGATTTGTTTCATTTACCTGGTTATTGATCTATTTACGCAACCACAAAAGACACAGCCGCGCATTATTTTTGGTGGGCGGTGCTGTTTCCATTCTTTATGCAATCTTCGCTACCCTTAGATTCGGTTGGAATTCCGGTTTCTACTTTATCATCTTGTCGGTATTTCCGATCGCATACCTCAATATCCACCTGAAGAAATTCGTTGCGGTATTAACCGGGCTGATCATCGGCGGGGCAGTGATTGGTTTGTATTTTTTGACCTGGTACATTCCAGTGACATCCACGATGGATAGCCAGGTTGTCCGATGGGTTTTTGCTGCCAACCTGGTATTCGTAGTGATCGCATTATCCGTTATCGGTTACTTCTTTGAAAAACGAGCTGGTGAGATCGAAGCCACGCTGGTGGTTGCCAACAAGCGCCTGACCAACCTGGCTGCCACCGATCCGGTGACCAACTTGGCGAACAGAAGGACCATGCTCAGCCGCATCGACCAGGAGAAAGCCAAGCTGGAGCAAACGGGCGAAGCGTTTACGCTGATCATGATCGACATCGATAACTTCAAGGAAATCAATGATGAATACGGTCATGACGCGGGAGACTTTGTGCTGGTCAACCTCGCGGCCATCATCAACTTCATCGTGCGCAAACAGGATCAGGTGGCGCGCTGGGGCGGAGATGAGTTCCTGGTATTCCTGCCGGAAACCCGGGCTGAGGGCGGGCGCGTAGTGGCGGAAAAGATCCGCGCGCGCATCCTGACGACTCCCTTTATCTATCATGAGATCGACATCCCGGTGACGGTGACACTGGGGGTTTCCGCCTGCGATACTAATATCGGCATCGGCAACTGCATCCGCAAGGCGGACCTGGCGCTTTACACCGGCAAGCAGGCGGGCAAGAACCGCGTGATTATTGGATAAACTTGATTGGCAGACATAACAAAAACCGAGGATACTAACGATATCCTCGGTTATGTTTTGTGGCGATTTACTAAATTACCCTCACCCCCGTCCCCTCTCCATAAGGAGAGGGGTGCAGGGGTGAGGAATAAAGAACCTTGTAAACAAATATCGTGGAATTACCCTTTAAAGCTTGTCTTAGAGGTCCATTACCATGTATAACTCGCCAGCCTTGAACCCACGGCTTGCATAATACTGCCGGGTGCCGATGGCGGCGATGACGGCAAGCTTAGCATAACCCTTGTCTCGGGCAATTTCAGCAGCACGCTGCAGCAAACCTGTACCCAGGCCGATGTGTTGGGCAGCGCCTTCTTTTTCGCTGCCCACCGGCAGCGACTGCCCGTACACATGCACCTCGCGGATGAGGGCTGCGCCTTCAAGGTCAACCAGGTTCATCGAGGGAGCGGCAGGCGCAGGCAGGGAAAGACGCAGGTAACCGGCGATGCGGTCCTCGGGGGTGGTGAAATTGAGGAAATGCTCCTCGGCGGAAGAGGGAGAGTAGACAAGGTCATTCAAGGTCAGGTTGGCATACTCCACGGCGTGGGTCTTCACCTCGCGGCAGCGGATGCACTGGCAGGACTGACCGCGCCGTTTCAACTCGTTCTGCACATCCTGGCGCAGGCTGGTGCGTTTGTTGCCTTCCACCACGTGGATGGAGGGGATGTCGCGGATGATGCGGTTGACGCGGCAGTATTGTGGGATGGTGGGTTTGAGGTCAGCAATGAGCGAGACAAGCTCTTCAGTGGAATAGGGATGGTATTCTCCGCGCTGCCAGTAATGGTAGAGTTCCGCGGATTCCAGCAGCTGGGTGGGGTAGATCTTCAACTCGTCTGGGGCGTAGCCCTCCTGCCACAGGCGGGCAAAGTCGGCGCGGTCCGATTCGAGCGTGGCACCGAGCAGGTTGGGCATCCAGTGCAGCACGATCTTAAAGCCGGCGGCGCGCAGCAGGGTGGTCGCTTTGAGGGTGTCGGCAGCGGTGTGCCCGCGCAAGTTGAGGTGCAGCACGCGGTCGTCGAGGCTTTGCGCACCCATCTGCACCTTGGTGACGCCCAACTGGCGCAGCCATACCAGTTCGTCGCGGGTGATCTCATCCGGGCGGGTCTCGATGACCAGCCCCACATTGCGATGGTTGGCGGTTTCGTTGTGCGTGTGCGCAGCCCGAATGCGAGTGAGGTCGATAGCGGCCGGCGCGTTCTTTTCATCGGGCGGTTCCACCTGGTAGTCCCTGCTGCCCTCGGGGAGTGAGTCCTCGTTCATGGCGTCAAAACAGCGGCGGATGAACCATTCCTGATAGCTGCGCTTATAGGAGCTCCACGTGCCGCCGAGGACGAGCAGCTCGATCTTGTCATTGGGGTGGCCCACGGCGCGGTATTCCGCCAGGCGCGACTGCACCTGGTCGTAGGGGTCGAACTTGTTCTGGAAGGCGCGGGCTGCCCCTGGTTCATCTGCCAGGTAACTTTTAGGCATGTAGGCTTCAGTGGGGCAAAAGACGCAGCGCCCCGGGCAGGGCCATTCTTTAGTGAGTACGGTGACAGTGGAAACGCCAGAAAGGGTGCGCACCGGCTTCATGCGGATGAGGGGGAGGAAATCGGGGTCGTCGGGCCACTCGCCGCGGGCAACCAGGTCGCGGTAAGCCGCCACGAGGATGTGCTTGGCGATGAGCTGACCGCCCGGCAGGGGGTGCGAACGCAGGGCGCGGTCAAGGCGGCGACCGGCTTTCACCTCTTCGAGCACCAGGCGCGCAGTTTGCAGCTGCTCCGGGGTGTACACCCGGGCATCACGCCAGTGCTGGATGAACTTGGGATCACGCATGGAATAGATGAATCTTCCTCACAATTAGTTACGAAGCATCTTTTTTAGTGATTGCTCGCAGCAATATTTTCTTTACAATATCCTCACCCCTTGCCCCTCTCCTTAAGGAGAGGGGACGGGGGAGAGGAACAAATCACAAGTCTTTATTTCGGCAAGCGGCGAGGAATCGCCCTTTTTTAATTATAATAATTACATGCAGGACGAGATCGCGCAAAAGCTGCTTCATATCAACCAGGAATTCTACCAGAGATTCGGCGAGGCCTTCGCGGAGACGCGGCGGCGTATCCAGCCGGGGGTGGCGCGCGTGCTGGCGGAATTCATCCACGACGGCGACTGGCTCGACCTGGGCTGCGGCAGCGGCGCGCTGCTCACCAGTTGGGTAAAGAGCGGAACGAGGGGCAGTTATACCGGGATGGATTTCAGCGCTGAATTACTCGCGGAGGCGCATAAAAATCTATCAGAGCAGCCTGACCATGAGGGGCTGGAGGTTCAGTATCTCCAGGCAGACCTGATAAAGTCGGACTGGTCAAACAAGTTGCCGAAAAAGCAATATGACGGCATTCTGGCGTTCGCTTCGCTGCACCACCTGCCGGGCAGCATGAACCGGCGGCGCATTGTGGAGCAAGCGCTGAGCCTTCTCAAACCTGGAGGGGTATTCATTCACTCGGAGTGGCAGTTCCAACACAGCGCGAAGATGATGAACCGGGTGCTGCCCTGGTCAACCGTGGGGATCGATGAGGAAGAGTTGGAGGAAGGCGATACCCTGCTGGACTGGCGGCACGCCGCAGCCGGGCAGAAGTCAGAGCCGGGGCTGCGCTACGTGCATCTTTTCTCAAGGGAGGAATTGAGCACGCTGGCGGAATGCGTGAATGCAAGGCTGACCGGTGAGTTCGAAAGCGACGGCAAAGGCGGCAATTTAGCATTGTACCAGGTGTGGGATAAAAATATTTAATCAAGCCGATTATTGTTAATTCTGCAGGAGTGTTTTTGCCT
This sequence comes from uncultured Anaerolinea sp., assembly GCA_964428125.1. GTDB lineage: Bacteria > Chloroflexota > Anaerolineae > Anaerolineales > Anaerolineaceae > UBA6107. Next base: position 436,584 of record CAYRXB010000001.1, read on the forward strand.
TGTTGAGGTGGTAATTCACGGTTCGGATTGACAGGTGCAGCAGCAGAGCGATCTCCCCGGTGGAAAGCCCGCGGGTGGAAAGTTCGAAGATCTGCGCCTGGCGCTGCGTCAACGCTGCTTTTTCACCTGAAACGGACTGACGTTCAGCAGGGATGATGATGACCGTACCACCCGCTAGGATGGCATTAAGGTGTCCCGGCGGAGCAGTCTTTAACGCGGCAACGGGGCGCATTCCCGCGTTGACCGCGGCAGCAAGTTGTGAGGGGCTCATTTCGGTTTCGAGTTGGATAACAGTCGCGTCATCCGGCAGGTACAGCAGGCGGGTCATTTCAGCATCCTTGATTATAGAACAAATTTACTATAATTATGACATCGCTGTACCCGGGTGTCAAGAGTGTTGTTTTTAGACCTCACCCCTGCGCCCCTTTCGCTTCGCTCGGGGGTGCAACAACCGCGACCCCTCTCCTTTAGGAGAGGGGGTGGGGGAGAGGGAACCCTTGAATACTTTTTGCTATAAAATGCTTATATGACCACTTCATTTCGCACATTGCGTGCTCGTGAACTTAGAAAAAACCAAACGGAAGCCGAAGGAGTACTTTGGCAGAGACTTCGCAATAAACAGGTAATTGGATTGAAATTCCGAAGGCAGCATCCTATATCTTGTTTTATTGTGGATTTTTATAGTTTTGAACTCAAACTAGCGATCGAATTGGATGGTCAGGTCCATACTGAGAATGACCAGCGAGACCAAGATGATTACAGAACTAATGTATTGAGGGATAAAGGGGTTACAATCCTCAGGTTTTGGAACTCTGATGTAATTAATTATCTGGAAAAAGTACTGGAAAAAATTGAGACCACTGCAATGCGACTCCGGCAAGTAGATTAAATTGGTATAGAAAATTTTTATAACCTCACCCCTTGCCCCTCTCCTTAGGGAGAGGGGTTGGGGGAGAGGCAGAATTTCGGTTTGATAAATTAACCAACTAATTAAGGAATTATATTTTAAAACGGTCCGAAATGGATGAGGTTGCCCAACCACAGGAAGAAGACGGTCACTGGGATCACCAGCAGCCACAACTTCCAGGTGAACTTGATCCATTTGGCGTAACCAATAGACGCCAGCCCGAGGGTGATGAGCAGCACTGGATTGGTGGGGTACGCCAGGTTGGAAAATCCGTCGCCGAAGCAGTAGGCGGTGACGGTGAGCTGGCGGGTTACGCCCACCAGGTCAGCCAATGGCAGCAGGATGGGCATCATCAATACAGCCTTGGCACCCGCCGAGCCGATGAAGAATTCAATCAGCAGCGCCAGCAGGTAAATGATGAGCACTGCGGCGAGGGGTGAAGCGTTCTGCAGCCCGCCGGCGGCGCCATTCAGGATGGTATCCATCACCTGCCCGGAGGTGACGATGTGCTTGATGCTGGCGGCCATCAAGAGCAGGGGGATGCCCGGCGCCATCCCGGACATTCCTTCCACCAGGGCTTTGCCGATGGTCTTGCCGCCCACACCGGAAACAAACCCGGCAGCCAGCCCGCCGGCGAAGAAGAGGATACCGACGATGGGCAGGGCGTAATCCGAGAGAAAGGGCAGGAAGGGGCTGCCGATGAGCACGAATGTGATCAGCAGGATGAATATGCCAAACACCAGCGCGGCTTTGCCCAGGCGGGCGCTATTGGTGGCAAAGCGGTCCAGGTCGATATGGGCATAACGGGCGCGGTCAGCTGCGGATTCCTTGAAGATGAGCGAGGCTTCAGGATTGCGGTCGATTTTGCGGGCGTAGCTGAGCAGGAACCAGGCGAGCAGGGCGTAGACCGCAATGAAGATGGGTACACGGAAGAGCGCACCGGAAAACAGCGGCAACCCGGCAAGTTTTTGCGCTACACCAATGGTAAAGGGATTGGTGATGGCTGCCGAGAAGCCCATGTTGGTGGCGAGGATGCTCATGCCCAGCCCCACCAGGGCGTCCCAGCCTAATGAATAACTGAGCGCGATCATCAGGGGGACTAAAGGCACGATCTCCTCAAACAAGCCAAGGAAAGCCCCTAAGAGCATGAAAAATAGCGAAATCACTAGCAGCAGCAAGTACTTGCGCTTGCCAAAGCGTTTGACGATCCCTGCAAGGGCGTTCTGCAGAATGCCGCTTTTATCCAGCACAGCAAATGCCCCGCTGACGAGCAAGATGAAGACGATGATGGTGATCACCACCAGGTTATCTGGTCCCCACAACACCTCGATGGGGGCGGTCAGCCAGCGCCAGATGGGATAATGGGGTTGGGGGATTGTTTGGTAAGAACCCGGAACAATAACAGTTCGCCCATCCACTGTTGTCCGGTCAAACGCCCCGGTGGGCAGGACGCGCGTGAGCACCCCGGCGACGATCATCAGGAGAAGCAGTATCAACGCGGACTGGATGAAAGCTTTTTTGCTGATCTGGGCACCGGCTTTTTGGTCCATGGCTACCTCGCAGGGATGTGGGATAATAGTTCAAGTTTATAAGGGCAGGATGGTTCTGTCAATGAGAAAGACCAGGTAGAAAAGAGAGGGACAGTACGTTGGCTCAGGTCGAAGAAGCGCGCCAGGTGGTCATCGGCACACACGTCATCCCGTATACCCTCAAGGTATCCACGCGGGCAAAACGACTGCGCATCACCGTGGCGGAGGGAAAGGTGAGCGTGACGGTGCCAAAGGGGCTGCGCCTGTACAGCGTGGATGGCTTTTTACGTGAGCATGGGCAATGGATTCTTGAGAAGATGGCGCAGGTGCGGCGCGTAAAGCCCAGACCGAGCTTACCGAAGGATGTGATCCTGATTGGCGGGGCTGCCATGCGCTTGGAGCGCATCGAAGAGAAAGACCACAAAGCCCGCGCGCGGGTGGACATCGCAAAAGACAGGGTGATCGTCAGGGTGCCGGCAGGGGCAAGGGTGAGCACGCTGGCAGTGGTGGAAGACTGGCTGCGCGCGCAGGCGCGGGACCTCATCGTTGCGGAGATGAGCCAGCAGGCAGCACGAATGCGTGCCAGACCTACCGGGCTGACCATCCGCGACCAGCGCACACGCTGGGGCAGCTGCTCGACTTCGGGTACCCTTTCCTTCAACTGGCGGCTGGTGATGGCACCACCTGAAGTGATGCGCTACGTGATCATCCACGAACTGGCACACCTGTTCCACCACAACCACTCGAAGGATTTTTGGGCGAAGGTGGCGGTATACGCTCCCGATTTTAAACTACAGCGTGCCTGGCTGCGCAAGAACGCTGGGCTGCTGCGTCCGCAGGCTTGAGGCTGATAAAATAGAAACAAAGGATTTATTTGTGGAATTTCGTATCTATACTGAATTTGATGGCTCGCTGAAACAAGACTGGAACGCCCTGCTGGCGCAAAGCACTCCTCATGTGCCCTTTTTGCGTTATGAGTACCTGCAGACGTGGTGGCAGCACCGCGGCGGCGGAGAGTGGCCGCACGACGCTCAGCTGGCACTGATCGTCGGTTTCGACGGCGGGAAGATGGCCGGAGTAGCACCGTGTTTCAGCGCACTGCACCAGGGTGAAAAGCGCCTGCTGCTGCTCGGCAGCATCGAGATCAGCGATTACCTTGATGTAATTACCAGGGACGAGGACCGGCAGCGCTTTCTTGCCGGGTTGGTTGACTTCGTGCGCTCGCGCCCGCAGGGGTTGAAGGATGTTGCCACGCTGGACTTTTATAACCTGCTGGATGACAGCCCCAGCCTAGACTTCTTCAAGGCAGTACCGGGAGCGGAAATTGAAATGCTGCAGCACTCCCCGTACATCAGGCTGCCGGGGGATTGGGAAGTTTATCTCTCAAGCATCGATAAAAAGCAGCGCCACGAGATCCGCCGCAAGATGCGGCGGGCAGCGGAAGCCGAGACGCCCGCGGAAGTGTATATCACCACTGAGAAAGCGCAGCTCGAAGCGGATATGGAATCCTTTTTGGGGCTGATGGCGCAGGACGAAGAAAAGGCGCGCTTTCTCACACCGGCGATGCGTGAGCAGATGAAAGCCATTATGCGGGTGGCGTTCGAGGGGAAGAGCCTGCTGCTGATCTTCCTCAAGATCGGCGGAGAGTTCACCGCGGGTTACCTCAACGCGGATTACCTTAACCGCGTTTGGGTGTACAACTCGGGATTGGACAGGCGCTTTACGGAGTATAGCCCGGGCTGGGTGCTGCTGGGTCATCTGCTGCAGTGGGCGAACGAGCACAAGCGCGAGGAGCTGGACTTCATGCGCGGGGACGAGGAGTACAAGTACCGCTTCGGCGCGGTGGACCGTCATGTGATGCGGGTGAGGGTTATGGTGTAAATATTATTCGTAGGGGAGGTTCATGAACCTCCCCTACGATACGTAAAAAACCTTATGTGGCTCCCCAAAATGCAAAATTAAATATTCGGTTGCGTATAAACTACATATCCGTCGAAGCCCACCTGGGGATGAGGCGGTAGAAATACTCCGCCTGTTTATGCATGGCATCAATGGAAATACGCTCGTTTATTCCATGCACGCGGTGAATGTCTTCCTCTTTGACAACCACCGGTGAGAGCCGGAACACCTCATCGCTGATCTCGGTGAAGTTGCGGGAATCGGTGCCGCCGAGCATCAGGTAAGGCGCTGAAGTGGCGCCGGGGAACAACTCGCTGACCACTGCGGCCAGGTGAAGGTAAGACTTGCTAGTAACCGGCGAGACTGGGGAGGCTTCCCAGGCTTTATCGGGCATGGGCTCAAAGGTGACGCGCTCATCGTTGATCACCTTGCGTACGCGCTCGCACACGCTGGCGATGGTGTCGCCGGGCAGCAGCCTGAAGTTGACCACCGCTTCCGCCACAGAGGGAAGCACGTTATCCTTGACGCCGCCTTTGACGATCGTCGGCGCGGTGGTGGTGCGGATGGACGCCATGGCTTCGGGGTTGTTTTTGAGCTTGGCTTTAATGACGCCGCCGAACAGCCACAGGTTGGAAAAAGCCAGCTGCATCAGCGGGGAAGCAGCCGCACCCAATCCTTTGAACATGGGCACAAGTGCCCGGGGTTTCAAAGGGAAGGGATGTTTTTGCAGACGCACGATCGCTTGCGATAAGATGGCGATGGCGTTGCTGTCTGATGGAGTGGAGGAATGGCCGCCCTTTGCCTGCACCTGGAGCTTTAAAGAGAGATAGCCTTTTTCGGAGACACCGATGGCAGCTGCCAGGCCATCCACACCCGGGAGGATGCCGTCGTAGATTGAACCGCCTTCGTCCAACACGCTCTGCACGTGAATACCCTTGGCTTTGAGGTGGGCAACGATCATCTTGGCGCCAGAGCCAAGCACCTCCTCATTATGCCCGAAGGCGAGCATCACGGTACGTTCAGGCTGGTAGTTGTTGTAAAGCAGGTGCTCAACGGCTTCGAAGACGCCGATCATCTGGCATTTGATATCAAGGGCGCCGCGCCCCCAGATGAAACCGTCAGCGATATCGCCGGAAAATGGGGCATGTGTCCATTGTGAAAGTGTGTGCTCATCGGCGGGAACCACATCCTGGTGCGCCATCAACACGATGGGGTCGAGCGCTTCATTCGAGCCTTTCCAGGTGTACAACAGGCTGAAGCCATCGATCAATTCTTTTTTGAGAGCGGCATGGGTGAGGGGGTACTGCCTGGCGAGCAAACTGTGAAGGACCTTAAACTTGGAGGTATCATCCAATGCAACGTCTTCGTGGGAGATGGTATCGATCTTGATGGCGGCGGAAAGATGCTCCGCTACTTTTTGCGGATCAACCGAAAACGCCGGAACTGGGGAAGAGAAGATACCGGAATCAGTGGAGGAGCCGCGCGAGAAAAGCATCATACGCACCAGCGCAAATGCGGCAATGAGCAGGAGCAGCCCGAGCAGGATGACAAGGATGGTAATGGTCATGGGAACCTCATGGAAATGTTATTGATATGATTTGCCGGGAAGTATTCAAACACAAGCCGGCAAGTAACGATTATAGCATTGAGGAGATTAAAACAAAAAGCGACCGCAATGGCCGCTTTTGCTTGATGCCAGATTTACTGCTGTAATTCCTGGCCCAGGATAAAGTTCTCCAGCCCCTGGATAGTGGCGTCCTTATCCTTGAGGACAGATTTGACGATGTCGCCAACGGAGATCACGCCGACCACTTTGTTGTCTTTGAGTACCGGCAAATGGCGGATATGTTTATCAGACATTTGCGCCATGCAGGTCTCTGCGGATTGTTCCGGGCTGACATAAAAGATGCGCTGGGTCATCACGTCCTTGAGGGGGGTGGTGACCGGGTTGCCAACCAGGGTGCCGCGGCGGGCATAATCGCGTTCTGAGAAAATGCCTTTGACGGTCTCTCCTTCCATAACGAGCACCGCGCCAATCTCTTTTTCCGCCATTAGTTTTAGTGCGTCAAGGATGGATGCCTGCGGCGGCAGCGCAAAAACTGAATGACCTTTGTTCTCCAGGATCGATTTTACAGTTGCCATTTAACCTCCAATCACTATACAGGTAAAAAACCAACATCATTAATATCATAGTCCTTTTATGAACGGATTTCAACTTCCGAAGGAAGCTGATGTTTTGATAGAACAAATCTGTATAATTATCACTGTAAGAACATTAATTAGTTCTCTCGGAGGTTGAATGAAAAAGAATGGCAAAATCCTGTTGGCTCTTGCGGTGATCGTACTCACCACGATCTCATGCAGTTTGTCGCTTGGAAAGCCAACACAGGTAGTGGATGAGAATTTAGTCAACACACAGGTGGCGCAAACCCTCGCAGCCCTGGGTGCTGGCGGGGCTGAAACGCAGCAAGTGATCCTGCCCACCATCACCAGCGCACCGCTGGCGACGGCGGCTTTACCCACGGTTGCGCCGACGGCAGTGCCTCCTACTCCCGTGCCAACGGTGGACACCTGCAACCAGGCCAAGTGGGTGGAGGATGTCACTGTCCCTGATGGCAGCCTGTACCTGCCGAACGTGGCTTTTACCAAGACCTGGCGCATCCAAAACGTGGGCACCTGTACCTGGAATACCAGCTATGCCATAGTCTATTCAGGCGGTGATCACATGGGGGAACCGGCAGCAACAGCCTTTTTAGGCAATGTGGCTCCCGGTGCCACCGTGGATGTATCTGTGAACATGAAGTCCCCTGCAGATAACGGGGAATACACCACCTACTTTATGCTGCGCAGCGATACCGGGTTAATCTTTGGGACAGGGTCGACATACACAGCCCCATTATTCGCAAATATTAAGGTGAGCAAGTTGATGTTGATCCCCACATTGGATTTGGGTGGAATCCTGCCATTACTCCCACTTGAAACCGCAGTTTACGACTTTGCCACCAATTATTGTTCTGCGAGTTGGGTTAATGCTTCAAGCCCTGGAACGCTGCCCTGCCCGGGAGATACTTCCAGCCCATTGGGATATGTGGTGCGTAATGATAACCCGGTGCTTTCGGATGGAAAGACCTACAATGGCGTTGCCCTGGTGACCCATCCGCAATGGATTACCGGTGGTTCGATTGCCGGTAAATTCCCGGTGATGGCAGTGCAGAATGGATGGAAATTTAGAGCGACGCTAGGTTGCCGCCAGGGCTGCAATGCCTGCACAGTGCGTTACTTCCTGCGTTATTACGAGCAGGGCGTCGGCGGACTCCAGCAGTTGGGGCAGTGGGACCTCAAGTACAGCGATACACCGCTTGCCATTGACGTTGACCTGTCCTCACTCGCCGGCAAGAATATTATCTTTGTTCTACAGACGGCAACCATTGATGAATCTGCCCAGGACTGGGCACAGTGGGTGAATCCAAGGATCATCAAATAATTCAGTGAATTTACACATGAAGGAGAGCCCTTGGGGGCTCTCTTTTTTCTGTTAGAATCGCTGTATGCTGGCAAAATATAAACGATTCCTGTGGCTGCTGCCGCCCCTTGTTGGGGTTATCGCCGGATACCTGCTGCTTGCCCGCCCGGTAACCCTCACAGTGGACGGCGTGGAGCAGACGATCACCAGCCGGGCGTTGACCGTAAGAGGGGTGCTGAGGGATGCCGGGGTCAAAATCTCTTCTGCGGACGAGGTTAGCCCTGCTGCGGGAAAATGGGTGAACGCGGAAACGCCGATCGTTTTCTATCACGCCGGGCTGGTTCAGGTGTGGGTGGAACCGGAAGGGAAGCTCATCCCTGCCAATACAACAGCGGATACCCCGGTTGAAATTGTCACTGCCGCCGGGTTGACGCCGGGCGAGTACGATAAGTATTTAATCAATGGAAAGTCCGTTGAGGCAAATGAAAAACTAAAAAAACACTCGGGGATGGTGCTGCAATACATACCTGCTGTGAAAATATCGGTCACCGTGGATGGAGAAGAGAAGGTGATCACAACAGCAGCATCGACGATTGGACAGGCGCTATGGGATGCCGGAATCTCAATTTTTACTGGGGATATCGTTTCCCCAGCAATTGAAACCCGGCTGGAAAATGGCATGAATGTAATAGTTACACGCGGGATTCCGTTGGTGATCCAGGTGGATGGGCGTGAGATTAAGACCAACACAACTGCGAAAACGGTTGGTGAAGCGCTGGCAGCCGCCGGGGTGGCGCTGCAGGATATGGATTACAGCAAGCCGGCTGAAACCGAAGCGTTACCTGAAGATGGCAACATCGAGGTAGTGCGCGTGAGCGAAGAGATCATTCTCGAACAATCGACTATCCCCTATACTGTGGAATATGTGCCGGATGACGCGCTTGAACTTGACCAGACCCGGGTGATCGACGAGGGGTCGGTTGGATTGCAAGCCAAACGGATCCGCGTGCGTTACGAAAATGGCGTTGAAGTGAATCGCACCGATGAAGGTACTGTAGTTTTGAAAGACCCGGTGACCAGGCAGGTTGCCTACGGCACACAGATCGTATTGCGTACAATCTCCACACCCGAAGGCACTCTCACCTATTATCGGGCGATTACCGTAACCGCGACTTCGTATTCTCCCTGCAACTCGGGTGCAGACCGCTGTTATCCGCTCACAGCGTCACAGCTGCCAGTGAAAAAAGGTGTGATCGCGGTGCGGTCAGCCTGGTACCAATTCCTCAAAGGTACCAAGATGTATGTGCCGGGATATGGGATCGGTTCCGTGGAGGATATTGGGTATTACCCTTACAACCCCAACTGGATTGATCTGGGATTTACGGATGCAGAATTTGCGCTTTACGGAAAGTTCTATCCAAGCATCACCGTGTACCTGCTGGCACCTGCGCCGGCTTATGTTCCCGGGATAATGCCATAAAATGACCTCCCTTGATGTTCACTCCCTGCTGAGGAGATACAACCTTGATCCCTATAAAGGGCTGGGGCAAAATTTTTTGGTGGATAAGGTTGCCCTTGAAAGAATTGTTGCAGCCGCCGAAATTAACAAACAGGATTCTGTATTGGAAATTGGGGCTGGATTGGGCAGCCTCACACGCCTGTTGGCGCGGGATGCCAAACGCGTGATAGCGGTAGAAATCGACCACAAATTGATCCCTCCCTTAAAAGAAGTGATGGGCAAGAGTGAGAATTGTCAGATCATCCAGGGAGATATACTGGAGCTCGACCCGGCGATCATTGTCGGCGAGGCGGGCTACTTGGTGGTGGCCAACATTCCCTATTACATCACCTCAGCCATCATCCGGCATCTGCTTGCCGCAAGTGTAAAACCTTCGCGGCTGGTGCTGACCATGCAGCAGGAAGTGGCAAAACGCATTTGCGCGGAACCCGGCGAACTTTCACTGCTGGCGCTGAGTGTGCAGGTTTTTGGTTACCCACGCATTGTCGCTGCCATCTCAGCAGGGTCGTTCTTCCCACAGCCAAAGGTGGACTCGGCTACATTAAGGGTGGATATTTATCAAGAACCTTTGATGAATGACCGGCAGATCGCAGATTTCTTTGTGCTTGCAAAAGCAGGATTCTCACAAAAGCGTAAAATGCTGCGCAATACCCTGTCTTCAGGATTAAAAATTCCACCTGCCCAGGCTGAAGAATTGCTGCGTTCAGCAGGGATCGATCCCACCCGGCGGGCGCAAACGCTTGACCTGGTGGAGTGGCGCACGTTGGTAGGGGAATATGAGAACTGGGAGGGAAACCGCTAGATCAGATCTGCTGCGGGATGTTCAATTGCTTGGATTGCTTGAGAAAATTCCTCATCGAATTTTTTCTCGAGAGCGGGATTTGTCCCCCTGATTTGATCGACCACTTCCTTCGACCACTCGACATATTTGAGCTTGCGATCTTTGTCCCAATTCGGCGGGGTAAGGCGAATATCTCTCACGTTGGTAATCTTATCAGCCAGTTTTACCAGTTTCGCCTCAAAAGACTTCTTGGCGGCTGTTTCGACCTGGATACGTTTACGCAGATCTCTATCCAGTGATTTATCATCGCTCACTTCCTTTACGATGGCGAAGATTTTTGACCCATATCGAGTCTCAATCTCTTCATCCTTGGTTGGCGTGTCTTCAAGCACATCGTGCAACAGCGCAGCAGCAAGAGTGTTGATATCCCTTACCTGCCCGATATTCCAAAGCAGGCTTGCCGCCTGGATTGGGTGATTGATGTAGGCTGTTCCGTGCTCATGTCCGCGCGGATGATCCTTGCGGTTTGCATAGCGATGTTTTTCAGCCGCAAATTCGAGTGCGTCTAAAAAGATACCAAATTGCTTGTTATTCATGGGTCCTCCCTGATATTTGATTGTTTTGAACTGCAGGAAAATAATTCCAAAAAATGATTACGATCTCATATGCAATTTGCGGTAGCGACCGCGCAATTGCCACACGCGCAGGGCAGCTTCCACCTGGATGCGCAAGTTCATCTTGGACTGACCGAACTTGCGTTCAGCGAAATAGATGGGGATTTCCTTGATGCGAAAGCCAAGACGGGTGGTTACATAAGCCATTTCTACCTGGAAGATGTACCCATTTGAGCGAATCTCGTTGAGGGGAATCGCTTCAAGAACCTCGCGTTTCCATAAGCGGTAACCCGCGGTCATATCTTTGATGCGGGCACCGAGGATGACGCGTGAGTATTCATTGCCAAATCGGGAGAGTGCTTTGCGCCAGACTGGCCAGTCATGGTCAAGGCTGCCGCCCTCAATATAACGCGATCCGATCACCATGTCTGCCTGTTCGAGCGCTTCAGCCATTTCAACCAGTTTTTCCGGCGGATGGGAAAAATCCGCATCCATTTGGGTGATGGCATCCACGTTTGTTTCCAACAATTTTTTGAACCCGGTAACGTAAGCTGTGCCCAACCCTAGCTTGCCTGAACGGTGCATCACCTGGATACGCCCGGGAAATTGGGTGGCAAGCTGTTCAGCGATCTCACCGGTGCCATCCGGACTGTTATCGTCAATGATGAGCATTTGCAAGTCAGGAAGCGGGAGTTCCATCAACCGGGCGGTGATGAGGGGAAGATTTTCTTTTTCGTTGTAGGTAGGGATGACAACCGCGATTTTCATTGAACTCATTCTGCCGGGCTCTTTGCCATGATGAGGAATTTGCAGTTCAGCGCGCCGGCAGCAATGCATTCAGTTTCCATGATGATGAAATTATCGCTGTATGAAAAGTCTTTTACGGCCTGGTCGATGAACCCTTCGAAAAAGGCACAAACACAATCGAGTGATTGTTGATTGGAGCAATTTGGGCATTGGCGGATGAGGAATTCAAACCCTTCCTGACCTTCTCGCTTGCAGACAATGGTGCGCATATCGCTAATGGAGTTCAGAAAGTTTGAAAGGCGGTTAAGGCGGATCAGCAAAACGTCATCATCCATCACCGGTGCAGGAGTTGAAGGGAGAGGGCTGGTTCCAAAATGCATCCCGCTTAACTTCATCGTTGTCCGCCCTGCTCTAATAGAAAGTGACCGACCGCCGCGTTTTCCCATCACGTCATTCAGCGAGGCGAATAATTTCGAAAAATTATCATTTGAAAAATCGCAGTTCATGTCATTGGGCGGGGGGTTGTCTTCAAGGTCCGGAAGACCGGCATGGTGATAGATGGCTTTCATGGCACCCGGACCAACCACTTCTTTCAATGCCTGGATGGTGATGCGCACGAAACGGTTTGGAAGGTAGAGACCGGATGCGATGGGATTATCCATTGGTGTCCTGTTGAAGAATGGCGGCTAATTCGTCAGCGGCGCGGCGCATTTCGAGGAAAATCATACCAAGTTTTGCCTGTTGGTTAACTAGTGCTGTGAGCACGGCTTTTTCTCCGACGGAAATGAGCACCACATACCCATTGTCGCCTTTGATATGAACCTGTTCAAGGGAACCGCGGCCCATTTCCTTGCTGATCTGTTCGCCAAGTGAGAGCATGGCTGCTGACATGGCAGATACGCGATCCTCACTCATTTCAGGCAGCAGGTTCGATGCAATGATCAATCCATCAACACTGACCACGGCTGTGGCCATAATATCAGGTGAAGATTGCTGCAGTGCCTGCATGCGGTCTATCAGAGCTTGTCTTTTTGGATGAACCAAGAGCTTTTCTCCTGCAATGGTATTTACTAAATTACTTTAACACACCCAATATTGAGTGTCAAGAATCAAACTGCCGGATTGACACCACAAATTATTAATCTGCTGTTACTGGCTGCGGATCCTTGTTTGAGCGGATCACAATCAGCTGCGCGCCAAGAATGGCAGCCAGGATGATGGCGCACCCAAGTATCTGCCAGAAGTTCATTTTTTCGTGAAGGAACAAAGCACCAAAAATTGCGGCAAATACGGCTTCGAGACTCAGGATGAGCGCTGCGTCTGCAGCAGGGGCATGTTTTTGCCCCACTGCCTGCAGGGTAAACCCGATCACGATGGATCCCAGCCCCGCATATAGTACGGAGGGAAGCACCAACTGGATGCTAACGAGATCAGGGGGGGTGGTGAAGAACGAGGAAATCAGGTGAAGAACCCCGCAGACCAGGAATTGACCGACAGAAAAGACGAATACATCCAGTTTGCTAACCGACAGCCCAACCACAATCACATGAAATGCCCAAATAACCGATCCTACCAGAACGATGAGGTCTCCGCTGGAAGGAGCAATCCCTTTGCCGCCAGTGGAGAGCAGGTAGGTGCCGCCGATGGCGGCCAGCGCTGCCAACCAAATCACCGGGCGGGTGCGTACTTTCCAGAACAGTGCCAGGAGGATGGGGACAAGCACGACATAAATGCCGGTGATGAATCCCGCAGAACCGGCTGAAGTAGTTTCGATACCAGCTTGCTGTAGCGCACTTCCCCCATAAAGAAGGAACCCGGCCGGTACGATCCAGAAGAATGTTCGATCAAGCTTCTTGATCCGCGAGAGGATAAAGGGCAGCATGACAAGCCCAGCCATTAAAAATCGAACGGCATTGAAACTAAAAAAACCCAGGCTGACTGATGCCTGCCTTTGGGCAACGAAACCGCCTCCCCACACGATTGCTGCGAGGAGCATGAGCAGATCTGATGTTAGCCGTTGTGATCGTGTGTGTTGGTCTGGCATTGAATAAGCGGTTCCGATCAGCGGTTGTGTTTGAAATTCTTGCTGGCCTCAGACATACGCCATTGTTTGAGCAATGCTGCGAGCTCCATGTTGAACCTGGCTTTTTCCCAATCGCCGCCAAATTTCTCAATCGGCAGCCCAGTGAGAGTCTTGTGGATCTCTTCAGCCAATTCCGGGGTGATCCCCTTTTCATGTAGGATCTCGCTCCATTTGGTTTTCTCTTCCTGGGAGAACGGGGCAGATTCGACCAGTTTCAACATTTGCTGGCTCTGGGGTGTTTTGTGAGTAGACATATTTGCCTCCGGAACGGAATCAAACAAATCCCGTCAATAATATTGTAACGGATAAAATGGGCTTCGGCAGTTGGGTTGCAACCTCAACTCAAATCTTGCGTATGTCAAATATCAAATCAACTGGAGAAATGATATGACTGACACACGAAAACTTTATCGTTCAACCACTGACAAAAAACTGGCCGGTATATGCGGCGGACTTGGCGATTATTTCAATGTCGATCCAACCGTTGTGCGGATTCTCTTTGTTGCCGGTTTTTTCCTCAGCGGCAGCCTGATGTTCTGGCTTTACCTGATTCTGTGGATCATTATTCCTGAAACCCCAACGACCTTATAGGAGAAAAAATGGAAGAGCAAACCAAAAAACTTTACCGATCCCGTTCTGACCGCCGTATAGCCGGTGTTTGCGGCGGGTTGGCTGCCTATCTTAAGATCGATCCCACCCTGGTGCGGCTGTTGTTTGTGCTTGGGTTATTATTCGTCGGCGGAACCCTGCTGGCATATATAATCCTGATGATCGTGATCCCAGAAGAGCCCGCAGCTTAGGCTGCAAGGCAAAAAAACAGCCGGAGGTCAATCTCCGGCTTTTGTTTACTCGTAACGCAGCGCTTCGACAGGTTCCAGGTTAGCAGCTCGGTTGGCAGGGTAAAGGCCAAAGAACAAACCGACTGCTGTTGAGAAGATGGTTGCCAACAGGATGGCATCAATACCGACTTTCGGGGTAAACGGTGTGCCGCTGGCGGCAGCGATACGCCCAACCACAAACGCGATGAGCCATCCAAGCCCGATGCCGATCACGCCTCCAAATAGGCTGAGCATTGAAGACTCCGTGAGGAATTGGATGAGGATATCTCTCTTGCGTGCTCCCAATGCTTTCCGCAATCCGATTTCACGGGTACGCTCGGTGACCGAGACCAGCATGATGTTCATGATGCCAATGCCGCCTACCAGCAGGGAAATGCCTGCTACACCACCCAGGAAAATGGTGAGGACGCCGGTGATGGTTTTGGCTGTGCTGACAAAATCCTGTTGAGAAAAGATGGTGAAGTCATCCTCACCGATCTTAGTGCGGTGGCGGCTGCGCAGGATCTGCGCCACTTCATCAGTGGCTTGCTGCATCTGATTTGCCTCCAGCACACTGACGAGGATCATATCCACACGGTCGGAACCGCGCCGGGTGATGCGCGCCTGGGCGGTTGAGAGAGGGATCATCACCACATTATCCTGTGAGCCAAATGTACCGCCGCCTTTGGATTCAAGAACCCCGGTCACTCTAAAAGGTTGTCCTTGAATGCGGACAGTTTCGCCAACAAGACCATCGCGGCGTTTAAACAACTTATCTGCCACATCCGGACCAATCAGAACCACTGATGCGTTCCCCAGATATTGTTCCTGGGTGATGAATTGCCCCTCGGTGACGGTGTAATTCCGCACATCGGCGTAGGACGGAGTGACCCCGACCAAAGAGGTTGAGGTTGATTCACCCCCATAAGTGACCTTGACGTCGCTATTTACCACCGGAGCCACTTTGTTCACCGATGGCGCCTGGAATTGGTCAAGTAAAGCTTGCGCATCTGCCAGCGTAAGTGGTTCAACCCGAGCCACTTCAGTGGTCCGGTTGCCACGGAAAACGAATAAAAGATTGCTGCCGATCCCGCTGATGGACCCGGTGATGGTGTCTTGTGCGCCAACCCCCACGGCAAGCATGGCAATGACCGCACCGACTCCGATGACGATGCCGAGAATGGTGAGGATCGAACGCATTTTATTGGAAGCCAGGCTTTCAAGGGCTTCACGAATGGCTTGAGCGAGGTTCATTATTTATCCTCCTCGATCAAGCCATCCCGCAGGCGGATGGTGCGCCGGGTCTGTGCTGCTATATTTGGATCATGGGTGACGATGATGAGCGTGGTACCGCTTTTACGGTTAAGTTCCAGCAGTAATTCCATGATCTCTTTACCGGATTTGGAATCCAGGTTGCCGGTCGGTTCATCTGCCATCAGTATGGCTGGATTGTTAACCAATGCACGCGCAATCGCCACCCGCTGCTGCTGACCGCCTGAGAGCTCCGTAGGCCGGTGGTCCATGCGGTCACCCAACCCTACTGCTTCAAGTGCGCTGCCAGCCCGCTGGATACGGTCTTTTTTATCCACACCTGCATAACGCATGGGAAGTTCCACATTGGCGAGGGCTGTTGCCCTTGGCAGCAAATTAAAACTCTGAAAGACAAAACCAACCTTGCGGTTGCGAATATCCGCCAGCTCGTCATCATCGAGAGATTGGACTTCTTCTCCGTCCAAAAGGTAATTACCGCTGGTTGGGCGGTCAAGGCAGCCAAGCAGGTTCATCAGGGTGGATTTTCCGGACCCTGAAGGACCCATGATCGCCACCACTTCACCACGGTTAATGTTAAAAGAAACGCCATCCAGTGCGCGTACTTCCATCTGCCCCATGGTGTAGATTTTCTTTAGATTGTTGGTAACAATGACATGATCAGGCATGATATTCCTTAGAACGGTGACCTGCCCCCGGAAAAAGTGGAGAAATCGATGGAGGGATTGAGAATGATCACATCTCCTTCTTTTACATCTCCTGAGAGCAATTCGCTCATGGTATCTGATGAAGCGCCAAGTGTAATTTCGACCTTGGTGGGAACGCCATTTTTCATCAGGTAGATCACACGCTGACCATCAACCATACGCACCGCCCGGTTGGGGATGAGCAAAATATTTTTCAGGTTGCTGGTGATAATATTCACCGCGGCCGTCATTCCTGGCAGCACACTGGCATCAGGATCGAGCAGTTCGATGGTCACCTTGAAATTGACCACGCCAGCAGAGGTTGTGCCAACCCTGGCGACCTGGATGACTTTTCCTTTGTACTGAGCGTTGGGAATGGCATCGAAGGTGAGATCAACGCTTTGATCGACCTTGATGTTATTAATATCGACTTCGGGAACCATCACATCAACCAGCATACGGGATAGATCATCAATCCGGAAGGCAACTGAACCAGCGTTGACCACGTCGCCTACCATTATGCTAGTATCGGTGATGGTGCCGGCAAACGGGGCGGTTAACCTGGCCATATCAATGGTTGCCTGGATGGCGGCTACCCGGGCTTTGGCAGCAGCGATGTCGGCAGGATCTGTCCCATTTTTTAGGCGATCCCATTCTCTTTGCGCATCATCCAGTTTTGCCTTGGCAAGGGCAACTTCTCCGTCGGAGATGAGAACGTCCTGCTGGTTGGGAGATTCTGTATAGTATTTTAAAGTTGTCCGCGCGTTTTCGAGCGCAATTTTTGCGTTTGCCAGGCTGCTAAGCGCGCTGGCTTTAAGAGGATCGCTATCCGGGTTTTCAGCGAAACGGTCATAATAATCTTGGGCTTTATCCACTTTATCCTGTGCCAGGGTCACCGCGGCGCGGGCGGCATCAATCTTGTCCTGATTGGTCACATTGGGTGTATTGGATAACTTGCGGCTCCATAAGGTTTTGTTGTAGGCTTCCTGGGCATTGGCAAGCGCCAATTGCGCCTGTGCCTGTGCCTGGTTCGAGTTAAGCAGATTATCCAAATTACGCTGAGCGGTCACCAGGTCGGCACGTGCCAGGATAATGCTTTGCGGCAGCGAGCTTTCGGCAAGTTCAGCCAAAACTGCGCCGGCGGCTACATCATCCCCGGTAGACTGGTTTATGAAAGCGACCCTGCCATTCGTCTGCCACACCAGGGTTGCACTTTGATTCGCGCGGACCGACCCTGTGGCACCGATTATTGCCAGCAGATCTCCCTTGGCAAGTACCTGGGTCTGCACGCTGGCTGAAGCAGCCTTTTGCTTGTTAATCCTAGAAATCGTGATCCAACCGGTGATTGCCAGCACCACCACGATACCGATGATCCAGTAAATTCGTTTTGATTTCTTTTTCATGGTTTCCATCCCGTTTGTTTCATATTAAACAGTTCTAATGATAAACCAATCCATTATAATTTCGTGTATGAAATTGATTAGAGTTTTCTGGCTGACAGCTTTTTTTATCTGTTTGCTTGTGCCATTTACAAAATCTACAGTCCTGCTGCAAACTGCTGAAGAAAAAGCTCAGCAGGTGACCAGGGATGTGGATTTCGATTATGTCTCCTGGACAGTTGATGCCGCTGCTATCAAAATTGGTGAAACCGGTATTGATGTGACCAGCCGGTTAACTGAAGCCCAGCAACATCAACTGGTAATACGGTATTTTGAACTGGTAAGAGAATTGGAAAATGTGAAGTACCAGGTGCAGGTGATCTATGCTGACCCGCGGGAGAAGCAGCCTGAAGTTAAAGCACACGACCTTGAAACGTATCAGGAGCAACTGCAGTCCTCATTAAAAAAACTTGATCCGCTGGTTGAAAGCATCCTGCAAAGCCAGGTGGCGAATACTGTGGTTGCGATGGGAATTGCCCGAATGGGTGAGGTGATCCCGCCGGTGTTGTATCACACCTCTGCAACGCCAAAATCACTGGTCACTTCACCGCGTGACCGGATCGCCCAGGACGTAAGTATTTCCCTGATGGCGGACCTTACGCTGGAGCAGACCAACTCTCTGGAAGATAAAGTGGAACAGGTGACAGGTGAATCTGCCCTTATTGTGGGGACTGGTGGAATTGGGGTTTACCCAACCATGATCATGCGTACTTCCGATTTGTCATGGATATTGAACACGATCGCTCACGAATGGACGCACAATTACCTGACCATTCGCCCGCTGGGTCTCAATTACGATACCACGCCGGAATTGCGTACAATGAATGAAACCACTGCCTCGATCGCGGGAAACGAGATTGGAGCGCTGGTTTTAAAAACCTACTACCCGGAGCTTTCAGATGCTGGTATACCCATCGAAAAAATGGCAGCTCCGAAAAAGGACGACGCCTTCAATTTTCAGGCAGAGATGCATGCGACGCGTGTGAAGGTGGATGAACTGCTGGCACAGGGAAAGGTGGATGAGGCTGAGGCTTATATGGAACAAAGGCGCCAGGTCTTTGTGAGCCACGGTTACATCATCCGCAAGCTCAACCAGGCTTATTTTGCGTTTTACGGGGCTTATGCAGATACACCCATCAGCGCTGCCGGGGAGGACCCGGTGGGAGCCGCGGTGCGAAAACTGCGAGCGCAAAGTGCCACACTGGCAGATTTCTTGCGCCAGATGGGGAAAATGAACAGCTATCAAGACTTGCTAAGCGTCACAGGGAAGTGATCAGTCAATCTCAGGGGTAGTGGGAGATGCCAGGTCGGGGAGGTCGCGTTCGATGTCCTCCGGGGATTGCCCTTTTTCAAGGCGGTCTACCACTTCATCGAATTCACCGGGCAAATCGTCGGCACCTACCTGGTCTCGCATCTCGCGCATCATCCTGCCCAGTTTGCGTGGATCATCCTCCAGCGCATCCAGGTTGGCGGGATCAGCCATTTCGGACAGCCTGGAAAGATCATTGGTGGCCACGCGGATCCTACGGATGATACGCTGTACGTTCACTGATTGGCAATGCGGGCAAACAGGGGTGTAGGTATCGTATTCAGAATAAGACAGGCGAACCTCGTATTTCTTACGGCAATCCTGGCAGCGGTATTCATAAAGGGGCATATGAACCTCAGGCAAATAATTGTTTTTCAATTATAATCTTGTCATCTCTAGAATTAACCATGGTTCAAAATGCTCTCTGATGACCTCTCTTTTGACCTGTACCACCCCAAGCCCCTGTTGATCGTGCTTTCAGGCACCTCCGGCGTGGGGAAAGATGCGGTGTTAAAGGGGCTGCGCCGGCGGAACTTGCCGCTGCATTTTGTGGTCACCGCCACCAGTCGCCCGCCCCGCCCGGATGAGGTGAATGGCAAGGATTATTTTTTCTACTCCAAAGAGGAATTCGAACAGAGGATCAAGAACGGAGAATTCATCGAATACGCCCTTGTCTATGATCAATATAAAGGAGCTCCCCGCTGGCAGATCGATGAAGCACTGAAGAGCGGTAAAGATGTCGTGATCAAGGTGGATGTGCAGGGAGCAGCGACTTACCGAAGGTTATACCCGCAGGCAGTGTTGATCTTCCTTCTCCCTAAGACCAAGGATGAATGGTTTGGAAGATTAAAAGCGCGCAATACCGAAACCCCTGAAGATTTTAAGCTGCGCATTGAAACCGCCAAACAGGAATTGACCCAGATCAATATGTTCGATTATATTGTCATCAATGCCGATGACCTTCTGGAAAAAGCGGTGGATGATATTGTCGAAATCATTAATGTAGAACACCACCGAGTAAATCATAGGAAAACCCTCTAAATGACAGATAACTATTCACAAAACCCCGGGGTATCCGACCCAAACCAAGCGAGGATCCCGGTAAAATTGCACGCAGCTGCTGACAAGCCTGTTGTTACTTATACCATCCTGGCACTCACCATCTTTGTCTTTGGTTTACAGTACCTCTCGCGTACACTCAGTGCGAACCAATATGACTGGCCGTATCTACTGGGGGCGAAGGTTAACGACCTCATCCTGGAAGGGCAGGTATGGCGTTTGATCACTCCTATCCTGCTGCATGCCAGCATATTGCACATTGGCTTTAACATGTACGCCCTGTTTGTGATTGGACCGCAGTTGGAACGATTTTATGGGCACAAGCGTTTCTTGTTGCTCTACCTGATAACGGGTTTCACCGGTAATGTGCTCTCGTTTGTTTTATCGCACAATCCTTCGATTGGTGCGTCCACGGCTGTGTTTGGGCTGGTAGCAGCCGAAGCAGTTTTCATCTACACCAATCGGAAATTGTTTGGAGAGCGCGCACGGGGTATGCTGGTGAACCTGGGTGTGGTGATTTTGGTTAATCTGATGCTCGGGCTGCAGCCTGGTATTGATAACTGGGGGCACCTTGGCGGACTGGCAGGCGGGTTGATTTTCTCATGGTTTGCCGGACCGGTATTCAAGATGAGCATCTCGACAGATGCCCTTAATTACCAGCTGGTGGATTCGCGAACGAAAACAGAGGTGCTGTGGGGAGCTATGCTTTCCGGGGGGTTATTCCTGGCAGTTGTGATCGGGCGTTTCATCGCTGGATAACTCAGCAGGAAAAAGCTGCGATTAATACTCCTGGTTTCTATCGATTGAGTAATTGATTCACGTCTATTCTGGATTACTGGGGTACAATTTGGTGTTCCAATTAGTTGGATCATCGAGAGATTTGATGTAATCAGAGCCAACAAGGGAGTCAATATGGATATCCCGGTGATCACCAAGTTTGCCCAGGGTCAGGGCTGGTAATTTTCACTTCAATAAAAAAGCTCTTCCAGTCGGAAGAGCTTTTGTTTCCCCCGAGAATTATTGCAAGATTGTCTCACCACCAAGATATGCGTTGATCACGGTGGGATCGTGAAGGAGATCGCTGGCTTTTCCGCTCAGGGCGATACGCCCGGTATCGAGCACATAGCCTCGGTGAGCAATTGTTAGTGCCATGAGAGCATTCTGTTCGACCAGCAGGATGCTGGTGCCGTTGGCGTTGATCTCACGGATGATTTGGAAAATACTTTCCAGCAGAATTGGCGATAATCCCATTGAGGGCTCATCCAACAGGAGCAGGCGGGGGTGCGCCATTAAAGCCCTGGCGATAGCAAGCATCTGCTGCTCGCCACCCGAAAGAGTGCCTGCCAATTGCTTGTGCCGCTCTTTCAACCTGGGAAACAGCGTGAACATTTTGTCATAATCTTCCTGCACGGATTTCTTATCAGTGCGGGTGTAAGCGCCCATAGTAAGGTTCTCTTTAACCGAAAGGCGGGCGAATACATGGCGGCCTTCCGGTACGAGGGCAATTCCGCGTTTCACCACCTCATGCGGGGGAACTTTGGAGAGGTCTTCGCCCTCAAAAATGACTTTCCCGATGGCAGGTTTGATTGATCCGCAAATGGTCATCAGGGTGGTCGTTTTGCCCGCACCATTTGCACCGATAAGACATACGATCTCTCCAGATTCAACTGAAAGAGAGACTCCGTCGATGGCGCGGATCTTGCCGTAATAGGTTTCGATTTTCTCTACACTCAATAAGGTCATAGGATTTTCCAACTGTTCTTTTAATGGCGAAATGCTGCAGTGCCAAGGTAAGCTTTGATGACACTTGGGTCTTTTTGTACCTCGGCGGGTTTTCCCTCGGAGATCTTTTGGCCAAAATCCAGCACGGTCACCTGTTCGCTTATGCTCATGATCAGCGACATATCATGCTCGATGATCAGGATGGATAGACCGAGCGAATCGCGAAGTTGCTGGATCAACAACGAGAGCTCCCGAGTTTCGGTGGGATTCATCCCCGCTGAAGGTTCGTCGAGCAGGAGTAGTTTGGGCTGTCCCGCTATTGCGCGGCCAATCTCCAGCCGGCGCTGCGCCCCATAAGGCAAGTTGCGCGCGATCTGGTCACCGAGACCGGTTAATCCAACCAGTTTCTGAATCTTGCCAGCCTGGATCAAGGTAGAAAGAGCTTCACGGTTATACCTTGGGGTATGGAACGCGGTATCAAACAGACTTGTTTTCATCCGGGTGTGCTGCCCGGCAAGAATGTTCTCTAAAACAGTCAGGTTGGCGTAGGTGCGGATATTCTGATAAGTACGACCGATTCCCTTTTCAGCAATGCGGTGTGAGGGCAGACCGGCAATATTTTCACCATTAAAGATGATCTCGCCGTGATCCGGTTTATAAAAGCCGGTGATACAGTTGAAACAGGTGGTTTTACCGGCACCATTGGGACCGATCAGACTGCAAATGGAACCAGCGGGAATCTCAAAAGAAAGGTCCTCGACAGCTTTGATGCCGCCAAAATTGATGGTCAGGTTTCTTACGGAAAGGATTGGCGGGTTCATGCGCTATCCCTTTCACTGGCTGCCAATTCGGAGATACGCGCCTCCAGCTTCGGAGCGACACGCGGCAAGAATCCGCTTGGCTTGAGGATCATCATGGTCACCAGCAAGATGCCGAAGATGAGCATACGGAATTCTGAGAAACCGCGCAGCATATCCGGCAGAGCGATCAAGCCGAGCGCGCCCAGGATAACGCCGTACTGGTTTCCCAACCCGCCCAGGATGATCAGGCACAGGATATTTATCGAGGACAGCAGGTTAAAGTTATCGGGGAAGATCGACCCCTGCCATGCAGCAAACACCACTCCGGCGACCCCTCCGATGAACGCGCCAAGGGCAAATGCCAGCAATTTATACCAGACCGTGTTCACGCCGGAGATCTCCGCTACATCCTCATCCTCCCTGATGGCCATCCAGGCACGTCCGATGCGGGAGTTTATGAGCCGGTTGGTGATGAAGACAAAAAAGACGATCAGGATAATGATCAAAAAGTAAAAGTGGACTCCCGAATCAAATTTCATCCCAAAGAGTACCGGCTTATCGATGCGGATGATCCCCTGTGACCCATTGGTGATTGTTTTCAGATTGAGCAGCAGCAGGCGGGTAATCTCGCCAAAACCAAGGGTGACGATTGCTAGGTAATCGCCGCGCAGGCGCAGCACCGGGATGGAGATCAACGCGCCCACCAGTGCGGCTACCAACCCGCCAACCAACAGCATGATCCAGAAGGAAACATGCATATCGAACATCTTTGAGGCAAAAATGGCGTAGATATAAGCCCCGATGCCATAATATGCTGCAAACCCCAGATCCAAAAGACCTGCGAACCCCACATGGATGAGAAGTCCAAGCCCGAGGATGATGTATAACCCCGCGTATCCAAGCACACGCACCCACAGGTTCACCTGGGGAATGGGGAAGAATGGAAGCGCGATGAGAAGAATGCCAAAAAGCCCAACGAAAATCCATTTAATCCAGGATAATCGGGAGAAGAACGAGGAAAAGTTTTTCAAGAAGGTCATGTTCACTCCCTACAGTTTCTTTTGGAATTTTCGGTGACCCAACAGCCCATTGGGCATGAAGATCAAGGTGAGGATTAGCACAACGAATGCCACTACATCTTTGTAAACAGCAGGCAGTACCTGCACGGAGACAGTCTCAACCAGCCCAAGGATATAGCCGCCAATCATCGCACCGGGAATACTGCCGATGCCGCCCAATACTGCGGCAGTGAAGGCTTTGATGCCGGGAACAAATCCCATGTCGACACGGATTTGCAGGTAGAAAAACCCCACCATCACTCCGGCGATTCCGGCGAGCGCCGAACCGATAAAGAAAGTAGTGGAAATGGTGCGATTGACATTTACGCCCATTAAGGCAGCGGTGTCTTTATCTTCCGAAACAGTTCTCATTGCCAGGCCGATCCTGGTGAAGCGCACCAGCAGGAACAGCAGAAGCATGACCACCAGGGAAAGGATCACAATGAATAGGCGGGAATTTGAGATAAAAACTCCTGCCACTGTGAACCCTGAAGTTCCAAGTATGGCAGGATAGGTTTTGGCTGCGGCACCTCCAAAGGTATCAAGCACTTTTTGGATGCCGCTGGAAAAAGTTGCCGGAAAGAGAAGGTTTCCGGCAATTTTGATTCCAAACAGTTTTTTCCCAAAGGTGGGAATCAAGCGTACGGTTTCCTGGAGGATGATGGAGGCGCCAATGGCACTAATGAGGGCTGCCAGGCGGCCGGCATGACGCAGCGGGCGGTAAGCAACGCGCTCTACAACGATACCGGTGAGCGCCGCTCCAAGCATTCCTGCCAGAAATGCGAGCAGGATTGATAGAATCGGATGTGACGCTAACATTCCTGCTTTTTGCAGCAGGCTGATCGTGAAGAATCCCCAATAAGCCCCAACCATGAAAATATCGCCGTGAGCGAAGTTCACCATTTGGAGAACCCCATAAACCATGGTGTACCCCAGGGCAATTAGTGCATAAAAGCTGCCAACGGTAAAACCATTGACAACCTGTTCGAGGAAAGCTTGTAAACCAGCAGACATTGGCATGAGCGTATTTTTCCAGTCCAGAATGGAGGGCGATATTTATCGCCCTCCATTCTTTGTGATGAGTCTGAGTTTATTGATTGCCGAACTTGTATTCTTTCATCGGGGTGATCACACCATCTTTGACTTCGAAGACCGTGATGGAAACTACTTTCAAGTCGCCGGCTTCGTCGAATTCCAGGTGTCCGGTAACTCCATTGAACGGAGTAGCGCGGATGGAATCAGCGAGGGCTTTTCGACCGATGACAAGGTTCCCATTGGCATCCACTTTGGCAACGCGATCGGCTGCCTGTAGGAGGATGGTCGCAGCGTCGAATGAGCCAGGACCATAAGCAACCGGATCGCCGCCAAATTTCGCTTTGAATGCTGAGACGAATTCGTCGTAACCCGTAGCACCGCCAACGGCACCAAAGGTCATGAATGCTCCCTCGGCTGCAGCGCCAGCAGCATCAGCAAAGGAAGGCTGTGATTTGATGCCGTCGGGTCCGAAGAAGAAACCGTTGAAGTTGGCTGCGCGAGATTGGACAACAAGTTTCATACCTTCAGCATCCATGCCGCCGAAGTAAATGGCCTCAGGTTTTGCAGCAACAGTTGTTGAAACCACAGCTGAGTAATCAGATTCGCCTCGGGTGACTCCTTCAAAAGTGGTCACGGTTCCGCCAAGAGCAGTGAATTTCTCTTTTACCGCAGTTGCCAGACCTTCACCGTAAATGGATTGGTCATGGATGATGCCAATTGTTTTTACACCAAGCACGTTGAAGAGATAATCTGCGGTAACTTCAGCCTGGAGGTCATCGTTGGCGACAGTTCGGAAGACGTTTCCAAAACCGCCGGCAGTTACTGCAATTGCCGTGCTGGATGGAGTGATCATAATCACATTGTGGGCAGCATAAATATCTTCAGCAGGAACGGCTGAGCCTGAGCACATTGGTCCGACTACGCCCAGGACGAGCGGATCAGCCGAAAACTTTTCGGCGACGGTGACGCCGGAAGCACCTTCGCAGCCATCATCCTGTCCTTCTGAAACAACTGGAAAACCTTTGAGTTTGCCGCCAAATTGCTCGATGGCGAGGTCAACACCATTGAGCATGTCAGTTCCGTAAACGGCATACCCGCCTGAAAGCGCGGAGGAAAGACCGACCTTAACGGATTGCCCGGCCGGGATCACGATGTCACCCCAGGGGTCAGCGGGAGCGGCTTCAGTGGCTGCAGCTTCTGTTGCTGCTTCTGTAGCCGCGCCTGTGGCTGCTGGAGCTGCGGTCGGCGTCGCAGCCGGCTTGCAGGCGGTGAATACCATCGCCAGGACTAATAAAACTGCTAACACACTTATCTTCTTCATGTTGAATTCTCCTTAGTTAGATTTTGACAATTAGTGCGATGTGAACAGTAAATTTAAAAATGATTGCAGCACCTCCTGTGGTTCCGGAGCACTTACAAAAAAGCCACCTGCTTTTGGTCAGGTGGCTTTTTTGTAAATACTCTTGGATTAATCTTATGCTTTTACTTTTGCCAACCTAACCGAAAATATGCTTACCCACGCCATAAGGCCCATAAGCATCCAGAAATAAATTGCGTAAATCAAGCCGGTTAAGTTGCTCATAAGAGTTCTATATAAGTCAAGATAATACAAGTCGAAAAAGTAAAAGTCAATAGCCTTTAAGAATTTTAAGGTAAATTTAAGAATACTCGATTTTTTGTATTGAAAATAAAAAGTCGGTGGATTTTCTCCACCGACTTTTTTCTGTGAGCACAAGAACTAAGGCTGACTGATCTTCAGCCAGTTAAAGTAGACGTTCACCGGGTATGAATCATAGGAAGAAACGCCAACCCCCACCAGCCCTTTCTTTAGGTCTTTGTTCTGCACTGTACGGGTTTTCACCCCATTAATGTACAGGGTGAGGTCTTGTCCCTGGCAGACAGCGGTATAAACATTGGTGTCACGTCCCATTTTTATGGCTGTAGAGCCGCCATCATAGAGGGTGGTATAGCCTTTTTTACTGACTGCATCGTAATAAGCGATAAACCAGGTTCCATCGTTGGCAATATTAAATTCGTACCAACCAAGGTTTTCGTCGTAACGGCAGATGAGGGTTACGGAGTTATCGTTGTTTCCCCAGTTTTCTGCTTCTGCATCAATGCGGACATCTGTATAAATCCAGGGGTCGTAAACCACATACGGCCAGAGGCGGTAATCATTTAATTCGAACTTCAGCTGACCGTTTTCATAGTAGATATCCATTTTATTTTCGTCGCCGCTGCCTGTCTGGAAATAATGGTAATTGTCCATCCCGTTATCAAATTCTTCTGTAAAGAAATCCGGAGCAAGCGCAGAGGTAGTGGGGGCTTCTGTCGATGCCTCAGTGGGGGCTTCGGTGGGCGCTTTTGTCGGTGCGGCACGTTCCGGTGTGGCGGTTACCACAATTACCTGGGGCTCCTTGGTTGTTTCACCGCCATTATTCCCAATAGAAAAACCGCATGCAGAGCTAACAATTAAGACGAAGGCGAGAAGTGCAAAAAACGGTAATGACAGATGTTTTTTCATATTACTCCTTCACTGGTAAATAATAGGTATCAATATTTATGATAAGGAATTATGAAATAAATGCAAGTGAATTATTAAAATCCGCCGGCACCGTATAGCGATGGGTCTGTCGGGGTTTTCCCTGTGGGATCCCAAACGTACACAAAATCGCCTTCTTTTGCCCAATCGAAAAGCCAATGGGCATCTCCCACCGAAAGGTTAACACAACCATGAGAACCGCGGCTGCCAAGATAATTATTCCAGTATGCGCCATGTAGAGCCCGAAGTTTATCGTAATACATGATGTACGGGACATCCTCCAGGTAGTAATAATCGGATTTATCTGATTCGAATGAGCCGCTCATGGGGTCGTTGGCAAGCATCTTGTAAATTTGGAAAACCCCCGGTTGCGTATAAAACGGCGGAGAACCGCTGGAAATGAGGGTGGCAAACACAATCTTGCCGGAATCGTACACCAACAACACCTGTTCCTGCAAATTCACTTCGATCCAGCGGTTGCTGGTAACTCCCGCGGGAGGAGTGTAATTTGGGATAACCCTTGCCAGGTATCTGCTGGGGATCCACTCATCGACGCCAACCATTGACCATTCAACATCATTGATCGTTTGAGAGTCATAGATTTGAAGGATATTGTACTTGTAATAAACTCTGCCTGTTTCGGCAGCATTCATGCTCGGGCTGATGCGGGTGGTGAATGTATCCATGGCCCAGCCGAAAGGACGGGCAGGATTTGATTTGAAAAGGAATCCCTGGAACGTGGGAACGGAAACTTTTTTGATGTATTGTGCGCTGATCCATTCATTGGTGGCAATCTGGTAATACGTTCCCTTCTCGGTGTTGGACTTTTGATAAAGGGAAACATATTTGATCTTGCTGGCGAGCAGGGTGTTGCCGGGGATATCAGCGACGGCATTATCAAGGTTGTCATAGACTGGCACAGCTTCATTGTTTACGACGGCATAGGCAAAGGGAATATTCATTAAATCAAGTGGAGGCTTGGTGATGGGAAGAGGCTCCGCCGGGAAGGTGATGCCTTTGTTTGCCAATTCCTTCAGCCTGCCGGCAGGACCCAGCTCAGCACAGTCATGATTTTCAAATTGCTCGAGTTGAGCCGGCAAGCATAACGCAAGGTCTGCGGAACTGGCGTTGTTTGAAGCACCTGGTTGGGCGGCGCTAACCGGATGTGGCGAAAGTG
The DNA here is from genome assembly GCA_964428125.1 of uncultured Anaerolinea sp. GTDB lineage: Bacteria > Chloroflexota > Anaerolineae > Anaerolineales > Anaerolineaceae > UBA6107. Next base: position 465,040 of record CAYRXB010000001.1, read on the forward strand.
CAGCGAAAAAGGATGTGGTCAGGAAAGTTGCAATTATTCCTGCCAGCGAAAGTTTCGTGAGGACTGTTCTAAATCGGACAAACATTGCCTTATTTTACCAGAGAAATTTTCAAGGGTTATTTCATATTCTCATTCAAGAGGCCTGAATTTTTCGCGAAGGATCTAATACTTTCATAAGTTGAGTCGCCCAGCAGGTAACGCAGCTCTTCTTCGAATGTAAAGATGAGGGGAGTTTCCTCTTCAGAGGAACGGAGGCAGCTGCCAGGTTCGTTGACCAGTTCTTCGGTTTCGTCGAGGGTGATACGTCCGGTTTCATCCTGGTCGAGCGGATGCAGGATGCAATAATAAGGTTTAAACCGCCAGGGGTGGAGTCCATTTTTCACCGCTGCTACCTGTAGGGCGCATTTGGCATCTTCCCTCCAAAAAACACAGGCAGTTCCGCCATAATGCTCAGGTCGATTTTCGATAGCGGTATGGATTACCTTGCCGGTAGGACTGTGTTCGTCGTTATCTTCAATAGGTGCAAACCATTCAGATTGGTTGCGGCTTATTGGCGGCATGTGGGGGATGATGATGCTGGCGTTCGCCATGATGTCTGCAAATTCACGGGAATCCACCCAGACCCCAAAGACACAACAAGCGCCATGGCATTCATCCAGGGTGCAGCGGCGTAAATGTTCTGAGCGCAGCATGCGGGGAGATATGCGATCACTAAATGAAGGATCATCCATGGAGGCATTGTATCATCGGAACTGTCAGTTATGCCCTTGATTCATGTACGCTTAATGATTTAGTGTAAAATGAAGAGGGGATTTCTACCGAAAAAATCAACAAAGGAGTTCTGTAATGACCAGTTGGAAGGTTTTGATCACGGATGGGTTGGATGACAATGGCAAGGCAATCCTGAAACACTCAGTGGAAGTGACCGATCAGCCGGGCATCAGTGCTGATGACTTGCTGAAAGTGGTGGGTGAATATGATGCTCTCATCGTTCGTGGACGAACCAAGGTAAACGCTGCAGTATTTGAGGCAGGCAAAAATCTAAAGGTTGTTGGCCGGGCTGGTGTAGGTGTGGATAACATTGACCTGGCAGCAGCCAAAGCCAAAGGGGTTACGGTAGTCAATTCACCGCTGGCAACCACCACGGCAGTAGCGGAGCTGACACTGGGGTTAATGCTTGCAGCCGTACGCGAACTGCCAAGAGCAGATGCCAGTATGAAGGCTGGCAAGTGGTTGAAAAAAGAGTTTGAAGGTGCTGAGCTTTCTGGCAAGGTGCTGGGCGTGATGGGATTTGGACGCATTGGCGCTTCAGTGGCAAAAAGAGCGGCAGCATTTGACATGAAGGTGCTGGGATTCGATCCCTTGATCTCTGCAGAGGAAATCAAGAAGCGCGGCGGTGAACCTGTGTCCATGGAGGAACTGCTGAAAAGATCCGACATGATCACAATGCACCTGCCGCTAACCGCAGAGACAAAGAACATGCTCAATGCGGATGCTTTTGCAAAAATGAAACAGGGAGTTTATATCATCTGCGCAGCACGCGGCGGTGTGATCGATGAAACCGCATTGCTAGATGCTTTGAACAGCGGCAAAGTAGCCGGTGCCGCCCTGGATGTGTTGACGGCTGAACCCCCTACGCCTGAACTAGGTGCCCTGGTCGGGCATGCCAAGTTGATCGTAACCCCGCACATCGGGGCTCAGACGGTTGAAGCCCAGGCGCGTGCCGCTAACGATATTTCTGAAGAGATCCTGGCGGCGCTCGAAGGGAAACCGCTGCGCTGGAAAGTTGCATAATCCTAAATTGAGGAGATGTAAATGGAAGAAAAACTGAATGAGTTTAAGCAAATCCTGGCTGAGATCACCGATCTTGGCAGAGCGCAGGCACTGCTTGGATGGGACCAACAGGTTTATATGCCGCGCGGCGGTGCTGAGGATCGCGGCAATATCCTTGAAACACTGGCAACTATCACCCATAACAAGTTTGTTTCGAAAGAAATGGGTGCATTGATCGAGAAGTTGAAACCATATGCCGACAAGCTTGATCCAGAATCCGATGACGCCTGTCTGATCAAACGGATTACCCATAACTATGAAAAAGAGACAAAAGTCTCAATGAAATGGGTGGGTGAGTTTGCCCGCGTAACCACCATTGCCCAGGGTGTCTGGGAAGAGGCAAAACACAAGAATGATTTTAAACTTTTCCAGCCGCACCTTGAAAAAATCGTTGAACTGAGAAAAGAATATGCGGAATTCTTTAAACCCTATGATCATGTTTATGATCCTTTATTGGATGATTTCGAACCAGGGTTGAAGACCAAGGAAGTAAAAGAAATTTTTGGGAAGCTGCGACCACAGCAGGTGGAATTACTTAAAAAGATTGCCGCCAAACCGGAGATCGATGATTCCTTCCTGCATATCCCTTACCCGGAACAAGGACAATGGGATTTTGGTGTGGATGTGATCACCCATTTTGGTTATGACTGGAACCGTGGCCGCCAGGATAAATCAGTTCACCCGTTTACGACCGGTTTTGGCATTGATGATGTGAGGATCACCACTCGCTTCGACCCGGAACGGGCAGCCTCGGCGTTGTTCAGTACCATGCATGAAGCCGGGCACGCCATGTACGAGCAGGGGGTTAAACCCGCCCTGCGGCGCACGCCGATTGCCGGCGGCGCTTCTATGGCTGTGCATGAGAGCCAGTCGCGCATGTGGGAAAACCTGGTAGGACGCTCCAAGCCATTCTGGAAATTCTTCTATCCAAAGCTGGTCAAGATTTTCCCAGAACAACTGAAAAAAGTCAGCATGGAAGCATTTTACAAGGGCATCAACAAGGTTGAGCCTTCGCTGATCCGTGTTGAGGCGGATGAGGCTACCTACAACCTGCATGTGATGCTGCGCCTGGAGCTGGAGATCGCATTGCTGGAAGGGACTGTCAAGGTCAAGGACCTGCCTCAGGCATGGAATGAACGCATGAAGGATTACCTGGGTGTGGTTCCTCCCACCGATACGCTAGGCGTGCTGCAGGATGTGCACTGGTCCGGTGGTATGCTGGGCTACTTCCCAACCTACGCGCTTGGCAACCTGGTTTCCGCCCAACTCTGGGAAAAGATCAATGAAGCCATCCCCGACCTGGATGACCAGATTGAGCATGGTAAATTCGATGCACTGTTAGGCTGGCTGCGTACGAACATTCACCAGCATGGCGCCAAGTTTGAGCCGCAGGTACTGGTAAAGAAAGTGACCGGCAGCACGATCACACCAGAACCTTACATGCGTTATCTAACGCAGAAATTCACCGAGATCTATCACCTGTAAGAGATAAGGGGTTTGCCAGACGGTAAACCCCTTTTTGTTGTAAAATTCCAGCATGAAGAGAATCATCTCATTGACAGGCGGTTGGGGGCTTTTTGTTTTGTTCGGGCTGTTGCTCGCTGCGTGTACCCGCCAGCAAACGCCTACTCAGCCTGAGCTGACCAGCACTTCAACACAAGTAGACTCTACCGCAGTGGTGGTAAAGCCTACCGAGCAGCCAACCGAAACTCCGGTAACACCAACTGCAACTGCGACGATCAGCGTGTTAACGCCCATTGTTATCGAGCAGCCCACCTTGCAAGTAACAGAAACGATTAATCCTATTGCAACCGGGTATGTGCTTCCGCCTGCTCTTCTGCAGGTTGAGAAGCCAGGAGATTTTTCGAAGCTTACTTCGCCTTTCCTCGTTACTGCCAATGTTTACCCGGGGTACGATGGCATGGTTAATGTGCAATTGATTGGCGAGGATGGCCGATTAATGGCTGACCAGCTGCTTCGGCTTTCGAGCATTGAATCAGGGTATGTATCACTGGCGACAGAGATTAAATTTGAACCGGTCTCAGCGGGTGAATCCGGCTTGGTGGTAATCTCAACTCGGGATGCTTATGGAAGGCGTATTGCCCAAACTGGCGTACCGGTCACATTGTTGCAGATCGGCAAGAGTGAAATAGAAACTTCTCACTTTAATAAAATGCCAGTGTTATTAAAATCCCCGGTTGCCGGCGGTTTCTACAAAAAAGGGAATATCCATATCGAGGGGACCATCCATTTATTTAATGACAATCCGGTAATCGTTGAGCTGATTACACAAACCGGAGGCATTTTGGCGACAAAGGCGATTTACATTAATGCGAAGGACGGAGTGGAATACCTGCCGTTCGCGGCTGATTTGCCTTATTCGGTAACCAAACGAACACCGGTGAGATTTACGCTCAGGCAGGCAAGCAAGCTAAACGCCAATGTGGATATTTTCCTGGACAGCGTCCTGATCTTTTTGGATCCCTGATAGTTTGGTAACATCCAGAATGGAATAAAGAAAAAAACAGGGTGCAATTCAATTTACACCCTGTTTTGGCTTCTCAAGAATAAACCCTCAATCAACTGCAACCACTGCTGCCGAGATTTGTGAAGGTCCTTCCTCCAGGGCACGGATGGAGGGGACAAAGAATGCTGCCAACCCGATGACCATAACCAGTGCGCCTCCCAGCCAGTACCACACGCGCAGACCCAGGAATTCCGCCACGGGTGCAGCGATCAGCATTGAGAGAGGCATCATGGCTGTGCAGATGCTTGAGGTCACCCCCATCACGCGGCCCTGCATTTCGGCTGGCACCCGGGATTGCATGATTGCCTGCAGGGGACCATTTGCCATGGGGTTCATGAACCCGAGTACACCCATGGCTGCCACTGCCAGCCAGAAGGCATTAGCAGGGACGATCCCAAAAATCAGTACGCCAAATCCCAACCCGATCACACCCGATAGACTGGTGACGATCTTGCTCTTAAACCCTCCCCAAACACCCAGCAGCAGACCGCCGGCAACAACCCCAACACCCACAATCGAATCCAGCAGGCTCAATTCCCAAACGCCCTTGTTGAATTCTTTGGTGACCATCAGTGGGCTTAGAGTACCGGCAGGTCCAAGAAGGAAATTGAGCACTGCAGCAATTAGAAGAAGGTAGATCAAGCCTTTCCAGGTTTTCATGTAGCGGAAGCCTTCGGCCATATCCTTGAATAGCGCTTTGGGAGTGACCATTTCGCCCTTATCCGTCCGCACAGGCTGAGGGATGTGAATGAAGAGCAGGGGTGTGATGGCAATGATGGCAGTAATGACGTCGATGCCGATCACCTGGTAGAACTTGAGCACAGACATCAGCAATGCGCCAAGGGGAGGCGCGATGATACTCAGGCTGCCGCGCAGCGCCTGGTTGATTCCGGCAACGCGCGCAAAATGCTTTTCCGGCACCATCAAGGAAGTGGATGCCTGCATGGCAGGCCAGTGGAAGATGCCGCCGATGGCGCGCATGAACATAACGATGAAAATATGCCATACCTGGACCAGGTCGAATGCAAACAGGATAGCCAGAGAAAGGGTCAGGAGGGCAATGATGCCGTCGGCGAAGATCATCACTTTGCGGCGGTTCCAGCGGTCAACGAGCGCGCCTGCAAATGGCGCAAGAAAGACCTGCGGCAGTAAAGCCACCAGGGTGGCGGTGGTGAGCATGGCAGCTGAGCCGGTTTTTTGCGTGATCCACCATACCAGCGCGAATTCCACCAGTCCTGAGCCAAGCAGGGAAAAAATCTGGGCACTCCAGATAGGGATGAATTTGCGCATCCAGTGCTGATCAGTTGTTTTTTCAATGGTTTCCATGTTGTTCTCCTAAAAAATGCAATAAATACATGCACCAATGCGTTCTAGATTGGTGTCTGGATGGTTGTGATTGGACTGCGGATTACTCGATGAAAACTTCTACGTGCTCGCCATCTTCATCGTCGTAGATATCCATGATCTGCCCGGTCTCACCGGCAGCCAGCGCTTCAGCCAGCCGGGCGGTATCCAGCCCTTCGACTTCTGGGGAAAAGCGCATTCCCATCCGGATGCCGGCGTTAACCATACCTAATGGCAGGCGAACATTCACTCGGGTCTTGCCGGAATCGGTATCAGTAACACGAACATGGAAGAATTTTCCGCTGCCTTTGCCGGCAAAAGGACCTCCGGAACCTTCTTCCTGGGGTCTGCGGGTGCTTGAATCCAGTGCTTTCAATAGTTCAGAAGCCATCTCTGGAGTGATCTTGCCATCCTGAACCATTTTTAGGACTTTTAAACGTTCTTCACTGCTGGCCATCATTTCACCTCCGAGGTCGAACGCGATTCCGCAGCCCTTTCGCCGCGCAACCGCGCCTGGGCTTCATCCCAGGTGATGGTGCCGTTGTCAAGGTCCTCGAGGATGGCTCGTCTTTCTTCTGCAGAAAGCTGGACAGGACCTTCGTCCTTACCAGGCTCGTACCCCAGTGCCCGAACGATTTCGTTCAAACGGCTGCGCAGGGTGGGGTAAGAGAGTTTCATCTCATCTTCCATGCGGTTCAACCGGCCCTCACACTTGACAAATGTCAGCAGGAACTGCATTTGCTCGGGGGTCAGGTTACCAAATGGTGTGTGTTCTGCCGTGAAATGACCTTCAATAGTTGTATTGCAGTTCACGCAATACAACCGCGTGATTGCTAGATCTTCATCACATACCGGGCACTTATTAATGGTTTTATTAATCATTGCTACCTCTTAAAATGACTTACTTACTTGATCGACAGAGCTTTCTGTAGAATTATTCTAGCACGGGATTAAAAAATGTCAATAATTAAATTGATAATATTAAGAAAAGACTTAATTATATTTAATATTTTTTATTAAAAACGAATTTATTCTGTTTCTTTGCGTTCAGCAAAGAGGAACCAGTTGCCCTTGCGGTTGTCGGCATCTTCAGGTGCGCGGTCATAATAGAGCTCAAAAACCCGACCCGAGGATGTTCTCACCCGAAAATAAAAGCGGCCGACTCCCCAGGAACCTAACCGACTGGCACTGGCAAGGTGGGCTGGCGCCATGTTGCGTGCCATACGACCTCGCCGTTTATAGTCATTCCATTCTTCGAGTACCTTGGAGATGGTGAATGTCTCACCGCGCCAGGTGAAGCGGCTGGGACAATGAGGAGATTTTTCGCGCACAGGCGGGGTATCGAATTCCACCTGGATTGGGTCATCATAAAAATTGGCAGGAATGGTCGGCATTTGGATTAACCTGTTTAGGTAAAACAATCATACCAGAAAGGTGATGTCATTTGTGCAGAGGGGCAATGACCATTAACCGTGAGGAATTGCCTCCGGGGGATGGCGGTGCATGCATCATATCCAAAAATTCATCCACCACCTTCGGGTCAAAACTGCGGCCTTTTTCTGACCGGAGATATTCGAATACCTGGGATTCAGGAATAGCTTGACGGTAGGAGCGTTGTGAACGCATGGCATCCCACACATCCACAACTGAGAAAAGCCTGGCTTCAAGCGGAATGGCATCTCCCTGGATGCCGCGGGGGTAACCGGTGCCATCCCATTTTTCATGGTGGCAATAGGGAATATCAAGGGCAGGAGCCAGGTAAGCGATATTCCCGAGTAATTCACGGGCATAGAGCGGGTGTTTCTGCATGATCTGCAACTCGGCATCAGTCAGCGGTCCATGTTTGCATAACACAGCATCCGGGATTCCCATCTTACCGATGTCGTGCAGAAGCACCCCCCGGCGAATGTGTTCCCGGCGATTTGCAGGAATAGACATACGTTCAGCCAGCCGCATCGTCAGCTCAACCACGCGCTGGCTGTGGCCTTCGGTTTCCTGGTTGCGCATTTCCAGAGCGGTTGCCCAACCTTCAATAGTGGCGTGATACGCACTAACCAATTGTCCAACCATCTTGTCGATAAGCTTTGAGGACTGCCAGGAAATGATGGCAACAAATATCACCACGATTATGGAGAAGAAGGGGAAGGGAGAATTGGCAAACTGAATGCGGAAGAGCACCAGGAAGATTGGCAAATTGATCAACAAGATAAAGAATGATTGGCTGCCCTCGGAGATGAGACCATTAATGGCAATTGGAATAACCAGGTAAAGCAATACCTGATCCGGGTTTTGAAAGGGATAGACGGTGAAACTCAGGTAGCATGAAATGAAAATAAAGAGCTCGCTTGCCAAATTATGTTTTTGTCTTTCATTCAACCATCCGGTAAATACAAGGAGAGCCAATCCTGCCAGGGCGTTAACCAGGTAGAACGTATTTGCTGGAGATTTGGTGGCAAACCATGCGATGATGCGGAATGGCAATAACCCTATGAGGACGAAGATCGACAACCAGACAGCGTACCGCAGTGTGATCTCCTGCCTGCCTTCACGAGTGAGAGCTTTGTCAAGGTCGAATTGAGAAACAAAACGATGCAGCCAGGTATGCATAATCGGTCCTCGGAAACCTGCGCAGGATTAAATCCCTCAGTAATACTCTACCGAGAGAGAAATTCTAAAAGGGATAATTACAAGTTCTATGCCAAATTTCGGAAATTTATTTCAGTCTACCCAGTCATGCGGTTCAACATGGACATAGGCACGGTCAACCCCCGGGAATTGTTCGAGCCTTTGAATCACCGCGTCTGAGATAGCATGGACTTCGTTCAATGTTTTTTTGCCATCCACATTGATATGAAGGTCGATCATTAATTTTGGTCCAACATAATCGGTCATAATGTGATGAACGCGTAATACGCCAGGCACTGATTCGGCTGATTTAATGAACTCCTCGACTTCTTCCTTGCTTGCGCCTTTTCCAGTTAGAAATCCAAGGTTCTCTTTTCCAGCCATGAATGCCTGGCGAAGGATCCAAATGGCAACCAGGAAACCTGCCACGGGGTCAGCGAGGGGATGAATGAAATTCGAACCAATTACCCCCACAAAAGCAGCTATTGAGGTGAGGACGTCGCTCAGGTTATCGGTGGCTGTGGTTTTTAGGGTTGGGCTGAGCAGTATTTTGGATATTCTGGAAATTGCTACAAACATACCTGCCTTAACGGCAGCGCTGAACAATAATACATAGGTTGGCAGGTCAAGTGCGATGACTTCACCGCCAGCTATGTAACGCATATAAGAGTTGTGTGCTGCTGAATAACCAGCAAATGCCATGGAAGCCGTGACCAGCATACCAACAAGAGGTTCGAAGCGCGCATGTCCCTGAGGATGCGAGAGGTCTGGCGGCTGCATCGCCACCCACAACCCAAGCACCATGAGAAGAGAGTAGACAACGTCTGAGATAGAGTTAGCAGCATCGGAATAAACCGCAGCACTTCCGGAAATGGCAGCCACAATACCTTTTGAGACAGCCAATATCACGTTCCCAGAAAGTGTGATTATCAGGGCAAGCCTGTAAAGCCTGTTCTGTTCTGCTTGTGGCTGAAGATCTCTTACCCAACGCATGACCGCTCCACATTTCCTTAATAAAAAAAACCTCCGTGACCCTTTGAGAAAAAACAGGGTGCACCTTTGAGGTTCTGCTAATCCCAGGCTGAGTGCTCCGTCTGGTGTAGATATTGTAACATAATCAAAAGCTATTTTTTAACTATGTTACACTAATATAGATAAAAATTGCGATGAAAAAAATATTAATCCTGACAACGTTGTTGGTCATGCTCTTTGGGGTTGGCTTTGCTTCTCAGGAAGACAATCCCATCAAAATTTCACGTATGGAGATTGATTTTTGGCCGGATTATGACCGTACCCAGATGCTGGTCATATACCGAGTCCAGCTAACCAATGATACCGAGTTGCCAGCACGGATCAGTTTGCGGATTCCCAGCCAGGCGGTGACCCCTTATAAGGTAGCCATACGCGATCTGGATGGATTGATGTACAACGTGGAATATACGCTTGAGCCGCAGGGAAGCTGGAAACAGGTTGTCTTGACGACATCAAGCAACGAGCTCTACCTGGAATACTATGATCCGAGATTGGGAAAAAATGATGATGAACGAAGTTTTGCCTTCTCGTGGATTTGTGATTACCCGATCGACAGATTAGTCATTAAAGCGCAGGAACCCCGCAATTCAAAAAATTTCAAATTCGATCCTGAATTAGGTCCGGGTGAGTTGAACGCATATGACAACCTTATTTATCATACGGGAGATTTTGGAGCGCTGGCAAGCGGGATCACTTTCTATGCCCAGCTTTCATACACAAGAACTGGAAGTGAACTCAGCGCATCAAATCTGCCCCTTATTGCTGCAACTCCGATGAACCAGGATTTGGGGTTCTCAAAAAAAATCTCAGATGTAATGACCCAGATACTGGACAACCGAAGCCTATCGACAGCAGGGATGCTTATCTTTTTAGGGATCTTGATGATGCTAGGCGTTATCCTTTTTGCAAGTTCAGGAAACGACCCGCTCTCGAATTATCTGTTTAAACGAAAGAAGAAAGCAGCAGAAAATGATGAAATGGCTGTTCATGTCCAGTATTGTCCGCATTGCGGAAAAAGGACCTATCCCGGTGATCGTTTTTGCCGGGGGTGCGGAAATACGATTTGAGATAAATGGCCATTATGATTTTCCCCAAAAATAGGAACTCGTAAAGACCATTGAATCCTTTTTATTTTTCGAGACCACTCCATAGAAGCTGGTTTCCAAATCTCCGGAGACTAAAATGACCCAAAAGGCAGCAAAAACAAAAAGAATTTCCCTTATTCTATCCATATTACTGGCAAGTGGATTTCTAGTGATCATTGCTGCGCAATATCTGATGATAAAGGCACCGATTGATAACAATCGTCTGCCCTCACCCTGGTATTTGTTAAATTTTGCCGGTGTGGTTTTGATCATTATCGGATTCTTTCTACATACCCGAGCCAGGCTTAAAACAGGGCTTGTGGAACGCTCCAGATTCAATCCGGTGTACTGGGTAGGATTATCGGTATTTTTAATCGCGTTGACAGTGTTTTCACTCTTGTACTTCCTGAAAAAGGACTATCAAAATTATGATTTTGTGACAATCTGCTGGTTCCTTGCTGGTGCAATTTATATTTTTGCATTCAACCTGTCAATTCCACGGGCAAATCAAATCAAGCAATGGATGAAACTTCACCGCAATGAACTTCTTTTGGTTCTTGCCCTTGTTATTTTTGCAGCCATTCTGAGATTGATCAAGTTGGGAGCACTGCCAAGAGTCATTGATGGTGACGAAGGGCTGTTGGGTTTGTTTGCCCAGGGAAGTGACACCGGGGTGTATACCAATCCGTTCGCATTATGGGAGAATTTTGGGGGAATCTACCTCCAACTGATCAATACTGCGATCAAGATATTTGGTCCAGCACCGTTTGCGCTCCGAATATTACCAGCGATCAGTGGGATCCTGGCGATCCCTGCTCTTTACCTGTTTGCACGCCAGGTTGCTGGCAGGCGAATTGCTGTGATCAGCGCATTTTTGCTGGCAATCTCGCATGCTCACATTCATTTCAGCCGTATAGGTTCTGTGGGATATATCCATGGCACATGGCTGGTGCCACTGGAGTTGTACTTGTTGCTGGCCGGGTTAGAAAAGCGAAAGATGTGGATGGCTGCTGCAGGAGGGGTGATCCTGGCGATCCATTTTAGCATCTATCTCACAGCCCAGGTCATTCTTGGTATGCTGTTTGTTTTCACGTTGATCCTTATCATTTTCTACAGGAAATGGCTAAAAAACACCTGGCGGCAGATGGCTGCTTTTTGGGGTGGATTCGCGCTCATGGTCATGCCAGAATTTTCCTACATTGTTCAAAATCCCCATGCGTTTTTTGACCGACTAAATGCCAATGGAACTTTCCAAAGCGGCTGGTTAGAACTAACTATGAGCCAAACTGGAAGAGGTGCTTTTTCGATCCTGGCTGAAAGGGTGGCTCATGCATTCTTCTCACTCATTTATTACCCGGCGAAGGATTTTTACGGATCCAATTTTTCAATACTTTCCAATATAACTACAATTTTGTTCCTGGTCGGTCTGATACTTGCTATCGCTGGCACTAAAAAACGCGGATTCTTATTGTTAAATGGTTATTTCTGGGCTCCAACAATAGCGATAGGTATTTTTTCGATCCCGCCATCAGCGGATTCCTACCGCATTCTGATGGTACTACCGGCAGCTTTATTATTGGCTGCTATCGGATTTGATCGAATTCTTGAGCTTATCGGGATCACCATTACGAATCAAAAAACCTCGTATGTTTTTGTTACGTCTTGTCTATTGGTTTGTCTGGCAGTGATCAATATCTGGGCTTATTTTGGGGATTTTGTGGGTCAATGCCGTTACAGCGGAGACCTTGCTAGCCGGTTTGCCTCCTACCTTGGTTCTTATACCAAGACGCTTAATTATGGCACCCCGATTTACCTTTTAAGCAACGATGTTTATAGATCCGGAACTCACGCCTCAACTGAATTTCTCAGCGGCGGGCGGAAAATAGAAAATGTCGAAGAACCCTTATCGCTGTGGGAACCCAAAACAGGTGATGTGCTTATTGCCAGTCCGGACCGCATTGGAGAACTTCAAAATTGGATGCTTTCCCACCCGGGCGGGAAGCGGGACTTCCTTTTTGATTGCAAGAATCTTATCTTGCTGGGGTATACGGTACATTGAGGCTGATGTGGACCCCATTGAGTACAGGATCATGTATTCAGTAGAGGATACTCATTGGTGGTACCTGGGTATGAACACGATTTTTAGTGAGATTGTCAAGCGGCAAATTCCACAAAAATCCTATCGAATTCTCGATTCAGGATGTGGAACCGGAGGAGCGGCTGAACACCTGCTACGACAATTCGGCAGCGTGGTGGAAATGGATCTCTCTCTTACCGGGCTTGGATATTGCAAAAAGCGAACGCTTAAGGACCTGGTTTGCGGTTCCGTTGGGCAATTACCATTACAGACGGCAAGTTTTGACCTGGTTGCCAGTTTTGATGTGCTTTACGAAAAGAGTGTCCCTGATGTCAGAACCGCAATAATAGAAGTAAGCAGGATTCTAATGCCTGGTGGATATTTTGTTCTTAGAGTACCAGCTTATGATTGGCTGCGGGGGAGGCATGATGAAGCGGTGAATACGGGTAGACGATTCACCCGCAGGGAAATATCAAGGCTGGTAATCGATAGCGGATTCGATATTTTGCATAGTTCTTATGTAAATGCAATCCTCTTCCCCCTGGCATTGGGCAAGCGCCTGGGTGAGAAGCTATTTCCAAAAAGTAAACCCGTGTCAGACTTCTATGTGCCTGGAAAACTGGTGAATAGGTTATTAGCTGCGATCCTGCGCGCTGAAGCTCCGGTTGTTTCGCGATTTGGCTTGCCGTTTGGCTTGAGTATTGCCCTGGTGGCTCAGAAACCTTTATGATGAATGATCACCTTCCTGGTTTTCCTCATATATCCAGTGTAAGCGCGGTATTCCCCGCTTACAATGATGCAGGGACCATTGCCAGCATGGTTCTTTCTGCGTGTATTGCCCTCAGGCAAGTAACGGATGATTACGAAGTAATTGTCACTAATGATGGCAGCACAGACCACACAGCCACCATTCTTAAAGAGCTTAGCTTACGCTGTCCAGAACTGAAAGTGCTCAGCCATCCAAATAATATGGGTTATGGCTGTGCGCTGCGATCTGGTTTTTCCGCAGCGGCGAAGGAATGGGTATTTTATACAGATGGTGATGGTCAATACAACCCACTGGAATTGCTCACATTGGTTTCGGCATTGCAAGAAGGTGTGGATATTGTCAACGGGTACAAGATTGCACGCAATGACCCATGGTTTAGGAAAGTAATCGGGCGGATCTATCATCATATCGTCCGGATTATGTTTGGGATTCACCTGCGCGACGTGGATTGCGATTTTCGCCTGATCCGCAGAAGACTTTTTGACGCAGTAAAACTTGAAAGTACAACAGGCACCTTGCCATTGGAGATGGTTAAGAAATTCCAGGATGCCGGTTTTGTGTTTCAGGAAGTTCCAGTGCATCATTACTTCCGCCAATACGGTAAATCGCAATTCTTCAATTACAAACGATTGATCCGTACGGGCAGGCATCTGCTAAAGTTATGGTGGGAATTGGTGTTAAATTCTAAAAAAGAGTGAATGATGACTCATGAGTTTGCCCAGATCTACTTAAAGAAGCATGTGCTTATCACAGGGGGGATGGGATTCATTGGCAGCGCTCTTGCAAATCGCCTTTTTGAGTTAGGATCACATCTGACAATTGTGGATAGCATGGACCCATTTTCAGGCGGGAATTACTACAATCTTCATGGAATCATGGATAAAGTAGTCTTTATCAAAGCGGATATCGGGGATGAATCCCTGGTAGGTCCACTACTGAAGGGACAAGATTACCTCTTTAACCTGGCGGGACAGATCAGCCATGTGGGCAGTATGAAAGATCCTTATGCAGACCTTCAAGCGAATGGGTTAAGCCAGTTAACACTGCTTGAAATGTGCGGCAAATATAACCCCGAAGTAAGAATCGTTTATTCCAGCACAAGGCAGATCTACGGTAAAACACAATATCTTCCCGTTGATGAAAACCACCCCTTGGCACCGGTGGACATGAACGGCGTGAGCAAATTGACCGGTGAGTGCTATCACCTTGTCAGTCACCGGGTGAACAAACTCCAGACATCAATCCTCAGGATGACTAATGTTTATGGGCCTCGGATGAGAGTGCGCGATGCCTATAAGAGTTTCATCGGCTTCTGGATTCGGCAGTTAATTGAAGGAAAAGAACTCCCGGTTTTCGGAACGGGCAGGCAGATCCGGGATTTTAATTATGTTGATGATGTGGTAAACGCGCTTCTCCTCACGGCTGCGGAACCGGCTGCAATTGGTCAAATTTATAACCTTGGCGCAGAACCGATCAGCTTGCTGGAGTTGGCAGAATTAATGATCGAGATCAATGGTTCGGGGTCATACCGTTTAGAGCCGTTCCCGCTTGAGCGCAAACGAATCGATATCGGAGATTATTACGGGAATTATTCAAAAATCAAAGAGCAGTTAGGCTGGATTCCCCGGACTTCATTAAGGAATGGATTAACCAGCACAATTGATTATTACCGCGCTAACAGGGAATATTATTTCCTATGAATATTCCTTTTTTAGATCTCAAAGCCCAGTATCACCGCTTGCGCCCGCAAATTGATAGTGCAATTCACAGGGTACTGGAAAGCGGGCAATTCATCCTTGGCGAAGAAGTGGCAAGGTTAGAGAGTGAATTTGCCAGTTTTTGTGAGGTAAAGCATGCTGTCACTGTTGCCAACGGCACTGAAGCCATTCAACTGGCGTTGATAGGCTGCGGCATCCAGCGTGGAGAGGAAGTAATCACCAGCACTTTCACGGCCGTAGCAACTGTGGCTGCAATTGAATCCGTTGGTGCACGCCCGGTACTGGTGGATATCGATCCAGACACTTATTGTATTAATCCTGCCAGTGTTAAAGCCGCAATCACCCCTCGTACGCGGGCAATACTCCCGGTTCACCTGTTTGGCTTCCCTGCAGACCTTTCATCGCTACTGGCAATCGCGGAAAAACATCATTTGATCCTTATCGAGGATTGCGCACAGGCGCATGGTGCGAAGTACTTGCATAAAAAAGTTGGTTCCTGGGGAAAGGCAGGTGCATTCAGTTTTTACCCGACCAAGAATTTGGGTGCTTATGGCGACGGCGGTGCGATTGTTACTGATGACTCAGACCTGGCTGAACATTTACAAAGCCTGCGCCAGTATGGATGGAATTCTGAAAAGATCAGCGAAGAAAAGGGGATGAACAGCCGATTGGATGAGCTTCAGGCTGCCATCCTGCGTGTGAAGCTGGCTGATCTCGAAACAGCCAACAGGCGCCGTATTGAACTGGCAAACCTGTACCGAAGGCTGCTTACAGGCAGCAAGATTACCTTACCTGTTGTCCGCTCAGAGAGTGAACCGGTGTATCATCTTTTCGTCATCCGCCATGAGCAGCGGGATGGATTAAACCGTTACCTGGCAAGTAAGGGGATTGCCACACTTGTGCATTATCCGATTCCGGTACATCTACAAAAAGGGTATTCTGACCTCGGTTACACATCAGGGAGCTTCCCGGCAGCGGAAAAAGCGAGCCAAGAGGTTCTCAGCCTTCCCTTATATCCCGAAATGACGGACGAAATGGTTTACGAGGTGTGCCAGGCGCTGCTTTCGTTCAGCAACTGATAAGTTCAATCCCACTAGTTGCAGCCGCCATGTCCTTCCTGGCAGGGAGTGTTCTCAAATTGGACGGTGGTGTGTTGGATATTGAACTCACGATCCAGCAGTTCACGAACGCTAGACATTACAAATTCAGTTTCAGATGCCTGACTTGAATCCAGTGTAACGTGAGCGCTGAGTGCCACGTTTTGTGAGGAAAGGTTCCATATGTGCAGGTCATGGACCTCCTTGATCGCTGGAATGGTTAATAATCGCGTGTGAATTTCTTTAACAGACAGTCCTTCGGGAACACCCTCAAGGAGGATGTGCAGTGAACTGCGTAATACCCGCCATGCGCTGCTGATGATGATAAAACCAATAAGCACAGAAATAAGCGGATCCAACCAGTTGGCTCCAGTGAATCGGATGAGGAGTGCTGCGGCGATCACCCCAACGGAAGAGATGGCATCTCCAAGAACATGAAGAAAGGCGCTATGCTGGTTAAGGTTTTTCCTATGCGAGTGGGGGGATGAGTGGTTGTCATCTTCTTCATGGTCGTGGTGATGGATGCTTTCGCCACCCAGCACAAAAATGACCACCAGGTTCACAACTAACCCGATAACAGCGATGATAAGCATTTCAGTGCTCTGCACTTCCACGGGGCTGCGGAACCGACGGAAAGCCTCCACCCAAATGGCGATTGCCATAATTGCGAGTGACCCCCCATTGATCAGGGCAGCCATCACTTCAGCACGGTGCCAGCCATAACTATGACGGTCATCTGCCGGACGTGCAGCAAGTCTCATCGCGAAAAAGCTTATGGCGAGAGCAAAGATATCCATAAACACATGCGCTGCATCGGAGAGCAGCGCCAGTGAGCCGGAAATGATGCCGCCGACGATCTCAGCCACCAGGATCAGGGAGGTGAGTGCGATCGAGAGAATATACTTCTTTTGCAGGGACTTATCGAGTGAATTTTGCAAGCGGATCGCCTTAATCGTTTTCCAGTTCTGCCACCGAGTTAACGATGAGTCCAGGTCGATATGGGAAGCGCTTGACATCCTCGCGTTTGGAAACACCGGAAAGCACAAGAATGGTATCCAGACCGCTCATAACGCCTGCCACAATATCCGTGTCCATACGGTCCCCGATCATTACAGTGTTTTCGGAATGAACATTAAGGTAGCGCAGTGCGCTTCGCATCATCAATGGATTGGGCTTGCCGACAAAGAAAGGCGCTTTACCGGTAGCTTTTTCGATGAGGGCAGCCAGTGCGCCGGTGGCAGGCACGATCCCGCTTTCCAAAGGGCCGGTGTTATCAGGGTTGGTGGCGATGAACATCGCACCGTCATTGATAAGACGGATTGCCTTGGTGATTTGCTCAAAATTATAATTGTTCACCTCACCCAACACCATATATTCTGGATTTGTATCTGTCTGAATAAACCCAACCTCATGAAGTGCCTGGGTGAGTCCGCTTTCACCGATAACGAATGCAGTTCCTTTGGGAGACTGACTGTGCAAAAAGCGAGCGGTGGCTATGGCGGATGTGAAAATGTTTTCAGCCGGTACGTTGAAACCGCTGTTCTTAAGGCGGTGTTCCAGGTCGCGCTGCGTGTAAAGCGGGTTGTTGGTAAGGATCAGGAACTTTATCTGCCGTGCCAGCAGCCTGTCAATAAATTCGGGTGCACCCGGAATCGCAGTTTTTCCTTTTACAAGTACACCGTCCAAATCTATAAGGTAGTTTTTTGTAATTGGTTTTTCCATAACGATAATTTTAACACATCCAGTATTTACGGGAATAGGATGGTGCTTTTCATTCAAGATAAGAAGATAAAGGGATTCGGGTATAATTCACTGGAATCCTGGATAAGGGAAAGAAAATGCCGCGCAGGAAGACCCTGGAAGAACTCACCTCGGACGAATTGCGACAACTGCTGGTGGAAAAACGCCGCGCAGAACGTGAAGCGCGTCTGGATGCTTACCGCAAGAATGGCCGGGTGATCCGCGTGGAAGGAGAAAAAGCTCCTTCGCCAACGCTGCTCGAAATTGAGGAGGAATCTGAGCCTGTTACCGACCTGCGGAAGAAAGCTAAAGCTCGCCGCCGTAATACTCTGGATAAGCTGTTATACGGTGTTGAGATCGTGGCAATCCTTGGATTGTTCTTGCTGCTTTTCAATGGGGCGCGGCTGCTTACGAATTTGAATAAGGAGTTTTCCACTTCCCTTAACCCGGGTGATATGACACCCACCGCTTTGATCACTGCTGTGGTATTGCCGAGCGGACACACGCCGCCTATAGAGGGAGTTGAGGTGAGACCTAACACTTCCGAGATCCCTGAACACCTGCAGGCAATCATGCTGTCCTTTGAGAATTTGCCTATTCCAACTCCTGGACCTCAGTCTGCCCGCCAGATGCAAATTCCCAGGATTAATGTTAACGCACCTGTTGTGATGGGAGATAACTGGGAGCAGTTGAAAAAGGGCATCGGGCAGCATTTGAATACTGCCAGCCCGGGGCAAAAGGGCAATATGGTAGTTTCTGCCCACAATGATATTTTTGGCGAGTTGTTCCGCGATTTGGATAAACTTCAACCAGGGGATGAAGTGATTGTCATCACCCAGGACCGGTCGTATACCTATGTTGTCACCGGCACACAAATTGTCAACCCCACGGATGTGCATGTGATGGATCAGACCGAAAACGCCACCCTGACCCTCATCTCCTGTTACCCGTACCGGGTTGATAATAAACGGATTGTGGTGACCGCCGTTTTAGATACCAATTCTTAAAACTTTGGATTACAATTGCCCCGAGGAGATTTCGCATGGCAAACAAAAAAACCAAACGCTCAGTAAGCACCACCGTAACCCCGCTTGAAAAAGCAGCAGTTGCCCGCGCTCACGGGCGAACTGGAACAGTGGAATTCAAACCTGATTACACGTATGTAAAACAGGACCTCAAGCGCATCGGCATCCTTGCCGGTTCATTCTTTGTGATCCTGGTTGTACTTTCGTTCTTCCTGAGGTAATGGTTCCCGGGGGGAATGCTCCGGGGTTCAAAAAACACATTTCTTACTAAAGGAGAGTGTCATGTCCCATATGTTTGTGCCGGGTCCGGTTGATGTGGCGCCAGAAGTGCTGGCTGCTCAGACCAAACCGATGCTCCCGCATCGCAGCAAGGATTTTGAGGCAATCTTCCAACGCTCCGAAGCTAAAGCCAAAGACCTGTTCTACACCAAGACCCGCATATTCCAGGCAGCCAGTTCAGGCTCCGGAATGCAGGAAGCCGGCATTCGCAACTTTGTGCAGGAAAGCGTTCTTTCCTGTGTCAACGGTTCTTTTGCGCAGCGCTGGAATGATGTGGCGATAGCCAATGGCAAGCAAGCCGATAAACTGGAAGTTGAGATGGGTGAAGCGATCACCCCGGATATGCTGCGCGATGCGTTGAAGAAAAAACATTATGAAGCCGTCACGATCGTGCACAATGAAACCTCAACAGGGGTCGAAAACCCGCTGGCAGACCTGGTAAAAGTGTGCCAGGAGACCAGCCCGGATACCCTTATCCTGGTGGACGCAGTGTCCTCCCTGGGTGGTGTAAAAATCGAATTTGACGCGCTTGGGCTCGACTTTTTGCTGACCTCCTCGCAGAAATGCCTGGCACTGCCGCCCGGTTTGGCGCTTGCAGCCGCATCTGACCGTGCCATGAAGAAAGCCGAATCTGTGACCAACCGCGGCTGGTACTTTGACCTGCTGTTGATGGAAAAGCACCGCCTGAAGGACAGCACCCCGATGACCCCGGCGATGCCGTTGATCTACGCGCTGGATTTCCAACTGGATCGCATCTTCGCCGAGGGGTTGGAAAAACGCTTTGCACGCCACGCGGCAATGGCAAAGAAAGTACAGGATTGGGGTGCCAAGCACGGAATGGAACCAGTTGCCAAAGCAGCTTACCGCTCAAAAACTGTGGTAACCATGCGCAACAGCCTCAACTGGGACATTAGCGCGCTCAACAAGTTCCTGCAGACCAAGGGAATGCGTATTGCCAATGGCTATGGCAAGCTGAAGGATATCAGTTACCGCATTGCCACCATGGGCGAGACCCAGATGAGCGATGTGGACATGCTGCTGGCTGCCATGGATGAATACATCAAGCAGGGATAAGTTCAGAGATTTGATAGTCGAGTATAGCAAGTTGTAAAACATTCACCGGCGGGAGAGATTCCTGCCGGTGTTTTTATTGACGATGGTGCCGGGGCGTGATAAAATCATCTCCGTCCCAGAAATGGGCGCGTAGCTCAATGGTAGAGCAGCGGCCTTTTAAGCCGTTGGTTGAGGGTTCGAGCCCCTCCGCGCTCACTTTTGTTTTAAACCCTTAACCACGAAATACACGAAAGACACGAAACCTTAAAACAAAAAATGAAAGTTGGGTTAAGGATTTGTGCCTCGTGAACCACAATCTGGTGCCAGCGAAGCACACTTTCATGTTTACTCTTGCATTTTTCTGAATTCAGCATAAAATATAGATATATTCTTATATTGGCATATGTCTAAGAAAAGATAAAGATGATTGATCCCCAACTCCGAGATGAAGTAATGCATATGCACGCCCAGGTGTGTGCTGCCCTGGCAGACCCCACGCGCATTCTTTTACTTTACAGCGTTGCCGAACAACCGCAATCCGTAGGTGAACTGGTGAAGGCGGTGGGTGTAAGCCAACCCACAGTTTCCAAGCACCTTCAAAATCTTCGGCAGCGAAACATGGTCACTGCCACTCGGGATGGTCAGAACGTCATCTATTCCATTACTGATCTCCGCATCATTAAGGCGTTGGACCTTCTGCGCATGGTGCTGGCAGATAATCTGTCTTACCAGGGAAGCCTGGCGGAAAAAGTAGAAAACCCACAAATCACTGGAGGAAAAGCTCAATGAAGACGTTTTTAATCCTTGGGGCGGGCACAGCTGGATCGTTGATGGCGCGGGAGATGTCGCGCAAACTGGATATGAACGAGTGGAAGGTGATCCTGGTTGACAAGGATGATAACCACTGGTACCAGCCGGGTTACCTGTTCCTGCCTTTTGGTGTTTACAAACCGGGCGATGTGGTCAAGCCCAAGCACAAGTTTATTCCACGTAATGTTGATTTCATCATTTCTGATATCGAACTCATCGAACCGGATCATAACCGGGTGACCCTGGCAAAAGACAAGCAGGTGATCCAATATGATTACCTGGTGATCGCCACCGGTGCCGATATTCACCCTGAAGAAACTGAAGGGCTCAAAAACGGTGGATGGCGCCATAATGTCTTTGATTTCTATACCGCAGACGGCGCAACAGCCCTGGGTGATTTTATGAAGAAATGGGATGGCGGTCGCCTGGTGGTGAATGTGGTCGAGAACCCCATCAAATGCCCGGTAGCTCCTTTGGAGTTTTTGCTGCTGGCAGATTGGTATTTTGCAAAACGCGGAATTCGCAACAAGGTGGAACTGGTTTACGCCACCCCGCTCTCAGAAGCTTTCACCAAGCCCACCTCAGCCAAGGCGCTGGGAGTGCTGCTGGAAAAACGCGGCATTATGATGGAAACCGATTTCTATGCAGGTTCAGTGGACTCGACAAATAATAAGTTGATCTCGTATGATGAACGCGAGGTTCCTTATGACTTGCTGGTAACTATCCCGACCAATATGGGGGCACCGGTGATCAAGCGTTCAGGCATGGGCGATAACCTCAATTATGTGCCGACCAACAAGGAAACCCTGCAATCAGAAAAATGGCAGAACATCTGGGTGCTTGGCGACGCTGCCAACATCCCGGCATCCAAGGCCGGCTCGGTGATCCACTTTGAAATGGAAACCGCTGTGGCAAACATCCTGGCACATATCGCCGGCAAGGAAATGACCCACAAGTTCGATGGCCATTCGCTATGCTTCATCGAGAGCGGCTACAACAAAGCCGTGATGATCGACTTCTCCTATGAGCAGGAACCCATTTATGGCACTTATCCATTCCCGGTGGTGGGACCTCTTTCACTGTTGAAAGAAACCACCCTCAATCACTGGGGGAAATTGGGCTTCCGCTTTATGTATTACGACATGATGCTAAAAGGTATTCCGGTCCCGCTGCCGAGCAAGTTCAGCATGGCCGGTAAAGTAAAGAAATAAACCCATTTTGACTTTATTCAGGAGGCATTTGATATGGCTGTAAAAAAGATCGCAGGAAAAGATGTACAGGTCAACGATGAAGGGTTCATGACCAACCCGGCTGAGTGGACCAAAGAAATTGCTGTTGAACTGGCAAAAGAAGAAGGCATTGCCGAGTTGACCCCAGCGCATTGGACAGTAATCGATTTTTGCCGCAAAACAGCGGAAGGCAATGGCAAAGCACCCACACTGCGCACCATTACCACCGGTGCCAATGTGAGCACGAAGGACCTCTTTGCGCTGTTCCCCAAGGGACCTGCCAAGAAGGTTGCCAAGATCGCCGGGTTGGGTAAACCGGAAGGCTGCGTTTAGGTTTTCATCGCCGGGAACCCGGTGAAATCTCGAGAAAAAGGATAAATAAAATGACTGATCAACCGCGCAAAATAGCATTTATTTGCTCCAAAGGCAACCTGGATATGGTTTACCCGGCGCTTGTGATGGGCTGGGCGGCAATCGGCAATGGCATCGATGTAACCATTTTCTTCACCTTCTGGGGAATGGATATGATCAATAAGCATCGCGTGGATCATCTTGAAATCCCCCCACTGGCTAACAGCAGCATGAAGATGAACATGATGGGTGTTCCCGGTTATGTGGGCATCCCGCAGATCATGGGTGTCATCCCGGGGATGACCGCCTTCGCCAGCGCCCTGATGAAAAGCAAGATGAAGAAACTCGGCGTCCCCACTGTACGCGAATACCTGGAAATGCTCTCCGATGCCGGCGCCAACATGTACGCCTGCAAGATGTCAGTGGATATGTTCCAGCTGAAGAAGGAAGATTTCCTGCCCTGCGTGAAGGATATCGTCACCGCCGGCGACTTTATGGATATGACCGAAGGCGCTCAAATCATCTTCATTTAGTCCCAATTGTGAGAAAAACGAAGAGCAGGCAATTGCCTGCTCTTTTTGTATCATTTAGCTTCTTTTTTCTCTTTTGCCTTGCGCCACTGCATGAACCCCTGTACCAACTGCACCAACCCCAACCCGATCAACCCAACGGTGAGGAACATGGTGCTGGAGGCGTTTGGTTGCTGGAACGAGGTGACCAGGAAAATGATCCCCATGACCGCGAAGATGGCGCCGGTGACCATCAGGCGCGTGCCGCCGCCTACGGTTGGCTCATTGTAAATGCGGTATCTGGCTTTGCTTTTGATAAAGCCTTCCACGCCTTCACTGTCATGGACCTTGTACCAGCTGCCGGCATCATTCTTCTCCACGCCCATTGCAAGCACTATGCTGCCCTTGGGGAGGGTTTTCAACACGGTCGGGTTCTCCGTGGGGGCTGCCAGCAGCTCGGTTTCACTGGTGATCTCGACCTGCCGCACCACAAAAATACGGGTTTGACCGGAGATGTATCCTTTTTGCCCGCCGTCTGTGGTAATCTCCACCCAAGAATCCTTCTTCTTGCGGATGACCTTGCCGGTTTCGACGATATCTCCCTTTTTGAGGGAGAAGATCGAAATTGCTTCATTGGTTGCTTCGCTGGTCACTTTTACCACATCTTCCACCATGATCGCTTTCATCGTAACCTCTCTTCACGTAATGAATTGTTATTCGGAAAATTCTTCAAGATGATAATGATAATGACCAGCGCATTCCTTCGCCCAGGCTTCGTTATCGAGCCTGACCTCGAGGGCTACCTGGTTCTCGTCGCTTGGGTCGGCGTAGAGCGGGGTGCGCACCTCGGCGCGTTCAAGCGCAGGATTGAATTGGTCGGCAGCTTCCAGCTGGCGGCGCAATTTCATCTGCATCGATACCTGGCTGGCGAGCCCCAGAAGGATCAGACCGACACCGGCTGCCATGGGAATCCACCAATGGGTTTTGATTGGCAGAAACGCTGCCGTAGCCGGGACAAATGGGGTGAGGAAGAGCAGTGCCAGCCCGGCGATGACGCCTCCGAGCATGCGCAGGAAGTTCTGCACGCGGGAAAGCCTTCCTAAGCGGTTTGCATCGGTTGACAAGGTTTCAGGCGCCTGCAGGTAATTCATGCGGTAACAGCGCTCACAAACCCTGATCCTGAGCTGGTAATTGCGCTCCATTTTGTAACGCCTGCCAGGCAGGGGATTGTGCTTGAGACCGGCACGCAGTTTGAGGCGGTGGCTTTCGCTAAACTCTGCCGGGGTTTGATCACAGCGGGAGCAGCGAACCGGGTAATCCAGGCGAAGCGTACTGTCTTTTTGCGCAAGGATGGCGCTGGCAGGAATGACTATCTTAAAAGGCATGATTCATTTCCAATCTTCGAATTTGCTGTTCAATTGTAACTTAAAAAACCGGCAGCCCCAGGCTGCCGGTAGGTTTATCGTTGTTCTAGCTTTTCAAGGCGGAGCAGGATGTTCGCAAGCAAAACACGCAGCTCCTCCTCCTTCAACGGCTTGTTCAATGATTCTCGATCCTGCACAGAGCGCTTCCTGGCGTTTATCGCTGGGTCTGCCTGCAGGATGAATTTGCCATTGGATTTGGTGACCGCGTTCATCACACCACCTCGATAACCAGCAGGGCTTGCCCGGCAGGGCAATATTTGCGTGTATCCGCCGGCTTGATGACAAAAGCCCCCGCCTCTTCAGTACCAAGCATCAGGGCTGCCTGACCATTGATCAACGGCAGCATCTCAATGGTTCCATTAATGTCGAGCGATACACTTGTTTCGCCCGGGCAGCGGACCTCCACGGCAAGGTCACCGGAGGAACGCGGGACGACGATGGTTTCACCTGATCTGCCGGCATGGGATATTACCAACCGCTTAGCATACTCATCGAACGAGGTATTGATCGCTTCGATGGATTCACCGGTTCCTAATACACTTTGCGGGTCGATGAACTCTGAAAAGGTTTTGATCGTTCCATCTGCATTACGAACTAAAGAAATCATATATCTCCTAACTCCAACATAAGAGCCGGTAATAACCGGATGCTGATAGCCTGCGGACTGAGTAAACTGTGCCCTCGCCTGTGTTCGTTCCGCATTGGATGTAGGCATTGGCAGAATCGAAACCGATGTGAGATCTGATAGTGCTCGAATAATTGACCACCAATACCACTACGTTCTCGCCGGTACCGTCACTGGCGGTTGAGTGCAGCAGCAGGTAGGATTTAGGAACGGACCCCAAGCCATGAGTTTTGGTATAGGTGGTGCTATTGGCGCATGCAAACCAACCACTATCATAGGATGGGGGCGGGAACCCAAGCAGGTTTCCGTACCACGAAATGATGGAAGAAATATTCGCGCCGTCGTAATAACAAGAACCGATGGGGCGGGTGGTGTCGTTGTCGGTGGGCGTGGTGCTGACCATGAGGGTGAAAGTGGTGGCACCGGCATTTCTGACTGCATGGATATACCATGTGGCTGCGCCGCCGCTAAAAGAATTCGAAGCCAACTCAACGTTGGCAGCAGCCATGCACAGGCAACCGCCGATCACAATCACAGGCGGGTTGTAGACTGAGTAGGTTATCCTCAATCGGTTGGTGGCCAGGTAATTGAGGGTGAGGTTGGCTGCGTAACGGGCAAGGGCTTCACCGACGGCTTTGCTATCCGCGGAAGATTGCCCGAAGTACAGAGCGTCTCTTCGAAGATTGTTATAGTGTGCAGATGCGGTTGGCTGACCGGCTGAGACTTCGGAAGAATTAGGGTAGGGCATATCGCCTCATTTGCGAGAATAGAGAACCGAAAATTGAGCATTGTAAAATCTTCCGCATTACATTACCTCCAGTAACTTGTTTGCCAGGTAAGGGTGCCATCCCACACGGAAAGCGCCAGCAGTTCGGGATTGGCGGGCGGGAAATAAAAACCCACGTTATTGAGACCACATTTGACAATGGAATATTTTGGCATGTGGCGCTCGTCTGCGCTCCACCCGAGGGAACCGAGATTGGAATAAATACCGGCAGGGGTGGTGAGCTGTATACCTGCCGGCTGAGCTAAAAAAAGGGTTAGGATGGCATAATCTGCAGCGCGGGATTTTGGGTGTGGCTGACCATTAGGATCTATCAGGTTATCAGCGAGAATGAGGTCAAAGTTAAGCCAGAGCTGCGTACCGGTGATGGAATTGGTTTCATCGGTGCTGTCACTGGTGACCTCGCGGGTGACCTGCACTCCGAGCTCGCGGTGGCTGTTATCCTTGGGACACAAAAAACCGTAGGGTTCACCCCCATTTACATCAGGGTGCTGCAGTATCAGGTGGCAATCTTCACCGATGGTCGGCATGGCGGCTCCTCTTCACATCCCAGGCGTCCAGGGCAAAGCCCGGCGGAAAGCCAAATTCCCGAAAGGTTTTCACGCCAATCAACATGCGATCAAATGTATCCAGGAAGATGCGGCTGGCATCCAGTAACCGAGCGGCATCTTCCGGACGCGTGCCGTAAGTTTCTGCCAGGCTGGCGGCACGCAGGGCGTAGGCATAACCGGCAGCGCCATTGACGAGCGCTGGTTCGCAGCTCTCCGGCAGGGAGGTGGATTCGGCTTCGTCCAAGCCCTCGAGGGTGTGGGCGGCGGCAAAATGTACCTGCAATACCATACCTGCCTGCGGGATGAAGCTGCCTGCGAAGTGGAGCGTAGGGATGCCATCAGTCAGCGTGTAGGAAAACTGTTCATCCGGCTCCAGCTCATGGTTAATGTCGAGACCCGGGACCACCAGCCTGACCAGGAAAAGGCAGCCAGGCAAACCGGTCAATGCCTGTTCGCGTCCGCTTGCTGCCACGGTGTACTCGCTGATGAGCACCTGCGGCAGGCGCAGGTTGACTTGCTCGAGTGCCTGGCGAATGGCACTGGTGAGCAGGTCATCGGAGAAGCGCATTTTGCCAGGGTCATTTACGAGCAGGCGTACGCGGCCGGCCAGGGATGTCAGCTTGGTCATAATCCATCCTTTCAAGGTACTGCAGGTCAGGCGGCAGAAAGATCTTTTTGGGCGGCGGTAAAGGTTTTTTGGGTGCTGCTTTGACCACATCCTCGTCGATCAGTCCGTCATTTTGCGCGGTGGGGCGGACGGCTGCCAGCCCCAGTTTTTGCCGCGCCACGTTCGCCTCGCGGCAGGTGAACCACAGTTTGCGCCCATCGGCGGTGATGACTACCATGCCGCCATCCGGTAACGCGCGGAAAGAAAGCGGTTTGCCGCCTGTCTGAAAGGGCTGCGCCAGTTCAGCAGCCAGGCGGGCATCGGGGTTATTTTTGGCTGCCATAATTGTTGCCCTCGATTGCCACCCCGGTGGAATATACCGCCAGGGCTGCCACTGCCATCTGCAGCGCCTGCCATACGCTGATCTCATGGGTGACGAAGGCTGCCAGGGTGGCAAGCAGGGCTGCCGTGAGCACCCAAAATTTGCGCGAACGCAGGATCTTTTGAAGTTGTTCTAAGAATGTCATTTTTTCTCCTCTTTAACCACTGAATACACGGAATACACAGAAAGAAAAAGCAAAATTCAATCCTTAACCACGAAATATACGAAAATCACGAAAATTGGATCAAGAACTTAAACCTTTAACCATGGATCCCACTCGCAACCCCACTCGCTTTGCTTGAGGGCACAAAGTACGTGAAACCGCTCGGGGGCGCACACTTGCCCTGGCGGGCAGTGCCAGGGAAAACTGCGATACACAAAAAACACGAAATGAAGAACAAAAATCAATTAGATTTGTAGGAGTGGTTCATCCCACAAGGGGACACAAAGATCGTGTGAACCGCCCCTGCAATGAACACAAGAACGGTATCTATGGTGTTGGCGCGGCGATTCGTTTTTTGTATTAAGAAATGGGAACGAATAAAACGAATCATTGCTTGTACCTTCTTCCTGTCATTGCGAGGAGCGATTTGGGCGACGAAGCAATCTCAACCTAACGCTGAGATTTAACGGGGATTGCTTCGTCAGGCTCTGCCTTCCTCGCAATGACAAACATGTACAATCTTTTATGCCACGTTAGCCTTGTAAAGCGGGCGGTAGTCGGCGACGAAGACGCTTACCCAGTGGCGCACCTTCATGCGGATCTCATCGTTGGTAAAGAGAGCGCCGTTGGCCTCGCCATCGGCGATGATGATCTCGGGCAGCACGCCAAAGCGCTCGCCGAGGATGATGCCCGGCGCCAGGCGCGGGTCAGCGAGCGCTGCCCAGTCGTTGGCATCGGTGAACTCAGGGCAGGTGATGACGTCGCCCATCTGACCGCGCTGCATGTTCTCCGAGAAGATGCTGCTCTCATGCGCGAACGAGGGGTAGAGCAGGTTCATGGCGGTCAGGCGCAGGTCGCGCGGGACGAGCAGGTAGCGCGCATCCAGCGCCAGCTTGGGGGCGGTGCCGCCGCTGGCGACTGCCATCGGCTGGGAGTAGATCGCCTTGCCGGCTGCTTCCCATGACGCGGAAGCCAGGGCTGCGGTGCCCAAATTGTTGTGATGCGCGGCGTTGAACACATTGTAGGTATCCGCCATCACCGGCCCCACGCCGCTGTTGGTAGTGAAGACCGCTCCCACCAGGGTGGAAATGCGCCGCAGGGCAGCCGATGCTAGTTTGCGTGGATATTGGCGCAATTTATGGGTTTCATCACGCTCGAACATCTCGAGGGTGAGCCCCACATAACCGCCGTACTTACCCCAGGTGCCGGTCTCAGCGCTGTCGGCAACGTCCAGTTCGGTGTAGGCGGCGCCTTCGCTGACCGAGGGCAGCACGGTCACTTCACCCACCAGCACGCCGGTAATCTCCTGCAGGCTGTTGAAATGCTCCACCTGCACCAAGGGTTCCCACCAGCGGTAACCGGAGCGCCCCAGCTCTTCCCACTGGTTGAGGATGAGCTTGTTCATGGCGTTCTTGAGTACGCCGGGCAGGTCATCGGTGGCTGCGAATTGGGCGCGCTTACGGTCATACCCGCCGGCAAATTCCTGGTCGCCGGTCATGAGGGTGTAGAACTCGCGGATGCCGCTGAGTTTGGCTGGTTTCACCTTTTCCAGCTCCGGGGGTCTGCCTGCACCCAGCAGGTCGTGCAGGGCGGCGCTGATCTGCTCCCCGGGGCTGACCACCTCGCTGATGCGCCCGCCGCTTTGCACCAGCGCGCCGGCGGTCAGGTCGCTGATCAACTGGCGTGTTTCCGCCAGGGCAGTCCTGAATTCCGCGGGGTCAAAGGCTTTGCCGCCAAAACGCTGGCGCAGTTTTGCTTCAAGGTATGGAGGGAAGTTAGCGCCTGAGAGGCTGGTCTCCAGCAGGTCAGTATAAATATCCGCCTGCGCGGGGGCTTCGGCTGGTTTGACGGGCTGAGGGGTCTCCAGTTGAATACCGGATTGCAGTTTTTCTTCTTGCATGGTTGTACTCTCCTTTTGATGTGATCGATCGGTTGAACTGACCTGGGCGGCCGCGAACGTGCCTCCACGCGCCGGGTAGGTGACCAGGTCGACTGAAAAAACTTTTTCGATGCGAGTGACTGCATCGCCGCTGGCACTGAAGAGCAGGTCAGCGGAAAAGCCAATCTTTGGCAGGGGTTGTTGCATGCGGGTGAACTGATCCGCCAGCTCTTCCAGCAGGGCGGCTGCAGGTCCGCAGGGGAGGAGCGCCAGGCGGATGCCCTGCACGGATTCATCCCAGCGCGGGGCAGAGCAGGTGCCTGCCAGGTCGCGGATGGAACGCGGCGAACGGGCGTGGTCGACGAAGGTCTCCACGCCATCCCACAACGGAAGCGATTCGCGCAGCACCTGCGGACTGAATAACCAGCCGTTGCCCTGCCCGGCAGTGATGGCGAGGATCTCAAGCGGTTTGCCGGCTGCCGGGGAGAACTGGATGCTGAATCTCTCGCGGAGTGATGGCTGGTTATCAGGCATTGACTCCTCCTATCTTCTCCTCACCGGAATCGGTATCGACCTTGATTGGCTGGGCGATGCTGGTTTTTCCCCGAGAGGCAGATGCCAGCCCGGAGGGAAACCCGGCAGCTTTGCCGCGGGCTAACATTTCCGGCACGTCCACGCTTTCACCGCAGAAGCGGTAAAGCAGGCGCAGGTATTCGCCGTCATCGATGAGGGCGCGGTCGCGCGCGGTTTGCAGCACGCTGCTGATGTTGCCGGCTGCCAGTGAGAGCGACACATTGTCGCGCGCCGAAATATCAGCGCCGTTGAGCGTTACCTCTGCGCGGCGTGAGACGTGGGCGTCCACCAGCGAGCGGCGGTAGACCACCACTTTTAGTAGATCCGTGAGCAGCCACAAAAAGAAGCGCTGGCGCTGCTCGAAATGGCGGTAGGTGGGTCCGCCGGCAGCCTCGGCGGTGGTGCGGGTGGAGCCTTCTGGCTCAGCCAAAAAGTGCAGCGGAATGCCCGACCCGGCGGCGATCATCTTTTTCATTGCCAGCCCGTCCTGCCCGCTGTCATCTGATTCCAGGCGCGGATGGAGGGCATCCCAGCTTTCATTCTCATCGGTGACGAGGATCGAGCCGGGTGAAGGCGGCGTGGTGTTGAGGGCTGATTGCCGCGAGCGCCTTTCGGCTTCGGAGGTGAAACGCGCGCGCACGATGTAGAGAAAGGCAGTACGGAAGTGGTTGAGGCGGGCGCGGTCTTCCAGCCAGGCGGCATAGCGGCTGAGCCAGCGCAGGATGGGCGCCAGGTCGGATTCTCCCCACTGCGCACCGGCAGGGCGGTTGATGGCGTAGTGCAGCATCACCGGTCTGAAGGTACCGGCAGCATCGCGCTGGTTAGCACGCGGGTCGTAGGCTTGCCACGTGGCAGCATCCGTGCTCTCGCTCCAGGCAGGCTGCATTTCGTAGCGCACTTCCTGGTCAATATCGTTGGGGCGCGAGACGATCTCCTTCACCTGGCTGGCAGGCACGGCACGCACATAACTCATGCCGGCGGGGTCGGTGGTGAGCAGCAGAAAGAGGTTGCCGCTGCGGGTGAGTTCATCGCACCACTCGTACAGCCGCACGGGCAGGCGGTTGAGGGGATGCTCCCAGAAGGTATGCAAAAAAGCGGCGGTGGCAGGGTGGGCGCAGTTGAGGCTGATGCCTCCGCCGACCACATACTGCGAGGTGAGCCCCACAATGCGCCTTGCGATGGGATTTACCCGCCAGGCTTCCAGCGCCTGCCGCTGGGTTTCCTCACGGTCATAAGCGAAACGGTCGAACGGACTGGCACCGGAGCGGCTGCCGAGGGCAAAGGTGCTGTCATCTTCTGCCAGTGCCAGCGCCTGGCGCACCTGGCGGTCCACCAGCGGCTGCAGCAGGCGGGTCAAAACGCGGGGAGTGTTCATGCTGCCCCCAGCGCGGTGAGGTCGGCTTCACTGCCGTTGAAGAGGTTGAGATCCACCTTGGTGACCACGCCGCTGATCTTGCCCATGCTGGAATACTGCCAGAAGCGCCAACCTGCCCACGGGTACACCTGGTACGGCCAGCCGCTGGTGTAATGCGCCACCCACAGCGGGTGCACGCCTGCCCAGTCCACATCACCGCCGCTGAGCTTGTAGCCCGACATCACCGGCACAGGCAGGTAAGTGCTCCAGAAGCCGGGGCTGACGTAGAGGATGCCCCTGCGCCCGGTGAGAGTTTTCACCTCGGTGAGGAAGGACTTCACCGCCTGGTTGAGGGCAGCCTTGGTGAGGCCGGCGGTCTCCAGGTCGATGCAGGGAGGCAGGGTGGGTGCGCTTGTTTGATTTTCCTGCAGCACACGCACGTAATGGCGCGCCTGCTCCAGCGGGTCGAAGCGCGGCAGGAAGAAGTGATACGAGCCGGGCAGGATGCCCGCCTTGAGCGCGCCCTTGAGATTCTCTTCGTAAAGCGGGTCGATATAGCCGTTGCCTTCAGTTGCCTTGATGATGGCAAAACGCACCCCTGCCTGCTTTACTTTCGGCCAGTCGATCCACTCGTTGTGGTGACTGACGTCGATGCCATAGATCATGTTCAGTTCCTTTCTTCGAATATCCATCCGTTGCTCAAGGATCTGTGATTAGTGACCAGTTACTAGTTATTAGTCAAAATTGATTTCAGATCCTTAATCCCTGATTGACTTATCCTTTTAGGTCAATATTTCCCTTCCATCCCCTTGAGCGGATCTTTCCCCTGGATGATGAGGGTTTCACCGCGGAAGCTCCAATCCAGGTTTTCCAGGCGGGCGCACAGGGCAGCCGAGAGGACCCAGTCATCGTGGAGGAGCTCGCCTGTAGCAGGGTCGCGGGCGCCATCCGGCACTCCCCAGCGCATACGCTGTTCAGCGCCTTCCAGCACCTCGAAGGTGCAGCCTTTTAGCTGCTGCAGGAATTCCTGCTGGTGGCGGCGGAGGGGAGAGGGGGGCGAATCGGGCAATTTTGGCTCGCGCCAGCGCCCCGAATCGACGATGCCGAGGAAATCCCAACCCAGCTGCGACTTGGAAGCGCTGTTGAAGGTGAAGGGGAACACCCGCCCGGGCAGCGAGCGCTCCAAAAAAGAAGCCAGCCCGGCGCCCACCCCGGTGGCATCCACCACCACGGCGCGGGCGTTCCACTCCAGCGCCAGGGAGCGCAGCTGGTTATGGAGCGCGGTGTGTTCGGCGCCGATCCACTGCCGGCGCAGTACGGGGATGTACACGGGCAGGTTTTCCACAGGGCTGTGGATAACTTTTTCCCCAGTTGTGGATAAATCGGCGTTCTGCGCGACCTCCACGATGGTGAGGGCGGTGGCGTCGCGTTTGGGGTTGGCAAGCGTGAGCGAACCATCCAGGCCGCGCGCGCCCTCATCCTCGCCGGCAACATCCAATAACAGGGCATACACCCGTTCGGCTTGCGGCGCGGCGGGGAGGGGTTGACCGGAGAGCAGGCGCGCGATGCGCTCGGGCGGGAACATGCCGCCGCGGTCGGTCATTTCCTCGCTGAAGTACTGGGTGCGGATGAGCGGGTGATTGCGCCCCAGGCGCGCCACCATCTCATCTACGTGCCTGCGGTATGGCGCCACCTCGGCAGCCACTTCATCCGCGGTCAGGCGGAAAACGCGCCGGCGTCCATCCAGCTTCTCGGCATCCAACGCAGCGTGCAGTTCACGCGAGAGCAGGGTGGTATTGGTCCAGGCGGTGCCCCAGAAGACGCGCGTGACACAGGTGCTGGCGCCCATGGGGGCGATGTCGCGGTCAAACTTGAGGATGGTCACATCCTGGGCTTCATCTACTTCCAGCAGACCGCTGGCGGTGGCGCCGACGATGCTGCTTCCGGGTGCGCCGGAGAGGAAGGTGAGGCGCGCCTGGTCCACCCGGTAGGAACTGCCGGTTTCCTTCACCCACAGTTGATCCAGCAAAAAGTTGCGCCGCAGCACCTTTTCAAGGCGGCGCATGGCGTTGAGCGCCTGCGGCTGCAGAGTGGGGCTGACCTTGATCATCTCCACCGGTTTGACAGAAAGAAGGGTGAGCAGGTACACCTCCAACTGCGCCTGCAGTTCGTTCTTGCCAGACTGGCGCGGGAACATGACGACGAACTCCATGCCGCAGCCGTTGATGATGGAATCGAAAATGGCTTCGATGACGCCGCGCTGGTACTTGCGCAGGGCCAGCCCGGAGGCACTGCGGGCAAAGGTGACGGGGTCGCGCAGCAGTTTCTTGTAAACGGGAAGGAACTCAGCCAACGCGCTGCTCCTGTTTTGAGGGGGCGGGCTGCCCCTGTTTGCGGATCCACAGGTATTCGCGCAGACGGGCGAGGGCGGCGCGTTCACGGCTGGTGAGGCGGGTGGTTTTCAATGGGTCACTCCTTTGCGGGTTGTTCTGCTGCGGGGGGCGGGTCAAACTGGGCATAGAACTTCTTGAGCTCGGGCCATTCCTCCTGCAGTTCCAGCAGCGCCTGGCGTAATAAGGCTGCCGGGTCGAACTCGGTGTTGATGAGCTCGCGGCGGGATTTGATCAAGCGCGCCAGCGCCGGGGCATTGCGCCCCACGCTGTCGAGCAGGGCAAGCTGCTCATCCAGGGTGAGGGTGGCGCTCTGCTTTTCGGCGGCTTCATGGATGAGCCGGCGCAGGATCTCGATCTCGCGGTCGAGCCCCTCCAGGGTGGAGGGAGGCGGGGGGTTGCGGGTCATTTTCCTCCTTGGATAATAGAATGAATGTTCTATAATTGTAGAATCAGTTTACCTGAAAAACCCCAAAAACGTATCCCCCCATTTTGGCAATCTTTGGCAATCAAACTTGCCAATTTGGCAATCTGGACTGATTAGGTGGGATTATGGGGAAATAGAAGTGTCATGCTCACCCCAGGCACATAAACTAGGGTGTCATTGCGAGGAGGCGGTTTTCCGACGACACTTGCACCGCACTGCGTGCGCTGCAGTGCAGGTGAGCAATCTTGAATTACAGACTACATGCCTTCAGAGAGGTCTTTCCATTCAGGATTGATCCTATTGATCAAATTGATCTTATCCTGGCGAGAACCACCCTTAATTTGTTTTTCCCTATTGATGGCAGAGTTGATGTCTTCGATTGATTCATAATATGCAAGATAGACGGTTTTATATCTTTTGGTGAACCCTGGAATTGATAGTGATTTATGCTCGGCAACTCTTCTATCCAAATCATTAGTGACTCCGGTATAAAGAACGGTTTTGTTCTTGTTTGTCATGATGTAGACGAAATAAGTTTTTGGCATTGGTTATTATTTTATAAAATCCAGATTGCTTCGTCGCAAAAAAACGCTCCTCGCAATGACAGGCAAAAACCAGATTGCTTCGTCGC
>CAYRXB010000001.1:500032-787030 GCA_964428125.1 uncultured Anaerolinea sp.
TCCCCCACTCGCTTCGCTCGGGGGCGCAAAGATCGCGGCGCTCCTCGCAATGACAGGCAAAAACCAGATTGCTTCGTCGCTCCCCCACTCGCTTCGCTCGGGGGCGCAAAGATCGCGGCGCTCCTCGCAATGACAACAATTGCGGATCGTTCAAATCCCCAGTTCACCCTGCATGGGACCGGACTTCTCGGATTTGGCGGCTTTCTTGAAGGCTTCGGCGCCTTTGGGCGTGGGCGGGATCTTCACCTCGGAGATTTACAAAAGAGTAGTTTCAACAAAACTAACTCCTTTTGGTGAAAGAAATACTATTCTTTTGTTCCGATTATATTCAATCAACTTATCATCATGTAACGGAATCAAAACATTAATTCGATAATTAGCTAACCGTTTATGTTCAACCCAGTCAAATAGGTCATTTTCTAAAATGAAACCAGGTTGATTATAGAGTAGCAATAAGGTTTTCTCCTTAAAAGTTAGCTTTTCATCGAGTACTCTTTTTTTTCCATCTATTTCCCAAACAATTGGCACAACTCGCTCAACAATGGAATCAACAATTTCAGTAGCTTGAGTAACACTTACATTATGGAAAATCCTAATAAGTTCACCTAAAACCCACTTTGCACTATATAAGACATATGATGCGTCCATATGATTTGAGTTTACATCACCACCAACATGCCCAACTCCCCTATTATTTCTAATTTCATAAAGGGCTAATAACACTCGTGGAATTTGAATTCTTATTGATCTTGGCACAATTGAACTTTGGGTGCGTTCAAGATTTCTACAGGCACTAACCATATCCGATGGTTTTTTGGCATTTGGTGGATAAGTTGAGGTAAGAAAACCCTCACATATTGTATACACAACCTCACAGAACTTTCCCCCATTTAATTCTGATGGTTCCCATCGATTTTCCCTAAAATTGCGAGTTATTTCTAGGAATTCATGAATTAGTTCGTCCCGAAGAGTACTGGGAAAAGGTGGAAACAATGACGACAATAGTTCAGGGGATATCATTTTTGAATCTTATCTTTTCGAGGTAGATCATGTTCAATATGATAAATCCCATGTGGAGTAATTTTTATATTTGTCATTTCTTTAGTGTCTAGCCAACCTTTTACTGAAGCTGTAGAAGCAAGTTTTTGATAGATATCGGATGGGATTTCCCAGCCAATAAACATAAAGCAAGCTAGAACTTGGCTTGGATTGATATTTGGCATTTCTAGAATGTTGCCTAAATAGTAAACAGCTGTAGTACATTTTTCATAGAAATCACTAGGACTTTTTTCTCTACCAAAGTCCTTAAAGGATTTTTTTCCACTTGGGTTCAGGTCTAAAGTCTTATCGATTGGAATAATTCGTTTCGATTTCGAACTGTTTTTAGATTTCGGTTTTTTTTGCTTGGGTGGTGCAACTTGCTCCTGAATTTCAGCAATTGGTTTTTCTGAGAATTTTGAAACTGCCCATGTTAAAATTCTTGTCCTTGTTGGAATATCACTCGTTTTCTGTAACGCATCATCAATGATTTTCATGATATCAATTTCAGAAACATTTTCGGGTGCCATAATTCCTCCTAGAATTTCCCGCTATTGAAAAACGCCTGTCTCTAACTATTAAGAAATACAGATTGTCATTGATATGATTTTGTTAAACAATTAATAGAATAAATTGCCACCAATAATTTTCCCCAATAACTTTGATAATTGTACACCTTTCTACATGGAAAAACTAACGATGAGGAATATAAACATTATATTTAAGTTCCGTTACAACGATTTCTCACCAGCTAATTTCGCATCATTTTTATGTGCGAGTTTTCTATCCGGCGACGCTGTATTTTTGCACCAGGTGGTCAAAGATGCGCTGATCGGCGGGTTTGATGCTGGTGATCTGGAAGCCGTACTCGTATTCAGACGGCGAATACGGGCTCGACTCGCACCACACCACCTCGGCATCGAACAGGATGCTCGAAACCGGCGCGACCTCAGCCGAGAGGTTCAAACGCACGCGGTAGACCTTATACACCGGGAGGGGTCTGCTTCCCTCGAGTTTAAATCCTCTCGTGCTGATATCTGAAAGATAGCCGAGGGTTTCATTGGTGGAATTATCAAATACCGGCATGTAATAACCGAATTTACGACGATTAATGAGCCTTCGTTCAGTCTCCATAGGTTATCCTCCCAATCATCATTGTACAATAATCTGCAAATATTTTTGAGAATAAGCGAAAAAATCTCCGGGAAGATTGACTTCTAAAAACTATTTGATTATATAGCTTGCTGATTTGCAGCGTTGTATTTCCACTCGCAGGCAGTTGAGAAGCCCAGGCAGCGGAAACCGTGTTTTTCAAGGATGGGGCGGCTTTCAGGGCTGGCATCCACATTGAAGAAACGGCAGCCGCGTTCACGGGCTTCGCGTGCGCGGGCTGCCAGCAGCGCTGTATAGAACCCCTGCCGGCGGTATTCCTTGAGGGTGGAACCACCCCAGAAAGAGGCAAAAGAGGTTGGCGGCAGGTAATGCGTCCAGGCGGCGCTGACCACGCGTTTGCCATCACGCACCACGAAGACGCTCAGAACGTCCGGGTGGTGCTCGAGGTCAAATTTCATCCCCTTGCCAAGCCCGGTAAAATCCTTGCCCCATACTTCGTTTTCCATCGCTACCAGGTCATCGATGCCCTGGGGGGTGGTCACCCGTTCCACGCGGCTCACATCCATGGTCCAGTAATCTTCAGGAAGGTCAGTCAGTTCAGCCACCATCAGGGCTTCCGGCTCATCGCAGGTGAAGCCGCGCATCTGCAGATGTTTTTGCAGGTCAGGCGGGGTATCATGCGAATACACTTTCCACTCGAAATCGCTTTTCAATGCGCGGAAATACGCCACCTGGGCGTCAATCTCCGTATCCACATTCTCTGCGGTCAGGCGAGACCAGCTGATAAAGCCCCCGCCCACGCCTACCCCTTCAAGGGTGTAGCGCACCACATTGGGGAGCACTTCACGCTTCATGCGCGTCCATTCGCAGGTCTGGCGCACCTCGCGGTCATAGAAACTCAGTAATTCGGCATCTGTGTAACTCATCGCTGGAAGGCAAATTCAATGTTGACGTCTGCCGTCATCGGCAGGGTGATGAGTTGAGCTGATGGCCAGTTGCCGATAATATTCTTGTTGGCATCGACGGCGCTGCTGTCTTCCGAATATGAATTCGTTCCTACTGTCCAATTCCCTGTATAGGATAAAGGAAGGTACAGATACCATTCGCCCTGGTTATTGGTGATGGCTACAT
The DNA here is from genome assembly GCA_964428125.1 of uncultured Anaerolinea sp. GTDB lineage: Bacteria > Chloroflexota > Anaerolineae > Anaerolineales > Anaerolineaceae > UBA6107. The sequence goes on from CAYRXB010000001.1 coordinate 503,315, forward strand.
CCTCGCGGGAGGGACTTGGATTATCCGGACTGGATATGCTCACGCCAATTTTGGTGGCTGGTTTATTATCTACGGTCCACACATGCCCGTGAAGCACCTGCGCATTGGTTACCTTGAAGATGGGCAGCGGGGTCACATCACCGATCATCGTCAGCCCAACCACGTTCATCCAGCCGGAGAGGTTGTTGGGGGTCTGCACCAGCACCCAGTTGTTGCCGGGCTCACGCCCAAGCAGGGTCACTTTGGTTCCAATGTCAAACATGCCAATTGTCTCAAACATGCGCCCCGGACCGCTGCGCAACAGGTAATTATCAAATACAACTTCCGCCTGGATGGGAACGAACGCACCGGGAGTGGGGGTGGCTGCGGGCGGCAGCGTGGGGGTGGGGAGCTGCGCGGTAGGTTCCTGGGTGGGCACCATCACCAGCAGCGAATACGTAGGGGTGGGGGTCGGCAGCGGCGCCGGGGTAGGCTGGCTGCAGGCTGACAGGGCGAACACTGCAAAAAAGATCAAGAGGAGCATGAGGGTTCTTTTCATTTTCATTCCTTCCAATAATCACACCAATAAAAAGACGAAAAAATGGGAGATGAAGTTCCCCGCTTCAAGCCGGACGGTAGGCTATCTCGCAAATAGCTCGTTTTTCAACCAGTCGCGCCACTGCTGGTTGAATGTATCATAGTTGATGTGGAATGCTGCCTGCAGCGCCAGGTTGTAATCCTGGTACTTGTCATGCGCGCGGGCAAAATCCCAAACCCCGTTGATGCCGCCGTACTTCTCGTGAATGAACATGATGAGCGATTCAGCTTCAGCGTAGGCCAGCGACACGTTGTTCTCAAGCAGGTAAATATGCCCGAGGTCCTGCTGGTTGATGGTCACCGAGTTATCCACAATGGGGATGAGCTGGTCGGGGTCAAGGGCGTAACGGATCTCCTTGTAGCGATCGCTGCCGCTGACATACTCCGCCAGTCCTTCGCTGAACCAGTCCAGCAGTTTGCCGGCTTTATCAAAGGCACGCTGATGGGTCATGTGGGTGTATTCATGAATCAGGGTGGCTTCCAGCCCAGGCTGCCAGCCTTCGACGGCGTTGTACCAGTCAAAGGAGTAGGAATTGGGGCTGAAAATGACGATCTTATCGGGTTCGCCATTGCCGCCGGTCTGGTAATAAGCCAGCGAATTGGGGTCGGCATAGGGGTCGGCGCTGTAGCCGGGCAGGATCTCCACCTGGGCTTTCTCGGGCGGCAGCGCACCCAGCACCTCTTTCACTCGGGCGGCGGCATTTTCCATCAATCCCATGATCTCCTGGTTCATCACCTCATTCCATGGATACAACTTGTAAATGAATAAGGCAGTCTCCTGTTCCACCGGTTTGCCGAATTGGGCTTCGGTCGGTTCCGAAAGCAGCCATTTGCCATCCACCAGGCGGAATAACCAGTCGTGGGCGGTGTCGCCATCAGAAAGCAGGTGCGCCTGCACGAACCCGAGCGGCATGCGCTGGATCGACATCACTTCATAATTGAAGGTGTAAGTCCCGGCATAGATCGATTTTTGATATTCGCTGAAGCGGCTGGTGACCAGGCGTTTGAATGCCAGGTTATCGGCATCGGTCATGCTTTTCAGCAGCTCCACATCGTTGCGGTTGTAGGCTTCCGCATAAGTGTTTACGGCATCCTGAATCCCTGTGAAGATATCGCCATCGGGGATGGCGGCTACTGCAGCCGAAGGATCTTCGGGGGTGGGGGTGGCGGGGTGCAGCGTTTGGTTGATCGCGGTGGTCATCGAAGTGAGCAGTGAACAGGCGGATAAACCAATAATGCTGATGAACAGGATGAAAATCTTGAGACCTATGGGCAAACGGCGAATAGCTTTCATCAGGGGTTTCACTCCAATTCTTTAATACTGAAAATTCTATCATATTGATTTTCCTCGATAATTGGGTCTGGACAAAAATAGTTCGATGTAGTATAGTTCTGCGTCGAACTAAAAACGAAAGGACAAGGATGGTAGGACAGCGATCATTTAATTTTGACCAGGGGCAGGCACTGCTTCGCAAACACCTCCAGGAAATGGCGCCCGGCGAGTCCCTGCACGGCATCGAGTTGATCAACCTGCTGCGCATGAACATGCATTTTGTCGAAGCCATCATCGGGCAGCACCCCCGCCTGGGGGAACTTTCGGGACCGCGCATGGGCATATTGATGCGGTTGATGGCTGAAGAGGATATGGGTAATGCCCAGGGCTTGAACCCCACCCGCCTGAGCCACTACCAGGATGTGAAAAAGAATACCGTCAGCTCGCTCATCAATGGACTTGAGGAGCAGGGTTTGGTTGAACGCACCATCAACCCCGAGGATAAACGCGGATTTAATATCCGTCTCACCCGTTCTGGCAGGGAATTAATTGCTGCCAGCATGCCGGAACGCATCCGCTTTTTGAACCAGGTGACCGAGGGGTTAACAGATGCAGAGAAGCGCCAATTGATCGATCTTTTGGTCAAACTGCGGAGCTCGCTGCTAAAAATGCGCCATAACGCAAAAAACTGCATAGATACTAACATCACCAAGAAAGGGAAATAACCTACATGCTTCGACTTATTAAATACCTGAAGCCATACATTTTATTGTTGTTGATTGCTGTTGCACTGCTCTTCACCCAGGCGATGGCGGATCTTGCTTTACCGAATTTCATGTCTGAAATCGTGAATGTTGGAATCCAACAGGGCGGTATCGAAAGCGCGGTTCCGGTAGCCATTCGGCAGACGGAAATGGATAAGGCGACCCTGTTTTTGAGTGCAGATGAAAAAGCACAGGTGATGCAAAACTATACCCTGATGGATACCAAATCTGCAAATTATGACGCCCTGGTTAAAAAATACCCGGTGCTGGCGAGTGAACCTGTTTATGTTTTAAACGACAACACCAAAGCCACCCAAACTGCACTGACACCCATCATGGGGAAAGCGGTCACGCTGGTTTATGTCATTGAACAAGCCGCGGCGGATCCAACGAAAGCCGCCACCCTTGGTGCAAGCGCCGGGCTCGACCTTTCCAAGATTCCCGCTGGAATGGATCTCTTTACCGTGCTAAAAATGGCTCCTCCAGCGCAAACCCAGCAGATGCTGACTTCTATCAATGAAAAGTTCGCTGCCATGAGTGAGAGTATTCTCACGCAGGCAGCTGCCAACGCCGTAAAAGCGGAATATACCGCGCTCGGGATGGACACGGGAAAAGTACAAACAGCTTACATCCTGCGCATAGGTGGTTGGATGATTCTTTACACGCTGGTGGTCGGGCTGGCTACCGTGGCGGTTGGGTTCCTTTCTGCCCGCATCGCTGCTGGTGTGGCACGCGACCTGCGGCGCGACCTATTCGCGAAAGTGGAAAGCTTTTCGAAGGCTGAATTTGAAAAATTCTCCACAGCATCGCTCATCACGCGTTCCACCAATGATATTACCCAACTGCAAATGACGCTGGTGATGATGATCCGTATGGTGTTCTATGCGCCAATCATCGCAGTCGGTGCCATTATCCGTGCAGTTGAAAAGAGCCCCTCGATGACCTGGATCATTGGACTGGGGGTGGCGATTCTGCTTACTTTGATCATCACTGTGTTCACCATAGCCCTGCCGCGTTTCAAACGCATCCAGAGCTTAATCGATCGCTTGAACCTGGTAACGCGCGAAGCCCTTTCCGGCATCATGGTCATCCGCGCTTTCAACACGCAGGAGTTTGAACTAAAGCGCTTCGACAAAGCTAACACGGACCTTACCAGCAACAACCTCTTCGTGAACCGCATCATGGTCATTATGATGCCGGCAATGATGCTGCTGATGAATGGTTTATCCGTACTGATCATTTGGACGGGGGCGCACCAGGTGGACGCTTCGCTGCTGCAGGTGGGTGATATGATGGCATTTTTACAGTATGCCATGCAGGTGGTGTTCTCCTTCCTGATGATGTCGATGATGTTTATTTTCCTGCCGCGTGCTTCTGTATCCGGTTCCCGTATCGCGGATGTGCTGGCTGTGAAACCGACCATTGTTGACCCCAAGGATCCCCAAGCCTTTGATCCCGGCAAAAAAGGTCTGGTCGAATTCCGCAATGTATCCTTCCGATACCCGGATGCCGAGGAGAACGTCATCTGCGGGATCAACTTTACTGCAAAACCGGGTCAAACGACTGCGATCATCGGCTCAACAGGCTCAGGGAAGTCAACAGTCGTAAACCTCATCCCCAGATTCTATGATGTTTCTGATGGAGCCATCTATGTAGACGGGGTGGACATCCGGAATGTCAGGCAAGCTGATTTGCGAGACAAGATCGGTTACATCCCGCAGCGCGGCATGTTATTCTCCGGCACCATTGAGAGCAACCTGCGCTTTGCTGATGAAAATGCAAACCTCGAAACCCTTGAGAAAGCAATTGAAATTGCTCAGGCATCCGAGATTGTGAAGAGCAAACCTGAAGGGATGCAAGCTGAGATCTCACAAGGTGGAACCAATGTATCCGGCGGGCAAAAGCAGCGTCTCGCGATTGCCAGGGCTTTGGTCAAGCAGCCTGAGATTTACATTTTTGATGACTGCCTCTCCGCCCTCGATTTCAAAACAGACCTGGCATTACGCAAGGCGTTGAAAAAAAACACTGGCAAAAGCACAATGATTATCGTGACGCAGCGCGTGGCTACAGTGAAGAATGCAGACCAGATCGTCGTAATTGACGAGGGTGAAATTGCCGGCATCGGCACCCATGAGGAACTTATGAAAACTTGCGAGACCTATCGTGAGATTGCACTATCTCAATTAAGTGAAAAGGAGTTGGCTCAATGATGCATAATACCAGTTCTCAACCAACTCAACAGCGGCGTCCAGTTGGCGGTCCTTTTGGCGGTCCCCCCGGAATGCTGCGCGGCGGTGAAAAAGCCGTAAATTTCAAAGGCACGATGGCAAAACTGATCAAATATCTGCGCGTTTACCGCTGGCAATTGATCACGGTTATCCTGTTCGCAATTGCCTCCACCGTGTTTATGATCGTTGGACCGAAAATACTTGGTAAAGCAACCACCAAGCTGTTCGAGGGAATCGTGGCAAAATTCTCCGGAACAGGCAGCGGAGTCGATTTTGTTTATATCGGAAACGTACTCTTGATGCTGGGGGGCTTGTATCTGCTTTCAGCCGCCTTTTCTTATATCCAGGGATGGATTATGACCAGTGTGTCGATGAAGGTCACCTACCAGTTCCGCAAGGATATTGCAGAAAAGATCAACCGCATCCCGCTGCGCTATTTCGATGGTACCAACCAGGGCGAGGTGCTTTCGCGTGTGACCAATGATGTGGATACGGTCAGCCAGACTCTCAATCAGGGTATGACGCAGATCATTACCTCGGTAGCCACTGTTCTCGGCGTGCTGGTGATGATGTTCTCCATCAGCTGGATGATGACACTGGTGGCACTGGTGATCCTGCCCATTTCAGCCCTGCTGATCATGATTGTGGTCAAGCGTTCACAAAAGTATTTCAAGCAGCAGCAAGATTACCTGGGACACGTGAACGGGCATATCGAAGAGATGTTTGGCGGTCATGTGGTGATGAAAGCCTTCAACGGTGAAGAGCGAAGCATCCAAAAATTCAATGGCTTGAATGGCACCCTGTTTGACTCTGCATGGAAGTCACAATTCTTCTCAGGACTGATGATGCCGATGATGAACTTTGTGGGCAACCTTGGCTACGTGGCAATGGCAATCATGGGTGGATGGCTGGCAATCCGCGGGTCAATTACCGTGGGGGATATTCAGGCGTTCATCCAATATGTACGCTCGTTCACCCAGCCAATCGCACAGATTGCCAATATTTCCAACGTGCTGCAGCAAACCGCTGCCGCCGCGGAAAGAGTGTTCGAATTTTTGGCAGTACCGGAAGAAGCGGCTGAAACCGCGAATCCTGTGCAACTGGAAAAGGTGCAAGGTCACGTGGAGTTCAAGAACGTTCACTTTGGCTACAATCCTGAAAAGATCATCATTAATGATTTCTGCGCAGATATCAAGCCCGGGCAAAAGGTGGCGATTGTCGGGCCCACTGGCGCCGGCAAAACGACCATGGTCAAGCTGCTGATGCGCTTCTATGACGTGATCAGCGGGTCGATCAAGGTTGATGGACATGACATCCGCGACTTCAACCGCGGAGACCTGCGCGACAAGTTTGGCATGGTGCTGCAGGATGCCTGGCTGTACAACGGCACCATCATGGAGAACATCCGCTATGGCCGGCTGGATGCGAGCGATGAAGAAGTTTACCGCGCCGCCAAAGCTGCCAATGTGGATCACTTCATCCGGACGCTGCCTGACGGTTACAACATGGTGTTGGATGAGGAGACCGGCAATATCTCGCAGGGGCAGAAGCAGCTCTTAACCATTGCCCGTGCTATCCTGTCTGATCCGAGCATCCTCATTCTTGACGAGGCGACCAGTTCAGTGGATACCCGTACCGAGGTGCTCATCCAAAAGGCAACGGACGTTCTGATGCATGGACGCACAAGCTTCATCATAGCCCACCGCCTATCCACCATCCGCAACGCCGACCACATCCTGGTGATGAACAATGGTGACATCGTGGAGCAGGGTAAGCACGAGGAACTGCTGGCAAAGAACGGCTTTTATGCCGAAATTTACAACAGCCAGTTTGAAGCTGCTGACCTGTATTGATATTGAAACGAGTGGATTGTGTGAACAGCGGGAGTTGAATGCTCCCGCTGTTTGTTACTGGATCAAACTGAGTAAAGCGCCGGCAAGAAGCGTGTAAACAACCACTGCTGCGAAGATGATCAGGATTGCCAATAGGATTTTCACGATTTTGCTCATCCCGGTGCGAAAAATCGAGGCACTCGCTGCAGACGCTAGCACTCCGACAATGGCACCGAGTGCGCCGCCGATGAACACGAGCGCGATTGGCAGCGCTGACAGGACAACCTCGTACCATTTCAAAGGTTGTGCAAGGACGTAAGTTTTCCCATCAACCTCAAGCTGGGGAGTGTCGAAGCCAAACATCTGTTGTTTCCACTGGGCGGTGACCTCCCTGCCATCGTTGCGGGTGAGGCTCATGGTTCCCATTTTCGGACCCCTGGCGGCTTTTTGCCCATTGACAAACAAACGTGTGCCGCTGAGCAGGCTGGTCTTAACAACGATATCCTGACCTTCACAACCTTCGATTACCGGGTGAATATTCATATTTGTTCCCTCTCCCTTTTTAAGATAAGCAGCTTTTTTGTTTGAAAAAGGATATGTTCATTTCTGATTAAGCGGCTTTATTACCCAGGATTTCCTTTAGCTGTCTTTGTACCTTATAGTAGTTCTTGATGTTGAAGCGCAGTTTTTGAGTATCACTGATAACGATCATGTAGTCCGGGGAAGAATCGTCCATACCTGCAGAATAGGTCTCGATCCTCGCCAGCTGCTGCAACGGGATTTCGAAATTTGCCGGATTTTCTGCGAGGCTGAGGGCGGGGTCTCTTTTCAGATAATCGATGCCATTCTTTTGCTGGAGCACAAAGATCAAGCGCCGGTCAGTGATCAGCAGCCGAAAGGTCTGCTTAGAAAACATGCCAGTTTTCTGGTCCAGGTTTTCCAGCATTAATTTGACAATCTCAGGCTGCTGCAAAGGTGGGGGAGGAGGCGGGGGCATAAAGCCGGGCGGAGGTGGAGTGGGGGGAAGAGGAGGAGGTATATTTGACATAGTTTTCTCCAGTTTGCGAAATTATTTCGACAATTATTTATTCGGTGCATTCCAGAAAAAGAACATCATGGCAGGAGTCAATTAAATATATTATCGTCAAAATGGAATTTAAGTCCACTCGGCTGAGAAAAATTTATTGAGATTTTATGTAAAAAAATGGCGGAGGGTTATCCTCCGCCAAGTCTTGCACAATTTATTTCAATGAAAAATCAAGCCCGGCGACCTGCCAGGTATCTCCGGATTTGTACAGGATCAGTGTGACCTTATAAGTATCAGCTCCGAGTGTGGCTTCCCCTTCGAGGGTGGCTTTATCGTTTTCGATATTCGTTGAATTCAGGGTGAAATTCTCGAACGTACGTGGTGCGGTGAATGTGACCCAGTTATCGTAACTGCCAATCTCGTCCTTGATATCTGAAGTAACCATGTTCCAGGATGCCTGGTTATCTCCAGTCTTCAGGGCTTCCATGAAGGACTTCCCGACATCCCCCGCACTTTTGATATCATTTGAGATTCCGCATGCAGGAAGTACCATTAATGCCAGTGTTGCCAGCACGACCAAAACCAATAATCGCTTATTCATCTTCATCCTCCTCAATTTTTATAACTCCATTATAAGATAAAACCTATCCGATTACTATAAGTTATTTGATTGTGTTTAACTCGTGGAGCAAATAATCCCTATCTTCCTTCTCTCTAATACTTCCGGAGGCTGCCATAGCAAGATCAACATTCTCTTTGGTTTTCTGTTTGTTTCCCATGAGTGCGTTCGCCCTCGCCAGTGCTTCATAGGCAAAGGCGAGGTCAAAATCACCGATGGCGTTGTTCAGGCAAATCCGCAGGCTATTGCCGGCGTGATGCAAAGCCTGTTCTGCCTGACCCGCCAGGCAATACACCCTGGATACCTGCCATTCACCCCTGGCGAAATTGACAGGATCTCCCACCTGCATCCAGTGGTAAAGCGAAGCATGAGCAGCATTGATCATCAATTCGGTTTCATCTTCGCTTCGGTCTGTTTTATCGATCAGATCCCAAACCCTGTTGAACAAGCTTATCCCGAGTTTTTCATGCAGTTCAGGTGTGATTTCGGTCATTTTGATGGCTTTCTTGCCAATCGGATGAGCAGGTATGCCACGCCAGCAACCAATAACACAAACACTGCTCCAATGATTATGGAAATCGGGCTGTGCAGTTTGAAAGGCTGCTCGGTAACAGGAGTTGGAGGGGTAAATGGCTTTTCGACCACGAACACCGCTGTGGTGAGGGCAGGAATGGTGAACTTGCCGCTGCCTGCATATTTGGCGTTCCGCAGTACCCGGTCATTGGAGTTCTGCTGCACCGGGTGGAGGACAAATTCCTTATTTGCCAGTTGAGCGTCTGTGAAGGTGACCGGGTCATGGTTGGCGTTGATCAGCACCACGATCTCGCTGAAGCGCGGATCAAGATTATCCAGGTCCTGCAGGCGCATCACGATCAGGCCCAACTGCTGGTCAGGACCGTTGTTGAGGAAGGTGACCATCCGCATCACCTGGTCAGCGGTCTGCAGCCGGAAGAGTGGAGAGCTCTTTCGGATCTGGAGGAATTCTCGGAATACCACGTTGGAATTTAAAATATCCGATTGGATCGGTGCCAGCGCCTTGTCTGCCAGCAGTGGTTGATAGATCGCCCAATTCGAGCTGCCTTCAATTGGCAAACCGATTCCCCAGTTATCCTTTGCACCAGTCCAGTCGATCTGGTTGTACCAGTCGCCGGAATCATACGAATTTTTATCCAGCGATTTTGAACGCAGGATGTCATCTCCCGCGTGGAAGAAGGGCACACCCTGACTGAGCATGGGGATGCTGAATGCGAGGTTGTTTATACGGATACGATCCTGCAGGGGGACTCCTGCAGAGGCTTTCAATTGAATAGCATCAAACAACGTCTCGTTGTCATGAGCAGAGACATAGACGATGTTCTCCTGTGGGTCCCTGGTGTATCCGGCAGGTACACCGCCGTAGAGTACATGCGCGCCATCCACGGTCTCACCCTTGGCATTGATGATCTGGTAATCTGCCAGGTTGCCGGCCATGCCCACCTTGATCCAGCTGGTGTAATCGAGCAGTTTGCTTAATTGGAGTTCTTCAGCACGCTGATCAGCTGCATTGGTATCGAGGTACAGACCGGTGCTGAACCCCTGCAGGCGCGGGTCATCGAATGGATTGCCGCCTCTTATGGCATCCCTCAGGCGGTCGTTGAAAACGCCGATGCCGGTTCCGCCGATGTTGAGCTGCGAAGCATTCACCCCGCGCGCGTTCTTGGCAACCTCGCCGAAGTCCCAGCCTTCGCCATAAATGTAGATGGCTTTGCCGTCTACGCCGTCTTTTTCAAGAGTGAGAGAGTCCAGGGCTGCTCTGACCGCCTGCATATTGCTGAGCATATGGTGACCCATCAGGTCAAAGCGGAATCCATCCACTTTGTATTCTTTCGCCCAGGTCACCACAGAATCTACCATCAGTTTTTCCATCATGCGGTTCTCGGTGGCGGTATTCTGGCAGCAGGTGCTGGTGGTCACCTTGCCCTCAGAATCCAGGCGGTAGTAATAGCCTGGCACGATCTTATCCAATACTGATTTTGGATCCTGCCCGCTCTGCGAGGTGTGGTTGTAGACCACGTCCATCACCACCCTCAGGTTCGCATCATTGAGCGCTTTGACCATTTCGCGGAATTCGAGAATACGGGTAGACCCGTTGGGATCGGTGGCGTAACTGCCTTCGGGGGTGGTGTAATGGTAGGGGTCATACCCCCAGTTGAAGCCGTCGGTGCCCTTGATGAGGGAGACTGCGGCAGCCTGCTGATCGGAATCTGGCGGGTAACTTGCGAGCAGTTTCTCATCCACGCTTGACCAGGTGGCTTTATCTTCATCCACGCTGGCGAAATCAAAAGCGGGCAGCAGGTGGATGGTCGTCAGCCCGGCAACCTGTAATTTTCGCAGGTGTTTCATACCCAGCGAGTCCCTGATGGTGAAGGCTTTAAAGGTACCACGCAGGTTTTCCGGCACACTAGGGTCAGCGATGCTGAAATCGCGGATGTGTAGTTCATAGATCACCTGGTCTTCAGGGGCTGCCAGCGGCGGTTTGCTGACTGAGTCCCAGCCAGAAGGCTTTAAGGAAGTATTCTCCAGATCAACGATCTGGCTGCGCAGGCTGTTCATCGAAAGGCTCACCGAGTAGGGATCGGTGACAATGTTGGTCTCAATTTTTGCGGTGGACGGAACGAAAACCTGCACCTGGTACAGGTAGTATTTTCCCATCCAGGAATTATCTCCAGTAACACTCCATACGCCGCTTGCGTCATCGCGGGTTAGTGGGAACGCATTGAAGGTTTTGATCGCGGCGTCGTCATATAGTTGCAGTGCTACATTAAGTGCAGTAGGCGCCCAAACACGCAGGACTGGTTTTCCGTCCTCAATGGTGATTCCCAGTGGTCCATCGTATGGAAAGACCGCATCCAATGCACCAGCGATTTGAACTCCTGTGGCGTCGATCACCTTCCCGGTCTCATCCATCACAGCCACTGCCAGCTGCGAGCGCAGGGCAGCCGGTATCTTCTCAAAATCAGCGGGTGCGATCTTTAGCGCGGAGTATCCGCTCAGGTGCGGGAATTTCTGGAACACCCCTTCTCCTGGCCCTGATTTGTTGAAGCTGAGGGGAATGCTTTTCCCTCCCTGGATGCTGCCTGCACTGAGCGCAAGTGCCGCATCCGGTGAATAGTAAAGCGCGTAAGAATATCTGCTCGTACCAACAACGTTCCATAAGATAGTATCCTGGTTCACCCAAACCGCCTTTTGTTTCGCAAGGCTGCCTTTGGGAGCTCCAGTTGTGCTGACCACCAATTCTTTTTTAACCATATCAAATCCCAGGTAAATTTCTGCATTATCTTTGTCGATAGTAATCGAAACCGGGTCGGTGTTAGTTGTGGTGCCTTTTTGGCTGATTGCCAAACTCACGTTGTACACGCCGGCTTTTAATGCCTTGGTTAAGAATGAATATGAACCGTCGCCATCGGGGTCTTCCAGCCAGGCGCGCATGCAACCCGGATCGTTGTCAGCAGAGCAACCAATCTGGATTTGAAAGTCTCCATAGGCAACGATGATGGGGGTGTTGTAATCATCGGTGATGAGATGGGATTTGTTGTCATAATAAAAACTGACATCAATGGAGCTCTCCACTACCAGGGGGATGTCCGAGCCGCCCTGGCTGGCATTTTTCCCGTAGTTCCAATCCCAGGAACCATTGAGCGCAATCTTGTAACGTGGACCCTTTTTGTCCTGGTCATTTCCGGGCGTTACATTGAAGGTGCCTTTCCAAAGATCAGAATTGGCATCGTAGGTCAGGTTGGTCAATTCACAACCGGGCATCCAATCACCGCTGCAGCCTAATTCAGATTGCAGGGTGCCGGCAATTGTGGCGGTATCCGGCACCTTTTCATCCTGGGCGCTGGCAGAAGTGCTGAACAGGGGCGAAAACAGCAAGATCAAAACCAGGGCAATTTGAGCCGTGGTTGTAAAAATCCGTTGCTTATTCATATGCTTCCTCCTGAACTGCGGGTAGAAAAATCAAATATCGATAATATCTTCGCCAGGCGGCACGATCGGCGGGGGGCTCATGGCTTCCTTTTCCCATTGGGTAAAACGGGTAAGTTCGCTGCGCAGCTGGGCGATGACAAATACCACCACCGCTGCGTCATCCACAAAACCCGCCAGCGGGAACCAATCCGGCACCAGGTCGATTGGAGAAACGAAATAGATTATGGCAGCGATGACAGTGATGATCGATCCCCAGCCGATGCGGGTGTAATCCTTGCGCAGGTAAGCACGCAGCAGGCGCATCAATGTTTTGATGTCACGCCAGAAATCGCTCAACGGACCGCTGCTTTCTTCATAAGAGCCGGTCTTTTTATAGGCTTTATCCAATAATTCCTTTGATTTTTGCGGATCGTTGATATATTTTTCCGCGCGGGTCTTGCTTCTTTTGACCGCGTTCGCGACTTTTTCAGGATCGGGGGTATAGCTGGGAGGTGTGGTCATTTTATATCCTTCTTGAGCGGTGATTCCGCCAGGTATTCTATAGGCCGGAAAGAGACAATCCCCAGGCTGCTTAAGGTTCCCTGGATGGGGGTGAAGAGGTCGTGGGCAATTTTTAATGCATTCTTGAAGTGCATTCCTGGCAGTTCGGATTCAAGTGTGCAGTGAGGCACCCATTTTCCAGGATGGTAATAGGAGGAGGAGCGTAAATGGTCGCATTTTAATTGTTGGTGGAATTTACGGTGGAGCTGCAGCAGATGAATGGTAGGTATTGGTGACAGAAACAGCACATTGTCAGCCGTTGGAAAAGTTCCGATTGCTGCAAGGGTTACCGGGAAGGGAGAAAGGTCAAGCGCAAAATCCTTAACCAGTTTTTGCAGGCAGGGGATATCAATGGTGTTGAATACCGCCAGGCTGATGTGCGGTCGGTCGCCCATTTTTCCGAGCACAGGTTCCACACCGGCGGCATAGATCTTCTCGCGGAATCCGCGGATGGCGTGTTCGGTCTCCAGGTCAAAATAGAGCTCAACCGCAAAACCATCAGGTGTTTTCATCGATATCCTCTCATTATTTGGGAAGCAGCATGTAAACCCCGGCAGCCAGCAGCACCAGCCCGATGATACGCGGCAGGGTCACCGGGATGGGAGCACCGCCGCCCCAGCCGCGTGCATCAGCAATCAGCGAGACCACCATTTGCCCGAGGATAATGGTGGCAAGCCCTGCGGCCACCCCGGCACGCTGAAGTGAGAATGATACGCCGGTGATGATGGCGATCCCCAATGCGCCGGCAATCACCAGCAGAAGCCAGGCTTGTGCTGGGGCTTTGGCGTAAGTATTCCCATTGATAAGGGTTAGGGTCAGGAACAACAGCCCTGCCAATAAGCCGCCGATGACGTTCATCATCACACCGGTACGCAGGCTGCCGATGATCGTGCCGATGCGGCTTGAGAGCGTTGATTGGGTGCCAATCGCCACCCCGGTAAGCAGAGCGCCAATGACGCCGATAATCAGGTAAGTATTCAATTTTTTTCGTCCTGTTTGAGCTTGCATTTGTGGTTAGATGCCGGTCCCTGGCAGCAGCAAATTAAGGTTGATAAATAGCAGTATAGCAAAAAAGGAAGGGGATTGGGGTAACGAAATTGCAAACCTTTTCCCTAATGCACCGCAACGTTTTTCGGCATTAATCATTGGGAACGAGCGAGAGGATTATTCACAATAAAAATTTTGTTTACAAATGCCTGAACCGTTGGTATAGTGTAGGCTATGCAAATCGAACAATGGCTTCTCATCGTGATCCTTGTCATCCCGCTGGCAATGGTGATCACAAACCGGCTGCGAATGGACCTGGCGGCGTTGATCATGGCAGGCACGCTGGGGCTTCTGCAATTTGCCGGGTTGGCGATGCTTGGTCCCGCCCACGCCCCTCAGGATGCAATAAAAGCGATCTCTGGCTTCAGTCAATCGGTCGTTGTCACCCTGATTTCCTTGTTTGTGATCTCGCGCGGGTTGGATAAATCGGGGATCACGCGTTGGATTGCCCGGCAGATCGTTCGTATTGGCGGCAATAAAACGAGCAGCTTTATTGGGCTTTTTACCGCCCTGACTGCTTTCCTCTCCTTATTTATGAACAACCTGGCTGCAGGAGCGTTGGTTTTACCCAGCGCTATGGAGGTCTCGCGCCGGACAGGGATCAAACCTAGCAAGCTTCTCATCCCTGTCGCTTATGGCAGCCTGCTTGGCGGTACTGCCACCTACTTTACAACCGCGAATATCATCATGAGCGATTTGCTGAAGATTGCCAACCCACCACAGGCGCCGCTTAAAATCCTGGATTTCACCCCGACCGGTGGACTAATTGCGATCGCTGGAATTCTCTTTTTGTGGCTATTCGGAAACAAACTGCTGCCTGACCGGGAACCAGAAGGGGCGAATGGCAAGACCAGGCGGTCTGGAGACCAGTTGGAAGACCTTTACCAGGTGGATGAACGATTATGGGAAGCCCATCTCACCGCTACTTCACGGATTATTGGACAATCGCTTGATAAGGCTGAGATCGGCAAAAACTGGGGAGTGACCGTTGCGGCGATTGAGCGCGGACCGGAGCGATTGATCCTGCCTGAGCCGCATACGATCATCAAATCGCAGGATCGGCTAATCCTGATTGGTCGCAAGGATAAAATTGACCAGTTACTAACCCTCGGGTTGGATATCAATCCTGTGCAAAAGCATAATTTTCTTAGTTCTCACGGGCTGACTCTTGCTGAAATTTTGCTTGCCCCTCATTCAGCACTGGAAGGAAAGACCCTTAAGAACATTGACCTGCGCAGACTGTATGGCGTGACAGCCATCGCGCTAAAGCGGCTCACCCGCAGCTACCGAACAGATATTGGGGATATACCGCTGGCATTTGGGGATTCTCTCCTTGTATTGGCTCCTTTGGAGCGCATCCGCGCCCTCCAGAATAACCTGGACGTTCTGGTGATCGAACCGCATTCCGGTGACCTGCCCGTTAATAAACCTCATGCGGTGCTGACAATATTGATCACCTTTGCGGCGATTGGTGCATCAATCGCTGGAATCCCGGTTTATTTAAGCGTGTTCATGGGTGCAATAATGATGATGCTACTCAAGCTAATTTCGATGGAGGAGGCTTACCATTCCATCGAATGGCACGCAGTTTTCCTGATTGCCGGAATGTATGCGGTCAGCCTGGCGATGGTTCAGACTGGATTGGCCAGTTTGTTAGGGCAGAGCATGCTGGCACTTGTAATACCCCTGGGCGGGCTGGGAGTTGCTGCCGGGGCATATCTTTTAACTGCTTTGTTAACCCAGTTCATGGGCGGGCAGGTTTCCGCGCTCATCACCGGTCCGGTGGTCATCAGTGCTGCCATCGCGATCGGCGCGAACCCGCAGGCAGTGGCGGTTGCCACCGCCATTGGTTGTTCCGCTTCGTTTTTCACCCCCATGGCGCATCCGGTGAATATTCTGATGATCGCACCGGCAAACTATAAATTCAGTGACTTTTTTAAGGCGGGATGGGTGCTGACCATTCTGAGTTTCGTAATGTTGTTGGTCGGGCTAAAACTCTTTTGGGGATTGTAAATTTACCAGGTGGGAAAATCCAATTTTGAGAAATTTTGTAGAAGTAGTGGGCCCGGCAGGGATTGTTGCGGCGAGTACTTTTCACCTCCAAGCGTCGCGGTTTTTGGACCCTGAAAGGGCTCTCTCGTCCGTCTTGTCATCGCGAGGGAGCGCAGCGACCGTGGCGATCTCGTACTTAAAACCAGATTGCCACGCCCCGCAAAAAACGCAGGGCTCGCAATGACCAATTAAGATGGTTTACCGCTCCTTATTAAGGAAAGAGGTCGTGCACTTTGCACCCTGATGCACTTTCAGGGGAGCAAAGTGAGAGGGAATAGAAACACCCTTATGCCCTGAAGAAAATCGCTTCAGGGTGCTTCGCGAGGTAGCCTGCGACCAACTTTTATTTATTAAGGGAGGTGGGCACGGCAGGGATCGAATATAACCCCCTTATGGGGGGCCTGCGACCAAATTTTGTTTTTAGGGGAGTGGGCCCGGCAGGGATCGAATATAACCCCCTTATGGGGGGCCTGCGACCAAATTTTGTTTTTAGGGGAGTGGGCCCGGCAGGGATCGAACCTGCGACCAAGCGGTTATGAGCCGCGCGCTCTAACCACTGAGCTACGGGCCCTTCTTTAGGGCAATGCGATTATATCATTAACAAAAAAGAGCCGCACTCTAACCACAGCTCCCTTCGGGAGTCTTCGATCTTGCAAAGTAACTGTATTTGCTAGGTACTTGGAGATCGCCACGCACCCCTTGCACTTGCAGCAAGGGCAAGTGTGCACAAACCGCAGTGCTCGCGATGACAATCCTATAACTGGTTTTCCAGACTTGACAATAATCATTTCATTTACCAGCGCGAATTTGCTACACTGATAATGTCGGGTTCCCGGCACAATTTTAGTAAGGAGGACATGATGCATTTATCCAACGTAATCTGGTGGATCTATACAGCCCTCGTTGCGCTGGCGGCGGTATTTTTCCTCATCTTTGCTTACCTGGTGAAGGAGAAAGGAAAATAAGATGGAAAAGGCTGAAAGAAGATGGTTGTATGTTCTTATTGTTGTTTTTGTCATCGTAAACGCAGTCACTCTATCTTCCCTCATCCCCTGGCAAACCTGGCAGATCTGGCAAAAACCAACTCCCTCCCAGGTGGTTAATGTGGCGTATGACAATTATGTCATCACAATGGATACCCCGGTTGAGGTCAAAGCCGGCGAGTATGTACAGTTCGCTGCAACCTCCGCGGACGTGACCTACGGATTTGGTGTCTTCCGCAAGGATCACAGCATGGTTTTCCAAATGCAGGTGCTGCCCGGCAGGACTAATGTGATCACCTGGAAGTTTGACGAACCTGGCATGTACGATGTGCGCTCCACCGAGTATTCCGGTCCGAAACACTCCGACATGTTTGTGCCGGATGCCATCGAAGTCAAATAAGGAGGATGACTATGAAAACCCTAGGCTGGACTGAAAAATGGACTCTGCGTTTCGCAGTGGTTGCTCTCCTCTTCCTGGCACTCTCCGGGTTCGAAGGGATGCTGATGCGCACGCAGCAGTATGATGTCAATTCGCTGCATGGCATGGAAGCATTCCTCAACAACCTCCGCCCCGGCGGCGCTGAACCAACCACCCCCGAGTTGTATTACGCCATGCTCACCGCCCACCCAATTGTGGGAATCTATGGGTTTGTCTATATGGCGGTCTTTGGTGCGTTCTACTTCCTGGTGCCGTTTTTGGTAAAGAAACCTGTCAAACACCCCAAATTGGTGGTGGTTAACTTCTGGATGCAAATCGTTGGCGTGATGACCTGCTGGGCTGCCGGATTCTTTGGCTTGTTCAACTCGCTCTATACCCTCTACTGGCCGCTGCCGGTGTCATTTGACCGCGTGCCGGTGGTCGGCAGCATCTTCTTCATGCTCGGGGCTGCTGCCATTATGGTCAACATCCTGCTCTTCTCGTTCAATATCTTCAAGACGGTGCTGAGCAAGAATGGCGACGGTTCGTACACTATCGGGCAGTTCCTGCGCGCTGCTTTTGGCATTCCGCGCCTGCTGAAGCTTTTTGGCAAGGAAGATAAGAAAGCCGTCAATCTGGATTACAACGGTATGCCGGTGTTCATCGTTGCGGTAGCCCGCGGTTCCATCGATACCGTGATCAACGCGGTGGTGCTGCTTTCAGCGGGAGTGCTCATCCTTGTTTATGGCTTATTTGCCCTCTTTGGACATCCGCTTAACCCGCTGGCGGTTGATGCACTGGTCTATAAAAACCTGTATTGGTGGGGGCTGGATATGGTGGCGGATGGCAATGCGCTCATTTACACCGCCGGCGTGTGGTACCTGCTGGTGCCGCTGCTGACCGGGCGAGAGTTATTCGGCGCCAATGTGGTCAAGACTGTCATCATGGTGGACTTGCTGGTTTCGATGGGCGTATGGAGCCATCACCTTCTTGGGGATGCCTCGCAGCCGATGTGGATGAAAATCCTCTCCGGGCAGCTTATCACCTGGGGGGAGTACTTCACCATGGGTCTGACCATCTTCGTTTCACTGATGACTATCTGGAAAGCAAAACCGGTGAAGATGGGACCGCCGCTCAAGTTCGTGTTGGGCTCGATGTTCGGCTTTGTCATGGGCGGTATTGCGGGGCTGATTCAGGCGAATGTGGGGCTTAACATGATCTTCCACAATACACAATGGGTGGTTGCCCTGCACGCACATACCTTCCTGCTCACTGGTGTGGGCACCATGCTTTTCTCGGTGATCTATACCCTGGTGCCCATGCTGACCGGGTTGGAATTTAAATTCAAGAAACTGGTAGATTGGCACCTTTGGTTATGGCTGCTGGGTTCAGTATCGATGGCTTATGCGATGGGTATGGCTGGTTCGAATGGCATGCTGCGCCGAACCCTTTATACCCATGGCGAGTTCACCCCCTACACGCTGGCTGCGATCATCGGAGGCACCATCCTCAGCACTGGGTTCATCATTTTCCTGGTGAACCTTGTTGGAACCCTGGGAATAAAGAATATCTTCTCGATCATCATTCCTGAAAAATGGCAGAAAAAAACTGCCGAAGCTACGTCAGCTCAATAGCAAATACAAAAGATGGCATTTCCCCGCAGATTGTAGCAAAAAAAAAGATCTTAATCATCACCTCACCCCGAACCCCTCTCCACAACTGTGGAGAGGGGCGGGGGAGAGATTGTATAAGTAATAAGAATTTCTGGGCTAATCGTGGAGTAGTAAGAATACCCCAAAGCTTACTGCGAGAAGGATTTATATCCTTAACAATAAAGGCAATGCAAATGATGTGCATAGCCTTTCGTTTTCCTCATTTTTTACTCCCGTGAAACGCCCTTGATAAAGGCTGAAATCTCATCTTTACCGGTATATTCATGAACCAGCTTGCCATCCTGCATCTGCAAGACGCGGTCCACAAACACGCACATGCGCAGGTCGTGGGTGACCATGATGCCGGCGCGTTTCTGTTCGTGGATGAGACCCGCAAACGTTTCCACCACCTGGTAAGCGCGCTCGGTATCCAGGCTGGCGGTGGGCTCATCAGCCAGCACCAGGCTGGGGTTGTGGATGAGGGCGCGCGCGATGGCGACGCGCTGCTGCTGCCCGCCAGACATCTGCCCGGGCAGGTTGTTCAAGCGTGCACCCAGTCCAAGACGCGCAAGCAATTCACGGGCTCGCAATTTACCAGTCTTGTCCAACTGGTTGTTCAAACGCAGCATCAGCTCTACATTTTCAACCGCGCTCAGGTAAGGCACAAGGTTGTTCGCCTGGAAGGTGAAGCCGATCTTCTCGCGGCGCATAGCAACCCGTTCCACGTCATTCATCTTAGCCAGGTCTTCGCCATCCAGTAGGATCTGCCCTGAAGTTGGCTGCAGCAGGGCAGCCAGCATGGAGAGCATGGTGGTTTTGCCCGATCCGCTGGGTCCGACCAATGCCACAAATTCACCGGACGCCACATTCAAAGACACATCCTCTACGGCAAATATCGAACCGTAATCAGTCTCATACTTTTTTACAACGGATTTTGTTTCAAGTGCGTAAGTCATTTTTTCTCTCTTTATGATGACAGCCCGAGAGCCTTAAGGGGCTCGATTCGAACCGCGTACCTGATTGACACCAGTCCACCAAGGGGTCCGATAAGCAGGAGGGCGATGAGGGCGATGGCTGAGGTCGTACCATTGAATACGATAGGAACTGTGGGCGGAAAACTCAATGAAAAGAGGAAGGTGAGGATGCCGCCGATGGCGACTCCGATGACGGTGACCACCACGATCTGGATGATCGATGCAGCGCCAACCACCGGGTTTGAAGCGCCAATGGCTTTGAGGACGCCGATCTGCGAAACTTTTTGCAGGATCTGGATCTGGAAGAAACCGCCGATGACCAGGATGCCGATGAAGAGGGTGAATCCTCCCTGCGTGTTGAGTGTGCTCTGCTGGGCAGAATACCCGGGCAGGGCTGAGATGGCTTGCTTGATGGTGGCGACTTCCACATCCTTTACCTGGCTGGTGATGGCTGCGCTCACCTGGTCAATGGTTTTCGGGTCGCTCAATTTCACCATCATCACGTTCGGAACAGGACTGGAGTTGTTAACCTCGGCTTCGGATTTCGGGCGGATGCGGTCCCACGTGTAAAACGGGACAAAGATCGAAGGCTGCAGCGAGTACTGCTGCCCATCGGAGATGCCTACGATGCGCAAATTGAAGAATTCATCCTTGGTCCCCTGGGTGACACGCAGCGTGACATTATCACCAACTTTAAGGTCAGTGCGCAGCTGAGTTGCACGATCGATGATGACCTCGTCCGCCTGGTTGGTGCTCAGTTGAGAACCTTCCACCACTTTGGGCTCACCTACATGCCCGACGTCGATACCCAGAAGAGCGACTTTGAGGGGGGCTTTCAAGGTGTCGTTCACCAGAGTGGCGTTGGAGGTGCCCAGCATCCCCGCGTCTGCCACCCCATCGATGCGTTTGATGGCAGCCAGTCGGTCGCGGCTGATACGGCTGGCGTTGATGAGGAAATCGGACTTCGCCTGGTAGACGATGAGCTGCCCATCCAACTTGGAGATGTACTCGCGGTTGCCGTTGCCCAGCCCTTCACCAAGTGCGGCGATGAATAACACAAGCAGGGTGATGAGCGCGATCACCAGGCTGACCAGCAGGAACCTTCCGCGGTTGCGCCAGATTTCTTTGACTGCCAGGTAACTGGAAATGGATAAAGTATTTTTCATAAGGGACTTTCTATTTGATCATTTCAAGAATTTGACAGCAGCCGTCATACCCCAGCGCATACGTGGATCAGTATCAACAAGCTTAATGGTCACGGTGTAGGTAATGTCGCCGCGATTCTCAACGTACCTGGAATCGATGTTCGTGATCTGACCTTTGAATACGGATCCGGGCAGCGCATCCAGCGATACTTCAACAGATTGCCCTTCTTTGAGGTTGACGACGTCCACCTCTGAAAGGTTATCGGTTTTGATGATCCAATAGGAATAATCCGCTACCGCACCAACCGTGGAGCCGCGCAGTACATAATCGCTGGGGAGAAGGTAGAGGTCCACCACAGTACCAGCCATCTTGGCGGTCAAGGTTCCAGTTTCCTCGATCTTTTCAGCATTGGCAAGGGCTGCCTGGGCAGCTTCAAGGCGGGCGTTAGCGGCGGCCAGTTTATCAGGATCGATACCATTGTTGGTTTTGATTGCCGCGAGTTTGTCTTCAAGGATTTTTAGCTGGGCGGACGCGGCATCCAGTTTGGCTTTGTTGCTATCACTCGCACTGGCATCATATCGAGCCTGGGCGTTATCGCGTTCGCGTTGTGCGTCGATCACCTGCAGTTGAACATTGGCAAGATCCAGGTCAGCGGAAGCTTTTAACTGATTGAGCGCAAGTTGTGCATTGACAACTTCCTGTTTTGCCGCTGCAAGGGTTTGCAAGGCATCCGTCGAAGGCTCAAGATTTGCCAGCGGCTGACCAGCGGTTACCTGGTCGCCGTTCTTAACCAGCACTTTGGCTATGAAACCATTTGTGCCAAATGCCAGGTCCTGCGTGTGAGCTGGCAGCAACTGACCTTCAGCGATGATATATTGCTCTTGCGGGGCAGCCTGTGTTTCTGTTTGCGAAGTGGTTTTTGCGCTGCAAGCCGATAAAGCCAATATGATAATGATACCCAGTGCAACCAGTAATAAATTCTTTTTCATCTATAACTCCTTATTGTTTTTTGTTTAATGAAGCGGGACCAATTGGTCCGTTGAAATCTTTATCCCAGCCAGTGGAAAGAACTCCTGAGAGGAGAAGATCAATGGTGGGGTGGTCGGCGATATTATCGAAATAATAGGGGAGCACGATCCGTCCGGATTGGTTGATGATAAAGATGCCGGACATTTGCATGGCATCCTGTCCGGCAGGAGGCGGTTCGACCTTGTATCCCTTTTTTGTCGATTTGCGAATGGCGCGCCAAACATCGATGTTGAGGAAAGTTTGAAAAATACCGCCTCTCTCGATGCCGTAGATTTGGTAAGCTTTTCGATCAGGATCGGTCAGGCAGCGCAAGCCGGGGGCAAATTTCTTTGAAAATTCCCGCGAGGCTTCAACGGATCCCATTAAAATGACCGCGATATCAAGACCTGCCTGGTTGATCTTCTCTTTTCCTGAAACTAATTCCTCCAGCATCTCCTTGCACTGGGTGCAGCCAAAATGGCGGGTAAATGCCAGCAGAAGAGGTTTTTTCTGCCAAAGACTTGAAAGACGAACTTCCCTGCCGTCGACGTCCATTAACAAAAGGTCCGGAGCGGATTGATTGAAATTGAGGTGTTGTTTGTTTTTCATAAAAGTTCCTTTATCTTTAAAATTGTCGAAGCTAACCAGTTGTTGATCGGAGTTCCTATCTTTTCCAACTCTTGTTTTACTGCTTGATCATATATTTCCAAAAAGGTGATTAAGTTGGAAGGATTGTTGATTTGGCGCTTTAAATCCTTAAGCCAGGTAATTTCCGGGTTAATGAAATCCAGGTTCCCCAGGGTTATCGCTGCTGATAGATACTCAGACAAGAAGTGCGAGGCTTGCAGATAGGGGATTTCAATACCCTTTTCCCTGGCGAGGTGGATAAATCGATGTTCTATCAGGCTGCGATGCTCCTCAAATTCACTGGCAAGGGTTTGCATTTCAGCTGAAATGTCGGCAGGTTTGACAGTTAGAACTGGACTGGAGACCAGGTTTTTGATCTGTTCGATCGAGTTTTCCAGTGAGTTCCCAAGATAATGCCCGGCGATCCTTAAAGTTAATGCAGGTATTATGGTGAAAATCAGACCGCCATATGCCATTAGCTGGCTTCTAGAGTTCAGCAGCAATGAAATTTCCGAAAGCGTTTTCGCCGAGGATAACCGTTGCGCCGTCAGTATTACCAGGTCAGGTTTTAGTTGATCCACAGTCTCCAAAAGCTGTTCCTGTGGGACGTCTGCGCCCAGATAGATTACGTTAAACCCTTGCCGGCGCAAAAACAGGTTAATCAGTAACCCCGGAAAGGTATGCAGCTCTCCCGCGGGACAGCCTACGAGGACGGTCTTCTTCAAGATTGGTTTTGGTGTTCCTGCAATCAAAGCCTGGATGCGGTTATGTGCAAGCGCTGTGGCAAAATGCTCCTGCTGGGCAGAGGCATTTCCGGCATACCATTTTTGGCCGATATCGTTTAATCCCTTCTGGAGCACACCTATGCAGACCTTTTCGACCGGGAACATACTGAGAGACTGGTTGAGAATATTCTCAGCCGCTGCCGTATCGTATTCAAGGCAAGCCTTCACCCACAATTCCCGGGTAGAATCGATCTCGCTGTTGTTTCCTGTTTGATGAGGAAGCGAGGTCGTTGTTGATGGCGCCTGTCCTTCAAGGGGATCAGAAACGAGCGCGATTTCCCTCCACAATTCAACGGCGCGGCTGATCGATAATCCTTCCCGCTGCCTTTCTTTGAGCCATTTGATGGTCTCAATATCGTACTGGGAATACAGGCGGTGCCCGCCTGCAGTTCTGCGCGGGACCGGCAACTGATAGCGCCTCTCCCAGGCACGCAGTACATCCGGGGTCAGTCCAACTTCCCTTAATACTGCATTCAAATTGTAAAGAGGTGTTTTACTGATCATTTCTGGCACCTTTTCCCATTCTTTGTCCATAATTATACATAATGTCTATAATTTGTCAAGATAATATAGACAAATACTTGACAAAAACAGTCAAATTTGCTATTATTTGTTCAGTAATCAGTACTGATTATGGATGGAGGGATGATGAAAGTAATGATTAGCGGTGGAACAGGAATGATTGGCTCAGCATTGGCGCACAGCCTGGTTAATGATGGGCATGAGGTGGTCATTCTCACCCGGCAAAATAGTCCGGCAAATTTCAATTCAAAAGGGATACGGTTCGTTCAATGGAATGGCAAAACTGCTGGTAATTGGGTGGCTGAACTTGAAAACACCGACGCGGTGGTTAACCTTACTGGAGAGAATCTGTCCAATTCATTATGGACAGAAAAGCAAAAAAGGAGGATCGTGGCAAGCCGGGTTGATGCCGGGAAAGCAATGGTGGAGGGATTTGCCAAGGTCAGCCACAAGCCAGGTGTGTTGATCCAGGCTTCCGGTTCCGGTGCGTATGGAACAAGCGAGGAAAAAGTTTTTACCGAATCGGATGATTATGGAAGTGATTTTCTCGCCAGCGTAACCCGCGAATGGGAAGCCAGCACCTTGCCTGTGGAGAATATGAAGGTACGCAGGGTGATCATCCGTTCAGGGGTTGTCCTCGACAAAGGGAAAGGAGCCTTTCGGCTAATGACGCTCCCATTCAAGTTGTTTTTGGGAGGAAAATTGGGCTCTGGCCGCCAGTGGTTATCCTGGATCCACCTGGAGGATGAGGTAAAAGCAATTCGTTTTCTGATCGAAAATGAGAACGCTCGCGGGATTTTCAATCTGAGCGCAACCCCCGTGAGGAATGAAACCTTTTCAAAGACCGCTGGCAAAATTATGCGCCGGCCAGCCTGGCTGCCAATGCCAGCGTTTTTATTGAAAATCATCCTGGGGGAGATGAGCCTCATGGTGTTGGAAGGGCAGAACATCTCCTCGGAGAAGATCCAGAATCTGGGTTTCAAGTTTATCTATCCGAAGATAGATGATGCATTGAGCAATTTGTTATAGTATTAATAATTGGGAGGGAAAAACATGCCACGAGTGGAGTTAAATAAAAAAGCACCGGATTTTTCACTAAAAGACATCAGGGAAAATTTGGTCAGTCTTTCTGATTTTGTAAATAAGTCAAATGTGCTGTTGGTTTTCAATCGCGGGTTTACCTGACCATTTTGCCAAAAGCATATGGCGCAGTTGCGCCAGAACTATGATGAATTTGTGAAGCGGCAGACCACCGTGATTGTGGTAGGTCCTGAAAATGAAAAGGCATTTTCGGCTTATTGGGAAGCAAACCACTTGCCCTTTGTGGGACTCCCGGACCCAACCGCTAGCGTGTTAAAGCTCTTCGGGCAGGAAGTGAACCTTTTCAAGTTGGGGCGTATGCCAGCCCAGGTGCTGGTAGATAAGCAGGGAATTGCACGGTTTGTCCATTACGGGCATTCGATGGCAGATATCCCTGAAAACAAAGAGATTCTTGATTTGATCGATAGCGTAAATAATTAATAAGGAGAAGGATATGTTATTACTGGTATTGAAAGCAATTGCTGCAATTGGAACTGCCGGGACCGGGCTACTCGCGTTGTTTAAGCCAACCTCGGTTTATGATTTTACCGGTTTGGTCGCAAGTGGCGCCAGGGGGATTTCGGAAATACGCGCGATTTTTGGCGGTTTGTTCATTGCCCTGGGAGCTGCGCCGTTTATTTTTGGATTGTCAGGCGATAAAGCGCACGCAGCTTTTCAGATGCTTGGTATCGGTTACCTGGCGATTGCGGTGGTTCGGCTCGTTTCAATCTTTTTGGATAAGTCCACTGCATCTTCCAATTGGATCAGCCTGGCAATTGAAATTGTCTTTGGGATCATCCTTGTATTGAGGTGAGATTATGACCGTTCGCGTGATTACTGACAGCACCTGTGATCTACCCGCCAGTGTGGTCCATGAACTTGGCATACAGGTGATCCCGCTTTACATCCACGCGGATGGGCAGGATTACCTGGATGGCATCGATATCACTCGTGAGCAGTTCTATGCCCGCCTGCCCGAGTTCAAGGAATCTCCAAGGACGGCGGTGCCTTCCATGATCAAATTCCGCACGTTATTCGATGCGCTGGCAGACGAAGGAGCTACCGAGGTGCTGGCAATCCATATTTCACGCACTTTGAGCGCCGTGATCGATGTGGCGCGTTCCGCCGCTGCAGAAACTACTTCAGTGCCGGTGACCGTGCTGGATTCAGGGCAGCTCAGCCTTGGGACAGGTTTCATGGTGCAAACTGCAGCCGAACTTGCCAGGGCAGGGCGATCGGTCAAAGAGATCCTGATTCATCTTGAAGACCAGTTAAAACGAACGTATGTGAGTGCGGCCCTGGACACTCTTAAATACTTGCGCAAAAGCGGCAGGATGAATCATGTGGTTTCAACCATCGGCGCATTGCTCGACCTGAAGCCAATTCTGAAAATGTATAAGGGGGTCTCCGGTATCGAAAAAGTTCGCACGCAGAAAAAAGCCATCAAACGCCTATCGGAAATGCTGCGGGAGCATGGACCATTTGAAAAAATTGCTCTTTTATACTCTGGCTCAGTACAGAATGTAAATGCCTTAATGGATGAGATTCGCGATCTCCTTTCGGATGTGAGCCCCTGGGTTGAGGTACTCAATCCAATCCTCGGCGCCCATCTAGGTCCGGGGGTGTTTGGGTTCGCCTGCGTAAGCAAAAAATAGACGGAGTCAATAATGACATTTTTATCGGTATTTATGATCGGATTAGGGGTCATAATTGGATTGATGATCCTGTTATGGCTGTTAAGCCTGGTATTAAAAAATGCCAGTATTGTGGATATTTTCTGGGGGGCAGGGTTTGTTATCACTGCCTGGGTCTTTTTCTTTATCGCCCCTGAGGGGTTGTTGGCGCGAAAATTACTCATTGCGCTCATGGTAACCATTTGGGGTTTACGACTGTCTCTGCACATCTTTTTCCGCAATAAAGGGAAAGGTGAGGACTTCCGGTACCAGAAATGGCGCAACGAGAATGGCAGCAAATGGTGGTGGAAGAGTTTTTTCCAGGTTTTCCTGCTCCAGGGAATGTTGATGTGGATCATATCAACACCTGTGCTAGCTGCCCAGTATTTCGGTGGGAGAGCTTCGCTGGGTGTATTGGATTATCTTGGCGTCACATTATGGGTAATTGGGTTCTATTTTGAGGCGATGGGTGATCGGCAATTGGCACAATTTAAGAAGGATCCTCAAAACCGCGGAAAAGTACTCAATACCGGCGTCTGGCGTTTTACGCGCCACCCCAACTATTTTGGTGATTCTGCCCAGTGGTGGGGGTTTTACCTGGTGGCACTCTCGGCTGGCGGCTGGTGGACAATCTTCAGCCCGATCCTGATGACATACCTTTTGGTGAAAGTATCAGGGGTGGCATTGCTTGAGAAAACCATGAATGTCAAGCCGGGTTATGCGGAATATATTGAAACCACCAATTCATTCATTCCGTGGTTTCCGAAAAAGCCGAAATCATAAGAGAATTAAACGGGTCATCCGAATTGTATAAAACCGGAAATGACCAATTTCTATAATTTGCGTTTTCTTACATCCAAAACCATCGTTTTGGATGTATTTTTATCTCACATTAAATTATCCAAGATAAACGTGAGTATAATTCACAGGGTCAGACATCTGCTGTAAACAAACCAAAATGGGATATCGAACATGGATTCTGTGACAATCATTCACCTTGTCAATGCAATTCTTATGATGGCTGTCCCAATTGCGCTGGCGATCTTCCTTGTACGCAAATGGAAACTAAGCTGGCGGTTTTGGTTCGTGGGTGGGGCTACCTTTGTGCTCTCGCAGGTGGGGCATATTCCTTTCAATACTTTGATGACGATGCTCCTTAACCAAACCTCACTGACAGCCCTATCTGCGCAAAATGCGATGTACTTCAATGCTGCCTTTCTTGGCCTAAGTGCGGGTCTTTTTGAGGAATTATTCCGATATAGCATGTTCCGCTGGTGGCTAAAAGACGCCCGTTCCTGGTGCAAAGCAGTGATTGTCGGTGCTGGTCACGGCGGGGTAGAAGCCATCATCCTGGGCGGGCTGGCTCTGCTGGCTTTCTTTCAGTTTACCGCGATGAGGAATATTGACCTTTCCACACTCTATACCGGACAAACGCTGGTCACCGCTCAGGCACAGGTAAGCGCTTATTGGTCCGCTAGTTGGTATGATTCACTGCTCGGGGCAGTGGAGCGATTATTTACGATCGTGGTTCAGATCTCGTTTTCGGTTATCATTCTACAAGCGTTTCTACGACGTCAATGGGGATGGGTGGTGCTGGCGATTCTTTATCATGCGGTCGTGGATGCATCCGCAGTGATCGTGATGCAGTTAACCAATGCCTATTGGACGGAAGGTCTGGTCGGCATCTTTGCTTTGGTCAGCCTAATGATTATCCTGGTATTGCGCAGACCTGAACCGGAACAAACTGCTTCAACCGTTCAAATTGTTACCCCCGTGGCAAAACCAGTTGCTGCCGAACCAACGAATGACCAGCTGGACAATACGAAATTCAACTAGGTGAAGCATGATCCATACTCAGAATCTTTCTAAACGCTTTGGTACCGTGCAGGCAGTCAATAACCTCGATCTCGAAGTACATGAGGGAGAAGTATTCGGTTTTCTTGGACCAAACGGCGCCGGCAAGACGACCACAGTGCGCATGCTCGCCAGCCTCATCGCCCCCAGTGAAGGCATTGCCACCGTGGCTGGATTCACGGTTGGAAAACAGGACAGCGATATCCGGCGTAACGTTGGACTTTTAACCGAAACCCCTGGCATGTACGACAACCTTTCCGCAGAAACCAATTTACGCATTTTTGCCGAGTTATACGAGGTGAAGGATGTGCGCGGTCAGGTGGAGAAATATCTCAAAATGCTGGGTTTATGGGATCGCCGTGAAGATTCAGCGGGAACGTTTTCAAAGGGCATGAAACAAAAACTGGCGATAGCGCGGGCACTCCTCCACGAGCCGCGCCTGCTTTTCCTTGATGAGCCCACCTCCGGGCTGGACCCAGAAGCCTCGCATCTTGTTCGGGAATTCATTTCCGAGCTGAAGCGCGAAGGACGCACGATTTTCTTGTGCACTCATAACCTCGATGAAGCAGACCGCCTTTGTGACCGCGTGGGAGTCTTCAAAACGCGGCTCCTGGTGGTGGATACCCCTGCTGCCTTGAGGAAATCAGTCTTTGGTCGGAAAGTTGTCATCCACCTGGCTGAGAAGAGCGATGTGTTCCTTTCGGTTGTCAAGTCACTCTCGTTTGTGATCGATGTTAAAAGTGTTGACAATAAACTGGTAATCCAGTTGGAGGACCCTGAAACACACAATCCGGAGATTGTTCGGGCGCTGATCAACGCCAATGCCCCGATCCAATTTATTGGCGAGCTGCGGTATTCACTTGAAGAAGTCTATTTACAACTGGTCAGGAATAATTGAGGTTGCGATGAAAAAAATCAAAACGATAATGACCAAGGAATGGATGGAAGTCTTTAAAAACAAGATGGTGATCTTCACTGTTGCATTCCTTCCTTTGATAATGACAGCAATTCCGCTTGCCATGCTTTACAGTATGCGGGGCACTTCATCAACAGTGACCACCAGCCAGACTGCCGGTCAGCTGCCGCAGGAACTCACCAACCAGATCTGCTCTGCGGGTCTCACTGGTTCGGAATGCTTCCAGGTATACATGGTCAGCCAGTTCATGATGTTATTCATGTTGATACCGGTAGCGATTCCAGGTTCGATTGCCGCCTATTCAATTGTGGGAGAAAAGACAACCCGCAGCCTGGAACCTTTGCTGGCTACCCCTATCACGACCATTGAACTGCTGGTGGGGAAATGCCTGGCAGCGGTCATCCCAGCCGTGGCCGCTACCTTTGCGGCTTACGGTATCTTTTCGGCCGGGGCGTTTCTTCTCATTTCAAATAAGACGATGCTGCAGGCTTTCTTTGAACCCCAGTGGCTGATTGCCATCTTCCTGGTGGGACCGCTGCTGGCTTTGCTGGCAACCACTTTTGCCATGATGGTCTCTTCACGAGTGAATGATCCCCGCGTGGCTGAACAGATATCCATGGTGATCATACTCCCTGTCCTTGGCGGATTTTTTGGGCAGGTGGCCGGGGCTTTTGTCCTCAACAGCCAATTGATCCTGATCGTTGCGCTGGTCATGATCGCTCTGGATGCCTTGATGTTATATCTCTCAACACAGGTGTTCGACCGTGAATCTATCCTTACTCGATGGAAGTGATGTATGAAAAGACTTAATGCAATTATTCTTCTTGTTGTAATAGCCTGTTTGCTGCTGGTATCAACCGTGGCTGCTCAAAGTGAGGGGCTGACCATTGGTATGTCGAGGGATTGGGGATACGGTGGGTTCAACGGCGATATCCAGGGGACTTTTTCGATCAAGGTATCTGGACCTGCCAACCTATCCCGGGTGGAGTTTTACCTTGACGATACCCTGCTGGGAGAGGATACAAGCGCCCCATTTGCCCTGCAATTCCTGACCGATGACTACCCGGCGGGATCGCACGTGATCTATGCAGTCGGGTACCTGGCAGACGGCACCAGGCTCGAAACCGAAAAGATCAGTGCGCTTTTTGTTTCGAAGGCAGACAGCAAAAAAGCCATGTTGACTACCATTGTTCCAATTTTGGTTATCGTTTTTGGGTCAATGGTTGTAGGTGCACTCATCCCGATGATTTCAAGGAAGAAAGGGAAGAGTGTGCCCGCGGGTACACAGCGTACTTATACCTTTGGCGGTGGAATTTGCCCGAAATGCCATCGACCATTCGCATTCCCGTTCTTCGGCATGAATATGATCGCCGGAAAGCTAACCCCGTGCCCGCATTGCGGCAAATGGAGCATCGTTCGCCGAGAACCACTTGAAATCCTGCGCGCTGCTGAACAAGCGGAAATTGTAAAAGAGGATACGAAGCTCCCCGAAGTCTCCGAGGAGGAAAAATTGCGCAGGGGATTGGATGACTCGAAGTACCAGGACAATTAACTGCAGGGGTTCTTCATCCACCACTAGAAATCTTCTTACAAAATCGTCAGTAACTGGCGATTTTGTTTTTCCCTTGACCGCAGGGACGGGGTCGTTTATAATTCAACAGTTGAATATTGGAGACGCATGAGCCTCGAAACCAGTACTGAACGCGATCTGGTCATTCTTGAACATATTGAGCAGGACCCCGATATCACCCAGGCCGACATGGCCTCTCAGCTTGAAGTGGCTGTTGGCACCATCAACTGGCATCTCAAACGACTGATTGAAAAAGGGTATGTCAAAGTCAGCCGCGCGGAACGGAAAAAATTAAAATACATCATCACGCCCGAAGGGATTGCCTTGCGGGCACGTTTGACTTTTGATTACATCCAAAATCAATTCAATTTATATCGCCTCGTACGTGAGCGAGTGAGTAAGACGATTGAAGAAGTAAAAGCAGCCAATGTTCACACAGTGCGGATTGAAGGTAATGGAGATGTGGCGGAGGTCTGCCGGCTGACCTGTTTGGAACATAATATCCAGATCGCAGCAGACCCAACCCTGCCCGTGTTGAGGATTGTGGGACTGAAAGTATTCTTTGAATTGGAGGATCATCACGAATCATGATCGATAACTCATTCTGGCAGGATAAGCGGGTATGCGTTACAGGCGGGGCAGGTTTTCTCGGGTCATTCGTCACGAAAAAACTACAGGAGCGGGGAGCTAAAGAGGTCTTTATTCCGACCATCGAAAAATATGACCTGGTGCAGATCGATTCGATCAGGCAAATGTATGATGACAGCAATCCTGATATTGTCATTCACCTGGCAGCCATGGTTGGCGGAATTGGCGCAAACCTGGAACACCCGGCGGATTTCTTCTATGGCAACCTGATGATGGGTGTGCAATTGATTCACGAAGCCTGGAAGCGCGGTATTGAAAAATTCGTTGCGCTTGGCACCATTTGCGCTTATCCCAAGTTCACACCCATTCCCTTCAAAGAGGATGATCTATGGAATGGGTATCCCGAAGAAACCAATGCGCCGTATGGATTGGCGAAGAAGATGCTGTTGGTGCAAAGCCAGGCGTATCGACAGCAATACGGATTCAATTCGATTTTCCTGATGCCGGTCAACCTTTACGGTCCGCGTGATAATTTCAATCCGCAAAGTTCTCATGTGATTCCGGCTCTCATCCGCAAGTGCCTGGAAGCAAAAGCAGCAGGGCAGCCATCGATCGAAGTGTGGGGGGATGGCTCGCCGACACGTGAATTTCTTTATGTGGAGGACGCGGCGGAAGGGATCTTGCTCGCCACTGAAAAATACAATGGCTCTGAGCCGGTAAATCTTGGCTCTGGGATGGAGATCAGCATCAAAGACCTGGTGACACTGATCGCCCGCCTGACCGGGTATGAAGGAAAACTGGTTTGGGATACCTCCAAACCCAATGGGCAGCCGCGACGACGCTTGAATGTGGAGCGGGCAGAGAGGGAGTTTGGCTTCAAAGCCCGCGTCGGTTTTGAGGAAGGTCTACGGCGCACCATCGAATGGTACCAGGAACAGATGAGCTCAGGGAAATAAATGAGACAAAAAGCACTTGACAACGGCAGGCTGCCGGAACTGGTGACGATCAAACCTGTGAAGGGCTGGGTTCCTTTGAACTTAAAGGATCTCTGGCACTATCGCGAGTTGATCTATTTTCTCACCTGGCGTGACCTTAAGGTGCGATATAAGCAATCCGTACTCGGGGTCTTGTGGGCGCTGCTAAAACCATTTATGAATATGGTGGTGTTCACCATTTTCTTCGGGCAATTAGCAAAGGTACCCTCAGATGGCATTCCATACCCGATCTTCTCGTATACCGGTCTGCTTCCCTGGGGCTTCTTTGCGGCTGCGTTGGAAGTCTCAGCGCGTTCGATGCTGCAAAGCGGCGGCATGGTCTCCAAGATCTACTTCCCGCGTATCATCGTTCCTTTGTCTTCGGTATTTGCCAACCTGGTGGATTTTTTAATAGCCTTTACCATTCTCATCGGTATGATGATCTACTACCAGATCACACCCACCATCAACACGCTTTGGCTGCCCGTTTTCATCCTGCTGGCGATGATCACAGCCATCGGAGTGGGGTTGTGGTTCTCAGCGCTGCTGGTGATGTATCGTGACGTCAATTATTTACTTCCTTTCATTACCGAAATCTGGAAGTTCGTCTCTCCAGTGGTTTATTCAGCCACAATGATCCCGGAAAAATGGCAGTGGCTTTATTCCATCAACCCGATGGCAGGCGTGGTTTCAGGGTTCCGCTGGGCGCTGCTGGGTCAACCGGAGACCATCTCTGTACCGAGCCTGGCAATATCTGCTGGGATTTCTCTTTTGATCTTCATCAGCGGTCTTTATTTCTTCCGCCGCATGGAACGAATTTTTGCGGACATGATATAGGCATAAAATGAGCAATTACGCTATCACAGTCGCCGATATTGGCAAGCAATACCGCATCTTTTCCGAGGTGAACAAGTACACCACTCTGCGCGAAAAGATCGTCGAAGTGATCCGCCAACCGGTAAAAACCCTCTTCAACCCGACAGGCAGTGAAACTTTTTGGGCGCTTCGCAATATCAGTTTCGACGTCGAAAAGGGCATGGTGCTGGGGGTAATCGGCAAGAACGGGGCTGGTAAATCGACCCTGCTCAAAATCCTCTCGCGGGTGGTTGAGCCGACCGAAGGGAAAGCGGAGATTCGCGGTCGGGTTGGCTCGCTGCTTGAAGTGGGCACAGGTTTCCACCCGGAATTAACCGGACGCGAGAATGTATTCCTCAATGGTGCCATCCTGGGCATGAAACGGAACGAAATCCAGAGAAAATTTGACGAGATCGTAGCTTTTTCTGATATTGGTCAGTTCATCGATACACCTGTGAAACGATATTCAAGTGGAATGTACATGCGCCTGGCATTTGCGGTGTCTGCGCATCTTGAACCGGAAATCCTCATTGTGGACGAGGTCCTGGCGGTGGGAGATGCCGAATTCCAGAAGAAATGCCTGGGGAAGATGAGCGATGTGGCAGGTGAGGGGCGCACGGTGTTGTTTGTTTCCCACAACATGTCGGCAGTGACCCGGCTCACAAAAGAATGCATCATCCTCGAGCATGGCAAGCTGCTCATGCGCGCCAGCAGCCAGGAAGCGGTGGATTATTACCTTTCTCATGATTACGAAAAAGGCGGCGAGCGCCGTTGGAAACCTTCTGAGATCGAAGCGGATGCGAAACCTTTTAGACCAGTAGCGATGCGCGTGCTCAATCATCACAAGCAAGTTACGGATTCGATCCGCTCGATCGATCCGATGTATATCGAGGTGGAATATGAACTCGACGCTCCCATCACCGGGTTGCGGGTTGGCATCTACCTGATGTCGATGCGCGGGGAATATGTTTTTACTTCATTTGATACAGATAATCCTGAGGAATATAACCGCCTGAGCCTGCGTAAGGCAGGACGATATATCAGCCGGGTTCGCATTCCCGCGGATATGTTGAACGAAGGGCGTTTTGTCGTTGGCATGAATGCCAGTGTGTTTCGCGTCAAGCGGTACTTCCAGGATGCGAATGCTGTAGTTTTTAATGTAAATCCTGCCGGTGCCCCAGGCATGCAGTGGGCAGAAAGCCGCCAGGGGGTTACCAGACCCCGACTGGATTGGCAAATTGAGGAAAAATAATGACTGAAGAGAAATCCAGTACGTTCAAAAAACTTCTTGGTAATATCCCGTTGACTGCAGAACTCTACTGGTTGGTCAGGCGGAATTCCAACGGGGTGAATACACGTTTCGCTTTGAAAAGGCTGCAGGAAGTGCTGCCGGAGTTGGTGGCTGAAGCGAAAACTGCCAAAAAGGCAGCTAAATTTAGCGGTAAAAAGGTCTTTGTGTTTGCCGCCATGCATTATTGGATCGAGCAGGCAACGGTGACAGCCGTTGGGCTGGCAGCGGATAATAATGATGTTACCCTGGGATATTACCCTTACGCTGACTGGCATCAGGACCAGGACAAATTTGATATCCGACGGCAGAATATTTACACCCAAAAGGTGATGCAGGCAGCTGCACCGATGATCAAAACCGTTTCTTTCCTGTCGAATCGGGCAACTTACACAGTCCTCCCGAAAGCTATCCAGGATGCGGTTAACGAGGTTACCACCTTCGATACACAGTACACCCTCCAAATTGAAGAAGTCGATCCGGAATGGCCTACTTTTAAGTTCCGCTACAAACGCAATATGGAAGCTGCCCAATCTGTGTTGGATTGGCTGCGAACGAATAAACCAGATGTGGTGGTGGTACCCAATGGCACAATCCTCGAATTTGGCATTGTGTATCGTGTTGCACAATTCTTGAAGATCCCGGTGATGACCTATGAATTCAGTGATCAAAAGGAAACCTTCTGGCTGGGTCAAAATTCCGAGATCATGCGGCAGGATACAACAAGTATGTGGAATGCGTGGAAAGACACCAAGCTGACCAGGGAACAATTAACCCGCATCCAGGCTCTATTCGAAAGCCGGCAGCAGGCAAAGACAAGCGAGAATTTTACCCGCCAATGGCAGAGCACACCGGCACAGGGGAATGAATCGGTGCGTCAGGCATTAAAGTTGGATAACCGTCCTGTAGTTCTTTTGGCAACAAATGTACTCGGCGACAGCCTGACCCTTGGGCGCCAGGTTTTCAGTAAAACAATGGCAGACTGGGTCAGCCGGACGATCCTCTACTTCATTGGCAGACCGGATGTCCAGCTGGTCATCCGCATTCACCCGGGGGAGATACTCACCCGCGAGTGTTCAATGGTGGATGTGGTGAAGCAAACTCTCCCGGAATTGCCCGAATACATCCATGTCATTCAGCCGGAAGAGAAGATCAATACTTATGATCTGATGAGCCTGTCTGATATCGGATTGGTTTACACCACCACCGTTGGTTTGGAGATGGCATTGAAGGGATTGCCCGTGATCGTTGTTGGAAAAACCCATTACCGCGAACGCGGCTTTACCTATGATCCATCCAGCTGGGTGGAGTATTTCAAGCTGTTGGGCACGATGTTGGAAAAACCAAAATCGTTTCGCTTGAGTAAAGAGCAGGTCAGTCTGGCATGGAAATATGCCTACCATTTCTTTTATACCTTCCCGCTGCCTTTCCCGTGGCACATCAAACTCTGGCAGGAGTATGAGACTCATAAGATCTCCCAGGTGTTTAGCAAGGAAGGCAAACGCAAATATGGCAATTCCTTCCGTTACCTGGTTGGTGAACCACTCGATTGGACAAACCTAAATGGTAATAACCATAAGAAGGTTATCGAGAACGGATCGAACGGAAAATAAGGCTGCTATTGATTTCTCTTATTCATGGAGGAAAAATGACCGAAAAGAAGGATATTGAAAAACTGTTGTACCGCGGCCAATATTTTTTTGGTCAGAAAAAGATCGACCTACCCGGGTGGAAATATCTCCGCCTTGAAGGGAAAGGCTGGCTTTCCACCCATCCGGACCTCAATGTGGTAGCTGTCAAGGAAAATGGTTTTTCTGTGATCTTACTTGGATTCCTGCTGGACCCGGACCAGCCGCAGGATGACGATAATGCAATATTGGATCGATTGTGCAAGTCGGCGGAATCAGCCGAGCAGTTCATGCGCCTGACGGATGCGCTGGGAGGCCGCTGGCTGCTTTTCATAACCGGCAAAGGCGCAGATCTGGTATTCCCGGATGCGGGTGGAACCATGACTTTGTTTTACCATATGGATGCCAACAAGCATGTTTGGATGGCAACCCAACCGGGATTACTGGCTGAGCAGCTTGGATTTAATGAATCTAAGGAATCTGTTGAATATACCAATTCTCCTCGCTTCAAGGAACGGCACGAAGCCTGGTGGCCGGGTGAAAGCAGCCCATATGCTGAAGTAAAGCAGCTCCTGCCGAATCATTTATTTGATTTCAAAGACGGTAAGGCAAAGAGATTCTGGCCGTTTGAAAAATTGGAGAAGCAGGATTTCGAAAGTTCGATCCCCGTTATAGGAAAAATGCTCAAGGGTCTGCTTACCAGCGCGCACAATCGCTTCCCACTGGCAGTATCCCTCTCTTCAGGATTGGATAGCCGTTTGGTATTCTCTGCCTGCAAGGAGTTTATTTCCGACATTCCAGTTTATTCGTTCCTTTATCGCAACCTCACCGAGGATAGTGATGATGTTTTTGTGCCAGTGCAGATGGCAAAAAAGTTAGGATTCAACCACACTGTCTATGATTGCCGCCTGCCTGCTGAGGACGACATCCGCGAGTTGTACCAGCGGAATGTCAAAGGGTTGAAGGTTGACTGGGTGGATATTGTTGCCGGACGCATCCGGAATATTCCATCAGACCAGGTGCTATTAAAAGGGACGATTTCTGAGATCATGCGCTGCCGCTATTTCGGTGTCGGCATCCATCCTCCCAAGGTGAGATTGAAAGACGTTGTTTCCCTGATGTCGCTTGGAGACGCGCCGCTGGTGGTAGAAAACCTGCGTTCCTGGTTGGACGAAGCCAAACCTTATGCGGAAAAATATGACGTCAAGCTGCTTGATCTGCTATCGTGGGAGATCGAGGTTGGCAATTGGTACGATATGGGATACACCGTGTTTGGCGTGGCTCAACGCGAGTTCACGTTGTTCAACTGCCGCAAATTCTTCACCATCATGCAGGGAATCGACCCAAAATACCGCTCTTATCCTTATCACATTGCCCAGCAGCGCATTACCGCATATCTTTGGCCTGAATTGGGCGAATTCCCCTACACCCCGCATCGAAAACTACCAACGAAGCAGTTCAAGGATACCCGGTTATATTATTTTCTGCGTGATATGCGGAACCGGATAACAGGAAAATAAAAAGTCTTATAAATTGGCTTAAAAAGAGGTCGTTATGGATTGGTCTAAAAAAGTTGTTCTTGTCACCGGCGGCACAGGTTCGTTTGGAAAAAAATTCATCCGCATTATGCTGGATGAGTATCATCCTGCCAAGATCATTGTGTTTAGCCGTGATGAATTAAAACAGCACGAAATGCAAGCGGCTGGCTACAATCATCCATCGCTGCGGTACTTCATTGGGGATATCCGTGATAAGGAACGCTGCAAGCGGGCTTTTGACGGGGTGGATGTGGTCATTCATGCGGCGGCGCTCAAGCAGGTGCCTGCATGCGAATACAACCCGATGGAAGCCATAAAAACCAACATCCTGGGCAGCAGCAACGTCATTGATGCCGCCATCGACTCGGGGGTAAGCCGAGTGGTGGCGCTCAGCACCGATAAGGCCGTCAATCCAGTCAACCTTTATGGTGCCACCAAGCTGGCAGCCGAAAAGCTTTTTGTGCAATCCAACGCGTATGCCGGCGGGCGGCAGGTACGTTTTGCCTGTGTGCGGTATGGTAATGTGGTCGGCAGCCGCGGCTCGGTGGTGCCGGTATTCCTCAAACAGCGTCAGACTGGCAAAGTGACCGTCACCGACGACCGTATGACACGCTTCTGGATCAGCCTGGAGCAGGGTGTTCGTTTCGTAATCCGCGCCGCGGAGAACATGTACGGCGGAGAGGTGTTTGTTCCCAAGATTCCAAGCTGTACGATCATTGACCTGGCGAAGGCAGTTGCACCTGAAGCAAAGATCGATATCATTGGCATTCGCCCCGGCGAAAAGCTGCACGAAGTGCTTATCTCTGAGGATGAAGCACGCCAGACGGTGGAAATGCCGGATATGTACGTGGTGCAGCCGGCGGAAGCTTTATGGTTTGGTCGGGACTGGGAATCCAAAGGTACTCTGCTCAATGATGATTTCCGCTACGCATCAAATACCAATACCCAGTGGTTGACTGTCGACCAAATCAAGCGCATCATTGCCCCCATTGAGGCAGATTACCTGGCAGGAAAGCTGTAATGAGCCATTGGATGATCACAGGCGCGTCCGGTTTGCTGGGGCTGAATTTTGCCCTGGCAGTGGATGGACGCCAGCATCAGGTGACAGGAGTGGACAACCGCAATCCGCTTGGTTGGATCAATTTCAAGACCCGCCAGGCTGACCTGACCGAACCCGGGATTATCGAGAAGTTGGTCAAAGAGATCAAACCCGACGTGATCCTGCACTGTGCCGCCATGGCAAATGTGGATGATTGTGAAAAACGTCCGCAGGAGGCGCAGCGTGTCAACGCTGAACTGCCCGGGGAAATCGCTGCCAGCGCCAGGAAGCATTCCATCAAGATGGTGCATATCTCAACGGACGCCGTGTTTGATGGTCAGAAGGGTAACTATACCGAGAACGATACACCCAACCCGTTGAGCGTTTATGCGCGTACCAAGCGCGATGGCGAGTTGGCTGTTTTGACAGAAAATCCGCAGGCACTGGTGCCCAGGGTTAATTTTTATGGCTGGAGCATCAGCGGCACCCGCAGCCTGGCGGAATTCTTTGTTAATAACCTGGCGGATGGAAAAGATGTCAAAGGGTTTACGGATATCCTTTTCTGCCCGATGATGGTGCTTGACCTGGCAGATACGCTGTTGGAAGCTGTGAAGAAAGACCTGGCTGGGTTGTATCACATGGTTGGTCCCGAGAGCATGTCAAAATATGACTTCGGGGTGGCGATAGCGAAGCAATTTGGATTCGATGAAAAACTCGTTCATCCCGCGTCTGTTTCAGATGGCGGTCTAGCGGCAGCCCGGTCACCCAACCTGACGCTTGCGACGCAGAAATTAGGGCGAGCATTGGGTCACCCGCTGCCGGCGTTCGCACAGGGACTGGCAAAATTTCATAACCAGTACCGGCATGGTTTTCCTCAAATGTTGAGATCGCTGGTTTAAGGGAGAAGCAAGGAGGATTGAATGGATGTAAAAATTGGCAACCACTTAATCGGTGAAAATCACCCTACCTACTTTATTGCGGATATTTCCGCGAATCATGATGGTGACCTTGAACGGGCTAAATTGCTGATCCGCCTGGCAAAGGAAGCCGGCGCTGATGCCGCCAAGTTTCAGAATTTCCGAGCCGCGAAGATTGTCTCTGATTATGGCTTCACTGCCATGAAAGGTCAGGTCTCCCACCAGGCAACCTGGAAAAAATCAGTATTTCAAGTCTATTCCGATGCCTCTATACCCTTTGATTGGACACCGGTTTTGAAAGAGGAGTGTGATAAGGTCGGGATTGATTATTTTTCTTCGCCTTATGATTTTGAGGCAGTGGATTACCTCGATCCATTTGTGCCGGCGCACAAGATCGGTTCCGGGGATGTGGACTGGCTGGAAATGCTGGAGCACATTGCCCGAAAAGGCAAGCCGGTGATCGTTTCTAGCGGGGCAGCAGATATCGGTGATGTGCAGCGGGCAGTCCATACGCTGCTGGCGATCAACCCGCAGGTGGTGCTTTTGCAATGCAATACCAATTACACTGCCAGCCCGGTCAATTTTGAACACATCAACTTGCGCGTACTCAACACCTACCATACGATGTTCCCCCAGGTGGTATTGGGACTTTCAGACCATACGCATGGACATGCCACCGTTCTTGGAGCGGTTGCACTGGGGGCGAGGGTGGTCGAAAAGCATTTTACGGATGATACCACCCGCACTGGTCCGGATCATCCCTTCAGTATGACGCCGCTCACCTGGCGGGAAATGGTAGACCGCACCCGCGAGCTTGAAAAAGCCCTCGGGTCGGCGGATAAATTCATTACCGCCAACGAGAAGGATACCTCGATCGTGCAGCGGCGCTGTGTGCGGGCCGGGAGGGATATCAAAGCAGGGGAGAAGATCACCCGCGAGATGCTGGATGTCTTGAGACCGGCAACTGTTGGTGCCATTAAACCGGCTGAACTCGATCAGGTGATCGGTACCCATGCCCTCAAGGATCTTCCCTTTGGAAAGGAAATTCGCTGGACTGATCTCGGTGAATAGGAATTTCTGTTATTTATGAAGATCATGTATTTTTCACTTGGGGATACCACACACGATATCCATTTCGTGAGCGCGCTCGGGAAAACTGAACACGAAGTATCCCTGTTTGGGTTTGAAGGTTGGAGTGGAAAATGGCTGGAGTGGATCCTGCGTTCCAAATTCAACTCTTTTATTGAGAACATGTTCAGGCTGCCAAGTCAGGTTCGCGAATTTAAAAAGTTAATTGCTGATATTGCGCCGGATGTAGTTCATGCTGGTCCTTTGCACGGATCTGCATTCCGTGTGGCTTTGAGTGGATTCCATCCATTGGTGACATTGTCCTGGGGATCAGACCTGATGCTGGAGGCAGAGCGTAACCTGGCGACGCGCTGGATCACGCGGTATACCCTCGCTCATACAGATGTATTGTGCGGTGATTCCAAATGTATCCATGAGAAAGCAAAGAGATTTGGTTACAAAGGTCCTTATTTCCAGTTCCCATGGGGGGTTGACCTGGAAGCATTTTCACCCGGTGTATTCAAGGATTTACGGGAACGTCTGGGTTGGAATGACAACACTATATTCCTGTCAATTCGTTCACTGGAACCGCTTTATGATGTTGACTGTATCGTAAATGCGTTTATATTGGCGGAAAAAAAACGCCCCGATATTCGACTTCTCGTATATGGCAGCGGCTCCCGATTAACTGCTTTACGGGATGCGTTGAAATCTGCCGGGATTTTACATAAAACGTATTTTGGCGGCAGGGTTAATGATGAACGTATGATCGAGGCATACCACACTGCAGATCTTTACCTGTCTGCCACACACAGTGATGGTGCTTCCGTATCCCTGATGGAAGCCCTGGCGTGCGGACTTCCAGCGCTGGTGAGTGACATCCCCGGCAACGCCGAGTGGATTGTGCCAGGCGAAAACGGCTGGTTGTTTAAAACCGGGAATCCTGAAGACCTGGCTCGTTATATGGTAAAGTTCGATAAGGATTCACCTGAGGTTAAAAAAATGCGGCAGCAAAATCGAATACTGGCAGAAGAACGGGCGGATTGGTCGAAAAACTTCCCGGTGTTGCTGCAGGCTTACGAGAAGGCAGTTGAGCTTCACAGGGAGAAGGCATGAAACCGCGTGTGATTGCCGTCATCCAGGCGCGCATGAGTTCCACCCGGCTGCCCGGCAAGGTGCTGCAGGATCTTGGCGGACGCCCGGTTCTTGAGCGCATGGTCGAACGCGTGAAACGCGCGAAAACAGTGACCGAAACTGTGGTTGCCACCACTACCGACCTGTTGGATATGCCAATTGTTGAGTTGTGCCAAAGGCTTGGAATACCGGTTTTCCGCGGAAGCCTGCCGGATGTGCTCGACCGTTATTATCAATGCGCGTTGTATTACAGGGCAGATTACGTGGTGCGCCTTACCGGTGATTGCCCGTTGATCGACGCGGATTTGATCGACCAGGTGGTCAAGGCATTACTTGCCAACCCGTTGGATTTCACTTGCAACCGGCTGCCCCCGCCGTTCAAACGCACATATCCAATTGGACTTGATGTTGAAGCGTGTACTTTCGAAGCGTTGGAAAATGCCTGGAAAAACGCGACTGCCAAACATGACCGCGAACATGTGATGCCCTATTTATATGAGGTAACAGGCAGATTCAGGATCAAGCAGCTGCAGAATGATGTGGATTACGGCAACCTGCGCTGGACGCTCGATACCCCTGAAGACTTGGCGTTGCTGCGCGAGGTGATCAAACGACTGGGCGGCAGAAATGATTTTTCATGGCGAGAGGTGTTGACCTTATTCTTGCAGGATCCCGAACTGGCGAAAATCAATGGCGAAGTGGTGCACAAAAGCATGTTTGATGTGGAGCAGAAATGAAGACCCTCACGCTTTTCACCGCACCTAAACCCTTCACCAATTCGCATATTGCCATGATCCAGCGGAATGCCATCCGTTCGTGGATTGCTTTGGGAAATGAAGTAGAGATCCTCTTAATGGGAGAAGAGGAAGGACTGGCGGAAAATGCTGCCCATTTAGGGGTACGCCAAATTCGGGAGATTCGCAAAAATGACAAGGGCACCCCTCTCATCAGCTCACTGTTCCAAACCGCGCGGGAGCAAAGCGATTCCCCGCTGCTGGCGTATGTGAACGCGGATATCCTGCTGCTGCCGGATTTCCTTGAGCAGGCGAAGCGGGTGATGGGATCAACACAGCGTTTTTTGCTTGTTGGTCAGCGCTGGGATCTGGACGTCCGTGAAGAACTGGATTTTGCCGGTAATTGGCTGGAAAAATTACAGCAGGATTGCGCTAGTCGCGGCAGGCTGCACAAACCGATGGGCAGCGATTATTTTATCTACCCAAGGGAGTGTTTCACGAATATCCCCGATTTTGCCATTGGGCGTGCTGGTTGGGATAACTGGATGATCTATGAATCACGCCAGCAGGGTTGGAAAACAATTGACGCCACACAATGTATCCAGATTATCCACCAGGATCATGATTACAGCCACCTGCCTGAGGGCAAGCCCCATTACGACCTGCCGGAGACGGATGAGAATGTTCGCCTGGCGGGGGGCAACCGTGCGATCTTCCGCTTGCCAGACGCGAATTACTTATTAACCCGCAGCGGGATCCATAAAAAACGGTTGACACTCAGCCGGTTCTGGCGTGAGATCGAGATCTTCCCCCTAGTCACACTGCATTATTTTGGACTTGCCGAATTTGTATTTCTACTCATGCATCCTGTTGAGCTTTATGCTCTTATCCGCAGGAAATTAGGACTGAACAAGTGACCAAAACAGATAAACAAAAGACAATTTTCATAAGCGCCGATCACGGTCTGGCGATCATCTATTTCTTGCAGAGTGACCTTCTTTCGACCTTATTAAAAAATAATATCCGGGTTGTGTTGCTCACAGATGATTCCCTCCTGGATGAGATCCAGAAGCGGTTCGGTCAACCCAACCTGGTTGTGGAAGGGTTGCGTTATAAAACCGGTAATGACTATGCCAGGAAGCACCATCCAAGCTTACAGTGGTGGTCCAACTACCTCCGCCGTGTGGGTACCTCGAACCGGATCAACACCGAAGCCATGGATAGTTACACGCGGCAGGTGGAAGCTGAAATCCAGGGCAGGCAGCGCCTGATGATCCCGGTGGCGCGCATTCTGGTTTCCCTGCTGCGGCATTCACGTTCAGCCAGGAAATATATGCAGCGATGGCAGATGCGTTTTACCCCCGGCATTTATGCCGACTTGTTTGAAAAATACCAACCTGACCTGGTTGTTTCCTCGACATACGGATGGCGCAACGACCGCTATTTGCTGCGTGAGGCGGTGCAGCGCGGGGTGAAGGCTGGTGCAGTGATCGTCGGCTGGGATAATCCGAGCAGTTATGGCATCCCATCCGCTCCATTGGATTTCATTACCTGCTGGTCGGAGATCCAGAAGCAGGAATTGGTGGAAGGGTCAGATTGGGACCCCGGTAAAGTAAATGTCGGCGGTATTCCTTCTTATGACGGCTATTTCCGCAAAGAATGGATAATTCCTCGTGAAGAGTATTTTGCGATGCATGGTCTCGACCCACAGCGGAAACTCATCAGTTACGCGTCCAGCTTCATCACTTTT
Organism: uncultured Anaerolinea sp.; assembly: GCA_964428125.1. Taxonomy (GTDB): domain Bacteria; phylum Chloroflexota; class Anaerolineae; order Anaerolineales; family Anaerolineaceae; genus UBA6107. Next base: position 547,960 of record CAYRXB010000001.1, read on the forward strand.
TCGCCAAATTACCGGAACATTGACACTCTGGCAAACCTCGTTTCTTCTGATTCTTTGGCGGAACCAAGCCAACTGCTCATCCGCTTTCACCCGAACCACTTCATGACCGAACCCTTATTTGCCGGCGAGCGGGAGCGTATCCGTGAATTGGCGCGCAGCTTGCCGCATGTTCACCTGGTGGAGCCGGTGGCGCTTGGGGGCGACCTGGGTTATTATTCCGGTGAGGATATGCCCGAAAAGACTTCGATGATGGCTTACTCGGATGTATTCACCACGGTCTACTCCACCATGTGCGTTGAAACTGCCATCCACGACCGGCCAATTGTCAGCGTTTGCCTGGATATTCCCGGGGGTTGGAATAAACCCGGAAAGTTCTCACTGGCGCTTACCGAAATTGGCAACTGGCCCACGCATGAACGCTTCCGCAAAGCTGGTGCCGGCCGCGTGGCTTCGGATGTCGAGACCTTGAAAAAATTGTTGAATGATTATTTGGTTGACCCTTCACTGGATTCGGTGGAACGACGCAAATTTATTCAAGACGAGGTAACCTTCACGGATGGCTCATCTGGAAGACGTACGGCTGAATACCTTGTTTCTTTGGTATGATGAGATGAGACACGCAAAGTGAGAAAGAAATGAAAACACTCATTTGTGGTTTTGGTTCGATCGGCCGCCGCCATCTAAATAACCTGCGTGCTTTAGGCGAGACGGATTTTGTGTTGCTGCGATCCCATCACTCCACACTGCCTGAAACCGATATCAACGGGATCCCGGATGAAACCGAGATCAGTGAAGCGCTGGCACACCGCCCGGATGCGGTGATCGTCTCCAACCCGACCGCGCTTCACCTGGATGTGGCGATCCCGGCTGCGAAGGCTGGTTGTGCCATCCTGATGGAAAAACCGATCTCCCATGACATGAACCGGGTGGAGGAGCTGCACCGCGCACTTGAAGAACATAACAGTCCAATGTTAGTGGGTTTCCAATTTCGATTTCACCCGGTGCTGAGCCGGGTTCGCGAACTGGTGAAGACGAATGTGATCGGTAAACCGGTCTCTTTCCGTGCGCACTGGGGTGAATACCTACCGGGCTGGCATCCGTGGGAAGATTACCGACAGAGTTACAGCGCACGCCCCGAACTTGGCGGCGGCGTGGTGAACACCTTAAGCCACCCATTGGATTATCTGCGCTGGATTTTTGGGGATGTCGATTCGGTCTGGGCTTTTACCTCGTCTGCTGGTCTGGGGCTGGCAGTTGAAGATACTGCCGAGATTGGCTTGATGTTCAAGGCAGGCGTTGCCGGCACAGTTCACCTGGATTACATTCAGCAGCCGCCAAAACACACGCTTGAGATCATCGGTGAAAACGGCACCATTACCTTTGATAATGCCACAGCGACTGCCCAGGTTTACCGAGCCGGAAAACCAGGACCCGAGGAGATCCTCCCTCCGGCAGGGTTTGAACGCAATGCTCTTTTTTTGGCGGAAATGCAGCATTTTATCCATGTCGCCAATCGCAAAGAGATTCCCGCTTGCGATATTCATGATGGTATCGCAGCGTTGAAACTGACACTGGCTGTACACCAGTCTTCTCAGAGTGGAAAACTGGTGAAACTGAATTGAACGAGGAGCCGCATGACAACGATCTTTGATAAATTCTCTCTTAAAGGAAAAACATCGGTAGTTACTGGTGGTGGAGGGTTGCTTGGAAAGGAATTTGTAAAAACGCTGGCTGAAGCAGGCTCAACGGTATACCTGGCGGATGTCAACCCTGAGCTGGTTCATGAGACAGCCTTATCCCTGAAAGGGCTGCCCGGCGAAGTACGCGGTCTATTACTTGATGTGACCTGTCCAGAATCCGTGGCGGGTGCTTTTGAGAGAGTTCACGAGCAAACTGGCCGGTTGGATGTGCTGGTGAACAGCGCAGCGCTTGATCCCAAGTTTGACCCCGATCATCCTCAGACGAGCAACAATGCTTTTGAGGATTATCCTTTAAAGTTCTGGCAGGATGGATTGAATGTCAACCTGACAGGAGCCTTTTTGGCATCACAGGCGGCTTGTAGGGTGATGGTGAAACAGGGGAGTGGTTCGATCATCAACATTTGCTCCACTTATGGTCTGGTTGGGCCGGATCAACGGATTTATGATTTTGCCGGAAAGAAAAAGGTGTTTAAGCCCGTATTTTATTCGGTGACAAAATCCGGCATCATGGGGCTCACACGCTACCTGGCTGCTTACTACATGGGCACTCAAATCCGTGTAAATGCACTCACCCCCGGTGGAGTTTACAATAATAATCCTGAAGAATTCGTTAAAAATTATTCCTCACGCGCGATCCTGGGTCGAATGGCAAAGAAAGATGAAATGAACGGCGCTTTGCTATTCCTTGCATCAGATGCATCCTCCTATATGACCGGGTCGAACGTGGTGGTGGATGGAGGATGGACAGCATGGTAAAAAAACCCGAAGTATTGGCGGTCATTCCTGCCCGCGGAGGTTCCAAGGGCATCCCGCGGAAGAACATCAAGGATTTTGGCGGTTATCCGCTGATCGCCTACAGTATCCTGGCTGGTCTTCGTTCAAAACTGGTCACCCGAACCATTGTTTCTACCGACGATGAGGAGATCGCTGCCGTGGCGCGCGAATGGGGGGCAGAAGTACCCTTCATGCGCCCGGATGAGTTTGCCCGCGATAACACAACGGATCTGCCGGTTTTCAAACACGCCCTGGAGTGGCTGCTTGAGCACGAAGGCTACCGACCCGAAGTGGTCGTACAACTCCGACCCACATCTCCGATCCGCCCCCTCTCTTGTGTGGATGATGCTGTTGGGCTGCTGCTTGCGAATGCCACGGCTGATTCGGTGAGGGGGGTGGTGCTTGCCGGTCAAAATCCGTTCAAGATGTGGAAAATCGAACCAGAAGGGCGTATGATCCCCATTGTTGGTGTTCCCGGTATTTCGGAACCCTTCAATGCACCCCGACAGATCCTGCCGGAAGTATATTGGCAGACGGGTCATATCGATGCCATCCGTCCACATGTGATCCTGGAAAAACAATCCATGAGCGGGCGTGTAATCCTTCCGCTCATTATTGACCCCCAATACACGGTTGACCTGGATAAACCATCCGATTGGCGTGCAGCCGAGACCTTAATGCGTGATGGAGGATTCACCTTTGTGGACCCTGCCAATCAGCGCAGGACGCTGCCGCATAAGGTCAAACTGCTGGTGATGGATTTTGACGGCGTACTGACTGATAACCGCGTTTGGGTATCTCAAAACGGCGAAGAGACGATCGCGGCGAACCGCAGTGACAGCCTGGGGCTGGCACTCCTTAAGGAAAGGAAAAAGGTGGCATCGCTGGTTATCTCCAAAGAGCGCAACCCGGTAGTTGAAGCCCGGTGCAGGAAGATCAATGTTCCGGTGCTGCAGGGGATAGACGACAAGGCAACCGCCCTGAGAGACTACCTTGCTGAAAAGAAGATAAACCCAGCCGAGGTTGTGTATATCGGCAATGACACCAACGATATCCCCTGTTTCCCGGTGGCGGCTTATGCCTTTGCCCCGGCGGATGCACTGCCGGAGGTCCAGCGCAAAGCGGATTGGGTGCTGGAGAATCCAGGCGGGCGGGGGGCTGTTCGCGAACTTTGTGATATCCTATTAACTCGATTAAAATAACTGCTCCAAATACAACCTTGAAAATTACGCTCAAACAGGAGAAAAAATGACACGTGAAGTGACTATTGGTAATCGCAAGGTGGGAGACGGACATCCCGCTTATATCATCGCTGAAGCTGGGATCAACCATAATGGAGATATTGAAATTGCCAAGCAGCTGATCCTGGCGGCCAAGCACGCCGGCGTGGATGCTGTCAAATTCCAAAAGAGGACCCCGGAACTTTGCGTGCCGCCTGAACAACGCAGCCAGATGCGTGAAACTCCATGGGGATACATTACTTACATGGCTTATCGAGAGAAAACCGAGTTTGGTAAAGCAGAATATGATGAAATTGACCAATTTGCCAGGGAAGTGGGAATTGACTGGTTCGTTTCGGTTTGGGACGAAGAAGCAGTCAACTTCATGGAGCAGTACAATCCGATCTGTTACAAGATCCCATCAGCTTCCTTAACTGACCATAAACTTCTAAAGCATTTACGTTCCACTGGCAGACCCTTGATTCTTTCCACAGGTATGTCCACGATGGATCAGATCAAGACTTCTGTCGACCTGATTGGCCAGGAAAACCTGGTTCTTACGCATGCCACCAGCACTTACCCGTGCGATCCTCACGAATTGAATTTGCGTATGATCGATACCCTGAGAGAGACCTTCAATTGCCCGATCGGTTACTCCGGGCATGAAGTAGGGTTGGTCACTTCAGCAGTTGCAGTTGGCCTGGGGGCATGCATGGTTGAACGGCACATCACCCTTGACCGAGCGATGTGGGGTTCTGACCAGGCAGCTTCGGTGGAACCTGGCGGGTTTGAGAAATTGGTTAAATATATCCGTGTCACTGAACAGGCTGTGGGTGATGGCGTAAAAAAAGTGTATGACAGCGAACTTCCTTCTTTGAAAAAGTTGCGCAGGATCTGAGCAATTGAAAGTTTATTCTCCAGGAAGAATTAAAAATGGCATCGGCCAGCGCTGGTCACATTTCAACAGCAACCAGCGCTGGAATAAACTATTAAAACAGGTATTCTCTTTTCAAACCACACCTGATGAGACACGTCCGGTGGTTTTCTTCAATGCTTCAACCCGTCTTCAGAGCATGAGTCAAAATGCAGCCTATTCGCTGCTCGCCAGCCTTGGGTTGCGTGCCAATGGAATTCCCGTGCATTATTTTATCTGCAAAGCTGGCTTGGAGCGATGCGTTCTTGGCAGCGACCGGGATGACGTATATGTTTCACCTCCTTGTGAATTATGCACCAGGCAAAGCCGCCAGGTGTTCTCGGATGCTCCGGTTACGTGGCTTGTGTCTCGTAAATACCCGGACTTAAAAAATGAATTACAGGATTTACCACTGCAGAAGTTAATCGATTTCAAGAAAGCAGACTTGCCTCTTGGTTTTTGGGCAGTCAATTCACTGCGCTGGGTACTTCGCCGCCATCACCTGGTTGAGGATGAGTCCACACTCGTTTTCATGCGGGCATTCATCCTTGGCGGGTGGAATGTATATCAACAATTCACACAGTTAGTCGATAATTTGAATCCGCAAGCAGTTGTGGTTTTCAATGGCATGTTCTATCCTGAAGCCGCTGTGCGCCAGGCTTGCCTGGAGAGAAATGTGCGTGTCATCACGCATGAAGTTGGCATTCAGCCAATGACCGCGTTTTTTACGGATGGCGAAGCAACAGCCTATCCACTTGATATCCCATCAGATTTTGAATTGACACCGAAAATGAATGAGCGCCTGGATGAATACCTTGGCAAGCGTTTCAAGGGCGACTTTACAATGGCTGGGATTAAATTCTGGCCGCAGATTGAGCAAGTGGACGAAACCCTCAAGCAAAAAATGGCGGGTTACAAAAAGATAGTGCCGGTTTTTACCAATGTTGTATTCGACACCAGCCAGGTGCATGCCAACACGATTTTTGCTACCATGTTCGACTGGCTGGGAACCGTGGAAAAAGCGATAAAACAGCATCCAGATATCCTTTTTGTTCTTCGGGCGCACCCTGATGAAGGACGCAAAGGGAAAGAAAGCCGCGAGAGCGTGGCGCAATGGGTGGAAAAAACCTCATTGGATTTGCTGCCAAATGTGGTTTTCATTGATACCGATGAAATGGTGAGTTCGTATGAGCTGATCCAACGGTCTCATTTTGTGATGGTGTACAACTCCACCATTGGATTAGAAGCAATCTTAATGGGCAAGAATGTGCTCACTGCTGCCAAGGCGCGTTATACCCAGATCCCCACAACTATCCATCCGATCTCCCTGGCTGATTACATTGAGAAGCTGGAGTCCTTGCTGAATGGCGACCAAAACCCCGTACCTGCTGAATTTATCCGAAATGCCAGACGATTCCTTTATAAACAATTATTCATGTCATCGCTACCGTTTGATAGGTTCCTCGAAAACGATCATTACTGGAAAGGTTATGTAACTCTTAAAAAGAAACTGACGCCTGGTGCGTTAGCGATGGAAAACTCTGAGACGATAAAGGTGATCCTTGAGGGGATACGTTTTGGAAAACCTTTTGAACTTAAGCCATGATGACCAAACCTGCCTGCTCAATCATTATCCGCGCCTATAATGAAGAACATCATATCCGGCGGTTGCTGCAAGGGATATTCGAACAGACTATAAAAAATGTACAGGTGGTCCTCGTGGACTCCGGATCCACAGATGGGACAATTGCTGCAGCCAGTGAATACCCGGTTGAAGTTGTCAATATTGCGCCCGAAGAATTCACTTTTGGGCGTTCATTGAATAAAGGCATAAGCGCATCTGCTGCTGATTTGATCGTGATGGCAAGTGCACATGTTTACCCGGTGTATCCCGACTGGTTGGAACAACTACTCGCGCCGTTCAAAGATGAAAAAATAGGCTTAACTTACGGCAAACAACGCGGGACCAGCAACTCCCATTTTTCGGAACAGCAGATCTTCAAACACTGGTATCCCGATGAATCAGTCCATTTGCAGGATCATCCGTTCTGCAATAATGCCAATGCGGCAATCAGGCGAAAATTGTGGAAACTGCACCCATATGATGAGAGCCTGCCGGGTCTGGAAGACCTGGAATGGGCAAAATGGGCACAACACGAAGGATACGGTATATCTTACGTGGCAGATGCTGAGATCATTCATGTGCATAATGAAAAGCCAAAAGGGACTTTCAACCGCTACCGCCGGGAAGGGATGGCATTTAAGAGAATTTTCCCGCAGGAACGTTTCGGCAGGGCGGACCTGGTGCGATTGTTTTATCACAATGCCTACAATGACCTGAAAGCTGCATGGCAGCAGAAGGTCTTTCTCCCCAATATTTTCCCGATCCTGCGTTTTCGCTGGGCTCAATTTTATGGGACATACAGCGGATACAGACAGTCTGGGCCGCTCACCTGGGGTTTGCGGCAGGCATTCTATTATCCAAGAGTGGTCGACGCGGACCAAAATAAGAACAACCGCCAGGTTGAACCAATCCAGTATAGTAAAATTGGAGATTGATTCCCATTATTGGTGGAGGTTTATGTGAAGGTAAGGATCGAGTTTTCAGGCATCGCGAAAGATCTTGCTGAAAGGGATGACCTTATCCTGTCCTTACCCGAAGGGACGCGTTACCGCGACCTTGTTAAAAAATTAGCCGGTTTATACCCGGCTATGGTGAATATCCTGATCGCGCCATCGGGAGATGAATTCTTAAGTTCGGTGATGTTTGTGGTCGATGGCGACCTGGCAAACCCGGTGATGCTGATGGATGAATCACCGCACGATGGCGAGTGTATTCACCTGATGTCCGTTATCACTGGCGGTTAGATTGAACTGAGAGGTTCCATGGAAATTACAGCACTTATTCCAATGCGGCACCATTCACAACGCGTTCCCGGCAAGAATTACCGCCTGCTGGAGGGCAAACCTCTTTATCAGCACATCCTAACAACCCTGCAAAATTGCCCTGAGATCACCCGCATCGCGGTGGATACAGACAGCGAAGACATTATTGACGGACTGCACCGCTTTTTCCCCGAGGTTGTGGTCATTCCACGCCCCGAGGCTTTGACAGCGGACAACGTTCCCATGAACCAAATCTTGCTTTACGATGTTTCGCAGGTTCCAGCGGATGTGTATCTGCAAACCCATTCCACCAATCCGTTGTTGACATCAAAAACCATTTCAAGGGCGATCCATGCGTATCTGGACGCTCAACCCGGAAAGGACTCGTTGTTTTCTGTTACCCGGCTGCAAACCCGGCTTTATGACGCGCAGGGAAGGGCATTAAACCATGATCCTAAAGTCCTTCTCCAAACGCAGGACTTGCCGCCCGTTTTTGAAGAAAATTCCTGCATATATCTATTTACTGAGAATAGCCTGAAAAAGAACGGCACTCGCATCGGCTCCTCACCGATCATGTTTGAGACTGACCCTGAGGAATCATGGGATATTGATGAGGAGATCGATTTCAAGATGGTTGAATTGATGCTCAAAGCAAGGGCGGGAAAATAGATGGCTAAATGGATCAGAAGCCATTCACTAAGGCTGATTGAACTTCTCCTGCTGCTGCTTGGGATTGCAGGTGGAATTTACGTATCTGTAGCTCCTGCCAACAGCCTGATGCGCTGGTATAACATTGATGATGCCTTTTACTATTACAAGGTGGCGCAAAATGTGCTAACCGGGCATGGATTCACTTTTGATCAGATCCATCTGACCAATGGGTTTCATCCGCTTTGGATGGTGGTGTGTCTGGGAGTTTTCTGGCTTTCAAAATTCAATCTGATTTTGCCGCTGCGGGTGCTTGTGCTGGTAAGCGCCGTATTTAATGGACTCACAGGGGTTTTATTGTTCAGATTAATAAAGAAAGCATTGAGGACCTGGCCAGCTTTCATCGGTGGATTAACCTGGATTCTCCTCCCTGCGATATATTCGAACACCATCGTTCACGGCATGGAAGCCGCCGTAAGCGCTTTCTTTATGGTCTGGTTTTTGCTCGTGTCTGCCACCATTCTGGCGAACTCCGGATTAAAACATTTACGCTGGACGCAATTTGTTTCATTGGGATTACTGGGAGCGCTGACCATCCTCTCCAGGCTGGACAATTTGTTTGTGGTTATGATGGTATCGATTTTTGTGCTGCTGCGGGTAAAACAGATTCGGTTGGTAGCTTTCATTGACCTGGTGTTGATCGCCTTTTCAGGATTCATTGTCTGGCTCATCCGGCTTGGCTTGCCAGCCTATGAGATCGAATCGCGGTCAATCTATCCAATGGTAGCCACTGGGCTGGTTATCAAACCTGCCATTTACTACCTGCTTGGGCTTTACAATTCTCGGTATAGTAAAAGGGTTTCAAGCCTGCTGGTCCGAGTAATTGTTGCCTCGACGACTGCAATGATCATGCAGTTGGCTATCCTGATGCTATTAAACCAGGTGCATTTAATCCCGATGGTTTCAAGATCGATCCTGCTTATGGATGCCGGGATATGCGCAGTGCTTGTTTTTGGAAACCATCTGATCATCCGCAAAAAAATCGATGAGGAGACAAAAACTCCCTGGACGGTATTTTCGGAGTGGTGGTTGAGGAGCTGGCGGCGCATTTTAGCGGAAGGCTTATTAATTACTGCACCTGTAAGTATTTTGGTTGGTGCGTACATGATCTTAAATAAGGTCTTTTTAGGAACATTTTCTCCAGTCAGCGGACAGATCAAAGCCTGGTGGAGCACCCTGCCAAATACCGTTTATAGTCACAAAGTGACGCTGTTGACCGTTCTTGGGTTGTACCCTGATAGTAATTATGGACCCTGGTCATTGGTTACCAACCAGTTTTTCACATTTGCTGAAACAATCTCCCGCTGGTTTTCTTTTGAGAACCCGCGTGGGCAGGCAATCATTTTCGCAGTGACATTTACCCTGGTGAGCATTTTGGTTTTGATTGCTTTGAATTACAAGCATGGTAACCTTGCACGTAAATCTTTTTCATTATTGATTCCCGCAACCATGCTGGGGGCAACTATGCAGTTCATGTATTACACATCCACCGGATATCAGCATACGCGTGCCTGGTATTGGGTCGCGCAGATGCTTTCGATGGTATTATTGGGTTCTGTTTTGCTCGAGGGTTTTGCGCGCTTGTTGAACAAAAAACGCGTTTTAAAATGGCTTTCACTGGTTGTTTTTATTAGTTTGGCAGTATATATATCAGTGTTACACATTCGGTATATCATTAACCTTGCTCCCCAGACGGTCTCCATGGAAAACCAGGATGACTACTTAATTGAAGTAACACAGGTTGAATCTCTGACGGAAGAGGGCTCTCTAATTGGAATGACGGGAGGGGGGAGCACGGCTTATTTCATCCAGCATCGCACCGTGGTCAATCTGGATGGGCTGATCAGCAGTCCGGAATATTTTCATGCGCTAAAGAACGATCTCGGTCAAAAATGGCTGGACGCTTTGCCTTTGGATTATGTATATGGAAAAGAGTATACACTCACGATTTCTGACCCGTATGGCGCCGTATTTTCCAACAGGCTGGAAGAAATAAAACGGATTGAGGGTCCTGAGCAATTTACATTGTATAAATATGTAATCAAGGAATAGACGCTTGCGAAACGCAAGGCGAATGGATATGATGAATAAAGATGGATTATTGACCAGAGGACGCTATGGCTGATGTTCTAATGACTGCCCCTTACATGATCCCCTTCGTGGAACGGTTTGCTCCAGTTTTCAAACACTATGGGATTAATCTAATCCTGCCGCAAGTGGATGAGCGCATGGAAGAAGATGCGCTGCTCGCTTATGCCGGCAAGTTCGATGGCACGATCTGCGGGGATGACCGCTATACCCGGCGGGTCATTGAAGCCTGTGTTCCTCGATTGAAGGTGATCGCCAAATGGGGAACCGGAATTGACTCGATCGATAAGGCCGCCTGCGCGGATCATTCGGTCAAACTCCTCAATACCCTCAATGCCTTCACGCTGCCAGTTGCAGATAGCGTGATGGGGTATATCCTGGCTTTTGCGCGCCAGCAGCCCTGGATGGACGCCGCAGTAAAATCAGGAGTCTGGCAGAAAATCCCAGGCAGATCGCTCTCTGAATGCTCCCTTGGCGTGATAGGGGTGGGGAATATTGGTAAGGCTGTTCTAAGGCGTGCACGCGGGTTTGGCATGCGCCTGCTCGGAAATGATATCCAGCCCATACCCAGGGATTTCTTGCTGGAAAACAATGTTGCATCGGTGAGCCTAGATGAATTGCTCAAGGAGGCGGATTTTGTCAGTGTGAACTGCGACCTGAACCCCACTTCATTGCATTTGATCAACGCAAAAACGCTGGCAAAGATGAAATTCAGCGCTGTACTTGTCAATACTGCGCGCGGTCCAATTGTCGATGAAAAAGCACTGGTCACGGCGCTTCAACAAAAAACTATCGCCGGCGCGGCACTGGATGTCTTTGAACATGAGCCGTTACCCGAGGGTTCGCCCCTGCGCGAAATGGAAAACGTCATGCTGGCTCCGCATAATTCCAATTCCAGCCCGGCGGCGTGGGAAAATGTGCACTGGAACACCATCCGTAATTTACTCACAGGTTTGGAAATCGATCACGAGGATCTCTATGACCAACAAAAAGCTTTATCAAGGTGAAGAAGCAGTAAAAGGATACAAACGTATTGCCCTTGTGACAGGCAGTGCCGGGGGTATTGGACGGGCGACAGTAAAATTATTTGCCGACCGCGGCTGGAGTGTTATCGGTATAGACCGGCAGCCATTTGGTGAGGGGTTTCCGGATGATGGATTGTTCATCCAGGCTGACATTTCAGACACCAGGCAATTCCCATTGATCTTTGACAAGGTGAAATTATTCACTTCTTCTTTGAATGCGGTGGTCAATAATGCTGCCTTGCAAATCTCCAAGCCATTGGTAGAAACAACTGTGGAAGAATGGGACCAGGTGATTGCTACCAACTTGCGCCCCGTTTTTGTTGGCGCCAGGTTCGAGCATCCTTTGCTGTGCATGGCTGGCGGCGGAGCAATCGTCAATGTTTCCTCTGTCCATGCGGTGCAGACCTCAACCAACATCGCAGCATACGCTGCCAGCAAGGGCGGCATTTTAGCGCTCACCCGCGCAATGGCAATTGAATTCGCACCGAATAATATCCGCGTCAATGCGGTATTGCCGGGTGCAGTTGATACACCGATGCTGCGCAGTGGATTGAGCCGCGGACAGCATTCAGGCAATTCACTCGGCGAACGCCTCGACAACCTGGCGCGCAAAACGGTCAATGGCCGAATTGGGACTCCTGAAGAAATCGCTAATGCGATTTATTTCCTGGCAGATGGCAATCAGTCTTCCTTCATGACCGGTCAAGCCCTGGTAGTGGATGGCGGTGCCACTGCACGCTTGAGCACGGAGTGATGATGGCAGGAAAAATTTATGATAACCTGCCTGATCCGCTGGTAAATACTTTACGCACGGGCAAGCATATGCTGCAAGCTGCAGCTGCGTGGCCTCAGTCACAATTCCATCCCTGGCGGCGCGATTCGATCAAAAAACTGCGTTTGTTAAAAAATACCCATGCGGGAGAACGCTGTTTCATCATTGGCAATGGACCCAGCCTCAAGAACACCGACCTGCAAAAGCTGCGCAATGAATTCACCATTGGTATGAATCGTTTTTACATGGCTTTCCCCGAATTGGGGTTTTCTACCACTTACCTTTTAACCGTCAATGACCTGGTGATTGAGCAATGCGCCGAAGACCTGCGCGCGCTCACAATCCCCACATTTGTTTCCTGGCGCGGGCGCAAGTGGGTGCAGCCTGCTCCTAATCTGCATTATTTATATACCTCGTATGACCTTCCAGGTTTCTCTGGTAACGCAGCCGGCCGCTTGTGGGAAGGGGCCACGGTCACCTTTGTGGCGATGCAACTGGCTTATTACCTGGGTTTTAAACAGGTTATTTTGATCGGGGTGGACCACAATTTCACCACCAAGGGCACCCCGAACACAACCGTCACTTCTACAGGGGATGACCCCAACCATTTTCACCCAGGTTATTTTGGCAAGGGGTTCCGCTGGCAATTGCCTGACCTGGCTACTTCAGAAATAGGCTACACCATGGCGCGTGAAGCCTATGCCCGCTCCGGGCGGGAAATCCTGGATGCCACCGTCGACGGGAAATTGACCATATTTCCGAAAGTGAATTACGAAAGCTTGTTTTAATGTTAACAACTCCGCTGGTCACCATTGTCACCCCCTCTTATAACCAGGCAGCCTTCCTGGAAAAAACCATATGTTCGGTGTTGGAGCAGGATTATCCCGCAATCGAATACATGGTGGTGGATGGGGCTTCAAAAGATGCCAGTGTTGAAATCATCAAAAAATATGAGAATCGACTGACCTGGTGGGTTTCAGAAAAAGACTCTGGTCAGGCTGAAGCGATCAACAAGGGACTGGCCAGGGCGAAGGGTGAATACGTGGCATGGCTGAACTCAGATGATTACCTGTTGCCTGGTGCGGTGAGTGCTGCTGTTGAAGCACTACAGCAGAACCCGAAGGCAAGTTTTGTCTACGGCAATGTGAGGGTGGTAACACTGGATGGCAAAGTCTTAAATACGCTCACCTATAAAGACTGGCAGCTTGTTGACCTGATGTCTTTTCATATAATTGGTCAGCCGGCTGTTTTTATGCGGCGCAGCGCGCTGGAAAAAACTGGTTTGTTGGACCAAAGCTTTCATTTCCTTCTGGATCATCAGCTTTGGATTCGTCTTGCCTCGGTTGGGGAGATGCGCTATATCCCGCAGCTGTGGGCTTGCGCGCATTATCATGAGGATTGCAAGAACCTCAAACAGGCAGCGGAATTTGGCAGGGAAGCAATGCGCATAGTTGACTGGATACCTACCCAACCGAACCTGGCACCCACGTTTTATCAAAACAAAAAGCTAATTATCGCTGGGGCAAAGCGCATCAACGGGTTTTATTTACTGGATGCCAGGGATTACCGGGGGGCATTCCGCGCATACTGGCAGAGTTTTTGCCTCAACCCGCGGGGATTGGGGAAAGAATGGTACAGGATGGTATTTGCTTTCTTTGCCCCACTGGGGTTGGAAAAAATGAGGACCTGGTTCATTAACAAGCGAATCAGGAAGCAAAACAGATAGACGACGAGGGAACATCACATGCAGAATGACAACAGCCAGACAGCATTATTCTTAAAACCCAACAGAATCACTCAATGGATCCTTGTGGCAATCCTGCTGCTGGGTGGTTTTGTAGTGCGGTTATTCGACTTTGATGACCTGCCATTGGATTTCGCGGCTACCCGTCAGCTGCACTCACTGCTGATGGCGCGCGGATTCTATTACAGCATGGATATTCCTCAAACCAATGCGATGGACCCTGCTATCCGGAAGATTGGCATCGAAGCTGGCAAAGGACAACCTGCTATCGAACCCCCCGTGATGGAGCACCTGGCCGCCTACACTTATGCCCTCCTGGGAAAAGAATGGCCAAATGCAGGCAGGTTCTACTCCATTTTGTTTTGGGTGATTGGCGGCATTCCACTTTTTCTGCTTACACGAAAACTGATTTCAGTTAACGGTGCGCTGGCCTCCTTGGCTTTCTATCTTTTCGTACCTTTTGGTACTTATGCCAGCCGTTCTTTCCAACCGGACCCCTTGATGGTCATGAGCATCCTATGGGCATTGTATTTCCAGTACAACTGGTTCAAGGAAAGTTCTACGAAGAATGCCATCCTGGCTGGGGTTTTCACAGGTCTGGCGGTTTTTATTAAAGCGACATCTGTTTTTTTTGTTGGAATCCCCCTGGCTTTCTTAGTCTTAATGAAAGGCTATAAAAATTGGCTCAAGGATTGGCGGGTCTATTTGATGGCACTGATCGCGCTTGTGCCAGCGGTTCTATATAATGTAATCAGTGCCACAGTTGGCGGGAATGAAGGCTCCATTTTCGGTTCCCGATTCTTCCCCTCCTTATACATTGACCCAAGCTGGTACCATCACTGGTTCACGATGGCGAAATCAATCGTTGGGTATTTCCCTCTTTTTTTGGCAATCCTGGCTTTTTTCCTGATCCGGGAGAAAGAAAATCGCGTTTTGTATCTTTCTCTCTGGATTGGTTATTTACTTATGGGATTCACTTTTGCCTATCATATCTATACCCATAATTATTACAGCCTTCCTCTTGTATTCATTTGTGCCATCGGGTTCGGTGTTGTTGCTGATGTTATCTATGTAAAGTTGGAAGAATTAAACTTACGAAAGTTCTCCAGGGTTTTGGTGATTGGCTTACTGACCGCGGCGATCTTATTAACTGCACTAGTGACGCGCAATAACCTTAAATTGGATAGTTACCGCCACGAAGCTGCGTACTGGAAAGCGCTTGGTGAAAAAATTGGCACCAATAAGACGGTGATCGCTTTGTCCCATGATTATGGATACCGGCTGCAGTACTGGGGATTTGTGCTGCCGAAGACCTGGCCGACCAGGGGGGATATGGTTGTCAGCGAATTGGCGGGTGCAACTTCCCCTGAGTTTGCTGAATATTTCAAATCTGCCACTGATGGGATGGATTACTTTTTGGTCACGCTAATCGGTGATTTTGAAGCCCAAAAGGACTTACATGATTATCTCTTTGCAAATTACCCATATGAACAGGGCGATGGATATTACCTTTTTGACCTGAGTCATCCGTTGGAGAAAGTGAATTAATGGCTGCTGTTGATTTTCCCCTGGTATCGATTGTGACCCCTTCTTTCAACCAGGGGCGCTTTCTGGAAAAGACCCTGCGCTCGGTTCTGGAGCAGGATTACCCACGTATCGAGTATATCGTTATTGATGGCGCATCCACCGATAACAGCATTTCGATCATCGAACGTTATGCTAAAAAACTTGCCTACTGGGTCTCAGAACCTGACCGGGGTCAAACGGACGCATTGAACAAGGGGTTTGCAAAGGCGCACGGCGAAATCCTGGCCTGGCTGAATTCTGACGATGTTCTTTACCCCGGGGCGATAACAGCTGCGGTTGATTATCTCAAGGCACACTCTGAAATTGGCATGGTCTACGGAGACCTGGATTTCATCGATGAGAATGACAGGGTGATTGGCAGGTTTAATGCTGCGCAGACGGATCTTCACAGGCTGCGCAGGGGATACGTGCATATTCCGCAGCCAGCCGCATTTTTCCGCGCTGAACACTGGCGCAGGGTGGGACCGCTTGACCCCAACTTTTTCTTTGCCATGGATTACGATTTGTGGGTTCGGTTAGCCGGTGTGACCCAATTGAAATATCTTCCAGGAAACCTGTGGGCTCAATTTCGCCTTCATTCAGATGCAAAAACCGTCAGCGCGGATGATCGCTGCTGGCCGGAGATGCTGCGGGTACACTACCGTGATGGCGGAAACTGGTTTGCCCCGATCGTTTTCAAATACTATTTGAGGAAGATTGTTTCACCCTTGATCAACCTGAAAAGAAGACAATTATTCACCCGGAAATAAAAAGAAGACCGAAAGGTCTTCTTTTTTGTGTTATCTGCCTACTTTACCAAACCAAGTTTACGGCCAACGATTTGGAAAGCTGCCAATCCTTGGTCGAGGTCCTGGCGGCTGTGGGCTGCGGAGATCATCACACGGATGCGGGCTTTTCCCTTTGGTACTGTGGGGAATCCGAGCGGCATGGCAAAAACGGATTCCTCAAAGAGTTCGCGGCTGAATTGCTGCGCGGTGGAGGCTTCTCCCAGCATCACCGGGGTGATCGGCGTGGTGCTGACGCCGGTATCAAACCCCATGTCTTTCATGGCAGCTTTGAAGTAACGTGCATTTTCCCACAATTTGTCTACCAGTTCGGAAGAACTCTCCAGAATCTCAACAGCTGCGATGCAGGCGGCAGTATCCGCCGGGGTGGCAGCCGAACTGAAAAGGAAAGGACGACCGCGCTGCCGGATCCAGTCAACCACCAGTTGATTGCCGGCGCAAACGCCTCCCATTACACCGAAGGCTTTGGAAAAGGTACCGATTTCCAGATCGACCTTGCCATGTAGGTCAAAATGATCAACAATGCCACGTCCATTGCGACCGATGACTCCTTCACCGTGGGCGTCGTCCACTGCCAGCATCACATCATATTTACTGGTGATCTCATAGATTTTGTCAAGAGGGGCAATATCACCGTCCATACTGAAGACCCCATCCGTAATGCATAATGCGCGGCGGTAGGTGCCGGCGTTTTCCTTGATAACTCGTTCCAGGTCCTTCGGGTCGGCGTGAAGATATTTGACAATCCGTGCGCTGGAGAGGCGGCATCCATCGATGATGCTGGCATGGTTTAACTCATCTGTAAACAGCACATCCTCTTTTTGAACCATGGCGGGGATGGCAGCCAGGTTGGCTGCAAAACCGGATTGCAGCACGATGGCGGCATCTACCCCTTTGAACTCAGCGATGCGTTTTTCAAGTTCCAGGTGAATTTGCATGGTGCCGGCGATGGATCGCACCGCACCTGGACCGACGCCGTATTTGTTCATGGCTTCAGCAGCGGCTTTTACCAGGCGGGGATCATTGGCAAGCCCAAGGTAATTGTTGGAGCAGAAGTTGAGTACCTTTTTGCCATCTACCACCAGCCAGGCACCCTGCGGTGAACCGAGCGTACGGATGCGGTTGAAAAGACCGGCTTCCTGAAGATTGTGGATTTCATCCTGTATCCAGTTCAAGCGGTTAGTCATAACACCTCATTATGTAGTTATTTTTGGAGCGAGTTTATTATACATCCAGTTCAATTTGCGAGACGATACCCGCTTCGAGCAGCACTTTCTTGATGATTTCCAGCCCGGATGGTTCCACGAGCAGGGTCTTTTCAGTGAGTGCTTCACGGACCAGACGGGAGGTGCGGGGATTTTCCATCAGGAGCCTGATAATATCGTTATCCTCCACCCTCAGTAAAGTGGCTCTTTCTATCCTGACTTCGACCCGTCGTTGATCCCATCTTTCCGCAAGTTTTTTATAAGAAGCTGGCAGGGGCAGCCTGCTATGTTTCTCAAGCAATTGCAGCAGTTGGTCAATTTTCAAACCATTTTTCTCGGCGACTGTTAGTGACTCTGCGCTGATCTGAAGACGGGTCTCGCTGACGGAATTACCGATCACCTTTGTGAACCTTCCTACCTGGTATCGCAATAGCCTTGAAGAGTTGACTGGCATCACGATCGTTAAATCAAATAAAAGCTTGGGGCTTAGTTCCGCAGCCATCAAGGGCGGTGTTGACTCCGGAGTAAGCAGGTATCCAGCCAGCGGGGAAATGCGGAAAGCGAGTGGTGATGCGTTTTCGCTCCCGTATGCCAGGTCAACTATTCCCAGCCAGTGAAGTGGTCCGGCAAAAAGATATTTGAGGTAGGCTCCCTCAATATCATCCCAGTGCTCACGACCTGCCAGGTATTCTTTACTGCCTTTTTGCCGGATGGACCAGTTGTCAAAATTCCCAGCCGGGCGGAGGAAATCTGGCATCTCGTTTTTCACTCTAAAAATAAACGAGGACAGACTGAACCAGGTTTGCATATCCAAATTCAACAATTGTTCAAGAATCGCATTTCTCGAAAAAACAGGATCGTTCCGCCAGGTTCCTTCAAAGACAAGATCCGGTATCATCAACAGGTCATTGATTTCGGTACTGGACCTCCACAATTGAGTCATTTCCTTCAAGGCGATCAGCCGCTCGGACTGGAGGAAAACACCGATTCTCTCAGGTGATAATTCCAGTGAAGGTGTAATGAACCCGAGCCCGGCTGCTAAAGATACAATAAACTGCCTGCTCACTTGCGCCTGTGAGAAATAACTGTTTTCCAGGTCCTGGTGCATGCGCAATTGTGCCAGCCAATCCGTCATGTGATCAAGCAGACGTGTGTTGCCAGGCTGGTGCCGTTTGATTTCTGAGGTTGGAACCGGGCGGAGTCCAAATGTTGGTTGTGTTTTAGATGTAGGTTGGCAAAGTGCTGCAATCTCGTCAGCGATAAAGGCAAATTCGCGCGGTTCGGGTGAAGCATCCATAAAGGCACGACCAATCAGCCCACGGTAAAACAGGGTTTCTGTAACATTTGCCGGGTGAAGGTCGGGGTGTTCCCGCTCACGTGCAGCGGGACCGAATTCGCGCATCAAGCCGAATTTGTGGGTGAACTCACTCCATGGGATACGATTGGATTTTGAGAGCAAGGCTTGCCAGGCTTTTTTTGCATCAACCGGTAGCTGCTTTATCGCCTCCTCAAGTTCGTCTTTGCCGGTCATTGTTGAAAACAAAGTTGATTCAATATAACCGAAATCGCCTGTTTCAACTTCAACTCCCCAATGATGTGCGATCCGAAGCAGCAGATCGTGGTCTAATGAAGAGAGATATTTGGAAAGAGAGGGCATTAAAGGACTCCGTATCCGGTTATTATACACAAATGGAAGTTTGACGCATCCACCCCTTGACTGTATAATTTCAAAATCAAAGTGAGATAAACAGGTAAGTATGGCCCTCAAAGGCAACATTCGGGATTTTTCAATCTTACAGTTGCTCAACCTGATCAACCTGGCGACCAAAACAGGTGCGCTTTATATTGAGGGACCTGAAAGCAATTCCCGTGTAGTCTTCCGTGATGGGAAACTAAGCTTTGCTGAATTCATGGAAAACAGCAAACAATTGCTGCAGGAATTGGTCGAACACGAAGCACTTTCTGCTACCCAGGTGGCTCCTATCGCAGCCAGGCATGCGACATCCAACGATAAGGAAATGGGGATTTTCCTGATGAATGCGGGGTATCTTAGCCAGGAACAGATCCTTGCAACGCTGGAGCAAGTCTATTCTGATGTAGTCCGCCAGTTGTTCTCCTGGCAGGAGGGATTCTTCCATTTCGAAACAGGGGAACTGACCCCGGTTGAAAAGATTCCGGTAAAGCTGGATCTTGAGAACCTGATCATCGAGGGAGCCAGACAAACACAGGAATTAGAAGAACTCAAGAGTGAACTTCCGAGCCTGGAAATGGCGCTCAAGTTCACTGACCGACCCGGCATGAATATCCGGGATGTGAATTTATCGGTTGAGGAATGGCGCGTTGTAAACTACGTTAATCCAAAAAACACCATTCAGCAGATCGCCAAAGCCACTCAATTGAATGACCTGGAGATACGCCGGGTAGTTTATGCATTGCTGCAGGCGGGGTTGGTGGAGCTGGTACGCGCAAGCGGCGCGCCGGCTGTCCTGCCGCAAAAAATGTTCCCCACCAAGGACCCGGTGGAACAAAAATCATTGGTCAACCGATTGATCAACAAAATAAGGTCAATTTAACGAAGGACCCGATTTATGCAAACTCAGACCGTCAAAATAGTTGTTACAGGACCATTCAACTCAGGAAAGACCGAATTGATCCGTTCGGTTAGTGAGATCGATGTAGTATCAACAGAGAAAAAGGTCTCATCTGAACGGGAAATGGTGAAAGAAAGTACAACAGTCGCCATGGATTTTGGGCGCATCACCGTGGATGACGACCTTGTGCTCTTCCTCTTCGGCACCCCAGGGCAGAAACGGTTTGATTTTATGTGGGAGATCCTTTCGGAGGGTATGCTTGGTTTTATCGTGATGATCGACAGCACCCGTCCGGAAACCTTCAAGGAAGCCCGCAGTATTTTGGAAACCTTCCATGCTTATGCGCCAACCCCTTACCTGGTGGCAGCCAATAAGCAGGATCTGCCCGATGCATGGGATATTGAAGACATCCGCCTTGCACTGCGTTTGGATAAAAACATCAAGATCCTGCCCTGCATTGCGAAGAAAAAGAGCTCGGTGAAGACCGTGCTATTGGAACTGCTCTACAGCATCCTCGAAGAAATGGATAAGAACCATTGAATCAACAATCAAATAATCCAACAATAAAGTACTTAAATGAAGGACTGACTGAAATACTGGGGGATAATGGTCACTCGCAAATAGACCATTACATTCAAAAATATGGTTTGGAATGCGCGCGCGGCATCGTGCAGCGGGCGGGCCGGGCTGGGTTGTATTACTGGCTGCGCGACCAGGCAAAGGAGTATGGCTGGCATGAGCCTGAATACCGCCTTTTATCTTTCAGGCAAAAGGTGATGCGCGGTTTTGCAAATATTACAGAATGGCTCGAACGCAATTCAACCACCAAATTCCAATTGGATGAACAAAAAGAAAAAGTGGTCATCCAGTGCACCAATGAACACAAGTTCAATGCAATGGAATGCACTTTTTATCTTGGACTATTCCAGGAGTTCCTCAGCTGGGCAGCCAGCGGCAAGTTCTTCCCAGCTGCCGAGGTGTGCTGCCCTGAGGATGCACAGGAAGCCCATGT
The DNA here is from genome assembly GCA_964428125.1 of uncultured Anaerolinea sp. Taxonomy (GTDB): domain Bacteria; phylum Chloroflexota; class Anaerolineae; order Anaerolineales; family Anaerolineaceae; genus UBA6107. Next base: position 568,970 of record CAYRXB010000001.1, read on the forward strand.
CCTCGAGTTCAGGATGAATCCGCTGGATTAGGGTAAAAAAACCAATTTCTTGACAATCGACCCGCCACAGGGTAGAATAGGCATCACTGCCGAGGTAGCTCAGTTGGTAGAGCACACGACTGAAAATTGTGGGGTCACCAGTCCGATCCTGGTCCTCGGCACACAACACTCCCGCAAGGGAGTGTTTTTCTATCCCGCAAGTAGGGTATCATTGGCGGTATGCAAAAAAAGGCAAGTGAATTCTTAACAAACTCAAAATTATTACTCGCCATTGTCCTGCTGACCGTCCTGGTGGTTGTGGTGATTGCCTCTTCTTTTTGGCAGAACCCGGGGAATACCGTTTCGTCAGTGAACCCAAAGGTCGCTCCAAGCCAGGAAAGTGATATGCCACAACTGGCTTATTTCCCTACGCCGTCTCCCGGTTCCCCGGTCCCTACATCCACAAGGGTTACCCGTACTGCCACGCTTGTCCCCACTGCCACGCCGACCATCCGGCTCACACCTACGGCTACTGATATTCCGGAAAGCGTATACCTCAAAATTGCAGCACATCCAAAGTATTATTACCTGGGGTGTGAAGCTGCGGCGGCGGTGGACCTGGCGGGTTTTTATGATGTTTCTATCTATCAATCTGATTTCCAGCAAAAACTGCCTCTATCTGATAACCCTGACCTGGGATTTGTTGGCGATGTCAATGGTCCCTGGGGGCAGGTGCCGCCCTACGCGTATGGGGTTCATGCTGCGCCGGTTGCAGCCCTGCTGCAGCAGTATGGCGTGGAGGTTGAAGGGGGGAAGGGGTATACCCTGGAGCAGGTAAAAGAAAAAATCGCGGCAGGGCACCCCGTGATTGCCTGGGTCATTGGCAACATGGTTGGCGGGGTTCCTGCTGAATACACCGATTCCAAGGGGAATAAGACCATCGTTGCGGCATATGAACATGTGGTCATCCTCACCGGCTATGACAAGGATTCGATCCGCTATGTGAACAATGGTAAATTTTACGACGTGCCTTACAAGGTTTTTCTTAATTCATGGGGTGTACTTGGCAACATGGCGGTCTTTCATAAATAGGTGATCAATGACAATGAGATCTTTTTATGCTACTTTTATGGGAATTATGGCTGCCGAAGCATTGGGGAAAAATCACTCCGGTAAGGTGATGGGGGTGAGTTCAAAAGGGATATTCCTTGAGTGCGGGGGGTATATCCTGTTTATCACCGATGCCCCCTACAAAAGCCCTTTTAATATCTATATGCCTGGATTTGAACGATTAATGAAAGTATTAAATACCGGGATGCTTTTTGAGGTAGATACAACAGGAATCGTCTTTAATGAACAATCCCTGCAAATCATAATAAAGAATGCGGATATCTGGACGCCTGAACCTCCCTCGACGCTTATCAGCGGTCAAACTGAACGCTGGCAATTGTTGAATGCATTATTGAACAGTATTTCAGCGATAGACCCAACCAAAGGGTGGTTATTCCTATTTAATAATCAAGCTGCATTTCCGGAAGATGTGGAAGAACGCATCCGACTTAACACCAGGTCATTCTCTGCCGGTTATAAAGCGAAACACCTAGAAACCTGCCTTCAGTCAGCCGGCCAACTCCTGGGGCTGGGCGGCGGGCTGACCCCCTCCGGGGATGACTGGCTGTCTGGTTTTTTGTTGTACCAGGTTTGCTATCGCCCAATTGCAGGAAAGTCGATGGAATTCCTCAGCAAGATGATAAAGGAATTGCTGGCTATGGCAGCGCAAAAGACCACCACCATATCGGTAAATCGCCTTATGGCTGCAGGGAAAGGATGGGCTGAGGAACCCTTCCTTCAGGTGATCGACTCGCTTTTTACCGGTCAATCTGTATCCGAAAATCTCGTACACATACTGGTCAACTTTGGTCATTCTTCCGGGGTGGATACTACGCTGGGTATTCTTTCTTCGTTGAATTGCGAATAAAAAAAGAGAGCCGCAAGGGCTCTCTTTTTTGGGTACGTTGTAACTAGACGAGGATCTCTTCGGGAACGATGAGGGTTTCGTTAGCTTTGCGGACTTCATCGGGAACATTGAAGTCTAAATCAGCGCCAGCCATCTCACGGACATAATTCTTGATCATCTGATCCCAGTATTTCTTGGTGACGTAGTAAACGCGGGCGCCGCCAAGTTCATGCTGAACATCCGGCCATGGATAAGAAGGCTGAGCCATACCAAGACCCCAGCGCATCCAGCCATTGTAAGATTCGTAGGTAGCCCACCATTCGGTGTTCTTGATCATCTCGAAAGCGTAGTAAGCCTTGGCGTAGTACATGACTGCGCCGATGCGGCCGCCGCGCGCGAGAGCCATGGTGTGCAGGCTGATGTTGATGTCTTCATTCATTACACGGCCATTGGCAAAACCAACCCACTGACCATCGATGAGACCAACGAGGGTATAGGGATCTTTTAGACGATGGCGGTACCAGCCGAGGATCTCGGAATAGACGCGGGCGCCAACGATGTCATAGAAGTCATGATCCACGTCCATTAATCGTTTGACGTATTCCATCATCTTGGGGGCTTCTTCGAGGCGTGCTTCGCGGATGTAGAGCAGGCGGCCATCTTTTAACTTAACCTGGGCGCCAGGCCACTTGGGAAGCTGCATGGCAGGACCCTGCAGGAGGGCTTCCACTTCGCGGGCATCGATCGAGAGAACGGGTTCAGTTGCTTTTTCTGGAAGATCGAATTTCACTTTAATACTCCTTAATAAGATTAGATATACCTAAGAAGCTTAAGCCATGTTGGCTTTGCTTAACTTATTCAAACTTTCAACGTGCTTGAGGTCATACACATCGCCAAATTTGGTCTTGGGCATCTTGGCTGCTTTTTTCATGAGCTCATCATATTCCTTGTCCTCGACGAAAGCAACAGCGCGACCAATGGAAGCTTCACCATCAACAAACCGCCAGGGGAAGAAACCAACCTGGATGCGGCGGTTGAGAATGAGGTCGATCATACCACCGAAGCATTCGGCATGGATGATCTGCTTGGGGAAGAGGTCGATGTGCATGAGCTGGTATTTCTCTTCAGTGAAGTATTCTTCGAGGGTCTTGCCGAATTTCTTCTTGAACACATATTCAGCCTGTTTGGTTTGGCGGGGCATCCACTGGCGGATGATGGTGTTCATCGGGTGATCGGCGGAACCGCAGTCAACAGCGATCCAGCGCAGTTCCATCTTCTTGGCCCAATCGGCGAATTCCTGGTCGGGACCCGGGTGCTTGACCATATAGCGGATCTCATCAGCGGTGGGTTGATCCCAGCCAAAGTGATGGTAACCGGTATGGATGACGAGGATATCGCCTTTTTTCACCTCCACGCGATCGGTGATCATTTTGGAGGTGTAAACGTCATAGTCACCGCAGACATCGCTCAGGTCGACCACGGCGGCTTCATGCACCAGGTAATCCATGGGCAGCTGCGCCATATCGCGGCCGGGGGTGTAGAAGTGAATTTCACCGTCAAGGTGGGTGCCAAGGTGATTGGAGTGGGTGAGAAGCTGTCCGTTGGCGCCGTTGGGTGCGAGTCTCTTGAAATATTTTACCTGGAGGGGTTCATAGGTCGGCCAGGCGGGGGTTCCAATTCCTAACGGGATGGTCAGATCAAGTAATTTCATATTCATTCTCCTTTTTAGAAATGAAATTCAAATACTTTTTTATATCCAGTATTTTAACTGGATTACAACACACCAGCCATGATTGCCAGCACAACACCGCCGGCGATAACACTGCCCAACTGACCGGCTGCATTGGCACCCATCGCGTGCATCAGCAGGAAGTTGCTTGTGTCATATTCCTGACCGAAACGCTGCACGATACGAGCGGACATCGGGAAAGCACTGATTCCAGCCGCCCCGATGAGGGGATTGAACTTGCCGCCGGAAAGGAAGTTCATCAGTTTACCCAGCAGAACGCCGCCGAAAGTATCCATCACGAAAGCGAAGAGACCGAGGGCGAGGATGAGCAGGGTGGTGGGTTTGATAAAATTGACGCCTTCCATGGTGGAACCGATTACCAGACCAAGGAATAAGGTGGTCAGGTTAGCCAGTTCGTTCTGCGCGGCATCATTTAGGCGGTCAACCGCACCGGATTCGCGGATAAGGTTGCCGAACATGAGAGATGCGATCAATGGAGAGGCTTTTGGTGCAAGAAGGGAAACAACCACGGTGACCACGATGGGGAAGAGGATGCGGGTGGTCCTGGAAACTTCCTTGATGGTGTAGGGCATGTGGATGGTTTTCTCTTTGTGAGAAGTCATCAACCGCATCACCGGGGGCTGGATGATCGGCACAAGAGACATGTAGCTGTAGGCGCACACCGTGATGGGTCCCAGCAGCTGCGGAGCCAGCTTGGAAGAAACGTAAATGGCGGTAGGGCCATCGATGGCGCCGATGATGCCAATACTCGCGGCTTCATTGAGGGTGAACATGCCGGTTGCCAGTGCCAGCAGCATGGTGATGAAGATACCAAACTGACCAGCAGCACCGAGGAGCGCCATCTTCGGGTTTTCCATCAGGGGACCGAAGTCGGTCATTGCACCGATGGCGATGAAGACAAACAGGGGGAACAATTCGGTGGCTATGCCCGCATCAAAAAGGGTCTTGAGCCATCCCCCGGCTTCGGTAGCGCCGGTGAGCGGCAGGTTGGCTAGCATAGCGCCAAAACCGATTGGCAGAAGCAAGGAAGGTTCATAATCTTTGGCAATGGCAAGGAAAATCAATATCCCGCCAACACCGATCATTACCAGGTTTTGCCATTGCAGTGCTTTGAATGCGTCCAGTAAGACGAGTAATCGCGAAAAGTCCATATCACCCTCACGCGAACCGGATGATCACCGCGCCAAAGGGAACGCGCTGACCTTCGCTAACCTCAACGGAAGCCACGGTTCCTTCGCGAGTTGATCGGATCATGTTCTTCATTTTCATTGCTTCGAGGGCGCAAACGATATCACCCGCGGCAACCTTATCACCTGGTTTGACTGTGATGTCCATGATGACACCGGGCATGGGTGCGCTGATGACATCAGTGGCACCGGCTGCGGCGATAGAAACCGGACCGGCTGCAGGAGCAGCTGGTGCAGCGGCTTTTACTGGTGCAGGTGCAGCAGTTTTGGCTGCGGGGGCAGCAACCGAGTCGCCGGCTTCTTCAATTTCGATCGCATATTGAGTGCCATTTACAGTCACATCCGCAGACCCGCCGGAAAAATCGCTGACCTCAACATCAAAGGATTTGCCATTCACTTTAACTTGTAGCTTTTTGCTCATTTTATTCTCCTACGATTCCTGATTTTTTCGTGATACGCGGATCAACGGGATGTTCTGAACGGACCGGGACCGGCAAGGAGCGACGCGCCCAACTGCCCGGCACGTTGGCCTCGCAGGTAGGATACTGCAGCAAGAGCTGCGGCAATTTCCTCTGCACCGGCATCTGATTCAGCTTCGATCAAAGCTGGTTTCACTTCTTCAACGGTTTCCTCTTCAGCTTCCGCTTTTGGAGGGAAGAGTTTTTGCAGAACGACAATCACGCCGATGAAGATCGCTAGGGCAACAAAGGTGACCAGGAGACCAACACCGCTGATCAATAAACCTGTTTGAAAATCAGTCAAAGTATCACCTCCTGGTTACAGGGGCATGCAGCCGTGTTTCTTGGCAGGTGCATGAGATTTCTTATCGCGCAGCAGTTCAAGCGCGGCGATCAATCGCGGGCGGGTTTCGTGCGGCAGGATGACATCATCCACGAAGCCTGCAGATGCAGCCTTGTAGGGGTTCGAGAATTTTTCACGGAATTCTGCCACCAGGCGTTTGCGTTCTTCACCGCCATCATTCTTCTCAGCAAGTTCCTTGCGGTAGAGAATGGCAACAGCGCCTTCAGCGCCCATGACTGCGATCTCAGCACCAGGCCAGGCAAAGACCATATCAGAATGGATGTGTTTGCTGCTCATCACAATGTATGCGCCGCCGTAGCCCTTGCGGGTGACAACGGTCAGCAGGGGCACTGTGGCTTCGGAGAATGCGTAGACGATCTTGGCGCCGTGGCGGATAATGCCGCCGTGTTCCTGTGAAACGCCGGGGAGGAAACCAGGTGAATCAGAGAAGGTGACGATGGGAAGATTGAAGGCATCGCAGAAGCGGACAAAACGCGCCATTTTGTCAGCGGCATCGATATCAATGGAGCCTGCCATGAAGAGCGGCTGCTGGGCAACGATACCAACGGATTGACCGTGGAGACGGGCAAAACCGATGACGGAATTCTGAGCAAAATTGGCCATTACTTCAAAGAAAGAGCCGCGGTCGCAAACCCGTTCGATGATCTCTTTCATGTCGTAACCAACAGATGGATCAGCGGGAACGATGGAATCCAGTTCCTTGTCCATGCGCCAGGGGTCGTCAGTGACATCAGCGGCCGGGGCGGTTTCAGCGTTATTGGAGGGCAGATAGCTGAGGATTGTGCGAACGAAAGCGAAAGCCTGTTTTTCATCATCAGCGGCAAAGTGTGCAACACCGCTGGTGGAGGAGTGGGTCATGGCGCCGCCGAGGGTTTCAACATCCACGACCTCGTGGGTGACTGTCTTGATGACTTCAGGACCGGTGATGAACATATTGCTGATGTTTTTGGTCATCACAACGAAATCGGTGAGGGCTGGGGAGTAAACAGCACCGCCAGCGCAGGGTCCAAGGATCACCGAGATCTGCGGAACAACCCCGGAAGCCTGGGTATTGCGATAGAAGAGCTCTCCGTAAGCATAGAGGGAGAAGATCCCTTCCTGGATGCGTGCGCCGCCGCCATCATTCAAGCCAATAACGGGTACGCCAGCGTCCATCGCCAGATCCATCACGTGGCAAACTTTTTGCCCGGCGACCTCACCGAAAGAGCCGCCCATTACGGTGAAATCCTGGGCATAAACACAAACGCGGCGGCCGTTGATCTTTCCAAAACCAGCCACCACGCCGTCGCCAGGGGTCTTTTCCTTGTCCATGCCGAAATCGGTATGGCGGTTGACCATCAAACCATTGATCTCCTGAAACGAACCTTCGTCCAGCAGGGCATCAATGCGTTCGCGTGCGGTCAATTTCCCCTTGGCATGCTGGGCTTCGATACGTTTCTCGCCGCCGCCTGCCTTGCTCTGTTTACGAAGGTCCTTTAGTTTTTCCATAAAGGCTTCTTGAGCGCTGTCAGCTTTTGGTTGAGCCATTACTACCTCCAATAGATTTGATTAAATAATTTCCTAACAATACCATTTTAGGAGAAGGGTCCCTTCTCTTCAAGTGATAGTTATAGGTTTGTACGTGGTTGTTTGTCACATTCTTAAAATTGAAAATAAGAAGAAAAAAGGCGTAAGAGAACTCTCTTACGCCTCTCGGGCTATTCCCGTTTGTATGGTTTCAACATTGCTGCAGGGTATGAAGCGTTTCTACCTGCCAGCGTGAGGGCAATTATCGTAACGATGTAAGGCAATGCCAGGAAGAGCTCATAAGGAAGTTTGAGCCCGGTGAGCTGCAACCTTGACTGCAGCGCTTGAACACCTCCGAAAAGCAAGGCTCCCAAGAGAACCTTAATGGGATGCCAGTTGCCAAAAATGATTAATGCGATGCAGACCCAGCCGCGTCCTTCGATGATCCCAAAAGTGAATTTTCCCAATTGTGCGATTGAGAGAAAAGCTCCGCCAACTGCCATCAACGCACTGCCGATTACCAAAGCGGAGGTTCTTAATCGGTAAACATCGATCCCGGCAGCGTCAGTGGCTTCAGGGTTGTCGCCGACCGAACGGATACGAAGACCATAATTGGTCTTAAAGATGATGACCCATATTATTGGAACGATGGCAATGGCGATATATGTCAAAAGGTATTGCGAAAAGATCGTATGCAAAATCGGATTGTTCGGAAAAACATTGAGCAGTTTAAAAGGAACAACTGAAGGAAGATTCTGATTCTCGCCGAAGATTACGCGGAATAAAAACAGGGAAACCGCGGTTGTCAGAAGGGTGATTCCAAGCCCAGAAACATGCTGGTTGACGCCCAGTTTTACTGCGAAAAGACTCATTAAGAGGCCCGCCAACATGCCGCTGATAATTGCCCCCAGCAGACCAATCCAGAGTGACCCGGTTAAGGAGGCAACTGTAAAGCCGGCGAAAGCCCCCAGGAACATCGTACCTTCGATGCCAAGATTGAGGATGCCAGCCCGCTCGCAGAAAAGTTCACCCAGGGTTGCAAAGATCAACGGGGTGGCTACCCGTAAAGTTGCTGCAATTAAACCAACGATAAACTCGTCCATAGTTATACCTTCTTGATCCGGTAATTTTGCAGGAGAAGCATTGCCAGTGTGACCAACAACAAGGTGGATTGCACTACATCACCCAGGTAGATAGGCACACGCAGCGCCATGCTGACGTTGAATGAACCAGTTCCGATGAGCCCAATGAACAACGCGGCAACGAGCACGCCAATCGGATTTAAGCCGCCAAGGGTAGCTGCAATGATGCCAGTGTAGCCATATCCGTTTGAAAGCTCATTGATCAGGTGATAGTGGATGCCTGCGATCTCGCCCACACCTGCAATCCCGGCAATACCTCCGCTGATGAGTGCGGAAATGAGCATGGTGCGGTTCACGTTAATACCGGCAAATTGTGCGCCGACCTTGCTGGCGCCGGCTGCCCGCATGCGCAATCCCAACGGAGTTTTTTTGATCAGGATATACACGATCACCACAGTCACCAGGGCGATGATAAAGCCAAGATGAAGCCGTGATTTTGGAATTAGCCTGACGAACCGGGCAGCTTCAAAGAATTCAGGAGACTGCTGTGCGCCGGTCTCGGGGTTCCTCCAAACACCGTTCAATAGCCATGAAACGATGTATGCCATGATCGAATTCATCAGGAGGGTTGTGACGACTTCATCCACTTTGAGCTTGATCTTGAGGATCGCAGGGATGAGAGCCCACAATACGCCTGCCAGGAAACCGAAGACCAGCATGAGAGGGATGGCTGCAACGGCTGGCAATGAGGTCAGGTTAGCGCCAATCCATGCGGCAGCGATGGCTCCTGCATATAACTGACCTTCGGCGCCGATATTGAAATAACCCGAATTGAATGCCACTGCTACGGCGGTTCCAGTGAGGATCAACGGAGTGGATTTCACCAGGACTTCGAGCAGCGAAAACTTGGTCGATAAGGGCTCGATCAGCAGGTGATAGTAAGCTAAAAAAGGATTTGCTTTTGCGAGGAGGATGAGAATGGATGTAACGATGAAAGTGACGAATACCGCCATCACCGGGATAACGGATTTTACCCAAAGCGGAGCGGCAGCTCTTTCGATTTTTAGTTTAGCCACTGATAAATCTCCTTGTAAAGGTTTACGCCTTACCGGCGCCTGCCATTAATAAACCGATTTTTTCAGGGGTTGCTTCAGCAGCAGGAACAACACCCTGGATTCTGCCTTCATAGATCACAGCGATGCGGTCAGAAAGGGCAAGTACCTCCTCGAGGTCTTCAGAAAGCAGCAAAATTGCGGTTCCACGCCCTTTTTCCTCAAGCAAGCGTTTACGCACGTATTCAGTAGCGCCAACATCGAGTCCACGGGTGGGTTGCGACGCGATCAGGACTTTGGGATTGCGCGCAAGAGCCCTGGCGAGAACCACTTTTTGCATGTTGCCGCCGGATAATTTCCTAAGCTGATCATTCGGTGAGGCTTTGATCTGAAATTCCTTGATCTTTTCTTTTGCGGATTCGACTACTTTTTTCTGGTCTACAAAACCATTTTTGCAGAATTGACTGAGATTTTCAATGGCAAGGTTCTCAGCAACCGTGAGGTCACCGATGGTTCCTTCATGGCGGTCCTCTGGAGTTCTGCCCACACCGGCATCAGATATTTCACCGGGGGAGAGATGAGAGATCTCTTTTCCATCGATTTTGATCGACCCCTTGGTCGGATGGACCAAACCGGTAATAACACGGGTTAATTCACCCTGTCCATTACCAGAAACACCTGCAATCCCAAGGATTTCCCCTTTGTTGAGGTTCAAAGTAATATCATTGAGCAATTTCTTGCCGTGATTACCATCGAGTGAAATGCCATCTAATTGGTAAACCGGTTCACCGATTTCCGAAACACTTTCCCGTTTTACACCAAAGGTTTCACGCCCGACCATCATTTTGGCAAGTTCTACCTGGTTTGTCTCTGATTTTTTCACAGTACTGGTAACTTTGCCATCTCTTAAAACTGTAATACGATCGCAAACAGTCATCACTTCGACAAGTTTATGACTGATAAAAATCACTGAAAGCCCTGCTTTTACCAGGCGGACTAACGAATCAAATAAGACGTCAACTTCCTGGGGAACAAGAACAGCTGTAGGCTCATCCATGATAAGAATCTTGGCATTACGGTAAAGCGCTTTTAAGATTTCAACTCTTTGCCGTTCACCCACTGAAAGGTTTTTCACAAGTGCTTCGGGTTTGACGTCAATTCCAAATTTTTTTGATGCTTCGCTGACACTTTTTTGGATTTCCCTTTGAGAAAGGAAAACTTTATCGGCGTATCCAAGAACAACATTTTCAGCAACAGTTAATGTTGGAACCAGGGTAAAGTGCTGGGTGACCATGCCAATTCCGGCTCGAATGGCTTCTTTAGGTGATTCGATATTTACCTTTTGACCATTGATGTAGATTTCTCCTTCATCGGCATGATACAGACCATAGAGAATTCTCATCAAGGTTGTTTTTCCTGCTCCGTTTTCGCCAAGCAGGGCGTGAATCTCACCTTGTTCCAGGCAAAAGTCGACCCCCTGGCTGGCTTTTACCAGACCAAAGGTTTTGTAAATTCCTTTCATTTCAACAGCGTACATAACAAATCCTTCTCCCCAACCTGATCTCAGGCGGTCCTTATATTTTTGGGGCGGCAGTGAAGTTTCGCTGCCGCCCCTTATTTCTTGGGTACTAGTTTACAGCCTGGGGTTGTGCCTCATCGATGGGCACGCGGAACATACCGGATTTAATCTCAGCTTCTTTTGCTTTCACTGCGGCAAGAACTTCAGCAGGGACTTTGCTGTCGTTGCCGTGGAAATCAGCCAGGTAAGCACCACCCTTGGCCATCATGCAGAAGTCCTTGAGGTCAATGGGTTGGAAGGTACCGGCTTTAACCTGGGAGACCAGGTATTCTACGGTCGGGGTCATGTTCCAGACGGGTCCAGTGATAACCCAATCAGGGGCGATGGAGTTCTGGTCGCTCATATTGCTGAAAACATATACTTTCTTCTCAGCAGCGGCTTCGATGACACCTGCGCGTTCAGCGTAGAGCACGTCTGCACCAGCGCTGATGTGAGCCAATGCCTGTTCCTTGGCGGTGGCGGGGTCAAAGAAGGATCCAATGAAGGAAACAAGCACTTTCACGTTTGGATTGGTTTCTTTGGCGCCGGCAATGAAAGCATTGACGAGGCGGTTAACTTCCGGAATGGGAACTGCAGCCACAACACCAATGGTATTGGTTTTGGTCATCCCGCCGGCGAGCATACCGGAGAGATAAGCAGGTTCGTGGATCCAGTTATCAAATACAGCCAGGTTGGGTGCAGTTGGACCAAGTTCCGATCCGAATGCGAATGCGATCTTGGGGTAATCTGCTGCAACACGGCGAACAGCTTCTTCGTTCACAAATGCATCACCAACAATTAGGTCAGGTTTTTGTTGTTCAGCGATTTGGCGAAGGACACGTTCCATATCACCAGAGTAGCCAATGTTCTCAGTGTAGTTGTATTCAATCAGACCATCGGCTGCTGCTTTTTGAAGGGCGACATGGATCACGCCATCCCAGGGTTCCTCAATGGGGGTGGCAAAGGCACCGTAAACCTGGAGCTTGCCGCTTTTGGCAGTTGATCCGCCAGCACAGCCTGCGATCAAGGTGAGGACCATCAGTAATGCAATTACGATCGAAATCTTCTTGAACATATTCTCCTCTTTTCTAAATTTTGATTTGTTGGTTTGAACTGACCAGATAAAGTTGTTAACCACCTCCTATTAAAGATATTGAATAAAAAGGGTTGAGCGTTGATCAGTGATTCAATACTGCCCCTTAATACTCACATCCACTCGATTAATTATGTTTACAACTTTCCCGTATACAATATCATAGAGATATTAAATGCGATTGTCAATAAAGTTTAAGACTCTTGGTAAATAAAGCACTTTTAGAAGTGATAAATGTAATAAAAACCGCGGAGAGTCTAACCCCCGCGGTTTATGTATTAAGTTGCAGATTACTTGTTTTCCTCGTAGATCTTATCCATTGCCGCCTGGTCCACGAGTTTACCGTGGCTGATCACATAAACCGGTTTTTCATGGAAGCGCAGGGCTTCCAACACATTGGGTTGATCGAGGACAACAAAGTTAGCCGGAGCGCCTACTTTAATTTCATGGTCTTTGATTCCAATACATTGGGCGGCGTTTTTGGTTACCATGTTGTACAGGGTTTCCATGTCGTCGCGGGTGGTGAACCACAACAGGTGCGAATTTAAGAATGCGACTTCCAGCATGTTGTTGCGACCGTAGGGGTAATAGGCATCGGAAATATCATCCTGCCCCAGGCAGACCAACACATTCTCTTCCAGTAATTCGCGCACACGGGCATGCAGGGGGCCAGTATGCGGGTCGCTGACGACCCCCATCTGGGCTTTCTTAAGCAGGGCGGCCAGTTTTTGCAGATATGGTTTGGGATACATGGACATGGCGCGGGCATGGTGCGCCAGTGAGCGGCCTTGCCAGCCTGTCTTGATCGTTTCAAGTGCCATCACTTCAATCGAGCGTAAACCTGGATCACCTGCGTCATCCACCAGCATGGAAACTGGTTTGTTGTATTCACGGGCGAGCGCAAAACAGAAACGCACATGTTCGGCAATATCCGCATCGGTATACTCGATCCACGGGATGCCGCCAACCACATCAGCGCCCATTTTCATGGCTTCGCGCATCAGTTTTTCGGTGCCGGGTTCGCGAACTACACCATCCTGAGCGAAGGCAACCACCTGCACATCCACGATTCCTTTGAATTCCTCGCGGGCTTTTATGAGGGCTTTTACACCTTCAAGTTTGCCCTTGGAATCCACATCAGCAAACGCACGGATGTGGGTGCAGCCATAACGCCCTGCCAGTGCCAGCACACGGCGTACATTTTTGATGATCCACTTCTCGTCGTATTTTTCCTTGACCCTGGCTGCCAGTTCGATGGCGGTCATGGCTTTTCCCATGTCAGCACCCTGGTAATCCTTGAGGGCGGCTTCGTCCATCATCATCAAGGTGTACACCTTGCACAAATGAAGATGGGTATTAACAAAGGATTCCGTTACCAGGTTGCCATGGGCATCCAGTTCTTTACCGGCCTTTCCTTCAAGTTTGCTGCCTAACCCTGCGATTTTCCCGTCTTTAACGGCAATATCGGTAGGCTTGTCAGCTCCCCTTAATAGTGCGTTGCGAACGATCAGGTCATAAGTTTCAGTCATAGGTCAATCCTCGGAATAATGATATTGGTAAAAATGCCGGAAAAGCTAATCCGGCATTCTCTAAAACGTAAGTTGTTATTTCACAAGCCCGGCATCGAGCATCGCCAGGTAGATCTTTTCTGCGGAATACGGAGGACCCTGCAGGCGGATGCCTGTGGCATCATAGATGGCATTGCCGAGGGCTGCAATGGTTGGCACCATTGGATGCTCCCCAACACCGCGTGCGCCCCAAGGACCATCATCCTGCGGCACTTCAACGTAGGGGGTTTCCAACGGGAAGTTCACATCCGGCGCGGTGGCAATACGGTAGTCTACAAAGGAAGGATTGGTCATCACACCCTTTTTCAGCTTGATCTCTTCGAACATAGCTGAGCTGAGACCCTGTACGAAACCGCCTTCGATCTGCCCTTTAACCAGCTCGGGATTGATGGCTTTGCCGACATCGAATGCCGCGGCTGCTTTAAGGACATGGATCTGCCCGGTATTCTTGTCGATCTCGATATCCAGACCTTCGCAGCCGACGGTGTAATGCACTACTGCGCGAGCGCCCTGACCGGTTTCAGCATCCAGGTTGGTAACATACTTGGGCATGAAGGAGCCGCGTCCGATGATGGGACCGCCCATCCAGCCCTCATCATTCTTCTTGGGCATACCGTAGATGACTATATTCGCAAGGGGGGTTTCCTGTTCACTCTTGTAAGAAACCACAACGCCATTGACGATATCAAGGTCTTCCGGCGTTTCTTTCCAGGCTTCGGCTACCATCTCGAGGATCTGCCGCCGTGCATCTGCCGCAGCCATGCGTACAGCGTTGCCCATGCTCCAGGTGAGCCGGCTGGCAACTGTCTGCCACTCGTACGGGCTGTACTGGGTATCCACAGGACCAGCGATGCGTACTTTTTCATATGGAACACCAAGTGCAGAAGCAGCGATCTGAGCCATGACGGTAAAGGTTCCCTGCCCGATCTCCTGGCCTCCGAGACCCACGGTGACGTTTCCATCTTCAGCCAACTCAACCCACGCGCTGGAACCAGCGTTGGGCGGCATGGCAGGGGCTTTCCACATGATGGCGATGCCCTTGCCGCGCAGCCGGTCAGGTGATGAGGGTTTGCCCTTTTCGTTGAAATTAAGCGATTTGGCTACATTATCAATGCATTGCTGGATGCCGTTGGGGTGCATGGTCATCCCGGTGACCAGTGTATCTCCTGCCTGGACAGCATTTTTCTTGAGGAAGGTGACTTTGTCCAACCCGACCTTTTCGGCGAGTTCATCCATCGCCTGATCAAGCCCGGTGTGCAGCTCGGACATGCCGAAACCGCGATAAGCGCCGCCGATGGGGTGATTGGTGTAAACACAAATGCTATCGGTGGATACATTGGGAATGTCATATGGACCGGAGCTGGAATAGCCGCCGGCGCGGGTGACATTGGTGCCATATTCAGTTGAAGCGCCGCCGTCCCAGTACATCATGTTCTTGAGAGCGATGAGGTTGCCTTCTTTATCGCAGCCAACTTTTACATGGATGGAAAGACCCTGGCGCACAAAGTTGGTGAAGAATTCCTCCTCGCGGGTGAGGATCATTTTCACCGGCCAGCCCTTGCATTTGGTGGCAAGTGCCACGGGGATGGCTTCCATCGTTACGCCGGCTTTTGAACCAAATCCGCCACCGACAAGCGGGGCTATCACGCGCAGGTCACTCTGCGAAATATGGAGTGCCTTGGCGATGAGGTTGCGCTGCGCAAATGGAGATTGTGAAGATGCCCACAGCGTCACTTTGCCTTTTTCGTCCATTTGTGCAATGGCGATGTGGGTTTCGATGGGGACATGCTGGATATGAGGAACTACGAAGTGACGTTCCACAATGTGGGCGCAGTCTTTCCAGGCTTTTTCAACATCCCCTTTGCGGATCTTGAAGTGATTAGCGATGTTCGTACCAGGTACAGGGAAGATGAAGTTAGGATAGGCATACTCACCAAGCTGTGGATGAATGAGGGGTGCTTCTTTTGAAGCGCCGTATTCCGGGTCAAAAACACCTTCCAGCGGCTCGTATTCCACTTCAACCAATTCACAGGCTTTCATAGCAATCTCATCTGAGACTGCTGCCACTGCTGCTACAGGATCGCCCAGGTAGCGCGCGCGGTCAATGGCGAAAATGGTTTTATCCTGCAGGTACAATCCCATGCGATTGGGGAAATCCTTGCCGGAAACGACAGCTTTAACACCCGGCAATTTTTCTGCTTTGCTGGTATCAACCCGCTTGATGAGCGCATGCGGATATGGGCTGCGGACTGCTCGGGCGTGCAATAACTTGTTGCCAAACTGGATATCATCGGCGTAGACAGCGGTTCCGGTTACTTTTTCATAAACGTCATTACGCGGTACTGAAGCGCCGACCGGATTGGATACTTTTTCTTTGGTTTTTACGTTTGCCATAATTTGGCTCCTTGAAAGATCTGGTTGTAACCGCGCTTATTTGGACGACTGCTTGATCGCGTCTACAATGCGGACGTAACCGGTGCAGCGGCATAGATTGCCGACGATGGCTTCGCGGATTTCGACTTCAGTGGGGTGAGGATTGCGTTTTAACAGCGCAGTAGCCGAAATGAGCATGCCGGGAGTGCAAAAACCGCATTGCACGCCGCCGGATTTGATAATGGCTTCCTGGAGTTGGGTGAGTTTTCCACCTTTGGCCAATCCTTCAACGGTGGTGATGACTGCGCCATCACATTCGGCAGCCAGAACCATGCAGCTATTGACGGGTTCTCCATTCATCAGCACGGTGCAGGCACCGCATTCACCAGCTGAACAACCGTTCTTGGTGCCGGTGAGTGAAAGTTTCTCGCGGATCATCTGCAGCAGGGTCATGTTCTGAGGAACATCCACCGTTTCAACCAGGTCATTGACGGTGAGGGTGATTGTTGAATAATTCATTTTTCTTGCCTCCTGACTTTTAGGGTCAAATCGTCACGGTGGACTATTTGCTTAGTTTATTCCAGACTTCAGTAATGGCTTCACGGGTAAGGTTTCGTACCATGTATTTGCGGTATCGGGCTGAGCCGCGAACATCATCGATTGGGGTGACGGATTCCATGGCAACTTCTGCAGCTTTGGTGATCACATCATCGGTAATCTTCTTCTCGCTGAGCACAGCCTCGGCTTTTAGCGCTTCAAATGGAACGGGAGCGACGGATGCCAGTGCGATTCGGAATTGGAAACCAGAGGGGCTATCTTTTGAAGGGTAACCTAAAACAGCGACGCCTACGATCGAGAGATCGCCAATGGCGTTGCGGCCTAGTTTTTTGTATGTCCCGACAAATCCTTTAGGGGGAAGCGGTAAATGCAGGGCAGTGACCACGTCACCAGGTTTGAGCACTGTGCGCCCCGGGGCGAGGAAGAACGAGCTCAGGGGAACGTCGCGGAACCCATCAGTTCCATGCACTTTTAGAACTCCGTCGAGGATCATGCAGGTGCCTATGGTATCACCGGCAGGTGAGGCATTGCAGATGTTGCCGATGATGGTGGCACGATTGCGCAGCTGATAGCTGGCTACAGATTGGGCTGCCAACGCAAGGTTCGGGTAATACTTGAGAACATCTGAATTGGTAGCAACCTTGTTCATGGTGACTGCAGCACCGATGGTCAGACCCTTTTTTGGATCAAAAGAAAGCTCGTGTACTCCTTCGAGCCCTTTCACATCCACCAGGTAATCCAGTTTTAAGACACCATCGCGCAGCCTGACGAAATTATCAGTTCCACCGGTATACGGGCGGGCAACTCCTTCATGCTCGGCCAGGAATTTGCTGGCTTCAGCAAGGGTTGCGGGTTTTACATATTGCAGTTCGGGTAGTCCAGGATGAGGATTGATCATATTATGTCCTGTCTTTAAGTTTCCAGCATGGCTGGTGATTTCATTAAATGATTTACATGAACATTACGATCTGGGTTTACACTGCTCAAATCTGATTTTTTGGAAACCGATCACCTCGCAATCAATTTTGGGATTAATATTCAAAAACATGACGAAAGGGATTACTTTGCCTGTTAAGAAATAATAGCATGTTTAAAAAGGCTTTACAAGAAAAATATTCAGCTTGTCAGACAAAAGGTGATTAATGTAATCACTCAATAATTGAATAGGGGCATCATTCACTGATATTTTTCCCATCTTCATGCTGCAGCCGATTTGAAGCGCTGCGGGATAAGAGAAGAAATCCAAGCGTGGATATGGCAGCCAGGATACCGCAAAGATACCATAACCAACGCGGGTCGTAATTGTCCATGATAAATCCCGCGAGCAGGGGACCAATCGCAGAGGGGATGATCCAGCTGAAACCTGAAACTGCCATATAACGTCCGCGCATATCCAGCGGTGCCAGGCGGGCAACCAGGGCAGTGGAGGTGGGAGAAACGATCATCTCGCCGATGGTGATGATTACCATGGCGAACAGGAATAATGGATACGTCGTGGTAAACCCGTACATAGTAAAACCCACCAGGTAGAAGAGCGTTCCAAAGGTCATTAAAGCCATGGGTGCATATTTGGAGATCTTGCGCGTTACCCAGAATTGGAAAACAACGACCATGGCAGCGTTTAGGCTAAGAATGTACCCGAATTGCTGGGTGGTGATCTGGTGCACGTCACGCAGGTACACCGATAAGGTCGTATTCATCTGCATGTACACAATGACGCTGATGGCTGAGACTGAAAGGAACGCCATGAAGATGCCATCCTTGATCGCCACCGAATATCCCTTGAAGGTCTGAAAGATCGACTCATGGGGCTGGTCAGCGTGCTTTTGCGGTTTCGTCTCAGGCATCGTGAGAAAGACGATGAACGCGGTGATCGTCGAAGCCACTGCATCGATGATGAACAGGGCAAAAAAGGACTTTGAAGCGATCAACCCGCCTATGGCTGGTCCGATGGTGACCGCCAGGTTGGCTACCACGCGCAAAATCCCAAACCCTTCGATGCGTTTGGGCTCGGGCAGGATATCGGTTAACATTGCCTGTCCGGCGGGATGCCCCATATCCGCGAAGGCACCAACGATCACAGAAAAGACAAAGAAAGTGTGGAAGTCTTTGGAAAGACCCATGATGAGCGCGGAAAAAGCGCTAGAGATGAGCCCAAAGATCATCAGCGCACGGCGGCCAAAACGGTCTGTCAGCGCTCCGCCAATAAGTGATCCGATGAAACTGGAAACGGCGTAAAAGGCAAAGAGGGTGCCAACCTGGGTCATGCCGACGCCGAATTTTTCAGTTACATAAAGCGAGAAGAACGGGAAGATCAACGCGCCGCCCAGGCGGTCGATAAAAAGGGATCCGATGAGGATCCAGAAATTTCGTGGATATTCACGTGCAGTGGATTTCAACCTGGCAAGCATATTAATGAAAGCTTTCTCGTTAGGCTTATTATTAGGTGCGCATCCTATTTTATCAGGATTAACCCCTTAAAAATGTATCCATAGTCATACCCTCTTCGATTGGAGATTCCATATAATCAGGCATAACCAAATTAAGGATGACCAATGGGCGAAGAAAAGATCGCATTAATTACCGATAGTACCAACGACCTTCCACAATCAATGCGGGAGCAATATGGGATCATTGTGGTTCCAATGACGGTGATCTGGGGAGAAAATCAGTACCTGGACGGTTTGGAGCTTACTGCCGAAGAGTTTTACAAGAAGCTGAAAGTAAATCCGATCCATCCGACCACTTCACAGCCGACCCCAGGGGATTTTCTGGCGGCATATGACCAGGCTAAGGATGGCGGAGCTACCCAGATTATGGTCTGCGTGATCAGCAGTGCCATGAGTGGAACCATCGAATCAGCACGGCTGGCAGCTCAAAACTATCCGCTCCCCATATCAATTTACGATTCTAAAAGCAACTCGATGAGCCTTGGCTGGCAATTGCTGGCGATGGCAAGAACCCGCGAGAATGGCGGCGGAATTGATGAAATGAGACGGAGCGCTGAGCAGGTGCGAAATAGCCTTCATTACCATATTGTGTTGGATACCCTGGACTACCTCATCCGCGGAGGCCGTATCGGCAGCGCTGCCCGCCTGATCGGTAACATGCTCAAGATCAAACCGCAGGTGAGGGTTAATCATCAGACTGGTACAGTGGAAGCTGGCGATATTTCCACCACCCGGAAAAAAGCTATCGAGACACTTTTCACCAGTTTTTTCAAGAAGCTGGATACAAGCAAACCCATGCATGTTGCAGTATTGCATAATGGCGTTGAGGAAGATGCCCGGGCACTGGCAGACAGGGTGAGAAACGAGTTCAATCCTTCAGAGTTGATTATTGGCATCGTCTCTCCGATTTTGGGGGCGCATACAGGTCCGGGAGCCATTGCCTTATGCGGTTACTCTGAGGGCTAAATATCGTTATTTCCACATTATTTTAAGATAAAAAAGGCAGGCATCACTTGCCTTTTGTTTTTAATTGGTATATGATTATTAAGCGTTTTGGAGAAAACGCAAATCTGTTTTACCCAACCTATAGGAGGAAAAGTGAAAAAGAGTTTGTTTGTTTTGTTTTCAGTATTGGTTGTGAGCATTATGGTTTTGAGCGCCTGCGCCAAACCCACTGCTGCCCCAACCGCTGCACCGACTGAAGCTCCGAAACCGACCGAAGCTCCAACAGCAGCCCCTACCGAAGCGCCGAAACCCCTTGGCTCTCCGGAAAACCCCATCGTTATCGCCCTTGCCCCGTCAGCTACTGCTGAGCAGTTGACCGTCGGCGGCGAAGCCATCGCCAAGAAACTCAATGAGCTCACTGGCCTGACTTACACGGTGATCGTCCCCAACAGCTACACTGCATTGATCGAAGCCATGGCTTCTGGCAATGCCCAGGTTGGCTTTATGCCCACCTTTGCTTACCTGTTAGCCAAGCAAAAAGGCGCCGCTGAAGTTCAGTTGGTTGTTGTCCGCAATGGCTCTGACTTCTATGGTGCCCAGTTTGTTGCAGGCACGAAAGATATCAAATCAGATAAGAATCCTGATGCCCCCTTCACCGCATACTTTGACCCCGCGACCAACACCAACACCGCCGATGCAGCCACTGCCCTCAAGCAATTTGACGGCAAACGCCCATGCTTCACTGACAGCCTGTCAGTCTCCGGCTACATCATCCCCGGTGGTCTACTCGCCCAGTATGGTGCTAAAGTCAAAACCCCAGCACAGGTAATGGGACACCCCGCTGTGATCTCCGCCTTGTATGTCGGCGGCATTTGCGATTTCGGTGCCACCTATATTGATGCCCGCACCAGCGTTGCCAAGACCTACCCCGATGTCAATGACAAGGTCGCAGTGATCTGGCGCACCGATCCCATTATCCCCAACGATAATGTCTCCTTCTCTACTGCAATGGATGCCGACACTGGCGCCAAGGTGAAACAGGCTTTCCTTGATATGGCAGCTGATCCCGCCGGACTTGAGATTCTCAAGACCGCAGGTTATGAGATCCAGGGTTTCAAACCCGCTGAAGATTCCTTCTATGATGCCTTCCGCGCTGCACTCGAAGCCTCCGGCATCGATATCACCACCATGGTGAAATAAGTAGTTGTGCTCTCCATTTGGAGGGGGGAAGATATCCCCCCTCCAAATTTTTCCCTGTTTAAAAATTCATAACGAAGGATACCACCGTGCTTAAAGTTGAACACTTAACCAAGGTTTACCCGGGTGGAACCGTTGCCCTTAAAGATCTAAGTTTTGAAGTTCAGGACGGTGAATTCCTGGTGATCATCGGATTATCAGGATCCGGAAAATCTACCCTTTTACGGTGCATCAATCGACTGATCGACCCAACCGAAGGCAAGGTTACCATGGATGGGGTGGATATCACCGCTGCCAAAGGATCTGAATTGCGCCATATTCGCCGGCATATCGGCATGATTTTCCAGCATTTCAATCTTGTAAAACGTTCTTCAGTATTAACCAATGTATTAAATGGGCGACTGGGTTATTTGAACCCATGGTCGAGTACATTTGGTTATTTCCCTCCTCTTGAAAAAGACCGTGCACGCAAAGCCCTCTCCAGGCTTGGCTTGGACGATAAATTGGATAGCAGGGCAGATGCCCTTTCAGGTGGTCAGCAGCAACGCGTGGGAATTGCGCGTACGCTGATGCAGGAACCGAAACTAATCCTGGCGGATGAACCGGTTGCCAGCCTTGACCCCGTGCTGGCTCACTCAATCATGCAATACCTGGAACAACTTAATAAAGAAGAAAAGGTCACCGTCATATGCAGCTTACATTACCTAGACCTGATCCAGCGATACGCTACCCGCGTGATTGGCTTAAAAGATGGGGTAAAAGTATTTGAAGGGCTTCCTTCAGAGATCGATCGTATAAAATTCAAAGAGATCTACGGCGAAGAAGCGCAGGACATCCGCGCTACTGCGCTTGAATAAATCGCCTATGACAACAAAGAAAGAACTACCAAGGTCGATTTCGATTTTATTGGCAATTCTCCTGCCAGGGTTGGGTCATATTGCGCAAAGGAGAACTAAAGGCGGAATCTATACCTTTATCGCCTTTGCCTCAGCAGCGGCAATTGTAGCCTGGTCGGGGAAATCTATCTGGTACATAATCCCGGGCCTGCTTTGGTTATGGAATATCTGGGATGTCAGCCGTTATCCAAAAAAGGTGGGAGCACTTGTTCCGGTGCTGCTTTGGCTGATTATGGCCTACGTTATTGGCGGACAGGTGACCGATTTTAATATCAAAGCCCTGCTGGAGAATGGTTCCCGGTCAAAGGAAATGGTTCAGCAGATGTTCCAGCTGGATTTCACACAACCGAAAGCAGAAAAGGTCGAAGGATTTGTTGATATTCAATCTCCTTGTTCAGATAATCCTCCAATCCCTGACAACACAGTTGATGGCAGGCGGGTATTTGTTGACCAGCCATGCGCCATGACGGGGGATATCATCACAGTGACAGGCGAGGGATTCTGGCCGGACTATGCTGTCAAGCTGTTCTGGCAGAACCCGATTGGCGGAACTGCCATGCAGGCAGATACCAAAACCGACGCGGCAGGTAAATTCACTTTCCAATGGCAAGTGCTGCCGATTGTGCATTCAACAGCCCAAGACCCAAATTTGCCGCAAATTCACCGCATTTACGCTGACCAATCGCGTCCCATTGGCGGCATTGAGCTTTCAGCTGTTGGGAAATATATCGTTCAGGGCATTTACGAAACGATAGCCCTCGCATTCCTCTCCACGATCATCGGCGCTCTTGTTGCCATCCCGTTTGGGTTCCTGGCTGCGCGCAACCTGATGACCGGTAATCCGGTCACGGCAGTAATTTATGTAATCATTCGCACGATCCTCAACTTTGTACGCTCGATCGAAGCCCTCATCATGGCGATCATTTTCGTCATTATTGTGGGGCTTGGTCCATTCCCGGGAATGATCGCGCTTACCATCCATACCACAGCTGCTCTAGGCAAACTTTATTCAGAAGTGGTGGAAGGCATTGACCCTGGACCGATTGAAGCCATCAAAGCCACCGGAGCGAACTGGTTCCAGATCGTCCGTTACGCGGTCATCCCGCAAATCGTTCCGCCATTTACTGCGCTTACCATCTATCGCTGGGATATAAACGTGCGGTCATCAACGATCATTGGTTTTGTGGGCGGCGGCGGTATTGGGTTCTTCCTCTGGCAATGGATCGTGCTGCAAGATTTCAGGGCAGTTGGAACGGCATTCGTTGCGATTGCTGTGGTTGTGATCATCCTCGATTTCTTCAGCGCCCGCATCCGTGAGAGGTTGGTGTAACATGAAAACCATCAAAGCGCTCCTTAAATCTCTCGGTAAGGTGTTGGGTCTATTCATCTTTATTGCTTTGATTGTTTTTAGTATCAAAGTGACTAAACCTGACATTGGAAAACTGATCTCCAGTGGTGGTAAGGCAAAAGACATCCTTAGCCAGTTGTTCACACCAACAACCTTTGTCAAAGAAGTAGAGAAAGTGACTGTGTCACAGATCGTGCCGGTGCCGTGCGGTGCGGTAGAGAATCCAGTTCAACTTGAGACGGGTCCGCGTATCGTGGTTGACCCGCCATGCGGTTCACCCAAGGATAAAGTGACTTTACGCGGTTATGACCTTCCGCCTAACGCCCAGATCTCACTGCGATGGATACTGCCGACAGGCGGCACGATGAGCATTAAGCAAATTCAGGCAGATGCGAATGGCGAGATCAACATGCAGCTCGAGATCCGACCGATTACCGCAACTGTGGATGGAGTGGCTTCTCAAATTTCGTTTGAGGTATCTGAACCAACAGGTAAAATGATTGCATCACCAGCGCTCAAGGAAGTGCTGGATGCCATGTTCGTCACAATCTTCATGGCACTTATTGCCACATCACTTGGGACGATCCTGGCGGTTCCGCTTAGCTTCCTGGCTGCTTCCAATATCACCAAGAAAGGCTGGTTGGGATCTGCAGTTTATTACGTCGTCCGCAGCCTGCTTAATATCATACGGTCTTACGAACCAATGGTGCTGGCGACCATCTTTGCCATGATCGTTGGCTTTGGCAGCCCCTTTGCAGGCGTCATTGCTCTATCCATTACCACCGCCGCATCACTGGGGAAAATGTTCTCTGAAGCGGTGGAAGGGATCGATAACGGACCAATCGAGGCAGTCACTGCCACCGGTGCCAATAAGTTACAGGTAGTACGGTACGCGGTCATTCCGCAGATCATCCCCGATTTCCTGTCATTCACCATATACCACTGGGATATCAATGTGCGTATTTCCACCATTATCGGGTTTGTGGGCGGCGGCGGTATCGGTTATTTCCTCTCGCAACGGATCAATACTTTGCAATACCACCAGGCCGGCACTGCGCTGCTGGCAATCATCATTGTTGTTTGGGTGCTGGATTTCCTCAGTTCCGAAGTCCGCAAACAATTGATATAAAAAAAGAGCCGAAAGGCTCTTTTTTTATCTCTTTTAAAAATTCCGTAATTATTTCATAACCCGCAAGTGGAGAGGGTGGCAACAACGTTCATTTTGAAAGGAAGGATATAATCCCGCATTGAATCAATCGTTGGTTGATCAACCCCAAACCCGACCAGGAGGTTTATGAATTCCTCATTGGAAAGTTCACTGACATATCGACCATCTTTTCCCATTGAGACCATCCAGTAGGCAACTTGTTGTGTTAGAAGGGCGACGCCATCATCCGGCTCGATATTCTTTCCACAGGAACAATCAGCCAGTTTCTTTAGGTTTCCTTCTGCCATTGGTCCGAATTCATAGAATTCACCTTTTATGGGGATATCTTTTTTGGGGTCAATTGAAACGGTAACCGGATTGAGAACAAGCCAATCAAGAGGGGGCATGGAGAATTCAAGAGGCTGAATGAGGATTAGCTCCTGGGTGTTCTCATGGACTGAAGGTGAAAAAGTATATCCGCAGGTAAGGTAAAAATCGCGTGTCTTCTCACTATCATTTCGCAATTTCACACTTAAAAGAGCGCCAGCAGTTGCGAGGTCACTGTCCTGGATCATCACTTCAATTTGCTTCAGGGTATTATCAGCAAATAATGGAGCAAGATCAGCGATTGGTGTGGGCAAGGAAGTGGGAGTATTCGGAGATACGGGTGGTTCAGTTAAGGCAGCTTTTGGAGAGTTTACCATTGTGGCAGGTATGCTTGTTGACTGGTTCGTACAGGAACTTAACAATAAAAAGATGACAATTGCCAGAATCAACTTTTTCATGCGATCTCCCATTAATTTTTGATAGAGAACAAGTTGTAATACGCAATTCCAAAATATTCTTTGAGGGATTTGGTCAGGGTGGAGAGGTTGGTATAAGCCGGAATCAAATTAATTAAAAATTCTTCAATGTTTGGATGCCATAGCCGCTGCCAGGCAGCTTCAGTTATGTTGTAATCCGTGGGAGCAGGGATGACTGCGCAGCCGGCTTTATTAAACATCCTCATCGAGCGCGGCATGTGCATGGCTGAGGTTACCAGTAATACATGTTTGAAATTTGATTCATTTATTAACTTGCATGTATATTGGGCATCCTCATAAGTGTTTTGGCTGTTTTGTTGAAGTAGAATTCGATCCTTCTGGACTCCCATGAAGGTTAGAAGCGAGGTCATATCCTGGGCAGGGGTGGAAGTTGCGAGGTCGAGGAAATCGATATCTCCGCCGCTGACAATCACCTGCGCCTGCGGGAATTGTTTTGCCAGCATCGCTCCATAGATCACCCGATCTCCGGCGGCGTTCACTTCAACGGATGGACGCGGACTGATTGCTGGTTCGGTTCCGCCGCCAAGGATGATTATGGCATCCGGAGCTGTCGAAAGATCAGGAGATGGGTATTGCCATTCCAATGACCGGGCAATTGCGGAAGCAACATACCGGTTTCCGCCAACGAGCAGGAGGATTAGTGCAGCAATCAGGATTATTTTTGCAAAGCGGTTTCCTTTCCAAAAGATAAGCGCAAAAAGAATCAGCAGGCTGGCTAACCCTAACGGATAGACAAAAAGAGGAAGAAATTTTGATAGAAACGTTGCCATTATTTATTATTGGACTAAATTTGTCTAATTACTTGACTTTTTTATTTTTTTCGCTAAACTAAAGTCATATAAAAAAAAAGGAGAAGACTCATGGATTATAACTATGGTTACAGTGGCGGGATAGGGGTAGTTGGCTGGCTGTTCTACATGGCAATTATTGCGTTTGCAATCGTTGTGCAATGGAAAATTTTCACCAAGGCTGGAAAACCAGGCTGGGCAAGTATCATTCCGATTTATAACATCATTGTTCTTTTGGAGATTGTCGGAAAACCCTGGTGGTGGTTATTGTTGATGCTTGTTCCTGTGGTTAACATCGTTCTCCTGATCATGGTGATGATCGCCCTGGCAAAGGTATTTGGCAAAGATGGCGGTTTTGCTGTGGGGCTCATTTTCCTCTCGATCATCTTTATGGCAATCCTGGCATTTGGCGATGCCAAATACCTGGGTCCGCAGGCAGCCGCATAAATTAGTCTTTCTTAATAAAAAAGGTGAAAGCACAAGTTTGCTTTCACCTTTTTTATTTTTGGCATATATAATCAACTGTATATCTTTTTTTCATTGATTCAAGGGAATATGCTTTCCGAGTTTCCAATTGTACGCACCAAGATCATCATTCCGCGCCGGCGCTCGGAGATCATCACACGCCCACGGCTTTTGAGTATCCTCGATAATGTCATCGATCTCAAGCTGCTTATCCTGGCAGCGCCAGCAGGTTACGGTAAGACTTCCTTGATGATCGACTTTGCCAATCACACTCAGTTGCCTGTCTGCTGGCTTTCGCTCGACACGCTGGATGTGGACGCACAGCGTTTTATCGCTCATTTCATCGCCTCGATATCGAGCAGATATGCCGATTTTGGTTCGGCTTCATTTGCAGCGCTGCAAAATATCAATCAGGACAAGCTTGACCTTGATGCAGTGATCAATGCCATTATCAATGATTGCTACGAAAACATCACCGAGAATTTTGTTTTTGTCCTGGATGATTATCACCTGGTGCGCGACAGCAAGCCGATAGAGATGTTCATCAACCGCATCAGCCAGGAGATGCCCGAAAACTTCCACCTGATCATTGCTTCCCGCACGCTGCTTACACTGCCCGACCTTTCATTGCTGGTTGCGCGGTCACAGGTGGGCGGTTTAAGCTTTGAAGAACTGGCTTTTGTTCCGGATGAGATCCGGCAGTTGATGACCGCGAACTATCACCAGGACCTCTCAGATTACCATATCCAAAACCTGGCACGTCAAACTGAAGGTTGGATCACAGGGCTGCTTCTCACTGCTCAACTCTCAACTGAAGGCACCGATGAACGGATTCGACTGGAACGCGTTTCGGGGGTAGGCCTCTATGAATATTTAACCCAGCAGGTTTTTGACCGGCAAAATGAAGCCATGAAACTTTTTCTGCTGCGCACCTCGCTTCTGGAAGAATTCAGCGAGGATCTCTGCCGCAAGGTAATCGGAACTCCGCTGGGTCTGCAGGAAGTCAACTGGCACACCATGATTGAAGTGGTCCAGCGCGATAACCTTTTTGCCCTTCCGCTTGAGGATGACACACTCCACCTGAGATATCATCATTTATTCCGCGATTTTTTGCAGGATCGGATGCGCAGAGAATATCCCGAAGACGCCTTAAAGATTGAGAAATCTCTGGCAGCCTGGTATATCGAAAGCCGTGACTGGGAACGAGCAATGGCAATTTATGCGCGGATAGGCAATGTCGACCAGGTCAGCGATCTTATCCGTGATGCCTCACCCGGGTTGATCCTTGGCGGAAAACTGGTCACGCTTACTGAGTGGATCGATACTTTACCGGAAAGTGAAAAGAATACCCGACCCGAGATCCTATCGATCATGGGGGCGGTCGCCATGATGCGCGGTGCCAGCCAACAAAGCATGGAACTCCTGGATAATGCCATCGCCGGGTTGAGAAAAACCGGTCTTTATCAGGACCTTATTGCTGCTTTGACGCGCCGGAGTACTGTAAATCGATATTTTGGGAATTATTCGCGTGCAATGGAAGATGTTGATGAAGCTCTCCAGCTTTGTTCACAGCATCCTCGCGAAGAGAAATTGCGCGCCGAAGCCCTTCGTGTAAAAGGGTTTAACCTTTATTTAATGGGTGAGTTGCGAAACTCTCTTGCCAGTTTGCGTGAATCACTTTCCCTGTATCGGGCTATGCAAGAATATCTCGATGCAGCCAAAGTTCAATTGGATCTAGGGATTGTCTACCGCTCTTTAGGCAACCTGACAGAGACAGAAACCTGTTACCTGGCTTCATTGGAATTCTGGCAGAAAACTCAAAATTCCTTGTGGCAATCGAATGTGCTTAACAACCTGGGTGTGCTACAGCACATTCGCGGACACTTTGAGGTTGCAGCCCAAAACCTGGAACGGGCTATTGGGTATGCCAAGCTCGCAGTAAATCCCCGGCTGGAGTGCTATTCTCTGACCAGCCTGGGAGACCTTTACCGGGAGATACGGGCATTCCATGAAGCGCACAAAGTTTTTGAACTGGCAAACGGCTTGCTTTCAGGGTTAAATGATCTTACGCTGCAGATCGCGGTGAACCTTTCGCGTTCCAATTTGGAGAGATGCGAAGGGAATTATCACAATGCTCATCATTATTTATCCGAAGCGGAAAAACTATCACATGCGGGGGGTTCACAGTACGACGAAGCGCAATGCCTGCTTACCAGAGGCATACTGGGTTTCCAGGAGCGCAAGATACATCATGTACAAGAAAACCTTAACAAAGCAGGTGAGTTTTTCCGTAAAGAGGGATACGAAGCTGATCTCCTGCGCTCAGAGTTTTACAGCCGGCTCGCTTTTCTCTATCAGTCTGCAACAAAGAATCAAATCATTGACATTTGCAGTTGGATTGAGGATCATGCGGCCGAACCTGGCAAGTCATCCTTGCTGAGACTGTGTTACGAGAATCGGTCATTTTTTGAGGAGCTGCAAAAGCCCGGGCAGGACATACTCCCACTCAACCGGTTAATGGATCAAATCCAGGGGTTTGATACTTCTCTGATCGAGATTCGAAAGAAGATTCGAAGGCATACAGGTGTCATTCAATTTACTTCACCCCGCATCACCATCCAGGCATTGGGGCATACCCAGGTTAAGATAGGCGATCATCTAGTCAAACTATCAGCCTGGAAGACACAAAGCGTCAGGGATCTTTTCTTTTTTATCCTGCAAAGCCGCGAAGGAGTAACCAAGGAGGAAGCAGGAGAGGCATTCTGGCCTGAGGTTGACCAGGAAACATCAAGGGTACGATTTAAGAACTCGATTTACAGGTTGAGGCGTGCTCTGGGTGCTGAGAGCATCACGCATATAGACGAGGTGTATCGATTTAACCGTACGTTGGATTATGATTATGACCTGGAGAATTTCCAACAGGAAATCGACCTGGCAGATGCCGCTGAAGATGCTGAATCGAAAATTCTTCACTATAACAATGTGTTGTCAATTTATAAAGGTCCATACCTGCCCAAATTGGATTATGAGTGGGTGATCATCCAACGGGAGAGCATCCACCAAAAGTTCATTTACGCAGCAACAAATCTGGTAAACTTGTTGATGCAGGAAAAACATTATCAAAAATCCATTGCTGCTGTACAGCGGATATTGGAAATTGATCCTTGTTCGGAATCCGCGCATCGTTCTGCTATGGTCGCTTACGCAGAAATGGGAGACCGGGCTGGCGTGGTCAGGCAGTTCGAAAAATGTAAAAAAGCGCTTAAGGACGAATTAAGCGTAGCTCCCTCTTCCCAAACCATTGAAACCTATCAATCACTGATGAAATAATCTGCGTCAAGCAAGGTGGTATCGTGATTTACAGAGGTCACTCTCTGTTTTTGGGTTTTAAGAAAAGGAGGAATATCGAATAATAATTTTGGTACCATTTTGAAGCCTGTTTTGAAGCCTGCTTCCGTGCATAATCTATAAACACAATATAAAAAGAGGAGATCGAAAATGAAAAACTTATCTGGCAAGTTATTTATGGTATCTGCATCATTAAGCTCCAAGATCAAACTCGTAGTGTTCATTGCCACCCTGGTGATGTTCGTCCTTGCAGCTGGTGCTCCAGAGGCCGGCGGATCAATCGGCGGATAACCTGGCGGAATGGTTCTTCTCGCTGCGGTTTTCATTGGGTTAGCCGCCGGGTTTTTGCGGGCGTTTATTGGAAGGCGTACTTACCGAATCTATGATCTCAAGTGGTCCTGGTTGGTTTTAGCCGCTTTCATCCCTCAGTATTTTGCCTTTTTCAATTTGAAAACCCGCATATCGATCTCAAATAACCTGGCATCCATTCTGCTGGTAAGTTCTTTGATCTTGTTGTTAGCTTTTTCGCTCTTTAACATCCACAAAGTGAGTTTCTGGCCGATCCTGTTGGGGTTTTTCCTCAATTTCCTGGTGATCCTTCTAAATGGCGGCTTTATGCCAATCAGCCCGATAACTTTGCAAAAGTTATTGCCCGGGAGAGCGGACACTTGGACGATAGGTCAACGCCTTGGTTATGGCAAAGACATCGTGCTTACCCCCGAAATGACCAAACTGGGGTTCCTCTCAGACAGGTTTTTACTTCCACCAATCGGAAATCTCCGGGTGGCTTTCAGTCTGGGAGATGTCTTTATTGCCATAGGCGTTATCTGGCTTTTGTGGAGCCTGGGTGGAACACCAGGCAGTATAAAAAAGGAGAAAACATTATGAGTAACATTTTTTATGATTATCATAAAAAAGATGAAAGCAAAATAGCCCGCGAACGGGAATACAGCCGCATTATGACCGCTGCTGTGATCAGCGAGCGGTTTCGAAAACTTTTGCTAACCAACCCTGGTCTTGCGATTAAGAACGGATTTAACGGTGAAGCCTTTCATCTCGCTGCTGATGAATCACAGCGAATTGCTGCCATTCGAGCAACAACCCTTGCTGAGTTTGCCCATCAAATGAACTGTTTTAACCAGACTGCTTTGATCAGCCTGGCTGGTGTTGAGTAAGCTGATTGATTTTATTTGCCTTAACATTCCTGCGCCTTGGGTATTAGAAAGGTTCTATCGCGATGACTCATTATGTTGAGAACATCCATTTCTCAGGGAAGTTAAGGGGGGAACAACCTGGAAATAAAAAGATAACCCGTGTTGCCGGTTATTCTGACTTGAGCCATTATCTGGTAGGCTCAGATTCATTAACCGATATTGTCAAACGGGCTACTTTCTTTATTTCCGACCTTGTCACTGTTAAAACTTGCCGAATTTATCTTTTGGATCGAAATAATCATTGGTATCTTTGCGGTGGAGACGATGCGCATTTTCACTATTCTCACAGCTATGATGAAGCAGTGCGCGAATCCGCGACATTGAAACAATTATTTGATTCAGTGGTTTCAGCGGGCTCTAAACCGGAAAACTGGATGCGTGATCTGAGCAGGGAAGAGTATTCTGCTTTGCGCGTACCGCAAGGGGCAAAACACTGGTTGATCCCACTAATGGTGGAAAACGAACCGGTTGGAGTTTTATTTCTTTCTCAACCGGTAGACCCTCAAAATGATCCGTTCACATCGGATGCAAGTTATGTGGTTGATCTTGTCGCAGATCAATTAAGCACGGCAATTCACCGCAATCAATTGAATGAAAGGATTTCCAATCTTTCAATTGAAACAGTCCTTGCGCTTTCCAGGACCTTGGACGCAAGAGATTCTCATAGCGGCAGCCATAGCAAGCGCATGGCTGGGTTATCTGAACGGATGGGAATCAGGTATCACATGACCACGCGTGATGTGAGGGAACTGAGCTGGGCGGCGTTGTTACATGATATTGGAAAAATCGGCGTCGAAGACCAGATCCTTTATAAACCAGGTCCATTGACTGACCGGGAATGGGAGATCATGAAAACCCATCCTGAGATCGGTGCGCAAATGGTTGGCGGACTTACCGGGATGGAGAATATTGCTGCCATGATCCTTGGGCATCATGAACGTATGGATGGTTCAGGATACCCGCGCGGGCTGGCTGGAGAGCAAATCCCGTTGGGAGCCCGGATTCTCGCGGTTGTCGATTCCTATTCTGCCATGACCGAGGGAAGACCTTATCGCAGCGCAAAATCGCATGAAGAAGCAATCATTGAATTGAAAAATTTATCTGGAAAACAATATGACACCAATGTGGTAAATACTTTTATCGGTTTATTCGATGAAGGGCAATCCAGATTTTATGATTAACCCTTACCCTGCCGGGTAAATTACTCTTCGCTGGAGGGGGTATGAAATGGATGGTCAAAGTCTCGGGCCATCCATTTGATTTAATCAGGTATACAGTTCCCGCACGCCTTCAATGTGCAAGATTTCGCCAAAATAACTGGTGTGATAATCTTTTGTTGGATAACTGGATTCAATTGCCGGATCGATAAAAAATTCTGGCTTAATTGGGAATTTTGCCATAATCCTGCATTCAATGATCAGATCTGCTTCTGCAAATCCCGGGGATGCCACTTTGGTTGATTGAGTAGCTGTCAAGCCGGACTTGTTAATTTTGTCCATAACACGCCCGCTTTTTGACCCCAGGATGTTCAGGGTTCTTTTATACTTTGGACCAAAACTGGAAATTGTGAAATCCTGATACTTTTCCATAAACAAGTATGTGTAGCGCGTTGGTCTTACAACAACCTGAACAAATGGTTTACTCCAAATGACCCCCATACTTCCCCAGGAAATGGTCATGCAATTGAAGGTTTTTTTCTGAAAATCTCCACAGGATAATAAAAACCACTTTTCTTCCCACTGGTTGATCGCATTCAACCGCAATTCACTTGGTGCTATTGTTTCTCTCGGCATCAGATTTTCTCCGTTATTATTTTGTCTAAGTATAGAGGAGAAAGAAAAAAAAAGGCAAGACCTGTTGGATTATTGCCTTGCGTGCATTAATAAACCGACAAACCGATCGAAATTCTTTTGTGAACGCTGATCATGGAAATAGATGATATGTGGATGGGTTCGGCAATGACAAACAGACGACCCCATGAGGACTCATTCCCCTGAGCGATGCAGGTTTGGAGAATTAACACATTACCTAAGCCGTAAGTCTGATAAAAAAGGTCATTACTGCTCAAGGTGATTCCGGGTTGAGAAAGATCAATAAAATTGGAATAAGGGCTATTGGGAGAGAGTGCCTGGTATCGTTTTATTACAGTAATCTGGAAGTTCCGAACTTGTCCATCACCATATATCAATGAAATGATATTTCCAATCGACAACTGGGAGAAATAAGCTCCAGCGAGATAATTATGCGCAAGTAAACCGATGGTGTTGAAACGGTTAGCGATAGCAAATTGAGTCACGCTCTCCGGAGTGGTGGAAACATACCCCGCTTGCCCGGCAGGCTGCTGCAGCACAGGGACTGCAAATTTATCTTTTACGTAGACACCCGTGATTTGATCAGAGGAGGAATTGCTGACAGTCCTTGAAAAAGCCGAGAGGGTTGGAAACGCGGCTGGCTCGCCAGTATTATCAGCATACACCTGGACAACAGGAAACACTGCAATCATTAGGACGGCAATGATCAAAGCCTGAATTATTCGTTTTGCGGGAGAAAGTGTCATTTACTCAAACCTTACCAATAAATTACATATAAATTACTAAATATGATTATAAAGAATGTTGAAAGGTTTTCAAGGGTTTTTGGTCCCAAAAAGCCTTTTTAACAAACCTGTAAAGTATGCCGTTTGTTCTGGATTAAATAACAGAAGGGGAGGAAAAGATTCTTCCCATGAGTAAAGTAATTCTTGGTTAGTCACTGACCCGTGACTTTCGGTGGTTCATGTGAGTTAAGTCTTAACGAAAGTTATTGGGCGTGTGTCCATGGGCACTCTTTGAAATCTTCTGTTCTTGATAAATTTACTAATAACAAGAACAGAGGAAATCATGAAAATATTATTGGTCTATCCGGAATTTCCAGATACTTTCTGGAGCTTTAAACATGCCTTGCGGTTTGTGCGAAAAAAAGCTTCTTCTCCGCCATTAGGGCTTATCACCATCGCCTCGCTTTTACCAACATCCTGGATAAAACGCCTGGTGGATATGAACGTTGAGCCACTGAAGGATTCGGATTTACATTGGGCGGATATGGTTTTTGTGTCTGCCATGGTTGTCCAGCGCGATTCCACCCTTGAGGCGATTCATCGGGCAAAGCTTGCCGGCAAGATCGTGGTCGCTGGCGGCCCACTGTTCCTGGGAGAATGGAAAAGTTTTACAGAGGTAGATCACTTCGTACTTAATGAGGGCGAAATTACACTCCCACAGTTTTTAAATGATTTGGCGTTAGGCTGCCCAAAACATGTTTATCAAACCAATGAATATGCCGATGTGCTCACTTCTCCAGTACCCATGTGGGATTTGGTAAAAATGAAAAAATATGACTCGTTGGCTATCCAGTATTCGCGGGGGTGTCCATTCAACTGTGATTTTTGCAATATCACTGCTATACTGGGTCACCGTCCGCGCACAAAAACTGCCCGCCAATTAGTGGCAGAACTGGAGAAAATGGCCAGCCTGGGGTGGAACCGAAATATTTTCTTCGTTGACGATAATTTCATTGGCAATCGCAAGCAATTAAAGGAAGAAATCTTACCTGCAATCATCTCCTGGCGGAAAAATCATCCAGATATCCGTTTTATTACCGAGGCATCGATCAACCTTGCAGATGACCCCGAATTAATGAATTTGATGACTGATGCGGGTTTCGTATCGGTATTTGTCGGGATTGAAACACCTGATGAAGCAAGCCTGGCAGAATGCCATAAGGGTCAAAATCAGAACAGGGACCTGGTGGATTCGGTGAATACATTGCAGCGAAATGGGCTTCAGGTGATGGGTGGATTTATTGTTGGATTCGATGCCGATAATGCTAGTATTTTTCGGAGGCAGGTGGATTTCATCCAGAAATCTGGTATCGTCACTGCTATGGTGGGGATGCTGCAGGCTCCTTATGGCACCAAGCTTTATGACCGCATGGAATTAGAGGGGCGAATTTTGCATGAAATGACAGGCGATAATGCAGATGGGTCCACGAATATCATTCCAAAGATGGGATTGAATGCACTCGAAGCAGGATACCGCCGCCTGATGAAAGGGATTTACGAACCCAAATTCTTTTACCAGCGCGTGAAAACTTTCTTAACCGTATATAACCCGGTGCTGGCTCCGGTGAAGATCCATTGGGAAGAGGTCGCAGCATTCTTTTCTTCTCTCTGGAGGCTCGGAATATTTGGGAAAGAGCGCAGGGAATACTGGAAACTCTTCTTCTGGACTCTGGCGCGATATCCTGAAAAATTTGGATTGGCGATTACCTTTGCCATTTACGGTTACCATTTCCGCAAGGTGAATGAGGGTCTGTTTGCTGCCTGAGAGGACAGGAAGCCAATTTCAGTCTGCGATTAAGGGGTCTTTCTTCAGATCACGGCCAAAAATTGCAAAGAAGAGCGTTCCAATCACGCCGAACCCGAAAGCGGTCAGCAGATTTATTTCAGGTTTCACCTGCCACAGGAAAACTCCACCGAAGGCCGCCGCACTGACGATGACATCACGAATGAGATAGTAAACGCCAAATACCGCCGCCTTTTTCCCTTCCGGTGCCAAGTCCATGATCAGGGCTTTGCGGGTGGGTTCTCCAAATTCTTTAAATCCGCGGATGATGAATGCAAATATCATCATTGGAAAATTGTGAGAGAAGAGCAGCACCAATGGGAAAAGCGTGAAGAAACCAAATGTCATCAGTACGAATGGTTTTTTGGCAGTTTTATCTGCCAGGTAAGCTACCGGAAGATAACAAGCGACTGCAGCTGCCATTTCAATTGCAGAGAGCCAACCGAACTGCACTTCGGAGATGTGATTGAGCTGCACCACCCATAACACGACCAGCATATCGGGGATTTGCTCGCAAAAACGGATGATGGTATCGGAAACTAACAGGTTACGCAGGTCAGGGGAGATGAGCTTGAACATCGCTAATGGATTGCGTAAACTCTCATCCATTTTTCGTGATGGGTCTTCTTTGATCAATTTTTGCTGAACGAAAATCGCAATTACGCCAAAGACAAAAGCTACCATGAATGCGTAACGGATTCCCTGGGTTTGACCATAGAACCCAATTAGTAAACCACCAATGACTGGGCCAAGCGCCTTGGGGAGCCTTTTGGTAATGGACAGGAGCGTGACCCCCATGGTACGTTTATTCTTCGGCATCACAGCGGAAACTAAACTCATGGAAGCCGGCAAGGATACCGATGACCAAGCCATGAAGAAGACCGCACCTACCAGCACTGCCACCCAGGATTGGATGAGGATGACAATGGCATAACCGACAAGGGCGATGAGGTTAAAAATGAGCAGCGCTTTTTTGTACCCAACCCGTTCGCTAAGGTAACCCGCCGGGAATGAGTACAACGCTCCCAAAAGGTTCTTCATTCCACTTAGAACCCCGATGGCGATCAGGCTGCCGCCCAACTTTTCGATGTAGATGGGCAAAAAACGATCTGCCATCCACTCCCCCATACCGATCAAAACAATCATAACCAGTACAGCCACAATGCTTTTTTTCAGGCTAAAAAAGGAGGCAACTTTTTGTAAAAACCCCTGGTTTGGATCGTTGGAAGGTTGATCGGGCAATAATGGCATGTTGTTTCCTCTTGGATTTTATTTACCAAATGGCGGTTTGAGGATGGATTTTTCTTTGTTTTTTAATTTTTCCTTCAATTTGGGTAATGCATTTTCAGCTGCAATTCGTCCGGCTTCGATAGTTGACATTGATTCCTTGAACCCCCAGGCTGATGACAATCCCATGTCTGGACGGATATAACAATCGCAATCATCAGCAGAGCTATAGGCACTGCGAGCCTGCATGAGATATATCGACGCGGTCAGGATATCGATTGGATTTTCTGGCGGTCTGGCAATCCTGCCGCGGCGCGACACGTCGCTGGCGATGACGAACTTCGCTCCCATCGCCCGCACTTCTTCCACAGGGAGATTATCCACCACACCGCCATCCACCAGTAATTTGTCTCCCATTTGCACTGGCGGGAATAATGCCGGGAAGGCCGAACTCGCGCGAATGGCCGATGCGAGTGGACCTTTATTTAGTACAATCTTGTCACCTGTATTGAGGTCGCATGCAACCACCGCAAAAGGTATTGCAAGGTCCTCAAAAGTGCGTTCGCCAATGACGGCTTTTAGAAATTCCTCCATTGGTTGGGCATCAAAAAAAGAAAGTTTCGGTCTTAAGGTGAGTTTAAGAAGGTCGGGCCATTCGAGTTTTAAAAATAGCCGCTGAATCTCATCCACAGGAATTCCAGCGCAGTATGCGCCGCCAATGATCGCCCCGGCGCTGGTGCCCGCCAGGTACCGCGGACGTATCCCTTCGCGCTCCAGCACCTGCAAGACGCCGATATGAGCAGCTCCATGTGTGGCACCGCCGCTCAGCGCCAGACCGATAGGGATTTCTTTTCGAAATCCATTTACCAATTGCTTGAAAAAACTCATAGGTATCTATTATACGCTTTTCCATATCATAAGGTTGTTTTTGCCTGTGCAGCGGCGCTGTTATAATCAGGGAACATTTTATTAGCCTCGAGGTAAATCGATGATCGTTGAGAAACTGTTGAAATCAATCCTGCCCGGGAAGATTCTTCAGGTCCAGGTGGGAATGTCACGGACTGCGGTGGTGGCTGAAACCGCAGCAGGGATCACCTGCGGCCTGGCGGCAACTTTTAATAACCCTCAGGAAGATCATCGCATGCACCCTTCAGTGGCAAAAGCCGGGCAGCTGTTAGAGATGTCTTCCATCGATCTTGCTAATTTGATCAACTCTTCCAGCCTGACGGAAGTGACGATTGGATTGGCAACGATCAATGCTTTACTGCCGGCTGTTGTTCACTTTTCCAAACAACTTAATGGTCATGATTACCTGCTTGAACATGGTCGAAACAAGAACATCGCCATGATAGGGCATTTTCCGTTTACGGATCTTCTCAGGTCAGCAGCAAAGAATTTGTGGATACTTGAGTTACAGCCCAAACCCGGGGATATCCCGGCAGATCGGGCACCGGAATACCTGCCCAAGGCAGATATTGTGGCAATTACTGCAACGACAATCATCAATAGGACTTTTGACAATTTGATCACCTATTGCCGACCGGAATCGACGGTGATCATGCTCGGACCGAGTACACCATTATCGCCTGTGTTATTTCAATCCGGGATCTCTGCATTATCGGGGACTCGTGTTTTGAATGTGGAAGGGACAATGATCGGGATAGCCCAGGGAAGTTCGACCCATCAGCTTAAAGAACGGGGGATGATCGAATACATTACTGCCCGTGCAGAAAAATCGACTTAACTTTCACTTTTTAATTTGTTCAAATAACTTTTGGCTGAGAATATCGCGGTTTTCCACGTTTACAATAATTACCTCGCAGGAAGGCCAACGGGAACGGGCTTTCTCTACCAGCGTGGTGCGGATTACCACAATCGCGAAGTCAAACTCACCTGCATCCAATTGGGTTAATCCGTTGGTAAACCCTAATCCACGGTCAAATTCGAGGGGACCAAGTTCGTCGATTATGAGCACATCACATGGTGTTGCCGCCCCCAAAATCGTGTTTCCCCAGCGTAAGGTGTCTTCATTAAAACTCCAACGGTGAGTCTGGATTCCATCTGTTCCAAGGGAATTTAATAGGGCAAGCTGGCGTCTTTGTCTGCTGTGCAAGTCCAGCAGTTCGATTCCAGTCTTTTTGGAACCGGTAAATATCGGCGGACAAATAATACCGGTTACATCCAGAGCGGTTTCTCTTAGTCTTTCGAGAATCTTCAGGCAAATGGTGGATTTCCCGCTGCCGATTTCTCCGGTTAAGATGATTATTCGTCCAAGTCGGGGCATGCCAATCTTTCCATTGATTTTACGATCCACAATCCATCCATGCGGATCACACTCACTGGTGTGCCGTATGTCTTACTGAGTTTTTCACTGGTGAATGTGGTTTCCATTAACCCAGTATTCAGCACTTCACCGCTGCGCATTAACACCAGATGGTCTGCCACCAACGCAGCAGCTTCAGGATCGTGGGTGGTAAACACGATTGTTGTTTCGTTTGCACGCAGTTCATCTAAAATACGCAGTGTGGTGTTGCGGTTATTCAGGTCCAGGTGAGAAGTCGGTTCATCCAGTAAAAGAATCTTGGGTTGCTGGGTTAACGCTCTCGCAAGAGTAACCAGTTGTTGTTCTCCGCCGCTGAGGGTGAGAACGGACCTGGCCTCCAAATCCTCAATTCCCACGATTCGTAGAGATTGACGAGCAATCTCTATATCTTCTTTACCCGGCTGAACCAGAGGACCAAGGTATGGAGCTCTGCCAAGCAGTAAATACTCTAGTACCGTGAACTCGAATTGCAGGGTTTCTGATTGAGGAACAAGCCCGATCCACTGGCTCAAATCCCGCCGGGAAAAGGTGCGAAGTGGTTTTTCATTGAGCAGGATCTCTCCCTCGCGGGGGGTCATCAACCCGAGCAAAAGATGGAGCAGCGTTGTCTTGCCAGCACCATTTGGACCGAGAATGGCGGTGACGGTGTTGGGCAGGATGTCAAAATCAACTTTATCGACCGCATTTGGGCGTTCGATTGAATAAGCAAAAGAAAGGTCGCGGATACTTAAGATCGGAGTTTTCATTTGGCAAATTTGATGGTTCGGCTGGTCATCAGCAGGATAAAAATGCCTGCACCGATAAGCGATGTGATAATGCCAAGCGGGATCTCACCGATAATGGCAACACGGGCAATGTCATCGCACAGGACGGCAAAGATTGCGCCAAGTGACATGCTGACCGGGATGAACTCGGCAGCGTTGGCACTGGTGAGGCGGCGGGCAATATGCGGAATGATGAGCCCAATCCAACCCACAATCCCTGCAACGGAGATGACAACAGCTGTTACTGCTACTGAAGCTGCCAGCAGGAGCGTGCGCTCTCTTCCGACGGCTACCCCAAGGGAAAAAGCTGTCTCATCACTGAGGGAAAGCAAGTTGAGGCGCCAGCGCATGAGGAAGATGACCACCAGTCCGATGACGACAACTGGAAGTATGTAAAGCAGGTCAGGCCAGGTTACCGAGTACAAACCACCCATCAACCAGAAGACAATTTCCGGAAGTTTCGAGGTCGGATCTGCCATGTACTTAAGGATTCCCAATGCAGAGGAAAACAGTGCCGAAATGGCGATGCCTGAAAGCACTAATCGCAGCAGCCAACCCCCAAAACGTATCCGGCGCGCGATGAAATACGAAAGCACAAGTCCGAGCACAGCGAATAACGCCGCACTGATCTCAATTAGTAATGGAGAGGTTCCAAGCAGGAGGATACATAAGGCTGCTCCAAACCCGGCTCCCTGGCTGACGCCAAGAAACCCCGGCTCCACCAGGGGGTTGCGGAAAAGCATTTGCATCACTCCTCCTGCGGCTGAAAGTGACATGCCTAAGAGGGCTGCGGTTAACAACCTGGGAAGACGCAGGTTGAACACAAGTTGCTTTGCCAGGTTGTCATTTGAAAGCACTGAAAACGGCATGAACAGCGGTTTGGGATACCTGCCCATGAAGAGGGATATAGCAAGTACCAATAAAGGAAGAAGTATGAGAGCGATGCTGAGTAGTTTTTTATTCACGATTGACCCATAAAAAACGGAGCGGTTTTGGCAACCGCCCCGTCATCATACCTTTAGAAGTCGCCTTTTACAAGGGGCAGTATTTTCCCGGTGATAGTAGTGTCATCCAATCCGTAGAAATTCTTGTAGAAGTTGACGATTTCCTGGTTGAAGTCGACAGAACTGAACTTATCAGGGTGTAATTTCATTGCAACCCAGGTCAGGGCGAGCGGCCAACGGGTATCCGGTTGGTCCCAGCTCTGAAAGTCGAGTGGGAAAGCAAAGATTTTTTCATTCTTGACAGCATCCAAAAGCGACCACTTGCCATCGGTTTTCAGGTTCTTGACGATATCAACAGCATTCCCTTTGTAATCGATTATGAAGATCACCTGCGGATTCCAAGCTGCGATCTGCTCCAGGGTGATCACTGTCCAGCCATCGGTCGGGACGTCTTTCCATACTGGAGTGCCGCCTGCAAGAGTCACCAGGTTGGTTTGCAGCCAATCCATTGGAGGGACTTTAAACGAGATCTCGCCGCCTTTATCTAAGTATTGCAGCATCAATGCAGTTGGTTTTTGATCATTGGTGAGAGAACTCGTCACATCGGTAACCTTTTTGACTGATGAATCAATGGAGGAGATGATTTCCTCAGCCCTGGCAGTATTTCCAAAAAGCAATCCAAGGTTTCGAATATCCTTCACAATTGCATCAGTGGATTCAAGATCGAGATAAACTACCTTAATGCCCAGTTGTTCAACCGGGTCTCCTAATGATTTCTGTAAATAGGATTTCATCAAGACCACATCCGGTGCCAGAGGAGCGATTTGTTCCGCTGAGGAGGTCGTCTCGATTGCAGTTACATCGGATGAGATTGGGAATATCGCACTGATAAAATCATTCTTGGTTTGTGCACCCTTGACATAAGCAACTACACGTTCGATCGCTTCAGGGAAAAGAAAAGCTGCGTCTGCGATCAATGCGCCAGCTTTCCCTGCGATGACCACTCGCTGCGGTAGTTTATCAAAAGTTAACGTTCTACCCAGCGCATCTGTGATGACAATTGAGGTTGGCGTTGGTTCAACGGTGGGCTCTGCAGTTGGGGCTTCTGTTGCAACCGGAGCCTGGGTTGGTGCGGTGGTCGGAACAGGTTTGGCGCACCCCGCCAGCATTCCAATTAAAAGAAACATTGATACAACGGCGAGCAAAGATTTCTTATTCATGATTCTCCTTTATGGGGTATTGATTATTGGCGGATTAGCGATCAGCCATTCCAGCCAAGTGATCATGGATTTAATCTGACTAACACGGAATTCCGTGATGGCATTTGAAAATGAATTAATGGCTTGTTGTTTCCCCCGGGTGTTCTCCAACCACTTTTTGCATTCATTAAGTTGTCGCTGGCAAAGATCGTTCACCAAATTGGGGTCAAGAAGCGCTGTAAAGTAATAGCGGAGCATGAATTCATGGCGCAGATCACGCGGGTGTTTTACCAGTTGGCTTAGCCAACCTATAAATTCCTTGCGGCCGCTTTCAGTGAGGTGAAATTCGGTGCGGGCAGGGCGGTATTCTCCTGAGAAAACCTCACCCTTAATCAATCCGGCTTTTTCCAATTTGACCAGCTGCGCATAAAGGTTGGAAATCTTAACGCCCCAAACCATCCCCAGGGTAGTTGCAGAGGATATTTTCTTGTGAAGGTCATAACCATGAGCCGGACCCTGAAAGAGAAGCCCAAGGAGAGCGTATTCAAAGGAGGGAAAAGGATTAGTTTTACCGCGCATTTCCATATACTCAATTATTGAATAATCAAATTATAACATTACACATCGCAGAATGTCAAACAACTTTTAAAGGCATTGAACTGTTTTTTTACGATCGAAAGTGTTAAAATGGAAATGTACCAAAAATATAGATGGAAAGAGGGATAAATGGCTACCACATCTTCAATTGATCTTGCTAAGTTATTCGGCACAGTGGCAAAAACGATGGTTCAGAACCAGGCTTCATTGAATGCCGCGGATGAATACAACCATGACCATGGAGATAACATGGTGGAAATCTTCGAAGTGATCACCAAGGCCATGAAAGAAAAGAGCACCGCAACGCCCGCGCAGCAGTTGGCTTATGCCAGCCAGTTGTTGGAGCAAAAGACCACCAGCGGCTCCGGCAAGTTATATGCAGA
Organism: uncultured Anaerolinea sp.; assembly: GCA_964428125.1. Lineage (GTDB taxonomy): Bacteria > Chloroflexota > Anaerolineae > Anaerolineales > Anaerolineaceae > UBA6107. Next base: position 611,893 of record CAYRXB010000001.1, read on the forward strand.
AAATCTCAAGAACGCCTCTGCTCAACTGGGGACTGCCAAAAAAGTCACTCCTGATAACATGATGACCATTCTCCAGACCCTGCTCGGGGCTAGTGGAACCATACCCACTCAAAACCAATCTCAGGGCGGAGGTTTGGGTGGAGATTTGCTCGGTTCGTTGCTTGGTGCTGCCACAGGCTCAACATCCGGATCAGCTCAATCTGGCGGCGGCGACATCCTGGGTGAACTCCTTGGCGGGTTAACCGGTGCATCCACTAGTTCACAATCTGGGCAGCAGCAGGGGATCGATATCGGTCAGCTCTTAAATGCTGGAATGGCATATGCACAGGCAAAGCAATCTGGCAAGAGCAACCTGGACGCGATCCTTAACGCTGTTGTTTCTTCAAGCAAAATGAACACCTCAACAGCCCGCACCCAATCTGGTACTATTGTGGCAAATACACTATTGCAAGCGCTGTCGAAAATGACTGCCGGAAAATAATCTTTGCTAACTAAGAAACCCCGGTTTGCCGGGGTTTTTTATTGCCGTGATTCGCGTATAATTGCTGGAATTCAGAAGGTAAAAAACTGCCCGGGAAAACCCATTTATAATACTAGAGAAAAATGACACTCAACAATCACATCCCCGTTGAAGCAAAGCAGAGCAGCCAGGATCATCTCTGGCGGCAAATATCCAGTTTGCCGTATTTTCGAGGTTTTTTGCGCGCTGTTGAAGCCCGCTTCTATGAGAACATTGATCTCCCTTCGCCAACGCTCGACCTCGGCTGCGGAGATGGACATTTCGCATCGCTTACTTTTCAGCGCAAATTGGAAGTGGGCATCGATCCCTGGGAAGGACCCCTGAAGCAAGCAAAGCGTTCCGGAGCATACATTTCGCTAATCAAGGAGAGCGGTGATCATATCCCTTATGCGGATGGTTATTTTGCCAGTGTGATCAGCAATTCGGTGCTGGAACATATTCCAGACCTTGATCCGGTTATCCGCGAGGTTTCACGCGTTCTAAAGAGCGGGGGGGCATTCATCTTTTGCGTTCCCAATCACCAGTTTCTGGGCAATCTATCCATTGCCAATTTCCTGGATAAAATAAAATTAAAAAAACTGGCAGGCTGCTATCGGCGGTTTTTCAACAGGATTTCCCGTCATCATCATTGCGATGACCCGGATATTTGGACAAAACGACTCGAAGAGTATGGACTGGAACTCGTGGACTGGTGGCATTATTTCTCGCCACGGGCTTTCCATGTGCTGGAGTGGGGGCATTACTTTGGTTTGCCTTCCCTTTTGTCAAAAAAGCTCTTTGGACGGTGGATCCTTGCGCCATACCGCTGGAACCTGTTCCCGGTTGAAATGATCACTCGTCCACTCTATAATGAAAGTTCCATTCAACCATCAGGATCTTATACTTTTTATATTGCCCGAAAAAAATAAATACGAGTGACTAATGGATGAACCCAGTATTCTTGACTTGATTAAAGAAAAGTTGAGCCTGCAAAATCTTCTGCATGCGAAGAAAGATCTGCAGAATGTTCTTGAACCTCAACCGCCGCGAAAGCCCTCTGAGCCCGGTTCTAAGAAATCATTCGCCGTTTTTACCATCCCATGGAAATCTTTGCTCGCTTTATTACTGGCGATCGCAGGGCAAGCAGCACTTAACCCCGCGCAAAATAAAGCTGCGGTCGGAGTAATTCTATACGCAGCGTCGGCGGCAGTGATGATCCTTTCAGTCCTCAAAGGTGAATGGGTGCTGCACACGAGCGATCAGGTGGATGAACCCGAGAAATTAATCCCCCTGACGGTTAAACGTAATCCGTTTATTCTGTTTGTTGTTTCTTTGTTGATGGCATTCCTCAGCTTTGGCGGTAACAAGTTCACTGTTTTTAATGTTGCCTTTTGGCTCGTTTCGATCATTTCAGGAATTACTGCTTTTTGGATCCCGGGTAGGCGATTTGATTTCAAAGAGCTTTGGGCGAAAATCCTGCGTTTTTTACGCAATCCTGTGGCAACCATTCGCTTTGACCCCTGGAAGCTGCTCGTCCTTGCAGCATTTTGCCTTGCGGCATATTTTCATTTGCACAACCTGGCAGTAACCCCGCTGGAAATGACCAGCGACCATGCCGAAAAACTGCTCGATATTAACCGGGTGCTGCATGGAGACACGATGATCTTTTTCCCGACCAATGGCGGACGGGAACCCATCCACTTTTACCTGGCAGCATTTCTGGTGAAATATTTTGGCGCAGGGATGAACTTTTTCACACTCAAGCTGGCAATGGCGCTGGCATTTCTCTGGTCATTAATCTACGTGTATAAACTGGGGAAGGAGCTTGGCACACGTTGGACAGGTTTCTTCTTCCTGTTATTAACCGGTTTTGCTGCCTGGCCAAACATCATCGCTCATGCCGGCATGCGCCTGGTGCTGACGCCTGTCTTCGCTGCGCCAACACTTTTTTATTTCTTCCGCGGCCTGCGCAGGTCAGACCGGAACGATTTCATCCTGACGGGCTTATTCCTTGGGCTTGGATTGTTGGGGTACACCGCCAGCCGCATCGTACCCTTGGTATTGGTGGTAGGGATGTTGATCTACCTGGCTTATCACCGGTTTAACAAAGTTTCGCGTAGTGCGGGCTGGGCGTTCTTGATTACCGCTCTGTTTGCTTTTGTCATCTTCCTTCCGCTCCTTCGCTATGCCCTTGAATATCCTCAATTTTTTACTGAGCGATCCTTATCCCGCCTGACCTCGTCGGAAACACCGCTGCCTGATCATCTCTTCCTGGTGTTCCTGCAAAATACCTGGAATGCACTGGTGATGCCATTTTGGAAGAGTGGAACTGCCTGGGTGATCTCGGCAACTGCGCATTCCTCATTGGATACCATTTCCGCAGTGTTCTACCTGCTGGGAATGGTATTAATAGTAATCCATTGGATCAAAAATCGCTCCTGGAAAGACCTTTTCCTGATCGTCTCGATACCGCTTCTGATGCTGCCATCCATACTGGCACTGGCTTTCCCAATTGAGAATCCCTCACAGAGCCGTGCGGGCGGGGCATTAATTCCCATCTTCCTCATCAGCGCCATCGGGTTTGAAACTTTAATGCGGACTTTCTGGAACAAAGCAACTTCAGCCGGGAACAAAGTACTGGTAGTTGTTTTTGGTCTAATCCTGATCCTGGTTTCAGCCGGGAGCAACTACAAGATCGCGATGGTGGATTATCCCAAGGAATATCGAGATTCCACCTGGAATTCGAGCGAGATGGGCAAGGTAGTAAAAGACTTTACCAGTTCCTTTGGCACTGTTGATAATGCATGGGTGGTGGCAAAAGCCTACTGGGTGGATACCCGCCTGGTGGCTATGAACGCCGGGTACGTGGATCGTGATTTACAGGTATGGCCGGATAATATTGTGAGCACGGTTGATCGCCCTGGTGCAAAGCTCTTCATTGTGAAGGCAGATGATGCTGAGGGGTTAACCAAGTTGCGTGAAATTTATCCCAATGGTTACTCAACGTACCATGAAAGCCCGGTGCAGGACCGCGATTTTATTGTCTTTATGGTGCCTCCTGAAGGCACGTCTAAATAACTTAACGAGACAAACGAACATAATACCTGTACCGGTCGCCGCGGTATAGAATCTTTACAAATTCCACCGGAGTGCGCGTCTGTGAGAAAAGCACCCGCTTATTGAGCAGCAAGGGTGAACCTGGTTCAATCGAGAGCAGCGAAGCTTCTTCAGGGGTCGCCAGCGTGACCTCAAGGGTTTCGTCTGCTTCAGTCGGGATGATGCCGAATTTCTCTGCCAGGATTCGGTAAAGCGAACCTGTGGATTCCAGGTCTTCACGTGTGATGTTCCTTGATTTATCCAACGCCAGGTAAGAGGTCTGCAGCCCAATTGGAGTTTGATCGCCAAGGCGCAAACGCCTGATGCACAACACCTCGCTGCCGGCAGACAGCTCCAATTTTTGCAGAATATTTGGCGGCGGGACTAGCCAATCGAGGTTAAGAATTACCTGCCCGGGGGCAATCCCGCGTTTTATAAGGTCCTCTGAAAAACTGGTGAGTTCCATCAAACCTTTTTGAAGTTTTTGAGGGGAAACAAAGGTACCGCGCCCATGTTCACGGTAGAGGTATCCCTGCCTGACCAGGTGATCGATGGCTTCACGGGTGGTGGTGCGGCTCACATTATAAAGCTGCTCAAGCTGGCGTTCTGAAGGGATAGGCGAACGCGGCTCCCATTCGCCATCCTCAATTTTTTGACGTAAAATTGAAGCAAGCTGGTAGTATTTTGGCAGTGCATTGTATGGATCGATCGTTCTTGACATTTGTTTTTAAAGTGGTATTATAATCTTGTGACTGGTAATGTGGTCACTACCAGTTAGATTATCCAACTTTTATATCGTTTCGTCAAGTAGGAAGAGCAATCCGGATGCAAATTCTTTCAGACGATGAACTCCATAAGATCGTAACGCGTACTGTTCAGCAGGTGTTGGGGAGTGCAAAACCTTCGTCCCTTGTAACTGAAGCTCCCGCAGTACAACCCCCACAGCCTCAGGCGGCTGCAGTTGAAGCAAAAGCCCCTAAAAGAATTGTTGCCATTGGTACAGACCATGGCGGCGTTGACCTCAAAGGATTTCTGAAAGCTGATCTCGTTGAGCAGGGTTATGAAGTGATTGACTGCGGCACCAATACCAAGGATGCCGTTGATTACCCGGATATAGCCCTTTCAGTTGCCAGCCTAGTGGCGGAAGGCAAAGCCTGGCGTGGAGTGATCATCGATGGTGCGGGGATTGGCTCGTGTATGAGTGCAAACAAGGTTCCCGGTGTACGTGCTGCCATGTGCTACGATTATGCAACGGCAGTAAACAGCCGGGAGCACAATGATGCCAACGTGCTCACACTTGGTGCTGGTCTGATCGGTGTGAACCTGGCGAAGCAGATCCTCAAAACCTGGTTATCAACAGAATTTGGCGGCGGCCGCCATGCTAAGCGTGTAGACAAGATCGTTGCAATAGAAAAGATGTATATGAAGGAGGCGAAAAGCTGATGCCCCTGGATGCCAAGAAAATCGAAACGTTGGTTGAGATCATCACCCGCGAAGTGCTGCTGGCGATGATGGAGCAGGAAGAGAAGGAAGCGACCCCCGATGGTGCCATGTGTGTAGTTGAAGTGGCTAACGGGGTCAAGGTGAAGACTTGCTTCGATAATGCAGGTCATGTGGTTAGCGCAGGTGCTGAACGCCTCACTTCTACCGTGGGGGTGATCCCGCAAGATGTGTCGCTGGCGCGGATGATCGACCATACATTGTTAAAACCAGATGCAACCTCCGATAAGATCGCGCAACTATGCTTTGAAGCTAGAAAATACCATTTTGCATCGGTGTGTGTCAATCCGACCCATGTGAAATTATGCGCAGACCTTTTACGGGATTCCGATGTAAAGGTGTGCACGGTTATCGGGTTTCCCCTGGGCGCTACTTCCCCTGAGGTTAAGGCATTTGAAACTCGCAATGCACTCGACAATGGTGCTACTGAGATTGATATGGTGATCAATATCGGTGCACTCAAGGCAGGTGAATCTGAACTAGTGGCGCGGGATATCCGCGGTGTGGTTGAAACGGCGCATGCTGCCGGAGCGTTGGTCAAAGTGATCATTGAAACAGCTTTGCTGACGGATGAAGAAAAGGTAATCGCTTGCCTGTTAGCCAAAGAAGCGGGTGCGGATTATGTGAAAACCTCTACCGGGTTCTCCGGCGGAGGGGCTACCGTGCATGATATCGAATTGATGCGGAAAACGGTCGGCCCCAATATTGGCGTCAAGGCATCTGGCGGCATTCACAGCCATGAAGAAGCAGAAGCCTTGGTGGCTGCCGGAGCCACCCGTATCGGAGCAAGCGCCGGTGTCAAGATCATTCAAGCTGGCGGGCAGGAGCAAAAAACCCAGCCTGCCCCAGTTCCATCTAAAGGTTATTGAACGAGGAGATAATTATGCTTATCGCCCGTGTGGTGGGTACCACTGTTTCAACCATCAAAGATGAAAAATTGGTCGGCCGCAAGCTGCTGATCGTCAGGCAGGCGGATGAGACTGGTACTGCTTTTGGAAAACCCTTCGTTGCTATTGATACCGTGGATGCCGGTGTTGGTGACCTGGTGCTTACCGCCAGCGGTTCCAGTGCGCGGCAAACCAACCAAACCAAGGACACACCGGTGGATGCGGTGATCATGGCGATGATCGATTCGCTTGAGGTTGAGGGGAAGGTAGTTTACACAAAAGGATGAAGTTGAAAAATGGCTGAATTTGACCAGGACCTCTTATCCATTCAGGAAGCCAGAACACTGGCAACAGATGCATTTAATGCCTGGAAGACCTGGTCAAAAGCTTCGCAGGAAGAGGTAGATCGCGTGTGTGCGGCGATGTCACAGGCTGCATTTGATGCTGCTGAGCGGCTTGGACGAATGGCTCATGAAGAGACTGGATACGGGGATCCGGTGCACAAAAAACTTAAGAACGAGTTTGCTGCCAGGAATGTTTGGGAAAGTATCCGCGAGATCAAAACAGTTGGTGTGATCAACGTGGATGAGAAAAAGCACCTGTTTGATATTGCCTGGCCGATGGGGGTGATCGCCGCGCTGACCCCCAGCACCAACCCAACATCAACGGTGATTTACAAGATACTCATTGCGGTGAAAGCCCGTGATGCCATCATCATTGCCCCCCATCCCTCAGCAGCGAAATGCAGTTACGAGGCAGCTTCTCTCATGGCGCGGGCAGCTGAAGCGAATGGTGCCCCCAAAGGATTGATTTCCTGCATGCAGCACATCTCGCTGCAGGGGTCGCAGGAATTGATGAGCCATAAATACACCGCACTCATTCTGGCTACCGGCGGAACGCCCATGGTGAGGGCTGCGCACTCCACCGGTAAACCAGCTTTCGGGGTTGGTCCCGGCAATGTGCCGGTTTACGTTGACCGCTCTGCAGATATTGAAAAAGCCGCACGGTACATCGTTGCCAGTAAATCCTTTGATTGCTCGACCATCTGTGCCTCGGAGCAGGCAGTTGTTGCTGATGCTCCAATTGCTGAAAAATTAAAGGATTTGATGAAGAAGGAAGGGGCTTACTTCGCCACGAAAGAGGAAACGCACCGCTTGCGAACCCTTCTTTTTAATCCCGATGGCGGAATGAACACAGCAACCGTAGGGAAAAGCGCGGTCTACCTGGCTGCCATGGCTGGCATCCAGGTGCCCAAGGGAACACGCGTTCTCATCTGTGAACTCAACAAGGTAGGCAAGGATGAGCCGCTGTCTCGTGAAAAACTGACGACTGTTCTGGGTTGGTACACCGCTTCTGATTGGGAATCTGGATGTGAACGGTGTATCGAACTAATCCAATTTGGCGGGCGCGGGCACAGCCTGATCATCCATGCCACTGACCAGAAGGTGATCATGGCATTCGGGCTTGAAAAACCTGTGTTCCGTATTGCCGTCAATACCATGGGAACACTGGGCGCCATCGGGCTGACCACCGGTGTAATGCCCTCTCTCACCCTGGGCGCAGGAGGAGTAGGGGGATCGATTACCGGAGATAATATCACCACGTACCATTTATTTAATATAAAGCGCCTGGCTTACGAGTTATCCGCTCCACCAGAAGCCGCTTTGCATCCCGGGGCTGAAGGAAGCAATGTTTCGCCTTTGGATGTGGAGGCTGTTGTGAGGAGCGTTGTTAACGAAATCCTAAATTCAAAATCGTCAAACCGTTGAGAGAAAGGAATTAGAAAATGGCTTTAGATACTGCATTGATCGCGTTGGGAATGGTGGAAACCAAGGGTTTGGTGGGTGCTGTGGAGGCTGCTGATGCAATGGTGAAAGCAGCCAATGTAGTGCTCATCGGCTCAGAATATGTTGGCGGCGGCTACGTGACCGTTATGGTTCGCGGTGATGTTGGCGCTGTCAAAGCAGCCACGGATGCCGGTGCGGCAGCTGCCAAACGTGTGGGAGAACTGGTAAGCGTACATGTTATCCCAAGACCGCATCAGGATGTTGAGATGATCCTTCCCCAGTCCAGCAAGGGGAACATCGGCGGTCGTTCTGCTGAATCGAAGAAATAAGTAACGATCTGCCGTGTTGAAACGCAGCGTTGCAGCCCTGGGTCTTGACCCAGCGGTATACCTTTCCCGTGCCGGGGCAGTGATGGCTGGTTATCCCCGTAATGGAAGCGTCGAATCGTGTAGGAATTACACGGGTCCAATCCGTGTTGGAGTTGATCTTGGAACTGCATACACGGTGATGACTGTACTCGATAACGAAGGATATCCGCTGGTGGGTGAGTACCAATTCTCACAGGTTGTCCGCGATGGATTGGTGATGGATTATATCGGCGCGGTTGACCTGCTGCGAGCCATGCGTGAACGTGTGGAACAGCGGCTTGGACGAACGGTGGATCACGCTGCCAGCGCCTATCCGCCAGGGGTTCCGCGTGCTGAAGTACGTGCGACCGCCAACGTGGTGGAAGCTGCCGGGATGCACTGCCGCGAACTAGTGGACGAACCCACAGCCGCCAATAATGTGATGGGTATAACCGATGGCATTATTGCTGACGTGGGTGGTGGCACCACGGGAATCGCAATTGTGAAAGACGGAAAAATAATTCACACAGCCGATGAACCTACCGGCGGCACTCATTTTTCACTGGTCATCGCTGGTGCACTTGGCATCACCTTTGAGGAAGCGGAAGAATTAAAAAAGCAGCCTGGCGAACAAACCAGGTTGTTCCCGCTGGTGAGACCGGTGATGGAGAAGGTAGGTACGATCATCCAGCGTCAAATCAACGGCTCAAAACCCAGCCAGATTACGCTGGTTGGCGGGACTTCGCTTTTCCCGGGTATGGCAGAGGTGGTGCAAGAGGTGACCGGTATACCCACTTCCTTGCCGGCTGAAGCAATGTTTGTAACGCCGCTGGGCATTGCCTGGCAGGATATAAGTGAATTGGAGGAATGATGGCAGAAGCTTTTTCCCTCAGATGTTATTGTTTTATTGACCGGATGCAGGCGCAATACGCAGCTTTTGTCGGCACCGTAACCCAGGGCGACCTGCCTGTTGAAGGGATGGCAGCCCTCTATGTTGAAATGGCTCCCGGAAATGAAGTGTTTCGCGTAGTCGATATAGCCGTCAAGGCTACTGAAGCCAAACCGGGTGCCCAGATTGTTGAACGGGAATTCGGTATGTTTGAGGTGCACAGCCTCAACCAGGCAGCAGTTCTTGAAGCCGGGCAGGTGGTGCTGGATCGCTTAGGCTTGAAAAAAGAAGACCGCATTAAACCGCAGGTGGTATCGACGCAGGTGATCACCCGTATCGATCCTTACCAGTCACAATTACTCAATCGGTTCCGGCGCGGCAGTATGCTGGTTCCGGGTGAAACCCTGCTCGTGCTTGAATGTGCCCCGGCTGCATACATTAATTACGCTTGCAATGAGGCTGAAAAGAAAGCCAATATCAAGATCGTGCATGTGTCTTCCGTTGGCAGGTTCGGCAGGATGTGGTTGTCGGGCAGTGAAGCTGAGATCATTACGGCGAAGAATGCCGCCATTGCTGCCCTGGAAGGATTGGATGGTATCCCAGGATAGTTCGATCACGGCAGAAACGCCCGGGAGGTATGTATGGCAAAGAAATTTTATACAGAACGCGACATTGAGGACCTGTGTGCACGTGGAATTCTGACATTGACAGTTGACCAGGATACCGTGCTTACTGAACTTGCTTATGAGAAAGCAGGAAAGTTAGGTGTCAACTTAGTGCAGCCTAACCAGCTCACGCCGGCAGCCCCGATCAGACCTTACCTGTCTGCTGAAAAGCCTGGTTTAGGCTGCAAGTGTGGCGAGGAGACCAGTCCCTCGGATGATACGCTGCGGCAGCGAATTCGTGATGCGGTAAATGCGCGGCTGGGAACCCAGATCGACCCGGCGCTGCTGGAAACCATCATCAACCGTGTCCTGAATAATGTGGGGATCAAGTAGCCCATGCTGTTGGGAATTGTCAAAGGCACCGCAGTCAGTACGCTAAAATATCCAGGGTTGAATGGGTTGAAACTCCTGGTGGTGCAGCCGGTCAACCGCAAGCTCGAACCAGTTGGCGGGCTGCAGGTAGGGGTGGATGTGGTGCAAGCCGGACCAGGGGATGTGTGCGTGATGGTGCGCTCCCGTGAAGCCGCGCTTGCAATGCCTGAGATCAAATTCGTTCCCGTAGACCTGGCATTGGTAGGAATCGTTGACCAGCTGGATGTAAAACCGGATGGAGAATTTGACATTATCCTTAGAAAAGGAACAACAGGATACTCATGATCCTTGGTAAAGTGACCGGAACCGTAGTGACGACTGTAAGTCACCCGCATTATAAACAGCAAAAACTACTGCTTGTCCGCCCATTGGTTATGGATGGCGACAAGGTCGATGAGGATTTTGTGGCAGTGGATCATGCCCATGCGGGGATCGGCGATACCGTGCTTGTAAATCGGGAGGGGGGAGGCGCCAGGCAGGTGCTCAATAATCCTGATGCATGTATCATTACGGTTATCGTTGGTATCATTGATTCGGTTTCAATACATTCCTAAACCACCGCAAGGTGGTTTTCTCTACTAGTGGAGCGATCATGAACGTACTGATCATTGGAGGCACTGGTTTTCTTGGTTATCATGCTGCTAATGAGTTAATAGCGAAAAATCATCGAGTTACAGTATTCGGACTCCCTCCAGCACCTGCAAATGGGCTCTTTCCCTCTAAGGTTGAAATTCACCTCGGCAACCTCGATGATATGAGTGATGATGATCTAATCGCCTTGTTTAAAGGCAAGGATGCCATCGTCTTTGCTGCCGGCGCAGATGACAGGGTAACTCCAAGGAAACCAGCCTACCCATTTTTTAAAAAATACAATGTGGATAGTGTTCATCGAGTCTACACGCTAGCGAAACAAGCTGGCGTGAAGAAAGGGATTGTTTTAGGTTCCTATTTTGCCTACTTCAACCGAATTTGGCCAGAGTTGAAACTTGCGGAAAAACACCCCTATATTCGCAGCCGTGTTGAACAAACCCGCATAGCATTTGAAACAGGAGATGGGGCAATGGCAATCTCGGTTTTGGAATTGCCCTATATATTTGGCGCAATGCCGGGCAAAATTCCGCTCTGGAAGCCACTATTGAAATATGTTTTTTCACCTTTCCCCCTTTTCTATCCTGCTGGAGGAACGACCTGTGTTACCGCTCACCAGGTAGCCGAGGCAATTTGCGGGGCTGTTCAGCACGGTCGGCACAGGCAGTGCTACACAGTAGGCGGGAAAAACCTGACCTGGGTGAAATTGCTTGAAACGATATGCGAGTTAGCGGGTAAACATAAAAGAGTGATCACTTTACCCAACTGGCTTGTGAGGGCGGGTGCGGAGGTAATATCCCTGATTCACAGCTTAAAAGGTCTTGAAAGTGGACTTGACCCAGTTGAATTTGTAAAACTGCAAACAAGAAATACCTTTGTTGATAGTTCACAGACCAGGCTTGAGTTGGGATATGAAGATGAAGATCTGAAGAATGCCTTAATAGATACGATTGCAGCAAGCATGTGACGAGAACCAATAATTGAGACTTGCAAAAAACCTGATTTATGTATAATTATTAACCAAATAGGATTAGAGAAACGAGCCGAAGTTGGATGCAGTCAATATTCTACTGGTTGAGGACGATGATAACGTAGCATTAACCGTCGAAAGATGTTTACGGCGGGAAAATTACAAGGTGACCCTGGCGACGTCCGGCACACAGGCGCTTCAGGTCACCCGCCGCCTGGCTCCGGACCTGATCCTCCTGGATGTGACGATGCCGGGAATGGACGGATATTCTGTGTGCCGTGAAATCCGTAGCGATCCCACTTTGGAGCATACCCCAATCATTTTCCTTACCGCCAGAACTCGTGACGAGGATAGAATTACGGGTTTTCAGGCAGGAGCTGATGATTATATTAATAAACCATTTAATCTTGAGGAATTATTGCTCAGGGTGAGAGCAGTATTGCGGCGAACTCAGGATCAAAGCAAAATAAGTAAGTCTCAAAATGATGAAGAAGAATATGCCCGCTATCGCACTTTATCGGTGTTTAATCCTGATAAATTTGCCCTCGAGATCAAAGGATATTCCCTTGACCTGAAGACGTATGAGATCACCTTGCCAAATCAAAAAAAGGTGCTGCTCACCCCCATTCAGTTTAACCTGCTCATTCATATGATGAGCCATCCTGGTGAAATTTTTTCACCCTTGCGATTATTAAATGAAATATGGGATTACCCATCAGATGCTGGCAGCCCAGACCTGGTTCGCGTTCACATAAAGAACTTGCGATCACGAATCGAGAACGATCCCCTTGCACCCGAATTTATTGAGACGATTCCCGGTTATGGATACACCATTCGTCAGGAAGCCACAAAATAAAAATGAGCCATACTGACAAGAATTCATCAGATCAGTTTGAGTTGGAGGAGACTTTAAAGCTGATCGCTTTCGCTCAAAACCAGGGGTTGAACACGGTCAATCCTGATCATTTATATTTGAAATTGATCATGGATACTTTTAAAGCCAAAGGGATCGTTTTAGTTTCTGTTGACCACGATCGGGCTGGAATCCTCACCAAAAAAGAATCCACCAATGGGAATGAGTGGAAAATAACCAGCGACATCCCTTCAAAACCAAGTTTAGTGGAAACCGCGCTAAAGAATTACCAAATCAAGAATTGGGATGTACATGCCGAAGACAGTGTGTATAACGTTGAAATTGACGGTATTAAAGGGATCGAGACACACAATATTGTCAGTGCCCCGGTTCGCAGCCATTCGGTAATTTACGGTGCCGTCAATCTGATCAATAGCAAAAGCTTCCCGATGGACAGCACTGCAAAGGCACATCTTGCTTTGTTTCTCACCGCGCTAGGTGACGTTCTTTATTATGAAGATGTACTGCGGGAAACCACAGGGTCTTTGGAAGAAGCCAGTTATACCAAGGCACAACTACTTCAGTCGCGAAACGTATTGCGGTCCATTTTCGATAATATTCCTCAATCTTATTACATTATCGACAAAGATTACACCATTACTGGCATAAACCGTGCCCGCTCACAAAGAACCCCCAATACGCCCCGCGAACTTTACGGAAGAATCTGTTACCAGGCGTTATATGATTTACAACTCCCATGCGCTGATTGCCGGGCAGCTGAGACTTTCCTGACAGGAAAATCGACGCGGCGAATAGCCGTGGAACGACAACCAAAATCAAAAAGCCTTGATTGGTCGATCACAACATATCCGGTATTTAATGAAGAGAAAGCCGTCGATAGAGTAGTTTTAATGGAGGAGGATATTACCGAGAATCGTAAAATGGAGGTGGAGGTTCTTCAAAGTGAGAAACTTGTGGCAATAGGCCAATTGGCAGCAGGAATTGCTCATGAGATCAATAATCCGCTTACCTCAATCCTGGTCAATTCACAGATCCTTCTGGAAGATTTACCTCCGGATCAAAAAGAGAACATCGAGTCGGTAAAACTGATCGAAATGGCGGCGGTTCGTTCCTCGCAGGTGATCAAGAACCTTTTAGGTCTTGTCCGCAAGGAGACTTACGAATTTGAAGAAATGGATCTCAACGAAACCATCCAGAGCGCATTGATGATGGTTTCACATGAATTTCTTACCAGAAAAATTAAGATTACTTTTAACAGGGCTGAGCAATTGCCTCTTTACAAAGGCTCTGCCAGTCACTTGCAGGGAGTTTGGATAAACCTTCTTCTAAATGCCATTGAGGCGATTGGAGAAAAGCCGGGGGAGATCAAAATAACGACCATATACGATTCAGGGACATTCTACGTGGAATTTAAGGATACGGGGGTAGGGATCAGCGAGGAGAACCTTGGACGAATTTTTGAACCTTACTTTACTACCAAGCGTTCCGGCCAGGGAACTGGACTGGGGTTATCCTTGGTAAAACGAACCATCCAGGTGCATGGCGGGCAAATCATGGTCGAAAGCAGTCCGGGTGAGGGGGCAAGGTTTACGATTATTTTGCCTGAAGCTCGATAAAAAAAGGCGGAGGATAGTCTCCTCCGCCTTTTTTAGTCTTCCAGTTTAGGTTTTTGAATCGTGAAACAGAAGGCGAAAACAACTACGCCAAGTGCCACTGGAATATACCAATATTGTGCATATTGTTTGACGAAGGCAGGATTTTTGACAAGATCAATGCCGAATATGCCAAAGTTGTTGTAAACAACGATACCAGCCAGCATGAGGACCAATGCAAGCCCAACCAGCCACCAACTGCTGACCATGAATGGGGGGCTGCCAGGTTCAGGTGCGGGTAATGCGGCTCCCTTTGAACGACCTTTAATCTTACGCCGTTTAAGTGCAAATTCCCTGATATACCTTTTCTTCCGCCCGCGCAGCATTGCGATGCGCAAATAAAAGATCACGATTGAAACCACTACAACGATCAATCCGGTTGTCAATTTCATCTCTGCCACCATTTTTTACTTGTTGAGATTTTGGATTTTACCAGTTTTTTAAAATCTTGTTTTGTAGGATTCAATGCCACGCCGCGAGGGCGAAACAAACCATTAGGGGTAACATAACCAAAACTGGTCTTATATGCCTCTGTGACCCCGTCATCCCGAACCAGGGCGTAACCGGTGGTGGTTGGCAGTCTTACCCATAATACTCGTTTTTCCGGTTTGGCAACAAATCCAAGGAAGTAGGGATCCCCATCCTCTTTGGGGGATGGCAGGGTGATGATGACGAGTTTTGTCTTATCATCAATTTTGTCGATCTCAAAGGTCAGCCCTGCAGAGGAGACACGTTTCTCTTCCGGCAGCTGATCTCCCACGTGATTCCACCAGAAATTCAAGAATTTAAGCCCGTCCTTTTCAAGGTATTTCATAAACTGGTTGGTTTGACTGTGGAACAGGATCGGCAAAGCTTCCATGCCGAAATTGAACTGACAACTTCTTCGTTTATCCATGGGTTATCAATATTCTCCAGAATTCAAGTGATTTTGTAAGAACTGGTGAAAACTTGTTGGTTCGCGATTTAAAAGGTTGTGCAGGGTAGTGGAATTCCCGATAAAACCAAATTTATCATAATATTCGAACATTTGGAGGAGGGTTTGCAGTGGATATCCATCCATGCCATTTTTGACGGCATTTTCGCGCCAGGACTCTCTTGTTTGTTCAATGGCTGCCACAGGAATCTTAAGCGAAGACGATAATTCCCGGGCAACCTCATTTTGCGACAACGCCTGCGGACCGGCCAATTCATAAATTGCAAAGTCATGACCAGGCTGGGTCATGATCCTTGCAGCGGCGGCGGCAACATCATTCAGGTCAACAATGCTGATCCGTGAATTTACATTATAGGGTGTAATATACTTGCCTGTTATAATGCTGCTCCATCCTCCCAGGATATTTTGCATATAGGCGCAGGGTTGAAGAATTGTATAGGCCAGTCCACTTTTAAATAATGATTCCTCCATCCGCAGCTTTTGCCAGTGGTGCGGCATGTCCTCGATCTGGGGATGAAGGACGGAATGATAACAAAAATGACGGATGCTAAGTTTTTGGCTTAGTTGAATTAAATTTTGCCCAATCTCAAACTCGTCAGGGGTCACATTTGGGCATATAAAGTATAAGGAGTCTATATCTTTGAGCGCTGATGAGAACCCGTCAGGATTTCTCAAGTCGCCAACCACAGGTTCACATCCAGGAAATTCTCTTAGAGACTCCACTTGCTGATTGGAACGAACCAGCGCTTTTACAGGGATGTTATCCCTTGAAAGTGCTTTAATGATCGCTATCCCAGTTTTCCCAGCTGCCCCGGTGAGGAATATCATTTGGATTTCTTATCCTTAGTGGATTGATTATACCTTATTCATTAAACGTGCTCCCCAATCTTTGGGGAGCACGGACTTACATATGATACTTGCAAGCTTATTGCAGGACGTTCTCTGCACGAACCTTTGGCGGTTTGAAAGCGACAAAGATAAGGTTCACGAGGATACCGAAGACAGCCGCAGTGGCGATCGCAGGCCATCCGAAGGGGAACACTTTCTGCAGCAGAGGAACAGGCAGGTTACCGCCATATCCAATGTTGCCGCCGATTCCAACGACCAGGATCATGGCAACGATGGCAAGTTTACCGGGATCATACAGGTCAACTTTTTCAGCCATCATCAATGCAATACCCTGAACGCCGATAACACCATACAGGTAGATCGCCAGGCCGCCAGTTACGGCAGTCGGGATACTGTAGATGAGTTGGCGGAGCGGTCCGATGAAACCGAGAAGGATGGCGATGGCGCCAGCAGTAATCAAGGCAGGACCGGAGTAGTTGCGGGTGATGACCATGAGGGAGTTGTTCTCACCATAGTTTGTACCGGCGGTGGAGCCGAACAAACCGTTGATCAGGTCATCCAAACCATCGAGCATGAGGTTCAAACCAATGAAGCGAGCCAGGTTCGGTTTCTCGCGGCCCATCTCTTCAGCCAAATGGTCAACATACAGGCTGATCTGATACAAGTGGGCGGTGGATTCCGGGATGGTGGCGATGGCCATAACACCAACACCAACCAAAACGGTTGCGGTCAACGGATGGTTGAACACCGGGAAGCTGAGGGTTGGAACATTGATCCAGCCAACTGCCATAATCTGGGAGAAATCAACCAGTTTAAGCGGGATGGCGACAAGATAACCGAGGATCATGGCCAACAGAATGGGGAGCATGCCAATGAAACCCTTGCCCTGCAGGTAGGTTGAGAAGATAACCGCTGCCAGGAAGGTGATAATGGCTGCTAACCACCAGGTGAGGGTCAGTCCAGGGGTCTTTGCAGGATCGACGCCGCAGCAGGTACCGGATGCCATGGTCAGGGCGGTATAGGCAAGGCCGATACCGATGATGATGGCGACTGAACCAGTGATCTCAGCGGGAAGGATTTTATCCAGACCCTGTTTTCCACCGGTGGCGCGGATGATCAGGCCAACGAGGATGTTGATCAAGCCAGTGCAGATAAAGCCAGCAACCACAACCGAGATCGTCGAGGAGGCTGCGGGAACGCCGAAGGTTGAGGCAAGTTCCGGCTGCAGAGCGAAGATCACGGACTGGACTGCGGCGATATAGCTGAAGCTTGAACCGTAGTACAGGGGGATGTATGTGTTGATCGAGAGTTTTGAACCAATTAACGCGATAATGGTTCCGAGACCGGTGATTGTCAGAACGGTGGACACATCAAAGTGCATAAGCAGGGCGCACAACACGGTAGCAGGGAACATTGTCAGCACGTGCTGAAAACCGAGCAAGAGCATTTTGCCGAATGGAGGTCTATCCTGTGGAAGATAGCCGACCACTTTTGCAGTAGTTGCCATAGGTTTTTTCCTTCTTTCCTGTTTGTTTTATTTGGTTACGATGATGAACTTATTCGTACTTTGGTGCACTTTCTAGACAATTGCTTATGAGGTTACAGACTTCCTCATCCGAAAAGTTTCTTTTCCCGATAAACACCTCCTAGATTTGGATTGCCATCTCGATATGTTAATATGATACATCATTTGTCAAGATGGGCGATGGGGAGCGCAAGCTCCCCATCCATGTGATCAGCTTAGTTCGATTTGAGCAGCAGCGCAACAACCAATAAGACAAGCGCTACTGGGATCACATACAGCAGCATGCGGAACTCTGCTACTTGCATTAACCCCGTACCCTTGGGTTTGGTTTCGGTTTCAGTTGCTTTTTTTTCTACTTCTGTTGACATCTTTCCTCCAAAGTTTTTTGTAATTTATCAAGCCCAGATTTTATCATTGACTTCGCCACGCTGTCGATCATCCGCTGTCCAACGCTGGCGAGAGTACCGCCAATGTTTACGTCACCAGAATAGTGCAACAGGGTAGTGTTATCGCCGAGATCTGTGAAATGAACTTTTCCTACTCCCTTGGCAAAACCAGCCGCGCCTTTCCCTTCAACTTTCAAGGTACAGCTTTCGGGCGGGTTTGCTTCGGATACCGATAATACCCCGGCAAATTGAGCCGAGATTGGGCCAACGCGCAGGTGAATTGCTCCTTCGTAATGTTCGTCATCAACTTTTACAAGTTTCTGCATCCCCGGTACTGCTGTTGCCAGCGCGTTCGGGTCATTGAACATTTCATATACTGCTTCACGAGGTCCTTTGAACGTATATTCGCCTTCAATGATCATAAACTACTCCTTCTTATTAACTGATTTATTGCCAAAAAGTTACTCGGGTTTTACCCGGCTTTCGCTTTTTTAACTGCTTCGTAAACCAAACTTGGGTTCAGGTTCGACTCCAGGAATTCCACCGGGTATTCACTGAATGCATCTTCCAACGCCTGCGCAAAGGCAGGTGGCGGCGGCAGCGCGCCAGCTTCACCAACGCCCTTGATGCCCAGGGGATTCAGGGGGCTCTTGGAGTGATTGTGCCCCATCTCGATCTTGGCAGGCATGTCGGTGGCTTGCGGCATCAGGTAATCCATGAAGGAAGCGGTCATCAACTGACCATTTTCATCATACGCGAGCCTCTCGTAAAAGGCGTTCCCAATGCCCATGGACACCCCACCCTGGATCTGACCTTCGAGCAGCAGTGGATTGATCACTTCACCGCAGTCGTGGACGATGACAAAGCGCTCGATCTTGGGTTTGTAGGTTTCAGGGTCAACGCTGAGAATAACCGCGCAGGCTCCAGAGCCGGTGGCACCGTGCGGGGGACCATAATAGGCGGTAGCTTCCAAGCCTGGCTCAACACCAGGTTCAACAACACCGCGCATGGGGTTGGCACGTCCTGCCAGTTCGCCAAGTGATATTGATTTTTCTGGTTGACCTTTAACGCAGACACTGCCAGTGCAGAGTTCCACCTGGTCTTCTGGTACACCCAGCACTTTGCTGGCGGTGGCGAAGATCTTGGCGCGCACTTTTTGAGCAGCAAGGTAGGTGGCGGTGCCCACCAGCGTTGCGCCGCGGCTGGCAAATGTGCCGGCGCCCCAGGCGAAGTGCCCGGTATCTCCGGTGATCACCTTGACATCTTCAACATTCACATTTAGCGCATCTGCGATAATCTGGGCGAACACTGTAAAATGCCCCTGCCCCTGTGAGCTATAACCTGTGGCCATGCTCACTTTACCGTTGGTGCTGACGGTAATTCGGCAGCCCTCGTAAGGTCCTACTGCGGTTCCTTCGGTGAAGGCTACCACGCCGATACCCAGTCGTTTGCCTTCCTTGCGTGCTTTGGGCTGGATCTCCTTGCGGAATTTTTCGTAATCCACCATCTTCAGGCATTTTTCGAAATTATCCAGGTAGTCGCCGCTGTCAAGAACACCTTCAACAAAGTCCTGTCCAAGGATGCCCGTTTTGAGGGGGAATTCACCTGGTTTCAACAGGTTCTTGCGGCGGATCTCAGCCGGGTCCATTCCCAGTTTACGAGCAGCGAAATCCAGCATGCGTTCCATGGCGTGCACGCCTTCCGAACGGCCGGCGCCGCGGACAGGGGTAACCACCATCTGGTTGGTAAAGACCATGCGAATTTCAGTATAGTAGTTTGGGATGCGGTAATTACTGACTGTGTGTGTTTGGGTATTCAAAGGCACTGTCATCCCGTAAGGATCGTAAGCGCCGGTGTTGTGATAAAAGATATCTTTGAAGCCAAGGATGGTGCCGTCTTTTTTGACGGCAATCTCGCAATGATGAACCTGGTCGCGTTCGGAGGTGGTCGCCAGGAAGTTTTCGCGCCTGTCTTCCATCCATTTGATCGGGCGTTTTAACTGCCTAGAGATCCAGGGTAGAAGCACATCATCCGCCTGTGAGCTCATCACTTTCGGTCCAAAGCCTCCGCCGATGAATGGCGTGATGACATGCACCTGGCTTTCAGCCAGACCGAGCCCGCGTGCCATTGAACCACGGATGGTGAGAGGAGATTGAGTGGATGCCCACACAGTCAATTCCTGGTTGCGTTCATCCCAGTTGACCACAAAACCACGGTTCTCCATGGCTGCAGCTGCAACATGTTGGATGTTCATGCGCTTTGAAATCACCAGGTCAGCTTTTTGTTTGGCTTCTTCGTAATTACCTGCTTCCTGCTTGACAAGCGCTGCCATATTGGAGGGTAAATCCTCATGAACAAGTACCGAGGTATCTTCCCATGCTTTTTCGAGGTCGCAGACTGCAGGGAGCATTTCCAAATCTACTACGATATCTTCCAGCGCATCCTCTGCAATATAGCGTGATTCAGCGATCACTACTGCCAGCGGTTCGCCGGAAAAGCGAACTTTCCCTTTTGCGATTGGCGGAAGTGGACGCGCATTGAACTTTGCATCTTTAATTGCAAATGGGGGGGGTACCTGCAATGGGCCGACTTTCCAGTAATCACCGAAATCTTCGGCAGTGTAAACTGCTACCACCCCCGGATGTTCCCGGGCAGCGCTCACATCAATGGAATTGATGCGGGCGTGGGCAAAATCGCTGCGCAGGAAAGCCGCGTGAAGCATTCCGGGAATTTCAATGTCATCGATAAACTTGGCATTCCCGGTTAACAGGAATTTATCTTCAAGTCTCAGAACAGGTTGGCCAAAATATTTTCCAGTCACAGTTCACCTCGCTTTACTTTTTATGAGACATCTTGTCGGCGGCTTCGACAACAGCTTCGACAATCTTCTCATACCCTGTGCACCGGCAGATATTGCCGTCGATCGCTTCTCGGGCTTCTTCCTCGGTTGGATGCGGGTTCTGTTCAAGGAAGGGAACTAGCGTCATCAAGAAGCCTGGAGTGCAAAACCCACATTGAAGGGCATGTTTTTCGTGGAAAGCCTGCTGCAGTGGATGCAGATTATCAGGTGTTCCCAGAGATTCCACAGTCTTGATCTCATGACCGGACGCCTGTACCGCGAACATCAAGCAGGAGCGCACTGCTTCGCCGTCAAATAAGACTGTACAGGCGCCGCAAATACCATGTTCGCATCCAACGTGCGTTCCCATCAACCCGAGTTCGTGGCGCAGGAAATCACTGAGAAGCATGCGAGCTTCAACCTCGCGTTCATAAACTTTTCCATTAACTTTCACTGAGACAGGGAAGAGTTTATTCATATTATCCTCCTTGTTTGGCGCGGGCAATGGATTGATTCAAGGAGCGAACCACCAGTGCACGGATTAAGGTTCTGCGATAATCAGCGGTAGCGTGGAGGTCAGTAGCGGGGTCGATCTCAGAGGTTGCGCAGGCTTCCGCAACAGCTTTGAGAGCTTCTTCTGTTGGCTTCTGCCCGACCAGGATCTCAACCGCTTTTTGGGAAAGAATTGGAACTTCACCCACGCTCATCAATACCATGCGTAAGTTCTTTACTTTGTCGCCATCCATGGTGACAATGCTAGCAACTGCAGCCTGGGCATATCCGCCATTCTGACGGGAAACCTGCATATAACTGCTGCCTGTATGCGGTGGGTTGGCTGGCAAAACAACTTCAGCCAGCATCTCATCAGGCTCAATGGTGGTCATAAAGGGTCCAATAATGAGATCAGGTGCATCCACCCAGCGTTCTTTGTCTTTTCCGCGAATGAGCACCTTGGCATTCATTACCACCGCAATGCTGGGCAGCTGTCCGGCAGGATCCGCGTGAGCAATGGCGCCGCCAAAGGTTCCGCGTCGGCGGATGGCAGGGTGGGCTATGAATTTGGCTACTTCGGGGATCAATGGAAATCTTTTTGCGACTTCAGGATCATGTTCCACAGTATTAACTCTCGTCATTGTCCCGATGGCAAGGTCGCCATTCTGCTTACTTTTAATGTATGAGAGTTCAGGCACACCGTTGAGGTCGACAAGAGCAGCCGGCCGGGCCATGCGGAAGTTCATCGCAGCGATCAGGCTTTGACCGCCCGCGAGTACCTTTCCATCATAGCCAAGTTCTGCCAGCGTATCCAAAGCTTGCGGGACACTCGTAGGGGCATAATAATCGAACTTAACTGGCTTCATCTACTTTTTGCCTCCTGTTGAAATGAGGTTAACTTGAACCGGAATGAGCCTATATTTTACCGGATAATAGCGAATTAACGGGTAAACCTTCAGGGAATTGGAATTCCCTGAAGGTCATACCTAAATCAAAAACTATTCTTTGAATGCGACAAAGCGTCCCCACATGGATTCAGCTTCCATCGCTTTCTGCAGGTAACAGCCGATGTAGTAGCGTCCGCTCTTGGCTGTGGCAAGTTGCCCTGCCAGATTCTCAGCATGCACGATCTTGTGCGGGAACAGATTGAGGTGCATATCCTGGTAAAAATCCTTCAACGGATACAATTGATCCCAATCCTTACCGAAATCTTTGATGAGCTTGGCGTTTGCTTCAGCAAATGTCTTGGGGTGCCAGATGCGCATGATTGTATTCATCGGATGATCTGCGGAGACGGCATCCACACCGATCCATTTGATCTTCATCTTGGTTGCCCAGGCGGAGAAATCGGGTGAGGGACCCGGATGCTTTACCATGTAGCGGAACTCGTCCGAATCTTTGCTGTTCCAACCGTATTTATTCCAGCCAGTCTTGATGATGAGGATATCGCCTTCGCGGACTTCAACCTGGTCCATGATCATCTGCGGAGTATAAACACTGGAATCACTGACCAGTTTGGAGATATCTGCAATGACACCGGGACCTACCCAGTCTTTTAGGGGAACCTGACCGATGGTGCGGCCATTCGGATAGAAGTGTTTTTCACCATCCATATGGGTGCCCAGGTGGATACTGGCGTTGCAAGTTGAACCGTTGCGGCCCATGCCAAAGTATTGCCCGCCAACACGCTTGGTGTAAACCACACTCAAAGGAACGTAGTTTAGCCACTGCGGGGTCATCACACTGAATGGGACGGTCATATCGATCATTTCAGCACGCTGCATATTCTGGATGAAATCTTCTTCGCTCATGCCGGCAGGGGCAGTCATGGCAAAAACACGGCTCCAGGCGGTTTCCACTTCCATGAAGGGGATAGGCATGATGCTGATCCAGGCGCGTTTATTCTTGAGTTTGTCGATTTCGCCAACAATGGCTTCAGCCAGCACCAGGTGCGCCTTGGGCATGTCGAGGTGGGTTAGTTTGTAGTACTCACCTTGCGGGAAGGTCTCGTCCCAGGTTTTGCCGGTCTCTTTGAGTAGTTTGGCTTCAGCGAGTTTGAAATGGTCTTCGTGCCAGCGGCGGATGGGGGTGTTCATCGGGTGTTCGGCATTACCGCAATCCACACCAACCACCTTAAGTTTCATATCCATCGCCCACTTGTAGAAGCTCATGGAAGGGCCTGGATGGCGGACAAGGAATCCAAATTCCATAGATTCAACGCCGCCCTGGGCTTTCTTGTTATTCACCTGCGGCTGATCCCAACTGTATTTGTGGTAACCAGTATTGACAATGAGGATGTCGCCTTTTTTTACTTCCACCTTGGACATGATCATTTCAGGCGTGTAGATGCTGTAATCAGAAACGAGATCAGAGATATCAGCGATCACACCCGGACCTGAAAGCTCGGTGAGGGGGATATCAGCGATGGCGCGCCCGCCTGAGTGAAACGCTCGTTCACCCACCAGGTGAGTACCGACCGTGTTGCTCCATTTTAGAATTTGACCGTTAGCACCTTGCCCGCCGCCATAAGCTCCGGTGACGCGCTTGAAGAAATGCACTTCCAGTGACTGCTCGTGTGGATGGGGCGGGGTGAAAATGCTGCAATCCTGGGTGAGATCGTAGGTTTTTGCCTCGCTCATCATCTTGATAAAGCTTTCTCGATCCATATATCCTCCTAATATTTACACAATGCTAACTAAAAACCGTATTTATCGGCAAATGCAACCAGCGCATCCTCAAAAATACTCATTGGAGCTGAAACCACGCCGGCACCAACCTGGCCAACGCCTGGGTCTTTGTGCGCAACGCCGGTATTTACGCGCGGGGCTATTTGTTTTTCAACCACTTTGCGGATATCTACGCCAGTCGGGGTACCGCGGAAATCAAGGAACGGAATGGTGAACTGTTTGTGCTCGGCGTAAGTAATTTCGTACATGTCCAATGTAGTTTGGATGGCATCCTTTGGAGAGCCGCCGATGAAGGTGACAAGGGCGGGTGCTGTTGCCATGGCAAAACCACCGATGCCGGCAGTCTCTGTCATTACACTGTCGCCGATATCGCGGCAGGCGTCAGCTTCTGTAAAGCCAGGGAAGTAAAGGGCTTTTACATGAGGAGCCTGAGCGGTAAACCAGCGGTCGCCCATTCCGCTTACTTTAATCCCCCAATCCGTGCCGTTTCGTGCCATAACCGTTACGATGGTACTGCCCTCAACATTATCGCCTGATGCGGTCATTGAGCGGCAGGCAGCCATGGTTGGGTTCAAAATGCTCAACGCGTTTTCGCCAAGGAACTTGATCACATCGAATGCGGTTTGAGTGTCTTTTGCTGTTTTTGCAATGTAAGGAGCTAGCTGCGTGGTGAATAACACTGAAGCTGCATCTTCGCGGTTGTGACCATCATCACCCATGTGAAGTGATTTAGCCAGCATTGCCCGGATATCGATGCCGCCCATTGCATCTAAAGCTGCTTTAATTGTGGGTCCAAGCACAGATTCCATCCAGCGCAACTTCGAGATGACATCTTCGCTGTAGGCGCCCATGCGCAGCACCTTGCCGCGTCCTTCATTTAAGTTACCAAAGCAGGTGATGTTGTGAGTGGTGTTCTTCACAACGTAAACAAGTTGTGATGGGGCAATCAATCCTGCCATAGGTCCGGTGCACATATGATCCAGGCAGGGCGAGAATTCGATCTTTCCTGAACTTAAGAGCTTCTCGGCTTCTTCGGCACTTTTTGCTCTTCCTTCAAAAATGCATGCGCCAATCATGGCACCTTTCATAGGACCTGACATTCTTTCCCAGGTGACGGGAGGTCCTGCATGCAGGAACATATTCTCTTTCATCCCGGGAATCACATCGATCGCTTTTGCCATGGTAGTGACGATTGGCCGAGCTTCCATCCAGCGTTCAACAACAGTTGCATTTGCTTTTTCGATATCGATCATTTCAATACCTCCTATCGGGTGATGATGTTTATTGATTGGACTGAGATTTTTGTTTCATTCTTTCCAGGATGCTCATTGTTCTTTCATTGCCGCCAGCCGGTGGCTTCCAATCCACCTGAACGAAGGGTGCTCCCTGGTCTTTCAAGTTTTCAGAGAAGGACTCAAGCCCAACATTGATCGCAGCAAACGGTTGTTTTAGTTTTTCAAGATCAATGGATTTACCAACCGGCGCAGATTCAACAGTGTCGCGTTCAGCGAGAGCCCGCAAGATTCTTCCTGCATAGCGAACCACCACCTCATTGCTGGAATCCACAAATGCACCAGCCTGTTTGAGCAAGCGAACCTGCTTATTGAAGTCCTGAGGATCCTCATCAGTTCCAGTTACAACGCAAACAACTTCCAGGTGACGCCCGGCTTTCTTAGCTTTCTCAATCGATTGGGCGATTACCGGGGCTATTTCACCTGCAGGATCCGGGTGAGAACCATAGCCGATAACGACATCAAGCATGATGACCGCGACTTCGGGATCATTAGCTTCTTCTTCAAGCCGTCTGATACGCAACTCATTGTCCATCATCGGGTGCAGGCGGCCAACAGTGAATTCATCTTCGCCAAGGTCAACAATACAATTCTCGATACTTTCGAGGGCATTTGGCATCTTATTCTCTTTATTGATAGGAGAATTCGCCCAAACTTTTGGAATGTAGCCTGCCAGGATGTGCTGCGCTTCATAGGCGAGGGTACCGCCGGAGAATAAGCCGCGGAAATATTTCTGCTGGGGAGTGAATTTGCTGATGGGTAGATCTGCATCGGTTTCCAGTTTTGGCGGGTGGTTAACAAGTTCGATCGCCAGGCGGGCTGCATCATCCAATCCGGTGGCGAAAAACAGGTTGCCATCTCGGGTGGTGGTGACGGCGCGGGCAATAAAATTAACCACCACTGGCTTGCCAGCTTTACGGGCAACCTTCAGCACTTCTTCAGCCACTTTAGGTGAAGGTGGTTTCGAAGTGAGAACGATCACTTTGGTTTCGGGGTCGCGCGCAAGGGCATCCAGAGCCATTAAGAAGGTGATTGCGCCGACCTTTTCTGAAAGGTCCTTACCTCCTGTGCCAATTCCAAAGGTGATGCCGCCATTGAGCTGGTGAATACGGCAAGCCACTTGCTGCAAACCGGTTCCAGCTGCTGCTACGATTCCAATTGGTCCTCTACGGATCTTGTTGGCGAAAGCCAGCCCAAACCCATCTACCATGGCGGTACCGCAATCAGGACCCATAACCAGCAGACCAAGTTCGCGGGCTTGTTTCTTCAGCTCGATCTCATCCTCGATCGAAACATTATCACTGAACAAATGAACATGCCTTCCCAGGCGTAATGCTTCACGGGTAACACCAGCGGCGTAACGTCCTGCCACGGAGATAATTACCCAATTTGCCTGTGGCAGCATTTGAGCGGCTGATTCGAGGCTTTTTGGTAGATATTCCTGGTTGAGGGTGGATTTGCGGGCTGCGAGGAGTTCATCAACCCGGGCCAGTGCATCAGCGGCGGATTTTTCATTATCAGCCTTTAACGCTATAACCATTTCATCCGGTTTTGAAGCCAGGATTTCCGGTGAAGTCAATCCAATATGAGAAAGCAGTTCTTTGTTAGAATCCGTTCCCATGATGACGCCAGCATCCTGGATGCCGGGGAGGTCTGCCAAAGATCGCTGTAAAAGCATTAACTTGGCAGAGTCAACGTAAACACCTCTTCGTATTTCTGATTTGATTATTGTCATAGTTTCTCCTATAACTTGGAATTAAAAATAACGGCTGTCCCGCGATTGTGGAAATAGTGGATCATTTCCGGCAGGGCAGCCTGGTGAACGTTTGAGAAGGGACTGCATGTGCATTAGTTGCATCATTGCGTTAGAAATCCTATCTTTAGAAACCACTTTTATTAAAAGAAGATGGCTATGTTTCAATATAGCATAGTGAAAATTCAAAATCAATTTACCTTAAGCACTTTTTCCGTGACAAATATCCCGATTTGTCATTGAATACAACATCCCCGGCATTTAACCGGGGATGTCGGCGCTACAGTCAATTCTTAGAGATCGAGCCCTTCAGGAACGCGGAAGGTCTCATTGGCTTTCAATACTTCATCGGTGACATTGAAGTTCAGATCGTCGCCAATGATCTGCCGGCAGTAATCTTTCAAACGGCTCTGCCACATGTCCTGGTTGATATAAAAGATCTTGGAACCACCTAACTCATGCTGCATTTGCGGATATGGTTTGGTAGGTTGTGCCATTGAGAGACCAGCCATGCGCCAACCGTTGTATGATTCAAAGGTTGACCACCATTCCTGAACTTTGACCATTTCCATCGCGTAATAGGTCTTGGCGTAGTACATCGGCCAGCCTAATTTGGCGCGGCGGGAGAAGGTTAGGGTGTGAAGGCTGATTGCCAGGTCTTTATCCCATACACGGCCATTGGCAAAACCAAGCCATTCTCCGTCTACGAGACCAACGAAGGTGAAAGGATCCTTCATGCGTTTGCGGATTATTGAGAGAACTTCACCGTATACACGCACACCAACGATGTCATAAAAATCTTTTTCGACTTTCATTACACGTTCGAGGTAACCCAGAACAGGTTTGATATCGCTTTCCTGGATAGCACGGATGTAAAGCATACGGCCATCAGGCAGTTTCACCTGTGCACCGGTCCATACAGGTAATTTCATCGCAGGGCCTTGGAGAATGCCCTCGATCTCGCGTACATCGATTTTCATCTCTTCAGTTGATACAGGGGTTGGGAGGTCAACTTTCATTTTTTAATCCTTTTCCAAATGATTATTTTTGTTAAAAAAAGTATAGCATCTAAAAAAGGATAGTCAATGAATGCAGTATGGATTAAGAAGAAAATCGGGACTTATGTAACATTCAATATGATTAACGTAAACAAAAAGGCCGGGTGGGTTTTCCCGGCCTTCAATTGGAAGTCAGTCAGGTTTATCTTACATCCACAAGGACTGCTCTCACGAGGGTACGGTAGGCATACTGGTCAGTGGATGCAACGAAGCCCTTGCAAGTGACCAGGGTCAACCAAGCATCCTCCTGGTGTTTGAGCATGGCTTCCACGTTGGTGGGAGCTACTGTCATCACGCGGCGGACCTCATAGGTGTAGGTAGTGCCGAAGGAGTGGACGATGACCTTGTCGCCATACCCGAGTTTATCGAGGGCGTAGAAGGCACCCGGTTTGTTGAGGGCATCCCAGACATGGGCAGTGAGCACCGAGTTGCCGAGGGCGGTTGGGTAAGCACTGCCTTCGAGCCAGCCAGCCTGAGAGCCGAGCCAGGTGACATCCCAGGTGGAGCCAGTCTGGGGCACGCCGATGATGGGCGTCTTGACGTTGAGACTGGGGATCTCTAACCAGAGGTCGCCGAGGGTATCATAGGCGACGGTCTGGGCGGGGAGTTCGGTCACCCGGTCAGGAGCAAAGCCGGTGGCAGGGAGTGTGGTGGCGGAATCCAATGGCCAACGGATGCTGAAGTCAGAAACCGAGTCGTACTCATGATTGTTCAGGATATGCCCAAATAAATCATGGATAGAAGTGGTTCCGCATACAAACAGCCTGTAATCACCCTCAGGTAGGAATACACCATCGTTTACGCCCAAAGTAACCATTCGAGTTGATGGGTTATACACTGCGCTGTTGATCACAATTTCTTTATCATCTGCCTGAACCCCTGAAGCACAGGAAACAGTATCTGCCAGATGGTTTCTTCCTTTTTCCACAAGCATGTAATTGGCCGTGTTATCAGCAGCGTACTGTCCGCCGTCATGCATTACATCAACGTTGAATGCAACAACCAATTCCTTAATCTTGACTTCAACCAGCGTTTCCCCATTTAACGGGGATGCCAGGGCAGCTGTTGGACCTGTTCCAAAGTTGAATGCTGCCACGCTGGGATCATGATCGCTTGTTCCTCGTGCTGTGTCGCCAGTATAGTCAGCCGGGAAATCACTGTTGATGTGGGATACTTTGAATTGCTGCAGGTCAACAAAGGCGGAGGGGTTGACAAACATCTGATCGAGAGTCTGCGCCATGCCAAGATAAACGTAGCTGTATGCACCTTCGGGGCTCTGGGTCATTTCCACATCCAGCAGGTTGGTCATTCCAAGAGATGGATCATATAAAGATCCAAGCTGATCGGAAGCACCATAAGCAATATCATCCGGACGCGGGTAGACATTCAAGTCGCCGCCCATGATGATGCGGGTGCCAGGGGCTGCTGATTCGATGAATGCGATCAAAGCAGCGTTATATTTCGCCTGCTCCGTTCGATGCCCAACACAGGTATCCGGTCCGCTCTTAAAGTGGTTGTTGAGCATATATACATCTGCGTAATTCCCAGTGCCAATGCTGTTTTGCCAGATGCGGAACAGCCCAACGGAAACAGCACGGGGGAATACCCATGATGTTTCACAAGCTGACACCCCGCCGGGAAGGACTGCATTTAGGGTCTTGGGGTTGGAAACATCCGCATTGGCTGCGACCCCGGCTCCGGCATAAGCGACTGCAGGAGCTGAACCCAGCACAGGGTCACCAGCTGCGGGCAAGAGTTCCACGCGGTCAGTACGGTACAGGTATGCCGGCAGGATGCCGCGCAGGTCAGAACTATCGCGGTCAAAGGCAGCATCATAGGATGGTCCGCCGAGGGCAGTGATCTTAAGTGCGAGTTCCTGGAGGACATCCGGTTTGCCGTCTGCATTATCTGTTGCACCGCACACCAGCGCTCCACCGGAGACAACGCAAATATCCTGGTTTTCCACTTCCTGCACCATCAGGATATCGGGACTATGAAGCTCATTAATGATCTGGCTGGCGATATCTCCAAGCCTGGTCTGGTAGATGGCATCACTGGCTGGTACGTAATCATAAGGAGGATTAACGGCTGCCAGGAAAGGTCCAGATGCTGCACACCCGGTATCACCTGCGAAATCACATCCGGAAAACGGATTGTTCCGATAATCGTATACATTTTCCAGGTTGTAATCTGCGACTGAATAGGCAATACTGCGATCAATTGCTGAAGGGGGATTGTTGCCAGAAGGATCTATGCCATCGTTGAACACTACAGGTTGATCAACTTCGATGCGATATTTGCTGTAGGTGTAATTGATGCCACCCGTTGCTGGCTGAGCGAGAGTATCGTAAGTAGTGACGGGTGAAATGAGTGCCTGCGCATCGCCCCAGTAATTTTTGATGCCCAGGCTGCCGATGAGGATTCGGTATCCATTGCCGTCCCAGCTGACTGCATCATAGTTGTCATCCAGTGGGTGCGCGTCGCGGAAGGCTCGGTTGGTATATGGGGCTACCCGTTGACCGACTGTGCTGTCTGAACGAGCGAGCCAGATCTCTGCATCGGCTGGGCTGAACACATTACGTCCGCCGAGAACAATGCTCGCAGAAGGAACCTGAACACGCATACCCTGCAGGCGTTCCCAGTAGCGGTTGGCATCCGCTGCTGCCACGGGGGGATTTACAACTACGGGTGGAATCTCGGAATCAACGTTCACGCCTGTTCGAACTACTGATTGAAGGGTGAATGGAGAAACCAGTTCGGTCATGTTGTAATACTCGCTAACCTTACCGGTTAGGATGATCTCATCTCCCACGACCGGTGTGTACGCCCCGATCGTTGAGGATGTGCTCATGAAAACAAACAAGCCATCTGAGGTATTCGGGTCAGCGTCTTTTGAAGCCGCAGTATTTTGGAGGAAGAATCCCTTGTAGGTATTCGAAGAATTGCTGATTGCCTGAAGGGTTTTTTCGTAAATTACGCCTTTAATGGTTACAGTGGAACCGTTATAAGGGGATACATGCGCTGTACCTATATCAGTATCAAGTACAGGTCCGTTTACAGTGCCGATTGGAAGAACTGTTATCACAGTCAGTGTGATCGTCACTGTTCCGCTCCTTGATTGAGCGTCTGAAAAAGTGCATACCACGGTCTGGCTGCCAGCCACCGTACTGGTTGTTGTGTATGAGAATACATTGTTTCCTGCTACAAGATCTCCATGGGTGCCATCATCATAGAAAGCCTGTGAAGCAGGGCCGCCAATAGCAGATAAATTACAGGTTACTGCAATTCCCGTGCTGGTTGGACTTGTTCCTGGAGTAACCGTTACGGTCAGTAAGGAAAGATCACCAGCAGAAATATTTGATGGGGTTGCCAGACCAGTTGCACCAAACGGATAGGCACTGTTGCGGGGATTTGGGGAGCCAATCGAAAAATCAGCGCTGTTGTTATCGGTATCGGTTGCCCCATTATTTTTGCGGATTGCAGCAGTGGTATTACTTAAGTTGGCAGTCGGCGTGGTTTCGGAACAAGTTGTTGCAGAACCAAACCCCAGGAAATCAACTAGCCCGGTCGGGCAGGCTCCAGTCAAAGTTGTTGAATTGCTAACTAAAGCCACTTTTCCTGCTGTGGCTGAAAGGGCAAGCGTCCCGGTGGCATCAGGTGTTGGCAGATCAACTGTACCACCAGACCCAGCAGCTTCTTGTATTAGATAATATTTTCCTGGTTGAATCGTTCCAGAAAGAGGTGTTTTATTCCATGTGGTTCCAGCGGAGGATGCATACTGAACCGTCCATCCGGTCACATTCACGGCGGTTGGACCCAGGTTGTATAACTCGATGAAATCATTTTTATAGGTTGCTCCGGAATTGCCGCCGCCGCCATAAACCTGGCTGATGACAATTGAAGTGGAAACAGCCTGTGCAGGCTGGACAACCTGCCCTAACAATCCCAGTGCCATGGTGAACGCTACAAATACTGAGAAAAACGTTGGCGCAAACTTCTTCATGAATCCTCCGGCGATTTTTGGTGGTGTTGCTGGTTCTCAATTGCGATGGCGGAAATTCAGGTTAAATGAATAAAAGAACTCATTGAAAAAACTAATGAATTCTTAGCAACCTGAAATGACCTCCCCTAACGTAGATTGTGTGGTGCTTTATTGCTTAAAAACCGATAATCGGATGAATAACAACAGTATTATTGTAGCAAAATTGACCCCTAAAAAACAACTATCTACTTAGCAATTTCCAGATGAATTTGATTTTTCGGAAATCGATCAGCGATTACTGACCTGCGTGACCGTAGCATCCGCAGCCTGTACGCGGATGGAAGGTTTGGTGATCGGTCCATCTTCAATGGGTTTGGCAATAATGATCGAAATATTGTCAGGACCTCCCAGGTTGTTGGCAGCCTGCACCAGCAGCTCGGCGGCAGTTTGCGGTGGGTTTTCGGTGATGACATACTGGATCATTTGTTCGGGTACAACTCCCCACAACCCGTCGCTGCAAAGTAGGATGATGTCATTGTTTGCCAGGGTTTCCGTGCCATAGTAAGGTCGGATCTCCGTTGCGGCGGCACGTATCGATTGGGTCAGCTGGTTTTTCTTGGGGTGATGCATGGCTTCTTCTGCTGTAAGGAGCCCGGCGCGCATGGCTTCACCAACGAAACTGTGATCATAACTGATCTGCCTGACCCCGTTTGGATTGATCAGGTAAGCCCGGCTGTCTCCCACATTTACCACGCTTACCCGGCTGTTGGTAACACTCACCGCAACAACTGTACTGCCCATACTGGCAAATTCGACGTCCTCTTTTGCTTTCTCCTGCATTTTTATAATGGCTTTTTTGATCACCTGTTCACAATAAGATGCCATTGAGAAGCTTTTACTTTGCCATTGCGAATACGCCTCTGAAAACTGCTGCATGACGATCTGGCTGGCTACCTCTCCACCTTTATATCCCCCCATGCCATCTGCCACAATTAACACGGGAGGGAGTGCATTTTGTGTTTTTGGGGTCAGAATGGCCAATGAGTCCTGGTTGGGTTTTCCAGCTCGTTTTATCCCTACATCGATTGCTGTACCGTATTGAATTTCCATATAAATCCTCTCGATCTAACAGACCCCTAATTTTGATTGAGGAATTACATTCAATATTATATACACCAAATATCCCGATTTTGTTACCGAGATTTCTTCCTCGCAATTTAAGGTAATGCATGACTTGATTAAAATGCTATTATTAGGCTGTCAGGGATTTGAGGAGGATTTTATGCAGGATCTGATCGGGCGTTCGACAGGCAGGTATGAAATCAAGAGCCAGATAGGTACAGGTGGAATGGCGCTTGTTTATCTTGCGCACGACACCACCCTGGATTGTGATGTTGCCATCAAGTTTATCCGCACCGATAAGCTGACTGAAGAAAACAAGCATAATGCCCTGGCTCGTTTCAAACGTGAAGCACAGAAAACCGCGCATTTACTGCATCCCAATATCGTCACTGTCACTGATTTTGGCGAGTTTGAAGGAATTCCATTCCTGGTGATGCGTTATATCCCCGGGGGGCGTACCCTCAAAGGACTGACCGGATCGCCCATCCCTTACGCCAAGGCTGTCGATTTGATCCTGCCAGTGGCTGGCGCTTTACAGGCAGCGCATGAGCAGGGGATCATACATCGTGATGTGAAAACTTCCAATGTGTTGCTGACCAACCAGAATATCCCCATGCTTTCCGATTTTGGAATTGCCAAGGTGCTGGATCCGGCTGGAAAAAGTGAGACGCTCACTTCCGAGGGAACAACCGTTGGGACCCCGGAATACATGGCACCTGAACAATGGCACGACAGCGCCGTGGATGTCCGTGCCGATATTTATGCGCTGGGGGTTGTGTTGTATGAATTGCTTACTGGCCGTCCTCCTTTCAAAGGCCGAAATACCACTGGAACGATGCTGGCAGCCCTCACCGAACCGATCCCTCCAGCGCGATCTTTCGCTCCGGATTTGCCCCTGGAATTGGTAACAGTGGTGGAAAAAGCCCTGGCAAAAAAACCGGAGGAGCGCTATGCATCCATGCAGGATTTCATTGATGCATTGCAGAAAGCCGTGAAGATTGCTGCTGCCTCTGCTGAAACTGGTGTGAGGGCTACGGTAACGCAACCTGTAGCAGCGGCGACCGATCAATCGACGGTTATGGACGCTTCCTTTGGGACGGTTCAACAAAGTATCCCTCCAGCAGTAGCTCCACCTCCTGCGGTTAGTATTCCGCCGTCAACGCCGGTTCCTTATGGCTCTTATTATGCGCAACCAGTTCCCGTTTCCCAAAAACCTAAATCCAAAACTGGATTATGGATCCTGCTGGGGGTAGTTGGGCTGGGATTCATTGTGGGGGTAATTCTCCTTATCAAAGTCCTTGGCAGTGTTGGTACACCTACCAGCGGTGAGAACAATAATGTCGCAGTCGTGCCTTCTTTTACCCCATTCATTAATAACCCTGTTGTGGTGACCTCGCCGGAAGAAAAACCATCGATCACGCCAGTACCACTGGGCGGCGTTACGCTTGAACCTTCTAAAACACCAACCCTGGTTGGAATGACTATTCCTGAAAAAATCCTGTTGGTCATGTCGAGTGGGACGATCGGCAATTCAGATATCTATGTGTCAAACGAAGACGGGTCGAATTATCATTGCGTTGCCTGCAATAGTTCATGCGATGAAGCCGAGCCGGAATGGTCACCTGATCAATCAACGATCGTATTTCAGTCCAATTGCGGAGGCACTTATGATATCTGGGCGGTGAACGCCAACGGGGGCACGCCATATCAATTGACTAATACCCCTTTATTTGATGAACGGGAACCCAGTTGGTCTGTGAACAACCAGATTGTTTACAGGCTTTCACCGAAAGATGAAAACAGCACCGGTGTGGATGACATTTACATCACCTCGGTTGGGGGAACAGCCTACCCGGCCGGGTTCATTGGGCGTTCGCCGGTGTGGTCACCGGATGGGACAAAAATTGCTTATATGACCAATTCCCCCGGCACCTGGCAGATCTTTGTTTACGATACCTCGTCTGGCAGTAAAAATCAGATCAGTAGTTGCAGCACCGGATGTCGTTTTCCTGCCTGGGCGCCTGATGGAAAATCCATTGTTTTTAACCTGACCGACAGCACCAGTTCCACCAACCCGGCTGGCATCGCTTACCTGCCGGCAACCGGCGGTGTGATGGCAACCCTGGTCAGCGGTTATGCAGGCAGGCCATCCTGGTCAGTCAATGGTTGGATCGCTTATAACACTTCCAATGGCATTGAGGCGGTGAATGTTTCCAGCAAGCAAACCAAGATCATCGTTAACAAGACGTCTGCCTGGGGACCTTGCTGGTCGCATTAAATATGAAGTCTTCGAAAAAACGCCGGTCGTTGCTAATTGCAGCCATTCTCCTGCTGGGAGTTGGCTCGATCATAATATTTGCTTTAATACTTTGGCTGGCACGCGGGCAAAGCCCAATGACAGGTTTGCCTACGCTTATGTCCGGCGAGACGATAAAATCACCTGTTCCTGAACCAACGCTCACTGCAACACTTCAACCCACTGCAACCTCCGAACCAACTCCCACAGCAACAGCCACGCTTGCTGGTCCGGTTACCTATGTTGTGGCTACAGGCGACACCCTTTCAGGAATTGCGTTGAGGTTTCAGGTAAGCCTGGAATCCTTAAAGGATGCCAACCAGCTTGTGGGCGATAATATTCTTGTGGGTCAAAGGCTGATTATCCCGATTATTCAAGCAGCAGAGATTCCAACGGCCACGCTTGCTGTAAATGAATACATTATCAAGACGGGGGAGACGCTTGAATCAATCGCGGCAGCGATGGGAACGACCGTTAAGAGTTTTCGTGAAGCAAATTTTATGGTTGGTGATTCCATCCTTCCCGGACAAAAAATCATAATTCCGGATGCAAATACAGTTGCGCCAGCCTGGTATTGGTCGGTAATGGAAGGAAACCGCATTGCCGGGTATCCTTATCTCCTGGATAAAGAGAGATTTTCCTTGCGATACCAGGCGAACTCATTCACGTGGGTCGATCCTGAAGCCGTTGCGATGTTGGTCCAAAATGCACTTGATAATGTACAGTCTATTTTTAAGGTCAACCTTAGCGGTCGGTTTACGGCTTATGCAGCTGGAAATTTATTTGAACCGCCCAACCAGTATTTACGCGGCCGTAGTTTTTCGTCAGCACGTGAGACACTCTTCCTTTATGATGGAACTGGTGATCCAGCAGACCAGCAATATATCATCGCTCATGAATTGACCCATCTCTACATGTGGAACACTTTTGGGGTACCCAGTTCGGTGATGATCAGCGAGGGAGCGGCTGTGTACAGCGGTATGAACGCCATTTCAAACTCAGAGCATCTTCCGTTAAAAAGTATTTGTAAATTACTTTACGATGCCGGTTCACTGCCTAATGTTGCCGGTAACCTGGGATTCTCCGGACACAATTACGACCTGGCGAATTACTATACTGCTGGGTGCTTTGCGGGGTACCTGTTGGAAAAATATTCTCCAACAAAGGTTGGTGAGGTGTATCCAAACAGTAATTATCTTGCCGTGTTTGGCAAGAACCTTGAGGCTCTTGAGGGCGATTTTAAGGCAGCCATTGCCATTCAACCTGTCGTTCAGGGGATTGATCCTGTTGCATTCGCGGGGCAAATGGATAAGGTGAGCCGTACGTACCGAAGCTTTTTCCCATCTTTTTCACCCAATCCAACGACTTTAGAGCAATACCGCCTGCTTGACCATGCCAGGCTGGAATTACTGAAAGGGAACCTGGCGCAAAGCGACGCATACCTGGCTTTGTTTAGCCAGCCCTAAATCACTATATAAAAGAATCATGATTTCCGCTCTGATTGATACGTAATTATTTAAGTGCAATAAAGGTAATGTTAGTTATTTGTCTCTATCGCTGTTTGAATATAAGTATTTCCAGTGTCCACCAACATGATATTGATCATGACAGTGCGCGTATCTTTTGAGAAACCATACATGACCATATTCTGGGCGGAATAATCTGTAGTATTGACCAATTCCCAACCGTTCGCTTTCATCTGGGTCAAAAAGAAATCCTGAATTTCTTTCATCTGAGAACTTGACGAGTAATTGACCATAGTTGCACCCTGGGCGACAGTGGTCATTACATCCCCATTGTTTGGAACAAATACCGGGATATCAGGGGGAAGTTTGTCGATGGTGGTGACGGATTGCCCGCCACCCTGGCTGCCAGTCCCTGATGGGACCCCTGCCAGACCGGTAATCGCTGTTTCGATGCCAGATGGCGGGTTGGATTGACCTGCTTCTGCAGTTTGAGTAGCCTGTTTGTTGGTTGGTGTGGAAGCAGTTTGCCCTGCGACTGGCGTGGTGCCTGCAGAGGTGCCTTTTGACGACATGGCTTTGATCTTTGGCAACCCCACAACTAGGAATAGCACCATACACACAACAACCAGGACTCCCCCGCCTAATGCGAACGGCAGGGCATTGCTCTTTTTTTTAGGAGGAGGCTGGTAGGCTATTACAGGCATTGGCATTGGTGTTGAGGGTCTTGGCGAAATCATCGTTTCTTGTTGTGCAGCGGGAACAGGAGGTTGAACTGAGAGCAGCGTGGGTTTGTTCTGCAGCACATCTTTCATCGCATGGATAAAATCTTCCATGGTCTGGAAGCGAAGAGATGGGTCTTTGGCGAGCGCTTTGAAAATGACCGCTTCAACACTTTCCGGTAATTCCGGGGCAAAAGCTCGCGGACGGGGAAGGGGATCCTGCACCTGTTTGATCAGGATGGCAGCCGGTGTTTCTGCCTGGAACGGGCAGCGTGATGTGAGCAATTCGTATAAAACGATCCCAAGTGCGTAGA
Source organism: uncultured Anaerolinea sp. (assembly GCA_964428125.1). GTDB lineage: Bacteria > Chloroflexota > Anaerolineae > Anaerolineales > Anaerolineaceae > UBA6107. Next base: position 649,733 of record CAYRXB010000001.1, read on the forward strand.
CATCGGTGCGTTCATCAGCCACACCGTTCCATTGTTCAGGTGCCATGTAAGCCGGGGTGCCAATTCCCAGACCGGTTCCAGTTAATTGTGTTTGTTCGCCTGCGTCCAGCATTTTTGCAATTCCAAAATCTGAAAGAATTGGCTCGCCGGATTCTCCAAAGAGAATATTGGCTGGCTTAATGTCGCGGTGAACGATGTGGCGCTTGTGGGCATAACTCAATGCTTCTGCAATTGGGATGATGATTGCAAAAGCGCGTTCCCATGGTAGACGATCCGTGGTGTATTGCTTTAAGGTGCCATGTCCAACAAAAGGCATCACCAGGTAAGGGACACCATCTTGTTCACCGTAATCTAGCACTTTTAAGATGTAAGGATGGTCAAGTTTTGCAAGTGCTTTGGCTTCCCTTTCGAACCTGCCCAGAAAAAGCGGGTCAGCCATGCTGCCTGTACGGATCACTTTGATCGCAACGAACCGTTCAAGAGCCTGATCATAGGCTTTATAAACCGTTGCCATTCCCCCTTCACCAAGCTGTTCGACGATCTGATATTTTCCGAGGTTTTTACCAATCATGCCATCCATAAATTCTCCATTTTCTATAACAATCATTATAGCGACTTCCATCAAAAAATCCAATAAATCCAACAAATAATACCTAATTGGTCTTTATACAACATCCTTTTTTTAACGTAGAATAAAAATAAAAGTGTTTGGAGTACTTTAATTATGCATGTTGGCGGGGAATTTTCCAATGATAGAAGATGGAAATTAGCCGAACGAAAGCCCTTTCCTTATCAAACGGGTTTAACCTATTTCCTCAATGGCGGTCAGGCTTGCCTGCGGGTGATTGCCGATTGGCTCTGTGAGCACGGGATTAGGAGAATCCTCCTGCCTTCATACCTGTGCCCTACGATCTCTGGGGTGTTTGCCCAATATGGGATGAAGATGGAATTCTATCGAATTCGGGAGGATTTTTCTGTCGACCTGGATCACCTTCATCAACTAGCAGCTGCATACCCGAACCCGGCAATCTATTTTATAAATTATTTTGGTTTTACTCCATCACAGAAGGAGATTGCTTTCCTGCTTGAATTACAGCAAGGCAAACTAATTCTTGTGGAGGATAACGCCCAGGCTGGTTTTCATGAACATTCTATAGGTGATTTTGTTCTCAACAGCCTTCGGAAGCTCTGCCCGTTCGATGGGGCTTATTTACAAAGCCGCTTTCCATTACAAGAAACTATCGATCGATATAAAGGGCGGATTAATCATCGGCTTCCTCTCATCCGCCGTTATCGTGAGCAGTATGCCCGCTATTTGGCTGGGGAGGATATCGAAGCAGAAGTTCTTGATGAGCTATTTGCGCAATCAGAATCGTATTATGCGGCAGATAAGGTCGTGGCGGGGGATGGAATTGAACAGGTTGGCATCGAATCGCTGGATTGGCTGGGAATCCGCCAGGTTCGCCGGGACAATTTTGATTACCTGGTCAAGGCTGTTACAGAGATCACCGAGATCACGCCGGTCTACTCCGAGCTGCAGGAGAGCAACATACCTTTTGGATTGCCAGTTTATTTTACAAAGGTCTCAAGGGATGCAGTGAATAGGCTCCTGGGAAATGCAAGGATCGGGTTGACCATTCACTGGGAGGAGATGCACAAACCTCCCCTTACTACTCCCCAGGCTGAGGCGATGGCAATGTCGCAGCGGCTCTTAACGCTGGCGGTCGACCAATATACCGATCGGGCTCAGTTGGATTACCTGGTTAAACAGCTGTGCCTTGCAATTATACAGGTCAAAAAGGGTTAACATCGATGCTGTTGATCATCCAGTTAGCGGTTAAGTTCCCATACCAGGTGCTGGATCTCAGGCAGGATCAATTTTTCCCAGGCCAGCTGTACTGCAGCTGGTGACCCGGGCATTGAAATGATTACCTTGCCTTTGTAAACCCCGGCTGTGGCACGCGAGAACATGGCTGCAGCACCGACCTGTTCAAAACTTAGCATACGGAATAACTCGCCGAATCCCGGCAAGACCTTTTCCAGTTTCTTTGAGACAACGTCGAAAGTGGAGTCCCTTTTTGAGATGCCGGTTCCACCATTCAGCAGCACAAGATCAACCTCAGAAGTTATGAACTTTTCAAGCAGGGCATCGATTTCCAAAGGCTCATCCTTAACGATTTGGTAATCAGCCAAACTGAGATTATTTTGTTCCAACTGGTTCTTCAGGTAAATCCCATTGGTATCGGTTTCAGGGGTTCTCGAATCACTAATCGTAATGATCGCGATCCTTGCAGGGGATTTATCCGCAGCGTAGCGATGGTGATCATCCTTACCTGAATGCATGTGGGGTGTAAAAGGTTCCATATATCCTCGACTTATTCCACCTGAATATCCTCCAGCAGCCAGGCATCAACGATATCCCCTTCAGGGATCTGCCTGATACCTGCTGGAACGATGAGCAGACAATTAGCCTGGACGAGTGAATAAAGGTTTCCAGAACCCTGGTGACCGGCAAGCGTGGCTTCGTATCCTTTTTCTGTTTTCGAAAGCAACCCGCGATAGTAACTTTCTCTTGCATCATTGGAGGTCAGCGTTTGCCTGGTTCTGGCTTTGATGATCCGGGAGGAGCGGGCGGGCAAACCCTGTAATTGCTGGAGAATGGGCAGCACAAAAACCATTGCCCCAATATACGCTGAAACAGGGTTGCCGGGCAGACCAACGAATGGGATGCCTTTGTAATTTCCAAAGGCCACTGGTTTGCCGGGGCGCATATTCACCCGCCAAAAATCCAGTTTTCCGTTCTCCTCGATCACCTGGCGCACCCAGTCATACACTCCAACGCTGACCCCCGCAGAACTGAGGAAAAAATCTGGTGATTTTTCCATACCGCGATCTAGGGTTTCCACAACACTGTTGCGGTTGTCGCGTGCAATTCCCAGGTGAATGACTTCAGCACCAGCTTGTTGCAGTAGACCGTTGAGCACATACGTGTTGGCATCATATATTTTTCCTGGAGCCAATGCCTCATCGGGGGTCAATAGCTCATCCCCTGAGGAAAAGAGCGCAACACGGGGTTTGCGCGCAACTTTGATCGTGTGGATGCCAAGGGAAACCAGTATGCCGATATCCTGCGGTTGAAGTTTCCTTCCGGATTTTAAGATAATCTGACCCCTTTGGAGATCCTCTCCAGCAGAACGCACATTGATTCCAGGTTGAACAGGTTTAAAGAATGTAACCGACGCCGGGAGAGCATTCGCCTGGTTTGCGAGATTCTGATCAGTGTCTTCCATTTGAATTACGGCATCAGCGCCTTGCGGAAGAACCGCGCCAGTGAGGATTCGCGCTGCATACCCTCGCTCCAGCCGGGTTGTGGGAGAAACACCGGCTGGGATATCCATACTCACCGGGAGTTGAACCGGATGTTCAGCAGATGCTCCCGAAACATCCCCGCTGAAAACTGCGAAACCATCCATCGAAGAATTGGTAAATGGTGGAAGGTTAATTGGAGAAATGATGTCCCCGATGAGGGTTCTGCCAAGTGCATCAACAACTTGCAATTCCTCTGGCACCGGACCGCCGAAAACCGATAAAATACGCTGCCGGGCAACCCCGATTTCCATTAATTCAGACATACGCACCTCTTTCAGTTGCCATTTTTCAATAATAGCATTTTTGGAGAGTCTGTCCAGATAAACCTGATTATCCGGCGAATTTTCAAACTTGGTTCATGATATTGCTTATTAGTTTGGCTCAAAGTAAAATAGACCTGCAGGAACATACTTGCAATAATTCCATCGAAAACCACATCATTTCAGATCACTTGCGTCATGTTGTTTTAAATTTTTAATTAGAAGTTGAGGATAAATGGAAATTCAGAACGAAATCAAGCAACGAGTTGCAGCCAACAGGGAAAATATCATCCAGTTTTTGCAGGAGATTTGCGCCATCCCTTCGATGGATTCATTGATCGGACCGGTAGGTGAGCGGATCCAGGCTGAAATGCGTAAACTGCATTACGATGAAGTGCGTTTTGACAAGATGGGCAACACACTGGGTCGTATCGGTAATGGGCCAAAAGTGATTGTTTATGATTCCCATATCGACACAGTAGGCGTGGGCGATCGCGATTCCTGGGGCTGGGATCCATTCCAGGGAAAAATTGAAGATGGCAGGTTGTTTGCCCGCGGCGCCTGCGATGAAAAAGGCAGCACCCCCGGGATGGTGTACGGCCTGGCGCTTGCCCGTGATCTTGGCTTGCTGAAGGATTACACGGTTTATTACTTCGGAAATATGGAAGAATGGTGCGACGGCATTGGTCCCAACGCCTTTGTGGAAGCAGATCCCAAAGTTAAACCAGATTTTGTGGTCATCGGCGAGCCGACCATGATGAATGTTTATCGCGGGCACAAGGGCCGTATTGAGCTCAAGATCACCGCATCCGGACGCTCGGCGCATGCCGCAGTGCACTTCCTCGGGGATAATGCGGTCTACAAGATGATCTCGATCATTAACCTGATTCGCGAACTTGACCGCCGCATGCGTTTTGGCATGGGCGCGCACCCCATTCTTGGGCACCCCTCTATTGCCATTACCAATGTAGAAGCCCGTACCAACTCGCTCAATGCGGTGCCTGACCAGTTCACCATCTATATTGACCGCCGTATTACCATCAGTGAATCGCATGATGAGGTGATCAACCTCATCAAAGGGCTCATCCCGGATTACCTGCAGAATGAGATCATCGTCGAAGAGCTTTATTATGACACGCCTTCTTACACAGGGTTTAAGTTCCCACTGCCCAAATACTTCCCGTCGTGGCTGTTGGAAGATTCGCACCCTCTGGCACAAGCTGGACTAAGCACGATTAAGACACTGTGGGGTGAAGATCGTCCGCTCGGCACCTGGGATTTTTCAACCAACGGAATCTACTGGGCTGGTAAGGCAGGTATTCCCTCCATCGGGTTTGGACCAGGTGACGAAAAAACAGCTCATACATTTAATGAAAATGTTCCGCTCGACGAAGTGGTGGATGCAACAGCTTTTTATGCCTTGCTCCCTTCGATTTTGAGGGAAACGCTGAATAAGTAATTTCGATTGCGAAAATAAAAACGAACCTGGATAGCCCTCCAGGTTCGTTTTGCCTTTGACTACAATTGTTAACTTGTAAAGCGGTTATCGCGGATGATCTGGGAATACCATTTGGCACTATCTTTAAGAGTGCGTTTTTGGGTTCGATAATCCACATGGATAATTCCAAACCGTTGTGAGTATCCCAACGACCATTCAAAGTTGTCCATCAGCGACCACAGGTAATAGCCCTTCACGGGTATCCCGGCTTTGATCGCAATGGCGACCTGTTCAAGGTGGCTCTGAAGATAGGCAATCCTTTTATCATCATGAACTTCGCCATCATTTCCGGGCTCATCCCCATAACTAGCGCCGTTTTCTGTGATGAGTATCTCAGAGGGGGCATAATCCCGATGGACGCGTTCCAACACCTCATACAGACCATACGGGTAAACTTCCCAGCCAATGTCAGTGCGTTCCACTCTTTTATCATCGCTGAAGTCGAAACGGGTTGAATCATTCGGGTGTTCAGCGCTGGCTTTAACCACATTGCGCGAGTAATAATTAATGCCGAGAAAATCCGCTGGCCTGGCGATAATATTCATATCACCATCAACAACATAATCCAATTTTTCAGCTTTTAGATATCCTGATTTATGCAAATCCCGGATGATATCTATGGGGTACCCGCGCCCGTATAGTGGATCCAGGAACCAGCGTGCCAGTTCTCCATCTCCATAACGAGCAGCTTCTTGATCCTGCACTGCCTGGGTTGCCGGGTAAAACGGGCTTAAATTGACAGCAATTCCTGCCCGGCTTTGCGGGGATTCTCTGTGTAGGATTTGCAATGCTTCTCCATGCGCCAGCAGCAGGTGATGTGCTGCTACAAGTGCCTGGTAGGTGTTCCGTAATCCGGGAGCATGAATCCCAAGTTTGTAACTCAAGAAACTGGCACACCAGGGTTCATTGATGGTCACCCAATCCTTGACCCTGTCTCCAAAGGCTCTGGCAGCGACGGAGGTGAACTCGGAAAAAGCACTTACAACACCGCGGTCGAGCCAGGCATTGGGCAGGGCAGTGGGTATATCCCAGTGATAGAGGGTTACCAGCGGGCGAATGCTGGCGTTCAATAATTCATCAATCAATCGATTGTAAAAGTCAATACCGGGCTGATTCACTTTGCCAGTTCCCTGGGGCAGGAGTCGTGGCCAGGCAATGGAGAACCGGTAATTGTGGCAGCCAAGCTCTTTTATCAGTTTGATATCTTCTTTCCAGCGATGGTAATGGTCACAGGCGATGTCTCCGGTATCGCCGTTAATTACTTTACCCGGGGTACGAGCGAAGGCATCCCAGATGGATTGGCTTCTGCCATCTTCGTTGACAGCTCCTTCGATCTGATAGGCGGCAGTAGCAGTACCCCAGGTAAAATCGGAGGGGAATTGAATGATTTGTGGCATAAAGTCCTCAATGTGGTTAATTGGTTTGTGAGATTTTGCTGAAACTATCTTTCAAGGTGGGATACAAGGATGTAAATTGTGGATAAGTCTTCGTATAGATATCTGCCATATGTGGATCCGGCGGTGTTTGGGCTGTCACTTTGATCGTTTCACGGCAGGCATTTTTTACATCCTTCCAAGCTCCCGCACCAACCCCGGCTAAGAGGGCTGCGCCATAAGCAGCTCCCTCACTGGTGTTGATGGATACCAGTTCACTGCCCAGTATAGAGGCAAGAATTTGACGCCACAGTTTTCCCTTCGTTCCACCCCCTGATGCTCGGATTTGTTGAATTGCACCAACGCCGGCATTTTGTAAAAGGTTAAACCCATCTTTCAATCCATAACCAACACCCTCAAGGATGGCTCGGGTCATGTGAGCGCGTTGATGGCGTAAAGTCAGACCGATGAAAGCACCGCGTGCATCCGGGTCAGGATGGGGAGTGCGTTCCCCACTCAGATAGGGTAGAAAGTACAATCCTTCACTACCAGGTGGAACATTCTTGGCTTCTTCTAATAATTCGTCAAAGGACATTTCTGGTGCGATTGCGTCGTGGAACCACTGCAGGCTGCCAGCAGCAGAGAGCATCACCCCCATGAAGTGCCACATTCCAGGTACCGAATGGCAAAATGCGTGCAATCGACCTTCCGGTTCGATCAATGGAGATGTGGTGGAGGAAAAGACCACTCCGCTTGTTCCGACTGTCAGACCAATAATGCCGGATTCCACTGCACCAACACCAACTGCACCTGCTTCTTGGTCACCGCCGCCGGCAGCAACAGGAGTATTGATTGCCAGTCCGGTCTCTCTGGCGGCAGTTTCATTAACAGCACCAGTGAATTCAGGTCCTTCATAGGTTGGCGGCATCCAGGATTGAGGGATATTCAACCGGTCGAGCAACTCGGTTGACCAGTTACGTGATCTCAGGTCAAACAAGACTGTGCCGGAGCCATCCGCTTTGTCCATGGCAAACTCACCGGTCAGGCGATAACGGATGTAATCCTTGGGAAGCAGCACATGTCGAACGCGGGCAAAAATCTCCGGCTCATTCTGGGCGACCCACAGGATCTTGGGAGCGGTAAAGCCGGTGAGGGCCGCATTCCCACTGATCTGAATGAACCGTTCACGTCCGATCCGATCATGGATCTGGTCGCATTGCGCCTGTGTACGTTGATCATTCCACAAAATGGCAGGTCTAAGGATTTGACCCTTCTCATCCAGCAGAACCAATCCGTGCATCTGACCAGTTAGTCCGATGGCAGTGATTGCTTCAGGCTTTACTTGATGATCCTTTATCAACTTGCGAATACTGCTGCAGGCGGCAGTCCACCATTCTGCCGGGTCCTGCTCTGACCATAACGGTTTCGGAGAGGATAAGGTATGTGGAGAAACCGCAGTACCGATCACAGTCCCTTTTTCGTCGATTAAGAGGGCTTTGCTGCCTGTGGTTGAAACATCAATTCCTAAGAAATAGGTCATGGCTTTATTATTCCACTTCAACTTTGCATTGGTATACGCGTTGATCGACCTTGTATTTTTGTTCTCCGCCCACTTCAAATTCACCGGTCAGGCGAATATCCTCGGAAGAGCTTCCGATCATTACTTTGAATTTTCCCGGTTCAACCATTAATTCCATGTCCTCATCATAATACGCTAGGTGATCAGTTTTCATCTGGAAAGTGATGACTTTGCTTTCCCCGGGATCAAGGGTCACACGGATAAAATCCTTAAGTTCCTTCACCGGGCGCGGCAGGCTGGCGATCTCGTCCCTAACATATAATTGCACCACTTCATCGCCTTTAAGGTTGCCGGTATTTTTAACCTTGAGGCTAATTTTTATGGTTTCTCCACCCTTGTATCCAGGTTTATCAACTGAAAGATCCGTAAATTGAAAGGTCGAGTAGCTCAGCCCATGACCAAATGGAAAGAGGGGTTTCACCGGCTCATTATAGTAATCACCAAAAATGTTTGACCGCATACCGGAAGGCTTGTGATTATAAAACACCGGTACCTGCCCTGCAGAGCGGGGGATGGAGAGCGGTAATTTGCCGCCGGGGTTGACCTTGCCGAATAAGGCATCAGCCACCGCACGCGCACCTTCTTCGCCCGGGATCCAGGCTTCAAGGATGGCATTTACTTTTTCAGTCACATCGGGGATAGCTGACGGACGCCCGTTGACCAACACCAGGATGACCGGTTTGCCAACATCTGCGATTGCATCGATGAGTTTTTCTTGTACTCCCGGCAATCCAAGGTCTGTGGCATCCCGGAATTCGCCGGTTGTGTTTTCCAGCGTCAGACCTGAACGCCCGCCCATTACCATGATCACTGCATCAGCCTGCCCGGCTGTTAATACGGCTTTTTCGAAACCGCTTTCATCAGCCGAATTGATTTCGCATCCGCTCTCATAGGTTACGTGGAGGGATGTGCCTGCTAAATTTTTGATTTCATCGAGGATGGTGGGGATGGTGACCGTCGGGGTTTCCACTTCTTTGCGGCTCATTCCGGCAAATGCGGAATTGGGATCAGGCATAAATGATAGTAATTCAGCCACTGCTGCATAGGAATAATCCCCCATCAGGCTGCGGCTGGAGTCCGCGTTAGGGCCAATCACAGCGATTTTTTTGATCGATTTATTAAGGGGAAGTACCCCGTCATTTTTAAGCAGTACCAGGCTCTGGCAGGCAATCTCGTAAGCCAATAAGCGATTTTGCGGTGTCTCGTAAACTGAAAGAACTGATCCCTCATCTACGAATGGGTTTTCGAATAACCCTAATTCGAACTTTTTCTGCAGGTGGCGGCTAACAGCCTGATCAACCGTTTCAATGGAGATTTTCCCGGAGTCCAGTGCCTTCAACAGATCCTCTCCATAATAGGAAACGGTCGGCAACTCCACGTCGATCCCGGCGGACAGTGCTTTGAGAGCAGCTTCCTGTTTGGTGGCAGCCGCGTTGTGATAGTTGTGGATCATGCTGATGGCTTCGTAATCAGAAACCACCACGCCGTCAAATCCAAGGGTTTCGCGCAGCAGCCCGGTGAGGATGCGTTTCGATGCAGCCACAACTTCACCATCCAATTCCGGGTACGCATTCATCATTGAAGCCAACCCGGCATCACGGATGGCAGCCTGGAACGGCAGCAGGTAGGTATCCCACAGGTCGCGGGGTCCCAGGTGAACAGGTCCGCAGTTCAAACCGCCCTGGCTGAAGGAATGCCCCACAAAATGCTTGCCAGTTGCCATCACTCCTTTTAAAAGGTCATCAGTCTGCAGACCTTTTATGTATGCTACTCCAAAACGGCTGACCAGTGAGGGATCTTCACCAAAGGTTTCCTCCACCCGCCCCCAACGGGGATCGCGAGCCACATCCAATACCGGGGCCAGTCCCTGGTGGGCACCAACTGCACGCATTTGCAGGCGAATTGCACTGGTCATTTGTTCAGCCAGTTCCGGGCGAAAAGTGCTGGCCAGGCCGATCATCTGCGGGAAAACGGTGCTGCCGGCAGACATCAGTCCGGCGCAGCATTCTTCGTGGATGATAGCAGGGATCCCCAACCTGGTTTGCTCCTTTAGGAATTTTTGCAGCAGGTTTGCGGAGCGGGCAGTTTCCAACGGCATCAGGTTGCATGCGCCTGCATTGCGGGTGATCTGCCCGATGCCGTTGGCTAATTTGGCTTTTATCTTCCCGGGATCCAATTTCCCTTTGGTCTGCAAATCATAGACCCAGTAAGACCCAAGTTGGGCGATCTTTTCCTCAATTGTCATCCGGGAGATGAGTTCAGTGACCTTTCTCCTGATCTCTTTTTTCCGATTCATAATATCGCTCACTCCTATTAGGGAAAATCAATCGCGAAATCCGAGCAGTAAGTCAATAGTCAACTGGTCCAGGCGCTCATACGCCAGTCCCCGGTTGGCGATGCCAACGCGGTCAAATTCGTGTGCTTTTAAAGCGGAGGCTTTGGCAGGGGTGTATTTTCCTAATAGTTTTGCCATTGCCGGGTCAGCTGCGTTGATCTCGCTCAGTAAAGCCTGGATTTCCTTATCCTGGTTGAATTGAGCTGCTTTTTCTTTGAGCATGAGGTAGGTTCGCATACAACCGCGGGCAAAATCCTTCACCCCTTCATAATCCTCGGTGCGATACGCATGGGCATCAAAATGCCGTGATCCGGTATATTTCACGTCCTCAAGGAATTTCACCAGGTAGAAGGCAGCTTTAATATCGCGCGAACCGAATCGCAGGTCCTGGTCATAACGACCGGGGTACTGGTCATTCAGATCAATATGGAAGAGCTTGCCGGCTTCCCATGCCTGGGCAACCCCGTGCATGAAGTTTATACCTGCCATGTGTTCGTGGGCTACTTCGGGGTTCACCCCAACCATTTCCGGATAATCCAGTGTAGAGATAAATGCAAGCATATGACCGGTGGTTGGATTGAAGATATCACCCCGCGGTTCATTGGGCTTGGCTTCGAGGGCAAACTTCAGGTTATATTTGTGATCCAGTGCGTACTCGCAGAGGAAATTCAATGCCTCGCGGGTGCGTTTGATGGATTCCACAGCGCTCTTGCTTGAATCAGTCTCGGTTCCTTCGCGACCTCCCCAAAAAACATACACCTTCGCTCCAAATTCGACGCCCAGGTCGATGGCTTTCATCGTTTTCTGCAAGGCGTATGCACGCACCTTGGGATCATTGGAGGTAAAAGCCCCATCCTTGAATATCGGGTCGCCAAACAGGTTGGTGGTCGCCATGGGAACTTTAAGCCCGGTTGCTTTGAGAGCTTTGCGGAATTCTTTTTTAATGGTTTCTTCTTCAGCCGGGGTGGCGTCGATCGGGATCAGGTCGTTGTCATGAAAGTTCACCCCATAAGCGCCAAGGTCACCCAGCAGGTAAACCAATTCAGCCGGTGTTTTGCCGGTTCGCGTAGGTGCTCCAAATGGATCGCGTCCGGTGTTGCCTACTGTCCATAGTCCAAACGTGAATTTATCTTCTGGTTTTGGAATAAAGGTTTTCATTTCTCTCTCCTATTGTCTTGGTTTTTTACTATAACCCCCATTTACTCCCAGCCGCGGTAGAGCGGCTGGGAGTAAGAAAAGAGGGGAATCATTATTTTGATCATCGTTTCAATTATTGATAATGACTTATAAGGAAGGAATTTGCTTTCTGGCGCAGCAATGCCTGAAGCCCGTTACGCAAAAGGCAATGTTCGGTGTTTTCCTCCCCGGTATTTTGATTCTCAATTATGATCACATGCGCATCTTCGCTGAGTATGATGTTATGCCAGCAATTGACCTTGATATTGTATATTTTCCCAATATCCATTGTGATCGTCTCAATCTCCTCCACGACCGGGCTTTTCCCCCCCAGTGCAAGCATCCCGATGCCTTTTGTAAGAACAAACACCTCATCTGTTTCAGTGTGCCGTTCCATTGAATTAATCCGTTCAGGGGCGATCTCATCAAGATACCGCAAAGCTGCCACGCGCCAGGTGCCAAAATTCACCAACGGCTGGTAACCCTGACCTTCAAATCCTTTCACTTCGATCAAACCATCCAACACTACGACCTCGCTTATTTACTGCCTAAATGTATTTTGATGTTATTGACATCAGATAACTGGTCGACAGGGAGCATGTTCCCGCTGATGTATTCACCATTCAAAATAATGGATCTAACCCCATGACCGAGATGACTGGAGTTGTCAATTTCAATGATTAGTTTCTTGCCGCGAAAATCCCTGGTTGCAGTAAATCCATCCCATTCAGCAGGGATGACCGGGTCAATGATCAAGCCGTCGAAGGTTGGACGAATCCCAAGTATCCACTGGCTGATAGCAACAAGGTTCCAGGCAGCAGTACCTGTAAGCCAGGAATTTTTGGCTTCGCCAGGCTTTGCTGCTTCCTTGCCAGCGATCATTTGCGCATAGACGTAAGGTTCACAGCGGTGAACTTCGCTCTGTTCCTCCCGCGCTGAGGGGTTGATCCTGAGGTAATAGTCGAAAGCGCGATTTCCATTGCCAACACGTGTTTCGGCAATCATTACCCAGGGATTGGTGTGGCAGAAGACGCTGCCATTTTCTTTGTATCCCGGCGGATAGGAAGAGATCTCACCCAGGTGGAGATAATATTGCTTGTAGGCAGGATAAAGGAGAACAATTCCCTGCGGGCAGGCAAGTTGGTCGTTGACTGCCTGGAGGGCTTTAGTCGCTTTGCCATCCTCCAGTCCAACTCCAGCCATCACGCACATCCCCTGCGGTTCAATAAAGATCTGTCCCTCGGTGCACTCATGCGAGCCAACAGGGCGGCCAAAATTATCATAAGCACGGCGGAACCACTCACCATCCCAGCCTGCTGTGCCGATGGCATTTTCCATCGCAAAGCGGGCTTTTCGGTAGCTTTCGTGCATATTGTCATCATTCAAGCGTTCGTTGATCTCTTCCATTTCCCGTGATGCAAGCACGAACAAGCCAGCGATGAAAACGCTTTCCGCCACTTTGCCATCTTTACTGGTGGTCGTCTGGAAGGACTGACCGGGCGTATCGGAGAAGCAATTCAGGTTTAGGCAGTCATTCCAATCCGCGCGTCCAATCAGAGGGAGCCCATGTGGACCGAGACGCTCCATTGTGTAATGCATGGACTGCTGCAGATGGTCGAGGAGGGGAGCTTCTGATCCAACGCGGTTGTCGTATGGCACTGGCTGCTCCAAAATCGACCAATCACCGGTTTCCTTGAGATATGCTGAAACAGAGAGGACCAGCCACAAGGGATCATCGTTAAAATTCCCGCCAATATCATTATTGCCCAATTTGGTCATCGGCTGGTATTGGTGGTAAGCGCCGCCATCAGGCAGTTGCGTCGCGGCAAGATCGAGAATGCGTTGGCGAGCTCGATTGGGATCCAACTGAACAAATCCGAGCAGATCCTGGTTGGAGTCCCTGAAACCCATTCCGCGTCCGATACCCGATTCAAAATAAGAGGCTGACCTGGAAAAATTAAAAGTGGTCATCACCTGGTAAATATTCCATATGTTCACCATGCGGTTAGCATGGATATTGGGGGTGTTGACCTGGAACCGTGATAAAAGGTTCTCCCAGTAAGTTTCAAGATCCTTAAATGCCTTGTTCACAATTGCGGGATCCAGGTAAGCTGTGATGATTGGCTTCACAGGTTTTTTATTGATTACGTGGCTGCCAGGCGGGTCGAATTTTTCGGACTCGGGATTTTCGTGATATCCCAATAAAAAGAGAATCGTCCGGGTTTCTCCAGGTTGAAGGTTAAGTCTGATGTGATGTGAACCGATAGGCTGCCAACCCAAAGCAATGGAATTGTTAGATATACCATTCTCTACACTGATCGGGTTGTCCCATCCACGATAAGGACCAAGGAAGTCTTCGCGCTGGGTATCATAACCCGCCACTGGTTCGGAGCAGGCGAAGTAAGCGAAATGGTTGCGCCGTTCGCGGTATTCCGATTTGTGGTATATCACTCCATTTTCCACTTCAGCTTCGCCGATGGAGTAGTTGCGCTGAAAATTATTGGCGTCGTCCTGGGCATCCCACAGGCAGAATTCGATTGCAGAGAATAACGATAAGTTCGCCTGTAGTCTTCGTTGGTTGGAAACCGATACTTCCCAGACCTCCAGGTTTTGTCCGAGGGGGATGAAGTATTTCAGGGTACAGGCAATGCCGTTTTTGAGAGAGTGAATTTTTGTGTAGCCCAACCCATGCCGGCATTCATACTTATCCAAGGATTTTTTTACCGGCTGCCAGGTTGGCGACCAGAAAGATTGATCATCATTATCCCGGAGGTAGATGTATCGGCCGCCCTCATCCAATGGGGCGTTGTTGTAACGGTAACGCGTTAGTCGGCGCAGGCGGGCATCACGGTAGAAAGAGTATCCTCCTGCAGTATTGGAAATTAAGCCGAAGTATTCTTCCGAACCGAGATAATTGATCCAGGGTAGCGGCGTATCGGGCTGCTGAATTACATATTCACGATTAATATCATCAAAGAAACCAAAACGCATTTTGGCGCCTCAAAATAAATAAAGTGTGTTGGAGCTATTTTGCCTGCTATTACTCTTTCACGGCACCCATTGAGATACCATTGACGATGTAACGCGAGAAGAGGAAATAAATGATAATGATAGGCACAACCGAAGCGGCGAGCCCAAAGTAGATTGCACCATATTCCGGACGGTAAACGTCGCCGCGCAGGGTCTGGATCAGCATTGGCAGGGTATATTTATTACGTGAGGTAATGAGAATATACGCGTTAAAGAAGTTGTTCCAGGAACCGACAAATGCAAAAATGCCCAGGGTGAACATTCCCGGTGTGGCGATCGGAATCATGATCTTGTGGAAAATCCCAAGTTCACTAGCACCGTCGATACGACCTGCATCGATGAGATCCTGCAAATAAATGGATTCAAGGTACTGCTTGGAGAAGAACACCGACGCTGCGGAGGCGATGCTTGGCAAGATAAGAGATGCGTACGAATCGGCTAGCCCTATTTTGGACATAAAGCGAAAGAAACCGATGATGGAAAGCTGCATGGGGATCATCACCAGCACCAGGATGCCGTTGTAAAGGATCTTCTTCCCTTTAAATTCATATGCAACAATGCCATAAGCAGTCAGCATGGAGAAATAGACCGTAACGATCGTTGTTAAGACCGAAATCTCCAGGCTGTTGAAGAAACCTCTTGGCAGGTTCAGCCCTTTGCTCAACAGTACGTTGTAATTCTCAATCATATGGGTGCTTGGGATGAGGCTGACGCCATTTTGGATTTCAGTGGTTGATCGGGTGGCATTAACGATGAGCATCCAGATTGGCGTGACAGTGATAACTACCAAAACGATCAGTATGAAGTATATGAAAGCACGTGTGATGTTAGTGGACAATCGGTAATTACGCATTGGATTGTTCTCCTTTCGCATTTTTCTTTGCCTTAATGCCATCTTTGTCCCTTAAGAGGTAGAAGATGAGCAGGGCAACGAAGGAGGTCATAAGGAATACCATCATTCCGACTGAAGACGCGGCGCCGATGTGGCCCTGGCTGCTGCGGAATTTCATATACATCAGGATATTGTTTGTAAGGATGGAGCTTTGCGGGCTACCTCGCCCATCTGTGAGGAGATAGGGGATGTCGAACATCTGCATTCCGCCGACCAGTGAGGTGACCAGGATGTAGATCATGACGGGTTTGATGAGAGGAAGAGTGATGTAGCGGAACATCTGCCAGCCGCTTGCACCATCTACCAGGGCGGCTTCATAGACAGATACTGAGATAGAGGTCATGGCAGCCATCAGGATAATAATGGTTTGCCCATACCACAACCACCATTGGATGAAAACAACGAGCGAACGCATTACCGTTCTATCTCGAATATAGTCAATCGCATCAGGGATGATACCGGTCCGAACCAAAATCTGGTTGACCGGACCATAATAGGAGAATAAGCTAAAGAAGAGGGCAGCAACAACAGCCGCCATCATCAAGTTTGGCAGGTAGAAAATGACACGCCAGATGCCAATCCCTTTGATCTTGAGCCTGGTACTGGTGAACCAGACCGAAATGAGCATGGCAATTCCTAACTGCGGGATGAAATTCAGAAGCCACAACACCCAGGTATTGCCGATTGCTTTTACGAACATCTCATCGGCGAACAGTGCTTTGAAATTATCCAACCAGATGAATTTGGCATGCGAGGTCATCATGGTGGTATTGGTGAAGCTAAGCCAAAGTGTATTGACTACCGGGTACAATCCGAAAACCAGGAACCCGATAATAAATGGAGCAACAAACAGGTACCCATAATTGTTTTTATTTAGCCTGGATTTTAGCATTGCGCCTCCTCGAAAATGAGTCAGTGTATATATACTATACACTGACTCATTTGTTTACATCACAACCAATTACTTGATGATCAGATCAGGGAATTCGTTGTGAACAGCGTCTTTCCAGGTCTTCCACATTTGATCTTCGGTGATCTTGCCATCGAGGTAAGAAGCCAGAGGATCATTGAAAGCGCGCTGGATAGCGTCGTCTGAACCTTGCATCAACCGACCATTGACGGAAGGTGCTGCAGCAGCGAAAGCGCCGTAGGAGTTCTGTCCGCCGAGGAACTTGCTCAGGTCTGAATTGTCAAATCCCTTGGTGATTTTCTCAACGACAACCTTGCTTCCAACGAAGTCACCAGCTGCCTGTGACTGACCTTCGGGGGTATTCGGGTCAATCGCTTTGAGATATGCATTGGTGTAGACGCCGGTAGCCCAGTTGGTGAGGTTGGTCTCATCCAGGGTGCAGAAGCGGATGAATTCTTTGGCGAGTTTCAGATTCTTGGAATCCTTCATAGCGCCTAACCAGGTGCCGCCCCATTGATAGGGGAGGGGTCCGGTGATCATCGCCCAGTCGCCAGCGGTGGTCTTGGTGCCATCAGCAGAAGCAGCATGGGGGGCTAACACGTAGGGAAGACCCCAGGTGGGCAGGAAGTAAGAGAAGATCTTCTTTGGCTTACCATCAGCGCCGACGAGGGAGTCGTTCATACCAGCGAACCAACCCTCCTGCCACTGGGTGGCTTTGGCTTCGTAGCCATTGTCGCGGAAGGTCTTGGCGGTGGCAACAAGCTTATTGACCATCGGGTCAACGGTGAGGGTGTTGTTCACAATCCAGGGCTGTGCGCGGTTGGCATAGAAGAGGTTCATGAAATCGCCATTGGAGGCAACCATGTAAGTATCGCCGCCGGATTTCTCTTTCACAACAGCAGCTGCAGCGGTGTATTTGTCCATGTCGCCCAGGATCTTCTGCATTTCCACAGGATCATCGGTGCCGAAATATTCTTTAGCAAGGCTGCGGCGATAGAAAAGGGCGCCCGGGGTAGCCTGATAGGAAAGGGCTTTGAGAACGCCGTCATATGTTCCGACTTCGGTTACGAAAGGATAGACATCGGCTTTTTTGACATCAGCATTGAGGCTTTTCAGGTCAGCAAGGAAATCGCTCTCGACATATTGCTTCACGAATGCGGCTTCGAGGGCAACTACATCGGGAACCTGGTCGGTGCCGAGGGTGGCCATGAGCTTGGTCTGGTATTCGCCATTGGTCATGGGGATCATCGTGTAGACGACATCCACATCCGGATGGGTCTTTTCGAAGGCAATTGCCATCGTCTGGATCTCATTGGTGAAGGACCAGACATTGAGGACGGTCTTTTGACCGGGGGTCTTGGCGCAGGCAGAAAGTGCCATGGTCAAAACAAGAATTACGGTAAAGATGATCGATATTTTTTTCATTTCTTCCTTATCTCCTTTTTAGAATTATTACTGAACCTCAAACCTTGCCAGATGTTTTCTTTACCTCACCTCCTTAGTGGAACAATATAAATTGGGAGCGCTCTCATTGATTGGTAAAAAATTTACTCCCCGATTTTTACTCCTGCCAGTACGCCTGCTCCACAGGATTCACGGATAACCAATTCCGTGTCCAGGAACATACGTCTGGCGGGTTTATTCCCTTTTTCGATTAAGTCAATCAAAAGATCAACTGCTTTAATGCCAAACTGCTCGATGGGTTGACGGACCGTGGATAATCTGATCTTGGTAAAGCCAGTCAGCGGGATATCATCGAACCCAACCAAAGCGACGTCTTCAGGAATGCGCAAGTGACTTTCTTGAATTGCCCGAATAGCGCCAGCTGCCATCATATCGGAAGCACAAAAAACCGCATCGGGTTTTCGCAGTAACAACTTTCTCATGGACTCATACCCGGAACTCTCAGTAAAGTCCCCTTCAGCTACGAGAGATGGATCATATTCCCTGCCCGCCAACGATAGACTCTTCCGGTAACCTTCCAGGCGGTCGACAGAAACAGTGCTTTTGAGGGTTCCGGTGATGGTCGCTATGCGTTTATAACCAAGGTTTATGAGATGCCGGGTAGCCTTCATTGCGGCTTCAACATTATCAACGTCGATATAGGTCACATTTTTGGCTTCCCAGGGGCGGCCAAGTACCACCATGGGTAAATTTGAAGCAGCCAACTGGTTGATCAGGGTATCGGCGGCTTCGCCGGATTGAATTAGAACGCCATCCAGCATTTTGCTGCGCAGGATCCGCGGGTATATCTTTTCTTCGTCTTTTTTACTCGTAACAAGGAAGAGTGTTAATGAAAGGTCGTGCTCATTGCAGGAATAGGCAATGCCCTGGGTGAGCTGCGGGAAATAGGGGTCTGTAAAGAATGAGGCAACGTTGCGCGGGAGAACCAGTCCGATCATCCATGAGCGCTGAGATGCCAGGGAACGGGCGGCAGCGTTTGGGTGATAACCGGTGGATTGGATGACTTTGAGGACCTTTTCACGAACTTCGGGGCTGACGTTTGGAGAACCATTGATCACACGGGAGATCGTTGACCGCGATACCCCGATCATTTTTGCCAGGCTTTCAAGGGTTAATTCTGCCAAGCTTTCTCTCCGTGGAGATTTGTTCAAATATTTCTAAAAAATGTGGGAGCGCTCCCAAGAAGTAAAACTATTATACGGATTATTTTCACCAATGTCAATAAGCAATTATAAGTATCAACCTAAAAACACGGAAAATAACAATCAAGCCTCATTTTTCCTCGCAACATATGGATACAAAATGTTACAATTCTCCCAGAGTTTCTTCTCAACAATGGTGCCTGATTGATAGTAGTCTTAATTTTTTCAAGGATTGGTTATGCTTGAACAGCCGCATCGCCGCTTGAATCTGTTGACAGGCGATTGGATTCTGGTTTCTCCCCAGCGCAGTCAACGCCCCTGGCAGGGACAATTGGAAGGTAAGCATGGCGACCAACTGCCTGCTTATGATCCTACCTGCTATTTATGCCCCGGCAATCAAAGGGCGGGAGGAGTAGTCAATCCACAGTACATGGGCACTTTCGTTTTCACCAATGACTTCTCTGCGCTTCTCCCCGATAATCCTCGTCATGCTTCAAACGATGAGGGGTTATTTCGATACAAATCGGAAACAGGTATTTGCAAGGTGGTTTGTTTTTCACCCCGGCACGACCTGACCATCCCGGAGATGCGTCTTTCAGATGTGGAAAAGGTAATCCAAACCTGGGCGAGCGAGAGTGAAGCGCTCTACGAAACCCCTGGAATCAGGTATGTGCAGGTTTTTGAGAACAAGGGCAAGATGATGGGTTGTTCCAATCCACATCCGCACAGCCAGATCTGGTCTCAATCGAATCTGCCGAACGAGATCATCAAGGAACGGCAAAATCAAAGAAAATACCTGAATAAAAATCGCAGGCTTTTATTATTGGATTACCTTGAGCAAGAATTGGCACTTCAAAAACGCGTTATTCTCAGCAATGACTATTTCACTGCGTTGGTTCCCTTTTGGGCAGAATGGCCGTTTGAAACCATCGTCATTGCTCATAGGGCTGTGTCATTTTTGTTTGAACTGACCCCAAGCGAAAAAACAGCTCTTGCAGATATTTATCGCCGTTTAACGATTCGCTACGATAATCTCTTTAAAACTTCATTTCCATATTCCATGGGATTTCACCAGGCTCCAAAAGATGATTCGCAGCATGAAGAATGGGTGCTGCACGCGCATTTTTACCCGCCGTTGCTTCGTTCTGCCACCATCCGAAAGTTCATGGTCGGATACGAATTGCTGGCGATGCCCCAGCGTGATATCACCCCTGAATCTGCCGCTGAAAGGCTGTGCTCTGAAAGTGATACCCACTATAAACAACCTGCTGATTAATCGAATCTTTTCGCGCTTCCAGGATAGATTTCACTCGCTGCCGCAATTTGTGGTCAGAGCGCCAGGCCGTATTAATTTACTGGGGGAGCACGTGGATTACAACGGTGGGTTTGTAATGCCGGCGGCAATTGACCGCGCTACCTACCTTGTTTTCAGCGCTGCCAATGAAAGTACATCTACCATTTTTGCTGATGATATGCAGCAGGAGATTGTTATCAGCAATGAGTCGGCTATTAAGAGAACTCAGTTCGAGGGTTCTGCCCTTCCGGATTGGGGACTCTACCCTGCCGGGATTTGCAGTGTTATACAACAACGAGGAATCGCAGCAAAACCTCTCAATGGTGTTTTTGCTTCTGATGTCCCGATTGGAGCCGGTCTCAGTTCCTCAGCGTCAGTTGAGGTGGCGTTTCTCAACGCCTGGTTAACCCTTGGCGGGAATACTCTCCCCCTGATGGAGCAAGCCAGGTTGTGCCAGCGGGCTGAAAACGAGTATGTGGGTGTGAACTGTGGGATCATGGACCAGTTTGCATCAATTTGCGGGCAGACGGATCGGCTGTTGTACTTGGATTGCCGTACGCTGGAATGGGAAACTCTGCCCCTGCCGCCTGAGGTGACCATTGTCATTGCGGATACTCGCGTGCGGCATAAACTGACCTCTGGTGAGTACAACTTGCGCCGTCAGGATTGCGAGGAAGCGGTCAGAATTTTGAAAAATGATCTTCCGACGATCACTTCGCTGAGGGATGTGGATTTGATGCAGTTCAATGGATTAAGCGATAGACTTCCACTACAGGTTGAAAGGCATTCTCGCCATGTGGTTGAGGAAATTGCCAGGGTACGAAATGCAAGGGTGGCGCTTGACGAGGGAAATATCAAGGAATTTGGTTTATTCATGAATGACTGCCATCGCAGCCTGAGGGACTTGTTTGAAGTATCATGTTCTGAGTTGGATATGATGGTGGAAATTGCCCAATCGTTGGATGGATGTTACGGCTCACGATTGACCGGGGCAGGTTTTGGGGGATGCACGGTCAGCCTGGTAGAGAAATCAAAAGCAGCTGATTTTTGCGAAAGGCTTGGAACGCAATACTTATTACAGACAAAAATCAAACCCGAAATTTACCAGACAAATGCTTCACGGGGGGTGATCGTAATTGATAAAAAGGATGTGGAGTTACTTGGATAATTGATGCAATTAATTCCTTTTTTGGGGGATGATTAGAACGATCATTGCAGTAGAGACAACCTGTAGTCAGCTTCGCAGTTAATCCTATCTGCGGAAAAACGAGTGATAACCATCGCCGGAATTTGGATGGAATTGACGACCATCGCTGGAATTAAATTGGCGCTAATAATGATTATTCGCGGTTCTACGGCCCTCAACCTCAATACTCTATAGGCAGTGAGGTAATTTTATGGTTGCCCGATTCGTCTGTTTTTACATAAATGTATATCACTGTTGAGCCCTTGGGGCCGGTAAACGTCCCCCCGGATGGACTCTCAAGATGAACGAGATACACCATATAGTCCCAATCGTGACCTATCCTTACGATATCCCTAACAGGATAGCAGAAGATGGTTTGGGCTGTACATAAACGTTCAAAACTACCTGGGACATCATTAAGATCAAGCCCGTGGGAAGCTAACGAGTCAGACGCATATTCGTCCACCATGAATAAGTCTGCTGCTTCTTTATATTTACCCTGCGATAATGCCAACTGGAACTTTTTTACGATATTGATACCCTCCAGGAGAGATGCATCTGGTTCTCCCCATATCGCAACTCTTCCTGATTCGACAATTGCCATTTTTTCGCCATTTTGGCTAAATTTGATTTTTCCCTCAAAGAAAGGTGAATAAAAGTCATCCAGAAATGTCCAATCCGCTGTCTTATATAATTTTGCGATCTTTGAGTAATCATCTTTCTCATTCAAAGGATGGAAACCACCCACGAGTAGAATATCGCTTTCAGGTGAAAAGGTAATTGAGGATATGAAAACGCCGGTTTCAATTTCAGCAATCTTATTATTGTCAACGAGATCCCATACTGTCACAATGTTTTTATCGTAATTGAAACCTGCAATGTACTTTCCATCAGGGGAAAAACTGATCCCGCCAATTTTTTCAAGAGAGAATTTATGAATAAGCTTTCCAGTAGAAGCGTCAAGCAAGTCAATACCTGTTCGACCCATCGAAAACATGGCGATGGAAGTGCCTGATGGGCTGTAAGACAATCCAGCATTATAAATGCCCGGATAAGCTGGTACATGGAACTTGACTTTTCCAGAGAAATCCCACACATATAATGTGTCCTTTAAAACAACCGCAAGGTTAGCTCCATCTGGCGAGATTGACACATCTGGATATCTTGTTGCCCCCGAATACGCGAGGTCAATAATGGTCTTTGACTCCTTGTTTGTTTGAAGATCCCAAAAAAAGACCTTGTAATCATCGGTTGTAACAAGCAATTTGCTCCCATCAGGTGTAAATGCAATATTCCCGGGCCATCGGCTGCCCAGTGGGATTTCGCTCGTTACATCTCCAGTATTTGTATCGACCACGAATAAGAAACCGCTTCTCCTGGTTTCGCAGTTTCCATTGGACATAATTTGCCCCCAGCATCCCGCAATCGCAATCAAATTTCCATCCGGGCTCAGGCTGGAGGATATTATCGTTATTAATCGATCTCCTTTTAAAGCTGAAATCCCGGGGAAGTTATCTCTTAAAATGGCAATTTTTTGATAACCTTGCAAGTTAAATCGAACTGGTTCTGGTGATAATGTTGGAGTTGGCGTGGGGGGATTTGTGGGGGTTGGGGGAATTTGCGTTGGTGTTGCTGTCTGAGTTGGCGTGGATGAAAGGGTCGCAGATGGTAATGGCGATGCTGTGGGTTGGGTTTGAAGATTTTGTGTTGATTGTGGATTGCAAGCGCTAATGAAAATGGTGAATATCAGTAAAAACAAAGTGGATTTAACCATGATTTGTTCCTTTAGTATTTAGATAAATATTACCTATATTATACAAATAATATTATCGGAATCAATGGGTAAGCAAAACTTGATGAGGCAAAAAGAAGAATTATTTTAATTTGGCATAGAGAGAATTCTGTCAAATTAATTTGTCATTCGTGTGATTTTTTTAGAAGAACAATTCACAACAATGAGAAAGTCAATATTTGGGGGATTTCAATTTTAAAAAAAATGTATATAATGAATTTAATCTAATTGGCAGCCGTCTGACATTTCATGAGGTGACTTCACTATATGGAAATTCAAAGGTACGCCCCGGTTTCTTCTCAGATCGAAAACATCCTCCTTTCGCGAATTCAAGATGGTACCTATACAACCGACACTGCCTTCCCATCGGAATCGATGCTATGCGAAGAGTTTAAGGTCAGTAGGGCTACGATAAGGACAGCGATCTCTGCTATTACCGCAAAAGGTTACCTGGTTCGATATCCTGGGAAAGGCACTTTTTTAGCAGACCCTTTCAGGTTAAATAGCGGTATTGAGCAATTGGAAAGTGTACTGAGTATCGCCCGTCGGCAGGGGGTAACCCCTGAGATTCGCGATCTATCCATTTCTTTGATCAAAGCCGATACCGCCTTACAAAAAAGACTGGGATGCGAACAAGATCAACAAGTGATGTTGATTGAGAGAACGATTTTTGTAGGGAATAAGGCTTATTCATTCCACCAGGATTTTGTCCCAAGTCGAATTCTTTCCCCATCTCAAATCAAGGAGCAATTCGATGGTTCAGTGCTGGATTTATTGAAGCTGCATCATATTCCCCAAATAAAAGAAGCTGTTACGGAAATCACTTCGGTAAATGCCAGCCGTGAACAGAGTGCTCATTTGGGAGTCAAGTTCAATTCCGCACTAATTCTGCTGCGTGAAACTGTTTATGATGAAGGAGGCGCGATCGTAAGCTTTTCAGAAAACTTCTTTGTCCCTGACCGTTTTTATTTGCATGTGCTTCGCAGAAAGAATCTATCCAACTTATAGGAGGAATATCGTATGGAAAAGAATCAATGGAAGGGTCGGGATTTCCTGGCCGAAACAGATTTTACCCGTGAGGAAATTGAGACTGTTCTGGAGGTTGCTGCTGATCTCAAAGACAAATGGAAAAAGGGGATCTACCATGATGACCTCCTGCGTGCCAAAACTCTTTTCATGATCTTTTATAACCAATCTCTGCGTACACGAAATTCATTTGAGGCTGGCATGACCCAGTTGGGTGGGCATGCCCATTATTTAGATCCATCGAAAATTTATACGCCTGCGATGGAAGGGCATGAAGTTGCTTACAGCACCGAGCGTGTATCAGATGTTGCCCGTGTACTTGATCGCATGGGGCATGCGATCGCAATTCGGTGTTATGGGGATCCTGTTGAATGGGAATATGGCGGTGCGCATGCGATGCTCAAAGAGTTTGCCCGCTGGGCGGATATCCCCGTCTTGAATATGGAAGATGATATCTACCACCCGTTCCAGGGTCTTGCTGATGTTCTGACAGTTAAGGAAAAATTCGGTGGATTCAGTGGGGTGAACTTCACGATGTCATGGGCCTATTCGCCAAGTGTCCATAAACCCCGCGCAGTCCCTCAATCAGCCATCCTTTACGCATCAATGTTGGGCATGAATGTGACCCTCGCTCACCCTGAGGGCATGGAATTAGACCCCGAGATCCTTTCACAGTGTGAAAAATATGCCAAGACCGCCGGTGGAAAATTCCAGATCTCCAACGATTTCAATGATGCAATTAAAGGGGCGCATGTGGTCTATCCCAAAGCCTGGTGCGCCACACCGATATTCAAAGCTCCGGTCGGGGAAGATGATCCGAAGAAAACTCAGCAGATTTTTGACAAACACAAGGATTGGATCTGCACGGAAAAAGTGATGGATACAGCAGCCAAGAATGCGATCTATTTGCACTGCCTTCCGTGCGACCGCGGGTATGAAGTTACCAATGGAGTGATCGATAAAACATCCGGCAGTGGCTGGTTATCAGCAGCATTTGATGAAGCTGAAAACCGTATGCATGTTCAAAAAGCAGTGATGAGCCTGGTGATGTAAAGTCTTCCTTATCCACTTTGGGTTCATGGTCCGCTAAAAAGACACTTTACAAAGTGTCTTTTTAGTTTTCCAAAGTTAAATTGGTGGGTAATTGTGGATTGGTACTTGACATTTGCTTTTTAAATCTCTATACTAAAATTGTTCAAGTGTTCAGAACAATTTTATAAGAGTATAACCCATGACAACTAAAGAAATCCTCCCAATCCATAGAAGGCAGATTTCCCAGGCGATAATCGACCGGCTCTTATCCATGATAAGCGACGGTTATTGGAAATCTGGCGATAAACTCCCCCCCCAACGGGAATTGGCAAAGAAATTTGATGTTGGCATGTCAACCCTTCGTGAAGGGTTGCAATCATTGCAGACCATGGGAATTTTGGAACTAAGGCATGGTGATGGGACATACCTCACCAGTACGCCTTCCCAGGAGATTTATTCACATATGGTGAATGTTTCTCTAGCGATGGGGAAAACAGATTTATTACAGTTATTTGAAGCCCGTGGAGTGATCGAAACGGGCTTTTCTTATCTTGCTGCGGAACAAGCTACTGAGGAGCAGATCAAAGAGCTTTATAGCATCCTTGAACAGGAAAGGAAAGCGATCGAACTTGGTCAGCGTGATCGCACGCACGAACTGGATCTTTCTTTCCATAAGAAAATTGCTGAGATTGCAAACAATGAATTTCTCAGCCAATTGGTTGGCTCGTTATTTCAGGCTCTTGACGAAGTGCTGCGAATATTACCCCAAACCCTTGAAGGCTGGCGCTGGCATCAAAATGTTGCAGTCGCCATTGGCAATCATGAACCAATGAAAGCCTCTGAAGCTATGAGAACCCTGGTGAACGCGTCTGGTGCCAGGTTGTTTCCCTACCTTAATAACGGCACGAAATCATCCGTTGAGTAATAGTTTTTCGATGAAGCTCATGAGGATCATAAACCATCCTATGATCAAAATCTCAGCACTGAAAGGAATCTATGAAAAAAGTACTGGTCAATAAACCCATACATGAAGATGCCATCAAGCTGCTTCAGACTGAGGTTGAGGTATTAACCCCTTTCAAAGCACCTCCTGAAGAAATTCAACAGCTTTTATCAACTGTGCAAGGGATGGTTTTGTGTGTTGGTTTCAATGTGACAGCGGACACACTGGAATCGATCACTAACCTGGAAGTGGTTGGCAGGCATGGTGTTGGTTTGGAAAACATCGACGTGGCGGCAGCCACCAGGAAAGGTCTCCCTGTAACCTATACTCCTGAAGGTCCCACGGAATCAACTGCCGAACACGCATTTTTATTGATGACTGCGGCCGCACGAAAATTGACCTATCTAGATCGGCAAACCCGGGCGGGAAATTTCTCGATCCGAGATACTGTTGTGGGTTGTGAACTTTTAGGAAAAAAAGTGGGTGTCGTTGGATTTGGAAGAATTGGTCAGCGATTCGCTGAGATGTGCCGCGATGCATTCCACATGGAGATCGAAGTGTTCGATCCATTTATTTCACCTGAAAAGGTGACTGCCTGGGGAGCGAAACCATATGCTGACCTGACGACCATGGCAGCGCATGTAGATTTCTTATCCATACACACTCCTGCTACTCCCCAAACCAAAAAAATTGTGAATTCAGAAGTTTTGAAGGCATTAGGGAAGAATGGCTTCCTGGTGAATTGCGCTCGTGGACCAGTTGTTGATGAACAGGCTTTAATTGCTGCCTTGCAGGATGGGACCATCGCCGGAGCGGCATTGGATGTTTATGACCCTGAACCGCCCTTACCCACCAATCCTCTCTTTGCGTTGGATAACGTGGTGCTGACCCCTCACCTTGCCAGTTTTACTGAGGATGGCAGGCGGCGAATGGGAATGATGGTTGCCGAAGATGTGCTTCGTGTCCTTCGCGGTGAAAAACCAAAATATCCTGCCAATCCTGAAGTCTTCACAATGAAATAAAAAACCTCTAAAGGAGCAAAAGCAATGAAACCCAATCCATTACGTGCAAAGTTAGCTGCTGGTGAAGTTGTTTATGGAACCATGATCCAGGATGTCCGTTCTCCTTCTGTAGGTCAGATTATGGCTCGGGCAGGATGCGATTTTGTGTTCTTTGATATGGAACATGGACCGTTCGATCTCCCTATCATTGCCGACATGGTTAAGGTGACCCGCCTGGAGGGCATCACTCCCCTTGTTCGCGTTCCTGGTGATGCCTATGAGTATCTCGTCCGCCCAATGGATGCGGGTGCCATGGGGGTGATGGTTCCTCGCATTGAAACCAAAGCACAGGTGGAAAGGATCGTGGAATGCTTGATGTACCCACCCGTTGGTATTCGCGGACTTTCGGCTGATAAAGGGCATAATGATTTCAATGCTCAGGGGATGTGGGAATTTGCCAAAGAGGCGAATAGCCAGAATTTGATCATTTTACAAATCGAGCAGGAAAAAGCCATCGAAAATATTGATGAACTTCTTTCTGTACCTGGTGTAAGCGCGGCAGTATTGGGTCCAAACGACCTTGCTATGAGTATGCGGGTTTATGAAAAAGACACATTAGCAGCGCTTGAACCAACCATTCAAATTGTGTTGGATTCCGCAAAGAAACACAATGTCCCATGCGGCATTCACATTGGCAACCTGGACTGGTTGATCGAATGGCAGCGCCGCGGCATGCAGATCATAGCCTACTCCAACGATATCGTTTTCCTGCGTTCAGGAATTCAATCAGCGATCACCAAACTAAAGGATGCGAAAAAGTAAAACCCTTACTCGTAGAAGGTCTGACTATAGGAGAGACTGATGGAAACGACATTAATCAAACATGGACTGGTAGTCACATTAGACAAAGAGGATCGCATCATCCGTGACGGAACGATTGTTATCGAAGGAAACAAGATTACCAAAGTAGCCAGTGGATCTGGCGTAGCCGATGTTCCGGGAGCCAGGATCATTGATGCCACAGGGAAGATCGTCATGCCGGGTATGGTTAGCTGCCATAACCATCTTTACAGCGCAGTAGTACGCAGCATTCCTTATTCAGGTTTCGAATCTCCGGATTTTTCTTTTGTATCCTGGATGGATCGTTTCTGGCTCCCATTGCTTGAGGACCGCGTAGACCAGAATATTATGTTTGCTGGAACAAGGGCTAATGTGGCGGATCATATCCGCAGCGGCATCACCACCACCACCGACACTGCCGAAGGTTCTTA
The DNA here is from genome assembly GCA_964428125.1 of uncultured Anaerolinea sp. Lineage (GTDB taxonomy): Bacteria > Chloroflexota > Anaerolineae > Anaerolineales > Anaerolineaceae > UBA6107. Next base: position 678,306 of record CAYRXB010000001.1, read on the forward strand.
TGCTTTGCCCGGTGCATTGGAAGCAGTTGATAAAGCCTGCCTGGAAACCGGCATCCGCGCTGTTCTTTCCTTCGAAACAACAGGTCGAATCAGTGAAGAGAATGCTGCAATGGGATTGGCTGAAAATGTGAACCACATCAAACGGTGTCGTTCACGTGCCTATGACCGCATCTCAGGGAGAATCGGCGTACATACTACCTACACTTGCCCAACCGAACTTCTTCAGGAAGTAAAAAAGACTGCGGATGAATTGGGGGCGGGATACATGATGCATCATCTGGATGATCGCTGGCATCATTTTGATACCTGCCGCCGTTTTGGCAAACGCCCGACTCGCTACCTTGCTGATATCGGATTTTTATCGCCAAATTTAATTCTGTTCCATTGTTCATATATTGACCAGTGGCAAGACCCGCAGATTTTTAAGCAGTATGACGTCAAAGTTGCCCACAATGCTGAATCGAACGCGATTTTCAGTTTCTGGCCTGACATGCTTCACCTGATGCGCGAAGGCGTGACTGTTGGTCTTGGCACCGATGGACAAACCTTCAATTATTTTGAGGTGATGCGTACAGCTCAGATGATCCATCGTATCAAGTATGAGAATCCAGAACTAATGAACGACAGCAAGGTACTTCGAATGGCAACCACGGATGCTGCCCGCGCTCTTCAAATGGAAGATCAGATCGGTTCCCTCGAGCCGGGTAAAAAAGCAGACATTCTCCTCCTAACAGATCGCTCAACCGTGCCATTATTCGAAGTCAACGTAAAAAATTATATTGTTGGCACTTGCGAACGTTCTGATGTCAATACAGTACTGATCGATGGTGAAGTTATCTTGCAGGATGGTAAGTTTATTAAGTTCGACGAGCAGGAAACACAGGCGAAATCAAAAGAAGCCGCTGTCAAGTTGTGGAAAAGTAACGACTGGCCTTTACCTTGAAGTCTTTTTCCCCAGACTGTCCTGAAGTACCTTGCTTCGTCAGAGAATAAGGAGGTTACCAGCAAAATACGAAGACATGATGTAAAACAGTTTTTCAATCGATTTGTTCAAATTTAGAATATATGAGGAGAAAAACGATGAAAAAGTTGCAAAATGTCTTAGCTCTGATGTTGCTCGTGGTTCTTGTTCTCTCTGCCTGCAAACCCACACCCACCGCTGCACCCACAAAAGCTCCTGTGGCTACAGAGGCTCCCACTGAAGTACCTCCAACCCCCATTCCTCCCACTCCAGAACCTCCAAAGATCACCCTTGTTCCAGCAGGTCAAATTGGCACTGCCGGATTCATGTTCCTGGCTGGTGAAGGTTATAAGAAAGCGGCTGCTGACTTTGGCTTTACTCCGGTGATTCTCGAGAGCATGGTCGCTGAAGAATGGGAACGCAATGTACGCACCGCTTCGCAGGATGGTGCCAACTTGGTGGTTGGTGTTGGCTCAACAATGCAGGATGCTGTTAAAAACGTTGCTCCTGACTTTCCCAACACAAAATACATCCTGGTGGATTCTTACACCGGTGGAGATAATGTTGAAGGGTTGATTTCCCAGGAGCAGGAAGGGACCTTCCTGGCTGGAGTGCTTGCCGCCCAAATGACAGTACAAAAAGACATTCCGAATATGAATCCGGATAAGGTGATCGGTTTCATTGGCGGTATGGATATCCCTGTTATTCATCGTTTCTTGAGCGGTCTGCAACAGGGCGTGGCTTACATTGACCCATCAATCAAGATCGAAGTTGCCTATGTTGGTTCATTCGCTGACCCAGCTAAAGCCAAGGAACTTGCCCTCACTATGATCCAGAACCAGAAAGTAGATATTGTCTACTCGGTTTGTGGTTCTTATGGAGATGCAGGCGTCTTTGAAGCTATTGCTCAGACTGGTGTATATGGCATTGGTACTGACATTAGCTGGGACGAAAAAGTTCCCGGTCATGTGCTCACTTCAGTTCTAAAACACACTGATGTAGCGGTTTATGATGCTATCCAGAAATTCCTAGATGGTAAATTCACCGCAGGAGAATTGAAGTACGGTCTGGCGAGCGGTGTAATGGACATCACCGATATGTCGGTCATTGGCGATCTTGTTCCCAAGGCGATTAAGGATAGTGTCTGGAAAGCCAAACAGGACATTATTGATGGAAAGATTGCAGTCAATCGACCTTTGAAATAGTAATTTCCTGGTTTTTTGCAGCTGGTGGATTCCCTCCACCAGCTGCAAGCCCTAAGAAATTCTTTATCCGCTAACCACGTTGACAAGACAGGTAGTATTTTTGATCAATTGGCGTAAAAGAAACGAGGCTAAGACAAAGAATGACTGAAGCGATCGCCATAAAAAATATATGCAAGGAATTTCCGGGGGTAAAAGCCAATCAGGATATTAGTTTATCCATTAACCAGGGAGAGATCCGCGCCATTGTTGGTGAAAATGGAGCGGGTAAAACCACCCTGATGAACATACTATATGGATTGTACCAACCTGATTCAGGTTCAATTTTTATCAAAGGTAAAGAAGTAAAACTGCACAATTCCCGTGCTGCAATGGCACATGGAATTGGTATGGTCCACCAGCACTTCAAACTGGTGCCTTCATTCACGCTTGGTCAAAACATCGTGCTTGGGGTTGAACCCAAAAAAATGGGGTTTGTGGACAACAAAAAAGTATTTCAAAGTGTAGAAGAGATCTCTGAAAAATACGGACTCCCGATCGATATCAACAATATTGCTGCCAATGCATCTGTTGGGGAACAACAGCGGGCTGAGTTACTTAAAGCGCTTTATCGGGGTGCCGATGTATTGATACTAGATGAGCCAACTGCGGTTCTTACGGATATGGAAACAGAGGATTTGTTCAAGATGCTGCGCAGGTTGGCTGAGCAAGACAAAACGATACTCTTTATTAGTCACAAGCTTCGTGAAGTATTGTCGGTATCTGATACAACAACCGTCATGCGCCAGGGGAAAGTGGTTGGTACAGTAAAGACTTCAGAAACCGATTCCTGCCAGTTAGCTGAAATGATGATCGGCCGCGAAACCGAAGGCGGGCGGATGCGAAAAGACGGCTGTCAACCTGGGGACGTGGTTCTTGAGGTAAACAATGTAAGTGTCCGCGATGAGCGCAATCTTCTGGCAGTCAAAAATGTGAGTTTTAAACTACACAGTAGCGAGGTGCTTGGGGTTGCTGGAGTGGATGGCAATGGACAGGAAGAATTGATCGAAGCGATCATGGGGCTTCGCCCGGTATTGGAAGGTGAGATTACCGTTTACAACAAAGATATCACTCACACAACCACCCGGAAGATACGGGAATCAGGTGTTGCTTATATCCCTTCGGATCGTTACAAATCCGGAGTGGCGGTGGAAGCCCATGTATGGGAGAACCTGATTGCCTCAGATTATTACCATGCTCCAGTTTCGGGTTTTTTCGGATTTCGTCCGAAGGAAATTGAACAAATAGCCAGGAATCTGATCAAGAATTTCCAGATACTTACTTCCAGTTCAAAGAACCAAACAGGTCACCTTTCAGGTGGGAATATTCAGCGATTGATTGTCGGCAGAGAGTTGGGCTCAAACCGCGCAATGGCAGTGATCGCTTCTCAGCCTACACGGGGTATTGATATCTCCGGGACTGAAGGGATCAGGCGCATCTTACTGGAATATGCAAATCGCGGGGCAGGTGTTTTGCTGGTTTCAGCCGACTTGGATGAGGTCATTGCGCTAAGTGACCGGGTTGTTGTTCTTTACAATGGTGAAATGTACGACGCGGGCATTGTGGATGACAACATACGTACACGAATTGGAAATCTGATGACAGGTGTCAAAGAGGGTTGTTCATCATGATAAACAAAAAGACTACTTCACCGTTTATGAATACTCTTCGAAAAGTTATCAGTGAAATTTTTATCCAGATGTTAAATTATCTGCTGATCCTGGTGCTGGGGCTGGCAGTTGGGGCAATCGTGATGTTGCTAAGTCATAAGGATCCAATCCTTGCTTATGCGGCACTCTGGAAAGGAGCTTTTGGGAACTGGTATAAACTTGCCGACACTCTGGACCGATCCACTGTACTGATCCTGGCAGGGTTGGCAGCAGCCGTGGCGTTTAGAACCAGTGTGTTCAACCTGGGACTGGAAGGTCAATTGTATATTGGCGCAATGGCAGCTGCAATTGTTGGATTTGAAGTAACCGGGCTGCCGAAGGCTGTTCACATCACACTCTGCTTATTAGCAGGAATTATTGCTGGTGGTTTATGGACCCTGCCTGTCTCTTACTTACGCCAGAGGTGGAACATCCCGGTGATGGTCCCATCGCTCATGTTGAATTACATCGCTATCCTTTTCACCGGGTACCTCGTCTCCTTTCCATTTAAAGATCCAACCGCAACAATGGCGGGAACACCGGTATTAGAAAGCACCGCAAGGCTTCCAAAATTCATTCAGGGTTCAACGATAAACATCGGTTTCATCATCGCCATAGTGATTGCATTGTTAGTTTACTGGTTCATGTTCAAGACCAAAACCGGATATGAGCTTAGGATCGTTGGATTTAACCCGAATTTTGCTGCATCATCAGGTCTACCGGTCAAGAAAAGTATGTTCCTGGCTATGGTGATCAGCGGTGGTTTGGTTGGGTTGGGTGGTGCCTGCATGATCACTGGTTTCTTTGGACGATTTCTCTCATCTTTCTCTGTAGGATACGGATGGGATGGAATGATGATTTCGCTGCTTGCGCAAAATCATCCATTGGGAGTCTTGCCAGCCTCCATTTTCTATGCTGCCCTTGCGAATGGCGCGCTTACAATGCAATCACAAACAGGCGTTTCCCAACAGGTGGTTGGCATGGTGAAGGGTGCGATCATGTTCTTTGTTACGGCTCAATTTTTCTTAACATACTTTAGAGGGAGAATCCGAAAATGGAAATTGACCTCAGCAGAATAATCTCGATTTCATTATTTGCCACAACTCTGCGCATGGCCACGCCTGTTCTATTGGCTACCCTGGGGGGAATCTTTTCCTCTCAAACGGGAATTTTCCATGTCGGGTTGGAAGGGCTGCTCGATATAGGTGCGTTCTTTGCTGTAGTCGGCAGTGTCGCAACTGGTAACCCTTGGATGGGTCTTTTATATGCGATAGGAGCATGCACAATTGCCAGCCTTGTATTCGCCTTCGTTCATCTGGAACTTAAAGCGAATGAGATCATAGTAGGGCTCGCATTAAACATCTTTGCCACCGGGATGACCAATTACCTCCTGATATCAATCCTTGGCGCGACCGGGTATTATCAATCCCCATTGCTCAAAGGATTCACAGTGGTTCAAATCCCTGTTATCAAAGATATCCCTATTTTAAATGAACTATTGAGTGGGCATTTCCCACTTGTGTACATCGCGTTCTTTTTAGTCATCGTGGTTTATCTGGTGCTGTATCGAACGCCATTTGGTTTTCATCTGCGGGCTGTCGGTGAAAAAGTTGAAGCCGCTGAGGCGATTGGCATCAATCCTAAGCGGATAAAATATGCCGGGCTATTGATTGCGGGAGTTTTTTGCGCCATGGGTGGGGCATTCCTTTCTCTTTCCTATTTGAACCTGTTTTCCGAGGGAATTTCCTCAGGACGAGGGTGGTTAGCACTTGCCGCCATCAATTTTGGACTGGGACGCCCCATTCCTGCGCTGATTGCATGCTTGATCTTTGGTTTTGCGGATGCACTTGCACTCAGACTGCAGCAATTCGGCCTTCCCTCCCAGATTGTGTTGATGCTGCCCTACTTTGTAACCCTCATCGTTCTAACTGCTTCAGCGATTCGCCAGGAAACCAAGAAAAAGAAAGCCAGCCGGCTTAAAGCCAGTACAACCGCAGTCAAGGCGGGCGCCTGATGGTCGAAAGATCAAAGGCAAACACCAATATTGATAAAACCGCGATCGTCACAGGTGCCAGTGAGGGGATTGGAAAATCGATCGCTTTGACCTTGTTGGAAAAGGGATTTCAGGTTGTTCTGGTTTCACGAAATTTAAGGAAATTGGAACAGGCTGTAAGCCAGCATGAAAAATATGCAGACTTTTTCCAGTTGTATCCGGCAGACCTGACGGACCCCGGGCAGGTGGAGTTGCTGGTAAAACATGTAAAAACCTCACTTGGCAGAGTGGACTTACTGGTGAATAACCTCGGGCAGGGACTTAAGCGCGAGTTAATTGACACAACGGATAGTGAATGGCAGGCTCTTTTTGATATTAATCTCACAAGTGCCTTTTATATGTGCAGGGCAGTCCTGCCGGGGATGAGGAAAAAAAAGTCAGGTCAAATTATCAATATTGCCTCACGGGCAGGCAGGCGAGGTGAAGGGGCTTTTGCCGCTTACTGCGCGATGAAACACGGTTTGATTGGATTAACCCGTGCGTTGGCTGATTCGGAAGCAAATTTCGGGATAACAGTGAATACAATTTGTCCGGGTCCCGTTGCCACTGATCGGATGCTGCAGACCTATTCTGAGAATCCACATACGGACTGGGTCACTCCACAGGAGATTGCCGAGGCAGTCCTCTTCCTGCTATCCGATACAGGGAAACGCATGAATGGACAATGTCTGGATTTATTTGCAAAATAAATGGATGTGAAATATGCCTGAAAGACTTAGTGGAAAAGTTGCCATCATAACAGGAGCTGCCCGGGGGATTGGTCATGCTGCTGCATTGTTATTTGCCAAGGAAGGGGCAAAAGTAATTGTTTGTGACCTTGATGAAGTCAATGGTGAAAAGGCAATCTCTTTTATTCGATCGCAAAGTAGAATCGCTGAGTTTTTCCGAACCGATTTGACCAGTTCCAATCAGGTGGTTGACCTCATTGAGCGGACGATAGATAGATTTGGCAGGCTGGATATCCTTTACAACAATGCCGGGATCAACCACTTTGCCCGGGTGACTGAAACCGAAGAAGCTGATTGGGACCGAGTAATGAATGTTAATGTCAAAAGTGTTTATCTGACCTGTAAACATGCCCTGAGGATCATGGTGAATCAAAAAAGCGGTGTGATCCTCAATACGGCATCAGCCGCAGCCCTGGTGGGGTTGAGGAACCTTGCCGTGTATACTGCATCGAAAGGAGCAGTACTGCAGCTTACCCGGAATATAGCCCTTGACTATGCTCAATACGGAATCAGGGCAAATGCACTTTGTCCGGGGGTCACATCGACCGAAATGACAGAGAAAGTCATCCTAAGTGATCCTGATCCAGTGGCTGCCAGAGCGAGATTTGACCGCGTGATACCGCGAGGAATAATGGCTTCCCCTCTGGAAATTGCCAAAGTTGCTCTGTTCCTTGTCTCTGATGAATCGTCCAACATCACCGGAGCGGCAATCCCTGCGGACGGTGGTTATACCGCTGAATAAAAAGAGGAAAAAACTATGAGCATGAAGGTTGTGATCTTAGGCGCAGGAGGATGGGGGGCATTGGTCGGGGCATGTCTGTCATCAGCCGGAGCCGATGTAACTTTACTATTCCGACGACAAGACCATGTAGATGAAATCAATCGCAATGGGGGATTAATTATTAGATCCGCAGTTGGAGAAAAAATTGTCCCGGTTCACGCCACCACCCGTCCGCAGGATATTCCTTCTACAGACCACCTGATCGTCGCAGTAAAAAATCATGATACGCCCGCTGCGCTTGAAAGTGTGAGCCACATGCGTGTAGGATCGGTGTCTTCTGTTCAAAACGGACTGGGTCATACCGAACGTTTCCGTCAGTGGTTCCCCACTCAACCTATCCTGCGCATGGTCAGCCGGATATCTGGTTCTCTGTTGGATTACGGCATTGTGCAGAGAGGTGATCAGGATTTTCCAACTTGGGTCGGAGATGCCGACCATGGAGTGACCCCGCTTGTGGAAGATGTCGTTCAATTATTCAAAACAGGTGGTCTTCCCTGCGAAGCATCACCTGATATTGATGAGGTGGAATGGTGTAAATTGACCTGGTGGACACCCTCTTCGATCTCTGCAGTTTTGGCGCGATTACCCCAGACCGAGGTTATGCAATCAAGAGAATTTGCCTACCTGATCGTGATGCTCACCCGCGACATTGTAAAGGTTGCAAACAAACAGGGAATTGAGATCCATGATTACAAAACAATTGAGGTGATGGACCGCGTTAATGGAAGTATTGAAGAAGGGGTGGAGAACGTGATTAAGCATGGCAAGGAATGGGATGAACAAGGCGGCAATGGTTACAAACAGGCTATGCTGCTGGATGTTGAGAGAAACCGGCGGACTGAAATAGAAGATACAGGTGGTTATATTTGGAACCAAGCTCAGAAATTGGGGGTCGAGATCCCCTATCTTGATTTTGGCGTTCGGGTAGTACGTGCTTTTGATGAACGGGTGAAATGATCATAGATTCGCACACGCACATTTGGGTACAGCAACCCGCCAGGTATCCGTGGTCTCCTGTGGGAGGTTACATTCCTGAAACGGAAGCCTCTGTCGAATCACTGCTGGTGGTGATGGATTCGTGTGGGGTTCAAAAAGCCATGCTGGTTCAACCAACCCCTTATGGCTGGGATAATCGATACCTGCTGGATTCAGCAAAACTGGTACCTGAAAGGTTGAGGGTTATTTGCCTGGTGGATCCTTTCGATCCAGCCAGCGCAGGCGGGATGAAAAAATTGGTGCAAAATTCAGGAGTAAGCGGATTCAGGTTTAACTTGCACCTGGATCCACCTGAGCGCTGGGCAGAAGACCATAACCGGCATTACCTGTGGAAAATGGCAGATAACCTGGGTTGCCCGATTTGCATTCAATGCACATTGGACCATGTGCCTTTTGTTGCACAGATCGCGCGGAGCTATCCCGATGTCAGGCTGGTGATCGACCATTTTGCCAAACCGGATGTGTCGCTGGGGATTCATCAACAAAAATTTCAAGATTTATTATCGCTAGCCGAATTCCGGAACATCTTTATCAAATTATCAGGTTTCTATTACGCATCCACTAATCCAAAGTTTTTTGATGAAGTAATCCCCTTCGTAAAGGAACTGATGAATTCTTTTGGTGCAAAAAAATGTATGTGGGGATCTGATTTTCCTTTTGTGATTGACCGCTGGAGTTACCTTTCCGCATTGGAGTGGTTTAAAAATATACCCTTTTTGAACGAGGAGGATCGTTCTTGGATTTGCGGTTTGACAGCGAAATCATTATGGTGGTGAAGGTTGTTTGTTTATAAATTCGTGATCATCGGATGATCGATGGTGAGACAATAAATATATCTAAGGAGTAAAACAATGGTAGATCTATTAATAAAAAATGGCGCAGTGATTACGATGGATGGGCAGCGCCGGGTCATTGAAAATTGTGATGTAGCGGTCACGAACGGGAAGATCGTTTCCATTGGTCAGAATTTGACAGTGGAAGCCCAAAAAACCCTTGATGCCACAGGTTGCGTTGTCTGCCCTGGTTTTATCAATGGTCACTCCCATGTTTATCAATCATTAATTGAGGGCATTGGTTATGACATGCACTTCGAACCCTGGAATTGGCGCTTCCTTTTTCCAGTCGTTTCCAAGGTGACCCCGGAGAACGCAAGGGCAGGTGCGGCACTGGCAGCTCTTGAAATGATCAAGAATGGAGTTACCACCATTTCAGATCACTGGTACCTGCACACCAATATGGATAATATCTACAAGGTCACCGAGGTATTTGACCAGGCTGGTATGCGCGCGCAGATGGTCTATGGGCTACTCGATAAAACCTTCGCCGGTGAACGCATTGATTCAGAATACATGACGATGATCCAATCTGCAGATCTCCTGGTTAAGGAGGCAAGAAAGTACCATACGAATTGGCATGGCAAGAACCGGACCACAGTTGCCCTGGGTCCCGGCTCGACAGAAGATATCAGCGAAGAACTGATGATTAAGACAGTTCAGCTTGCAAAAGAATTAGACATTAATGTCAGTACGCATGTGGCTGGATGGATCGAGATCAATTCGTATACTATCCGCCGTTTTGGTGAAAGGGATCTTGAGCATTTCCACAGCCTGGGTCTTACCGGTCCTCGCGGGGTTATGTTCCATGCGGTCTGGTTATCGGATCATGAGATCGATATAATCGCGAAGACAAATACCAAGGTTGTTCACTGCCCGGTTGCCAATTCCTATCTTGGTTATGGGGTTGCTCCGATAAGCCAGATGTTAAGCCGGGGTATCACTGTAGGATTGGGAACGGATGGCGCTGCAAGTTACACCTACGATATGCTTGAAGTCGGCCGCGTTGCAGGCATCCTTCAAAAAGCCACTAAGCTGGATGCTGAAGCAGTGAGTGCGGAACAGATCATGGAAATGTTGACGATCCATGGTGCAAAGGTGCTTGGTTTGGATAATGAGATTGGGTCGATCGAAATTGGCAAAAAAGCCGATGTCATCGTTGTCGATTACAATGCTCCCCACCTGCTCGTTGGAGGTCGCTGGCTTCCGAAATTGATCTACAGTGCTCGAGGCAGCGACATTATTCACACCATCATCGAGGGGCAGGTTGTGATGGAAAACCGGAAAGTGTTGACAATGGATGAAGAAAAGGTCCTTTCCGAAGCGATGAAGAATCGAGAAGACCTTGTCAACCGAGCCGGACAGGAGACACGCGATCTGCTGGCTGCTGATTGGCCAAAATCCGGAAGCGCCTGGCGTGGAATTGTCAAGAAATGACATTTGTTCCATGACCTTTAATCCTTGATCGCCGGGAGGCAAAATGACAAATGACCCAATGGTTTTAACGATTAACGGTATCCAGTATTCAGTAAGTGCAGAATACCTGGAGTGGACACTGTTACGTTACCTGCGTGAGGTTTTGGGGCTTACTGGCACCAAACAGGGATGCGATAACGAAGGGACATGCGGTCTTTGCAAGGTGATCATTAATGGAAAAGCAAAAAACGCCTGCAATACAAAGCTTTCCGGTTTGGATCATGCAGTCATTGAGACCATTGAGGGGTTAAAAAGCGAAGTACCCCATCCCTTGATACAGACAGCGATCAAAGACGGTATCTTCCAATGTGGTTATTGCGCTCCCGGGGCACTCATGTCAGCCAAAGCGCTGCTTGATGAAAATCCCTCTCCTACGCAACCAGAGGTTGAACGGGTATTGAACGGTGTGCTCTGCAGATGTGTGGGAATGAACCGGATGGACCAATCGGTACTTAAGGCAGCCGCGATTTTGCGGGGAGATGAGGAATCAACCTGGACAAATGAAGATACCGCTGATGAGTACATGATGCTTGAAAAACTGACGGGTCAGTTGAAATACACGGATGACCTGTCTTTTCCCGGTATGATCTATGCCGGTGCCCGCCGGGCAAATGTTCCTCACGCCCGCGTGATCCGCATTAATACAAGCAGAGCTGAATCTATGCCCGGGATCGTGCGTGTGTTGACCAGCAAAGATATTCCCGCCTCAAAGATGTATGGCGTGATCCAACAGGACCAACCGGTGTTTTGTGATGAAACACATGATGTCTTATATGTTGGTGATGCACTGGCGCTAGTGGTTGGTGAAACTCCCGAACAGGTACAGGCAGCCATCGATGCAATCGAGGTGGAATTAGAACCATTACCGGTGATAGGCACCATCGAGGCTGCACTTGCCCCAGATGCGGTGGTTTTACATCCACGCTTGCGTGAGAGTTTCCCGGATCGACCTAATATTCTGATTAACTTCAATACCAGCAAAGGGGATATCGCCAGGGGCTTCGCAGAAGCAGACCTGATCCTTGAGGATGATTATACGGTTCCATTTGTGGAACATGCTTATATGGAAGTAGAATCCAGCATCGCACTCCCCGAAGATGGCGGGGTTAACATTTATGTTGGCAGCCAGGGCCCAACCGATGACTGCCACCAGATTGCCGCTGTGCTTGGATTACCGCAGGAGAAAGTTCATATTTCTCATGTTTATATGGGAGGCGGGTTTGGCGGAAAAGAAGATGTTTCAACGCAAATCCATGCTGCCCTGGCTGCGTACTTAACTGGAAGACCAGTCAAAGTTAAATGGACACGCAAAGAATCGTTGCTTGTCAGTTATAAGCGGCATGCTGCCAAACTTCATTATAAGGTGGGAGCGAAAAAAGATGGAACGCTCACCGCAGCAGATATTCAAATTTATGGAGATACTGGTGCTTACGCATCGGCAGGGGAAGCGGTGATCTTCCGTATGTCTGCCTTTGCCTGTGGACCGTACGAAGTTCCAAATGTCAACGTGAATGCCTATGCGGTTCATACCAATAACCCACCATGCGGTGCCTTTCGCGGGTATGGTAGTTCTCAGGTTGCTTTTGCGGCAGAAGTTCATCTGCAAAAAATGATCGATAAACTGGGATTGAATTCGATCGATGTCAGGCTTAAGAATGCCCTGGATGTTGGGAAAGCAACCATCACTGGAGATGTCCTCACCGAAGATATCGGCGCAGGGTTGGTTGCATGTTTGCAGGCGGTCAAAAAAGAACTGGCAGTAACACCAAAACCTGAATTACAAATCGGCGAGGTATTGGGGATTGGAGTAGCCGCAGCTTATAAGAACGTTGGGTTAGGATCGAATATTCCCGATCGTTCCGGGGCAAGCATCACTCTCGAGAAGGATGGCACATTCCTCGTACGGCATGGTGCGACGGATATGGGTCAGGGTGCCAACCAAATGGTGGCTGAAGTCGCTGGTCGAGTGTTGGGAGTTCCGCGTCGACTTGTGCGTGTGCATAACGGGGATACAAGAAGCGACCCTGCCGGCGGGATGACCACCGCCTCCAGGGCAACTTTCCTTACTGGGAATGCAGCCTTGAAGGCGAGCCAGGGATTGCGCGACTTATTATGGGATGAGGTTTCTCATGAGTTTGGGGTAGCAAAGGATAATCTGGAAATCAGGTCAGGCGTTTTCATTGATACCGGGTCAGAAAAACAAATTATCTCGTTGAAAGAACTTGCTGGTGGTCAGCAGAAATTTGAATATACATTTATTTATGACGCACCGAAGACTCAACCTCCGCAAAAACATAGCGAAGCCTATCCCAAACAGATTCCTGAATCCCCGCTACATTTCGCTTACGATTTCGGCGTCCAGGCAGCATTGGTTGCTGGAGACCCGGAAACAGGCAAAGTTCGCGTGATTAAACTGATTGCTGCCCATGATGTTGGTGCTGCTTTAATAATGAGAAATGTGATCGGTCAGTTGGAGGGGGCTGCCATACAGGGGATTGGTTATGCCCTCAAGGAAGAATTTGTAGTCAAGGATGGCATCCCGCAAACCACTCATCTGAAGGATCTCGGTTTGTTAAGGTTCAAAGATATTCCGGAAATCGTTCCAATTGTTGTTGAAGACTATCATCCTAAAGGTCCCTTTGGTGCGAAAGGGATGGGCGAACTGGCGATATCACCAACAGCTCCAGCGATTGCCAATGCCATTCACGACTCACTCGGGGTCTGGATGAATAGTTTGCCTATGACGACCGAAAAAATCGCTGCGGCACTCCATAAGTAATTTTGCATATAAGGAGGTATATCATGCGTTTGGAAGGAAAAGTCGTTTTAGTGGTTGGGGCTGGCGAACACCTTGGAAGAAGCGCTCCCCTATTATTTGCGCAGGAAGGCGCAAAAGTGGTCATTTCTGCCCGGCGTGAAGCAGTTCTGGAAGAAACAGCGGATATGATCAAAGCAAAAGGCGGCAATGTTGCAATTTGTGCCGGCAGTGCTGAAAAACCAGAAGATGCAGAACGTATGGTTCGCACTGCGGTCGATCAATTTGGTCAATTGGATGTTCTTTATAACAATATCGGCGGCGGGTGGGTGGAGTTGGACAAAAAGCTCCATGAGATCTCTCCTGAGGCATATGACAGGATTGTTTCCAGTAACCTGACCTCGGTCTACAATGCATGCAAAGCCGCAATCCTGCAGTTCCTCAAGCAGGGAAAAGGTGGATGCGTTATCAATGTCGCTGCATCGGAGCATGTTCGGAGAATGGCGAATCCGATTTATGCTTACACTAAAGCGGGTATTATCGAAATGTCTCTGAATATGGCAAATGATTACCTGGATGACCGTATCCGTGTCAACTGCCTTGCTCCTGGTTTGTTTGCATATGAACCCATCAAAGATCCAATTGTGCGACCGAATCCAGTACCTTTGCTTCGTTTGCAGCCTAAAACTGCCCGGCAGGGAGTTCCATCAGACATGGCATACGCAGGGCTATTCCTGATGAGTGATGAGGCAAGTTTTATCACCGGTCAGGTGTTGACGGTGGATGGCGGAGATGACGTAAAGTTGACTGACCTGGTTTTGGACTAGTGTTCAGAAGGGAAGAAATTCAATGACGAGTTTATCCATCGAATCACTCGAGCAGGATTTCAAGTATTGGGAAAAAACCAAGGACATGGTTGACCAGCTCCTGGACCTGATCTTCAATTATCGGCAAAGTGGTCACCCTGGCGGATCGAGGTCAAAAATTCATGGATTGCTGACCTTGATGCTCAGCGGTGTTATGCGATGGGATATTCGCCACCCTGAAAAACGCTTTGCGGATCGGTTCATCCTTTCTGCAGGTCATACGGTTCCAATGGTGTATTGCACGCTGGCAGTCCTGAATGAGGCTTTGCGAATCAAATACCGCCAGACAAAAGACCCAAGATACCTTTCATCCTCTAACCCTAATCGAACACTCATTTGGGAAGACCTGTTGAAATTCCGTCATAATCGTGGTCTCTCCGGTCATGCAGAGATGGAAGGGAAAACCCTCTTTTTCAAGTTCAATACAGGTCCTTCGGGGCATGGAACTCCCGCTGCTGCGGGTGAAGCCGTGGCGCTAAAGCGGGCTGGGGTTGGGTCCGTCCGTGTTTTTGTGATGGACGGCGAGGCTGGTCTCACACCTGGATCGAACCACGAAACGATGAATTCTGCTTGGGGTCTGGGTCTGGATAACCTTTACCTCATCATTGATTGGAACGATTTTGGGATTGACAAACATTGCGTCAGTGAAGTCGTTCCTGGAACTCCAATGGACTGGTTCAGTTCGCACCAATGGCACGTATATGGCGCTGAAGATGGCAGCGATTGGAGATCGGTGGCTACAGCGCTGCTTAAAATGGTTGGTCAACCAATACTGGATAAAGCACCAAGTATTGCCTGGTTGAAAACCCGAAAGGGGCGCGGGTATTTGAAGTTCGATGCGGATTCGCATGGGGTTCCCCATCCGATGAATAGTGAGCTATTCTGGGAAACCAAGCGTCCGTTTGCAGAAAAATACCAGGTGCAGTTCACCAATTTTGGCGGAAAAGCCCCGGAAAATCCCGAGGCATTATTAAATGAATTTCGTTCTAACCTGCATGCAGTAGTCGAGGTACTTCACAGGGATCAAGGATTGGTGGATTACCTTTCGGAGACCCTGATCAACCTGGGGGAATCTGTTCCTGTCGACATGCCCGAATTTCGACTGGGGAAAAAAGGCAACCCATTTGAAGACGAACGTTTGTATGATTATATGAATTACCCGTCTGATCTTTATGAGGCTCCTGGAAAACAGGTCGCCAACCGTGCTGCATTGGGAAAATGGGGAAGCTGGGTCAATGCCTTTGGCGCGAAAAATTATGGCAGGCCTTTGTTTTTGGCGAGTTCTGCAGACCTGGCGGGTTCAACTAATATTGCGGGTTTTGCAGGTAATTACGGTGATTTCCCGGGTTATGGTTGGTTTGAACGTTGCGGCGACTCTAATGGAGTGCTGCTGCCGCAGGAGATCACCGAATTTGCCAATGCTGGGATTACTGCCGGATTGGCATCTGTCAATCTTTCTGTTGACCCTGAAAAAACCTTTGATGGCTTCTGGGGAGCCTGTTCTACTTACGGCTCCTTCTCTTACTTGAAATATGGCATGTTTCGCTTATACAGCCAGATGGCGCAGGATTGCCAGTGGAAGCTCGGCAAGATCCTGTGGGTGGCGGGTCACTCGGGACCAGAAACCGCTGATGATAGCCGAACCCACTTTGGCATTTTTGCTCCAGGAGTAACCCAGCTCTTCCCACGCGGAAGCATCATCAATCTGCATCCCTGGGAATACAATGAGGTGCCGGTCTTGCTTGGTGCAGCCCTCAAACTGGATGTCCCAATCGTTGCCCTGCATCTGACCCGCCCCCCGATTGAGATTCCTGATCGGCAAAAATTGGGCATTCCTTCGCATTTTGCTGCAGCCCAGGGGGCTTATGTTTTACGTGAACCTCAAGAGGGAAAGGCAGTGGATGGCACTTTGATCGTTCAGGGAACCAGCGCTGTCGTCAATATCTTAAAGATCCTTCCGGAGATAGAAAGACAAGGGTGGAATTTAAAGATTGTCTGCGCAGTAAGCCCCCAGCTGTTTGCCAAGCAACCTTTAGAAATTCAGAATAAGATTCTTTCTCCGGCAGACCGGTTAAATTCAACTGTTATGACCACCCAGGCGAGGTGGCTCATGCACGATTGGATCTTCAATCCGTGGTCAGAGACTTATGCGCTTTCAGCAGATTGGGATGACCGCTGGCGAACTGGGGGGACTCTTGATGAAGTGCTTGAGGAATCCCATCTGACTGTTGAATGGCTGATGCGCGGGATTGAGCAATTTGTCTCAACTCGTGAGGATCGTTTAAAAACCTTAAAAAGGCTCATCGATAACTGCCTGGATTAAAAAATTCGATAAGTAGAAACCGGGAGTGAGAAATGTTTAAAATAGGAATTGGAGGGATCATCCACGAAACCAATACATATTCTCAGACACCAACCTTCATTGATGATTTTCTGAAACCCAATGGTTTTTACCCAGGTTTAAAAACAGGAAAAGACCTGTTGAAATTTGGCGATGGGACGTTCAATATTGCTGCAAGCGGTTTTCTGTCTGCGTGTGAAGCTAATAATTTTGACCCCATCCCCTTAATATGGTGCGGAGCTGAACCTTCTGCTCCGTTGAGTCAACCTGATTTTGATCATTTATTGGAAATGCTGCTTGAATCGATACGGCAAAACCTTCCTCTCGATGGACTCTTTCTTGATCTTCACGGGGCAATGGTCTACGGCGCGCTCCAGGATGGTGAGACAGAAATACTGAGGAGAGCTCGGGATCTCGTTGGTCAGATTCCGATTTTAGTTTCACTCGATTTGCACGGCAATATTGCCCGTGAATCTTTTGATCTTGCCTCTGCATTAATAGCCTATCGCACCTACCCACATGTGGACGCATTCGAGAACGGCATCCGTTGCGCTGAAATGATGGCACGCCTGGTGAAAGGCGAGAAGGTCCATAAAGCATTCAGGCAGCTGCCTTTCCTCATGCCAAGTACAACTCAAGCTACAACAAAAAAGCCTGCTTCGGATATGTACCAGGCATTGGCAGCCCTTGAACAAAAACCCGGTGTCTATTCAATTTCGATAATGGAGGGTTTCCCGCCAAGCGATATGCCAGATACCGGGCCATCTTTGTTTGCTTATGCCATCAATCCCGAACTGGCAGAACAGACTGCAGACACTCTTTTGGAATATATCCTGGCGCATGAAGCTGAATTCCATGTGGAACTGGTACCTTATGATGAAGCAGTTAAAAAAGCCATTGGGATGTCGACCCACGCCGCCGGACCAATCATTCTGGCAGATATCCAGGACAACGCGGGCGGGGGCAGCCCGTCTGATTCGACCTGGCTGCTGGAATCTCTTGTGAGACACAAAGCGAAAAATGCTGCACTGGGGTTGATTCACGACCCTGCTGCTGCGAATTTGGCTTTCTCCGTGGATGTCGGCGCGGAAGTCGAACTCAGTGTGGGTGGGCACTCATTGCCTGGTCACCGTCCATTCAAAGCGGTGTACAGAGTGATGCATCTGCATGAGGGCGAATTTTTTGGCACGGGACCGATGTTGAATGGTCGTGCAGTGGACCTGGGGAAAATGGCTCACCTATTGGTCAAAGGGGTACATGTGATTGTTTCTTCCGTGCGTATGCAGGCATTGGATATGGCGCAATTTCGTGTCGTCGGTGTTGAACCTGCGGAAATGAGTATTCTCGCCCTAAAGAGTGCCAACCATTATCGAGCTGATTTTGGAAGAATTGCTTCTGCCATTATTAATGTGGAATCTCCCAGCGCGATCATTGAGGATCCATCGAAAATCCCTTATACGAAATTAAGGGAAGGGGTTCGCTTGCAAGGATTGGGTCCCGTTTTTCATCGCCCGAGGTCGGCGCAATTAACGAAATAACATCAATTAAATTCGTTTACCTGGTTCTATAAATCCAAGAGCGGCTTTTTATCTTTTCGCTTTGATCCATTTACCGTAACCAGATGCTTTTTGAATGGTTTCACCATCCCAGACCTGCTCACCTCTGACCCAGGTCTGAGTAATTGAACCCTGAAGCTCCCAATCTAGATAAGGCGTTGTCGCAAGGCGGGAGAATTTTTCGGATCGTTGGACTTTCCATTTACCCTGTGGATTCCAAATAGTGAAATCGGCGTCCATTCCTGGCCGCAGGCTCCCTTTGGCGTGATCAATTCCCGCCAGCCGTGCCGGTTTGATTGCTGAAGCTTCGACGAATCGTCTGAGACTTAATTTGCCTTTCAATACGGCATCCATCATCAATGGCAGTGAGGTCTCCAGTCCAGCAATGCCGGCAGCGGCAGAACGTATCAACATTGGATCCGATGAGACCGGGATGAGATTCTCTGTGTAATGATCGCAAGCGATGGCGTCGATTACACCTTCTTCCAAAGCCTTCCACAATTGTTGGTTGTCGCTAATGGTACGGAGGGGCGGGGTTGTTTTGACTCTAGCGCCATATTTAGAAAATGCTGACTCATCCAGCAGCAGGAAATGCGGCGGGGTCTCACAAGTGACATCCACGCCATGTGTTTTTCCCCAGGCAACCAATTCAGCAGTCCTACCCGTCGATACATGGCAAATATGAATTGGCGCACCAGCAGCCCGTGCCATCTCAAGTATTTGGGCAACAACGCTTGTTTCAGCTACTGGTGGACGTGAGTGCGGAAAGCTTAACGGGTTATTTTCATCAGATTCCGGTATAAAGCAACTCGGATCTTCTGCATGAAGTCCAAGCCTCAGCCCGGTCTTTGCTGCTGTTTGGACCGATCTCCATAATGTTTCAGTACTCACTGGCGGTTCAGCCGGTTGAAATACTTTAAAATAGGCTGCGCCTGCTTCTGAAACATCATCAAGATGGATGAGGTCACTATTCTCAATGGCAATGCCAGCGATTAATCCAAAATCAATTACGCAGGCTGCCTCACCAGAAGACGCCTTCTTAACCATTTGGTCAACGGTGATGCAAGCATGAAAGGGCGCCATATCCAACACGGTTGTGATGCCGCCTGCTGCGGCACACCTGGAACCGTCTTGAAAAGTCTCTGCTCCTTCAGAAATGTGCACATGGTAGTCAACACCACCCGGTAAAACCCACATCCCTGTGGCATCAATAACTTGATCGACATGGACCGTTTTTGCGTCAACCGGATCGATCAGTCTGGAGATTTTTTCATCATCTACAATCAAGGATAACGGTCTGAGTTCATTTTCTGACCATACCTGGGCATTCTCAACGCGAGTTTTCATTGGAGTTTCCTCGTTTAAAGTCGATGCATAATCCATTAAACCAGGCCGGCTTTTTTGAGCAGGAACTGGGTTTGTTCCTGCACAAGTTTGAAAGCCTCATCCTCATCTAAAGTGAGGACCTTGCGCTCTGCCATCAAGACCCTGCCGGCTACGATTGTGTGGCTCACATCTGCTGCACTGGCGGAATAAACAATTTGCTCCTCAATATTATGACGGGTCCCATCAACGAGCGGCCAAAGATGAGGTTGATCCAGGTCGACCAAGATGATATCTGCTTGCTTACCGATCTCGAGAGACCCGACCAGTTTTTCCATATTCAGCACCTTCGCACTGAAACGTGTCGCCATATCCAGCATGGTCTGCACCGGCATGGTAGCCGGGTCTTTTAAGGTCAATTTCTGCAGGAAAGCGCCTACCCGCATTTCTTCGAACATGTCCAGATTATTATTAGACAGGTTTGAATCCGTGCCCAATCCAACCGTTAAACCTTCAGACAGATATTTTGGAATTGAAGCAATTCCCGCAGCCATTTTCATATTACTGCTTGGGTTATACGCCAGTCCTACGCCATGCTCCACCAGCAGGCGAACATCTTCAGGTGTCAAATGAACACCGTGGGCTACGCTTAACCTGGGTGATAGAACTCCTGCATGTAGCAGCATCTCCGTGGCTGTGCAATGATATTGCTCCCTGATAAGCCCGACCTCCCACACGGTTTCTGAGAGATGGGTGTGGATAGGAACATCGTATTTATCTGCCAGTTGCGCAATCCTGGCATACCCATCCGGCGGCAGACTATAAGGTGCGTGAGGTCCAAACCCGGGTGTAATGAGCGGGCTGCGGTCTTTCCATGAATTAATAAATTCTTCGGCGCTTTCAATACTTTCACCTACATCGGATGGTGAGATCATGATCTGGGGGACAAAAATTCCGCGCAAGCCAGAACGGGTGGCTACTTCGGCGCAGGCACCAGGGAATCGATAAATATCAATGAATGTGGTAATACCGCCGCGGATCATCTCCAGCTGGTTCATCAATGCTGCAGCGTAAATGGTATCGTAGGTGTGAGAACGATCCAGGGGAAAACAGATCTCATCCAGCCAGCGATTTAATGGCAGATCCTCACAAACCCCGCGCGTGAGTGTTTCGTGCATATGAGAATCCACCAATCCGGGCATCACAACTTTTTGAGAGGCGTCGATGACATTTTCACATTGATATGGCAGGTTTTTCCCGATACTAACAATTTGGCCGCTTTTTACCGCGATGTCAGTGTCACTTAATATGCGATGGTTGTTATCCTGCGTAAGGATCAAGCCATGTTGTATTAAAAGATCAACCATTTCAGTCATTTTCGCTTTCCTCCAATAACATGAAAGACACCTATTAAACTGTGCCCATCTTGACGCCAAGGGATTCAAGATAGTTTGCCGTCCGCTGTACTGCGCTGTGATCATCAGGCAATGGCAGGATCTCAGCGGATATGACCCCTTGGTAATCAATCTCTTCAAGGGCTTTCAACACGGAAACCAGGTTGATGTGACCTTGTCCGGGGGATAAGCGGTTGCTGTCGACGAAATGTATATAACCGAGGGATTTTCCAGTCATGTGGATGGCAGTGGGCAGGTCAACTTCTTCAATATTCATATGAAATGTATCCAACAAAATCTTGAGGTTCGGCCGTCCGACCTCGTTAATAAAATTCATTCCTTCAGCAGCGGTATTGATGAAATTGGTTTCATATCGATTGATGGCTTCAAGCAGGATCGTGATTCCCAATTGTGCGGCATATGTGCAGCATTGCCTGACCCCGTCGATGATATTCTCTTTTTGCGAAACTTGCTCCTGCTCTGAACCACTTAACCGACCTCTCACTCCTCCAATGATCACATCTGCTTTAAGGGTTGCTGCCAGGTCGGTAATTTTGAAAAGCCGCTCAACTGCTGCTTTATGGATTTGCGGATCAGTGCTGCTCAAGCATAGCCCATCATGGATACACCCTTGCCCGGTAGCAAGTGCGGTTACCTTGAGTTCGTATTTCTGCAATAATTCTGAAAGGTCTTTTGCAGGTAAATCGTCTGCGTTACGAAGGCTCAATTCTACGTAATGAAACCCTGATTTTTGCAGTGCGGAAAATCCTTCTTCGATTCTCCCGGCAAACAACACCGGACCGAAAATGGTCGGCCGGGCAGATAATGCCATGGCAAACTTAAATTTCTCTAAATCCTTCAATGAAGTATGATCATTTTGACTTGCACCCATATACCTGTCCAGAAATTGCACCCGGGAGATGTGGCGCCCACCTTCGAATTGTGTTTCCAGCCATTCCTTGACGATGCCGGGCATCCTTTGGGGGCTGACGATCCAGGCACCCATCACCAGGATATTCGCATCATTATGCGCCCGGGCTTGATGGGCAGTGTAGACGTCATGGCAAAGTGCTGCCCGCGCTCCTCTAACCTTGTTAGCCGCGATCGATGCCCCTAACCCGGTCCCGCACATCACAATTCCGCCATCGCATTCTCCAGCAGCAACTGCCCTGGCTACCTTTTGCGCGTAATCATTGTAGTCCACGATAACATCAGAGTTATCTGGACCCATATCCACAAATTCGACCCCCTGATGGGCTAAGAACTCAGCCACTGCTGATTTTAAAGCGACAGATACATGATCACTGCTGATAAAGATCCTTTTCAATTTTTCTACTCCAAAATCTACCCCAGGGAGGATTATGATCAGTTAATTTTACACTTAAAGGAAATAAACGAAGATTGTAGAAATTCCCATCTGTGATCATGCGTACCTTGTGTTCTGTAACATAGAAACATATAAAAGAATTAATAATTCCTGCTGTGAGAATTACAGGAGGGTGTTGAAGATATAATTATGATTACGAAAAGCACATATGCGAAGGAGTCTGGTATGGTAAAAGTTGGATACATTGGACTTGGATTGATGGGAAAAAACATTGCGCGCAATATTCTAAAGGCAGGGTATCCCCTTGTAGTCCATAATCGAAGCCAGGCAGCTGTGGATGAGCTTGTGGCTGAAGGTGCCATACGTGCCTCCACTCCATCTGAGGTTGCTAGAAATTCTGATGTGATCTTTACCAACTTACCTGACAGCCCGGATGTTGAAAAAGTTGTTCTTGGGGAGAATGGCATTATTGAAGGTATCCATGAAGGCTTGATCTGGGTGGATAACTCGAGCATAAAACCAGCGGTAGCGAGGAAACTGGCAGAAATATTAAGTGAAAAAGGGGTTCAATCGCTTGATGCACCTGTTAGCGGAGGAGAAATTGGTGCCAAAAGTGGAAATCTTACCATCATGGTAGGCGGTCCGGCATCTGCATTGGAAGCCGTTATGCCAATCTTTCAGGCAATGGGTAAATCGATCACTCACATAGGGGAATCAGGGACCGGGCAAATTGCAAAAGCGGCCAACCAGATTATGGTGGCGGCGCAAATGGTTGCAATGGGTGAGTTGCTGATTTTTGCGCAGAAAGCCGGAGCAGATCCCCAAAAAGTCATCGAAGCGATCAAAGGTGGGGCAGCGCAGTGTTGGACTCTGGATGTTAAGACACCCCGCTTGTTCAAGGGTATCCGTGAACCGGGTTTTAAGGCTGCGATGCAGGCGAAAGACATGAACATCATTATGGAGACTGCCCGGGAGTATGGTATCCCTCTGCCCTCTGCAGCGGTTGATGCACAGCTTTATAACTCCATGATTGAATTGGAAATGGGAAATCAGGATAATTCGGCGATTATTGCGATCTTTGAATTGCTTGGAAATACAAAACTTCAACAGAATTAATTTCTTTCTTTATCCTCGCTAATTTGCCGAGGCTTCGAAATGACTAATCGTCGGACGCAGTATAACCTCCGGTTCTACATCGATGGCTTTCCTGTTGATTAGCAGGAGCCGAGTTCAGCCAAGACTAATTCGAGTTCCCTAAGATCGAGCCAATCATCCCCTTGTAACCGACCAGGGCTTTATGTAATTCGTCCAGCGGCATGAACTCGTTGACGATATGCGCGCTGCTTTCGGATCCGGGTCCAAAACCGATGGTTGGGATTTTGGCAACGCCGGCAGAGTATGAGCCGTTTGTGCAGAACTGGTATCTACTTAAATTGGGGATAATGCCAGCGTTTTTAAGACCGATCTGCGCCTTTTGGACGAGCTCGTGATCCTCAGGGAAGATCCAGGCGGGGAAGAATTTCTCGCCGGCCAGGGTATTCCCAGTATACGTCTGATGATTGCCATTTTCGATGCGTACCTCAAACGAAGAAGAATCTGGAAGGATCGACATGATCGCCTCTCGAACTTCTTCTGCTGTCTCGTTAGGCAGCAGGCGGCGGTCAAATGTGGCGATGCAGCGATTGGGGATGACTGAACTCCCGGGATATGGGTCTGAGATAATATCAGTTAAAACCATATGTGCTTGTCCAATAAATGGGTCGGAGTGCGGAATATTTCTCTCGTTTTTTTCAATGGCTTTTACCATGCGATGTACGGCATTAATTCCCAGGTGGGGTGAGGAGGAGTGAGCAGACTTGCCAAAAGTGGTAATTTTTATCTCTGCTCGGCCCCGACCCGCGCGATTAATATTTAGAGCTGAAGCCTCGCCGATAATTACGTAATCCGGTTTGACCTGATCCACTACCGCCTTAAAACTGATGCCCTCCATCAATTCTTCCAATACTGTTGCACATACAACCAAGGTTCCTGAGATTTCGGAACGATTGATTGTGCCTGCAGCATGCACCATCGCAGCGATCGCGGATTTCATGTCTGCAGCACCGCGACCATAAAGCTTATTCTCTTCAATCACGGCGCTATAGGGGTCGTGTTTCCATTCTTCCGGATTGGTAACGCCGACCGTATCACAATGTCCGTCCATCAAGAGTGTTGGACCGTTTTTCTTTCCTCTGATAATTCCAATTGCGTTGCCGTTTTGGTCGATGAATGCATCGTCAAAACCGAGCAAATTCATTTCCTCAATGATCCGGTCAACGACAGGTTTTTCCTGTCCGCTCAAACTTGGGATACGAATTAAATCTTGGGCAAATTTTACACAGTGATTATTATCCAACGATCCACTCCTAAAGCTCTTCACAAGGTGATACTCAAACTCCTCGATCGTCTTTTTTGTTTCTGAACTATCAACCACTTTTGCAATCATTTCAACCCGAGACTGTACCGATCACTCAAGTTCCGATGGTCGAAGGCAGCATTATAAGTCACTTTCGGTTTGCCTGATAGTGCATAATCACACCTCAAATGTGGAAGAATGTCGATATTTTTGTTTTTATTTCAAAATTTGGAATTAATATACTAATTGATCAGAACTATTGAGAAATCACGGTCAATCGTAATAAGCATTGCCCAGTAAAGTTTAGAAATCAATGTGAAGATGAATAGGAAACCGGTCCATGATTTTAGAACCAGCATAATAAAAAAAATAGAGATCTCAAAATATGGGTTGGTTAGCCGAGGTAGAAGAACTGAATCCTGTTACGGCCCCGCCGATCCTTCTTGCCTGTCGAGCGGACCGAATTCAACAATGCTGCCATTGGCACACTTCAAAGTGGAATTACCCACCATCTCCATCTGATTGAAATAAACAGTTCCGCTGGCATCACCGGCATTACAGGTAGTGAGTTCACAAAAAGAAGGTTCTTTGTCGCGTTCAGTAACATACCCATGAAAGGTGAAATTTAAACCATTTGATTCAGCTAATGGTCCGGAGCAAGCGGCCGGAAATTCGACACTAACCCTGCAAGATTTGCTATCAGCCACAAAAAAGGTGATAGCTGAATTTTGCGTGCAGGTGCGAGTATGTGTGCCAGAGCCCTTAAAAAACAATGGATACATCATCGGACGTAATGCCTGGGCAGTTTGAGTCCATAATTGCGCAAAGGTAGTAGCCTTATAATCTAGCAGGTTCTCTTCCTTGGATTTGCCGCATCCTTTGAATTCGATACAGGCAAGCATAAAGACCATCATGATGCCTAAAGTTACCAGTGGTTTAATCCTGGTTTTATTCTCGGCCATGTTTTCTCCTCTTATAAATTCTGAAAACCTGGTATTGAGCTTTTAAATATTCTACTGCAGACATAGCCAATTGAAAAATCGATAGGGAATGGCTACTTTCGGAATTTGGAGAGGCAATTTGAATATAGGTGATTCTTAATAAAAAAAGGGCGAGACGTCGATCATTTTAATTATGTTGTCTTTCCAGCGGTTGACCTTCATCCACTTTTATAAATTTCCTTAAGATTTTCAACTCTTATAGGTATTCACATTATCAATCAACAAGCATTCCAGTTTCAAGTTGTTTCCTTAGGTTGTGGTTCTTAGTTTTCCAAGCAGTCTCCAAATTGCGAGTACGATGAGAATGAGGGTCGCGATTGAAATTCCGATGAGCAAGAGGTACCCAATTTCCATCGCGTTCCCTATCAGGATGCCGGCGATCCATGGGAGAATGGTGCCGCCGATACTGCCCATTGCTGATAAGATGCTGACTGCCTTGCCTTTATCATTCGGAAAGGCAGTGCTGGTTAAGGCTACTGTGGTGGGGATCACTGTACCATACGAGAAACTGATCCAAATAAGGCAAACAATGGACGGGATAAGCATCCCCCGGAATATGAGCAGAAATATGGTTCCAATGAGACTGCCACCTAACGCGATCAGGAGCATGTGAATACGGGATAGTTTTTTACTTATAGCAAATCCTGCCAATCGTCCTATAGCGAGGGATCCCCAGTAAGCAGATGTAACAAGTGCTCCATATTGGATAGAAAGATTTGTGGTTAGTGACATGTAACTGGTTACCCAACTTCCCAGACCATATTCAACACCAATGTAGATAAGCATAATGAAACTTAAAAGCCATAAAAGCGGAGATGAATAAACCTGAAAACCGGAAAACGGGGTACGTTTTGATGCTGCTTTATTTACAGATGTAATGGAGGGGTCTCTTAATAAGAAGAAAATGATCATCCCAAGCAGAATCATTGTGCCTGCAGCGAGCCATAGCACTGGTAATCCGGTTTGGAGTTTGAGAATGGAAAGTCCGACAAGAAGAGGACCTGTAAAAGCCCCGAAACCAAAAAAGAAATGGATCAGGTTGAGATAACGCGTGTTGTTTTCGGGGTATGAATCAGCGACAACCAGGTTCACGCCCATGTCAACCCCGCCCTGACCCATACCCGAAAGTAAAAAGAGGATAAAGATCCATGCAATGGACTGAGTGAGTGTAAAGCCGACTATACTCACCCCTAAAAGGATTAAGGATAAGGTCAAGATTAACCTTTTTCCGAATCGGTCAAAAAGCGGTCCTGTACTTATTTGGGAGATCAATGCACCGAGAAAAAGAAAAGTCAACACTCCACCTATGGCTGCCAATGAGGAGTGAGATTTTATTGCCAATTCATTTAGAACGGGTCCAAGGCTGGCATGGAACAACCCAAAGAAGAAAAAAATCATACACGAAAAAGTCAACCGCACCTGCTTCGAAGCCGTATGCATTGTCAATCTCCCTGTTTTGCTAATCCCATGATCTAAAATACCGCCTATGAAAATATGAATAATTATTTTGAATAAAGAAAAACATCAGGGGTGATTTTTTTTACTGCCCTGATGTCTTTCTTAATAATTATTCAGCTTTAAGTGTGGTCCGTTTTTAGCATCCCTTTTTCTTTTCGGGTCTTCACCAGTACATCCGTGTAGAATTTGTTATAAGTGCAGCACCCAATCGGGCTTTGTTGAATTAACAGTTCCAGGCAGTTGTCGCAGGCTGTGCAGAATTTAATCTCGTTTTCCCGATTTTCACGCAGTTTCAATGGAAGAAGCGGGTCGGCAAATGACTGGCGCCCTAGTCCGATCATGTCCACATAGCCTTTTGCGATATTTTGTGCTCCATAAGTCAACAAGGAACTATCTTCTTCGGTCACAGCTTGCAGTTTATTCTTGCCTCTGCCAAAGACGGAGTAATTCGAGCCAATTACAACGGTCTCCTTGCGAAGATTATCACGCAGTACTTTAGCAAAATATTGATGGAGATATGCAAAGTACGGACGCTCTTTGTCTGCCTGGGTTAGGCTGATGGTGATCGATGGACTGCCCGCAGACTGGATGAAGTATTGGGCACCGCGTTCCTCGAGACCTTTTACGAGGTCGATAGGCTCTGATAAATCAATCACTGGCGTATCGGGTCCAGCAGTTCCAAAACCGCCGGGGAATCCTTCCCATACAGAGATCTTGGAACCAATTAAGAAGTTTTTGTCGGGTACTGCTTTTTGGATCCTTTCATAAAGATCGTATGCAAACTGCCGGCGGTTTTCCCATGGGCCGCCATATTTCCATTTTCGCGTGTTGTACGGTCGAAGTATTTGTGACCCAAGATAACCATGGCAGAATTTCATATCGATGCCATCAGCGCCGGAATCGTATGCGATCTTGGCAGCCCAAACAAAGTCAGCCATGATCTTCTCAAATTCTTCTTCAGTAAAGACATCCGCTTTGAAACCCGGTAGTGGGCGCACAGAAA
Source organism: uncultured Anaerolinea sp. (assembly GCA_964428125.1). Lineage (GTDB taxonomy): Bacteria > Chloroflexota > Anaerolineae > Anaerolineales > Anaerolineaceae > UBA6107. The sequence goes on from CAYRXB010000001.1 coordinate 706,443, forward strand.
GCCGTTTTGAGAATTCAGGGTTGCTTAATTCTCCTGAATGGGTGAGTTGGAAAATGAAGAGGGTTTTTGGATTGATCGATTTTAGCTTTGAGACAAACCTGGTCAATGCAGGTTGGTTCTGGGGCATGATGAACAATTGATTGAGTCGCGAGCGATTTTTATCGGTGATCGTAATTGCCTCAAGGCAAACCAAACCTGCTTCGCCTTTGAACAAGTTCTCATATCGCTGATAGGTCAGGTCAGTTGGATTACCATCCTTGTCTCCATCTGAACATTCCATAGGTTGAATAAAGAATCGGTTGACAGAAGTGCGTGTACCAATCTTGATCGGTGAAAGTAAAATCTCTTTTTTATCCATTCCTGACTACCTCCTAAAAAGCTGAATTTTTACAATTTCTCACAAAATTCCAGGGTCACTCCGTTGGGATCGAGAAATAACATCACCCTTGCTCTCAGATTGGGTAAATCGCAAGTGGGCAATGTGATTTCAACACCCTGTGATCGCAAATAAGATTCATGGGAAGATACATCGCTGACCTCGAAGGCAAGGTGCCTCAACCCGACATCTGAATCTTTATGGGGGATTTCCTCGTTCAAGTGGTGATAATCGAACAATTCCAACCGAGATCCATCAGGAAGCGCAAAGTAGGTGATGTTGAAATCGCCGCAATTTACAGTCTCCTGAAGTTCCAGCCCAAGCACTCGTTCATAAAAATCGAGTGACCGTTGCATATCCTTTACATTTATTGAAACGTGATTTATCTTTTCGATCTTCAATTTTTGCTCCAAAAAGGATGGCTGCGGCTTAATCTAAAAACCGCAGCCATGGTATTAAAGGACTTCCCGTTTTGAGATTTCTGGTGACACGAAGATCTTAAACAAATCGGGGTCGCGGCGCAATTCAAGTAATGCCCATTCAAGGTCCTCGAGCGGAACCTTCATTGAAAACAACGGTTTGGGGTCGATACGGCCGTTTTCGATCAGAGTGATTGATTCCGGCCAATCTGGACCAGCCCCGGCGCACGAACCGGTGATTTTTTTCTCGCCAAGAACAAAGTCAAATGGGCGGATTTTCATATAATCATCCCCGCCTGTGATCCCAAATGCTGACATGGTTCCACCAGGACGAAGCATTGCCCAGGCCTGTTCGTATGTTTTTACCTTTCCTACAGCTTCGATCACATAATCGGCTCCGCGCCCATTGGTCAATTTCTTCACTTCAGCCACTGGATCGGCAATCTCATTGACATCCAAAACCACATCTGCACCCATCTTCTTGGCAATGCTCAACCGTTTCTTGTTATCGCCGATCACTATCACAGGTGCACAGGCTCGTAAAACAGCCATGCGGGCGTGTAGAACACCCAGACCGCACCCAATGACAGCGACGCTGCTGGCAAGTTTGGCATTCATCGCTTTGGCAGCGTGGATACAACATGAGACCGGCTCGATAAATGCACCTTCTTCAAAACTGAGTTTATCAGGAAGTACATGAACTAATCTTGCAGGGGCTTTAACATATTCCGCGTAGGTTCCGTCAGTGTGAATCCCAAGCTGAGTAAAGTTCGGGCACTGGAGGCTTGCCCCGTTCATACAGTAAAAACAGGTTCCGCAGGCCATGTTGATATCGGCGGTTACGCGGTCGCCAGCTTTAACGCGCGTGACCTTTTTGCCTACCTCAGCGATGACTCCTGAAAACTCATGACCGGCGATCATAGGCAGTTTGTCTGCAGAATACCAGCCGTTATATATGCTCCAATCAGTGCCGCATATCCCAGTGTATTTCACTTTGATCAATACGTCTTCATCACCTATTTCAGGAATAGGAACCTCTTTAACGACAATTTTCTTTACGGCTTCGAACACTGCTGCTTTCATCATCTTAGTCATATCATTCCTCCTAATCTCTCCTAACTTCTAATTGAATAAAACGTCGTTACGACCTTCGTAAGGATTCTCAATCATGAGCGGTTTCAGGTAGGCAATAGTCTTGGTGATACCATCATGCCGGCTCATGGTGACATCTTCATGTTCATAACTCATCACGTAGTTGTATCCGATCATGGAAAGTTCAGTAATCACTTTCTTCCAGGGGACCGATCCCCATCCGGGGATGCGGAATCGGAATCCGCGACCAAGCCGTTGCCAGTCGCCTTGGGGAATAAGACCTGAGCGGCGCACGTTGTGAGCAACAATTTCGCCATCTTTTGCATGAACGTGGAAAATTTTGCTGCCCAATGCGTCGATAAAGTTCTCAACATCGATACCCAGATAAATCAAGTTGGCGGGATCAAAATTGAACCCAAATTCCTTGCGATTGCCAAGCAATTCCACTGCACGTAAAGCGGTTTCAACATTGTAGACAATCTCGTTGGGATGTGGTTCATGAGCAAACTTAACACCGTATTCAGCAAATTTGTCCAGGATTTTTCCCCAGCGTTCGACAAGTTCGCCTTCCATGTCCGACCAGCCCTTAGAGTAAGGCCAGGGGAAGAACCGTCCGAAATTCTCACATCCAAGGAAGCCTGTGACCACAGGGACTTCGAGTGCATTTGCGGCACGGGCGGTCATGATCATCCGTTCAGTCCCAAATTTAATTTTCTCTTCTTTGGTTCCTGCAAATATGGCATCTGTATCTTTTCCATAGGGTCCCAAAACGATCTGCCCTTCAGGGTGATTTGCCAGCGCTGAAATGACCAGTCCATAAGAGCTCACTAGCTTTTTAAGTTGAGCTGCATTATTACCCTTGGTGATTTCTGATATATCGAGATGCGGGTTTCCTGCAAATGCCGGCATCTCAACAGCCTGGTATCCCAGGCCGGAAGCCATTTTGAAGACTTCCTCAATTTTCATATCCAAAAATGTTGCGGTAAAAAGACCAATTTTCATTTCTGCTCCTTTTCTTTTTATATTTTTGTCTCAGGTCTTCGAAAGGCAAAAACTAAATTTCAACTTCGTGCAGCCGCTCACAAATTTGCGCTTCGAAATCTGTTGCTTCTGCATAAATAGGTAAAAGTTTTTCGTAAATACGATTATGCTTCTCGATGGGTGCGACCAATTCGACGGTTTTATGGATTTCATCGATCTTGTTGAAATCCTTCCATAAACCAAGGCCGACCGCTGCCAAAGCCGCAGCACCTAAAGCCCCTGCATCCTGATCAATAGTTGTTTTATGGATACGGGTATTGAAAACATCTGCGAAAATTCCCAGGTAGAAACGACTTTTTGCGCCACCTCCTACGAATAAGATTTCATCTTCAATATCGGTGTATTTTCTTAACAAATCCAACCGCAAGCGAAGGTTCATTGCAATCCCTTCCATTGCAGACCGGATCAGTTCCGCCTGACCATGTTTAAGGTCCAGTCCCATGTATGCGCCGCGAATATGAACACTCTTATCCTGCGAAGTTCCACCTGCCAGGCTCGGATTAAATAACAATTTCCTTGACCCAACAGGCGCTTTTTCAGCTTCACGGTTCATCAAAACAAATACATCTTGCTGGTTTTCTTTTGCTTCAGCTTCCAGGTTGGAACAAATATTATCCCTAACCCATGAATAGGTTGTGCCTGCTGAGAAAATACTCACCGCAGAGGTAAACATACCTGGAATTACATGGGTAAACACAAACGGCTTATATTGCTTATCCAGCACGGGTTCATTAGAAGAGACTGCTATCCATGCAGATGAACCAAGCGATGTATAAACGCGCCCAGCTTTGGTGTTCCTAGCCCCTAGTGCCATACAGGAGTTATCCACTCCGCCGCATATCACTTTTACTGTTGGTGGGAGACCGAGAAGTTTAGCAATGTCTGGTTTTAGAGTTCCCAGGACGTGGGTTGAGGCTAAAATATCCGGCCAAATGGATTCGGGCAGTTCACTGGCTTTGATGAATTCCGCGTTATACCTCCATGCCTTTAAGTCGTAAACCCCGGTACCTGATGCATAGGAATAATCCGTTGCAATTTTCCCAGTTAACATAAAGTTGATAAAATCTTTGGTACCGATGATCTTGTCGATTCTGGAAAAAATTTCCGGTTGATTATTTTTGATCCACATCACCTTAAAAACCGTGTAACAGGCTGCCGGAAATCCATTTCCTGTGGTGAGGTACCAGTGATCCGGATCGACTTTTTCAAAAAAAACTTCCACTTCTTTTTGAGATCTGATATCCGACCAAATTGGCGTATATTCTGCTAAAAGACGCCCGTCATGGTCGATGGGGATGCAGCCCAGGCTATGCCCTGAAATTCCGATGCCAACGATCGAATTTACATCCACTTTGCTTTTTTCGATCAACTGGCGTGTGCTTTCAACGGTCGCATTCCACCAATCCATTGGGCGCTGTTCATGCCAACCGAGTTGTGGATAAAAGGTCTCATAAGGAATAAATGTTGAAGCCAGGCATTCACCATTTTCGTTATACAAAGAGGCTTTATTTCCGCCTGTACCAAGATCATAAGAGATTATTTTTTTATCCATCAAGCACCTTCAGGATGATTAGATTTCGAACCCTTTTTCTAATTTCTGGCATGCTTCAACCAATTCGATGCCGCTTTTTAGATTCACTCCAAAACGCCTCGCCCCAGCCTGATACATCTCTCCGAGTGTCTGAAGGTCTCTTATACCGCCAGACGCCTTGATTTTGCAGCGATCTTCGACAATTGACTTAATTAGCCGGATATCATCAACAGTGGTTCCTCGGTTTGCCCAACCGGTTCCCGTTTTTACAAACGCTGCACCTGCGCTCATGCAGATCTCGCAGGCATTCTTCACTTCATCAGCGGTCAAATACATGATCTCTATGATCACCTTACAGGGTAAAGGACTGACCGCTTTCACCACTGATTCGACATCACGCAAAACCTCTTCATCCATTCCTGACTTTAATTGACCGACATTAATGACTGTATCAATCTCGTCGCAACCAGCTGCTACCATTTCTCTGGCTTGGAATACCTTTGTGGTTGTAGAATCTGACCCGGAAGGGAAACTTACATTCCCGACGATATGGATATCCGGTCGATCGGTTAATAATGTCTTGGTGTAAGGGATAAAGCATTGAAGGACTGACACCTGACCGAAATCGAATTTTTTTGCTGCATTCACCATTTCTTCGATATCCACTTTATTGGAAATGGTACGAACGCATGACAGGTCGATCATTTTTGCAATTTCTTTTGCAGATAAAAACATTATTTTTTCCTGTTTTTTGATCGGGTCAGAAGATCTTACTTTCCACGAACAGAGGAGGCTGCTTCATTAAGCTTGTCGAACAATTGTGGAGTCAGCTCAAAATGTAAAACCTGGGCGACGACCTGGGTCCAGCCATGAACAAAATAGATCCAACCGTCCTCAACTTTCACGTTCCTGGATTTTTCCTGGGCAATTGATTGATGCATGAAATCCAATTCACCGCGGTAATTGAATTCCCATGAAATTGAATTCATTGGGAATTTGCCGTTCCAGGTGATTGGGGAACCCGGGGTGTCCTTGCCCATCCCTGTGGCGTTTATTACGATACTGTACGGAGGGAATTTTTCCATGATTTGGTCGTTTATCACCGGATCGGCATTGCAGATATATTCAATTTCAATATCGGTTTTTAAGTTTGATACCATTTCTTTTGCATGATCCAGTCGCCCCTGTGAACGATTAACGAAAGTGAACTTTTCAGGGCGGTCTTCTTTATCTTTTTTATTGATCAAATGCAGCAAGGTTGCGATTGCGCTTCCGCCAGCCCCAAAGCACAAAACGTGACCATGGGTTCTGCCAAAGTAACCCTTATCGATTATTGCATCCAGGCTCGCCCCCGAGGTTAAAGGATCTTTGGCATGACCTTCCAATCGACCATCCAATTTGGAAATGCTCGATACCTCATCTGTGATCAGTGCATAAGGATCAAGGTAATCAAACATGTCTCTTGCTGCGGTCAACAGGTCGATCTTGTGTGTGGTTACGAGTGCTCCAAGTGACAAAGGGTCATATTTTATTTGCGCAACTGCTTTCCGATAGACTTCAGGGTCGTCATGGATTTTGCAATCAACACCTTCCATTACCACTTCTTCGCGTCCAAGCACTTTCATCCACAATGGAAAGACCTTCATGATCGATGATTTTCCGGTTGTGACACCGATGAAATAAAAAGTCGGAACTTTTTTTGTGATCACAGGATAATTCTGATTTGTCATTTATTCCTCCGGGTTATAGATTTTTTGCTGAATTGACCAGCTTAACAAATTCCATGGCACGTTCAGTAATTTGATCAAAACGACCATCCTTGGCTAGTTGAGTTGGTGCTAATTCACTTCCAGCGCCGACTGCTACTACACCCGTTGCAAACCATTCTGCAATGTTGCTAGGGCTGACGCCGCCTGTTGGCATCATGGGAATGTACGGGAAAGGACCCTTAAGCGCTTTTATGTAGGCTGGACCACCTAATGATCCCGGGAAAACCTTGACCACATCAGCACCCATGTTATATGCATGGTAGACCTCTGTTGGGGTAAGTGCGCCAACCATCGTCAGCAAACCGCTGCCAACCATTGCTTTTACTAATTCGGTCTCGCATATGGGACTAACCAGGTAATGAGCCCCGGCGGTTTTTGCGGAAATTGCCTGTTCCGGTTTTGTCAGGGTGCCCATTCCGAGAACGATCGAATCTCCGAACTTATCTGCCAGCGTTCTTACTACCTCTTCTGCATTCGGAGTGCTATAGGTGATTTCGATACCCTTCACTCCACCAGCTACTAATGCCTCAACCATTTTGACAGTGAGTTCCGGTGATGGTCCGCGAATAACTGCCAACAAGCCCAGCTCTTTGATCTTTGCCAACATATCTGACTTATTCATAAAAACTCCTGATTTTAATAAATTATTCAACCCGAAAGCTGGGCTGTTCTCCTTTTAAAACAGCCAGACAATCCTTCATGGCCAACCATCCCATATTACTTGTTGCGCCATCTGTTTGAGCGCCTAAGTGCGGCGTGGCAATTACTTGCGGTAGAGAAAGCAGTGGATTTTGCGGGTCTGGAGGTTCAGTGGTAAATGCATCCAGCCCGGCACCGCGAAGAAGACCGCTTTGCAGTCCTCTTAGAAGCGCGCCTTCATCAACTATTTCACCTCGAGAAGTGTTTATTAAAAACGACCCCTTTTTCATTTTTGAAATGAATGTGTCATCGACTATCGCGCGAGTTTCCGGAAGGAGGGGTAAGTGCAGGCTGACAAAATCGGATTTTTGGATAACCTCATCCATTGCAACCAGTTCGATATTGTTTTTCGCTGCAAATTGCTTATCAGCAAAAGGATCGAAAGCGAGAATCTTGCAATCAAAACCAGCCAATCGTCGAGCCAGTTGTTTCCCTATGGCACCAAGACCCAAAATACCAATGGTTTTGCCCTCAAGGCTGATACCTGAATAACGCGGCCATTTTCCCTGGTGGACTGCGTCCACTGCTTCGGGCAGCTGTCGGGCTAGTGCAAGCATTAAAGCGAGTGCAAGTTCTGCGACAGAAACTGAATTCGCACCCGGAGTGTTTGTAACGACAATGCCTTTTTCTCTTGCGAATTTAAGATCCACATTGTCAACACCAACGCCATAGCGAGCAATCACCTTTAATTTATCTGCAGTTTTCAACGCATTAGCATCGATCACATCCAGCCCGGCAATATATCCGTCGATACCTGGAAGAAGTCTCGCAACTTCTTCAGAGGTCAATGGTTTTCCAGTCGGGTTGTAAATCACTTCTCCGACAAGATTTTCAAGATCAGTTTTTAACCGAGAGTCATTTTTTCCATAAGACGTGGGGGTGACCAGGAGTCGACAATCTTTTAGATTCATTTTGCTCCTCTTTTATTTACAACGTGGATTGTCAACTATTTCAGGACCTTCTGGTCCATCCACAACTAATTTTCGAAATCCTGTTTGCTCTATCGTCCCATAATCATGACCCGCATTCGCTGGATATGCAAAGAAGGTGACAAGATCTTCCAGTCTGGAAGTACATACAGAGCGGTGTGCCCATCTGGGTGGAACATAAAGAACTTTTCCTGGAGTCAACGCTTCAACCGATGTGTCCCCCTCAGGAGTCTCCATCACCATATATCCTTCCCCGCGAAGGCAATAATAAATTTCGGAGGTTTCTAATACTGAGTGAAAATGTCCTTTTGTCATGAAAAATTCTTTGCCAACTTTTCCAGGATGTACGATCGATATGCCCATTAGGATTTCTCCTTCTACTTCTGGGCGTTTGATCTCGTACACTTCATAGATCAAGCGGTCTTCATCGGCTAACATCTTTGAATATGCATCCTGATCATAGAACTGACCTTTGAGCGCTGAAAGCGTTCGTTTAATGTGATTGTCTATACGTGTGGGAATTACATTTGGTGAAGGCAAAGTGAAGGTAAAGGGTACGTCAATCATAAATTCTCCATTTTATTAGGATAGTCCTGCAAGCCGGCGGGCAATGTTGCCCCCCAGCATTTTTCCCACGTCAGCCACTGGATAACCTTTTCCAAGCAGGGTTTGCTTTATTTCACCCGGAAAACTTGCCAATCCGGGTCCTCCACCGATATAGTGATAAGAATCTTTTTCTGCCATATCGGTAGCAAGCGCCACATTATCTGTCAACTGGTTTTGAACCATGTATTCGATCAATGGCCAAAGGTTTTCATCTGGGTTGTATTTTGGTCTATAAAAAGTGTCATATTCAAGCAAAACGCCCAGGTGCGCCAGTTCTTTGTGAAGTTCTCTGTCAGGTCGCTTGTCCATATGACATAGTACGATTTGTGATGGCTTAATGCCCAAATCGGTAAGGAAGATACAGGTTTTTTCAGCCAATGCTCCTTTTTCTGTGTGAATTTCAATTACACAGTTTTTATTCAAAGCTGCCATGGCTGCGCCTTCAATCGCAGCAATCGGGCATTCGACCCAGGTGTTTTCAAGGGCGATTTTTATGAACCCTGCCTTCACAGGATTTTGGCTTTCAAGCGTCTCAAATAATCCTTGCTCGAATTCAGAAACTAAAAAATCAAAAACTTTTTGAGCTCTGAGAGAGAATAACCTGTGATTCGCGGGGTAATACTTTTTTCGATGAAAACCAGTGCAGGCCACAATTTTTACATTGGTTTCATTTGCCAGCAATAAAAGTTGATTTCCGTTCCTGCCACAACCTTCTGGCTGGCAATCCAAAATCGTTCCGCCGCCTTTCGCACGATATTCTTTCAGTTCATCTTTTATGGGTTCCAGTTGATTGAGTACGGGTGATTGTGGATCTGCTCCCTGAACAGGATCGATCCATACATGGTTGTGGCAGTCAGTAATACCCAGTTCCTCATAAGGGACAGGTCCAAGAACTGTGGTTACAAAACCTGCTGGTAGAGGAGAAGATGAATAAGTCATTTATCCTACGGTTCCAGAACAATCTTCAACGATTTGCGATCTTCCGCAGCGGCAAAGGCTGCAACTGCTTCCACTAGAGGGAAACGTTTGCTGACGATATCCGAAAGATCAACTAATCCTGAATTAATAATTTGTGCAGCCTGCCAGCAATCGGCAGTGCTGCAGGCAGTTGTTGCTGTAATCACTAATTCCTTATAATGAACTAGATTTGAATCGAAATTTATAGTGGGGCGATCTTTTGGTAAACCCCCAAAGAAATTGATCCTCCCGCTGATCGCCGCCAGGTCTAAACTGGCTTCCTGTGCAGCATGCACCGGAGCGGCAACGATGATCACATCGGCCCCTCGCCCCTGACTTTCCTCCATGATCGCTGCTTTTAAATCTTCCTGGCTGGGGTTGATAACGCGATCAGCACCCATCTTTGCCGCTTGAGCTGCTCGATCTGGCACAGGTTCGCTGACGATCACCCGGCCTGCGCCGCGTGCTTTGGCAAGTTTTGCATGCATCACCCCGATAGGTCCTGCGCCAATTACGAGAACCACTTCACCAGGCTTTATCTGTAATGCGTTTTGTCCTCGCAGGACGCAGGCAAAAGGTTCTGTCAATGCAGCAACTGCAGGGTCTACGGAAGTGCCAACCGGTATGATGTTTCCCTGTCGTACTGAATTGGCGGGGATTCGAACGTATTCAGCAAAACCGCCGTCAGAAGTGACACCAATCGCATCATAATTTGCACACAAATTATTATTTCCGGTTATGCATTGTTTGCAGTGCCCGCAGCCGGTGTTGGGAGCGCAAAATACTCGCTGTCCAACCAAAAAACCGTCTACATCTTCCCCAATTTTTTCTATGGTTCCAACCACTTCGTGCCCCGGGATTCGAACTGTTCCAGCCGGATACATGCGATGGTTACCATGATAAATTCTGAGATCTGTTCCGCAGATACTTGCGCTCAATACTTTTACCAGGAGCTCCCCTTTGGAGATTTCCGGAAGAGGGACCTCCTCAACTCTTAGGTCATTAGGACCATGATATACGGCAGCTAACATTTTTCCTCCAAGCCCAGGTCGATTAACCCAGGATTTCCTTCAAATACACGGGGCGTTCTTCAAGGAATGATTTTGTTCCAGCCAATACCCCGGCAACTGCCCAACGCCCATCAATTCCTGTGGCAATGGGTGTCTTTTCATTCTGAACACAATCGATAAAATGTTCAAATTCGCGTATATATGCCCATTGAAAACGCTCTGGCCAGGTTCGAACAATGGGAGTAATTAAACCCTGATCGCGGTTGGTGCAAACAACTACGTCCTGACCTTTTAGATCGCCAATCTGCATGATCCCTTTATCACCAACGATCTCGATGCGCGCATCATATCCATACCCGCATGGGCAAATTCCAGAAATCAATCCCAGTCCGTTATTTTCAAATTTGATATTGACCAGGACATTGTCGTAAAAATTGGGGGTGTCGACGCCATTTGCGGGACCTTTAAAATTTGCCACTTCGGTATAAACACGCAGGTAATTTGATCCCATAAAGTGTCTTGATGTATCCCAGTCGTGACTGTTCACCTCGGCCAGCATTCCATTGGACGTTTTAAGATCACGTGCCCAGGGAGGCGGTAGCCCGGGACCGTGCGTATTGGTTTTGATCATCATTGGGGTACCAATCTCACCCGCTTGAATTCGTTGATAAGCAACTTCCATTTCTGGATCAAACCTGCGCATGAACCCTAATTGAAGGATGACCTTATTTGATTCCACAACAGCATTAATAGCGTCGCATTCCTCGATGTTTAATGCCATTGGTTTTTCAAGGAATACATGTTTTTTATGTGTTGCAGCCAATTCCGTTAAAGAACGATGGGTAGGGGTGGGGGTTGTGATGACAACCGCATCAAATTCTGCCTTATCAAGCGCTTGTTCAAGCGTATCGAACTGCTGGTCGATCCCAAATTCTTTGGCGGTCTCTTCTCGTATCTCTGCCATCGGATCTACAAGGGCAACAACCCTCCCCGCAGGAATGTGTTTCGTGATGGCACGTGAATGATTTTTTCCTACTCTTCCAGCACCTAACATGCAAATCCGTACAGGTTGTTTCATAAATCGCTCCTTAAAAATTATTGCTTACCGGTAAAAAATTGGTTCAGCATATTTTCCATTTGAATATATTTATCAACCAAAGGTTGGTAAATGGCATGTGTCGCGCTTATCGGATTGTGAAGCTTGCCAAAAGGAACAGCGGTCTTTTCCGCATGTTCTGCCAAATCCGTAATTAATCCTGCTGCTTTGCCGGCAATCATTGCTGAACCCCAGGTTCCAAACTCATTCCCTTTCAAACGCTGGTAGGGCACATTCAAAATGTCGGCTTTGATCTGATTCCAAACATCGCTGCGAGCACCTCCTCCAACGGCTCGTGCCTCAACGATTTGGAGCTCTGGAAGATATTCACGAAGGATCTTGAGGTAATAAGCATATTCAAACGCAATGCTTTCAAGGATTGCCCTGGCGAAATGAGCTTGTGTGTGCGACCAGGAAACACCCAACCAGGCACCTCTCATTTTTGGGCTTGAAGGGCAAATCCTGCCGCCCAGATGTGGTGAGAAGAATAGATTATCTGCGCCGGGTTGAACTGATTTAGCCATCGAAATCATTTTTGAATAAAGGTCATCATCACCCAATGGATTTGATTTCCCATGAGTGGCGTTGTAGAAATTATCACGGAACCAGCGCAGCGCGATTCCCCCTCCGCCAATGTAGGCCAGTGGATGCCAAAGACCAGGAATAACTGACCTCATGGTAAGAAGGGCTCGGTTTTTTGTATCAGCGATGAATTTATCCGTGCATGCAGCCAGAACCGCTGCTGTACCCGCAACATCAAAAAGCATTCCTGGACGAACAATTCCTGCTCCCAGGGCATTTGCGGCTGTATCCCCCGCGCCTGCAGCGATCAAGGTACCGGGCGCGAGACCAAATTTTCTTGCAAATACATCCCTCACTTCTCCTACCGGATCACATGGATCAACAATGATGGGAAGTTTATTAATATCCAGCCCGTATTTCGTGCATAATTCAGTAGACCATTTCCCTTTTTTGGCGTCGGAGAACCCGGAAAAATGAATATAGGTGTGGTCAATATATGCCTGGTCATACTTCAATTGGGCAAGGTGGGCGGCAACATAAGTTCCCGGCATAATAAACTTTGCCGTTTTTTGGTAGATTTCGGGTCTTTCATGTTTCCACCATAACATTTTTGGTCCATGGTCGCATGTAGGCGGACACCCGGTTAATCGGGTAACCCGATCCCCGGATTCGCGGTCAAGCTTTTCAATGTATTGCTGACAACGCATATCCAGCCATGAATCAAATTTTGCCACGGGATAAAAATGTTCATCCACCAACCCAACCCCGGCCATTTGCGAGTCGAAGGCAATTGCAGCAACCTCTCGTGGATCTATGCCCGAATCTTCTATACAAGTTCGAACGGTCAACGCAGCCGTATTGAAAAAATCTTCATTTTGTTGTTCTACAACACCTTGTTTTTGGTAATTGATTGGGACATCGCTTGAGGATTGCGCAATTCGTTTGCCGTTTATCTGATAAAGCGCAGCTTTGGTACTACTCGTACCCAAGTCAACACCAACCAGATATTTTTTCTTCATGTTTCTCCTCTTTTTTGAGACTGTAATTGGAAGAGTTAATTTTTTGGCAAACCAGAAAAGCTTGGACCTAATTCCACCAGGCTGGTTTCAGATTCATGCAGCCGCACAAGTTCAACCTCGAATCGCGACCGATCTCCGCGGTGAAGAGCATGGTAATACTCAATGGGCTGACCAGACTCGGTGTAGCTAATACTATCGAGCATCAGCAGCGGATCGCCCTTACCAATGCCCAGCAGTTCAGCCTCTGTATCTGTAGCAAGAACTGCTTCGATGTATCGACGACCTTTTGCAATGAAGACGTTACATTCTTTTTCCAAGTATTCATATAATGACCGGTTGGTAAGATCCACCGATGCCAGATCCGGGCACACATCAAATGGAATATAGGTTGTGACCAGCTGGATTGGTTCATCATTGATGTACCTTAATCTTTGAATATCAATGATTTTTACCCCGGGAGTGATATTTAGAAATTTCGCAATCTTTTCTGGAGCTGGAATAATGCTTTGATGCAGCACCTTTGTAATTGGTTTTAACCCTTTTTCCACCATGTCCTGGTAAAAACCAGTTAATTTTTGCACCAATCCTTCGCTAATTTTCGGTTGAGAAACAAAAGTGCCTTTTCCTTTGCGGCGATTGATGTCGCCATCTAATTCAAGTTGTAACAACGATTGACGTACAACCGTTCGGCTGACTTTATAAAGAGAACACAATTCTTGCTCTCCTGGTATCTGATCACCCGGAAGCCAATCTTTACTGCGGATTTTTTCTTTTAGTATCTCCATCAGTTGAATGTAGTAAGGTATGTGACTCTCAAAATCGATAGAATCGCTCATATATCCTTCCCCAAACCAAGATTGTTTTCTTGTAATCCTGTTATTACAACACATTATAGAAACATTGCAACCTCCTGTCAATAGACTAACCTTAAAGTTTTATGACATAAGGAGGATAAAACCCTGTAATAATTACTTGAAATCTGATTTCGTCCTCGTTATAATAAATGTTATCCTGTAATGACAAGTTGAGGTAATTCTTGTTTTCAGGAGCGTTCATTGATGCGATTCTTAATATTCATGTGAAGTCCAAACAACAATAAAACAGGAGGAGTGAAATGAAAGTCGGAATTGACAGTTATTGTTACCATCGTTTCTTTGGGGAGGTATATCCCGATCAGAAACCACCAGCTAAAAATATGACCATGGAAGACTTTTTGAAAAGAGCCCATGAATTAAAAGTCGATGGTGTCTCTCTCGAATCCTGCTTTTTCCCGTCAACAGACCTCGGATGGTTTAAAGAGTTGAAAGCCCAGTTGGATGAATATAAATTTGACCGTGTCTATGCCTGGGGGCACCCGGATGGGTTGGAGCGGGGGAAGAACTGGAAGGCGTATGACGAAATGGTCACGATGATTCCTTATGCAAAAGCGATTGGAGCGGACGTGATGCGCGTGGTGGGCAGCAGTTTGATGTTCCGTCACGAAGACCACCAGCCGCAGATTAAAGCATTGGTTAAAATGTTCAAAAAAGCCGTAAAAATTGCCAAAGATAATGGCGTCAAATTGGCCGTTGAGAACCATATTGACTTTACCTCGGATGAGATCTTGCAGCTGCTTCGAGAGGTGGATTCAGAGTATTTTGGTCTAAACTTTGATACTGGTAATTTTCTGCGCCTCCTGGATGACCCAATAGCTGGAATGGAAAAATTAGCCCCCTATGTTCTTGCAACACATGTCAAAGATCTCATGCCTGATAAGGCTGCCAAGCCAACCGATTGGCACTTTTTTGCCGGGGTTCCAGTCGGCAAAGGTTTGATTAATAACCAAAAACTTGCCGAATTACTGCACAAGGCGAATTTCAAAGGATTCCTTGCTGTTGAGATCGATCATCCGCATACGGATTGGACTGAAAAGGAAGATGAAGCTGTAGCACTTAGTATTAAAGAACTAAAGAGAATTGCTTCTCAGTTGAAATAAGCTGCGAAAAAAGAAAGGAGAGGATCCCTTGAAAAAAGTGAATGTTGCAATTATTGGGACCAAGTTCATGGGTAAAGCCCATAGTAATGCCTGGTCTCAAGCACCAAAATTTTTCGACCTGGGTCTGCAGCCGGTCTTGAAAGTTGCCTGCGGGCATGATCCAAAAGGCACTCAGGATTTTGCAAAAAATTGGGGATGGGAAAAGGTCGAAACTGACTGGAAAAAAGTTGTCGATGACCCGGAAGTGGATATTGTTGACATTTGCACGCCAACATATTTGCACAAAGAAATCGTGGTTGCAGCGGCAAAAAACAAGAAACAGATATTTTGTGAAAAACCGATTGCTTTGAATTTTGCAGAAGCAAAAGAGATGTATGAGGCGGCTGAAAAAGCAGGAGTCCTGCATTACCTCAATCACAACTACCGCCGAACTCCTGCGATAGCTTTTGCAAAGAAATTGATCGATGAGGGGAAGTTAGGTCAAATCTTTCATTGGCGGGGTACTTACCTGCAGGATTGGATCACTGATCCCAATTTCCCCCTAACCTGGCACCTCCAAAAGAAATTTGCCGGGGCTGGACCGCATTATGACTTAAATTCGCATAGTGTCGATCTGGCGCGGTATCTGATCGGTGAGGTGGACACCGTTGCGGCGATATTAAAAACCTTTGTCAAGGAACGGCCGCTTCCAGGCGCAGATTCAGGTGTGTTCAAAAAAGGTTCAGCTGCCACGGAAAAAGGAAAAGTTACGGTGGACGATGCGGCCTTTATGGTCGTGGAATTTGCAAACGGGGCACTTGGTGCATTTGAATCCAGCAGGTTTGCCAGCGGAAGGAAAAATTTCAATTATTTTGAGATCTATGGCAGCAAGGGAAGTTTAGCATTCAATCTTGAACGAATGAATGAATTGGAATTCTTAAATCTTGAAGATCCTGCCGATGAACAGGGATTCAGAACGATCCTTGTAACCAATTCCACCCATCCCTACGTTAACGCCTGGTGGCCGCCTGGTCATATCATCGGATATGAACATGAGTTCACTCACGCGGTTGCTGATTTTCTTACCGCAATGGAAAAAGGAACCAAAATCACGCCAAATCTTTATGATGGCATGCGTGATATGCAGGTCCTTGAGGCAGCGATCGTTTCATCAGAATCAGGGAAGAAAATTAAAGTATCAGATATTAAGTAGATTGTTTCATCTTTTCATATTTGAGAAACTTGGAGGGACAAACCAAATGTCCCTCCAAATGTCTACTATCCTAGCAAAAGGTTGGTGATGCCCATGAAAGCAAGATTTGTTCCAATTTATTTCAAATCAGCGGATGACCCCGAATTTCAAAAACAACTTGGTTTTTTGAAGAATTTGCTGGGGGACGAGATTGATTTTCTTGAGCCTGTTCATCTTGGATCAAAAATCCCGGAAACAGATGGTGTAATTTTTCCGCAAATGCTTGGTGAGGCATTTCGCCTTGTGGACAAACTAAAAAAACTTCCTCAACCTTTATTGGTGGTTACCTCTGAATTTGGCACGGTTTCGATGTGGGATTGGGAAATCAACAGTTATCTATCCTCTAAGGGGATACAAGTGATAGGTCCCACCAGCCTGGAGAAAACCAGGCAAGTGTGCAGAGCCTTTGCCCTCCGCAGGCAATTGAAAAGTTCTTCCTTATTGGTTTTCCAGGACAATCCCGCCAACGGGACTGGGAAGCAGGATGCGATTTTTAAACGTTTTTACTGGTGGGAAGATGAATGTATTGAAGCTATCAAAAATAAATTTGGAATTACGGTCGAAAAAAGAAGTTTGAAGAAACTGGCAGAAGATGCCAAAAATATTCCGGATCAGGATGCTGCCAAAGAATGGGAGAAACAGAAAACGAGGGTTGGGATCGGCAAATTATCTACTTCTGCAATTCTCAGTGCAATAAAAATGTATATGGCTTTACGAAAAGAATTGGAAGGCAGAGTGGGCGTTTTGGCAACAGGTATGAACTGCTTGAATGAATCCATGTATTCCGATACTACCCCATGCCTTGCGTGGAACTTGTTATACGAGGATCAGGGAATGGTGTGGGGCTGTGAGGGTGATCTTGTTTCGATGCTGACGAAAGTCATAATCGGGAAGACGCTTGAGGTCCCATTTATGATGACCAATCTTTATCCATTCCAAATGGGATATGCAGCGCTCAAACATGAACATATCCCAAATTTCCCTGATGTCGATGGTCCAACCGAAAATTACATCCTTGCTGCGCATTGCGGGTATTTTGGTGTGGTTCCTCAATCTTTTTCAACCGAATGGAAACTGCGAAAGAAGGTACTGGCAATAGTGGACGAAAATGCTACTGCAATAGATGCCCGATTGCCAATTGGCGATATCACTTTAGTAAAACTAATGCCTCCTTTCGACCGTTTATCCATAGTTGAGGGGAGTTTAACAAAATATGCTCAGTTTAAGAATTCAGACTGCCTAAATGGTGCAGTAATACGTGTTCCCAATGGCAGGAAACTTGTCGCTGATCTGGCATCACACCACTACATTATCACCACCGGACATAATCTGAGTGACCTTGAAATGGTATCAAAGGTTTTTGGTCTGGAATGTGTGATTGGCTAAACTCTGTTTCTAATTAAGATATGACATAATATGTCATAAGATGAAGTAATTTATACAAAACATATTGACTTTTTTTCAACCCTGTTTATAATGAATTGTAATGATGTAATTACCTGTCGATTCCACAATTTTTTAGTAATCTAAAGTTCAACAAAATAGTTAATCGAAGCTCCACTCAAGCCGCGTTTTATGTGATGTTTGCTAATCTGAAGCGTGTCCGAGCGAATAGAGGTAACTAATAAGATCCATGGGAAATTATCACGTTACTGCTCCAAAAAAAATGAAAAGATTCACTTCGCTGGATATGCCGGATTGGCTAATCAGGGCAGAATCTTTGGCTAATCGATTAATTGTTGCTGATTCTGAAAAAGAGATCATCGACCTGATCAGGAAATATGGCGGATTATCAAAAGCAGATCTTGCCATGTACACCATGTTTTCCAGATCAAAGATAAACAATTGTGTTGATTCACTTCTTAAAAAGGGAATTTTGATTCCTTCTCCAAAAACCGAATTTACCGGTGGGCGAAGGTCAAGACTATATGGATTAAATGGCAAATTGGGATTGCTGGCCGGCGTGGATATTGGTGCAACCAGCATTGACCTTTGCATCACAGATTACACCGAAAAAATTTTGCATCGCTACTCAGAGCCGGCGTCTGTAAAAGATGGTCCTATAAAGATCCTTGGCAGGGTTTGCACATTGATCGAAATAATGCTCAAGGAAAAAGGATTTGATGTTGAAAAGTTGAATGGTATTGGGATCGGTGTTCCCGGACCGGTGGACTTTTCTTCCGGTACATTGATTTCGCCGCCAATCATGCCTGGGTGGGATCGATATCCAATTATCGATACTGTCCAGCAATGGTTTCCAATGGCCAATGTAGTAGTAGATAATGACGTAAATGTTATGGCCCTTGGTGAATCTTATAAAGGAGCTGGCAAAGGAATTGACAATCTTATCTTCATAAAAATAGGTACCGGCATTGGAGCCGGTATTCTATCTGAAGGGACAATTTACCGTGGTTCCAACGGTTGTGCCGGCGACATTGGGCATATCGGTGTGAACAAAACCGGTCCATTATGTCATTGTGGTAATAAAGGTTGTCTCGAGGCAGTCGCTGCCGGTCCTGCAATTGCCGAACATGCATTGCAGGCAGCATTGTCTGGTAAAAGCCCAATTCTTTTGAAAATATACGAAAAGAAGGGGAACAAATTAACTGCCGAGGATGTGGGGGAAGCTGCGAGAGAAGGCGACCCTTATGCCATTGAAGTCATTCGCGAAAGTGGAACAAATATTGGTGATGTTTTAGCTGGATTGGTCAATTTTTACAATCCCAGCATGATCGTAATCGGTGGTGGAGTTGCCAATCTTGGGAATCTTCTGCTGTCAACGATTCGCCAGACCGTTCTTAATCGCTCACTGCCTTTAGCCACGAAAGATCTGGCAATCGTTTTCTCTAGTATCGGGCCTGATGCCGGTGTAACTGGTGCAGTAAATCTGGCAATGAACTATATTTTTACTGAAGTATCAGGCAGGGGAGATTGAGATCAATTAGAAGGAAAATAGTATGAAATTTGGTATAAACACTTTTGTTTGGGTTTCTCCCTGTACCACCGAGGCCGTAAGAGAATTAGCCCCTAAGGTTAAAGCTTTCGGTTTTGATATTCTTGAGATTTCTGTTGAGAACCCAGCTTTGCTCGACCCTGAAAAAATTAAGAAGATCCTGAATGAAAATTCCCTGGATGGAATTTTCTGCGGGGCTTTTGGATCTGATCGAAATCTGGCAAATGCGGATGAGAAACTGCGGAATAATGCAAAAGAATATGTGCGCTGGTTGATAGATGCATCTGACATTATCGGTTCTAAAGTAGTCTGTGGTCCATTTTATTCATCCGTTGGGAAAGAGCATCCCGAATCCCAAACTGAACAAAGGGCAGAATGGGAGCGCGCTGTTTCAGGGGCGCGGGAATTGGCAGATTACGCATCATCAAAAGGGATTAACCTGGCTTTCGAACCACTGAATCGATTTGAAACCGACATGATCAATATTGTTGCTCAAGGGCTCAAATTCATTTCTGATATTAACCGTGAAAATGTTGGTTTTCACCTTGACACGTTTCATATGCACCTGGAGGAAAAGGATAGCGCAAAAGCTATCCGACAGGCAGGAAAACATCTATTTCATTTCCATGCCTGCGAAAATGACCGGGGAGTTCCCGGCACAGGGCAGGTAAGGTGGAATGAAATTGCCGCAGCGTTGAAAGAGATTGGTTACAGGGGTCCAGTTGTGATCGAATCCTTTACATCTCAAGTAAAGGAAATCGCTAAGGCAGTATGCATCTGGCGGGAAATTGCTCCAAGCCAGGATGCGATTGCACAGCAAGGACTGCACTTCCTAAAAACCCTTTGGGCTTAAGGGTCACTCTAATTAAATGAGGTTTCTATGACTGAAGAGAATAGCCGAAAATTTACAAATGTGGCCGAGTCAGGTCAGCCTCTGTTGGAGGTGCGAAACATTCATAAGCAGTTCCCGGGTGTTTATGCACTAAAGGACGTTTCGGTAAAATTTTTCCCTGGTGAGGTGCATGCAATCGTTGGAGAGAATGGCGCTGGCAAATCAACCTTAATGAAGATATTGGCAGGCGCTTATACCCCAGATTCCGGAGAGATTTACCTGGCAGGTGAACAAGTGAGTTTTTCACACCCGAAGGACGCTCAGGCTAAAGGGATCAGCATTATTTACCAGGAATTTAACCTGCTTCCTGAACGAACAGTTGCCCATAACATTTTTCTGGGTCGGGAACCCTCAAGGTTTGGAGTGATTGAGATCCGAAAAATGAACAAAATGGCTGAAGAGATTCTTCGAGAGATCGGGATGGAGGATCACATTTCACCCACCGCTCTTGTGAGCAGCCTTTCTGTCGCTGAGCAGCAATTGGTGGAGATTGCCAAAGCGATTTCCTTCAAAGCAAAAGTCTTGATAATGGATGAGCCAACCGCTGCTTTGACATTCACAGAGGTGAAGCTGCTTTCTGACCTCATTGAAAAACTAAAAGCCATGGGAATGGCCATACTCTTCATTTCCCACCGCCTGGTGGAAGTGTTCGATATTGCTGAAAAAGTTACTGTATTAAAAGACGGTCAGCTGGTCAATACTGTTTTTAAGAAGGATGTCAAACCAGAAGACTTAGTGTTCATGATGGTCGGGCGAACCCTGGACCATTACTTCCCTCCATTGGGTTCACCTGAGGATTTTGGTGATGTGGTTTTATCCGTTAAGAATGCCTCAAATGAGTTTCTAAAAAATATTAGTTTTGAACTTAAAAAAGGTGAGGTCCTTGGGCTTGCCGGTCTTCAAGGATCAGGTCGTACCGAAATGGCACAGGCATTATTTGGGGTAGAACCCTTCAAATCTGGAAATTTGGTATTGCATGGAAAGCAAATCGATATTAAGAATCCAGCTCAGGCAATAAAAAATAGAATGGGTTTTGTTACTGAAGACAGAAAATCTGAAGGGATCCTACCGAAGCAGCCTATCCGGGATAATATGCTGCTGACCATTCGATCAATTCAAAATCTCTTTGGTTTCATTTCCCGCGAAGGTGTGCGAAAAGCGCCAAAATTAGTACCCTCTCTTGGAAAACAGGTAGATGTGCGCACAGATAGCTACGATCGCGAAGTTCAGTTCCTGAGTGGTGGAAACCAGCAGAAAGTGGTTTTGGCTAAGTGGCTGGCTTCAGAGTCTGATATTTTCATTTTTGATGAACCGACTCGCGGTATTGATGTGGAAGCCAAAGCTTCTATCCACGACATGATTCGTGACCTTACCAAAAAGGGACGGGCAGTATTAATGATCTCTTCAGAATTACCAGAAGTCATAGGAATGAGCGATCGGATTCTTGTCATGAGAGATCGAAGTATTGCGGGCGAACTTCCAGCAAAATCGACCGAGCAGGACATTATGCTGATGGCAACCGGTCATCAAAAAGATCATTCAAAAGAAAATCATTCTCCGGCGGGAGTGGAATAATATGACAACTACCACAGTAAATAACAACTGGTTCCGAAGACTAATTCATATTGTTCGGATTCCTCCCGTTTACTTCTTTCTGATCCTGGTCTACATAATAACAGGTGTCCTCGACCAGTTATTAGCAGACGGGCAAATGTTCACCAATCCCAGCATCATACTTAACATCATTGTCCGATCCGTTGCCCTTGGAATTGTGGCGGTTGGTCAGTCTCTAGTGCTTATTGGTGCTTCAATCGATCTATCAGTAGCCTATACAATCAGCATCACAGCAGTAATGTCTTCTTACATGATGCAGGGCGATACAACAAAAGTTCCATTGGCCATTGTTACTGTGCTCGGAATTGGAATTGCAATCGGGTTGGTAAATGGTTTGGTGGTTACAAAACTCAAAGTAAATCCTTTTATTGCAACTTTGGGAACAAGCCTGATCATCAAAGGAATCATCAACGCCACTTTCTCCAATTACACAGGCAAGGTTCCCAAAGAATTTGAAGCGATCGGGTATGGGAAAATTGGTCCAATTCCCATATCAATAATTATTTTGCTGGCTATTGTGTTCATTGGATGGTTTATATTAGCTAGGACTAAATTCGGTTCCCATTTATACGGGGTTGGGGGGAATACGGAGGTTGCACGTCTTTCCGGTGTCCGAACCGACCGAGTCCTCATAGGCGCTCATATTTTATGCAGCCTGACTGCAGTCTTATCTGGATTATTCCTTGTTAGTCTTATGCGTTCCGGTGCGCCTTGGGTGGGTCCTAATGGTTTTTACGATTTGAACTCGATTGCAACAACCGTGATCGGTGGTACAGCATTAGCCGGGGGTAAAGGCGGAGTATGGGGGACTCTTGCTGGTGTTTTGATCTTTGGTGTGTTAAGCACGGCATTCAACCAGTTGGGTGTGAATCCATACCTGAAGAACGTTTTCCAGGGTGTGATCATCATCCTTGCGGTTGCAAGCTACACGATCCGGTCGAAAAAAGAAGTGGCCTAAGGAGCAGATGAAATGACATCCACAACAATTTCTGGGAAGACTTCCTTGAACACTTTCTTGCAAAAATTATGGGCTTGGATTAAGAAGATTCCACCGGTATACCCGATATTTTTTGCCATCTTTATTACCCTCGGTTTCTTAAATCCCAAAGGGTACCAGACGATGAATGGCATAATGACCTTCCTCAGGCCCGCGGCACCATTGGCAGTTCTTGCCATCGGCGAAATGGTTGTTCTTGCAATGGGAGGTTTTGACCTTTCAGTTGGAGCGATAGTAACATTTTGTGTTCTTGTCAGTTCTAAGTTCCTGGCAAATGATCCTGCCAATGCACTACCCAATATCTTAATGCTGTTTGGGGTTGGTATCGCGATTGGACTGGTAAATGGGCTTGTTGTGAGTTACCTAAAAGTACCCTCCTTTATTACCACCCTTGGAATGATGATGATTGTTCGAGGCTCAGCCCTTTACATTGTTGGGGGAGCTCCACAAGGTTACCTTACGGATAATTTCCGACAATTTGGCCGCAATTACATTCAAAACGTACCTTTCTTTACGAAAATCCCGTACTCACTAATCGTTCTAATCATTTTTGCGGTTATCGCTTACATTATTTTCCACCGCACAAATTTTGGCCGACAGGTTTTAGCAGTGGGTGACAATATGCGGGCTTCGGGTCTTTCAGGTGTGCGCGTAAAGTTAGTACGCGTCCTGGGGTTCATTTTCTGCAGTATCTTCGCAGTGGTAGGCGGTATCCTGATGGCTGGCTATGGCGGTGTCAATGTCACAATTGGCGAAGGAATGGAAATGCAGGCAATCGCGGGATGTGTAATTGGGGGGGTTCTTTTGGGTGGTGGAAAAGGTTCGGTAATGAATGTTATTTTTGGGGCGTTCACTTTGCAGGCGATTGTTAACTTACTTAATCAATTGGGTTTACCCAAGCCGTATACAGACGCAGTACAAGGCTTGATCATCATTGGAGTTGTGGCATACTCTGCGCTCAGCACATTGAGGAAACGTTAATTTGGAATACTCACAACTCATCGAATACTATCCATTAGGTTGAAATTTGAAACCGGAGGAGGTGAATATCAAAAACTGAAAGAGTTGCAGAAGTAGAATCACCAAATTTGCAGTAAAAATCAGACGGTTCATGTTTAGGAGGAGTAAATAATGAAAAAGAGTATGTTTGTTGTGACGATCATCGTCGTGCTGGCAATGGTACTCAGCGCTTGTGCCAAAGCAACCCAGGCTCCAGCTGTAGCCACCGAAGCACCCGCTGCTGGAAATGAAGCACCGGCCGCCGCCACTGAAGCACCTGTTGTTGCCGCTAACCCTGGCTTGCAAATGGAAACTGCCAAAGTTGCAGCGCAGTTCTTCACTGATGCAGATTATGAACTTTCAAAACAATTGATGACTGCAGCTCCCCTCAATCCGGATGCTCCGATCTATCTGCAGTATCTTGTTGAGAGCCCGACCGACATCAGCAAATATCCGCAGTATGCAAAATTTGCAGAATTAAAACCACCCTATAATCTGTGCTTCTCGAATGCTGGTGTGAACAACCCATGGCGTGTTACTGGTTACGTAACCATGCGCGAACAGGTTGAAGCACTCCGCGCTGAAGGCCTCGTGAAGAACTTCATTCACTTGGATGCACAGGGTGACGATGCTAAACAGATCGCTGACATCCAGGATATCATCAATACCCCGGGAAAATGCGACATCCTCATCGTAGCCTCCAATACATCTGAAGCATTAACCCCGATCGTTGAAAAGGCATGCGAAGTAATGCCTGTTGTTCAATTCGATCGCTATGCCCAGACCGATTGCCCAGTTGTTTCCGAGCGACCCATTGGTGGTTACGCATTCGGTATCTCTGGTGCTGAGAAAATCGTCAAGGATCTTGGTCCGAAAGGTGGTAACGTTTTAGCCTTCCGCATCCTCCCGGGCGTCGACGTACTGGAACAGCGATGGGGTGCTGCCCGCAAGATCTTCGAAGCCAATCCTCAGATCAATGTCATCGGTGTTGAATTCGTTGCTTATGACTCCTTCAAAGCCAACACTGTTGTGAGCGATTACCTGGCGAAATATGGCACCATCGATGCAGTCTGGATGGATGCAGGTGGTACAGCCGTTACTATTCTTGAAGCCTTCAAAGATAATGGCGCAGATTATCCGAAAGTGATGATCGGTGAAGATCAGCAAGACTTCTTGGAATACTGGAAAGCCAATGGCATCAATGGTTTAGCTCCCACCTTCCCAACCTTCCAGTGGAGAACCGCTGTTCTCGCAGCTGTGATGTTCCTCAAGGGTGAGACTGTCCAGCATAACTGGGTCCTTCCCCAGCCAGATGTAACTGCAGCAAACCTTGACAATTATGTTGGAACCGGAATGCCCCCGCTGTACTACGTTATGAGCTCTGCTGAAGATCTGCCGACCTGGCCAGATGCCTGGAAAGCCCTCGATATCAATAAGTACAAAGATATCCCATAAGCTTCAAGGTAGAGTTCTAAGGATCAAATTGAGCCCGCTCGATAATCGGGCGGGCTCATTCCTTACAAGTTGTCCATGAAAGGAGTTCGATATCAATGATCGAAATAGGGTTTCATACAGATGCTTTTAATAGCAGTTATTGGGGTTTTGAACAAGCACTTCAATGGGCACAAAAAAATGATGTTCATTGGATCGAATGTGGAATGGTTGATGGTGTCAGCTGGATCCATGGTCTAGGCTATCAACCACATGTTGCCAGCTGGGAAGACCCCAAAATGTGGCAGGAAACTGCTGCCAGGTATGGAGTTAAATTCTCGCAAATTGATTCTGCATTTCCGATGTCGAAACCTGAAGGAGCCACACTGGGTGTGGAATATACTTTGAGGACAATTCGGTGGGCTCATCTTGCCGGGTGCAACCACATTGATACCACCGACGACCGTTTTGCCCCAAAAGGAATTTCCCACGATCAAGCTCTGGAAATCATGAAACGCTGTTACGGTCAGATCTTGGAAGTTGCAACAAAATACAATACGATCATTAATATCGAACCTCATGGTTTTTTTACAACAAAACCCGAGTTCATGGAAAAGATGCTGAACTTTGTTGACAGCCCGTTACTACGCATGAATATGGATACAGGGAATACTTTTATCGCAGGTCAGGACCCAGTTGCGTTCCTTAATAAATTTAAACACAAGGTTAGTCATGTTCACATAAAGGATGTGAGCGAATCGCTTGCAGCCTCTTTGAGAGGTGAATTGACGGGCATTGCAGTGAGCCAATGTGCAATTGGTGATGGTGTTAATGCTGAAAACATCAAGAAATGTATTGATATCCTGGTCGATATTAATTATGACGGTGTAGTTAGCCTGGAATGTGAAGGGCAGGGCGGTCCGATGATAGAGAAGAGCCTTGCTTTTGTTCGTGAATTAGTAACAGATGCAAATAAGCGCATGGCAGCAAAAAGATAAGAGGAGGAGCGATGGGCAAAATATTTCTGGGCGTCAATATGGAATTTGTTCGCCACCATGATAAACCATTCTCATGGGGTGTTCAAAAAGCTGCGGAAATTGGATATGAATACATTGAGCCAATGGTTCACCTTGGACGAGAATTATTGAGTGAAGCCCGCTATTTCCATAGTGTTTCGATGTTTGACGATCCACGGTGGGTCAGAGATTTATGTGATCACCACAAGATCAAGTTATCCGGGCTTTCTTCTCACACTCCACTGGCAAAGCCCGAGATTAGTGTAGAGTATTTGAAGCAGGCAATCCGCTGGGCTTCAGATGCTGGTGCTCCTGTTGTCAACACCGACGAAGGACCCAAGCCTGATTGGACCACCAAAGAAATGGATTATGTTCTAATGACCTATACCCTTAAGGAAGCTTCTCTGGTCGCAGAACGGTATGGGGTCAAAATTGGTCTCGAGCCTCACCAACAGTATAGTAAATCATTAAAAGGTTTGGATAGCATTTACGATTTGGTTAAATCACCGGCAATCGGCATTAATTATGATACTGGCAATAGCTTCCTTGCCGGGACCGATGATACTTACAAATGGCTCGAACATGTGACCGACAGGTTGGTTCACCTTCATGCCAAAGATATCAGTATGCAGCAAAGCGGCGAAGAACGAGGAAAAGTTACCGGTACACCTGTTGGATGTGCTTGTGGGGATGGTGTTGTGGATTGGAAACGCGTTATTGATATTGCGAAAAAGAGTCCAAATGATATCGTATTCAGCGTCGAGTGCGGAACAGTACCAGACGCAATTCGAAGTTTTGAGTACCTTAGTAAATTGATTTAATCTTTCTCCTCAGTTGAGACCCGACTCGGTAAAACGAGTCGGGTTTCAACAATAATATTAAGAAATATGATTATAAAATTTCACAAAGAGGTGGATTTATGCGGTATCCAAAAGCAGCAGTAATCGGACTGGGATTTATGGGTCGAACACATATTCAAGGGTTAAGACGTTTGGGGGTTGAGGTTTATGGTGTTGCAGGCATTACCCCGGATGAAGCAAAAAAAGCTGCAGATGAACTAGGAATTCCAAAATGGTATACCAGTTTTGATGAAGCTATTGAGGATCCAGAAATAAAGGTTGTCCATTTGTGCACCCCTAACAATCTTCATTACTCCCAGGCAAAGAAAGCCCTTCAAAATGGAAAACACGTGCTTTGTGAAAAGCCTTTAGCAATGAATTCACAGGAATCCAGTGAGCTTGCAGACCTGGCAAAAAAGAGCGGATTATTTGCTGCCGTCAATTACAATCTTCGTTTTTATCCGATCTGCCAGGAAGCAAAAGCCCGAATCATAAAGGGTGAACTGGGATCCCCATTTCTCATTCATGGCGGATATTTACAAGATTGGTTATATCTAAAAACTGATTGGAATTGGCGGTTGGAACCAAAAGAGGGTGGTTCTCTGCGAGTGGTTGCAGATATTGGTACACATTGGATGGACCTTGTGACTTGGTTAACCGGGCTAAAGGTAACAGAGGTATTGGCCGATTTTTCAACTGTTCACAAAACGAGATTGAAACCTGCTGGTGAAGTTGAAACTTATGCTGGCAAGGTTTCGGAAAATAATTCATCGAATGAAGTTGAGATAAAAACAGAAGATATTGCTGTGATCCTGTTCCGATTTAACAATGGAGCTTTGGGCAATGTGACACTTTCTCAGGTTACTGCCGGACGAAAAAACTTTTTATGGTTTGAAATCAGCGGCTCTAAAACTGCGATGCATTGGGAACAAGAAAATCCAAATGAGCTGTGGATTGGACATCGCGACCAACCAAACCAATTGCTTTCAAAAGATCCGTCACTGTTTGATGCTTCAGTTCGACCTCTTACAGGATTCCCAGGCGGACATGCCGAAGGTTATCCTGATACGTTCCTGCAGGTATTCAGGCAGTTCTATAGTGCTGTCATTTCAAATAAGATGCCGGAGAATGGCGAATTCGCTACTTTTGAAGATGGACATCATGAAATGATCATTTGTGATGCAATACGTGAATCCGCAATTGAAAGAAAATGGGTAAGAATCTCCAATTAACTTGATGATGTGATCCGGAGGAAATATGCGTATCGGAGTATTTTCTGTAATTTTCCAGCAGCTTCCATTCGAGCAGGCATTGGATAAAATAATTTCATATGGGGCTACCGCAGTCGAGATCGGAACAGGCGGATTGCCTGGTTCGCATCACTGTGCGCTAGATGAATTGCTTCAGAGCAGCGAAAAGCGAAAAGAATACTTGAAAGCAGTTGAATCAAGGGGAATGATCATCAGCGCTTTTAGTGCTCACTGGGATCCGATTGGTCCTGACAGAAAAATTGCAAAGGATTCAGACGAGTTGTTGAGAAAATCCATCTTATTGGCGGAAATGCTTGGTGTGCCCGCTGTCAACGGGATGTCGGGGCTTCCAGCAGGAGCACCTGGCGATAAAATGCCAAACTGGGTAACCTGCCCATGGCCCCCGCACTTCCTGGAAATCTTAGATTATCAGTGGAACAAGGTTGCCATTCCTTACTGGCGCGATTTAGCGAAATTTGCAGAGTCTCACCATGTAAAGATTGGGATTGAAATGCATCCGGGGATGTTGATATACAACGTGGAAACGATGTTAAAAATGCGTGAAGCTTGCGGACCCGCATTGGGATGTAATTTTGATCCCAGTCACCTCTTTTGGAATGGTGTAGATCCAGTCGCAGCGATCAGAAAACTTGGTGACGCCATCGTTCACGTTCATGGCAAGGATTGCTATGTGGATCCATTTAATGTAGCAGTGAATGGTTGTAATGATCATAAATCCTACACAGAAATTGCTCGCCGCTCCTGGACCTTCCGAACAATAGGATATGGGCATGATCTTAAGGTTTGGAAGGATATCGTTTCAGCGCTACGGATGGTGGGGTACGATCACGTTATATCACTTGAACATGAAGATGGCATGATGTCGTTTGATGAAGGTGTTAAGAAGGGCTTGGAAGCATTAAGGGATGTGGTTACCGTTGAATCACCTGGAGAGATGTTCTGGGCTTAAGGACAAAAAGCTGTAAAGATCTCAGGGCGAGACGGTTGATTTCAAGTCAAAAGATTATTTTGGGCAGATCATTACCAGTTGAACTTTAGTTATCGTTTCACTCAAAACAGTGCGGATTTCGCACTGTTTTGATATTTTTATGATCAAATGTATTAATTGTTGATATTCTATTACCCCTGGTAATGGACAACCTTGCAGCTCACTTATTCGAGGTTTAGATTGTTTGTTCTATATTGTAAACCCGGGTGAAGATTGTCTCTGATATTCCTGTTTGGTTTTATTTACAAAGTTCAATATTATTCTTTGATTGTATAAGAATTAATGTAACGGTTTTGAATTTTCAACTTTCAGGTTGCATAATTCCAGTTCGAATTATTTCCATGTGGAAATAGTTATATAAACCTGATATAATATATTCGTGAATACGAATATAACAGAAATTGAAAATCCCTACAAAAATATTTCTATTCTATTAAGTCAGATCCAGCCGCTGGTGCGCATTCAGATACTTTTTATCATAGCTCGTGATGAAACTTGTGTTTGTCATATTGAATCCATACTTAACATAAGGCAGGCGGCCATTTCGCAGCACTTGATGGCGCTCCGAGAAGCTGGTTTGGTAATAACACGCCGTGCCGGGCGGCATATTTATTATCGTCTGGCAAATTTAGGGATTATCGATTTGCTGCATCATGCTGCCCGTGTGCTTAATATTTCTGAAACCTCGTTGTTACAACTTTCGCTCAGACCCTATCCAGGTTGTACGTGTCCGCAGTGCATTCCTAACCCGGATGGGAAACCAGGCTGCTAGATTAATCCAAACACAAGGAGATATTCAAGGATGGAAAATAAAAGTGTCACCAAACGCCTTTCATTTTTAGACCGTTACCTCACCCTGTGGATCTTTGCAGCGATGGCAGTTGGTGTAGGGTTAGGCTACCTGTTCCCGAAGTCCGTCGAGGCCTTCAACGGTTCAGTCTCAGTGGGCACTACCAACATTCCCATTGCCATTGGCTTGATCTTGATGATGTATCCACCGCTGGCAAAAGTCCATTATGATGAACTGGGCAAGGTATTCCGCAATTGGAAAGTCTTAGGGCTCTCGCTTTTACAGAACTGGATCATCGGTCCAATCCTGATGTTTGCCCTGGCAATCATTTTCTTACGCGGCTATCCCGAATATATGATTGGATTGATCATGATTGGATTGGCCCGTTGTATTGCTATGGTAATCGTCTGGAATGAACTAGCCAAGGGAGATACGGATTATGCGGCAGGGTTGGTGGCATTCAATAGCATTTTCCAGGTACTATTCTACAGCGTGTACGCATACGTCTTCATCACCGTTCTGCCTACCTGGTTCGGTTTGGAAGGGATGACAGTACACATTACCATTGGCGAGATTGCCAAATCAGTTTTCATTTACCTGGGTATCCCTTTCATCGCCGGGTTCATCACAAATAAGGTGCTAATAAAAGTAAAAGGCAAGGACTGGTATTACAAAAACTTCATTCCCAAGATCAGTCCCATCACATTAATTGCTTTGTTGTTTACTATCCTGGTCATGTTCAGCTTAAAGGGTAACCTGATCGTAAGTATCCCGCTTGATGTGGTGCGAATCGCAATTCCGCTCTTAATTTATTTTGTTTTCATGTTCCTGGTGAGCTTTGTGATGGGAAAGGCTGCAGGAGCAAATTATCAACAAACAACAACATTATCCTTTACTGCTGCTTCCAATAATTTTGAGCTGGCTATTGCTGTTGCGGTTGCGGTTTTTGGCCTCAACTCAGGTGAAGCATTTGCTGCTGTGATTGGTCCGCTGGTGGAAGTGCCTGTGATGATCGGTTTGGTTAATGTGGCATTCTGGCTGCAGAAAAAATTATTTAAAAGCAAATTAACAACATAAAATCCGACATCTGGTGGTAGTACGTTCAAAGAAAGGGCTTGCCTGGTCAATCGCAAGCCCTTTCTTTGTCTCATATCCATAGATCAACTATTTTGAAGGGCTTCTTTTACCTTCGAGTCCAGTTTATCAAGCTCGGGAACTTCACAGGTGGAAAACAACTCCCCATCCACGATCACAGTTGGAACCGCCCGACCCTTGGTGATCAATACCCGCATCTGTAAACTGGGTTCCTCTTTTGGGCGGTAATCTTCCTCGGTCATGAACTCGCTCATGCGGAAGTCCTCAGGCATAAAATCGATCCCCCTCTTGAACACAATTAAACTGACACCCTCTGGGTACCTGCGAACGATCTCCTGCAAATTTTTTACCGTCTCTTCGCATTTACTGGTGGGAGGGGTGGCAATGAGAACTTCCAGCGTTACTTTTTTGCTCATAGATTGTGCTCCTTGCGTTTTACCGAAGTGGTAACACGGATTTCTTTTTCAAGGTTATCAATTAATTTGGATAAAGCCTGAGTCATGTTCGGGGGCAATAAAGCCTCATTTACTGCTTCTTTTGCCTGTCGAGCGGAGATGCCAGACAGTTTGTTTTCAAGTTCTTCTATTACCGTGTGTTGATTTAACAAAAAATCGCCGGATATTCTGACCTTCTTAAGGATTCGACCTTCCAATTCAGCGGAAAGTGAAATGACTCCTTCCTCGATTTTTTCTGCAATAGTGATCTCAAATTCAAGCTGGCTGCCGAAATTCCAACGATCTGTATTGTATTTTGTCTTAAGCAACTCGAGGGCCAATTGTTTCTCAATTGTTGTTAAACCTCCAGGAATTAAATTGACTCCAAATATGGCGGCAAAATGCTTTGAAAAATTTCCCATGACTTCATGTGTATTTATGGAATGTCCAACTTCACGCGAGAGTGAGGTTACCCGCTCAATAATTGAGTGTGCAGGTTTATTCGCAAATTTAAGGTCAGGCGGTGTTAACGAGTGTTCCATGGCATCGAAATTCATATTCACTAAAAACGTACCGCTTTGCACAAAGGCGCTGTACCAGGAGAATTGAGCCGACCCATAGATTTTGCGTTTTCCGGTCAAGACATCATTACGGCCCCCGAATTCAGCTGTAAGACCATAATCCGCGCATGTGCGAATTACTGGTTCCGCAAATAGGACATATAATTCTTGGTCAGTCTGAGGAAATAATTCCCGCGGGAAAAATGCTGAAAAGCAAAAACTCCCCATTTCGTGATAGACTGCGCCTCCGCCGTTCATGCGGCGCACAATCTGGATTCCATTTTCCCGGCAGTAATCCACATCCACTTCGTTCCAGGTGTTTTGATGAACGCCAATGAACACCGCCGGGTTTACCTGACGCAGCCTCAAAGTAGGGGGCGAATGACCTTCATCCAATAATCGGGCGAGCGCTTCTTCCACAGCAAAATGATGCCGAGCTTCGTGGATGCCGTCATCTAACAGACGCCAATCAGGCAACATAGTACTTGCACCGTTCCTTCTTACATTCTTTGTTGCGGGCAGAGAATTCGCATTGAGGGTCGACAGGCAATTCTATATCGAGTTCTCTTTTGAGAAAAATTGAAGCTGTCTCAATTGCCAGGTATACACTTTGCTTACAGCAGCGTGGACCACCAGCCTGAGCAATTGCAATTAATGTTTCGGCTGTTGCCTGCAAGGATAAGGAGCGTTCCTTATCCTTAGCAAAAGACGCACCTGTTAGAATGGACACCAATGCACCAACACTGGCGGCAGCACCGCATTCTCCACGAGCGCCGCATGCTCCGAGCGGAATCCCTTGCGTTCGTTCAATCGCTGAGGGTAAACGACCGGTGTTGAGGGAATGCAAACCGGCATTCCGTAGCGCAGACAAAAAAACTGAGGTGACAATAATATGGTGCTGGGGGCTATGCATTACCGCCATTGGATGTTTCATGATCAGGTTCGCAATAACAGATGGATCGGTCTCCTTTGAACCTTCACATACTCTTTCAACAACTTGAGGCCAGTCAGCCAGTTGGCATTCCTCACAGATGTGGTGTCCATGCTCACACAAATATCTGGCTGGGGTCTCATGGTTACAGAAAGAACACAATGCTGTGGTAGTTACCGGATGTAAATCCCCACCGCAAATTACACAAGAATAAGCCATAACCCGGATTCCTTTACTTTAAGTTCATCCTTCATAAATCTAAAACAATCTGAATATAAAACTTTATTAAGGAAAGAGTAAAAAAAATGGAATTCTTTCCGTTTTGAAATGCCATTCTATTGAGGAACGAATGTTCTTGTTCATTGGAAGAATTATCTATCACATCTCTTCTTCTTTTCATCACAACGATTACATATCAACTGGATTCGAAAATATTCCAAACCATTCAATCCACGAGAATACCGGTTATTTTTTTCAGCATATCATCTCGCACAGCACGAAAAGCCGACAGGATATCGGCCTCGCTGCCTTGCGCTTTGGCAGGGTCAGGGAAACCCATGTGTACCCGTTTCCCTTTGCCGAGCCAGACCGGGCAGTTTTCAGCGGCGTCATCACATACAGTGACGACGAGCTCAAAGTTGGTGTCACGAAACTGCTCTGCGGATTTCGAGGTACCCTGGTGATCGATCCCGATTTCTTTTAAGACCTGTAATGCTTTCGGATGAATATAGCCTGCAGGATTCGTACCTGCGCTGACTGCCTCCCACTGGTCACCGTAATTGGCATTCGTGATGGCTTCAGCCATTTGTGAGCGGCAGGAGTTCCCGGTACATAGGAAGAGGACTTTTCGCTTTGTCATCAAATTAAATCTCCCAATTCTTCTAATTTTCTTAAAACTTTTTCCATAGGAAAATTAAATATCAAAGCAATATCAGTTATTTAATCTTACAATACCTTTTCCACAATAATCCAGGTGTTGAATTTTCCTGTTTCAATTCGTACACTAGCATTGGGAAAATCGAATAGTTGGGCGATGTGTATCGGGGAGAGAAAATGACTGCGCATTAAAGCCATTTTCTCTGCTAAAGCGATCAGTTTTACGTAAAAGGTACGCACATCGGGTTCCTCGATTACGATGCGGCCTCCAGGTTGGAGAACCCGCCAGAGCTCATCAATAGTTTGCCGCTGGTCGCATACATGATGGAAAGCGTCGACCATGATGATTCGCGCAAAGAATTCGTTAGAGAAAGGAAGATTTTCTGTGTGTGAGCAAATGGGATGCAATCCTTCTTTTCGGCGGGTTTCAGCAAGCATTTTATGGGAGAGATCGGCTACGATCACAGGATTGGCTTTGCTAATCATGAACTGCGCCACACGTCCTGTGCCGCCTCCCGCATCCAACAAGGCTCCGGTAACTGGCAGGTCTGCCAGCGCCCACAATTCTTGCGGATCTTTAGGGGTGATGAATTTTTCATAGAAAGGTGCCAGGAAATCAAAATGATCAAATACTGGCATAGGACCTCGTCAATTTAGAAAATTGCATTCTTTGCAAGATGCAGTAATTCCAGAGTAACCTCATCTGGAAACAACCTGGAATGAACAATGGAAGACCCGAATAATTCATGCAATCCATATGAAATAAATCCCTACAAGAAGAATAGCTATTCCACGGATCTTATTCAACCATGAAATCATTTGGTTCAGCATTAATTTCTGCTTGCCTATTTCATCGAAAAATTCGTTATTGAGCGAGTATCGAACAGCACTTTTCTTGGGGTGATAGAACGTGAAAGCTAATTTATCGCAGATGGTTTTTGTCATCAACACTTTGATA
This sequence comes from uncultured Anaerolinea sp., assembly GCA_964428125.1. Taxonomy (GTDB): domain Bacteria; phylum Chloroflexota; class Anaerolineae; order Anaerolineales; family Anaerolineaceae; genus UBA6107. The sequence continues at coordinate 741,359 of CAYRXB010000001.1, forward strand.
TAGGTAGCTCTTGTAGCCACCTTAACGCCATCCATCAGGCAAATTTGAGGGTGATCTTCGCCTAATTCCGGCAAAACGAAGAAATCGTGTCTTTCTCGCGTTCGTCGAATCAAGTTTTTCCATTGCCGGCACGTCCATTCGATAACCAATCGGCAAGAAAGAACAATGGTGACCGTGAAATTCAAAAAGCCCATTCGGGAGGGATGAATTGCGTTTTCATCACAGGTTTTTCTCCTTTACATAAAAAATTATCGATCATACCCAGAACATGGGATACATACATGCCGTGTTCCATCTACCCGAAGGTAAGCCAGGGCGGTTAATTCTCCGCAGGCATCACATACGCGAAAGCCCATTACCTCTGGGATCCATTTGCCCGGGTAATCAAATACCTTGCCAATTTCCAGAACATCTTCCTCAGGCGCGTTCCAGACCATATTTACTACTTCCATTTGTTCTTCTTCTGGAATCTCATCCGCTGAGTAGCCTGCTCCCCGTTTTTGCATAAAGGCAGAAGCAGCAATTTGCTTTTGCAGAGTAGGCTTGAAGGCGATTCTTACTGCTTTATTGGTATCTTTCTCGATTAGCGTGAAAGCCACTTTCCCCAGTGGGTTCTTTCGTATATTGCCTTTGCCGAAAGTGCAGCCGGTTGTATATTGAATTCCGTCTCCAAAACACATGCCGCCGTGATCTTCACCAGTTTCAACGATTCCATAGAGCTGGGTGCCTCCGGAACGTTTGACACCTAATTCACGCAAGGCAGCCAACCCTACTCTTACACCTGCCACGCTTGCCCAGCATTTGTGCCCGTGAAACTTAAGCGTTTCTAACAAAATCTGTCGATCATCCATTTTTTATCTCCTTTTCTATTTGACCAGATCAAATATCATCTTTGCAGCAATAATGAATAACAGGATACCCACAATTTTCTTCAATTGGTTGCTGGAGATTTTTGTCTTCATCAACTGTGAGCCAACAATGGAACCCACAGCAGCCATCACTGCCATGATCCCCACAAACCAGGGATTCAAACCGCTCATCGTTGCATGGGCTAAGAATCCTGAGAATGAGGAAAAAACCACCACCAGGGCAGTGGTTCCAGCAGCAACTTTGGCATCCAGACCCATCCAGTTAAGAACCGGTAGAATAAAATTGCCACCACCAACACCTAATAGTCCACCCAGGAACCCGGCCACAGTACCCACTCCGGCTCCAGCCGCCAATTCGATTCCCCGGTTCAATTCTTGTGCGCGTTTTTTCGCCTTATAAAAAAGCATCATGGTTCCAGCAAAAACGAGGAATGATGCAAACATTGCCAGTAACGCAGTCTTAATCACGTGTGCCGTCAATAATGCCCCTATGGGAGAAAGCCCAACCGCTGTAATGAGAACTGGCACCCCCACTCGCCAGTTGATCAGTTTACCGCGCCAGTAATTAATGGTCGCAAACAGCAGGCTGACCACGTTAAGCAACAAGGCAGTTGGTGTCGCTTCTGAAAGCGGGACTCCCAGATAATAAAACAACGGGACGAAGAGAAAGGCTGCTCCTAGCCCGGCCATAGCCAGGACACCAGAAAAGACAAAAACCAGGGTTGCACTGATAACGTAAATTGTGAATGACATTTCCATCTCACAAGATTAGATTGAACAAATAACCGGTGATGATTATTGCAACCGCAATGATCCCAATAAAAACTGCAATTAGTTGAGGTTTAAGCACCCGGCGCAGGATAATCGTTTCGGGTAGGCTCAATCCAACTACCGACATCATGAATGCTAGAACGGTTCCCAAGGAAGCACCTTTCTCCATTAATGCACTCACAATGGGAATAACTCCTGCCGCATTTGAATAAAGGGGTACGCCTACAAGAACTGCTGCAGGAACCGACCACCAAGCTTGTTTGCCCATGATTCCAACCAATGCTGATTCGGGAACGTAACCATGGATGCCTGCACCGACCGCGATTCCCACCAATACGTAGGGCCAAACTTTGCCTACGATTTCTTTAACAGAATCCCAGGCACGTAATATCCGATCTTTCCAGGTGAGTGTCTCTCCTTCAACGCCACCGGTGGCTTGAAGTTGCCAGACAAAATCTTCTACGTAACGCTCGAGATGCAATCTCCCAATCACCATGCCGGCAATGACCGCAATGATTAACCCCGAGATAATGTATAAGCCGGCTACCTTCCAGCCAAATAAACCAAACAGCATGACGATCGCAACCTCATTAATTGTTGGAGCTGCGATCAAAAAAGAGAAAGTGACGCCAAGCGGTATTCCACTTTCAACGAATCCTATAAAAAGCGGGACCGCTGAACAGGAACAGAATGGGGTAACAATTCCTAATAAAGAAGCCAGAACATTACCAACCCCTTCACGTTTACCCCCTAAGAGAGCACGCGTACGCTCAGGGCTAAAGAATGTGCGAATAATTGAAATTATGAAAATCATACCCGAAAGGAGGAGCAAGATCTTAGGGACATCATACAAAAAGAAAGCCACCGAATCACCCAGATGGGAGCCGGGCTGTAAACGAAAAAGGGTATATGTAATCCAATTTGCCAGGGGTTGAATCAGGTTATACAACGCAAACCAGGCTGCAGCAATTATCCCAATAAGTAAAAAGATGCGCAGTTTTGAAGTCTGACTGGGACGAGGAAGAAGTTGATCCATTTTGATTTCCTATGATATTCAATAATTTGAATGATATTTAGGCGGAATAAAGGGCGGATAATTTCCAATATCCGCCCGGTTATCGTATTATGCCGTCAGCCATTCGGTGATTTGGCTCTCACTGGGAATGCGACCCGCAGAGACTAATTTGTTGTTAATTACCAGACCGGGGGTCGAAAGAATCGGCCACTTCATAATTTCAGCATAGTCAGTCACTTTTTCAATTTCAGCTTCAAGGGCCAGGTTCTCAACGACTTTTCTGGTGATTTGTTCCAGCCTCTTGCAATTTGCGCAGCCGGATCCTAAGATTTTGATGTTGACCATACACATTCTCCTTAAAAAATTTCGAGTATCAAAAGAAAAATAAAACGATTAGATAACCTTTCCGACATGAGTGCTGCAGCTTGGGCAAGTGCAAGATACTTTGGGTTTCTTCGATTCGGGTGTGGACTGCCCTGTAATTCGCCGCACCACATCGAGTACTTCGTAAATTCGATCATCGATAACTCGATAATAAATATTCCAGCCATCCCGTCGATCCTGGATGATTCCTGCTTCGCGAAGCACGGACAATTGCTGGGAAATATAAGCCTGCCGAAATCCCAGGTGAGCTTCCATGTGGCAGACACAATGTTCACCATCCCGCAGAATATCCAGGATTGCAAGTCTCACTGGGTGAGTCAGTACCTTGAATATCTGAGCCTGCTCGTCGAAAGGCTGTGTTTTTGATTCTTTACTTGACAGCATATTCAATTCCATGAATGTGATTATAAGTCCATCAAACGATTTGTCAAGAGGTGAGTTTGATTGAAACGGGGCTCAATAAGGGTATGTATCAATCCAAATGAATAGCTATTTATTGAGATGGTTGTTCACAGATTTTTTGCTGGATGGACAAAAAGGTAATCTTGAATTGGGAAACGCTATATAGATAGGGCATTAAATACTCAGCGCCCCCGGCGCGGCTCGAATATCATCCCCCCTGTGGGGACGCGCAACCTACTGATTAGTGAATATTAGCAATGGTATCAGTTGTCATCTCTTCGCCGTTATAAATAGTTGTTGGATCATGCCGTAAACCTTCCGTACCTGCCTGGTGATCAGATTGTCCTTGCCGCTCCAGTTTGCTGCCGCGACCGCAAATTGCACCAAGGAGATGAAGATGCCAACCAGGATAAAAGCAATCTGGAAGATTGGTCCCATTAAATACGCCAAATAGCCAGCCACCCCGATGATGATCACTGCGAGAACGAATACGAACCAAACGGTTGCCTTTGGTCCCCAGCGATACATCAATTTGCGGGCGAAGGGATTGGTCTCATTGGATGCATACCGGATACGGCGCAGGGTGGAAAGGACATCCAGGAGTTTGGTAAGGATCAGCAAAAAGATAACAAAACTGATAAGCACATATAGCACTGAAGTCATGCGATAATTATATCGAGTTCATCGTAATCGATTCCGATATATATAGACCTACCTGCAGAATAACTCATTTGAAAAGAGTGCACACTGGATGCACTAAACGTTAGTATTATCAATTACATAGAGTGTTTAACCTCTGGAGGTTCCATTGTCCGTAGAACTGATCATTGCACCGCCAGCCACCGGAAAGACCGATGCCTGCCTCCAGCGTATCCGCGAGGTACAGAAAGCGCATCCGTTATCACCAACCTGGGTGATCGTCCCGGATCGGTTGCAGGCGGCTGCTTTTCGCCGCAGGCTGGCAGCAGCTGGGGGTGCGATGGGCGTTCAGGTCGGCAGGTTCACGGATCTCTTCAAACATATCCTGGAAAACGAGGGGACTTTTCAACCCGCAGCATCGGCTCCCCTTTTGCATCGTTTGATCCAGGAGACTGTGGATTGTGCTGTAGAAGCGAATGCGATTCCGTATTACCAGCCCTTGCAATTGTTCCCCGGCTTCATCATTGCTCTCCGGGATGCCTTTGCGGAACTCAAACGAGCGCTGGTCTCCCCCGGGCAATTCACTGATTACGCCCGCACAGGCAATGCCGCTCAAAAGGATCTGGCAGTCCTCTATGAACGGTATCAGGCTCGTTTGACGGACCTTGGCTGGACTGATCCTGAAGAAATCACCTGGCAGGCTGTGAAAGCGCTCGAACAAAAGCCAGCCTCTTGCGCTGCGATTCAGCTGGTGATCGTGGATGGGTTCGATTCTTTCAACGGCTCACAGTACCGGGTGCTGCAATTACTTTCCGGGCAGGTAGGCGATTTGGTGATTACCTTCCCCGGCATGCGGAATTCTGTCCGTTCCGCCCACCGTCGCTTCACGGATAGCATCGAACGCTTGATCACTGATCTTTCCCCGAAGATCACATCCCTTGAGAATTCCCCCCATCTTCCTCCTGTCGTGGATTACCTTGAGAAACGGCTTTTCGAACCCATGCCCGATGAAAAGAAGTTAACGGATCAACCTTTCCTTCTCGAAGCACGGTCTCCTGCCGACGAAGCCCGCGAGGCGTTGCGCTGGATCAAAAAGCTGGTGGTGCGCAACAATATCCCCCTGAACGCGTGCGTGCTTTTCACCCCCAATGCGGAGATCTATCACCCGCTCCTGCGTTTGGCTGCTTCCGAGTTTGGCATTCCCATCCGCTTCACGCTGGATGACGCGCTGGAGTCATCACCCGCGATCAACGCTCTTTCGAATTTGCTATCCCTGCCGCAGCGCAACTTCGCTTCACGTTACCTGATCAACGCACTGCGTTCGCCATATTTTGAATTCGCGGTAGACGGTGACATGGTCAATACCTTTGAAATGGTCAGCCGGGTGGGGCAGGTGGTGGAAGGACGCGACCAATGGGAAGAGGTTTGGGAGCGCCTGGCGGCATCCTCTGATCAGGAAAAACAGGATCTGGATGACGAACGGAATTCTCCACGGCTTCCCCGGGGAACCGAAGCGGAACAACTCTGCCGGAGTCTGCGAGCCGTCTTTGATCTGATCACTCCGCCCGCGGAGACCAGGAATCTTACCGGATGGATTACCTGGCTGGAAGACCTTCTGGAACGATTGCGCTTTTATGAAAACGCACAGAGTGAACAGGACCAGACCGCCTGTGAGACTTTCCGCGAGGTGCTGCGGGCGCTCGTGATCAGCGAGGCCGTAGCAGGCCATCGCGAAGTGGATTATGTCCAATTCTTAACCGACCTGCAATCAGCGGTGGCAGGGGAACGCTACCGAGAATCTGCTTCCTTCGGAAAACCCGCCCTGCTGGTCGGACGCATGACCGAGGCGCGCGGGACGCGTTTCAAGGCGGTGGTGTTGCTGGGGTTGTCTGAAGGCTCCTTCCCTGCCAACGAACGCCCGGATCCATTTTTACCCGAAGAATTGCGCTCCGATTTGGGACTGGAATTGCGCCTGGACCGGGAACAGGCAGGGTTGTTCTATCAAGCCATCACCCGCACCAATGCTCATTTATTGCTCACCCGTCCATATCTCTCTGACGATGGGGAGGAGTGGGAGGAATCGGCGTTCTGGAAAGCGGCCGCAAGCCTTCTGGATAAAACTGCAGTCACCCGGGTTCGTCCGGATAGTTCGCAGCCGTTGACCGAAGCTGCCTCAACCCAGGAATTGCTGTTTTCCTCAGTCCGTCGGCAGGAATTACCGAAGGCATATGCCTTTCTCGCCCCGCGTTGGCAGGAGCTGCAGCATGCTAACCAGGTATTAAAAGCCAGGCGGGCGAAAAAAGCCGATGGACCGTATGAGGGTCTGGCGGAAGCCCTGGTTCCCGTGGTGAATGAACGCTATTCTCCTGCACGCGTCTGGAGCCCATCACGGCTGGAAAGTTACAGCACTTGCCCCTTCAAGTTTTATATCAGCAACGCTCTTGAGGTGGAAGCGCACGATTTCCCTGAACTCGGGTTGGATGCGGCACAGATGGGATCAATGTTCCACAAGATCCTTGAATTGACGTACCGCAATGCACAGGATCCAATTGATCTGCAATCCTTGCTTAATTCTTTGCAAAACGAAGCTCGCAAGGTATTTGCTACTGCGCCAAAGGAATTTGGTTTCAGACCTTCCAACCTGTGGGAGGTGGAGAAGGTGCAGTGGCTGGAGAAACTGGCGGAAACGGTCACTGCGTTATCTGCGGATTCAAGCTGGCGTCCCTATGCGTTTGAGGCCAGGTACGGACTGGATGGGAGACCTCCATTGAATATTAATCTCGGGGAGGAGGTAATGCAGGTTCACGGCATCATTGACCGGGTGGATAAAAATGCCAGTGGTCATCTGCGCGTCATTGATTACAAAACAGGCGGGCAGATGAACAAACGCGATCTTGAAAAAGGATACCGCCTGCAATTGCCCATTTACGCCCTGGCTGCCCGGGATGCGCTTCACCTTGGGCTTCCTGTGGACGGATTCTACTGGCGGATCCTGGCTGCGGACCCCAGTTCCTTGAAACTGGCAAGCTTTTCAACCGGGGATGAAAAAGGGATCGAGGTTGCCATTCAGGTGGCCATCGCCCATCTCATCCGCATCGTCCACGGTATCCGGGCTGCTGAATTTCAGCCCAAAAAACCCGACGGCGGATGCCCTTCTTATTGCCCTGCGGCAGCCTGGTGCTGGCGCTATGAACCGGGATGGTGAGCCATGAATGATAAACTTCGCGACCAGGTATTAACCGCTTTCAATCTCACTCTCCGGCAAAAGGAAGCTGCCCTGGCCCGCGGCCGGGACGTGGCAGTGACGGCTGGTGCAGGCAGTGGCAAGACCTCAACATTGGTGGCACGTTATGCCTCGTTATTGGCGGATGGGATCGACCTGCGGAGGGTGATCGCCATCACTTTCTCTGAGAAAGCCGCCCGCGAGATGCGCTCCCGCATCCGCAAAACACTTGGCGATTTGGTCTCCGGGGCAGAAAATGCCGAAGACCGTCAGTTCTGGGTTGAGTTGAATGCCAAAATGGATTCCGCCCGCATCGGCACCATCCACAGCCTGTGTGCTGAGATCCTGCGGGCGCACCCCGCCGAAGCGGTGGTGGATCCCAAGTTCGAGGTCGTTGATGAAAGCCTGACGACTGCCTTGCGCGCCCAGGTGGTGGAAGACACCCTTTCGACCATGGTTGGGTTGGATCAATTCACTCCTCTCTTCAGTACATTTGAGACCAGAGAGCTGACCAATTTGCTTGCCTTTCTGCTCAACAAACGCCTCGAAACCAGGGAGGCATTCAATGCCACCATGGATGCGCGCCAGGTGATCTGCCGGGAGATGAGCCTGCTCCTGCGATCCCCCGAGCTTACCGAATCGATCACTGAGTTGCGCGGTATGCGCGGTACTACGTTAGTTGCGGATGCAGGGGATGCTCTGGCGGCGCAGATTGAAGAATTGCTGGACCTGTGGCGGAGAGCAGAGGATGCGCTTGCCGCCGGGGATTACTTAGCCTGTGCTGATCTATTAGCGACCGCAAGACAGGAAAAATTGAAGTTGTCTGGCGGAAAACGCGGCAGTGAAGCCAAAGAGATCCTGCGGGTACTGCAGGCTCAATTTGACGAACTCCTGACGGCAATCTGCGGTGGAAAAACCAACATCGTTCCGCCTACTGAAGAAGGCGAAGCCCAATTCATGCAAGTGTTGGCACTGCTCAAACCCGCTTTCGAACTGCTGGTCAAAGCTTATCGGGATGGGTTGAATCAGCTCGGGGGTCTCGATTTTGACGACCTCGAATCCGGGGCTGCCAACTTGCTCAAGCGCCCGGAAATAAGCGAGTTGTGGCAGGGGCAGATTGATGCTGTGTTGGTAGATGAGTTCCAGGATACCAACCAGCGCCAGCGCGATATCGTGGAAGCTCTCGCCGGTACTTCCGGGCGGCTGTTCGTGGTGGGAGACGCCAAACAAAGCATCTACCGTTTCCGCCGGGCCGATGTGACCGTTTTCCGCGCCATCCGCCAGAGTATCACTGCCAAAGGCGGATTGCCGATCGATCTGAACGAGACCTTCCGCGCTCATGCCCCGCTTCTGGCAGGGATGAACGATCTGCTGCGTGAGGTGATGGGGGAACGGGAGGATCCTTCCCGTCCGTACTACGAACCTTTCGCACCGCTTGTTGCCAACCACGAAAAGACAAGAGAAGGGATCAAAGCCCCGCATCTTGAGGTGGTCGTGGGGTATGGGGAGGACGCCGATAGCGCCCGGCCTTCAGCGGCCAGAGCACTGGCTGCCCGTCTGGCGGCGTTAAAAAAAGAAGGACAGATCAAGGTCTGGGATGATGTGACCCTGCTCTTCCGTGCCTCTACGGGTTTCCCGCCTTACGAGAACGCGTTCGAGGAGTTGAACATCCCCTTTGTCACCGTTGCCGGGCAGGGATTCTATGACCGTGCGGAGATTCGCGATTTGCTCAACTTACTTCGCGCATTGGCTGATCCCACGGATGACCTGGCGATGGCTGGCTTATTGCGTTCGCCGGCTTTCGGGCTGACGGATGCCGCCCTCTATCAATTACGCTGGAAAGAAAGAACAGCCCGCCATTACTGGGATGCTTTGCAAGACGACCTTTCCGATCTTTCCGAAGTTGACCGGGAACGCGCGCTTCGCGTGGTGACCATCCTTGAGGAGCTCCTCCCGCAGGTGGACCGTATCCCGGTGGCAGAACTGCTCAAGAAGCTGGTGGATGCCACGCATTACCGTTCCATCCTTGCCATCGAGGATAACAGCGGCGGTGGGGGGCGGTTGTGGCGCAACCTGGATAAGTTGATCGAGGATGCCCTGGCAAGCGGTAAGTTGAATGCGCGTGATTTCCTGGAATATCTCTCGGTCATCAATGATGCCGGCGCCCGCGAAGGAGAAGCGCCTGCCGAAGCTTTTGGGGCTGTGCGCCTGATGACCATCCATAAATCCAAGGGGCTGCAGTTCCCGGTGGTAGTGCTGGCCGACGCCAGCCGGAAACCGCGCGGCGCCCGCGCCTCGGCTTTGCTGCTGCAAGATTTAGGACTATCTTTTACACTCGACCCGGAACCCATGCTCTACCGCCTGGCGAAAGTCTTGGATAAACGCCAGAGCGAGGCTGAAGAACACCGTGTGTTGTATGTGGCGCTCACCCGTGCCCAGGAGAAACTCATCATCAACGGGCATGTCACCGGAGATGCGGAAAAGGGCTGGAAGAATGCTGCCTGGCTGGAGGAGCTGTGCATTCCCGCCCGCGTGGATGTGAACGAGGTCATCGGCAAGGCTGGCGAGGAAGTCATCGCTCAAACTGTCAACGGCCATGAGGTACGTGCCTGGGCACTCCCGACCGAGAGCGAAGTGGAGAAGGAAAAGGCTGTTGAAGAAAAGAAACCTGATGTCGAGCTGGACGTCACACCGATTTTTGCCCCGCTGCTGGTGACACCCTCCCAGGAAATCACTGCTGAGGAGATGCCGCAAGCTCGTGACTGGCGTGTGACGGGTAAGTTGACCCTCATCCCGCCCAACGTCGTCGGCAAGATGGTCCATAAAGCCATCGAGTTGTGGCTCTTCCCCGGCGATCCGCGTTTGCTGCCATTATTGGAAACGGCTGCGTTGGAAGTCGGGTTAGCCGATAAGGTTCACCGCGAAACCGCGATCAACGAAACCATAGAATTGCTTGGCCGGTTGGCAATCCATCCCCTCCGCAAGGAGATCGATTCTGCTCAGGAGAGATACCATGAGCTCCCTTACACTCGCCAGGTAGGGGATCACGCCGAGACCGGTTATATTGATTTGGTTTACCGGATTGGAGAATCCTGGCACATCGTAGATTTCAAGACCGATTACAGCGATTCTTCAGAAAAAAAGGAAAACCTGGTCTTGAGGTATTCGCTCCAGCTTAAACGTTACCAGCAGGTAGTCGAAGAGTTATTGGATGTGAACGCGGATGTGCAGATTTGTTTTTTGGATAATGAGGGAAAAATAAGTCAAAATAAAGAATAGTATGATAAATTCCTATTTATAGATAAAAAGGAATGAACCATGATAATCGGTTCTCTGAACTGCAATAAAAGACTTTCTAATCAAAAAGTCATGGAGTTACTTCAAACCTGGTTAGTGGATAATAATATTGATCTTTTTCTTGCACAAGAGCCAAGTCGAAGTAATCTGTTACATTCACTAAAAATATCACGGTTTGAAGAACTTGGGGGAAATTCTAACGTTTTTTCATGGGTAAAACCTTATTTCGTGATTCCAGAAGTGACATTGTTGCATCCATTCTTGCAAAGTATTGATTTTGGAAATCTAATAATTTTTAATGTATATTTAGATGCGTATAGTCGAAAAATAAGAAGTGAACAGCTAATAATGATTAAGGAAATGATTATTTCTGTAAGAACAAAACAATTGATCATTCTAGGTGATTTCAATTTGGCTCCAAATCTCGTGGATGGTATGAACGGGCTGAAATACAGTAACTTTAATGGGAAATCTGATCGTGCGTCATTTAACGAAGTCCTAACATCTGCAAATCTAGTAGACACCACTAGTAAGGAAAAAACTAGAAAACAAGAATATACGATCGAAAGGAAGAATGATCAATCGACGATCCGTTTTCGTTGTGATTTATGTGTTACTTCTGAGTCGCTATTTTCAAGTGAATCATTCTCTGTAAAGTACGACCATTCAATTAGGAATATTAAGACAGGTTTATCGGATCACTCTGCCATGATAATTAACGTTCCTATCGATAAATTTCACGCTGTAGGTCATTCACTCAATGTTAATAAAGAAGAAAAGAAAATCTCAAATGTGTTAACAACCGAAATGTATTGGCGACCACATAACACAGCTATTAGTCGACCTCATCCAACAAAAGCTGCTGAATATGTAACATCTGGATTCTTTTCAAAATTACTAGGTGAAAGAATACGACTACTGGATTATGGCTGTGGACGCGGAAAAGATCTAGAATTTTATCGAGAAATGGGGTTCGATGCCGTAGGATATGATCCATATCCTGAATTTGGGTTTTCTCAAATGCCTTCTGGTTTATTTGATCTTGTTCTAAATATTTTTGTTTTAAATGTTTTACCGACTTCAGTAGAAAGATTTGAGGTCATTAGGAAAGCGGCGGAATTCCTTCGCAAAGATGGATTATTATTATTAGTTACAAGGTCAAAAAGCGAGATTGACCGAGAAGCAAGGCAAAAAGACTGGAAAGTATACAATGATGGATTTTGTTCAGATTATAGAAAAGGGACGTTTCAAAAAGGTTTGACCACTGAAGAATTGATTGATCTAACAGGAAAAGCAGGATTAAAACCCCATCCGGATAGCAAATTACTTAAGTTTGACTCTTCGACTTGTCATTTGTTAGTCATTAAGTGAGCGAATCAATTACTAAGAAAATCTTTATTTGCTATGAATATTTGGATAATCACATTCATTTTGTTTCGGTTTTTTTAGTGAAAAGATGTTGAATTGTGTCTTGAAGATTTATTACATAAGAAAAAGTAAATAGATCAGTTGTTTGTGAGGTAACAATGGATATATCTCAACAAATTAAAAAAGCGATTGAAGAGAAAGCTACCCAATTGGTTATCACGGGAAGTGGGGTTTTACCTTCGGAAATAGGCAGACTAACTCTTCTGACAACATTAGTTCTTAAAATCGACATAGGTTATTCAGGTGGTATTACTTTTATCCCGCCAGAGATCGGTCTGCTTAAGAATCTTAGAACATTAACGATATATAGTACTGCCCTTCCCAATCTTCCTGCGGAACTTGGTCAGCTCTCCAATTTAACTATACTAAAAATTAATAGTAGTTCGTTGACAACTTTACCTTCTGAGCTCGGCCAACTTTCCAACTTGACATCACTCGTAATAGTGGGCGGTTCCTTAAAAACTCTACCATCAGAGTTAGGTAAACTTAAAAACCTTCAATCTCTTGAAATTTGGTGTGTCAACCTAGATGCACTTCCTGTAGAGCTCGGTCAACTTTCCAACTTGAATTCACTCATAATACAAGGGAATTCTCTTACATCACTTCCACCAGAGATTGGTCAACTTTCCAATCTAGCTTCACTTACTGTAGGCGGATACTCTTTTAAAGAGCTACCTCGGGAGATTGGGAATCTCAAGCAACTCAAGCAACTAGTTATATTCTGTGAGAACCTCACAACATTACCGATAGAAATATGTCTCTTAGGAAATTTAGAAATGGAAGACCTTGGTCGTTTCGATGAGAAAAACGGTTCATTGTTTCGAAAAAATCGAAATTCGTTAAGTCTACGATTTCCAAATTTGACTGAATTACCCGCGCATTTTGATTTGCTCAACGGCTTAGATTCGTTAACCATTTTTTGTAAAAATCTTAAATCACTTCCTGGAGAGCTCGGTCAACTTTACAGCTTGAATTCACTCACAATAAAGGGAGATTCTTTAACAACGCTGCCGTCAGAGCTTGGCAGACTTAAGAGTCTTCGTTCTTTAAGGATAGATGGTGAAAGTATTACTGAACTTCCTGAAGAAATCGGCAATCTTTACGATCTTTCGGAGATCAGGATACGTTTTGGGGGATCAGAAACCGCAAACTTGCTATTCGATTTCCATAAATTCAGGAAATTGAGAACCGTGAGGATAAGTTCGTCAAAAAGGGGAACGCTTCACTACCTCGCCGGCGCCATTTCCAACAAAGAGCCAATTTGAGAGTCGTCCAATCATCAACGAGCCAAAAAATGATCTTCCGGATTTATTGACCCCCTTTGGCAACTTCAAACCAGCATCTGTAGATCAAGGTGCTGGCGATTTTAGTTGCCGTAAAATGGTCCGGTCGGATATTTTTGTGTCATTGGCTAATAGAAAGACCTTGCTCAATATCAACGAAAGCATCATATCTCCCTCGAAGGGAAGGTAGATATTCCCAACCTCGGCTTTTTCGGCTGCCTTGGGAACGATGCAGAGGTGTTGATTCGAGGGTTCCAAATGAACACTGCCGCTGCCAATGTGGATTTTATATTTACACAGGTCGCCCTCCACATAAACCCATCGGTCAACGATGCTGCATCGTTGTGCGATGGCAAGAGCTGGAAGAATCCGCTGTAAGACCTCCTTACGGTTTTTTGCCGATTCGCTGAGATCTCCAGTCGAATATTGAGTCCAATAGGCATAACCTACACGATCCGGTGTCCAGGTTGGATCAATCCCAATGGAACACACGCTCACGAATAAATCGATATCACGCATGGCTTCGGAGAAGACTAAAGGAGGGATTGAAACCAGTTCAGCTCCTTGATCAAAGATAACTTTATCTGTTGACATATTTGTTCCGCTGCCATGTTCAAATTCCACCACAAAGTCAATTTTGTGACCCAGAATAGAGGTATAAAAGAAGTTATCAAAACAATCTGAGTAAAACGAGGAAATACTGGGAACCGTCCACCCGATCCCGGAAGCAATACTGAGACATTGTTGCTTGAAGAGAATGTGCGCGGCAAAGCGATTACTGAAAGTTTTTGTTTGAAGTTCAGGTTGGGTAACGGTATAGGTTTCGCGGAAGGCCTGCTTGAACGGTTGAACAATTTTCAAATCCACTACTAGATTTTTCCAGGCGTCTCGTTCCTGCTGTGTAGCTTCAACCGGATGCCAGAGCTTTACCTGCCAGTTATCATCCATCTTCAGCAATGGATGTCCTTGTGAATCAGTCAATTCCAATTGATTATCAGTTTCTTGATCATTTTTTGATCGTTGTACAGAACAAATACCTGTTATTAATTTGCCGGCTGGTCCGGTGAATTCCCAGATTAAACGGCGGGCAGAATATCCTCTAATCGGATGCTTGAGGGTGGATTCAAACCAGTTGGAATAAGTCCAAACTTTGCCCGTGCGGTAAGTTTTTTCAATCCGATCACGCTGGTATCTTAATTCCTGAATGATCGTTTTTTCAAGCAACTTCATTTCCTTCAATTCGTCCTGGTATTCTTTCAAAGGTGAGTCTGAGAGGTTGGAATATTCATTCCCATCTTCGTTGACAATTCTCCAGGCAATCTTGTAATCAGATTGGATTTGCATGGTGATTGTCAAGTCATTCACGGTCTCCACGCGGGAGAGGTTTTGATCAAATTCAAAGGTAGGAGCTTTCAAGTCTTCGATCTCATCTTCTGAAAGGACTAGCTTGGAAAGCATCATGGTTATCGCCTTATCAGGTCGGGAATATCTGGCGTATCTTCCGATGCGATACAGGGACTGCAAAGCTCGACGTGTTCCAAGTTTCTCAAGTGTCTTTATACAAGTGGTTGCTAAAGTTTGCCAGTAAGGGCCGAAGCCATATATTTTTTTATCACCAATTTTGTGCAGTTGTTCGAGGGTTTGATACACAGGTTCCATATCAAAAAGTGCGAGCGCTGAGATTATCTTCGGGTAATAATCCATGAGTGGGTATCTCCCGCTAATGTAATTCCATGGCTCATCCATACTGATGAGCACTCCTTTTTTTACATCTTCCAGGAGTTTACTGCAGGTTAGCGCAGCCTTGTCTCTACCCCTTTTTTCTACCCACTTTGGGAACTCTTTTCTAAATTCTTTTTCTGAGGTACGAAAAACAAGGTTATATAACTCAGCGAGTAAGGATCTCGGGTGTTCGGGTGGATTGCGGAAACGCATGATTTTATCGGCATGGTCAGTGGCTTCCAAATAAATATCACCAAGAAGTACTTCTATGCAAACCTCATAATCCTCCATATGGGTAAAAAGCTCATCATAGTTCTTCAGGTATTGGTCAAAATTGTCTGAAGTGCGATTGTTCCTGGCTTCTTCCAATAATTCCTGGTAAATACTTTCCATTATTGGTTAACTCCTTTCTATCCCCCTATTAATGGGACCAATCGAATAAATTTAACAGCTGAATTAGGTTTCAACACAACCGAGGTATCAAGATCTTCTACCTGTTTGTCGTCAATAATGATAAAGAATCGACCTTCCTGAAAAGCTATTTGGGCTTTTTTAGATTCAATTTCCCAGGATGAATCTATGGAAAATTTATTCGTTGAATCCATCCAGACAAATTGCTTTTCTGATTTTCCATCCAGGTCTTTCCTGATTTCCTTTACCATCTGTGAAGCGTTTTCGCGGATGAATTCCTGACTGATGAACTCATCATGTACCCGCAAGTTTATCAGTTCGCGTACGGTCAGTTGCAGCGAGGGCACCACCAACTCCAGGGTCTGTTTTTTAACCCCGATTTGATCGACCACCTGAATTGTTACAGGGCTTTCAGTCATTCATTTCCTCAATTCTCAGGGCGTAAACCCATGTTAATTCATCCTCTTTAGTTGATTATATCCAACCTTTTTCCTTCAAATTCCTTGCAATACCTTTCCAAGTTTTTCATTGCGAAAAACAACTAGAACACTGTTTGTATTTTCATCTTTAAACCATTATCATTTAAATCAGTGCACACTGTGTGCACTGAGATCCCCTAAACTAAGACTATAACAAAGGAATTTGACCTATGTCACAGAGACAGCAACTGGAACGAATCATGGCAATTGATCGATCCATCCGCGATGGAGAATTCCCCACTGCGGAACGACTGGCAGAGACCCTTGAGGTCAGCCGGCGGGTGATTTTCAACGATCGCGATTTCATGATCAACCGCCTTGGAGCGCCGATCGAGTTTGACCGGTATCACGGCGGGTGGATGTACACGGATAAGACATGGGTACTGCCAGGAATGATCGTAACAGAAGGGGAGCTCCTGGCGTTCTTTTTGAGTGTGGAGATCTCGAAACGCTACCTGGGCAGCAGCCTGGAATCCTCACTGCGCTCAGCGGTGGATAAGATCTCCAAAGGAGTAAAGGGTCCGGTGACGGTAGATTTGGAGACCATGCGATCTCATTACACTTTCTCCGGACCGATGCTCATTGCAACCAACGAGAAGGTTTTACTGGATATCCATCAAGCCATCACCAACCGTCAGTGCCTCTGGATGCGCTATTTCACCGCCGGGCGGGGGGAATACACGGAACGAAAAGTGATGCCTTACCACATGCATAACTTCCACGGGGACTGGTTCCTCATCGCGTATGATACCTTACGGAATGATTTTCGCATCTTCCTGGTGGGACGGATCGAGAAATGGCAGGTGTTGCCTGAGCATTTTAAACGGGATGAAGCTTTCTCCCCTGATGAATGGAAAGCACGCGGGTTCCAGGCCTTTGGGGGAGGTGAGGTGGAGGAAGTATCCATCTGGTTCAGTACCCAAAAGGCTCAATATATTCGCGAACGCAGCTGGCATCCCACTCAAAAGATCGAGGAAAGACCAGATGGCAGCCTGGTGTTGCACATGAACACTGCCGGGTTGGTGGAGGTCAAGAACTGGGTACTGACCTTTGGCAGTGGGGCAGAAGTGCTCGCGCCTGAGAGTCTACGGCAGGAATGCATCGAGGAGATCAGTCAGATGACGAAGGTATATGATGGAAAAACAGAATAACAATTCCGGTTGTCTTTTTCCATTTGGCGGTGATTTCCTGCCACTTTTTGCATTATTAGTCCTGGATGATGAGGAGCACAGGAAGGAAGCGGAGGAATTGGAAGAGGCTGAATGTTTTAAAGTGGATGAGGACAATGGATATTCTATGGACGAAAATGAAAGCTCTTAGTTCTTCCAGGGGAAGAATAGTATCTGATAGATGATTCTACGTGGGTTAATATACGCAGTCATTCTATAATAGATAATGAGTAGAGGTAAATCAAAAAATGTATCAAAAAATAGTTGATAGTAAATTTAAATTCATTTCCATGTTTAATCCTGCAACGGGTGCATATGTAAGGACAGGAATCCTTGAGCATGGTCGCGACACAGGTATTGATCCTTTCATGGCTTCCTTCCCACATCTGATCGATGTAGGCGTCATGGGGCATTGCATTCACGGCAAAACCGGGTTGTGCGTCAAAGCCGGCATCGGCTGCTACCAGAGCGGTTTGACCATTGATCAGCCCAACATGTCTGTCGAAGATTTCACTTCCATCGCCCGGCAGTGCCGCGGAAGGACTAACCAGTTTGCCCTGGGCGGCAGGGGCGACCCTGACCAGCATGAGCACTTTGAGCAAATTCTAAAGATCTGCCGTGAAAATGAAATTGTGCCGAATTACACCACCTCGGGGTTTGGCATGACGCCGGAAATTGCCCGCGTGAGTCGCGAGTACTGCGGCGCGGTGGCGGTGAGCTGGTACCGCAGCGAGTACACCCTAAATGCCATCCGCAGGCTCCTGGCTGCCGGCGTAAAGACCAACATTCATTATGTGCTGGGAAATAACTCGATCGATGAAGCCATCATCCGCCTCGATAAGGACGATTTTCCGGAAGGGATCAACGGGCTGGTTTTCCTGCTGCACAAACCGGTTGGGCTGGGATCGGCGGAGAATGTGCTGTCCGCCGGGGATGAAAGGGTCGCCCGCCTGTATGCGCTGATCGACCGCGGTGGACACCGGTTCAAGGTGGGCATGGACAGTTGTTCAGTCCCGGGCATTATCAATTATTGCCATAACGTCATCCCTAAAGCCATCGAAACCTGCGAGGGAGGCCGATTCAGCTGTTACATCAGCCCGGACATGGTGATGCTGCCATGCAGTTTTGACCAGCCTCAGCAGTATGGGGTTTCCCTAAGGGACCACTCGCTGGAAGAAGCCTGGAACAGCCCTTCATTTGACAGGTTTCGAAATATTCTTGCAAACGCATGCCCAGCCTGCCAAAAACGGGCGGAATGTATGGGCGGCTGCCCGCTGGTGCCGGAAATTGTGTTATGCAGGGATCTGGCAAGGGAAGGATTAACCAAGGAGGAAGCATGAAAATCCGCAGTGATTTTGTTACCAATTCGAGCAGTAGTAGTACTGCTGAAATTGTAGTTGATAATCCCATACTTCTTGAAATACTTCAGAGATATAAGAATCTGGGGACATTTGGTGATCAAGCGACAGCATTTGGTATAGGTCTTTATACCTCCGATGATGATTATTATCATGGATTTAGCGCTCAATCTGAATACGAGGAAGAAATACCGATTCCAGCGTTTTCCTATTATGAATCACCGGGATTCGATGGTTGGAATGCGGTTGTGGAGTGCCCCAGATCATTAGAGGGACTATTGGAAACAATCATTGGCATTCTTCAATTCTTCTCTGATCGCAATTTTGAACAAGAATTACTTATAAAACTGATAGATGAATTGCGCCACAATGAACAAGAGATTAATAACAATTATATTAAAGTCTCTTGTAGTTTTGAAGATGGGAATGAAGAGGGATTGTTAGAGACCGGTGATCCTTACATAACGGAATTTACCTATGACCAGGTCAACGGAGAAAAAATTGCTATCGTACCATTTTCAGGAAATGAGGATGGTGAGGTTGAGGGGTCCAGTGAGAATATTGTGGACTAATAAAAATGTGACGATTCAAGCAATAGGATGGATGTAACTAAATAGTATTAATCAAGATTTGGTGGCATCCTCCATCGTTTTATTAATTCACAGGAGAATGATTTTATGAAAATTGCCATAACTGCGGACGTCCATTTGACAAGTCTGGAAAAGAACCCGGAGAGGTTTCATGCCCTTGAAAATATTCTCGAACAGCTGGTTACGCTTCAGATTGTCAATTTGATCATCGCTGGCGATTTATTTGATGCCACCTGTAAAGATCCCGGAGTATTTGAACAACTGATTAGGAAAGAAAAATACGCACAAATTACTTTCTATATTATTCCGGGCAACCATGATCCGGTTCTTTCCGATGGCACTTTCACATTACCAAATATCAAGTACCTGACAGAACCTCAGTGGATCAATTTCGCGAAAGATGTTAATTTCCTGTTCCTTCCATACAGACCTGCAACTTCTATCGGAGAAGCACTGGCAAGTTTCCCGCAGAAATTGGCATCAAGTGCCTGGGTTCTCGTTGCTCATGGGGATAACCTGGAAAGTACCCGCTTGAGAAATAATTATGAAAACGGTTTGTACATGCCTCTTTCCGGCAGGGATCTCCAGATTTACAAACCCAAAAAGGTTTTTCTTGGTCACATCCATTCAAAAATGGACACAGAGATCGTTCATTATCCCGGTTCTCCCTGTGGTTTAGATCCAACAGAAACAGGGGTAAGGTCCTACCTTATATATGACACATCCAATGGGAAAGTGGAACGTTTTTCGATTGAGACAGACGTGATCTACCTTCAGGAATTAATCACGGTCTTGCCAATGGTTGACGAAGAGTCCTATATCAAGCAGCTCCTCACCAAGAAATTGACAGCTTGGAACTTGGATGAGAAGCAAAAAAAGAAAGCCAGTATTCGTATTAGTGCGCAGGGTTATTCAACCAACCGGGACAGGATCTCCAAAACGATCAAAGAAATAATTGATCAATACCATCTAACCCTGGGAGAGCCTCCTGATTTGAGTAAGCTCAAGCTTTCAACGGATGTGATACGCGCGGATATTGCTTCGGCTGTAGAGGCGCGTATTCTTGAATTGGGACTCGTTGAAGATCCGGATGAACCCACCAACGATGAGTATATACTTTCCGCAATGAACCAGATATACAAGGGGTAAACATGAGTATCCGTATAGAGAATCTGTCAGTCAATGGACTTGGCCCAATCGCCTCTTTAAAATGGCAATTCACGGATATCAATCTGATCTATGGGCGGAATGAGCAGGGGAAGACTTATCTCGTTGAGTACTTGTTGCGATCGCTTTTCAAAAACGCCCAAAACACACGTGATCTGACCGATTCAGGGCAGGTGAATGTTTCCGGGCTTACCAGGGAAATCACCCGCTTTGACCCAAAATCGAGGAAAAAGGTTGAAGATTTCCTCTTTCCAAGCCTCGATGAAAAGCCCGTGGACCTCTCCAGGTTATGCGTTGTTAAAGGTGGGGAGTTGAGTTTTCTACCCAATAATGAAAAAACGATCACCAAGAGTGTACTTAAAGATTATCTTTCGGACCAACGCGTATTGGATGCTATTCAAAAGGAGATTTCAGCTACTATTCAGGAAAGCACATGGGAAAATGGTGAGATCATCGGTAGTGGTCATCGTGGAGAGATAAAAAAGTTATCCGATGAGTTACAACACAAAAAGAAGATCGACGAGTTATTACGAGAGATTACCGATACCTATTCCCTGGGGGAGGTTAATAAACTAAAGCGCGAGCAAGAAAAGAATGATCAACTTATAGAACAGCAAAAACTGGCGCGAAGGGCATATGCTTATCAATTAGCGGAGCAGATCAAAGCAAAGGAACGCGAACTTCAGGAAATCCCGTCAGAAGACTTGGCTGAGGTCGGAAAGCTGTTCACATTGGTTGAGAATAAACGAGATCTAATCGCAGAAAGTCAAGAGCATATAAAGAACTTGGAACCAAGAGTTGAACATTATCCCTGGTTGGAGACAGCGATTGCTGAATGTGAAAAAAGACCAGAGGCGTTCAGCAGTAACCTTGGATTGATTTTCATGATCTTGACCATTATTGCCACTGGTTGCTCGGTTGTTTTTGCTTTTCTTGGCAGTCCTTTTGTCTCACTTGGAGCAGGGCTGCTCGCAATCCTTTTTGTTATTCTTGCAATTCTCCAATACAGATCGCGGTTGCGCAGCAGTGCAGAAAATGCTGAAGTAGAGCGGATTTTCAATGAATATGAATCAAAGTTTAATGAGAAAGTTCATTCGATTTCCGCATTGATTAGTAAACGAGATGGTCTAAAAGATGATTTTTACAAACTAAAGAATCTAATAGAGCAGTTGGAAAAAGATGAGAAAGATTTATCAGAGAGTGAAAAAAGTCTTAAAACGAGATTGGAGACTCTGGTTCATAAAAAGATTGTTTCGAAAGATGTTAAGTCTTTGATCGATGCCCTGCAAAGGAAACGCGATGAATTAGTAAAGCAACTGCAGAACCTGCAAATAACCCTTGGAACCTTGCAGGTGAATCAGGAAGACTACATCGCTGAAGTTGTTGAAATCCAATTTGACCCGGATGCCCTCAAAAAATACGAACAACAAAAGCAAGATTTAGTTCAGATGCTTACAAAAGAAGAAAATTTACTGTTAACTTTGAAGCAAAGGATATGTGATATTACGGGAGATAAACTAGATGCTAATTGGGACGAAATCATTGATCATTTGCGCACTACGCGCGAGGTCGTAAGTCAATCGGTGAAGAATCTTAAAGCCCAAGTTGGTTCAGGTATTCTAATAACTCAAGTAATTAAAGAAATGAGGACTCGAGAGGACGAGAGTATCACAAGGGCATTGGTTTCTGCTACCATGCAAGAACCCATCCATGCAATTACGCACAATTATGATGGTGTGGAACTAGAAGGAAATGAAATCGTTGCCTACAACAAGTACCAGAGATATCCGCTTGGTAATCTCAGCACGGGTGCCCAGGAACAGGTTTTGCTAGCTCTCAGGATCGGTATCGCTTCTCATATCTTGCGAGAACAAAAAATGTTCCTAATCCTGGACGATGCTTTCCAGCACTCAGATTGGGAACGCCGGGAGTGGTTGGTGGACGAGATGGCAGACCTGGCGAATATAGGCTGGCAGATCATTTACTTCTCAATGGATGATCACATAAAAAAGTTATTCGAGGAGCGCATTAAGCCAATATTCAAGGATCGATACCAGACTCTCGAATTGAAATCGATGTCTTAGGCAGACTAAAGAAGGAAGATCTTAAGAAAGAGGAGAATTGCCGTGAGCACTGTTCAACAACAACTGGATATTCCTTTTGAACGCGCCAGGCAACTGGGCCTGGAAACAGTGACGATTCTTAAAAAGGGAGAATATGTTTCCAAATCCGGTAGGGTGATCGATCTTCGAGAAAAAGAACTACACGCGGTTACTAATACTGTTACCTATTCTCCTGATAAACCCCTTCCTATTTCAGCAAGTGGATCCCATCCGCTCACAATTACCATCCAGAACACGACAACTTTTGATGCTGCTCGCACCCTCGTGATGCATGGGTACAAACCAGCTGCGCTCAATATGGCTTCCGCGACCTCGCCGGGCGGCGGCTTCCTTCATGGCTCGCGTGCCCAGGAGGAATACCTGTGCCGGTCCAGTGGGCTTTATCCTTGCTTAGTCGACAACGAGATGTACACCCGCCGAGACTTCAATACCAATCCCTTTTACGATGATTATGTGATCTACTCACCGGAGGTTCCGGTGTTTCGTGATGATGACGGGGAGTTGATGGATGAACCATTCCTGTGCTCGATCCTCACATCACCAGCGGTACAAGCGTATGGTGTGTACAGGTTTATGCCTCACCGTGCAGGCGAGATTGAAAGCATCATGTGGAACCGTATGCTTAAGGTATTGGCGGTTGCATATCGCCACGGGCACCATGCGCTTGTATTAGGAGCGTGGGGTTGTGGTGCTTTCGGCAATGATGGTCACATGATCGCCAGGTTGTTCAAAACCGCGCTCACCGAGAACTTTGCCGGTGCCTTTGAGAAAGTGACGTTTGCCATCACTGACTGGTCACCGGAATTGAGATTCATCGGTCCGTTTGTGGATGTGTTTCAATAATCTCCAATAAGTAGATTGGAGATAAAACATTGCTTGAGTGAATTTACGAAGGATATGGAGGTGGGTTAAATGGATGCAATAATTTTGGTCATTGTGTTTTTTGCAATAGTGATTGCTGTTATTGTGGGAAATATCGACGACGCTCACAGTAGAAGACAATCCCTTAATACTCGATATAGAAACCATCTTGATGGCAGTAATCCCGATATCACTGAATTGGAGATTAATGAAATCAAGGCTAGTGGCCGGTTTACGCCTGAAGAAAGGGCTGCTGAATATCGAAGGCGAGGTAAGTCACCATCAGGTGTGATTGACGGTGAATACAATGATGAGTACCGCGGAAACGATGAGTACAACGATGAATACCGTGATTGGGATGCGAATGCATAATGAAAGTCAATCTCCCAAAGTGTTAAAAACTATCTCACCAGAGCATTTTTCTGGATCTCTTCAACGTTTTCGGCAAATTCCACTTCAATTTTGATGCCGATATGTAATGACTGGCTCTCGTAATCCCGCTGTTTTTCCTTAAATCTATAAATCGAATACGTCATATGCAGGTCAGTCGGTGGATTAGATTTCGATCATTATTTAGCGTTTTGTCCCGATAGTAAACACATTGTATATATCCGTGCTAAATAAAAACAGGATTACAATTAATTTACAAAAGTGTCCAGATCATTAGGGAGGTAATATGGCTGAGGTAATCGGGTTCCTACGGGATACTGCTACTTTCGGTGAACAACTGACCAAGAAGCTTCTTCAACAGAACTTACCAAAAGAGTATACCGTTTACGTTGAAACTCCAATTTACAAATCCAGGGAAATCCGTTATCCGGATTTTATTATCTTAACTAATTATGGACTGATCGTTCTCGAAGTTAAAGATTGGGTATCTATATTAAAGGCTGATCCCCAGGGATGTGAAATTCGTACCCGAAATGGAGAAATACGCAAGGAAGCCAATCCGGTGTCCATAGCGCGAGAAATGGCAATCGCTTTATCGCAGGATTTAAAAAAGAGAATCCCATCGAGAGATGGCGAGACAATCTCATGGGCGTATGCTGCAATACTAGTGCACCAACAACCTTCAGTAATTACCCAATTGGCAAAGACATGGGGTCAGGAATTTATCTGGGGAAAAAATGATTTGGAAAACCCGGATATCCTTCTTTCCCGTTGTAGGAACTTGTTTCCTGTTAGAAGAATGAATCCAATGACTAAGTTTGAACTGGACAACATCCGAGCAACTATCTATCCAATCGTTGAGATCCAACAACCCGACCGACCAGTTTTTGTGTTGGATGAACAACAGGAAAAACTGGTTTCAGAGCCTGTTTTCCAGGACACTCCTGCAGTTGTTGGACACGCTGGACCAAAACTTCAACCTGTTGAGCAATCCCAGTTGTTTGAAAGTGACCAACTGCCAATTGATGTTGCGGATCTTCCAGTAGATGGGAAAAAGATTATCCAAAACACCGCAATTCGCCTGGTGCGTGGTTTTTCCGGAAGTGGGAAAACACTTGTTCTCATCCAAAGGGCGAAACTCCTTGCCGAGCAATACCCCGACTGGAAAATTGGGGTATTCACGTTTAACCGGCCGTTGAAGCAACAATTGGAAGGGGCATTTAAAGGATACTCAATTCAACCTAGTACATTCCACAGCCTATGCATGAGCTACTTACGAATGCAATTGACAAATGAGACAGATTTTGAAGACTGGCTTGATTCAAAACATCCAGATTTTCCCATATTGATTAAGCTGGGTCGAGAGAGAGTAGGTGCAGAAATAAACTGGATCCGGGATATAGGGTTGCCGGTACGCGAAGAATATCTGAATATGGATCGAAAAGGAATGGGTCAGTTGGGAAAACTGCAGAAGGAAGAACGTTCCGCAATTTATGACGTTCTTGAGGGTTACCGATCTTATATGATTACAACTAATCGACTTGACTGGCAGGAAATTCCATTATTGACCCAAAAGGCTCTTGAAAAGAATAGCACAGTTGAGGATCCTTATGACGCGATATTGATTGATGAAGCTCAAGATTGGGCTCCGGTTTGGTTCCAAATCATCCAAAAATTCTTGAAACCACAAAATGGTGTAATTTTCCTTGCTGACGATCCATCACAAAGTATATTTAGATATTTCAGCTGGAAGGAGAAAGGCATAAGCGTTGTAGGTCGTACGCGTTGGCTCAAAGTTCCATACCGGAACACTTTTGAGATCTACCGTGCTGCGTATAGCCTGATTGCTGACAATGAAGAAATTCAGAAATCACTGGCTGATGAAGGGGAGAAGATTATGCCTGAGTTATCAAGCCAAACGATGCGCCACGGTAAGCGACCATTGATCCAAAAATGCAAATCGAATTTTGATGAAGATACTGCAATAAAAAATGCTGTGGCAAGTTTGCGACAGAGCGGGATCCAGGAAAAGCAAATTGCTGTTCTTATCAGATATAAACGTGACCTCTATGGTGTAAAGAAGTTGTTACAAGGGACTGAGGTGATGGTAGCTCCGATACATAGTATCAAGGGTTTGGAGATGGAAGGGGTCATTATCCCACGCCTTCATACAACTTTCCAGGAATTTGAGGGAGATACCAATGAAAGACGGTTACTCTATATGGCTATGTCTCGTGCCAGGTCAAGTTTAATCATGACCTATTCAGGTAGATTGCCTGGAGCTTACGAAGTATTGCGCACTGAAAACCTGGCTGATTTTATTAGTTGAGGAGTCTAAACAACCTTTCATACAAAGGAATAATTCATTACCTCAGATGTATGAGGTACTGTTTTGTGCCTTTTCTAAGCATACCAGCTGTTAAATTAGGGAGTAAATCAATTTTGATTATTCTTTAGTATTGTATAAATTTCATTAGTTATTAGTGCTAATACGGCAGTTGTTTTTTCTTTTGTTACTCAAACTTACTAACAAATTGTTTGTTCGTATTCCCAACTCTTCCATTTCAAATTGATGTCTCCACGGGTTTGTTTGGATGGCCGGTTTGTGAAGTAGAAGCCAACCAGTTTTTTTCTTTCCCGTTGATTAATTCAAGTTTCGTCGTTCCATAAAACATGCCCGGCGCATATTCTTCTCCTTCAATGGGACCATTCGCTGTACTCACCCAGGTATAAAGCAGGTGATATTGTCGAAACTCAGAGTCAGCAAGAATTTGAGCCGATAAACTTTCGCCTTTCCCTCTTGTTGAAAATGAAGTTACATTGATTTTCGTCGGTTTGGTGTATTTCAATACAAAATGGATGTGGACCCCTCTCGTCGTGTCTATCGATTGTTCCCTCCCATCTTCCACGTAAATCCGGAATGTGTTTCAGGTTAGTCCCGAATCGAAATACTTTTTGCCTCCAACCAATTCTTTCTATGTAGAATAGGGGTAGAAGTATCAAAAAGGAAATAACATAACTAAGCACATTAAAAAGGCTTTCGTTAGGAAACAGCCATTTCGTTAAAGCAATTGATAATATCGAACAGATAATGGTAATAGTATTAATAAGGTCTTTATGTTTGATTTCAACAGGGGTCAGCATCATTTCTCCAGTGATGAAATTATTGTATTTGTGTCTAAATTAAAGCAATATCCAATACCTCTCTGATATTGTTTACAAACTTCACAGTGATCTGATTCTTAATATAGTCCGGAAGGTTATTGAACTCGTTATGGTTATCCTCAGGCAGGATTACCAATCTGGATCCGCCCTCGATAGCCGCCAATACCTTAGGTTGAATTCCTCCAATTGGCAGCACTTTACCCATGATGGTGATCTCGCCAGTCATTGCTACATCATTCCTGACCAGGCGGTTGGTTAGTGCGGAAACAATCCCGGTCACTATGGTAATGCCGGCTGAAGGACCTTCCTTGGGAATGCCCATTTGGGTTGCCAGCACTACAACGTCAAAATTCTCATTCCAGTCAGGGGGAATTCCCAGGTCTGCTGCTGAAGCACGGATGTATTGCGCAGCAGCCTCCATGGATTCGCGCATCACTTTTTGCATTGAGCCCAGTCCAACTATTCGGCCGTGTCCTTTCAGCACTTGCGTTTCGAACTTGAGCAATTCTCCCTTTTCACCGGCAACAGCCAGACCGACAACCTCTCCAACTGCCGGAGTAGGTGGTATTTCAATTTTTACCCTGCGATTTGCTTCGATCAATGTTGGTGAGATCGTTTTCCCAGGTTCATGAAACCGTGCTGAGATTTGAACGGGATAAAATTCACCGGGTGCCATCAGGTGAAGCTGATTTCGGACGCGCTGCCGGCCTTCAATAGCCAGTAAAACCAGCTCTTCGAGCTGTTGATCTGTTACCTGTCCATGTGGATACATCAATTTTAAAAGCCCTGAAAGCGTTTTTTGAATGGCGCGTACGTCACGCGATGTGAGTCCTGGACCACTGCCGGAACTATCCACCAGTTCAAACCGTGATTTGAGGGGAGCAGAAACATCGATTCGCCGTAACTCGTGCATAATCTCACAAAGGTAATCACTGATAAATCCATAATCCTTGCTGGCAGCATCCGGACCTATCTTGGGAATCTCCCATCCGGGGAGGTAGCAGTGGAGGCGATCAATTAGGGCTTCCACTTGTAAGAAATCCGGTAATGGATCAAAGAGAGTGAAGTATTTTTCATGCGGCATTTTTCCCTGTACATCCAGGTTACCAACAAGAACAATCGAACCAAATGCCAGGATCTCCTGTTTGCCGCGGCTGAACTTGCCATCCTGCATGAATCCCTGCATGATGCTGACCATTGCCTTTGGATCAGTGAAATCGGTGTTGGCAATCTCATCGAAAACCACAGCTTCGCGCGTTCCCACCAGTCCAACTTTACCAGTATTCAAATTGATGAACAGGCTGGCGGGTGTTGCTTTACCCCCGCTGAGGACATGTGCGTAGTACGATAAATTTCTAAACAAATAGGTTTTACCGGTTTCACGAGGTCCCAGCTCGATCATGTTGTGATTTGATTCCACCAAAGGGATAGCCCGGCTGACATAGAGCATTTTTTCACGTCGATTCATTTTAGCGGGATCGAGCCCGAATGAGTTGACCAGGATGTCCAACCACTCTTCATCTGTGAATAGTTTGCGTTTCTCAATGAACTCCTTTAGATCAATGATGCTGATTTGGAAGGGGGTGAACTCGGTCACCTTGAATGGGCGGATTTTTTTATTGTGAACTTCCTGCTCATCGTATACGAGGGTGATGGTTCCCCACATGCCGCCAGCCCAGCTCATCCGGGAAGCTGCCCCACAAATTAAAGTAAGTAGAGCCTGAATCAAGCGCTGCTTGTAACACTCCCTTTACCCGTTGCGCCTGGATCAGAAATCGATCGGGTTGGTTGGCATATTCCTCCGTATTGGCATCCAACTCGGAAATGAACACCGGTACCGGATAGCTTTTATAAACCTCGGTCATTTCAGCCATGTTGGTGTAGTCGGGCGAACCTGGCCCCTGGTCAATATGGCATTGCGAACCAACCATATCGATCAATCCCTTTTCTGCCAAACGGTTTGCAACTCGTAAAGTGGTCTGTGAAAGGTTGATGCCGTTTACACTCCACCCTTTTGTGTGGTTCTCCTGCTGGTTTAAAATCGTCAGCGCGGTCGGATCGGTTTTGCGAACTGTATCGAAAGCGATATCGATGTAATCTTCCCCTATGACCTTTAGCATAATATCCTGGGCATCGTTGTTTTCCGTCATGTAAAACTCATTGACAATGTTGTAAGCAAAGAATCTGTCTTTAAAACGTTTCACTACAAACTCGATGTATTGAGTCATTATGTCAATTCCCTGTTCACGGGAAAGACGCTCAAAGCCTCGCGGCATGGAACCTCGAACAGGATAGATGAGGTGCGAGAGAAGCAGTCTTCGTCCACTGCCCTCCAAATGGCTTAAGGCTTGGCGAGCTTGATAATCTTCGCACCATGAGAAATCGAGTTTATCCGTCAGAAGCGTGACAATACCGTTTGTGTCAATTTTTATATAATTGGCAATATCCGCCCAGCCGCGGTCACCATTTGGAGCGTTGTATCCAAAAGCGGTGTGCCCCCATTCGGAAGATATTACTCCAAAGTTGAAGTTATGACGCATCGGACCATCGGAACCATTCTCATTTTCCATAAACTCACAACCAATATGCAAGTCGGTGACATCTTTAAACCCAGACGCATCCCACGTTTCATAACCGGTCTGGATCGCTAAAGGAATACCCCTAACAAGTCTGCAAAAGCTGGATCTTTTTGTTTTAACAATGAGGTGGAAAGGAACCAGGCGGGTGTTTCCCTGTTGTTAATCGGGTTGAGTATTTTTCCCTGATCTACACAAGCAGTAAGTACCACTTTGTTACTATCTATTAATTGGTAGGCATTTGCAATCTTGTCTATTTGGGTGTTTATACAAGCGGTCAAATTGGCAAAATTAGGTGTTGAGGTGACTGTTGGTATTGCAGTTGGCGGTAGGTTTGTTGCGGTTGGAGATTCGGTTGCCTTTACGCCGCAGGCTGATAAAACCATTCCAGCGGTGGCAATTCCAGCTGTCTTGAGAAAATCCCGTCGTTTGAGTTGTTTGCGCATTGATTCACCCCCATGTCTGTTATCGGCCAATCTGGTACTTTTGTAGATAATTCTTGAGTAGAACTGACTCTGCTGTAAAATACATCGGCTTTTCTTGCCATGAGTCGGTCCATGGTGTTGCATCAGCATCCACATCTCCGACGATGACCTCGAGCCAGGACTGGTTATCCGGGAAATCCCCCCAAAAACTGATATAAGGAGCGCCCGAATTGATGGATGCCTGTAAAACCTTCTTTAATTTTTCTGCCTGAATCAGGAAGCGTTGAGGATCATCTTTATAAGCGCTGGTATTGATATCGATCGAGGATGGAAATACTGGAACTGGGTAGGACTTAAATACTTGCTCCATTTGTTCTTGCGTTACCTCTGGTAATGCACCAGCCACCTGATCAACATGAAATTCAGAAGCGATAAAATCAATCAAATTATTTTGTTCCAGGCGGGTGGACGTTTCCAGTGTGAGCTGGGTCATATCCGTGCCAGGAACTTCGTTGCCGGCTTGTTCCAGAATGAGAATGGCGGTTGGATCGGTGTCGCGGATAGTTTGATAAACAAGATCGATGTATTTTGGTCCTAGCTTATTCATCAGAACGTCGCTATCCAAACCGAATTCAGTGATACCAACATAAGCAAAATAGCGGTCTTTATAACGATTCACCATCAGTCTCACATATTGTTCGAGAAAACTCATTGCCTGGTCTTTGTTCAGTTTTTCGAATTCTTGCGGAATCTGCCCGGAGGGATAAACGATTGGCAGCATGACCAATCTTCTGTTTTGATGCGTTGCATCAATGCCTTTTGTATCAGGCTGCAAATAATTCAACGCTTCTCGTGTTTGAAAATCGGTGTATCCATCCCAGCTATAGAGTCTTGGATCCGTGTTTAGAACGACCGTTTTGTCGTCGATAATGGTGATGTAATCCATGATACTTCTTTTGGCTTCGTTCCCAGTTGCCAGAAGAGCGGCATTATTTCCAAAAGAAGAAAAACCCCAATCTGTGGCAATGATGAAGAAATCAAAGTTCTCTGCTAAAACCTCTGCCGAGCCATTCCCCATTTGGGCAAACTGAGCACCAATTGGAGTGTTGGTTACATCCTTTATGCCGGGTTTCTGCCAATCTTTCCCATCCTCGGAATAAGCCAAAGGAATATACCCCAACATCTCAGCCAGTTCAGGTTCTTGTAATTCTATCAATTTGGCTTGCGAAATTATCCAGTAACTCTTGGAAATGCCAGGCTTCTCATCCTGAATCTGAACAAGTTCAATTGACTGTTTGATTTTCTCAATCTGCTCGTCAGTGAATGGATAATTTCCCAGATCGCGATAACTGGTAAACACAGCATTAAGTCGCTCGTCAATCAAGCTACTTGGCTTTGTTGGGGTATTTAGAGTAAGAGAGGGAGAGATTATCTCGGTTGGTTCTGGTATCGTGGATGGATTTGGCAGGGGAGTTATTGAGGTGCAGGAAGCTAAAACGAAAACAAACATGATTCCAACAATGATCTGTCGCCGCATTTAGGTCTCCATTGAAGTTGGCGTTTATCTTTGAGCTAAAGTAATTATAGACCTATCGCCAATTTAGCTGTTCAGATAAGCTAAATGTTGACCCTTTTGCTTAAAAATTTACCTACTTTATGAAGATCAGAAAACGGCGAGGTGTTTCAGATAAAGAATTTCTTTATTTGACGTTGACAGGATTGAGTAACAAGTTATTGGATAAGTTTGATTTTGACATGTACAAATCTGCAATTCGGATATGGATTTGCACATAGAGGTTTTTTTATTAATCGGTTTCTAGTTTGATCTTGAAAATGTAATACAAATGTATTACAATATTTTAAACAAAGGAGGTAAAAGCCATGCCCATAAAAAACTCATCAACCAAAGCAGTTCACTCGTTTCGACTAAGTATCGAATGTGTCCGTCAGTTGAAAGATCTCTCTAGTAATACGGGCCGCAGTGAAGGGGACGTGGTCGAGGTTTCAATTGATCGTATGTATCGGGAAGAGATCCGATTCAGGAACCTGATGATTAGTGAGGGCCAGAAACCTGAAGACAACTACAAGGTTGGAAAGGAATAAGAATAAAGATGATTGCAGGATTCTTTCAATTAATTTGGAAAGTGATCTGGAATTCAATAGTGATCCTTGTCTGTGCCGGCGTAATCTTTATTGGTTTCAAAGCAAACCAACCAATGTCAGTAGTTGGAGCACCAGAGGGGATGACTTATGTTGAATTCATGAAAGACAGAATCGATGCCGCCAAAACAGTTGAGCCTTCAAGATGTGGGTGGGGAATGATGCTTTCACTGGCAACACTAGGTCCGGTCTACAGCGTGGTGTACACAGCGGTGGCGATCAACCCTGAAAGTACTCTGGCTAAAATGACCGCCTTCGATCCGGATATTCCGAAAGGTGTAGGCGAAGCGAAATGGTATGAGGTTCCAGGAATTTGGTGGGGTGTGGTCGAGCGATTATCCTGGACGATGTTGGGAAAGTCAACTAGTGTTGGATGTCAATTTAGGGTAGTAAAGTAAAAAAGTTGAAATGGCGGCTGTAATTGTTTTTTAATCATTTCACCATCTGTTGGGTAAAGATCTGAGATAAAACTTTAGGCAAATCGCCAACATAAGTAAATACCAGCCTTTGCCCTGCACGCGTGGTAGCCATGTAGATTTTTCTGGTATTATCCCGGATGATTTCTTCTCGTTCATCATCGGAAAGACGAATAGATTGTTCTTCTTCAAATAGCTCACGCAAACCCACCAAAAATACAATTGGACTCTCTAATCCGGCGCCAGCATTCAATGTAGTTACCCTTACATAATCTCCGGGGTACGTATTTTTTGGATCCATGGCGACATTTTTACCAAGTCTATGGTCGATTGCTTGAATAAGCGCTTTTGTCCCCTGTCCATTAGCGTGTAGTATTAGCAAGTCCTTACGAGGATATCCCTGTTTGAGAAAATCTGCGACTTCATTAGATACACGTGCGATTTCATCTTGTGCACTTGCCAAGGTTATTATCTGAGGGAAAGCTCCGTTTGGCATGTTGAGTATGTCTGGGGTAAGGACATCGTCATCTTTTTCTTCAGGAAGGCGCAATCGATAAAATAGTGTTGCAAACTGCATGATCTCCCGAGTAGTCCGATAGCTATGTCGAAGTTGGTGAGAATGTCCACGTGCTTCCAATCCCAGTGATTTCCAAGTGGTTCTTCTGCCAAGAAAGCCTTGTGTTGGATCAGCAACCATGAATAAATGGGAATTCTGAGGCTTAAGCGCTTTTTGAATTAAGTTCATCCAGATTGGAGCAAAGAACTGAGCTTCATCCACGAGGATGAAATCATATTGCGGAAGAGTAACTTTTCCTTCTTCACTAAATTGCCATAAGTTTCGTGGTATATCGCCCCAATCCAATGATCCATGTTGTTCTAACAACTGCTGATAAGAATTCACAGCATTCCACATTCGTATCCGCTGATCGGCAGTTAATCCAAATCCTCGTCCGCGGCGGTCAATTGTTATATATTCAGATTGATCCATTGGCAACTGATCCTTTAGCCAATCAACTTCACTGATAAGCATGTATTCTGTGATCGTAGAGTCCTGTAAGGTTTTCCCCCATACTTGATGGATTACCTCTTCTCTTTTGCGTATCGAAAGTGGTTCTTTCCAAACAGGGTGTTTTGGCCAATGGTTGTAACACCAACCATTAAAAGTACACCACTCAATATTTTCAGGCAAATTGCCTTCTAAACGTGCGAAACGACTTTGTAAATCATGACTAAGCGGTTTGTTGTGCGTAAGCACAAGAAATTGTTTATCCGGATAGAGATGATAAAGTAAGCGTAACCGATAGAGTAAGATTAGCGTTTTACCGCTTCCAGCCACTCCATTGACGATGTTCAAACGAAAATCAGTACTGAGGTTTTGTCCTTCAGGCTCGATATCTAAGTCTATCTTCACTGCTGCTTCCTGATCATAATCGAGGAGGTAATCTTGTAAGCCGGCTTGAATTCGACGAGGATTACTTGGACGTACTGTCATTTCTGCAGGGACAACGATCTCCGGTGTGAATTGCTGTCTGATTTTCTCAAGTACTGCTTTATCAACAGGTGTGGGTAAGAAATAGTCTTCCCATTTCAATCCGGAATCTGATGAGAGCAGCTCTTTTCCAGCCCATTCTAGTTCATTGTCTTGGCGGACAATCCGGCTCTCAAGCACCTGTTTATGAGGGATATTCGGAAAAATCGTAAGCGTTTTGATTGGTGTATTATCTGGTAGATCCAGTTCATTAATAAATGAAGACAATACTTCTGCCTCTGCAGTTCCTAGTGGTGGGCGATTATCATCAAGGAGAAGAAGTTGGGCCGCTGAAATTGCCTGTGTCGCCGAGGATGAGTTTACTTTTACCAAAAGGGCGCAGCCTTTTTCCGTAATTATCAGGAAATCAGGTGCATTGAGCTGCCAGGGGGCGAGATGATGCCAGATATAGAATGTATCTGGTAAGGATTTTAGAGCTCGAAAAGTTCTGAGCACTTCAATCGGTAGAGCTTGTGGAAGAGATTCTGGCAGGATGTGAGCCATTATTAAACCAAGGAACCATCAGGAAGTGAGATTTGTTGGCAGCTGTTGAGTAAATCTTTCAACAATGCAAAAGTATCTGTATGCTCTTCATCATATTGATCACCATCCAACATATGGTGACTGCCAATTAGGATGAGTTTCGTACGTGGACGGGTAACAGCTACGTTGAGCCGTTGAGGTTGGAAAAGAAAGTCAGCCATTTGAGAAGCAAAGGCTGGGCTGGCCGTGGCAAAAGAAACCAACACAACCTCACGTTCCTGACCTTGCATCCGTTCAACAGTGTCGACAACAATCTTTGACCATATTGTCTCCTCACCAATTGTCCGGCGCAGAAGACTGCGGATTAAACGGCTTTGTGCGCGATAAGGAACAACCACGCCGATTTCTTCGGGAGGAATATCATGCTCTAGAAGTGCTCCGATCAATTCAACTACAATCTCTGCTTCTCTACGGCTGCGGACGGTAGTATTTCTGTGACAAAGGTCAAGAAATACGGACGGCGAGGTGGGATCGAGAACGAAATCCCAACGTGTAGGCTGCTTCGACAATTGGAGATGCCTTTTGCTCGCATCTTCACTGGATTTCAAAAGATTATTGTAAAAAGTTCGGCTTGGCCAATCAACCAGTCCTTCGTTGAGACGATAAGTAATGTTTAACATGGTTTCGTTTCCGCGGCCGGCCAAGTAGGCAAAAATGGATGTTTGCTTCGCTTGCTTCTCTGAGAAAATTGAGATGGGAGGTAATTGGTATTCATCACCAATGAAAATGTATTTGTTTCCCGCCAGCATTCCCATAATTGCCAGTGGTAAGGTTACTTGGGATGCTTCATCAAATAACACAACATCAAATTCAACATTCGAAAGTCGTTGGGTTTGTAGAGAAAATGGAGTTGCTCCAACGATATAGCCGCTGCTCAAATCACCGAAATGTGATTGATCGAAATTCTCGAAGTTTGGCACATCCAGGTCGCTGATGTGTCGACTTTCGCCAATCTTGCAAACCGGAATACTGTCATCAACTTTTGGAATTTTGTTTAGCGCGTTATGAATTGCGCGATGGGTGAGAGCTGTCACCAATATGCGTTGCCCATCATCCACTAATAACTTAGCCAGGTGGGCTAGCATGAGAGTTTTTCCGGTTCCGGGCGGCCCTTGGATCAAATGCAACAAATCAGAAGCATAAGCCTGCGCCACAGCTTCGATCTGACTGTCATTGAGTCCGGTATCTACCAATTCCTGTGCAGCTCGTTCATAACGGGCATAATCGAGTTTAGGTGTTAAAGATCCCTGAAGCAGCGGGAGGATAACCGAACGTCCACGTAGAGAATCGGCTACATTATTTAGGGCATCCAGATAAAATGGGCTCGAATCGAACCAATCTTGATCTATGATCCAGCCTTCGGGGTTAGCCTCTAAAAAGAAATGATTGCCATTTATCAAGCTGACTTCAAGCTCAGTTTCTGCATCATATTGAAGCTCCACATGCAAAGCATTTGGATCTTGTGGATTCCCCCGGTGTAAAACCAACAAATCTCCTTCGCGGAAACGTGAGTCGTTCGTATCACAGCGTAACCGAATGAGTCCCTTCTCAAAATGCTCTACACTTAACCCTTCAATTGCCCAACCTTTAGAAACACGTTCGGATAATGGTCTGGACCATTGTTTATCAAGGGCAGCGAACTGAGTATCAGCTTCAGCCTGAACAAAATGCTTTAAGCGGTTGAGAAGGTCGGAAGTGGAGGACATAAAGAGTTACTTCCTTCCATAATCTGCCGGGATTTCACCCCAGGCGTTGGTATCCCATTTCAGCAATTCGTTCGGGTAATCATTGTTATTCAACCAATTTTCAGCTCTGGCAATCAGATCAAAAATTTTACCGTTTTTGTCATCCTGAGGTAATTTCGTTTTGCACTTCTTGTTTTTCACCCAGGTGATGGCGGTTTCCGAATCTGAGTAAATTGGAACGTTTATATTCTGCTTCTTAAACAATGCCAGCGCGTGAACGATTGCCAGGAATTCTCCAATATTGTTGCTCCCATTTTCAAATGGACCTTGATGGAAGATTAGCTTTCCATTGGTTGTGTGGACGCATTGATACTCAAGAGGTCCGGGATAGCCAATGCAGGAAGCATCTACACAGTAGCTATCTTCTATTGGCTTGCCAATGAGTTCAAGCATCATTGGACTAATCGTAGGCACACGCTTTCCTTTATATTCATCATAAGCCGATTGAAACGCGGCTTTGGCTGCTTCATAATTCTCAAAGGATTTGTATTCTGCGCCATTGAAACCGGTCACCTGGGCAGAGCAATCCTGCCAGGTGGTGAAGACTCCAGTTTTGCGGCCTTTCCAGACGACGTAATATTTTTGTTTGGGCATATGTTCCCCCGTGATTTAGGAAGGTAATTTATTTCTCTCTACTCGAAAATCCAAAGGATGCAAGCTGTTCTCTTGCAATTTCAATTTCCTGATCCGAGAAAAGCGGCCGATATTTGGGCTTTAAAACCAGGTTTTCCATCGATAAATCCAGACGGTGAAATCGCCACAATTCTGTGAATTCATCTGATGGCTCAGCGGTTGCAAGCAACTTTTGGGTTGTTCTACGACATCTCTCATCTGAAACCATACTAATTTTCCGTTGATATACTAGCTGCTTCTGAAGGATTATTAGGCTTATCGATAGTTTCAATAACCTGATCAATATTGTCAAACCAATATTTCTTGTATCCATCCGCCAGATATTGCCGGTCAGCTGTGTAGAGGAATACACTGACAGTGACTTCCATCCCTTGATGGTGAAATACCCTGGGCACTCCATTCTTTTCGAATAAAGCGCGGTATCCATCTATCTTATGCTCGTATTCCGTACGGCCAGTACCTTTAGGATCGATGTACACGATGTGGTATCGGTTTCCTCTTTTGAGCCAGAAGATGAAATCGGGCTTGAAATTGGCGATACGGTTCTCAATCGGGTAGTAATAGGGGATGTTGATGTCATCAACGGTTTCATCAACGCGACTGAACAACCACCAATCGAAGTTCTTAAATCGGTGATCCTTCTTGCGCAGGTATTCCTCCAGAGAGCGCAAGAAGCGCACCTCACTTTCTACGTGGATGACGCTGCGGATGTAATCGATGCGCTCGTTTTCGCTCAACAAGACCGGGATGTAGTAATGGTTGGCAATCCGTTTGATTTCCAGTTGGGCATTATTGGCAAAATAAGTGTCTGACTGCTGCTGGCGCAGGCCATCAACTTCATCCTCATAATCGTCAAATGAAAGTTGACCGGCTGTGTATTTGGCTCTCGCCTCCTGAATGAGTTGGACGGCTTGCAGCACGCGTTGAATTCTTCGTTCCAGATCCCCGATTTTTTCAATGGACACTTTGATGTGCCGGAAATGATTGATCTCGTTTTCTAGCTCTTTAAACCCGGTCAGTTCCTTGTTGCGCAGGTTGAAATAATTGGATGACTGGCGGATGAGAACTGGCAGGTTGCGGTATGGACGCGGATTATCCGTCCGGTAGGTTTCTCCAGGATTGTGCAGGCTGGCTCGCAGGGCGGTAATCTGGACTGGTGGGACTTCGTGCAAGGCATAAAATACCCGGTCGTCATCCACATAGTTCATATAGTCTGTCAACAAATCCAGGTTTTCAGGCGTCAATGAGAACTTTGCCAGCTCTCGTTCTTTGTAAAGTAACGCAGAACTCTGAGCATAGGTTGGGATCAGCAGCAGTTTGCCCTGCGTCGCTTCGATATTGAGTTCAAGTGAGATTTCCATCTCGCCGGCCTGTTTTTCTTCCTGATCCAATCCGCCAATCACCAGGTTGAGCGCTTCGCGATTGGTGCCGAAGATAAAAACGCTTTCCAGCGGTTGGACGTCATTCTTAATCCTGTCAAGCACATGATGATCTTCATCTGGAAGTGTATTGCTGGTGATCAGTTCGCGCAGACGTTTACGCCGGTTTTTGAGCGGTTCAATCCGCACGCCGCGCCCGACGGATTGCAGGATAAACTTCTTGGCTTCGGTGCCGGTGCCAATATTGATATAGGTGATGACGTTGGGACGGTTGGAATCCCAACCTTCGTAGAAGCTGCGCGATCCAAGCAGGATGTTGATATCCGAATCGGTCTGGTTCAGGCGCTCAAAGTAACCCTCATCTGTGAAATGCTGATTCACTTCATAACCTGAGAGTTCCTGCTTTAACCAATCGGTAATATCCCCGATGCGGATTAAGGCAAACGGGTCGTCACTGGTCTTGAGTTTGAAAGCCACTTCCTGGCGGTCTGAGGGGCGCGTCAGGACTTCGATCTCACCAGCCGAGCTGGCGTTAAATACCTCGCGCAGTAAGTCCGCTTGGGTGATTCCGCCAAGCAGGCGATCATCCACCCGAATGGTGGTGTCACTTTCAAATAAAAATTCTGGACGGTCGCGCAGTTCGCTTAACAGCTCTCGTTTGGCACTCTCCCAGGTTTCTGTGTCAATTTCTCCTTTGCCAATGTGCACCAGTTCGCGGAAGAAGAGTTTCAGATCGGCGTCTTCGGTATTGACCGAGTTGACCAGGGTCATCATCAACGGACGATGGTACAGGTCAGCCCGCACCTGGCGCACCCTGGATTCAATGCTGCGTGCATAGGTGAGCATGATTAAGGCTTTGAGTACGATCTTCTGCTTTTCTGCGTCGGTGTATTCATCCCCCTTTTTGAAGGCGCGCACCTCCTGTTTTAGGACGGCGATGTGCTTGCCATAGCCCTTGCGGATAAACTCGCTCAGGTTAAAGTTGGCCGCGGTGGAGATGATGTCGCGCGGGTCGGTGAATGTGGCGGAAAAATTGAAGAGAAAGCCATTGCGGGAGAGGATGGAATAGATATGCTGGCGTTTGGAATCTTCCTTATCGCCTTTATGCGCTTCATCCAGCAGGATATACCAGTTACCGTTGTTATCGTAGCTGCGAAAATCAATGATCTTGTCTTTTCTCTCATCGCTCAGGTTATCTGACCGGTAGTAGAAAATATTCAGTTCCTGCCCGTGCAGCAGCGAGGGGGATTGGTGTTTGACTTCGGCGTAGTCGCGCAGTTCATGTAGGCGGATGAACAACCCTCCGCCGGCATTGAACTCG
The DNA here is from genome assembly GCA_964428125.1 of uncultured Anaerolinea sp. Classification (GTDB taxonomy): domain Bacteria; phylum Chloroflexota; class Anaerolineae; order Anaerolineales; family Anaerolineaceae; genus UBA6107. The sequence continues at coordinate 780,831 of CAYRXB010000001.1, forward strand.
TCCACGTGGGTGCGCAATTGCTCCAACAGGTCGTCGCGATGGGCCAACACCAGGATGTCGTGAGCGGGGATTTCACCGCGCTGCATCAGGTGGTGCAGCAGCTCGATCATTTTGACGATCACCAGCGTCTTGCCGGAGCCGGTCGCCATCCAGAAGCAAATGCGGTTGATGAACTGCTCGTAAGGCATGCGGTCATCCGTCTGGCTGTAATAGGCTTCCAGCAGGGCAGCCAGCTTGCGTTTGGCAGCCGAGGAGCGGTCCAGCGGCAGATCAAGGTCCTCTTCCAAACCGAAGTCGCGGTACCAGGCCATGTAAGCCCGTTTGCGCTCGTTCTCAGGCTGCCCGGGGATCTGGTAATATTTCCATAGTGCAAGCAGTGCGTTTTGCAGGGCTTGCTGCTGGTAATCCCACAGCACTTTGCCGCGCGAGAAGGTTGCCAGGTCGAAGCCGGCCCAGTTGAGGGGCAGCGACCCCTGGGGCAGGTTTTCCAGCATGCGTTGCAGGTAAATGCCGGTCATACTATTGCCACCAGACCAGGGGTTTGATGACCTGCCAGTCGGGGTCGGTCAGGCTCATGCGTTCGCCATCCTGAAACTCGACGTACTCGGCAGTGATGCGTTTGATCCATTTGCCGCGACGCTGCGAGAGGGTTTCAGCCAGATCGATGTCGGGGTAGAGGCGTTCAGGGTGAAAATGGACTGCGTTCTGCTCTTCGTCAATCTCAACGGAATCGAGCATCTTCAGGTCGCGCAGGAAGACGTAGCTGTGGTAGGGTTCTTCGTAGGGGTTGTGGAACAGGTCGGCATCGGCGTAGTGTGCGCGGCGCAGCACGTCTTCGTATTGCTCCAGGTCGTAATATTTGAAAAAACCACCACCTTGCCACTCAATATCTTTCGATAAATGTGGCCGTCTATTCATTTCGAGCACAGTCATTTTTGTGTCACCAAATAAGACCCATTTCATTCTACCTTTTACACCTAACTTTGGGCCATCTTCAGTAATATATATTTCATTAAAGTGGGTTCCCATCTCAACCCCAATCCACTTTCGGTGTAATTTATGAGCAACAGAAATCGTTGTTCCAATACCTAAGAAATAATCGAAAACAATATCACCTTCATTTGTCGACGATTGAATTATTCTTCTTAATAAATTTTCCGGCTTCTGCGAAGAAGTAAAACTAAAACTCTCACTTACTCTCATTTCAGACTGTGTAAACGAGAAAATATCGTTCCATATATCACCGACTGGGAATATTTTCTCATTTACCTCTATCTTTTCTTTAATTAGGTTACCGTCTCGCCATTTTTCAATATAAAAATCAAAATCAGTAATTTTCTTTGGATTCGCAACATTTTTGCATGCAATAAGGTCTAACCATCCTATACCTAAATTTGTCGCGTTACGGTTGGGTTTCCACAATTTTCTGAAAGAATAATCATCCTGCCTGCAATAGAAGATTGTTTGATGTTTTAATTGAAAATTATCTCCAAAGCTTTTATATCCAAATAAATCTGCTTCCTCATCTTTGGTTGCATTAGTATCAAAAATGATTTCTGTTACCTGAGAGAATATTTTTCTTATGATTTCCTTTCCATAAACATTAGCATTGTCATCTAAATGAAGCCAGAAAGTACCAGTTTTATTAAGAAAGGATTTGCAAAAATTTATCCTTTCCTCCATAATACTTAACCAGGTCGAATCCTGGAATCTATCTAAATAATCAAAATCATTTCCAGTATTAAACGGTGGATCAATATATACACATTGAACCTTTTGGTTAAATTTTGGATGCAATGATAACAAAGCCTGATAATTCTCGCTGTGTACTAACCAACCATCCAGGGCGGCGTCCAGGTCGTCAAACAGTGCCAGAATCTCAAGCTCCAGATCGGAGAAGTACTTTGTATCGATGGGCAGGTATTGGTATTGTGGGTGTAAGAGCGCGCCGGCGAGGTCCTTCTGGGTGAGCATTTCCAGCTTGAAATCTTCACCGATCATGCCCAGGTCGCGCCATTCCTGCACCTGCTGCGGCAGGTTGGGGTGGGCCAGCAATTTCTCCAGCACCGGGCTGCGGCTCAATTTATCCAGCGTCAACACATAATGGCTGTTGCGCACAAACTTGGGTTTGTTCCAGATCTTGACCAGCTCGTCTTCAAACTGGCTGATAAAATCGATCACTTTGTAGGCGATTGCTTTTAAGGCTTGCAACTGCGCCAGGCGTGCTTCGCTCCACACGTTCTGCCCGGCAAACAGGTATTGATAAAGCCACAAGTCAAATTGTTCCTGCAAAAAGGCGCGGGCATCCTTGTTGATAAAGAAATCCACCTCGCTCTGTTTTTCAAATACGCGAAAGGCTTTGTTGAGTGTCTCATCATCCAGCTTGCCGTTGGCTTTCTTGATGTCCTTGAGAATATCGTCCACCCTGGTGGTCTTGCCGTTTTCAGAATAAGCCACGTCAAAGACCAGCGTGCCGTCTTCGGGCTGAACCTTGCGGAAAGCATAAACGACTTCGCGCTTCTCGTTGGATTTTTTGAGCGTCATTTTGGAAGCATCGAAGAAGAACTTGACCCCATCCACTTCCACGTTCAGGCTGGTAAAGATGCGGTCCGTCTTGACGTAATACAGCATGTGGGTTTTCCAGAACAGGATCACATCGCGGTCATCGGTGTAAACCTTCTCATACACGTTCTGGTGCAGGGCGGTATAGCGGAAGTAGATCGATCCGCTTTCGCTGAAGTAGCGTTGGAAGAAGGTGAACAGTTTGTCAAACAATTCTTCGCGGAAATCCGGAAAGGGCTGCAGAGCGGCAGTGATATCCTTCTGCAATTGGGGAAAAACTCCCTGCTCATAGTAGCGCGATTTGATGCGCATCAGGTTCACATAGCCCGAATCACCTTCAACCTTTGCGCCTACGAAAATATCGCGCAGGGCTCCGAGGAATTGTTTTTCAAACTTGTTGGTTTCTTTCATGGAAGTCTCCGTAATGAAATTCGTCTTTTTTAGATCAGGGAGTTAGAATCATCAACTGTTGAGTGGTGATTCAATGACCTGCAATATCTCATCCGCTTTGAAAACCCGATTGCGGGCTTTACCAGTTCCCACCAGAATCCCTTGCTTCACCAGCTCATCAATGTAACGTTCCGCGGTCGGGTATGGCAATCCAAGTTCCATCTCAACCGTACGTACAGAAATGAGAGGTCGGGCAAAAAGCAGATCCACTACCTGGAGTAAACGAGCTGCAGAGCGGCCTTGCTGGAAGCGCTGGCGATAATTCTCTCTCAAATCGTTGATGCGTTTTACTCGCGCTGCTGCATCGAGGGCTTGAGAGGAAACACCAGATAAGAAAAAGATCAGCCAGGCATTCCAATACCCTTTTTCTATAACACCTCGTAGATGGGCGTAATAGTCCCGTCGATTAGCTTCAAAGAAAGCGCTCAGGTAGAGCAATGGCTGGGGAAGAATATTCCAGGCGCATAACAACATGGAAATCAATAATCTGCCCAGCCGTCCATTCCCATCCGGAAAAGGATGGATGGCTTCAAATTGGTAATGGATTAAACCCAAACGGATCAGCGGAGGAAGATTGGATGGTTCATTGATATACAACTCCAACTGCTGCAATGCCTTCAGCATCTCTTTGGGAGGGGGTGGAACATAGGTGGCAGTGGCAAGGCTGCTCCCGGGAGGACCGATAAAATTCTGGCCTTGCCTGAATTCACCCGCTCGGAACTGTTCCCCACGTACCCCTTCCAGAAGAATGCCGTGTAGTTCGCGGATAAGGCGCAGGCTGACGGGTAGGCTGCTCATCCGCTCAAGTCCATACTCCAAAGCGCGTACATAATTATGTACTTCTCTCACATCATCTGGGGCGTCGAAAAGCGGCAATTGGACTGCTTCATAGGCAAGTACATCAGAGAGTGAAGCCTGGGTGCCTTCAATCCGGGAAGAAAGGACGGCCTCACGTCTGAGGAAAGGACGCACCAGTAAATGAGGATTGGGTAATGATCTGCCTATACCTGCCAGTTCACCCAGGGCGCGGTCAGCAGCAGAAAGGTTCTCGACCAATTCAGAATCCCAGGTAAAATTTGTTGGCGGAAGTGGATTAGGTACAAATGCAAATCCCCCCTCGGGAATAGCTACCATTTGTCCGCTGATACTTTTCTTGAAATCCTCAAGATTCATCTTTACTTCCCACAATTGATAATAACGAATTAATTGTTATCATTATACGATTATTATGATAACAAGTAAAGCAGAAATGAAACAAATCGAATAATTCAGTAAATTTGTCCCCCTAGGATAAGCGATATTAAATTTGTACAATGGGTCTATGTGATCGAATAAGAAATAAATCGTCGCTGATATCGTAGGGTATACATCAAATCGTTGGAGCGACCTCGAAATGGGAAATCCATTTCAGGTCGTTTTTTAATTCAGCGACTCCAACATACAACAGGAGTCAACTGATGTCAGATCCAACCCCACCAAATAATACGGAAGCAGAACGTGCCTTCCTCGGTTCAGTTCTTCTTGCGCCGGAGATCTTCAATGATTTCTCTTCATACATCAAACCTGAAGATTTCTATCTCCTCCGAAATCGCCATATTTGGGAAGTAATGCGGAATTTGATTGAAGAGGGGATGCACATCGATTACCTTACCTTGCACGACGGGTTGAATTCCAAAGGTTGGCTTGAGGAGGTTGGGGAAGATGCTTATCTCATTCAGATGATCCAGGACACACCGACAGCCCTCCACGCAGAATCGTATGCACGGATTATTAAGGATAAAGCCAACAAAAGACGGATTGCTGATCTTTCCATGAAGGTTCTGCAAAATGCTTATAGCGAAAAAAACTTTTTGGATCTCAATGAAGACGTGGGAAACCTGGTCACCGGTTATTCTGCACTTCCTGGGAATTCCGAGCGTCTGGTTTACTCTGCGGAACAACTCTGTTCGTCAGAAGTGGGGGAGCTGACCTGGATTCTCAAAGATTGGATTATGGCAGGCGGGATAAATCTGATTGCGGGTATGCCGGCAGCCGGTAAGAGTTTCCTTGCCCTGGACCTGGCCATCGGGATTGCCTCAACCGGTTTCGCCTGGAATGATCAGCCAGTTCCGCTCGGAAAAGTGACCTATCACTTTCTGGATGGTAGTTTCCGTGGAATGCGCTCACGCGTGCTTAAGCTTTGTAATGCGCGCGGGATTCAACCGCCAGCCAACCTCACCTTTGATTTCTCCCCACTCAGTTTGCGGGAACCACATGAGGTCTTGGCGCTCAGACAACGGATTTCTAGTCAGGGAGTGTCTGTGGTCATTTTTGATGTCATGGCGAAATTTGCTCCTGGCGCCGATGAGAATTCAGTTGCCGAGATGTCCCCTTTGATGAATTCGATGCGAGAGATCGCTAATCAATTAGGTACAACCTTCATACTAATTCATCATCTCAACAAGGGAATCAGCAATGATTTTTCATACCGGGTACGAGGATCCACGGACATTCTTGGCTCTGTGGATACTGCCATTATTGTGAATTATGAAAATTCATCTGCAGCAAACGCCATGCGCGTGATCCAACCCCAGAAAATGCGTGAAGCGGAACCACCCAAGCCCTTGAGGTTTCAACTCGTCTCAGAGGATAAAAAGATTACTCTGAAATTCTCCGACGCCGAAAGGATGCAATTTCAAAAGGAAGTTGGTCAGCAGGAACGCATTTTTCAAGATTTGGTTGATTACCTTCAAGCCAATCCCAACCAGGAATTCATGAAACAAGATCTGATTCAAACCCTAAACCTGCCAGATGGAGCCAGAACGGTTGGTCGTGCCTTTGCGCAATTGTTGCGGGATCCAAGGATTCAGATTGGGAAACGAGGTTCTTATAAGTCTTACCTTTACATTAACGACAGACCAGACCAACCAATCCCTTAAGGGATGGTTTGGCTGGTCTGTGTTTATTTATCCATAAATTATCAAAAGGAGTATTGAAAATGGAAACAGAATCAAAAAACCGTTTGCTTAAAGGGCATGAAGTTGCCCAGGTCCTCAACATCAGCCGGGCACTTGCCTATCGCATGATGCAACGCGGGGATATTAAGGTAGTGAAATTTGGTAAATCCGTCCGCGTTTCAGAGAGAGATTTGCAAGAATTTATCAACAAGCATAAGCCGGCAGACAATTGATCAAATGGAATGTGCCATT
>CAYRXB010000002.1:0-355109 GCA_964428125.1 uncultured Anaerolinea sp.
AGCTGGAAAAAAGGACAAGCAGGATTAGTGAAAAGGACTTTTTCATTGGAAAAATTATTGATAATAAAGATTTTACCATTGCGGTAAATCAAAAGAACAGCATTATGCTGTTCTTTTGTTTGATATTCCTGTATTGGGCTTTCTAGAGAACAACTGATATCAATATTCCAAATGCCAGACCCGAACAAGCGATTACAACCGCGATCGCGACTTTCTTCCTCAAGTCCTCATCTGTTGAGATATGGATAAGATGACCAAGCGGCCATTTTAGCCAGGTTGCCTTACTTAAGAAGGCAATGCATATATCCCAAAATGTAATTTCGATCTTTTTCGAAAAATTGGCGAACATGTCATTACCGTGAGGTTGTCATTTTAAGAATTTTTCCGTTTTCTGAGGCAGTAACCCTGACTGTTCGTTCGATTTTTTTACCGTCAGGAGTTTCAGCCTTGCCATGGAAAATAAGTTGAAATTTATCTCCAGGCAATGATGATATCGAAGGTCGTGCTCCTCTTACTTCGGGGAACTTCCGGTAAACACTATTGCAAACCTGCTGTATGTGTTTTTCCTCCATTGAGCCCTCCTAATTTAATCTTCGCCGCAGAAAAGCCGGAACATCCAAATTTGTTGGGGTTCCGGTCATGGATACCTGAGAGGTTCCATTTGACTGAAGGTCGTTGATTGATACTGCCTCATCAACGGAATCGATCGGTTCAAGTTTTTCCTCAGGTTTTTGGTTATCAGAGGAATCGACTGAAGTTGCGCCAATCCCGGTGAGAACCAGAATTAATTCGACGCGGTTTTCCATTCGTTCATCGGTAACAACACCGGGAACGATGGTGGCATCGGGTCGTGCCATTTTTTGCAGATGGGCTAACGAATCCATCACTTCCATGAAGGCGAGATCCTTGCCGCCAGTGAAGTTGGCGATAATGCCGCCAGCGTCGGCAATGTTAATTGTTTCCAGCATGGGATGATGCAAGGCGTGTTCAAGGGCTTCTTCAGTTTTATTTTCACCTTCACCAGTTCCGATTGCCAGCAAGGAACCGCCGCCATTTTTCATCATGGCACGGATGTGTGAAAAATCGACATTGATCAAGCCGGGCTGCGTGATGAGTTCTGAAATTCCCTGAACACCCTGCCTTAAAACATCATCTGCCAAACGGAAGGCTAATTCAAGAGGAAGATCTCTTGGTGCAAATTGAAGTAACCTATCATTGGGAACGCTGATCATTGTATCGGTGAACTGCTGAAGCTTTTTCATTCCTTCGCGTGCATTTTTCTGCCTGTGACCTACTTCGAATGTAAACGGAAGGCTCACCACTGCCACAACTACGGCGCCAGTGTTTTTGGCAACCTTGGCTGCTACAGAAATCGCACCAGTGCCAGTACCCCCACCCATCCCTGCGGTAAGGAATACCATATCAGCACCATTAAGCGCTGCACTTAATTCGTCCAGACTTTCTTCTGCTGCAGCTTCGCCGATTGAAGGATTACCTCCTGCACCTAGACCGCGAGTGAGAATTGGTCCAAGCTGGATGCGAACAGGAGCCAGAGATTTCTGCAGCACCTGGGCATCTGTATTGGCTGCAATAAAGTCAATCCCCGATAAACCGAGTTCGATCATACGATCTACCGTGTTTTGTCCACCTCCACCAAGCCCGATAACTTTTAGAACAGGCTGCCTTGCATAAATCGGAGTTTGAATTCGCGGTGCAGAAGTCTGGGTAATCGTCATATGTCACCTCATTGCCAAGGTCGTTGCAATAGTTGTTCCATCGCCGGAGATTTGCTCGACGTCGCAACCCAAATTCCTCAGGTGGGTTATTGCATCAGGTGGAAAATCCAAATCACCGCCAATTACGGTAACTTTTTTCGCAAGCGATGCTTCATCAAGGGAATAGCCGACCGTTGGATGATGCTTAATAACAAATGGACGTGTTACTTCAAGATGCCAGTCAGCAACTCCCCATTCATATCGGGGCAGTAATAAGTAATGATCGATAGGGTGAGAATTTTGAGGGGATGGATTTTCATCTGGTTTGTTTTTTGCGGGAGTATCAATTTGTACTACGGGGTCACACTCATCATTTGCAAGTAGTTTCACGATTGGCAAAGATTTTCCATCCGCTTTAATCCATGCTGATGAATATTCCTCTGATCCTGTTTCCGCTGCCAGCAGCCAAAACATGGATCCCTTAACGACTGCCATTTCGGGCTGCCGGATTTTTTCTTTCATTTCCTGAACAATTTCGGCATGGATTACCGGTGAGTAGCTTACCGACCTGGTTCTGAGACCACAATAAAATTGAAAAATTGATGGTGACTCAATGCCGTTTTTACGGATGATTGATTCAATCCATTGCCAATTATTAAAACCGCACTGGTCTTCACATCCATCTGGTGTCATGTAAGGTTTAGCTGCGGTCCATTTCTGCGGACCACCCGCCCCCCAGGATAAATCACGGCCGAAAGTATAGGTTGAAGCAGTAAAAGCCATTCGATTCAACGTTTTTTGATATCCACGCCGTTTGATCGACTCCAAGGCTGAGCGGAGAAATGAAGTATCCCAGTAATCTCCCCCAGGTTCCAGGGGAGGAAAGACTGGGATCAGACCAGCTCTGAGAGCTTCATTTGCAAGGGGGAGGAATCGATCGATGAATCGTTCAACAAGGTCCAATTGAGACCAGCTAGCAAGTGACCATGAAGCAATTTGGTTGGGTTTGTCAAATAGGACAACGTATTTGACTCCCCAGTGAGAATAGGCTTCAAAGATCGATCGCATATCTGCCGGCGTGGGGGCATCAGGAAGGCGAAACCTGAAATGAACAAGAGGGTTGATCCCCACAGAAGCCAGGTTGTGGATAAAATTTTCAGGAATTGCCCTGGATGAATCTGATAATAGTACCAACCAACCTGCGCTTAACTTCACAAGTTCTGGAAGCCAGGTGTTAAGATCCTTGTTCGTGTAATGGGTGGTATCCTGGAAATAATGGAAACCAGTTTTATTGGCAAGGGTTGAAAACGATTCACTCATAAAAGTTTTTCCAGAAGGTCCATAGCTCAGTAAAGCTGTAGCAAGATTTATGCCAATTAAAATTTGCTATGGTCAAAGTTCATGTATAATCCATGAAGTGATTTTGGTTACCGGCGGAACTGGATTTATTGGCAGGAACCTGGTCAAATCCCTGGTGGATTCTGGCCAGGAAGTTCGTATATTATTGAAACCCTCCTCTGAATCGCCCAGGTTTCCACGCGGTATCCCGGTGGAAGTTGCTATCAGCAGCCTTCATGATAACCAGGGAATGAAGGCGGCATTAAAAGGGATAAAAGAGGTTTACCATCTGGCTGGGGCAGAACGACATGGTTCAGCCGCAGATCTTAACAAGGTAGATGTTGAAGGCACGATCACCCTAGTTAATGCAGCAAAACAATCAAAGCTTGAACGTATCTATTTTCTCAGTCACCATGGGGCTACCCGTGCTTCGGCATATCCGGTTTTAAAGGCAAAAGCCATTGCTGAACACTGGATTATAGAGAGCGGCATCCCATATACCATTATTCGAACTGGAAGTGTTTTCGGTCCTGGCGACCAATTCACTGAACCATTGGCGCGCCTGATAACTAAATCTCCGTTTTTTATCATGCCGGGGCAGGGTACAGCACTTCTCCAACCTATTTGGATTGAAGACCTGGTACATTGCTTTCAGTTAATTCAAGATGATCCCAAGATGGTTGATCGAATTCTTTCAATCGGCGGACTTGAAGCCATACCTTTTCATCGAATTATCGAACTTCTGATGGAAAGAATAAAAAAACGGAGACCGATAATCTCCGTGTCTCCAGCCTATTTACGCTCAATCTCTTTGTGGGTGAATCAGTTGTATCCGAAATTCCCTGTATCTATATTCTGGCTGGATTATCTGGCAGAAGACCGCACCACAAATCTGGATAGTCTTCCGAGACAATTTGGGATCATGCCGAATCGATTTCATTTGTCATTGGATTATTTACACAATGGATGAGTAGAAAACAGAAAAATGGATTATCACCGAAGCTTCATTACACATGCTCATTTTTACCAACCTCCAAGAGAGGATCCTATCGACGATGAAGTCCCATTGGAGGTTTCCGCTTTTCCGTATCATGATTGGAATGAAAAAATCTTTCAAACATGTTACCGACCCAATATTGAGTTGGGCAACTTTTCAAAAATAAGTTTTAACATCGGTCCAACTTTAATCCGGTGGATGAGAAAGAAACATCCAGATGCTTTGCAAAAGATCATTGATGCCGATAGTGAATCCGTTCGGAGGAATGGATTTGGTAATGCCATTGCCCAACCTTATCATCACACCATCTTACCCCTTGCAACAAGGGATGAAAAAGAAACTGAAATCATTTGGGGCATCAAGGATTTCATCCATGATTTTGGCCGGCAACCTGAGGGAATGTGGTTGCCTGAGACTGCCGTCGATCGTGAAACACTAGCACTTCTTGCAGACCACGGAATAAAATTCACGATTTTGGCACCCTGGCAAATTGCACCTGGGGTTGATGTGCGTCAATCTCCTTTAAAAGTTCGGGTGGAGGATGGGAGAGAAATTGCAGTATTTATTTACAACGCGGAGCTTAGTGCTAAAGCAAGTTTTGATACCCATGCAACCACAAATGCAGATAAGTTCGTGGAAGAAAATGTCAAAAGAATGTATACAAAAAATCTGGAGAGGCAATTTGTTCTTTTGGCAACAGATGGTGAACTATATGGACATCATCAGGAATACCGTGATCTCTTCCTAGGGCATCTTCTTAATGGATCAATTAATGAATCAGGACTAAAACTTGACCTTCCATCTGCCTGGCTTAATATGGTAGGCGAACTACCAAAAGCTGAAATAATTGAATATACTTCCTGGAGTTGCCATCATGGAATCAACCGTTGGCGTGAGGCTTGTGATTGTACTCCAGGAGCATCGTGGAAATATCCCCTGCGCCATTGTCTCGAAATGATCGCACAGGATGTGGATAGTATCTACAAAAAAGAATTTGAGAAATATGGGATCGATTTGCGGGATGCAAGAAATTCATATATTGAAGTTATTAATGGAGAAATTGAGTTTGTGGAATGGATCCAGCAAAAAACGGATTTCCCATTGAAGGAAAGAGATCAGAGGCTTATAGCAGATCTTTTAATCGCCCAGGATTACCGCTTAAGAATGTTCGCGTCATGCGGGTGGTTTTTCGATCGTTTTGATCGAATTGAACCAAAAAACAACTTGACTTATGCGGCATATGCGGTTCTGCTCACGGAAAGAACATCGGGAGTTGACCTGGCGAAGAAATACCGACCGTTTCTCCTGAAGATCGGCGGTGAGGGTTATGGGTATTCTGGCAATGATGTATTTTATGAAGCTTATGACCGTTTCTCTGTACAGGTCACTTGAGGAGATTCAAAACCTGGTAACCTGAGCGCTTCACCTTCATTTTGATTTTCCTGATTATTGCATTTACATGGATCAAATTTTCAGCTAAGGCTGAACTCGAAGAATTACTTTTCAACGATTGAATTATTGCTACTGACTGTAATATGGTCAGAAGCTCAAGAAAAGATTCCCGATTGAACCAGAGGATATCGTTGTAGCGATTTTCCTGGATGAAATTTTGGACGTCGATATCAGAAATCAATTGCTTTAAGAGCGCCTCAATGGATTGCCCCGAGAGTTCTTTAAGCCAATTTTGATGTCTGATCGCTATCCTTATGGTTATTAGTGCCGAATGAACTTCACTATCTGAAAAACCATACTCTTTTAAGGTTTTTTCAATAACGGTTCCAAGGTGCCATTGGTCCATCCAACTTAAAATTTGTTCGCTGTCATTTTTACTGCCGGGAGTAATTGATATTTCACTCAATACTACCCAACTGATCAAAGCAGTGGGGAGCCATTTTATCGATGAAAAATCTCTATTTACGTTTACTGCTATTTTTTGATATTGTTTTGAGCCAGGTATGCCAAGGGAATGATTGATAGAACCATATGCAATCAGTGCATTGAGTTTTCCGTTCATCGAATCGATCAAGGGTTGATTATCAAACGAAATATGGGTGATTTCCCGAATCCCATTTAACAGCCGATCTACCTTTGACGCGAATTCGGATCGCAATTTCTGAGATGAAGAATATTCCTCATTCATTTGTTTCTGGATGAAATCTATGAATCCTTTGTTGATGATCTGGTTCCAGGGGGTTATAACAGGCTGGAGGGTTAATTCTTCTATCGCAGCGTCAATATCCTTCACGCCGTTTTGACCGATTAGTGCCCATAAGCGTGAATAATCGTAGGAGGCATCGGACGTAACTACCTGAAAATCCATGAAAACATGATGTTCATAGCCATTCAGGTGAATCGAAAAACCGTTATAAATGATCTCATCAACCGGACGAATAAACCAGAGCCCAGTACTTTGATCTCTGAATTTAAGATAAGAATTGAAATTACGAGATAACCCTAGCGCTTTGCTTATTTCAGTTCTCTTAGCCCGTTTGATTTTCCCATCTCTTACGGCCTGGCTAACAGATGTTTTGATCCTGCCAGTTGTTTCAAGGAAGTTATTGTTAAAAAGTACAAGCGCTTTCTTACCATTACGTTGGTTTGTGAAGGCATAGACATTTTCATCAGTTCCGTCAACCCGCTCGAAATCAAATAACCAGAAATCATCCACGCCGGCAAATAATTCTCTATGATGTAGAAGCGGGAAGATCTCAAACTCATGACGGGAGATCAACCCAGGATCTGGGGATTCGTCCCAATAAGGCTTACGAAATTCCATGCCGTATTTTTCAGCATACCCTTCGATTTGCCCATGCCCCAACATTGGAAGACCAGGAAGCGTTGCCATCAAGGTACAAATGCCAAAATATTTATCACCTTTGCCGAATTGTTCAACCGCTGTCCGCTCATCCGGATTGTTCATGAAATTAACATAGCGTTTTAGAATTTCGGGGTCAAACTCGAGAGTATTCTTAATAATGGTACGGTAGCCAGCGTTATCTTCATTTCTCAGCATGTGCATAAATGCACTGTTATACACACGATGCATCCCCAAGGTGCGAACAAAGTAGCTTTCCATCAACCAGAATGCTTCGGCAAGGAGCAAGGTATCTGGACACTCAGCAGCAACCCGATCTACCACCTCGCGCCAGAATTCAACTGGCATTGCCTGCTGAAATTGCTCATCTGTCATCGGAAAATCTGAGCGGGATGGAATAGCACCCCCTGCGCCTGGCTGAGGAAACCAAAGCCGTTGAATGTGCTTTTTCGCCAAAGTCATGGCAGCATCAAAACGGATAATCGGGAACATACGCGCAACTTGTAGGATTGTCTGGATGACTATTTCGCGGACATTAGGATCGAGGTAATTCAGTTGCGCAGTATCGTTCCATGGCATTGATGTGCCATCATTGCCATGGTAAATGAATTTATGTTGCCCGGAGGGTTTATCAATCCGCCGGAAAACGACTGCAGCGTCTGTGCGTTCAAAATAATGATCCTCGATTTGTATGACGACGTTGGGATCTGATGAGAGATCAGGTCCTGAAAATTGGTATGAGGGATATGGGCAATGATCTAAACCCAAAAAACGTTCAGGGTGTTTGATCACCCAATCAGAATCAATCCCCATGTGATTAGGCACCATATCACTTGCAAGACGAATTCCAAATCGTTTGGTTTGATCTCGCAAGCGTTCGTATGCTGAGTATCCGCCCAGGTCTGAGGCGATATCGTATGAATAGAGGGAGTAAGCTGAAGAAATCGCTTCGGGATTACCGCAAAGCTGCTTAATCCTTGCAGAGGCAGGACTTCGTTCCCATACACCTATCAACCACAGACCGGTAATGCCCCTGTTAGCAAGGGTTTGAATCTCCTGATCAGGAATTTGGTCGAGTCTGCGGATATCGGTGTTGTATTGCTTACTTAGCTGAGCGAGCCAGACATATGTGTTCTTGGCGATCAATACCAGGCGCGGCATCCAATCTTTATCAAGGCTGAAAGCTTCAACCTCTGCGTCTTTACCAGAGATTCGAATTAAATCGGCGCGATTATATACAGGAATGGGAACCGGTCCGGGGCCTGTAAAGGAAAGTTTATTTTCTTCTTTTATGAGGTCAAGGCTGGAGAGCAGCCGAATCAGATAATCACCCAATAGTAAAGCCCAGTGGGTTTGAATATATTCCAGCTGCCCGGTAATGGAATGAGGTACCTGGATTGCCGGGGTACGCAGCAAGTCGATAAGTGGTTGATTTTGAGGGCCAAAACCGGGTTGTGATTTGAAAAACTCGTTAGTATGAAACATCACCTGGTCGAATCGGAAATCCTCAACCAGAACCGGATCGATAAACAACTCTGCAAATGGCTCGAGTGCTGGATTGCGTGTAGCAACCCATAACAGAATCAACTCCTCTAGTAATAACTCCCGGTTTTGTTTTCCTTTTGTCTTGCTGGTTAAATATTTTTGCGGTGTGATTTTTCCAGAGTAGACATCGAGAGGAGGGAATTGAGAGATGAAAACACTTAGAATTGAATCCAGCCGTTCTTTCTCCATTTTAGATTGAAGGTATTGGAGTAATTTACTAATGGTATCTTCCCCAATTTCCTGACGGTAAATCGTAAAAATATGATGGAAAATCTCATCGATCAATCCCATTGCGTTTAATTGCCCGGCTTTAACCGCTGACTCAGGATAAGTGACCAGGTCACGCAAGGCATTCATCTTTTGGGCAAAGAGCCTGACTGAATGAAAATCGGCGAATATATAATTCCCATCGTAAGAGAAGAGCGCCTGGTCAAACTGGTATTTTTCCCTTGCCCGCCTTGAAATATGGAATTCCATACCAACCTCCAAAATGGGAAATTGAAGCGCTTTATTATTATAACCTTTAGAGTGACTTGTTTTTGGATATCAGATTACTCGAAAAAAGTAGAACAATAGGCGTGATTAAGTTCGCCTTTATTCTCCAATGTACAAGCAATCCAGTTGTTATTTGTGTGTTTATTTAAATGAGTGATGACAATTTCCAGGGGCCAACCAAATACCATAGAGACTTGTTTAGCGGTCGCAGCGCCAACAGAGTCGAGATAAGATTTTATTAAGGCTGTCCTCGCATTGATCTCTGAAATTTCATGCGCTTCTTCTGAAAGTTGCGGGAAGTAACGATGGGTCAGTTCATAACGGAAGGCATAATGCCATGTTCCGACATCTGCGATCCCAACAGGGAGTATCTTGAAATCTCGCTGCAGTAGATTTAATGACCGTTGAAACGGCTGGGTGGCATTCACACTCGACAGGTGAGCTTCTTTTCGCAGCGTGATGGTGTCCAGAGGTCCTTTGTCTAGAAGCGTTTCAAAAATATGTTTTGCTTCCAGCGGCAGCTCGCCTTGTGAATATTGTTCCTGGATGTCATCGATTGGGGACCCATAATTTGGTGACAAGGCGTAAAAGAATGGCAGAAGGTCCAGTGCAATCATGGTATTCCGCTGCCGGATGATGCGGGCATAATACCAAACTTTTTTATCCAACAATGAGTCTTTCCATTCCCAGGTAATATGACCGGGATCGTCATGGTTATCGGGGACTGGGCGGTCACCAGCAACGGCTTGCCACAAATTGGGTAAATCCATTATTGGATCCGGCCAAAAAAGGATAAAACCACGCTGATTAACGAATTCGACTGCCTGTTGAGATGTGTAAAGATGATTTTCTTCTGAAAACCTGAATGTGCTTTGACGATAGCGGTTAATTTCTTCACTGCTTAGCTGTAACAATTCTTTTTCCTGTTTTCTACACTCGCTGCAGAATATGAGTAATGATGTTAGAACCGCTGCCGCCAATGTTTTGTGTCATACCAATTCGGGCATTCTCTACCTGCGAGCCAGATGCTTCACCGCGTAATTGCTGAACAACTTCGACAATCTGGTACATTCCAGTAGCGCCAACCGGATGGCCGCGGGCTTTCAATCCTCCCCGAGTGGCAATCGGGATCTTGCCGTTGATGAGGATCTCCCCATCTAATGCCAACGCTGGACCTTTCCCCTTTTCGGCGAAGCCATTTGCCTCAAGAGATAAAACTGCCATAATCGAAAATGCATCATGTAGTTCAAATAAATCGACATCCTTTGGAGAGATTCCTGCTTGCGAATATGCAGCCAGACCAGATTTGTTGGCTGCCTTTAACCATAGTGGGTCTTTGCGATGGTCGACTGCTATTGTGTCAGTGGCGGCTGCAGAAGCTGCCACTCGAATGAGCGGGCGAACCGACTTTTGAATTTTTTCCAAAGGGACAAGAACACAGGCTGCAGCGCCATCCCCGATGGCTGATGCATCCATGAGATTTATGGGGTCAGCAACCATCGATGCTTTCATATAATCTTCTATCGTTGTAGGTTCGTGAAATCGAGCATATGGATTATGCATTGCATTTTGATGCGCATTAACCGCAAATGGAGCAAAATCCTGTTTATTCCAGCCAAATTCGTGCATATAGCGGCGCATGATAAGTGCATTGAGCGCAACAAATGAAAGTCCCTGGCCAGATTCCCAATCTGCATCGGCGGCAGTTGCCAGTTCTGCAGTGATTTCACTTCCGGGGCTGTCGGTCATTTTTTCTACGCCTACGACCAGGACTGATTCCAACTCACCAGAGGCTACCGCCATCACGCCGGACCGGAAAGCAGCGGCTCCTGAACTGCAGGCAGCTTCAAAGCGGAGCCCTTCGCTGTATCGCATTCCCAGCCAATCAGCGATGTAAGCACCTAAATGCTGTTGATGGTTTGCGGAACCAGACATCATGTTGCCTACATAGACTGCATCCGTCCTGGTCAATCCTGAATCCAATAAAGCAGCCAGCGCGGCATCTCCAGCCAACTCGCGCAACGACTTTTCCCAGTTTTCATCGATTTTTGTTTGGCCAATTCCGATAACAGCAACGTCTCGCATATACATCCTTTCAATGATTCTCAAATTGGATTATAACTGCGAAGTCTATCAGGAACTATCAATAATCATCCTCATTGAAGCAAGGATATAATTCGAAAATGACATTCGTACGTAATCAATCACGTTTTTTTGGGGGGATCATTTGCTTGTTCGTTTTCATGGGTTTATTAACCGGTTGCATTCAAGAAAATGGGTTGATAATTGAAAATCATGAAATTCCTGGGATCGAATTTTCGCCAACCCCTTTTCAACCTGGAAACCTGTCCATCTATCTTTCAAATTCCATTCCTGAATCATGGGTAGATATCCTTAAGGAAAATGCTTCCATTGATGTTGTCGATAACAAAACATCCGCCAATTTAATCCTTTCGCTAAGTCCTTCTGGAGCAAACCAAAATGATTTGGGGAATTTTGTGAGAGTGTACGCGGTAGCTGCACAATTCCCTACAGCTTACGACGCAATAACCTCGGACGAATTAAAAGGATTATGGGGCGGGCAGAAAGCCACGAATTTTAGCAGGTTGTTGGTCAGTGAAGCGACTAGGAAGGCACTCGAAGAATTGTGGAGTGAACCTCCTTCAGCATTGGTCAGCGAGGTAATTCCAGATGAAATGTTGGGTGAAGCCTGGAAAGACCCTTCCACTTTAGCGGTCATCCCTTTTGAAGAAATTTCACCTCGGTGGAAGGTGCTGAAAATGAATGGTATTAGTCCTTTGGATAGACCTATGGACTTGAGTGGATACCCACTGGCGTTAACTTATCATCTTGTTGGGGTTACGTCTGATATCGATCCCGCTAATGACGTTGTATCCAACCTTCTGGATAAATTACCGGCAACAAATCGTGATGAATCGAAAATGACCATAGTGGTAATGAGTGGGACAACAGCACTCGTCAGAACCACGGCATATAAAATCGAGAAACGAGGCGTCGATTATCCAATTTCGGCAGTGAAAGAATGGTTCTTATCAGCAGATATCCGCCATGTAAGCAACGAAATTTCAATGAATGAGGATTGCCCATACCCTGATCCTTATGATAATAAACTCGTTTTTTGCACAAAAAAAGAATACCTGCCTCTTTTACAGGGATTAGGGATCAATGTTATTGAGCTTACAGGCAACCATTTAAACGATTACGGCGCAGAAAAGCTTGCTGAGACAATTGCAATCTATAATCAAAATGGAATGAGTTATTTTGGCGGGGGCCTTAACCTGGAGGATGCTCAAAAACCATTAAGAATGACAGTGAATGGAAACAAGATTGCGTTCATTGGGTGTAATGTGGCCGGTCCAATTAACGATTTCGCCACATCGTCCCGGGCTGGATCAGCACCGTGTGATTATGAGTTCTACAATTCAGAAATCAAGCAATTAAAAAATGAGGGATTCACTGTTATTGCAACTTACCAATACCTTGAGCTTTATGTAAAAATGTATGCTCCCTTTTATCAAAAAGAATTCCATGATGCAGCCAATTCCGGGGCAGATATCGTCCAGGGATCCCAGGCTCATTATCCGATGGGATTCGAATTCATCGGTAATTCGCTGATCCATTATGGGCTTGGTAATTTTCTTTTTGACCAGATGGATTATCCGGTTGAAGGAACTACCAGGGAATTCATTGACCGTCATGTAATTTATGATGGAAAATATATCAATACCGAACTTCTTACGGCATTACTCACTGATTATTCGAGACCAGTACCAATGTCAGAGGAACAACGATTCAAATTCTTAACCGATATTTTTTCAGCCAGTAAAATGAGGTGATTTATGGAAATCAAGGATGTAACAGTAGAAATTCGACCAGATATGGCTGTTTGGCCGGGGGATGATCCGGTTAGGTTAACCAGGGTAAATAAGATAGAGGAAGGAAAGAATGCCAACGTCTCTTCCTTAAGTCTTTCTGTCCATACCGGAACCCATATCGATGCCCCCTTCCATTTTCTTCAGGAGGGCTACACCGTTGAGAAAATTCCTTTGGAACTTTTGATTGGAGATGCACAGGTGGTCCATATTCCTGAAGAATATCGATCAATTAATGAACCGGTTCTTGAAAACGCAAAAATAAAACCGGGAATCACCAGGGTGTTATTTAAGACCACAAATTCAAACCATTGGGAAAAGCTTGGAAATGAGTTTATGAAGGATTTTGTCGCGATAGCCGAGGATGGTGCGCGATGGCTGGTAAATCACGGCATAAAAACTGTTGGAATAGATTATTTATCCATTGCTCCCTTCGGGAACAGCCGACCCACACATACTGTATTGTTAACCGCCAAAGTATTGATCATCGAAGGATTGGATCTGACGAATATTGAACCAGGCATTTGGACATTGTATTGCCTTCCATTGAAATTAAAAGGGTCAGATGGAGCTCCTGCAAGGGTAATTCTAATGAGATAGTAGATTTGTATCCACGGAATCATTATTCGATCCGTTTGAAATCTGCTTCATGATAATTTGTGATAGGATTTATTAAGACAATTTATGATCAATTGAGGTTCTAATGATTAATATTCCTGATAACGAGATCCTGCCCTTGTCGATGGAGCATAATTTTTGGACCTGGTCAGCCCAATCCAAGGTGTCGCCGATCCCGGTAACGCGTGCCAAGGGAGTGTATTTTTGGGATACAAGCGGTAAACGCTATATCGATTTTAATTCGATGACCATGTGTGTTAATATCGGTCACGGTGATGAACGCGTTATCAATGCGATCATTGATCAAGCAAAGGAACTGCCTTACGCTGGTCCGGGAATGGCAACAAAACCCAGGGCTGCATTAGGAAAATTGTTATCAGAAATTGTCCCTACGGGCTTAAATAAATACCTTTATACCCTTGGTGGAGCCGATGCCAATGAAAATGCCATCAAATTTGCCAGGGCATATACAGGAAAATACAAAATCCTGACGCGTTACCGTTCTTATCACGGAGCTTCATATGGGGCGATTGCGTTAACCGGAGACCCCCGACGTTATGCCTGGGAGCCAACGGTGATGCCCGGGGTCGTTCATTTCCTTGATCCATATAAGTATCGATCTACCTTTCACAGGTTGAACCGAGATATTTCAGAAGATGAATTTTGCCAGGATTACCTAAACCACCTGGAAGAAGTCATTCTGAGCGAGGGTCCAAAAACCATTGCTGCTGTGATGATTGAAACCGTGACCGGTACAAACGGGATCATCATTCCACCAGCGGGTTATTTGCAGGGAGTGCGTGAATTATGTAACCGTTATGAACTGGTAATGATTGCAGATGAGGTAATGAGCGGGTTCGGGAGAACCGGAGAGTGGTTTGCAGTCAATCATTGGAATGTGGTGCCAGACATCATGACAATGGCGAAGGGGATCACTTCTGCTTATGCACCTTTAGGAGCAGTAGCCATGAAGGAAGAGATTGCCGCAACCTTCAATGACAGGGTTTTTGAAGGCGGTTTAACCTTTAACGGGCACCCGATTTCTTTGGCAGCGGCAATTGCGAATATTGAAGTGATGCGGTCCGATCACCTGGTTGAAAAAGCCAGGTCAACAGGGCAAGCTATGGCTGAAATGATGAGTGAACTGGTAGACAGGCACCCATCAGTTGGAGAGGTCCGCTCCATAGGGATGTTCGGGGCAATCGAATTGGTGAAGAACAAGGAGACCCGCGAACCGGCTGCTCCATTTGCAGGATCAAGCCCGGAAATGACCGAATTAAAGAAATACCTTTTAGAAAATGGGTTATTCCTGTATACTCACTGGAATTTGCTCCTGGTCATTCCACCGTTGATTATGACCGAGGAACAATTGGCAGAAGGATTTTCGATAATTGATCGAGGATTGGCTATTACAGATAAAGCATGCAAATAGAGGTGAAGAATGGAAGATAAAAAAGTTGAAAAGGTGATCATTATTGGTTCCGGACCTGCTGGATCATCAGCTGCCTTGTATGCAGCAAGGGCAGAGCTTACTCCACTGGTACTCACAGGGATGACCCTGGGAGGGCAGGCAGCGTTAACCCACACGATCGAGAATTATCCGGGTTTTCCGGATGGCGTTGGAGGGGCAGATTTGGGAACCCTATTTCAAAAACAAGCCGAAAGATTCGGAGCCCGTTATGAGTTTGATACTGTGGCTTCAGTTGATTTTACAAAAAAACCATTTCAGGTGAAGACCTACAATAACACTTACCTTGCTGAGAGTGTGATCATTGCGACAGGGGCAAGCAGTGTTTTGTTGAATGTTCCAGGAGAGTCAGAATATACCGGATCAGGAGTTTCTTACTGCGCAACGTGCGATGGGTGGTTTTTTAAAGAGAAGAAAGTAATTGTGGTAGGCGGCGGTGATAGTGCTCTTGAGGAAGCGATTTTTCTAACTAGGTATGTGAGTGAAGTGTTATTGGTACACCGGCGAGATGAATTTAGAGCTGGTGCCTTATTACAGAAGCGTGTCTCAGAAAATCCGAAAATCAAACCCATTCTAAATTCAGTTGTTAAATCGATTAATGGAGATGGGGTGGTGAAATCAGTAACGATCGAGAATGTAAAAACTGGCAAAGTTGAAGATCTGGATGTTGATGGAATTTTTATATTTATCGGTCATAGACCTAATAATGACCTCTACAAAGGTCAGGTAAAAATTGATGAAAAAGGGTATATTGTGGTCGATGATAAAATGCAAACGAATATACCAGGTGTTTTCGCTGCAGGAGAGGCGGCTGATTCACAGTTCAAACAGGTAATCATATCAGCAGGCATGGGTGCTGCTGCTGCGATGTCAGCAAGTAAATATCTTCAAGAAAAATAAAAGAAGACCCCGGTTCTGAAACCGGGGTCTTCTGCATCATGGCGTTGGAGAAGCCGCTCCGCCTGAACCGGACCAGCCAAATACACGAAATGCACTAATGGTCCCATAAGTTTCGTAAATCGGCTGTCCATCAGTAGTCGATCCTGTTTGCCGGACTGCAACAACCCACCAGCGGAACACATGAATTGAATTATCAGTTGGCCGCAGACTGGCAGGAACTGTCAATCTTGTATCAGAAACGTATTGAGTAGTCTTTTTGGTCTCTCCTGATGTTAGATCAACAATGGTCACGGCATATCGTTCACCATCTCGTAATGTACCAACACTGGACCATTGAAGATTGATCGTATCTGATACATTGGTGTAAACAGTGCCGTCTGCGGGCAGCAACAGACTGGCTGCACCGTAAGGTGGAGGCAGCGTGGCGGTCGGTGTCGGGCCGGCGGTTGGGAGACGTTCGCAAAGCGGGAGTGACAGATACATGCCAGTCATCACGTTATCTGAGGTGAGGTTGTTAAAATTCTTGATTGATTCCACACTGATCCGATAGTTCGCGGAAATTGAGCTTAAAGAATCACCTTCTTTTATCTGATAAGAAACTACACCGCATGCCATTTCAGTCGCCTCAGCAGCGCTCAAGGTGGCTGTCGGCAAGGCGGTAGGTAGTGGCGTGGGGATTGGGATCAGGAGTTTCTGACCTACATATAGAGTTCCACAGTCAGGTGGAAGGTTGTTGAGATTGGCGATACTCTTTACACTCACATTGTAAAGCAAGGCAATTGAGCTGCAAACCTCATTGGCAGCAACCACATGTTCCTTAGGCGGTTGAGGTGTTGAAGTGGGAGCGATTGTAGGTTCCAGGGTGGGCGTTGGGGTGCTGGTACTGGTTGGTGTAAGGGTGATGGTTGGTGTCGCAGTGGGGGTTGTTACTCTTCCGGTTCCCTGGAGAATCAGAAAAACCAGGGCTGCTCCCAATCCAAGGACCAGGATGACTAAACCGATCGCTGCGGGTAAGCTGAGTTTTAATTCAGGTAACTTTGGCGCTTGCACCGGGCTGGATGATACGGTGCTGCTTTTTCCAGTGGAAAAGGTTCTACCGCAGACAAGGCAGCGGGTTGCATTATCGCTTAAACGTGTACCACAGGTTGGACATACTCTAGTGTTAGTTGTTGTTTGTTCTGGACTCATTTTTCCATCGATTCTTTCATTTGGTTGAAGTCAGGATTATATCATCAACCAGGAAGATAACTTTTCATTGGATTAGGGGTGTGTTATTCTTACACTTATGCTCAACAGCCTTTATTTTCACATTCCTTTTTGCACCACCCGGTGCGGATATTGTGATTTTAACACATATGCAGGGATGAACCACCTTATCCCAAAATATCTTATCGCATTATGTAAAGAGGTTGAAATATATTCAGGATTTTGCGAATTTCCGCCTGAAGTTCACACGATATATTTCGGTGGTGGTACTCCATCTTTATTACCACTCGATGCGCTCAAAAGCTTAATGAAATCAGTAAGTCTTAATTATCAAATTCAGGATAGAGCTGAAATCACCCTTGAAGCTAATCCGGGCAGGGTCGACGATCATTATTTTACAGGATTACATGAACTCGGATTCAATCGTATCAGCCTGGGGATGCAATCTGCGAACCCTGATGAGTTAGCGATACTCAACCGTCATCACGATTTTGAACAGGTTGTCCGCAGTGTAAACCTGGCAAAAAAAGCAGGTATCCCGCACATCAGCCTGGACCTTATTTTTGGAATTCCAGGACAAAGCATGGAATCCTGGAAAAAAACATTGCAGGCAGCGATAGAGTTGCCAATTGATCATCTTTCTTTATATTCATTAACTATAGAAGAAGGCACTATGTTGCAAAAGCAAATATTATCCAAGATGATTGCAGCTCCAGATGAGGACTTGGCAGGCTCAATGTATGAATATGCACTGGATATACTACCAGGTGAAGGTTTTTCCCAGTATGAGATTTCGAACTGGGCAAAAAACCCTGCGGCGCAATCTCAACATAATAAACAATATTGGAAATGCCTTCCATATTACGGATTCGGGGCTGGGGCTCACGGTTATCTTGGACATTATCGTTATGAGAATATACCTGGTATCAATGCTTATATCTCATCACTTGAGAATCTACACCCTTCAGAATTTCAGCAGGTGCCTTCTCAAGCACGTGGGTCACTATTGTCCACCTGGGAAGAGATGCAAGAATTCATGATGTTGGGATTGCGTTTGACGCAGGAAGGTGTCTCAAGAAAAGATTTTCAGGAAAGATTTTCTTATTCGCTGGAAGAAATTTTTGGTGAAAAAATCAAGAAATTAATTATTAAAGGATTAATTGAAGAATACCCACTTAACAAAGAGCGATTTAAACTAACAAGGAAAGGTACCCTCTTTGGAAATCGTGTGTTTATTGAATTTGTGGGAAATAAAAAACCAACAATTCCTAAAGATTAATAGACAAAAACCTGGGTTCCATAACCGATGGTGGTCATTCTTTTATCGGTGACTTGCGGGGTGACCCATCTGAAGATCCATTTAGCTTCTTCAGTTTTCATATTAATACAGCCATGACTCATTGGAATGCCAAAGTTTTGGTGCCAGTATGTGCCATGGAACGCTACGCCGTTTTCAATTTCAAAAAATGATACCCAGGGAACTCCGGGGATGATATAAGCTTCCGGGTCAAAAATGAGTTCTCCACCTCCCATATGTTTGGAGGGCATTTTAGTCTGAACAAAAAATTTTCCTGTGGGGGTCTTCCAGGTTGTTTCTCCGGGTGGTGTGTAATCAAGACCGGATGATATTTTCGTGTGGAGCACTACTTTCCCATCTTCGAACGCAGTTAATTCCTGTTTTGCCAACGACACTTCAATATGTTTTTTATCTGGAGGTACATCGGGTGAGATCGGGGTAAATTCTGTAAAGTCCACCAATCTTAAGTGTTTTGCTGATACATAATAATCGAGGTTAGGATCGTAATTGAGCATTTCGTCGCGGATGCGGTACCAGGGTTCACCATCTGGTCCTTCTGCAAGAGCGATCACCCAGTGTAGTGATCCAAAATATAACCTATACAACTGTTTCCAGGTGTTTTTTTGTTGAAGCAGGTAACTTTGGGTATATGGAACGGTTACCTCTGCCAGATACAACCCTTCTGTTAGTGCAGCAGGCGGGTTATTGATTTTTACATTGACCTTTTGCACACGTGCACAATGGATATACCCTCCCCAGACTCGATACCAGGTGGGGTTGTATTTGGGAGCCTTATCTGAGGTTACCTCGTAATAGATGTTGACGATCTCATCGCGGAAACGTTGAAAATTGATCTTGCTGGTTTCATCAGGTTTGCTGTAAACGCTAACGGAAGTATTGGCAACGCGAAGGAGCTCATCTCCATTTTGGAATTCCATTAACGGTCTTGATGGTCTGAAAGCAAGACTGCTAATGCCGAGACCGGCAAACTTAAGGAAATCCCTACGTGATAAATTAGGACTCATAATGTCGGAATTATACCAAGATTGTTGGTCTCTCCAGTAAATCCATTTCGGACATTTCTCCAGCTTTTACACCACGGTTACAAAAAGAGCGGTAAGGGCAAATCTGGCATTGCTTTTCGTTATCAGTCATAACAAAATCGTCCGAATTTGACGATGAAATTTCAGTAATGAGCTTTTCTAGATCTTGTTGATTGCATTTTATATCTTCATGGTGAAATTGAAATTTATGAGGTTTGTCTGGAAACTCAGGATACCAATAAATCATAGTAATCGTTGGTGGGTTTTTGCGGTGGCTGAAATCAAGGAATTTGTGTAATACCACCGGATAAACCAGTGTCTGCAGACGATTTTGCATGGTTACTCTTCCTGGCAAATGCTGATTGGTTTTCCAATCGTAAATCAAGTAGGTGTCATCGGACTGTTTGATCAATACATCGAGATGAGCCGTTAGTCGAAAATCACCATAAGGAACT
Source organism: uncultured Anaerolinea sp. (assembly GCA_964428125.1). Taxonomy (GTDB): domain Bacteria; phylum Chloroflexota; class Anaerolineae; order Anaerolineales; family Anaerolineaceae; genus UBA6107. Next base: position 19,786 of record CAYRXB010000002.1, read on the forward strand.
GTGATCGCTTTTTCCGGAAAGACATCAGGGGAGGGTTTAAGCTCTAACTTAAGAAAGGAATTCCACCAACGAGATACCTCATCTGAATCAATCGTTTTGCCAAGCAATTCTTCCGGAATGCCGAGCAGGTACTGACTGCAAAGCTGGTGGAACCTGGAACCGGCTGCCATTCGCTCTTCCTGAATTTTCACAGGTTCTGATTCGATCGCCGGCCATTCAAGGTGTTCGATCTCCTCAAGGTAGAAAAGCCTTTTACAATCGATAAACTTTTGAAGATTATTTTGACTAAAGACAAACTCATTCGGGAGCATGTTTTTTCCCTTCAACATATTCACTTAATGCGATTAGAGGTAGAGCTATTTCACAATTGTTTCTTTTGCCAGTGTTCCACGTGATGATTAAGGATTCTTTTGCCCTAGTGATACCAACATAGAGCAAGCGAAGCCGTTCTGCCGCATATTCCAACCTCGTGCTGATCGAAGCAAATCCTGGATTTCCTCCTCCAGTAGTATTCATTTTTGGTTCGTTGATTTCTTCTAACTTAGCCAACAATTCAGCTTCAAGGTTCAAACGATCACGGATAAAGTATTTTTCTCCTTTGTACTGATCGTTTTCCTGAAAAGACGGAAAATCGTAGTTGTTGACAGACATTAAATAAACTCGATCCCATTCGAGACCCTTGGCTTTATGATAGGTAGTAACTAAAATTTGCCCTTTATGAGCTTCCGGGTTAAACGAATTATCGTCTTCGCTAAACCCCTGAAATTTTCTTTCATTCCCGCTGATCTCAGATAAATCAGAAATAAATTGGGGCAGCCTATATTCCTGGTGAGTTTGTGCAGAGAAATCCAACAGTAACGATAATTTATGTACCAGTGCCAAATCTTGTGGCAGGTTAAAAAGATCATTGCCTAAGATTAGCAGAAATTGATCGATGGGTAAGACTGACGATGCTTGCCATCGACGCATATAAGTGAGGAATGAATCCAAGCGAAAAAGTTTACTCAGGTTTTTATCAAGGATATCTTCTTCTAAATCTTTATCTTCGGGGTAGAGCAGGTTCTCGAGGTGTTTAACCTTGCGAATATTGCTAAGAAAATTCGAAAAAAGGTTTTCCTTGAATCCATCTTCATCTCCATCTCCAAACCGGACAAAGTATTCATATGCAACACAAAATCTGGCAATATTAGAAGGTTCAGAGATGGCAGTCAGGCATTTTTCGATCAACCGCACTATTTTGCGGGTTCGATCGGAGCTTTGGAGCATTTCGACGACTTCGAGATCATTCTCTTGAAGTTTTTCAATGATCGCTTTCGCGAACAAATTCGTCGGACAAAGGATGGCAACTGTTTTTTCCGGGTTGTCTGGAAGCCACTTTTTGAGGGATCTGCAAACCATGTTCAGTTCCTCATCTGGCGTTTGAGTTTGTTTTTGTATGTAAATCGCGCCGTTATGATCCGGGGGATTAGGCTGAGGGTCACCTGGAGGGGCAGGTTCAATGAATGGAATTGACAAAGCATTTCGAAGTTCAGGTATTGGGTGGCGTTGATTAGTCCATTCAACCAGGTAATTAGCCAGCGAGATGATACTTAAATTAGACCTTCCTGAATTTGGGAGATCCTTGACAACCACATTTTCTTCTTGGAGAAAGCTCCGTAGAAATTTTGGGTTAGCCGTGGTGAAGGTATCATAAATTGCCTGGTTTGTGTCGCCAACTCTAACCCAGTTCCCGTTTTCGCCGACAAGTTTTCGTAAAATAGTCTCCTGAGTTAGTGAGGAATCTTGAGCTTCGTCTTCAAGAATATAAGGCCAGCGGTATTGAAGCCGGCGAAGATAATCTTCATCTGAATCCAACACTCTAATTGCCAGGCGGGTGAGATCTGTGAAATCAAGTGCGTTGCGGAAGCGTAATCCCCTCTGGTATTCTGTATAGACACTTAGACCGAAATCGAGAAGAGGGTCGTGAAGACCACAATTATTTATTCTAGATTTGATATCCGGTGGATCAAGTGAAAAATCCTTAGCTTGTTTTATAAAACTTGTTCCGATGTCAGCAAATAACGAATACCACTGCTTTTTAACCCTGTAATTCTGAAGGAGGTCAATAGATGGATCTAGATAGAGCTCCTGCAATTCAGGATGATCATTAATGTATGCCATGCTGATCCGTTCGATCATCGAATGGCATTCATTTTCGTCTGCGATGGAGAATTGTTCTGAAACCCCGGCAAGGTCAGGGCGCTCACGGATGATGTCGTGGGCAAGACCATGCAACGTGCGCACACGATACCCCATCTTTTGCAGCAGTCCTGCTTGTTTTACGAACACGGCGATTCGGTTTGAAAAGTTTTCGACTGCAGAATTCACCAGTGTGACAATCAAAATCTCCTGGTCATCCGCAATCAGTTCCCGGGAAATCAATTGAGCTGCCAGGTGTGAAAGTGTATGGGTTTTCCCGCTGCCAGGAACTGCAGGAATCCCCATCCTTCCGGATTTAAATTGCAGGATCTCTTGTTGTTTTGGCCGCGGTTTAAACATTGATTGCTGCACTTTCTCGATGAATCTTTTTTAACAATGTTTGCAACGCGCTCATTAACGGACCGCGCTGTTCATCCCCTTGTTGATTGATATCTACCGAAATAAGAATCACTTTACGTTTGCAACGAGCGAGCAGCCCGGTCACCAACCTGGCAAGGTTATTCTGATTGGTAGTGAATTCATCCACATCCGTCCAACGTGAACCCTCTTTCCAATTTCGGTTAAGAACGTATGGTTGGGTTAATGGTTGGTCCAGACGCGCCCACCAACCGGTTGAGCCAATTTCAAGCCAGAACTGGTAACTGACTGGTTTATTCTGCATCAGGAATGAATACGCAGGAGAAACAAGTACAGCATTTTCAGCGACAGATGATTCGGTACTGTCAAAATACTGGGAAGAAAGCAATCCTGATTCTACTAACTCGATATACGTTCTGGCAATACTCCCAACGGCTATGGATTCATCAGATGATATGGTCTGGCGGAAGTTTCGGCTGGATCTGATCAATTTGCTGATAATAGCAGATTGGTAATGGTCATCATGAAGAGTGAACTCTGGTTGTGATAAAACTTCACCAAACAACCTGCCAATGAAAACATCAAATTCGATTTCTGGTGTTTTTGAAATCTCGGATAACCACACTCTTAATTGTTCATATCTCAAACCTACATTCTGTGAAATTCTTTGCCGAATTGAGTTCTTTTCTGCATCATAGGGGCGTAAAACCGGTTTCCCTTCGGATATGGAATAAACCATTTGGGTCAAGAGATCCGCACGGATGAAATCACAACCTTTAATTACAGTGAAAAATGCATTGCGCACATCTTCTTTTTGGGGGATTAGTTCCAAATCAGGGAAAGCGAATTTCGCAAGGGTGAGAATTGCTTTCACTGAAGGTTCATCCTTTAGACCGCGTGATGGACGTAAAGCGGATATTGGAACTTTTTTTTCCTTCATCTTTTCAAGGATGGAAAATAACAAGGCATCACTCAGAAAAGGAGTGAGGATGGCGATCTCTTCTGGAGGGATACCTTCATCGAAAACAAGTTTTTGTACTTGAGAAACAACGGCATCTATTGTTTCAGGAACAAACCGATATGATTTAACTTCGAAGGCTTTTTCTATTCCTGTAACGGATTTCTTAATGGAGTGGTCAACGATTGCCTGGTTCATCGCGTTCGAAAAATCGGTGATCGCAGGTGGAATATTAAACCTGGTGTCAAGGGTTATGGTTTTTTCTGCCAGGTGAATAAACCTGTGCGCAGAGATTGAATCTGCTCCCAAAAAGGTCCGAAAACCACCCATTTCGTCAAGGATGACCACAGCTGATTCCAAATCTGGTAGCCATTCTGCGACGATATCATGAGCAACGGGATAATCTTCCTCTACATTATCGTAGATAAGATTCTTATATTTAGTCTTTAAGTATTGTCGAAAAAGGAAAGATTTCCAAAGGTAATTTTTAAAAATGCTGATCTGGAGAGAAAAATCAAGCAGATTATGCTGGTAGCAATATTCCCGAAATAATAAGGAACATTCTTGAACCTGATCGAAAATACTCGTGTGATCGGATTTTCCAGCCCATGCATTTGAGAGTTTTATCGAGATCTCCGTTGGATTAAAACCAACCACAGCACATTTATTTAGGTTATCAATGATTTGACTAAATAATCTGAGCCGGTCTATTGAAATTGTATTGAAATATCCTTTCTGAATTAAAGGGTCGACAATTCTCGAAAGGTAAAACTGGGTTAATTCAAGCGATAGAAACACAGGAAGTTTTTTGGAATTTGCGAATCCAGCTTCACGGGAAATCAATGGCCAAAATAAGGAGATTGAACGTTGAGCAAGTCCTCCGAGGGTCATCATGGAATGGGGAGCAGCGTAAGGAAATTTGGAGGTATTAATTGCCTTCCAATAAGGTTTTGTGAGGCTGCGTTGCGGAGTGAGAATCAGTATCGAGTCCGGGTCATCAATCGACCCGCAAAGTCTGACAAGCCGCTCTACTGAGGCAGTTGTCTTCCCAGTTCCGGCAGGACCTTTTACGACCAGCAAGCCCCTTGGAGGGAACTCGATGATTTCCTGTTGAAGTGAGGAAAAAGAAAGAGGCATATTAAAAAAATCAATACGGTAATTGGGCTATCGAATGAAGCAATGCCCTGGTCAACTCGGCATCGGCTGAAGCTCGGTGGGTGTTTCTCAACAAAATCCCAAAGTCTTTGCCAGCCTGGTCAAGCGAAAAAAGTCTCATTGATTTCCTGAACGGATCCCAGATTCCTTTATACCCCGAGTAGAGTGTCATTACATCCAACCAGTCAAAGGAATCACGCCATGGCAATCGATATTTTCCATGGGTTTGCTGCATCATTCGGAGGTCGAATGGAGCATTGTAGGCTGCGATGGTCCGCCCAAACAGGAAGCTTCGAATGTTAGGCCAGATAGCAAGCCAGGTTGGAGCTTTCAGCACATCTTCATTGGAAATCCCATGCACGAGACTGGAAGAACGAGGGATTTGGATGGTAGGTCTTACCAGTGATTGAAATAATGTTGTTCCATCGGAATCCAATATTGATATTTCAACGATCTCATCCTGTTTTTCCAGCCCCGTGGTTTCGGTATCAACGTACACGGGATGTTTGGAGATCGCTTTTCTGGCAATTTCAATGATCTCCTCTTTTTGAGAAGAATGGTTTTGTCCAGAATTTATATTTCTCAAGGGAGGTTCCATTGATTAATTTCAGCGATCTGGAAAGTAAAATTCGAAGTATCAACAGCGCCGCCATAAATACCAAAATGACCGGGATTTGTGAATGATGTATCTGAGAATTCTTTTATCAACGCGCTGTTGGCATAGAGCTTAATATTGTTACCTTCTATCCATACTCCCATACGGTTGGTTTGTCCTGAACCAGTAAGTATGTGATTATCAGATTGCCAATTTACGATGTTGGATATACCACCACTATCCCATTTTTGCACAATATATTGACCGTTACAGGAGAATCCAATATAGTAACCGTAACCGTCTGAATAATTTGGGGCGCGAACGACAAGTCCATAATGATCGAATCCTGAGCAATTCACAGTTGTGAAGACACCTTCAAGGTAAAAATCCTTTGGTTTTGGATAAGTTAACTGGTAGCGCATTCCATAATTTTGGGTAAAACTCGTAAATTCAAGTGACCCATCATGCACCCAGAGTTTGACGGAATCATCCGTATAAGGCGAAGCCAAGCCAAAATCTTTTCCATTGGAAAAAGTGTTGAAATAAGCCGGGCTGCCTAAACTTAATTTGGGATCTGCCAGTGTTGCTGTAGGAGTTGGCGTTGGTGAGGTAGTGGGGGTTGGCGTTTCCGTCGGTGATGGTAATGTTGGCTGATTAACCGTTGATTGTTGAGTTTCAGGTGGTGGACTGATTTTTGGCGAGGATGCTACCAGTGTTTGAGCCACCTTCGTAGCAACAATGCTCGCTGGATCTTGAGTTGAGGAAATTATTGGGAAATTGCAGGATGAAAGAAGGATTAAGCACAAAAGACTAATGCTAATGGTTTTTCTCATTCTCTTGTTCCTTTCAGGATAATTATAGCGGGAAGAACGATTCCTGATGTGTTTTTTCTGGCAAGTATAATAAGGTCAAGATGAAGACCACATTAATCCAAATCGATCCGCATGATGATTTGATCTCAATCAAAGATAAGATGACATGGGCTAAAAGCCAGCGACTCCTGCTCTTTTTCCCAAAAGGGTATCCGCTGGATCAATGCCCTTTAACGATGAAATTAATCCGCCGGTATGCAGAAGCGAATGGCACGCATGTTGGGATCATCACAAAGAATCACATTATGCGTGAGATTGCTTCTGAACAGGATATTCCATGTTTTACTTCAGCGCCTCAGGCGGAGAAAAAAAACTGGCCCCAACCAAAGCAGGCCATGCCCACACGAACTTACCAAGGTCTTCAACAACTTGTCGAAAAGAAGGACGCGGTAGCCGATTTACCAAAAAGTAAGAGGGTTATTAATGTTCAAAAAATCATCTCTTTCTTAATTCTTTTTCTATTTTCTTTAGCAGGATTAATCGCAATTTTCCCTTCAGCCTCCATCACAATTTACCCGAAAACCACCAGGCAGGAAGTTTCATACCAGGTGATAGCTAACCCAGAGTCGCCAGGTGTAGATATTAGTGGAATAATGCCAGCGAAGAAATTATTTATTTCTATCAGCGGGGATATAGCAGGAGATAGTACTGGAAAAATAGTCATTCCAAAAACCAGGGCGACTGGCGAGGTCCAAATCAAGAACCTGACTAATAAGGTATTGGTTTTGCCGCGAGGAACAATTGTCAGTACTAAAAGCAACCTCCCCATTGAATTTTATTTATCTGCGGATGTTTCCTTACCCCCATCCAGTGATGTCGTGAAAAGCGTTGCGGTTGAGGCCGTAAATCCCGGAGAGATTGGAAATGTCAATATCAACCAAATTACTGAGATTGCGGGATTGGAACAATCAATTCTAATTTCGAATTCTGAACCCACTGAGGGGGGAACCCAACAATCTTTTTCTACGCCTTCTGATGGCGATTATATGAATCTGGAGAATTCCCTGCGAACTCAACTGCTTTCGAAGTGTAGAAATAAATTTTCTTCTGCAATAGAGGAAAACCAGGTGTTGCTGGAGAAAAGTATTGAAATTGATACCGTACTGACCCGGACTCAGACGCCAAAAGTTGGTGAACCTTCTGAACGCGCTGTTTTATCTCTGGAGGTATCATGTTCTGCGCTGGTTGTGAATCAAAACGACGACAAACAATTGGCAGAGCTTTTACTGGATCAAGAACTCCCAAAACAAATGGTGCCTGTAAATGACAAGATCGCTGTAACAATTACATCTCCAATCTTTGTAAACTCACAAGGACTATTCACCTGGAATGCAATTGCAAATAGAGATTTAATGCAAAATTGGAACAAAGATAATACCCTCATATCTATCTCTGGAAAAAATATCGAAGATGCAAGAAAAATAATGATGGATGCGTTAGATCAAACCCAAATAGCACAAATTGAAGTTACACCATATTGGTGGAGAAGGATGCCCCTCATACCGAATAGAATCAAAGTAGTTATCGGGAGCCAAAAATGACCGGAAGAATCCTCGCTTTGGACCTGGGCGAAAAGCGAATTGGTCTGGCAATAAGCGATCCGACGGGTACGATAGCACGACCATTGGAAACCATAAATCATGTTTCAGGAGTAATCGATGCTGCATTGATCGCTCAAAAAGCTGAAGACCTCAAGGCTGTTCAAATTGTAGTTGGAATACCAGTGAATCCTGGGGAGAACGATAACCCGAAAGCCAGGCATGCAAGGAAGTTCGCAGATTTATTACAGAAACAAACCAGTGCTGAGGTAGTCTTTTGGGACGAGAGCTTCAGCACCAACCAGGCGCAGGAAATTCGGAGATTAATGTCTGTGCCGAAAAAATCGCGCCAAGGACATTTAGATGATCTGGCAGCTGCCATCATTCTTCAATCCTACCTGGACTCAGAAGGGCAAAAACTACCATGAGTAGAAAGAAAAGCCGCTCTTGTGTTGGATTCTTGTTGTTTACATTGCTATTGCTCATTGGTGCAGCGATAATCTGGACCGCAATTCCGATATTGACCGAAAAGGATTTTGGTCCAGCTGCTCCATATTTGAATGCTTTCCAAATCAGAAAGTATGGCGCAAGTCTCCTCCTTTCAGAGCAATCCCTTCTTAATCCTGACTCAAAAAAACAAAATGAAAATAGTTTCACGATTGAAACAGGGTCATCCATTTATCAGATAAGTTCAGATCTTGAAAATGCTGGGTTTATTAGCAACGGAAGTAGATTCAGGGATTATTTGATCTATAAGGGATATGATTCATCAATCCGGGCAGGAACGTTTTTAATACCTGCAAATCTTTCGGCGGTAGAAATCGCCGATCTTCTCAGGGCAGGGAATCCATCGTTTACTTTTTTCCTCTACCCGGGATGGCGAGCAGAGGAGGTTGCCGAAGGATTGATCGCATCAGGAGCACAAATTACCCTTGATGATTTTATGCGTGTAGTCAATAACCCAAGTGAGATCAATCTACCCGAGTGGTTAAAAGGAATTACCTCATTAGAAGGTTTTCTTTATCCAGGGGAGTATGAACTTAGTCGGGATTATTCGAGCACCAAGTTTGTTCAAATTTTCGTGGATAGGTTTAGTCAAAATGCTTTATTGGAAATCAGCCAAAAAGCAGAAAAAAGTGGGTATTCAATTGTAGAATTGGTTACTTTGGCATCAATTATTCAAAGAGAGAGCCTTGTACCCTCAGAGCTTCCAATGATCGCTTCGGTTTTTTACAATCGCATGGAAACTGGCATGAAATTAGAAACCGATCCCACTGTGCAATATTCGATTGGTAGAGACTTAGCCACTGGATCATGGTGGAAAACCCCATTATCCTTTTCAGATCTGGAGTTCTCAAGCGATTTCAACACTTATCAGAATTATGGTTTACCACCGCATGCTATTTCAAACCCAGGACAGGATGCGATCAATGCAGTAATAAACCCCGCTTTTTCACCCTATTATTATTTCCAAGCAAATTGTGATCAAAGTGGAACCCATGTTTTTTCAGAGACTTATGAAGAACATCTTTCCCACAATTGCAAATAAAAAAAGAGGAGAACATTCTCCTCTTTTTTTATTGCGAAGAAGAATCTATTTTGCCTTATACCCGGGACCGTTCTTGAAGAAATCGTTATTTGCTTCAATGGATGGGGTTAGATCGACTACCTCACCGGCTTTGAGAGTGCGGGTCGCCACCAGGTGAACGGCTTCGCCATCGTGATCCTGCCCATCGTAGACTTCGGTGAAACCATCAGTGCCGGCGGGCATTGATTGACGTTCACCGCCTTTGGCTTTATATGCTGATGGGACTTCATCAGAAGGAAATATTGCATTGTAAGGGCACTCGGATTCGCATGCACCACAATCAATGCAGGTATCGGCATCAATGTAGTAGGATGGGTATTTGTCTTCTGGTTTTCCAGGAACAATGCATTCCACCGGGCAGACTGTTGCGCATGAACCTTCTCGTAAACATAAGCTAGTAATTACTCTTGGCATTTTATTCCTCCATATGGTGAACGGATAAATTGATACCTAATTATACAGCATTGATATAGCGTTCCTCAGCTGATTTCCAATCAACAATATTCCACCAGGCACTCAGATATTCTGCACGACGGTTTTGGTATTTCAGGTAATACGCATGTTCCCAAACATCCACAACCAAAATTGGCAACATGTTTTCCTGCAATGGGTTTTCCTGGTTTGCGGTTGAGTGAATCAAGAGATTACCATCTTTTTTAAGGCTCAACCAGCAATAACCGCTGCCAAATCGTGCGAGCGCTGTTTTTTCAAATTCAGCTTTGAATTGATTAAAACTGCCATAAACAGCATTGATTGCATTTGCCAACTTACCAGTTGGTTCGCCACTTACTCCTGGAGCCATAGAAGCCCAATAGAAATCGTGATTATAGACCCCGCCTCCATTGTTCTTAACTGCTATCCGAATGTCTTCTGGGATCTTTTCAAGGTTGGAAACAAGTTTTTCCAATGGCCAATTAAAAAAATCGGGATATTTTTCAAGCGCGGTATTCAGGTTTTTAGCGTATGTTGCATGGTGTTTTGTATAATGGATTTCCACTGTCTTGGCATCAATAATTGGTTCCAATGCATCCATAGAATACTTTAACGCAGCAGGTTCAAAAGTCATTTCTCCCTCCAATTAACGGTCATGATTCGTCAGGTACAATTAGATTGTAGCATCGCAAAACTCAATGTCAAGCAAGGTGGATCTTTATTGTTAATGAAAAAATCATTATTTTCTCCATATTTGGGTCTTCTTTTAGGAATTGGTGCTGTTTCAACCGCCTCTCTTTTTATCCGGTTAGCACAAGGAGAGGCTCCTTCATTCGTAATTGCCGCAGGAAGATTGACAATCGCAGCTGTTGTATTAATCCCATTCGCGAGTAAGAACCTCATTCATGAGATCAAAAATCAAACTAGGAAGAACCTCATTTTGTTGTGTCTGGCGGGGATATTCCTTGGCTTGCATTTTGCCTCATGGATCACCTCATTGGAATATACATCCGTCGCGAGCTCAGTGGTAATCGTGACGACGGCTCCGCTTTGGGTAGCTGTACTTTCGCCGTTCTTCTTAAAAGAGAAAATTACCAGGTGGATTGTTATTGGTCTGTTAGTATCACTGACCGGCAGTGTGGTGGTTGGAATTAATGGCGTATGCCATTTTTCAGCAGGAAAGTTAATTTGCGAGCCAATCATCCAACTTAAAAATGACCGGTATTTCATCGGGAATATTTTGGCATTGGCTGGCGCGTTGTTATCTGCGGGCTACTTGATGATCGGTCGACGGGTAAGAGATCGGTTGAGTTTGATCTCTTATACATTTGTTGTTTATTCGATCGCGGCTGTTGTCCTAATTATCCTTGTTCTTGTCAACCGGCAATCATTTTCTGGGTATTCCTCCAGTACGTACCTTTACATCCTGGCACTTGCTCTTATTCCACAATTAGTGGGACATTCATCTTTTAATTGGGCACTTAAGTATCTTTCCGCAGCATTGGTGTCTATCGCATTATTGGGTGAACCTATCGGAACAATCATACTGACCTTTTTGTTTTTAAAAGAAGCGCCAACGTTATTGGAGATCGTTGGCGGCGTACTAATATTGACAGGTATTATTATTGCGTCTCGAAGTCAGAAATCTCCGCAGATAACCCCTGAGACTTAGGATTTTTTTGAATTCCGGCTGTATAGAAAATTCATTTCTTTCAAACGAGATAAAAGCACGCTGTCTAATTGCTCGCTGGTATAACGGAATCCCCAATTCCCAGATGCTTTGCCTGGAAAATTCATTCTGGCTTGAGTTCCAAGGCTAAGAAGATCCTGCATTGGCGCAAGCGCGAAGGCGGCTGGAGATGACCAGACGGCGCGGATCATATCCCATGCAATGTCATCACCAGAACGAGCAAGGTAGCGTCGGCAAAAATCTCGCTCTTTCTCTGGTGCGGATTCATACCACCCAAGGGCTGTGTCGTTATCATGCGTACCGGTATAAGCCACGCAATTTTGCGGATAGTTATGCGGTAGGAATGGGTCATCTGGATCTGATGCAAAACCGAATTGGAAAATCTTCATTCCTGGAAGACCCAAGGAATCGCGTAATTCAACAACATCGGGAGTAATCTCGCCAAGATCTTCTGCTAAGAGAGGTAACGAAGAAAACCTTTTTTGAATCGCTTTGAAAAGGTCTTTTCCCGGTCCTTTCACCCATCTGCCAATTTCAGCGGTTGGCATATTAGCTGGCACTTCCCAATAACCCGCAAACCCCCTGAAATGGTCAAGGCGGATGTAATCAACCAGGTGCAATACAGCTTCAACACGTTGCAGCCACCATTCATAACCGCTTTTCTTATGAATATTCCATCGATATAGGGGATTTCCCCATAATTGACCTGTAGGTGAAAAATAATCTGGTGGAACTCCGGCTACGCAAGTTGGTTGACCTTTTTTATCCAGGAAGAATTGATCTGGATGTGACCAGGCGTCTGCGCTGTCATATGCAACAAAAATCGGTATATCGCCGATGATCTTAATATTTTTTTGATGCGCATACGCACGGATTTGGTTCCATTGTTGGTAAAACAAGAATTGCCGAAAACTATGCTTTCTTATTTCATCAAAATGGTCTTTATAAAACTGCTCCATTGCTTCCGGATTTCGTTGTCTAAGTTCCTTTGGCCAGTTACCCCAGGAACCCCCGCCCAGGTTTTCTTTGATAGCCATGAAAAGTGCAAAATCTTTCAACCAGTTTTTTTGATCTTCACAAAAATCATTAAAACCATTAATGATTTTCTGATTCTTCGTTTTTTTGAACCTTTCATAGGCACGATCGAGCAAACGAAGTTTCCATTGAATTACCGGACCGAAATCGACAGTATGTTCTGGAAAGGATGGGCGATCGGCAAGGTCTTTGATTGACAGCAATTTTTGATCTAAAAGGATAACTGGGCTTACAAGGTAAGGGTTACCAGCAAAAGCAGAGAAACATTGATATGGCGAATCTCCATAACCAGTTGGACCGAGGGGAAGAACCTGCCACAAAGAACAGCCAGCTGCGGAAAGAAAATCAATCCAGCGGTAGGCTTCTGGTCCGAGATCGCCTATCCCATCAGGACCGGGAAAACTGGATGGGTGGAGAATTACTCCTGAACTACGCGTTAGTTTCATTGCTCCTCCTGGTGATTGTGGATCGTGATTCTCTGATAAAGATCACAGTATTTTCCAGCTGATACTGACCATGAAAAATCCTGAGACATTGCTGATTTGATTATTTTTTGCCACTTCTTGGAATCTTGATAAGTATCCAAAGCTGAATTCAAACAACTGGTCAATTGCTCGGCATTGGCGGGTGAAAAGAGAAATCCTGTTCGCAAATTTTCTGGGGCATCCGACTTTATGGTATCAGATAAACCTCCGGTGGCACTTGCGACCGGAATGGTGCCATACCGCATGGCAATTAGTTGGGATAACCCACACGGTTCATACCTTGAAGGCATAAGGATGATATCCGCTCCGGCATAAAGGCGGTGAGATAATGAAGAATCAAAGAGTATTTTAGTCTTTACTTTTTTAGGCATTTTCGACTCTAAAGCCAGGGCAGATTTTTCCAGAAGCGAATCACCAGAACCAAGGATGATGGCGTGCCAATTCTTGTTCGATAAACGTGATAAAGATTCTAGCGCAAGATCAATCCCTTTTTGCTGATCCATACGACTGATGATGGTTATCAATGGGTATTGATCGTTAACGCTTAGACCCATTTCTTTTTTCAAAGCATTTTTGCATGTTTTTTTCCCTGCGAGCTTGAGTTTATTGTACCTGGCAGGGATAAGTGAATCCGAAGATGGGTCCCATAAGGAGTTATTGATTCCATTCAAGATCCCTTCGATCCTGGTGAGATGTTGAGAAAAAAAGTTCTCCAAGCCACATCCAAAATCAGGGGTTAGAATTTCGCGGGAGTAGGTAGGAGAAACTGGAACGATCAGGTCAGCGCTGGCAAGACCCATCGGAAGAGGGATCGTTCGTGCCCAAACTGGAAGGGATGGATCCTCAGCCGGTTCGATCCCAAATTTTGCCAGGGCGAGTTCTGAGCCAGCACCCATGTAAGCAAGATTGTGTAATGAAATCACGCTTTTTATTTTTGCGAATTCCCGTCGTGTTTCTTTTAATTTTGCCAATTGGTGTACCGCTATTGCAGTATGCCAGTCATTTGCATGGAGGATATCTATTTTCCATTTTAGAATCCTTGGAAGTTCAAGACAGGCAAGCGAGAAGAATATGAATTTTTCGGCATCGGCTATGAAGTTGGGGCCATATACCGGTTCATCCTCTTTAATCGGCAATCCATCGATAAAATATACTGGAACTCTTTCCGAAGTCAGTAAATGAACTGACCCTTTAAGTGACAGACTGCCAGTATGGAAATTAAAATCCGTCAGTTTCTTGATTTCTGGAAACCTTTTTTTAATTTGCCCATAAAAAGGCAGAACCAGTCGGATATCATATACAGTATCATCGTTACTGAGGTCATGGATCGCTTGAGGAAGCGAACCAGCAACATCCCCCAAACCACCCACCTTTATAAATGGTTCGGCTTCTGAGGCAATAAAGAGGATGTTCAATCGTTTTCGCGCCATTTTACTAATGATTATCTCACCATGTCGATATAATCTTCGGCGATTGTATCTGAAAGATCCACATCAAGGGTTTTTGCCAACTCAGAGATCAGGATAGATTTATTTTCAGCATCCTGGCGGCTCCATGTTCGGCTCTTAATTTCTAGGAAAGCACCCAGGTCCGGTTTTGTGACCCTATCAATATTTATAAAAAAGTCTTCTCCCTGGAAATGTACTAAATAACGTACTCTATCTTTTTCGATTTCTTTTTCAATTTTCGGTTTGAAATATTCCCGGTAAAAACGAGGACTTTGTGTTGCAGGGGCAAGATACCTACTACGAGAAAGTAAAACATCCTTTGCAAATTCATCCTCTCGGGTAGGTCCGATGAGGGTTAATCTTGAGCGGACCTGTTCAATTTTTCCTTCTGTGTTAATAAATTCGTCCTCACGATATCTGATCATCCCGTGATCGATATCAGCAAAGAAGAAATATAAATCGAATTCGCGGTAATGGCGGGTTCGGATAACCTCGAGTTGCTTTTCTTTTATCGACCTAATGATTTTTTCGGGGTCAGTGATCTTTACCTTTGCCTGGATCTCAAAACTCTCCTCTTCGGAAGCTCCGCCAATTGCGATTAACTTGGAAAGAATTGATGATTCGCGATTTATTAAGAAGGAATCGATCTTCTTTGCGTATTCCTGGCTGTTTTTCAAGAGGTCTTTTTCGTTCAACCTTTCGATCTTGTGATCCTTCATCAACCAAACGCCATTGACCATCACGTCGGTAACATCAGCGGCTTTTGCGGCATAGACGATCTGTGCGTAGATGCCTAATGGATTGTGTTTGAACTGAGGACTATTATGGATTGGGTAAATATCGAGCAGGATCAGGTCTGCCCGCTTACCAACCTCCAGGGACCCGGTGATATCGCCGATGTGCATGGCTTGCGCTCCGAGCCGAGTGGCCATAAGCAAGGTTGTACGGGCAGGAAGAACCGTGGGATCCCCGGTTGTTCCCTTTTGAAGGAAAGATGCCAGCCTGATTTCTTCAAACATATCAAGATCGTTATTGGATGCTGGTCCATCTGTGCCAATGCCTACATTAAGACCCAGGTCTAACATGCGTTTAACCGGCGCGACACCTGATGCAAGTTTTAAATTAGATGAGGGGTTATGAGAGACACCGGCTCCCAGGTGCTGTAAAGTACGAATTTCACCATCATCTATGTGGACGCAATGGGCAGCAAGAACCTTTGCTTCAAACAAGCCTTGTTTTTTTACATAAGGAATCACTGGCATTCCCTGTTCTTTACGCATCGTCTCAACCTCAAAAGAAGTCTCCGACAAATGGGTATGAAGGGGTACATCAAATTCAGCAGCGAGAGCGGCTGTGGCTTTGAGAATTTCGGGAGTACAGGTGTATGGGGCATGTGGTGCAACTGATGGCACGATCAGATCGTGACCTTTCCATTTTTTTATGAAGTTGCGAGACATTTCGAGTGATTCTTCAAAAAACTTTGCATCTGGAGTGGGGAATTTAAGAACCGTTTGCGAGCAAACTGCCCGCATACCGACCTCGGCTGTGGTTTTAGCCACATCCTCTTCAAAATAATACATGTCAGCGAAGGTCGTAATTCCCGACCGTATCATTTCCGCACAAGCGATTTGGGTTCCAAGGCGGACAAAATCAGGAGAAACGAATTCCCTTTCGACAGGCATCATGTAGCCCATCAACCACACGTCAAGCCTTAGATCATCAGCAAGCCCGCGCAATAATGTCATTGGAACATGAGTGTGCGCATTGACAAGCCCTGGCATTAAAACCTTTAAACCACAATCCACTTTGCTTATCGCTTCAATTTCTTTGATGATTTCTTGATCGGGGCCAATTGCGATGATAGAGTTTCCTTTTATCGCAATAGCTCCTGGATCATAGATGTGGAAATCCTGATCCATAGTCAGAACGATGGCATTATGAAGGATTAAATCAGCTTTTTTCATTTTTTATCCTGTTCTAATCTATTTAAATTCAGCCATGTGTAATATAAAACGATGTTTCTTGCCCAGTTAAGAAAGGATTGAGGTGGTCCCAGGTACTTTCTAGTAATTTTACTTTGACTTTGATCTATGATATCGATCATAAATTGGTCAATATTTTTATCTATTTGACAATGGAATCGGGCAACCGTATCCTGGTCGATTGAAAAGAGTCTTTCTTCAGAAAAAATTGGAGAGAAATCAACATTAGGAATGGAAATTACAAAATCAGGTGGAAATCCTGATAGTGAGACTTTGAGCGGATAAGGAAAATTCGCGGCTTTTTGAGAAATGATGGATTCGATGGTTTCGTCATCCGCTCCAAAAATGTAATCAGAAGCGATTTCCTTGATCTCTTTTTCTAAATTTTTAACCAATAATGCTGCTGCTTCCCTGGTCGGAGCAGAGCCCACAATCCTGATATCAACCATACCTGCATGAGCTAATAGCCCTACCGTTGGGTTAGATAACTTTTCGTATTTTCCAACCATTGTATCCAGCACAGATTCACCAATCCCAATTGCGTGAAGTGTTTTTGAAAATAGAAAATGGGCAGGAGGAATTGTCTTAAGCAAAAATGGAATTACTTCTTCCAAAAGGAGTTTTTCCATCTCTTGTGGGACACCCTGTAGACAGATCACATATTTTTGCTTTATTGGCAGGATAAAGCCGGGTGCAGTACCGTACTTGTTTTTAATTGCAAAGGAGTTTTCTGGAATATAAGCTTGTTTTCGATTATTCTCAGAAACAGCTAGTCCACGAATTTGGAATCTTTCAGTAATTTGCTCCCAGAGATCCTCATGAAAGACCAGATTTAGATTGAACGCCTGGGCAACAGCCTCACGTGTCGGATCATCCACAGTAGGACCCAGCCCTCCAGTGGTAATTAGAATATCAGATCGCTGTAAAGCCTCTCGCAATAATTGAGAAATACGATCCTGGTTATCGCCGACTGTGGAAATCCTGAAAAGATCATAACCATACTCTTTAAGCTTTTGAGCAATGAACCGGGAATTGGTATCCTGAATATCACCTAGCAGTAATTCGGTTCCTATCGTGATTATCTCAACTGTTGGCATGCAACCTCTTTATTGCCGTTTATTTTATCAGTATATGTCTTACATTCTGATATTTTCAATAAAGTTAGGCACCTTTATAATTGAAAAATGTCTGCAGTAGAAAAGCATCCATATAAAAAAGAACTTGGCGCATGGGGAGAGGAGTACGCTTGTTCTTATTTATTACAGGATGGGGCTCAGATAATAGAAAGGAACGCAAGAACCCCTTTTGGAGAAATTGATATTGTTGCCAGGCAAAATGGTCTTTACGTTTTTATTGAGGTAAAGACTCGATCCTCGGTTCTGGGGGGATATCCTGAAGAAGCCATCACAACCGAAAAAATCAAGCACATGGAGGAAAGTATTGGATGGTATTTAGAGAATCATCCTGAAATCGGGGATCGATGGCGGGTTGATGTAATTTCCATTGTTGGCAGTCCGAAAAGTAAAACAACACCTATCCTTGAGTGGTGGCAAAATGAATTCTAAGTTCAAAAAAAAGGTATTGGTGATTGTTGGACCAACTGGAGTGGGAAAATCTGCACTTGCATTAAACATTGCTAAAGAATTGCATGGTGAAATCGTTTCGACTGATTCACGATTGATATACCGGGGAATGGATATAGGTACGGATAAACCGGCAAAGGAAGCATTAACCATTATTCCTCATCATTTGATTGACATTGCCAATCCAGATGAGACCTGGTCTCTTGCGGAGTTTAATGAAGATGTAGAGAAAACTATTGAACTAGTTTTACAGAAAGGAAAATTACCGATTCTTGTAGGAGGAACAGGACAGTATTTTAGATCACTTATTGAAGGATGGGAGATTCCGGAGATAAAACCCAACCAGGAAATGCGGAATGCTATTGAAAATTGGGGAAGGGAATTAGGTGCAAAAGAATTGCATAGAAAATTGTCTATCCTGGACTCAACGAGTGGTGAATCCATCCAATCACAGAATTTGCGAAGAACCATTCGGGCATTAGAGGTGATTTTTACTACTGGAAGCAAATTTTCAGAACTGCGAACAAAAAAAGAGCCGATTTATGATTTCAAGGTAATTGGGTTATCAAGAGAGCGAGAAGAGTTGTATAAAATCATCGATGATCGCATCGAAAAAATGTTTGAGAAAGGTTTTATCAGAGAAGTTGAGACTTTATTAAGTAAAGGTTATTCCAAAGATTTGCCGGCAATGTCTGCAATTGGTTACCGAGAAGTAATGGAATATCTGGATGGAGCAATGACTCTTGAGGAAATTAAAGTGATTATGAAGCGGAAAACCAGACAATATGTGCGTCGACAAGCCAATTGGTTTAATAAAGATAATAAATTTATAGAATGGTACGACCTTCCGCCGGATCCAACTGAAGCAATAACTAAGTCTGTTCAATTATGGTTATCGGGTAAATAAAATGAAAAAGCCATGGTATGAAAGTTATGATTCGAATGTCAAGACTTCGCTGACCTATCCAAACATTTCAATGCCGACTTTTTTTGCGAATTTGGTTGAGAAGTTTTCATATAAAATCGCAATTATCCAGGGAAATAGACAAATATCGTATAGCCAATTATTTAAGAAATCATTATATCTTGCGAGAGAATTTATTGAAGATGGGTTAAAACCAGGAGATAGAGTTGCGATTTGTCTCTATAACCAGATCGAATTTGTAATTTCATTTTATGCAACCCTTATTGCTGGAGGAGTGGTCGCAGCGGTAAATCCGACCTATCCTGCCAGGGAAATAAAGTTTCAATTTGATATAGCAAGCCCAAAAATTTTCATAGGAAATCGTAAAAACCTGACTGTTATTCAAGAAATCATCTCACAAAGCGATGTTGAAAAGATTTACCTTTGTGATGAATCCAGAGATTTTTCAATTCAGAGAACTGATGAAGATGAATCAAAGAAAAAACAGACCAAAAATTTGGGGGATTTTATTATCCCGGAAATTGAGCCAGACCAGGTGGCTATTCTTCAATTTAGCGGGGGAACCACCGGAATTTCAAAAGCTGCAGTGGGATTACATCGGAACGTGATCGCAAATATTTTTCAGTTCTCTGAATGGTTGTCTCCAGTCCTTCAAGAGAATGAGGTATTCTTAACAGCTGTTCCATTGTTCCATGTATACGGGATGGTGATTGGATTAAACGTCGCATTGAATCTGGGTGCCACCATCGTTCTGGCAGATGGGGTTAAGGAGATTGAAGGATTGGTGGATCTGATTTCTAAGCATCAAGTAAGTGTTTTTCCAGGCGTGCCAACAATGTTTACTGCCTTTAATCGTTATCTGGATTCTACGGGTAAAACAAGTCAATTAGCTTCTCTAAAAGTGTGCATATCGGGTTCTGCTCCGTTGCCGATGAAAGTAAAATCCAAATTCGAAGAATTTTCGAGATCACATCTTGTTGAAGGTTATGGTCTTTCAGAAGCACCCACAGCAACCCATTGCAACCCGGTCGGAAAAGGGAATCGGGATGGGTCAATAGGTTTGCCCTTGCCGGATGTTGATTGCAGGATCTTAGAATTAGAGACAGGAAGAGTTAGTCTCGCACCAGGCAGCACAGGCGAATTATTGATCCGCGGACCACAAGTGATGCAGGGGTATTTTGGTAACGAAAAGGAAACAGCAGAGACTCTCGCAGGGGGATGGCTTCACACTGGTGATATCGCTTACATGGATAAAGATGGTTACTTTTATCTCGTCGGACGCAAAAAAGAGTTGATCAAAGTAGGTGGGCTGCAGGTTTGGCCAAATGAAATTGAAGCTGTACTGCGGTCGATGCCTGAGATAAAAGAGGTTGCTGTCACAGGGATCCCTGATGAATTCTACGGGGAAGTCCCTAAAGCATGGATCGTTCTTGAGGATGGAACCTCATTAGACTCACAAGCGGTTCGCGGTTTTTGTGAGAATAAAATTGCTGATTACAAGATGCCCAAGAAAATATCGATTATCGATGAATTGCCAAAATCTGCTGTGGGAAAGGTTTTGAAATATAAGTTGATCGATAAATAAAAATCGGGAGGGTTGACCTCCCGATTTGTTATAACTGATATACGGGTGTCCCGCTCTTGTGTTCCACTGGTGGTGGGAATATCGCTTCAAATTCTTCCTTGGATAACGTCTCAACTTCCAATAATTTTTGAGCTACCGCATCCAGTTGTGGACGATATTTCTTGAGTATCTCGCGAGCTTGATCGTAGGCTTTGCTGACAAGTGTGCGTACCTCTTTATCGATCCTTTCAGCAACCTGTTCCGAATAGTCTCGCTGTTCAGATATTTCACGACCAAGGAAGATAAGCTCTTCTTTTTGACCATACACCATTGGACCAAGTTCTTCACTCATTCCAAGCCGGGTGACCATTGTTCGCGCTATCTGGGTAACACGTTCGATATCATTTGAGGCACCGGAGGTAACGTCATCAAAAACAATTTCCTCTGCGGCACGACCACCAAGTAAACCGACCATCTCAGCCATCATTTTCTTCCTGGCCATTAAAGTCCGATCATCGATTGGCAGGGCAAGGGTATACCCTGCAGCCATACCACGAGCAATGATGGATACCTTTTGCACCGGATCTGACTCGGCAATTGAATTCATTACCACCGCATGCCCAGCTTCGTGGTAAGCCACAATCCGTTTTTCCTCTTCGGAAATGAGACGGCTTTTACGTTCGGGTCCAGCAATTACACGTTCAATTGATTCTTCAAATTCGCTTTGAGAAATACTCTTCTTGTTCCTTCGAGCCGCGAGAATAGCAGCTTCGTTGACAAGATTTTCGATATCCGCACCAACGAATCCCGGTGTTGATTTGGCGATCACTGGCAGTTGCACTTCAGGTTCAACAGGTTTTCCCTTGATATGAACTTTCAAAATTGCTTCGCGGCCTTTGACATCTGGCCTGTCTAACACGACCCGCCTGTCGAAACGGCCAGGTCTTAGCAAAGCTGGATCAAGGATATCCGGTCTGTTCGTGGCTGCAATGATGATAATGTTGGTGTCAGTATCAAACCCATCCATTTCGACCAGCATTTGGTTAAGGGTTTGCTCTCGTTCATCATGGCTACCACCAAGACCAGCGCCACGCTGCCTGCCTACTGCATCGATCTCGTCTACAAAAACAATACATGGTGAATTTCGTTTTGCCTGTTCGAACAGGTCACGAACACGGCTGGCACCGACACCTACGAACATCTCAACAAATTCGGAACCTGAGATGGAAAAGAAAGGAACACCTGCTTCACCAGAAACTGCCTTGGCAAGTAAAGTTTTACCGGTTCCTGGAGGACCAACGAGCAAGACACCTTTAGGGATACGGGCACCGAGAGCGATGAATTTTTGAGGTTCCTTCAGAAATTCAACAACCTCTTGCAGTTCTTCTCTGGATTCATCAATTCCAGCAACATCCGCAAATGTCACAGTGGGGTGATCACCTGTAAACATGCGGGCACGTGATTTACCAAATGACATGGCAGCATTATTGCTCCCCTGAGCTTGCCTGAAGATAAAGAAGAATGCTCCGGCGAGCAGCAAGAACGGAACGATGTAGAAAAGGGCATTCAGAATACCTGATAACGCGCTGGGAGCTTTGATTTCGATTTTAATTCCATTTGAAGGCGACAGTTTTTCAGGTGTAACTCCCAATGCCAATAATTGGCTTACGAGTGTATTTTCTGCTTCTTTAACAGCGGTTTTTTCTGAACCATCAGCCTTAAAAACGATGGTTAGTTTATTCTCTTCTTCAATTATCCTTGAGACGTTCCCTTTATTTACCTCATCAGCAACTTGATTAATAGTAAGAACTGTATCTGCAGAATTGGCTTTATTAAAGCTAAATACTACAAGAACGATTATTGCCAGGAAGAGTAAAAAATAGACAATGTATGATTGACTTCGTGGTTTCACTAATTCCTCCAAAATACTGAACGGGTTTACCAGTTCGTATTCAGATTATACCAACCAATCGGGTATGATTTGTGGTTTTCAAGGGGAAAACCCAAATAATTAATACATTTCTTATAGAGCTGGCGATCTATGCCTTCTCAATTGGTTCGTTCTGAATTTCGATATTCCTCAAGGGGATGGCATAACCCGCAGCCAATTTCTGGTATGTTGACGACCGCCTGAGCTTTAGAACAAAAAGCAGTGACCTCAACTTTTCTCTTCCCTATTCCCAGGAATCTGGTGATCCTTGCCGACAAGGACATATACTGACAGGCATTGGCTCGCCGTATTCCCGGCACCGGGCAGGTCTTACAAAGGTCTCGGGTCCAATTATTGGGTGTGGGACGGTTACCGATCAAACGGCATTCTTCGTCAGATTTTCCTCTGAAGTAATTACCATAAAAATAGGGGCATTCGCTGCCAAATGGAGTTCTCATAGTCAGAAAATAAAATCCTGTCCCATTTAGGGACAGGACCTGTTGGTTAAACCCTGGTTACGTATTCTCCCGTTCGAGTATCCACGCGAATACGGTCGCCTGTTTGAACAAAGTAAGGAGTGGAGACTTCCAACCCGGTCTCCGTGGTGACTTTTTTAGTGACACCGGTAGCGGTATCACCACGAACTGCAGGTTCTGCATAGGTTACATCCAGATCAACCGTTGTGGGAAGTTCAATATCAATAGGTTCATTGTTATAGAAGGTTAACTTCACTTCCATTTCAGGTTTTAAGAACCCCGCATATTCACCGATAATGCTCTTCGGGATCGCAGGTTGTTCAAACGTTTCAAGGTCCATAAAGTAGAACAATTCGCCATCATTATATAGATATTGAACATTGTGGAAGTCAAGCCGAACATCCTGAATACGCTCACCTGAAGTAAAGGTTTTCTCAAGTGTTGTTCCACGCCTGAGATCCCGTGCTTTGATGCGTATAGTGGCATTTCCGCGACCAGGCTTACTGAAAGAATATTCCAAAACCCGGTATAGATAACCATCCATCTCAAAAATTACGCCTTTTCGTAAATCATTGACGTCGATCATAAAATAAGCCTCTCTTATTCCAAATTAGCCCGTGAATTATAGCGTAGCAATCAACGCCTGACAAGGATAGACCCTGATTTACTTTTTACGTTTTCGAAGTAACACTGGTCCAATAAGATCGATCAACCACTCAAAAAGGATTTCCAAAAGTGGGGAAATTGCGGTCCAAAAAGGAACGTAAACAATTTTCCGGGGTTTTTGCAAAAGTCTCCAAACTTTTTTGGAAACAGCAGAAGAAGGCGTTGCCAATTTTTCGGCTGGAAAACTTCCTCCGTTTTCTAATCTTCGTGCAGAATCAAAAAATTCTGTTTTTATTGGACCTGCCCGAATTACAGAGATGTGCACATTGGTTCCTACGAGTTCCCGATAAAGCACAGTAGTAAAGGAATCCATAAATTTTTTGGAAGAGGAATACAAAGCAATTCCCTGTTCAGGCAATTTACCTGATATTGATCCAATGTTAATGACATGGCCGTAGCCACGTGAAAGCATCACTGGTAACACCAAGCGGGTGAGGTGCACCATTGCTTCAACATTGAGCGCAATTAGATCCTGTGCGGTTTTCCAAGGCATGTCATAGAAAAATCCATACCAACCAAAACCTGCGTTATTAACAAGGATGTCAGGTAACAGATTTTCACTGCTAAGAAAACCCCAGAGCCGGATACGATCACCTTCGTTAGTTAGATCCGCAGGAAAAAATACCGCTTCTCCCCCTGAAAGGTTAATTTCATTCGCAAGATTTGCCAACAGATCTTTCCGCCTGGCAACCAGGATAACTTTAATTCCTTCACCGGATAATTTCCTGGAAATTGATTCACCAATACCGCTCGAAGCTCCAGTGATGAGAGCGGTCTTTTTTTTCAGAAACGTCGATGAATACATGATGGGAGGATTTGGGTCTGATTTTTGGATTTATTTTTTATTTTGACGCCACCAATTTACGGTGTCCCGTAAGGTTTCACGAAGCGACCGTGGTGAGTAACCCAGTTTTTTCCTGGCTTTAGCATTGCTGATATTGGCATTCGATTGCAATGTTTCAATACTATAAGAAGTGAAACGAGGTTTTGTGTGGGTCATTTGGTAATAAAATTGGGCGATCCAGGCTGTAAATTTCGCCAATTTTATGGGAAGGTTGATGGCCAATGATTTGAAATTTAGAAGTTCCTTTACAATTTTCCAAATATCGCCAACTCTAATTAATTCGCCAGATAGAATGTATATTTGACCAGGAGTCCCCTTGTCTCTGGCGCGGATCATTCCATCAACCACGTCTCTAACGTCGACAAAATCATATTCTCCATCAATCAAAAAATTGACTTTATGTTTCATCCAATCTTGAATGAGGATGCCAATTTCAGACCCTTTGTAATCAAAGGGTCCAATCACTCCAGTGGGGCAAACAATAACTGCCGGGAAACCTTTTTTCGTTTCTTCAATAACTGCTAATGTGGCTTCAGCTTTCGATTGATCATAAGCTGCAATTGCATTTTCAGAATCAATGGGGGTATTCTCATCGACAATGAGTCCGTGGTGAATTCTGGCGAATGCATGTATTGAACTGGTATGGACCATTTTTTTAACTTTAGCTTCGACCGCACAGCTCATAACATTCTTAGTTCCATTGACGTTCACATCATGTACCAGTTGATCTTTTCCAGGCATTATTGATATGATCCCTGCCAGGTGAAAGACAAAGTCAATTCCTTCAAAAGCCGGACGAATTGAGTCTTTATCGAGTATATTTCCGCGACAAATTTCAACATCCAATCCATTAAAAGGTGAAAGGTCTTCTTCTGGCAATACCAATACTCTTACTCGTTCCCCTTTTTTTATCAGTTCACGTACTAGGACGTTGCCGATGTGACCTGTTCCCCCGGTAACTAAATTCATTGCTAACTCCAATTCTGAAGATTAATAGTTTCCTTTGATATATTTTATTAACCAGGGTTGCTCATACGATATGTAAAAAGTAATATTTGAGGTCATATTAAAAAACCAGATGGAAACCCATCTGGTTTTTAATCTTAGCGATGTCAGGTTTATCCAATAACCGGTTCGATCAATCCGAAATCGCCATCATTTCGTTTATATAGAACGTTAATCGCGTTCGTATTTACATTATAAAAGATGAAGAAATCCTCATGTTCTACCAGCGACATTTGCTCAATGGCTTCATTTTCATCCATTGGTACAAGTGTAAAGGTCTTTCTCCGAACAATCCTGACAGGAGGATTTTCTTCTATCGATTCTTCCATTTTTACGACCTCTGAAGCAGGGGTTCCATCCCCCCTGCCACGAGATCGTTTACCTTTGAATCTTTCTATTTGCCGCTGCATCTTATCAACAGCATTGTCAATCGCTGTCAGCATATCGGCATCTCTTTCTTCAGTCCTTAGAATAAACCCACGACCGGTAATCGTTATTTCTGCGACCTCGCGATCTGAACGGTTTCGCATGGATTTTGAATAAGAGAGGTCAAATTTTATATTATCAATTCCTGGGAGCAGTCTTTCTAATCGTGGAATTTTTTTGTCAACATAATCCTTCACTCGATCAGTTAGTACCATATTCTTTACATTTATTTCTGTTTTCTGAACCATAGTTTCCTCCTCGAAGATTTAGTCGTGCGAATTGGAAGCCACAAGAAACCGATCTACTACAATATTACTCTTGCCACTGATAAACAAAATACCTTTGTTGCTCCTGATTCTAATAGCGCTTTAGTGCAGTTTATCATTGTTGCTCCAGTAGTTATCACATCATCAATAATCAATACTCCTTTGCCTTTAATATTAGCAGGATTTCCAAGAAATGCACCCTCTACGTTTAGAAATCGTTCATTTGCACTTAAATCAACCTGGGGGGATGTATCTCGAATGCGGGAAAGCGACTTATTGTCAAATGGTAAGTTAAATTGATGCGCCAAGGGGCGGGCGATCAATGTTGATTGGTTAAAACCACGTGAACGCAGACGAGAAGGATTAAGGGGAACAGGAACAACAACGTCAAAATTCCATCCTGCTTCCAAAATTAACGGAACCAGTTTCTGAGAAAAATAGTATCCTAGCGGAATGTTGTTTTTATATTTCAGGCTATGTATTGCTTCTCTTATCGGACCTTCGTATATCGCCCAGGATCGCATCCCTGCAAAAACCGGTAGCGACGAATTGCACTCTTGGCAAATTGTAGAAGGTGAGTTGATAGGGATTCCGCATACACGGCAAACGTTGCCACCGACAAATTTGCTGGAATCAAGACAATTGGGGCAAATAATATGATTAGGTTTTTGGCAGCAAGCACATTCGGGTGGGAATACCCAGTCGATTGCAGTCCAGAGGAAACGATCCAATAGGTAAGTTTTAATAATTTGTTTTTTAACCTAACGATTATCCGCCAAACATACCAGATTTCATAATTTGAAATGCTGCTGGTGCAAGAAGAATAATGAGAAGTGATGGAAAAATGATGAATGCCATAGGGATGAGCATTTTAATTGGGGCTTTATGAGCTTCTTCTTCTGCCAATTGGCGTCTGCGAACACGCATTTGGTCTGCCTGGATACGGAGTACTTTTGCCATACTGACACCAAGTTGTTCGGATTGGATAACCGCTGCCACAAAACTTGTCATTTCGGATATGCCAATATTTTCTGACATTGATCTTAATGCTTCTCTGCGAAGTTTTCCAAGCTGAATTTCCTGTAGTACTCGGTTAAAGGCCATTGAAAGTTGATTGTTCCATTTTTCCACTACTTTAGCCATGGCTGCATCAAATCCAAGTCCGGCTTCGACGCAGATGGTTAGAAGATCAAGAGCATCTGGCATAGCATGACGAACATTCTTTTGTCTTTTAGTTACATTTCTTGATAAATAAAATTGCGGTAAGAAAAACCCTGTTAGGGTTCCCCCTACTGTCAGTAGAAAAATTTGTGAGGGAGGGGTTCCTTTGCTCATGACAGTCATTGCGACTAATGCAAGTGCACCAATTCCAATTGCACTGATAAACTGTAGGACAAGGAATACAGATGGATCAAGTTTTCCTGGATTACCACCCAGCTCAAGTTTTTTAGAGATCGAATTTAACCAGTTTTGAGGAGTGAATTTGACTGTGAATTCACCAAGTTTTCGCGCGAGCGGATATATGACACGTTCCATGAAAGGCTGTGACATTTCCAGCTTTTCAAGATCCACTTGTTCGCCGGACTGGCTGAATTCATCTAACCTTTCAAGAAGCAGCTGGTCATTTTGCGCTTTCGGATTTCTCAAACCGATCACTACAAGGACAGCTGCGATAACCACAACGATTAGGATGAATACTAATAAGGCAGTCATTGTTTTTTCCTCAATTAGACATCAATCTTAGCGATTTTTTGCATTATCAAATACCCGGCAGCGATGAGGAGACCGGCGGTTCCCAGTGCGACATACCCACAAGGGAAGGGGGAGTTGTTTTCCTTGGCTACCATCGTCATAATGTATTCGCGATTGACCATATACAATGCTACAGACAACCCAATTGGAAGTAATGCCAGGAATAAACCAGAAATACGCATTTGGGCGGTTAAAACTCTAATCTCACCTTTTAATTTGACACGTTCACGAATTGTATGCGATATCGTTTCCAAAATTTCGGCGAGGTTACCACCAACTTCGCGTTGAACATTCATTGCTGTAATGACAAGATCCAGGTCATCACTTGGAATTCGCCGCAAGAGGTTTTCGAGGGCTTTTTCAGTTGTAACACCAAGTTGGATTTCCTGGACAACGCGGCGAAATTCTTCGGAAATTGGCGCTGGTAATTCTTTACTGACAGATTCCATTGCTTGTAAGGTCGAATAGCCTGCTCTCAGACCATTGACCATTAAGCCTAACATATCTCCTAACTGGTCGTTAAATTTTATCAGGCGACGATTTTTTTGAAGCCTGACGTAAAAACCGGGAAGGAATAGACCACCAACAGCACCTATTAAGGCAAAGAATAAGGATTGATTTCCGAGGAAATAAGCCAAAATCCCAACTGCCAATGAAGCGGTTACCATGGCAGTAACATATTCACCCGGTTTGAGTTTTAGATCCGCCTGAGCTAACTCTTTAGCTAACTTATCTCCATAAGAGGAACGCTCCACTCTCTTGGTGAGCCATTCGGTGACAATTGTTTTACGTTCTTTTTTGATGATCTCTTCAGTTGGAGACTCTGGAGTAATATAATCGCCAATACGTTCTTCCTCAACAGATTTACGTATTCGGATATTCGCAAAAATACCGACGCCTATTAACACGAGGATTATTAAGCCGCCAGCCCAGAGGATTATTATAGGATTCATCTATTCATCCAATCAATTATCGTTTTACACCAATGCCGAATACACTTGGTGGAAGGTGAATTCCAGAAGCCTCAATTTTTTCCATGAATTTTGGTCGTAGACCGGTAGGTCTCATTCTTCCAATAACCTTATTATTTTCATACCCTATTTGCTCGTAAACAAACAAATCGGTCATGGTGATGATATCGCCTTCCATCCCTGTTACTTCTGTGATATTTACGACTTTGCGCGTACCGTCTCTTAACCTTTCCTGGTGAACGACAAGATCAATAGCAGAGCTGACCTGCTCGCGAATTGCTCGAACAGGCAGGTCCATTCCTGCCATCATTGTCATGGTTTCGAGACGAGAAAGCGTATCTCGTGGACTATTCGAGTGGAGGGTTGTCATGGATCCATCGTGACCAGTATTCATAGCCTGGAGCATATCCAGGGCAGCTTCATCACGGATTTCCCCTACGATGATTCGGTCTGGTCTCATGCGCAATGCATTGATGACCAGGTGGCGAATGGTGATTTCACCTTTCCCTTCAATATTTGCCGGCCTGGATTCAAGTGTTACTACATGTTCCTGCCTAAGCTGCAATTCTGCAGCGTTTTCGATGGTAATAATACGCTCATCAGCTGGAATGAACCCTGACAAAACATTCAGGAGCGTGGTTTTTCCTGAACCAGTACCGCCTGAAATAACAACATTGATCCTGGCTTTAACTGCTGCATCTAAGAATTGTACTGCTTCAGGGGTGATGGAACCAAATTGAATTAATTGGTCGACTGTAAACGGCGTTCTAGCAAATTTTCGGATGGTTAAAACTGGACCCACGAGAGAGACAGGAGGAATGATGGCATTCACACGCGATCCATCTTGCAAACGGGCATCCACGTATGGGCTGGATTCATCGATGCGTCTCCCTAATGGAGCAACAATCCTTTCGATGATTCTCATAACATGTTCATTATTTTCAAAGGCGAGTGGCGCCCTTTGAATTTTTCCACGTCTTTCAACGTAGATGTTCTTTGCTCCATTAACCATCACTTCTGTAATGGTATCATCTTCAAGTAATGGTTGTAAGGGACCTAATCCGAGAATCTCTGCTGTGATTTGTTCAAAAAGGCGGGATTTTTCAGTTCTGGATAAAACAAAATTTTCTTCAACAAGGATTTGATCAAAGAGATCTTGAATTGTTTTTTTTACTTCATTGACTTTGGTAACATCAACGCTGGGGTCAATCTCGGCCAGCAATTTTTTCTGCACCCTAGTCTTTAAATCCTGATATGTATCTTGGGATGATGCGCTTGATAAGGACGTATTTCGCCTTACCTGTAATGGAGAACTTGTTAAAGTTTCCGATTCCTGTTCTTCGTTAACTATCGGGTTTGGCTGTGCCTGTTCCCCGTTTTGGATCCTTCGTAAAATAGACATAATTTTTGGCTCCTATGTGTTATAGGATTTCCTCATCTTTCTGAATACGTTTCTTAAGTTCTTCCTGTAACTGTAAAATCGCTTTGGCTGCGGGGATTGCTTTGTTTTCCACTATGAATGGAACTCCTCGATTAATCGAATTGCTAATAACTCGTTCTTCATAAGGTATAGAGACTACCACAGGTTGTTTTAGGCTATCGCCAATTCGTTCCGGAGAAATCGCGATCCGTTTATCATAACGATTAATCACAAATAAAATCTTTTCTCGTCCAATTTGTGAAGCATCTGCAATTGATAAGAATTGATGGGCATTCTTGATTGCCGGGATATCTTGAGTTGTTACCAGGATTATATAATCCGATATATCCAAACTCGTCTGCACCATCTCAGTTAGATGAGGTGTGGTATCGATGATGATGTAATTAAATAACTGCCGCATATAAGTGAGGATTTTATTAATTGCCTCACCTTTACGGGCATCAGATAATTCGGGGTCTTTAGGTGCGACCATCAACTGGAGATCAGTTAATTTGTTTGTGACCATTACATCGCGAACGATCTCAGGGTCCAGCTCTGCTGCGCGTCCGATTAGATCAAGTATCGAATTCTTTCCATGTTCGTTAAAGAAGACTGCCACATCTCCGTAAATCAAATTAGAGTCAACGATACACACTTGATTGTCTGTCGCCTTAAGTGATACAGCCAAATTGGTGGCGACTGTAGTACATCCTACCCCTCCTTTCGGACTATACACACAAATGATTTTTCCTAGTTGCATAGGCATTCTATTCATGGCACCAAGTGCGCCGGTCATGCCTGTGTGTGTGTATATGGCTGCAGCTTTTTCTTTTTCGGAGCGAGATAACTCACCAGCCCGTCTGATCGCAATGGTCAATTCATCGATCATCGGAGGTTTGGTTAAGAAATCTCTTGCGCCAGCCAACATTGCTTTTCGCATGTAGTTGGCATCATTCTGCACAGAAAGAATAACGATCTGGATGTATGGGAGAATTTTACGAATTTCTTCTGTTGCGGTTATGCCATCCATATCCGGCATATTAATGTCCATTACCATGACATCGGGCTTAAGCTTTTGGGCAGCATCAATAGCTTCAAGTCCGGTTCGGGCTTTACCGACAACTTCAATGGATGCATCAAACTGAAGCATCCGAAGAATCATCTCGCGAGATTCATCGGTATCGTCAACAACAATCACGGAAGTTTTATCCGATGAGGGCATTAATACTCCAGAATTTCAGAATCACAACTAAAAACCTTAAGGCTGTATCAAAATATAATCATTGAAGGAAGGATAGGTCAATGTATCCACCCTTGGTGAAATTGCATACGGCAATTTCACAGGGGAGGGGATATTCTTCTCATCCATAATATACTGAAGTGTTACTGGGTCAGTATTATACTTTGCTGTATCTCCAGCGCCTTTAAGAGCCATGGAAAGCTTAGCACCAGAGAGCAACAGGTAATTGAGTACAATTGAGTCCTGTGGAGAAACAACAAGGGTCACTGATCCAGGGTAGTTTTGACCGATTGAGGTGTTCGTTCTGGTCGCCTGGACAGCGGGTGTGGGGGTAGGAGCAGCGCCTGCTATAGTGGCTGTAAGGGGAAACATCCCGACGTTTAATACAACCGCATCTTGAATGATTGTCTGGCAAACTAGACGCGGGCGTTGTGATTCAGAAGGAAGAACATAAATCAACTGGTCCCCAGTAGTCTCCTGCTCATAACGACCTCTAGTTGCATTGGTACCTTCTGTTAATGGGAATACACTAGATGATGTTGTTATACCGTAACCATCAACTCCCGCACCAGCGGCAAACGTTCTGGTTGTGTTGTTTGGTAAAACGGTCTGGAAATTTGTATCAACATCCGACAGGAGCAAACAACCCACCACCATCACATGATCACCTTTTTGTGGTGCATAGGCAACAGCGGTTTCAGGACTGGCCGGGATTGAATAAGCAGTCATGCCGGAGGGAATATCAAAGGACGCCAAAGAGCCTGCTCCTTCATGGATCAACATGCTGGTTGTTAAAGGGACCCCTGGATCGATGTTGTATTTAGCCTTGGTTCCAACGGCTTCCTCTATCGACTGGAAAAAAATCCCCTGAGGAAGCGCAGATTTGGGATACCTTATCGTCGTTAGAACATTGCTCGTGATCACAGATCCCCTGGATATGGATTGGGAGGCAACAACTATTTGAACTAATTCATAATTTGGGGTTGGTGTCGCGGCTACTCCGTTGTTTAATCCTCTGGATGAGTTGTTATTGGTGAGAAATAGGTAACCCACCGCGGTCAGGATTGCAACAATTAATATTACATACAGAATAACCTTATTGATCTTTTTTTTGCCTGTGGCCATTGAATCCTCCTGCAAATTAAATCCAACCTTGCGATAGAAATATTATACGGCACTTTTTAATTACATTCGCTTTACATATTAGTAATGCACGATTTATGCCTTAACAAATAAGAAAGGCTCTGAAAAGAGCCTTTCTTATTGTTTTCTTGTTTTTAGAGATTAGGGATTCAGACCAGTTGAAATTGATCCGAAGATGCCATTTACTCTGGTGCCGAGGGCACGGAGGATGACGATCACAACAACTGCAATCAAAACAAGAATCAATGCGTATTCAACTAAACCTTGGCCTTTTTCTTTCGGTGCGAATAACATGGTGTTTTCTCCTTTCTTTCAAAATTGAATGATAATCACATTATAAGGGGAGTAAAGATAATTGCAAGAGGTTTAACTTTACAGCCACCTTACAAGTTGATTACACACCTCCCATCGTATCGATCACATTGTGGTACATGTCGTTTACATTAGCTCCGAACATCCTTACTGCAAGGATTACTGCCAATGCGATCAAAACAATGATGAGCGCATACTCAACCAAACCTTGACCTTCTTCTTTTTTAAATAACATAATAAATACTCCATAAAATATATAATAATATGGTAACAAAAAAAACGTAAATTTTCCATAAAAACCAGACCTTACAAAACTATAATGCCGGAAGAGTGTAATGAAGATTTCCTTGCCTAAACTTTTTTTTATACTGGTTCTCATTTCTTGTTTCATTTTCTTTATTCGTCCCATTGGAGACCCGGATTTTTGGTGGCACATTAAAACAGGTGAGTTGATTTTAAAAACCCACACTATTCCTAATGCAGATCAGTATTCGTTCACTGCCACAGGCACTCCTTGGGTCGCCCATGAGTGGTTATCAGAGGTGATTTTATTCTCAACATATCGTGTCGGCGGAATTGTCTTAACTCAAATCATTTTTACATTTCTTTCATTATCAGCATTTGGACTAAGTATTGCCAGTACCGTCGATAAATCAAATCTCTATGCCATGGGAGGATCATTCTTTTTAGGTTACCTTCTTTCAACACCAGTTTTATGGGCTCGTCCACAGATTTTCAGTTTGTTAAATTTTGGGTTATTCTTTTTTTTACTACACCGATTTAAACAATCTGAAAAAATTAAGTATATTGTTCCAATTCCTTTCCTGATGATTTTTTGGGTCAACATGCACGGATCCTTTATCCTGGGGATAGGGTTAATAGGAATTTTCCTAATTGGGAATATTATCGAAAAATCGATACTGAAATATAAAAGCGCCCTTAAGGGACAAAGATTGTTTTCAAAATATGCGTTGGTGTTGGGATGTTTATTGGTAATAAGTTTTTTAGTGTCATTAATAAATCCGAATGGCAGCAAAATCATCCTTTACCCCTTTCAAACAATCAATGATTCTTCTATACAGTCATATATCCAGGAATGGGCATCACCGAATTTTCACGAGCCTACCTGGATCCCACTGGTGGTGATGTTTATTGCGTTGATTGGTTTTAGTTTACGAAGTAATAAAACTTACTCAATTACCGAAATATTGTTGATTATTGTTTTTGGATATCTGGCTTTGTCGGCTGTAAAACATGTTATGTATTTTGCGATCGTTTCTATTCCGGTGCTATCTGACCTCATTTCGGAAGCATTTCCATACAAAAAGAAGGTCCAGAAAAAAACAATCCCAACCCTCGTTATGAGTGCAATAAGTTTCTCAATAATGCTCATAATTGCGGCTTATAAAATAGTTCATCTGAGCCAAAAACAATCTAGCTTGAATGAAGAGAAATTACCAATAAATGCTGTTAGTTACATTGATAAGGAAGGGATCAAAGGAAAAATATTCAACTCCTATAATTGGGGTGGATATCTCATTTGGAGATTGTTCCCTGAAAACAAGGTTTACATAGATGGGCGATGTGATATGTACGGGTCATCATTTATCCATCATTATGTGGAAATTTTGACTGCAAAACCAGGCTGGCAGAATGCATTATCTGATGATGGGATTGACTACGTACTGATAGAACCTAATACTTATTTGGCGTTTGCACTAAACTCCTCTTCGGAATGGACTATCATTTATTCCGATCACGTAAGTACGCTGTATAAGAAAATAAAACCATAATCTGCGACTAAATTATCCCAATTCCGTATATTGAGTTGAAATTGTAATATTAGTAAAAATCGCTATAATGAAATAACGCAAATTAAAAT
Organism: uncultured Anaerolinea sp.; assembly: GCA_964428125.1. GTDB lineage: Bacteria > Chloroflexota > Anaerolineae > Anaerolineales > Anaerolineaceae > UBA6107. The sequence goes on from CAYRXB010000002.1 coordinate 54,525, forward strand.
GGAGGAATTAAATGTCTGATTTGTTTGAAAGAGTGACATCACAACAAGACCCATTGAAAAAATTGATCGCCAAGATCCCAGGATTTAAAGGTTACATCACCCGTGCTGATCGCAGATCAGCTGATAAATTATTACGGGAATCCATCTCCGATAAGTTTCAGGTTCTTTGGCAAAGGCTATCTGCTATTCAGCGAGATTTTGTGAATAGCGGAAAAATCGATGTGATTGATGAAGTCGAAATCGCTGCAGTTCGTTTGCGTCAATTTATTGACCGGGTAAAAACAGCAGCCTATGGCTATTCCGGATTCTTTGATGCCACGAAGATTAACGAAACAGAATTGGAAAAAGTGTATCAATATGATCTGGCTCTGGTGACCCTGGCAGATGAAGTTTCAAATGCCATCGATAACCTTGAGGCTTCAGTTGATTCAGAAGGCTTTCCAGCCTCAATTCGAAACTTGAATCAAAAGGCGCAGGATTGCCTGGATGCGTTCAACAAACGTTCTGAAGTGATGAAACTCGGTCAGTAACAGATTCAATCAGATTCTTATGGAGATATAAAATGGCTAGAATTTTTGATGTAGTTGAATATGCAAGTGAGATGACGGATGAACTCGTTCATCGATTCCCTGAGACCGGAGTTGCTGACCTTCGAATTGGCTCGCAAATTATCGTTCGGGAGTCACAAAGAGTAGTTTTTATGCGGGATGGGAAGGCTTTGGATTCTTTCGGTCCCGGCCGCCACACAATTGTTACTGCAAATATTCCGTATTTGATCGATTTCATTGGGAAAGCTTTCAATGATCGGACACCATTCACTGCTGAAGTCTATTTTGTCTCAATGAAGGAATTCCCAGATAGGAAATGGGGTACTGCTCAACCCATCATTGTGAAGAATGCAGGTGTAGGGCTCGGTATTGCACTGCTTCAGGGTTATGGTACGTACAGCTTTCAAGTGGCTGATGCCCAGCAATTTGTGACCCAAATAGTTGGCGCTCAGGGTATTTACAGAATAAGTGATATCGAAAACCGGTTACGCACGATGCTTCTCTCCAAACTCCAGGACTTATTAGGTGAAACTGGAGGAAAAAAGAATGTCCTTGAAATGATCGGGTTGACGGAAGAATTAGGTACCGGAATCCGGGTCAAATCGCAAGAAGATTTCGCTGCGTTGGGACTCCTGCTCAAGACATTCTATATTGGCAGCCTGAAACCATCAGAAAAGTCAGCGGAAGAATTACGGGCTATGGGAATGCTGGACATGGCAACTTATGCACAATTGCAAGCTGCAGATGCCATGAGAGAAGCTGCCAATAATCCAAACGGCGGCGCTGGGCTAACATCAGGAATTGGCGCCGGCTTGGGAATTGGTAATGTGCTTTCGCAATCATTGGCTGGTATTGGAACCAATCAATCTGCAGCTGCTGGACAAGGATCTTCTACTGCTAACGTAATTCCAGCGATTATGACAACTGCAGAAGCAGCAAATGTAATGCGCGTGGCAGAAGCCGATATCATAAAAGCTATCACTGACGGTGAATTAAAGGCGAAAAAGATTGGCGAATCATATCGCATCAGTAAAGAAGCATTAGAAGCATTCTTAAAAGGATAAAAAAATATAAAAAAAATAGCAGTCTGTTTACTCACAGACTGCTATTTTTTTTAAGGGGGAGTATAATTTTGATGGAAAAAATCTCAAGAATACAGGCGGTTCGATGAGACTTCATGAGTACCAATCCAAAAGCCTTTTTGCAAGGTATGGTATTCCAATCCCGAAGGGCAGGATCGCAAGTTCAGCAACAGAAGCAAAACAAATAAGTGAAGAATTAGGTGGGAATGTAGTCATAAAATCTCAAGTTCTTGTTGGCGGCAGGGGGAAAGCTGGAGGAATACGTTTAGCAAAATCCAATAAAGAAGCTGAAGAATATGCCACGGAGATACTCGGTATGGAAGTAAAGGGTATTCCGGTTAGAAAAGTCCTTGTGGATGAAGCAATCTCTATCAATAAAGAGATTTATTTAAGTATTGCTAATGATCGAAACAGCCAAAAACCTCTACTCATGGCGTCGCGGGCGGGGGGAGTTGATATTGAGGAAACCGCCATACGAACACCCGAGAAAATAATCAAGCGGACCATTGATCCATTGATTGGATTAAGGGATTATCAATTGCGGGATATTGCAATCAATATTGACCTCGATCGTAAATTCTGGAAACCTTTCGGAGAAATCATTGCCGCGTTGTGGCGTTTATATGTCGAGTGTGATGCGACAATAGTTGAAATCAATCCCCTGGTGATAACAGCAGAAGACAAGTTAGTTGCCCTCGATGCGAAAATAATCCTCGATGATAACGCACTTTTCCGTCATCCTGATCTTGCCGAAATGCGAGACCTTGATGATGAAGCTCCTGCGGAAGTTGAGGGAAGGAAATTTGGTGTGGTCTTTATCAAGCTAGATGGTAATATCGGCTGCCTAGTGAATGGGGCGGGTCTGGCAATGGCCACCATGGATATTATTAAACTATTAGGAGGAAAGCCAGCCAATTTCCTTGATATTGGCGGGGGGGCATCAGCTGAAAAAGTTGCCGCGGCATTACGAATCATACTTAGTGATCCCAATGTCAAAGCCATTTTAATAAACGTGTTTGGGGGAATAACACGGTGTGATGAGGTTGCAAAAGGTATTCTCAGCGCAACCAACCTGGTAAAACCAAAAATTCCAGTGATCGTCAGACTGGTTGGAACGAATCGGGATGAAGGAATGCACTTGTTAGAGGGAACCAATTTAATTACTGCTGATTCTTTATATCAAGCCGCCGAACTTGCCGTAGAGAAGACCCGCGAGGTGATCCAATGAGTATTCTTGCAAATCAAGATACCCGCTTGATTGTTCAGGGGATTACTGGAAATGAAGGATTGTTCCATACTGAACAAATGCTGCTATACAAGACAAATATTGTTGCGGGGGTTACTCCAGGAAAAGGCGGCGGCTGGGTGTTAGAAGGGAAAGTGCCGATATTCGACACGGTACAAACCGCCATTGATGCAACTGGGGCGAACGCAAGTGTAATCTTCGTTCCTGCAAAATATACAGCCGATGCCATTTACGAAGCAACTGATGCTAATCTCCCTCTGGTTGTTTGTATCACTGAAGGAACACCTATTCAGGATATGATGCGAGTAAAACAGTATTTACAATCGCATAAAACCAAGTTGATTGGCCCCAATTGTCCGGGAATCCTTTCGCCTGGAGAAACAAAAATCGGAATCATTCCTGGAAACGTGGGCAAGCCGGGGAATATTGGGGTGGTTTCTCGGTCAGGCACTTTAACCTATGAAATTCTATATGCACTTCAAAAATTTGATTTAGGAGTCTCAACGTGTGTGGGAATTGGCGGTGACCCAGTAAAGGGAATGGGATTTGTTGATATCCTCGAACTTTTTGAATCGGACCCGCATACAGACAGCGTGGTTTTGATCGGTGAAATTGGCGGAAATGATGAAGAATTGGCTGCGGAATATATTTCCAGAAGGATGACGAAACCAGTTGTTGCGTATATTGCCGGGGTTTCAGCCCCGCCTGGAAAACGAATGGGACACGCAGGAGCAATTATTGATGGTCCTTCGGGATTAGCTGAAAATAAAATTAAAAAGTTGGAATCTGTCGGAGTTAAAATTGCAAAGTATCCCGAGCAGATTCCAAATTTGATAAAAATTTGATTTACGGAAAATCCTAAAAATTATTTTTTGTGCGAATCGATATACTTTACTGCATCACCGACAGTTTTAATTGTTCGGGCATCTTCATCGTTGATATTTATGTCGAATTTTTCACAAAAGCCGTCAATCAGGAAGAATTGATCCATTGAATCAGCTTTTAGGTCTTCAACAAATCGAACGTCTTCCTTAATTTCCTTTTCGTCGACCTTTAACACTTCAACGATTACTTCTGTTACTTTTTTTAAGGTGTCGCTCATCAAAAACCTCCGCGATATTTGATTTCAATTGATTTCAATAAATTGTAACTACCATCATTATTCTGTCAAGTCGTTTAGGAATCAAAAAATTGCCTTATGGATAATAACACCAACCAATCGAATTGGATATCAATTCTCAGTTTCTAATATTTGGTATACTGACTAAAAGAGTGAGGCTCAACAAATGCAAGATAGAAATCTTACCTCTCGTAAAGATGATCATATACGAATCAACCACGAAGAAAATGTAGCCTCAGGTTTGCGAACCGGGTTAGAGGAGATACATTTACGTCATGAATCACTTCCCGAATTGGATCTCAACGAGATTGAACTTAGCACAATCTTTCTTGGAAAAATAATTAAAGCCCCCATTCTGATTTCATCGATGACCGGAGGAACAGATAAGGGTGATGAGATCAACAAGAGGTTGGCTGTTATTGCCGAAACGTATGGGATTCCTATGGGGGTTGGTTCTCAAAGAATCAATTTACAGAGTGGAAGAATTGATTCCAAATTCAACATTAGAGACTATGCTCCTTCTATTCCAATTTATGCCAATCTGGGGGCTGTCCAATTGAATTACGGTTTGGAAATTAACCATTGTCAAAAAGCAATTGACCTGATCAATGCTGATGCATTAATTTTGCATTTAAACCCACTACAGGAAGCATTACAGCCAGAGGGGCAAACTAACTTCAGCGGATTGTTGAAGAAAATTGAATTAGTATGCAAAAAGGTAAAAGTTCCAGTCATTGTGAAAGAAGTTGGATGGGGAATTTCGACCCAGACAGCGCAGCGACTTGTTAATGTTGGAGTTGCCAGTATCGATATCGCAGGAGCGGGCGGAACCTCCTGGGCGCTCGTAGAAAAATACCGAAACACCGAAGTATGGCGAGTCGAGATGTGCGAAAACTTCAAGGACTGGGGGATTCCGACGGCTAAAAATATATCTCAATTGAGAAAGAATTTGCCGGGTATTCCAATTATTGCTTCCGGAGGGATTCGCAATGGCATCGATGCAGCCAAGTGCCTTGCTCTCGGTGCATCACTCGTTGGAGCAGCGGGATCAATATTTAAATCTGCTTATGAATCGCAAAATGCGCTAGATCAAAAAATTAAACAGTGGATCAAAGAAATCACGATTACTTTGTTTGTCACAGGCTCAAAATCCATTCGAGACCTTAATATCGAAAAAATTATGGATTAGCATGGGAAATGATGATAACCAAAAGATCACGACGATGCAGGAGCAAATATCTCTTGCATTGTTTAATGCTGTTCACCCATATATCAAGAATTACCCCCCCATATTCCAAGATCAGATTACCTATCAATTAGGCTTTATCAAAGGTAAGCAGGAATCAATCAATAAGGGAAAACGATTAAGACCGCTCTTTGTGCTGTTATGTTGTGAGCTTTTTGATCCCAATTGGCAGAAAGCTTTACCTGGCGCTGTGGCAGTGGAAATTCTTCATAACTTTTCCTTAATCCATGATGATATTCAAGATGGCAGTGAAACTCGTAGAGGAAGAGAATCTGTTTGGAAAAAATGGGGAATTCCTCAGGCAATAAACGCTGGTGACGCATTGTTGAACCTGGCATATCTATCTGTATACGATTTACAAGATGTAATTTCAGACCATAGATTGAATTCTATTTTATTTTCACTGCAAAAGACATGCCTTGATTTAACTAAAGGACAGTATTTGGATATGTCTTTTGAAAGAGAATCTATTATTTCAGTTGACCAATATTCGAACATGATCGAAGAGAAAACAGCTTCACTATTATCTACATGTTTTAGAGTGGGGGCGGTCATTGCTGAAGCTAAACAGGAAGAAGAATACCAGGTTGCAGAAACCGGCAGGCTTCTTGGAATGGCTTTCCAAATCCAGGATGATTATTTGGGTATATGGGGAAATGAAGCCCAAACTGGAAAATCTGTATTCACAGACCTGATGAGCAGAAAAAAAACTTTTCCTGTGCTGATGGGATTAAAAAACAATGCAGAATTTGCCAACTACTGGAATAAATGTGAAAATCCTACACTCAGCGAAGCAAGGATCATGGCAGATCTCCTTGACCGGGAGAAGATCAAGGAAAAAGTTTTTCTGGAATATCAAAGTCTCTATATGCAAGTAATAGGAAAAATTGAGAGTCTTTCCATTGATATCAAAAGGTCGAGTACTTTACGGACAATAATTCAGTCATTAGAAAGTAGAGATAAATAATTAACTTCCGTTTGGATTAATGCACCCAACTATTTTTGCCGACCCGTTTTTAGTAAATTGATTGGCAATCTCAGATAATGATACAAATGTTTGTGGATCAACAATTTTGGGTAGGATCTCTGATAATGGAAGAGCCAAATGTTCTCTTTTAAAAATTTCTGGCTCGAGAATTTGATCATTAAAGATGACAATATCGATGTCGATCGTTCTAGGGGCGTTTTTATCTTTTTGCCGTACTCGGCCCATGATCTCTTCAATATGGCAAAGACATCTCTCCTTGAGGTTTATCCTATCCAAACCTGTTTCAATTTCAACGGCAGTATTAAAGAAATCATTTGATTTTGATCCAACAGCGCGAGTCTGCCAGGTATTTGAAATTCTATTCACTTGAAAAGACTTGTCGAGGAACCCCAATGCTCGCGGGATATTGATTTCAGGGTTGATGTTTGAGCCCAAAATCAGGTAAGCCTTGTTCATATTTCACCTATTTGTGCCGTACTATCTCCACCCCTACAGACCTCGAAAATCTCACTGCACCGGGCTTTTCAACTCTTACAGTAACAGATTGGGCGTGAGGTTCTTCGAGGCAGAGGGAAGCTATATCTTCGGCAAGGGCTTCGACGGTATACCTTTTCACTTGTTCAACGTGAGCCAGGATTTTTTTTGCTACAGTCCGATAATTAACACTCTCATCAACATTATCGGTTTCTGCCGCTTTTGATATATCAGTGAGAATGATCACATTAACAAGTATGTCCTGGGGTTGTTCTCTCTCTTTTTCAGTAATTCCGATAACCCCGCGAATAAGCAAATCAGTGATAAATATTTTGTCCATAAAATCCTCAATTGAAAATTAGTTGTCTTCCACCATCAAGATGGATAATTTGTCCTGTTAAGGCAGGGGAGATTGTTACAAGGTATTCAATTAAGTTGTCCAGTTCGTGAAGATCAGCCCATCGATGCAGTGGGATTTTGTCCACAATTGCAGGGTTGGGAAGTTCATTTTCCGGCGGAAGGATTGCCCCTAATGCGATGGCATTAACCATAATATTTGGAGCAAGTTCTAGAGCAAGCGCTTTTGTGAATGCAGCGAGGGCTGATTTTGAAATAGAGTAAGAAAAATGGTCTTTTCCAGGTCGAAGTGCTCGCCAATCGACCAAATTAATTATTTTGCCATTCATTCTTGGTGGAAAATTTTCAACAAAAGATTTCGAAAGCAAAATAGGTGCTGTTAGATTCACTTGCAGATGATCGCTCCAGATTTCAGAAGTAGTCTCACGAAATCCGGTATTCGAAAAAATCGACGCATTATTTATTAGGATGGTTACAGGGGCAAATGAAAATGCTTTCTTTACAAAACGATCAATCTCATCTTCGTTTTTTAAGTTTGCCTGGATCAACCACCCATTTACACCATATGACTTAATCGTTTCAAGAAGTGTTTGGACCTCATTTTGCGATTTGTTGTAGTGCAGAATTAAATCTCCGCCTAAAGCAGCTATTTTTTTTGCGATTGTGTTTCCCAACCTGCGAGCCGATCCGGTAATTATTACAGTTTGACCGGTTAGAGGTTTTTCATAAAGAGAGTTCATACATCCATAATATGTGTGATGGCTGTATCTGTCAATAATCTTTCAGGTATTGACAAAAAATTGGAAAGAGTTATTATTGTGCTATCCCCCCCTATGGGGGGAGGGAGAGAGCATGAAAAATGATAAGGCTTTGCAAAGACTCCGCACGGTGGAGGGGCATGTAAAAGGAATCACCAGGATGGTGGAGAATGAGGAATATTGCATTGACATCATTCGCCAAATCCAGGCTGTCCAAAGTGCATTGAATAAGATCAGCACTTTAATCCTGGAAAACCATTTGAACTCCTGTGTGATTACCGCAATCCGTGGTGAGGATGTTGCTGATCGCGAAAGAGTGTTGCAAGAAATTGGTGAAATTTTTGAGCATTCCTCAAAAGTATAAAAAAAGGAGAAAAAATGAAAACTGTAACTTATCAAATTCCTTCGATCCATTGCATGCATTGCGTCCACACAATAAAAATGGAATTATCTGAGATGAATGGAGTTCAGTCAGTAACTGGTGATGCTGAGTCGAAAAACATTACGGTGGTTTTTGATTCACCAGCGAATGAGGAAGGAATATTGAAACTCCTGGAAGAGATAAATTATCCTGCGGAAAAATAAAGAATGCCTGAAAACAAGCAGATCGTAATCCCGATTACCGGCATGACATGCGCCAATTGTGTTGCCACGATTGAGCGCAATGTAAAAAAAATGCCTGGTGTAAAAAACACAACAGTAAATCTTTCCACAGAACGGGCAACCATTGATTTTGATCCTGATCAGGTAAAAATCGATGGGCTTGTTCAAAAGATCGAACATGTTGGATATGGGATTGCGTCCGGGGAAATTACAGTGCAGTTGCAGCGCCTATCAGATCCAGTCGATGCCAATCGTTTGGAGAAAAAAATCAGACTTTTGGATGGAATTCTTTATGCACAAGCCAATCTTTCATCTGATTCGTTTCTTGTACGCTATATCCCGACCATAATTGATAAGGATGAGATATATTCCGAGATCAAAAAAGCAGGTTTTGATCCACTTGTAACAGATGATGAAAATGAAGATGTTGAATTAAAGGCAAGGAACCAGGAGATTTCTACTCAAAAGAGACAATTAATTACCGGGATTATCTTCAGCTTTCCCTTATTGGTTTATGCGATGGCAGGGGATTTCGGAATAATTTCACAGGGATTCTTTCATTCGCTGTTGTCTAAACTCTTAATGTTTGGTTTAGCCACACCAGTCCAGTTCTTTGTTGGGTGGCAATATTATGTTGGCGCATATAAAGCAATTCGAAATAAATCAGCAAACATGGATGTGCTGGTGGCACTTGGATCTTCAGTGGCTTATATTTACTCTATTTTTGTTGCATTAGGGTTATTGCACGGTCATGTTTACTTTGAGACTTCTGCGGTGATCATTACATTGATCAAGCTTGGAAAATTCCTTGAGGCTCGGGCAAAAGGAAAAACCAGCGACTCTATCAGAAAATTAATGAGTTTAAGGCCTGAAACTGCGACCATCCTTCAGGGGGAAAAAGAAGTGATTGTTCCAATTTCTGATGTGGTCGTTGATGACATTGTAATCGTAAAGCCTGGTGAATCCATCCCTGTGGATGGGGTCATCATAAAAGGAGATACCTTTGTCGATGAAGCCATGATCACCGGAGAATCGCTGCCAGTTGAAAAAACGGTAAAATCGACTGTTATAGGTGGAACTGTAAATCAGACTGGGTGGTTCAAATTTACTGCTACGAAAGTCGGCAAAGAAACGATGTTATCCAAAATTATTCAGCTGGTAGAGGACGCACAAGGAAGTAAAGCTCCCATTCAGAAACTGGCTGACAAGGTTTCTGCTGTCTTCGTGCCCTTTGTTTTAGTTGTTGCCTTATTAACATTTTTGGGATGGATGACCTTTGGTTTCAATGTCAAACCTGGCATGGATGTGACCCCATTAACCCGGGCACTTGTGAACATGGTGGCGGTTTTGGTGATTGCTTGCCCATGCGCTATGGGGTTAGCAACACCAACAGCGATAATGGTTGGAACAGGTAAGGGTGCTGAAATTGGGATACTTATAAAATCATCAGAAGCATTGGAAAAAACTGCCACGATTAATGCCGTCGTGCTAGATAAAACAGGCACGATCACTACAGGGCATCCAAGCGTAACTGATATTGTTCCCGTAGATGGCGTTACAGAAAATGATTTACTTGCTTTGACGGCGTCACTCGAGAAATCAAGTGAGCATCCCCTTGGGCAAGCAATTGTTGCTGAAGCTGAAAACCGCGGACTGGAAGTGGTAAGACCTGGTTCGTTCTCCTCCATAACCGGTAAAGGAATTCTTGGTGAGATCAGTGGAAAACAGGTAATCATTGGGAATAACAAGCTAATGATCGAGGAGGGCATTGAATTCAGCGAATACCAAACATTGATTAACACACTACAAAATGATGCAAAAACACCTTTGTTGATTGCAATTGACCATCAATTTGCAGGTGTTATTGCCGTGGCGGATACAGTTAAAGTTAATTCAAAGAATGCCATTCAAAAACTTAGGAATTTAGGTTTGGATGTGATGATGATTACCGGTGATAATGAATTAACTGCTAAGGCGATTTCATCTCAGATGGGAATTGACCACGTAATTTCGGATGTATTGCCAGGTGAAAAAGCGACCAGAATTAAGGAGCTTCAGGAATCAGGTAAAAAGGTCATGATGGTTGGAGATGGAATTAATGATTCTCCAGCCCTGGCTCAGGCGGATGTCGGTGTCGCTATCGGAACCGGGACGGATATTGCAATGGCTTCAGCTCCGGTTATCCTGGTGAGTGGTGAACTTGGTGGACTTGTCCATTCTATTTCTCTCGCAAAAAACACAGTTAGAACGATCAAGCAAAATCTGTTTTGGGCATTCTTTTACAATGTCGTTTTGATACCCGTAGCTGCACTTGGGTTATTAATCCCAATGTTTGCTGCCGGAGCCATGGCTATGAGCAGCGTGATTGTCGTCACAAACAGCTTGAGGCTTGCTAAAAAAAGTTTAGACTAGTTTGTTGTTACAAAAATTCATCCGATATACCGAGTGGTAAAATTAATCGTCTACACGGAGGAAGAGGATGAATGATTCTTTAACTGAAAAAGCAATCAATACCTTAAGGTTTTTAGCTGTAGATGGGGTACAAAAAGCAAATTCGGGTCACCCCGGATTGCCATTAGGGACAGCAGCGATTGCTTTTACGATTTGGACCAGGCATCTAAAATTTGATCCGAAAAACCCAAATTGGATCGATCGCGACCGGTTTGTTCTCTCCGGCGGGCATGGTTCGATGATGCTTTACAGCCTTCTGCACCTGGCTGGCTACAACATTTCTCTTGAGGACCTGAAACAATTCAGACAATGGGGATCCATAACCCCAGGACACCCCGAGTATGGCGTCACTCCTGGAGTTGATACGACCACTGGACCATTAGGGCAAGGGTTTGCCAATGGCGTTGGGATGGCGATTGCTGAATCCCATCTTGCGGCACGATTTAATCGGCAGAATTTTAATTTATTCGACCATTACGTTTATGGAATCGTTACTGATGGAGACCTGATGGAAGGAGTTGCCTCTGAAGCTGCTTCGCTGGCAGGGCATTTAAAACTCGGAAAAATCATTTATTGTTACGATGATAACCATGTATCCATAGATGGGTCTACTGATCTTACTTTTACTGAAGACCGCGGTAAACGATTTGAAGCTTATGGCTGGCAAGTTTTGCATATTTCCGATGGCAATAATGTCGAGCAAATCGATGCAGCCATATCCACGGCAAAAACAGATCCCAGACCGTCGTTAATCATCTGTCCAACTCACATCGGTTATGGTTTACCATCCAGACAAGACACCGCCAAAGCACATGGTGAGCCGCCAGGTGATGAGGAGCTTAACGGAGCGAAGGTGAAGCTTGGCTGGCCGGTTGAGCCAAGATTTCTTGTTCCTGAAGATACATTAGCAATCTATCGGGAAGCAGGGAATAAAGGTCACAACCTGGCCGAAAATTGGAATAGTATGTTGAGAAGCTATCTACAACATTTCCCAGAAGAAGGAATAGACCTGGACCGGCGATTAAAAGGAGCACTGCCCGAAAATTGGGAATTTGCTTTGCCAAAATTTGAAGCTGATCAAAAGGGAATGGCAACTCGGGTTGCCTCTGGGCAGGCACTTAACACCGCTGCAGAAATTCTTCCTGAACTGGTGGGAGGGTCAGCCGATCTTACACCTTCCAACAACACCAAACTTAAGAATTCTCCTGATTACTCTCCAGATGAACGTATCGGAAGATATTTCCACTTTGGGGTACGTGAGCACGCTATGGGGGCTATTGTTAATGGTTTGGCTTATCACGGCGGTTTCATTCCATTTGGAGCAACTTTCCTCGTTTTCACTGATTACATGCGGGGGGCAATCAGGATTTCCGCATTATCACATCTTCACTCCATTTGGGTAATGACCCATGACAGTGTTGGTCTTGGTGAAGATGGTCCGACTCATCAACCAATTGAACATCTTGCCTCGTTACGGGCAATTCCAGGGTTAACCGTTATTCGACCTTGCGATGCCAATGAAACGGTGCAGGCTTGGAAATTTGCCATTGAGCACCATACAGGACCAACTTTATTAGCGCTCACCAGGCAAGCAGTACCTATACTTGATCGGAGTAAATTAAACTCAGCTAAAGGGCTTAATTCTGGCGCATATGTTTTGACCGATTTAGGGGACAAACAAATCGATATTATTTTGATGGCATCAGGGTCTGAAGTCTCACTGGTACTTGAAGCAGCCAGACGAATTGCGGCTGCTGGTTTTGGAGTGAGAGTTGTCTCATTCCCCTCATGGGAACTCTTTGAGAAATCGGGTAAAGAATACCAGGAATTTGTATTACCTAAAAAAGTGAAAAAGCGAATTTCCGTAGAGCTGGGGGTAAGCCAGGGGTGGGAAAAATGGGTCGGAGATAACGGGATCATCATTGGGATCGATAAATATGGTGCGTCTGCTCCATATCAAAAGATTTTTGAGGAATACGGATTTACAGTCGACAAAATTGTTGAAAAAGCCATAGATCTTTTAAGAGCGGAGATTATATAATGCGTATAGCGATAGCATGCGATCATGCCGGCTTTCCAATAAAAGACGAAATAATCAATCTAATTGAAACCTTAGGACACGAGGTTGAAGACCTGGGAACCTTTGACCAGGAACCAGTCGATTACCCGGATTCTGCTGAAAAAGCAGCCAGGGCAATTTTATCAGGGCAGACAGAGAGAGCAATTCTCTTGTGTGGTTCCGGGGTAGGAGTCTGTATTGCGGCGAATAAGTTCAAAGGAATTTATGCCGGTACTTGCCATGATACTTATTCGGCACACCAGGGAGTGGAACACGATAATATGAATGTTTTATGCCTTGGAGCAAGGATTATCGGTGTTGAACTTGCCAAAGAAATTGTTAAGAACTTTGTCGGTGCCAGGTTCTCGAATGAGGAAAGGCATATTCGCAGGGTAAAAAAGATTCAGGAAATCGAAATAAAAGGAACAGCTTCCAGTAAATAAAACAGGATAACCACTATGAAAAATACTGATGCACTGCGGAAAATTGGTCAATCGCTCTGGTATGACAACATCCAGCGCTCCATGCTCCAAAATGGGGAAATCGCAGGGATGATTGCGCGGGGTGAAATTCAGGGAATGACCTCAAACCCAAGTATTTTTCAAAATGCAATTGTAAAAACAACAGATTATGACATTCAAGTGCAGACTTTGGCATGGGCAGGGGAGAGTGCCGAAACAATCTTCTGGGACATTGCGATCGACGATGTGCAAAAAGCAGCTGACCTGTTTCAGGATGTTTATCGATCAACTGGCAAGCGTGATGGTTATGTAAGCCTGGAAGTAAACCCCAATTATGCATACGATACTAAGGCTACCATCAGTGCTGCTGTAGACCTATGGAAAAAAGTTAACCGGCCAAATTTGATGGTCAAGGTTCCTGCAACGAAAGAAGGGATACCTGCCATTCGTGAACTGACAAAACTGGGAATAAACGTAAACGTGACACTGATCTTTTCGAGGGAAAGGTATATCGAAGTTGCCGAAGCTTATATTTCCGGTTTAGAGGAACGTGTTGCTTCTGGAAACCCAATTGACCAAGTCCATTCAGTAGCTTCCTTTTTTGTCTCCCGTGTCGATTCCAAAATTGACCCTTTGTTAGACCAAGTTGGAACATCGTCAAAAATGTCAGAAAACCTGACCTCAATGAAAGGAAAAGCTGCGATTTATAATTCGCGCCTCGCATATAAGGAATTTACAAATCGTTTCGGACAGAAGAGGTTTACTGCGTTATTGAATAAAGGCGCAAATCTTCAAAGACCCTTATGGGCATCAACAAGTACCAAGAATCCAGCTTATCCCGACGTGATGTATGTTGAGGAATTGGTTGGAAAGAACACCGTTAATACAATTCCACCAACGACACTCACAGCTTTTTTGGATCATGGAAAAGTTAAGGAAACCATTTGCGATGATTTAGCAATGATCGATCCATTTTTCAAGAAACTGGCTGAACTAGGAATAAATATCGATGAGGTCACTGATACTCTGGAACAAGAAGGTGTAAAGGCATTTATCGATGCCTATAATTCTCTACTCTCGGCGATCGAAGCCCGAAGAACATTCGAAGTATCAAGGTTATGTTCTCTAGCTCCAAAGGTAAAGACACGGCTGGATATATTAAGAAACGAAAATTTTGTGACGCGATTATGGAATCATGACCCTACTCTGTGGACAGACCAGCCTGATGGTCAAAAAGAAATAGTTCAAAGGATGGATTGGCTTTTAGCTCCTTGGGAATATGAAAGCGTCAAGAGCCAAACACATGGATTACTCCAGCAGTTAACACAAGAAGGAATAACACACGCTGTGATCCTCGGGATGGGAGGGTCATCTCTTGCTCCGGAAGTATTTTCAAAAATTTTGGCAGCTCAAAATGAAAACGCAACCGGGCTGCGTGTATCCATTTTAGATTCAACCCATCCAGATGAAGTTAACTTAGCTGCGAAAAATAACCCGGTAGAACATACCGTTTTTCTAGTCTCGAGCAAGTCGGGTACAACTGGGGAGATAAATGCATTCTTTAATTACTTTTATGAGATAGCCCGGAACGCCTTGGGGAATAAAGCAGGCTCTCATTTTATCGCCATAACCGATCCAGGCACCAGGCTTGAGCAAGTTGCCAAGGAAAAACATTTCCGCAAAGTGATTACGGCAAATCCTCGCGTTGGGGGAAGAAACTCGGCTTTAACTGCATTTGGCCTGGTGCCGGCAATTCTGGCTGGAATTGACGTGGATAGGTTGTTAGCAACAATCCAATATTATGGTGATTGGTTTAAATGTGCCGATAATTTTGAAAACAATCCTGGTGTGGTCTTAGGTGCAATCATTGGTGAAGCAGCCTTAGCAGAAAAGAATAAAATCACAATAATTGCTGATGATGAATGGAATAACCTTGCTGCCTGGATGGAGCAATTAATAGCCGAAAGCAGTGGAAAGGATGGCAAAGGAATCCTTCCGGTTGCATTTGAACCAATCTTATCCCCATCCAAATATGGAAATGACAGGATTTTTATTTATTTGAGAAAAACCGGGACTCTGGATAAATTAATTTCACCGTTGATTGAGAATAATCATCCTGTGGTCCAATTAAATGTTAATTCGGTCTACGATTTAGGATACCAGTTTTATTTGTGGGAAATAGCCACTGCTACTGCCTGTTCAATAATAGGGGTAAATTCCTTTGATCAACCTGATGTACAGGACGCGAAAACCCGAACATTGGCTGGAATTGATGCATATAAAAAAACCGGCCAATTCATGACCGATGCTCCAAAATATCAAACCGACTTTTTCAGTATTTATACGTCACAGGATATCGAAATCGGAAATGCAGCATCATTGAAGGAAATCGTGAAACAATTCCTTGATAGGAATTTAATTCGTGGCGGATATGTGGCAGTAAATGGATTCATACCGAGAATAGAAACAAATATTGTTCACCTTACATCACTCAGGAAACAAATTTTGGAGAACTTTGAAACTTCCACTACGCTTGGTTTCGGTCCCCGCTACCTCCATTCCACAGGGCAATTGCACAAGGGTGGACCCGACAATGGTGTTTTCATTATCATAACGAACACACCGGAAAGTGACATGCAGATTCCAGGAGAAGGAATTACCTTTGGCAAGTTCTGCATGGCGCAAGCCCTTGGCGATGAAGCTGCGTTAGCTGCGCATGGGAGAAGTATCCTCCGCATCCATTTTACGGGTTCAGAAATTAATATTTACTGAGGTGATTTTGAATGAACAGGATTTATGAATTTAATGCTTACAGGTCAAAAATGAATGACAGGATCCTTTCAACGAATCACCTAGGAATTAAACGTTTCTTCAATCTAGATTCAAACGCTTATGAAGATGGAGTACTTGATAAGAAAACCAAAGAAATGATGGGGCTGGTAGCTTCGATGGTTCTTCGGTGCAATGATTGTATTGATTACCATGTCTTGCAGTGTATCAATTGCGGAGTGACAAATCAGGAATTTGATGAAATTTTTAATATCTCCCTCGTGGTTGGTGGGAGTATTGTCATCCCTCATTTGAGGCATGCATACGAAACTCTCGACATGGCAAGGAATTTGGACAAAAAGCAATAGAATTCTTGCTGTAGAAGGCAATTACTATAAATTAAATTCAACCAAGTAAATTGATGCAGGTTCCATTACAAGTCTCCTTGTTCTTTTTTGTGAATCTGAAATTTTAATTTCATCCAATTTAATGCGATAGGGATTCTTAAAATCGTTGTGAGCTAATGGATTGCTAGCTCTGATCTTTGTAATCCCTCTCATTGAGAAATTATCTTTAAGCCCAGTTAAAGAAACCTGCATTCTCTGCGTTGCATCGCGATTAATCAGCAAGACTTTTAATTGGTTTTCTGATTCCTTTATTGTTGTAAAGCAATCAAGAAGATCAACATTTTCATGTGCACTGATATTTGGCCCCATTGCTTTTGACGAATACTTAGGCGAACTGACAGCGCAGTGGATTGGGTTGCCAATCATTTGCCCAAAAAGAATAAAAGGATAAAAGATCGATGTTGCAATTGCTGTTGTTTCATTCGTTTGAATTAATGGCAGCACATTGACCAGTTGAGCAAGGTTAGCGATTTTTACTTTGTCAGAATTGCGGAAAAGTACGGCCAGGGTAGATGCGACATACAAAGCATCGCGCATGGTATAGGTAACCCGATGCATACTGACCTCGCCTTTTTTAGGAGGCAGCCAGACATTCCATTCATCCAATGCCTGGGTTATTTTGCCGTCAAATCCGGCTTCATTGATTTGTTTATGAATTCGATCGATGTATATCTTAATATCCAATGGAGCAGCGGTAATCGTTTTGAACAACTCAAATTCATCGGGATCTTCCTGCCACCCTTCCTTTTCCGGCTGATAGATATGCCAGGAGAGAAAGTCAATTATCCCGCCAGCTTTTTCAAGAAGTACACGATTCCAGACTGCCGCAGGGTCTTGTGGGTCATCTGTTAATGGATGGTTGCCAACGGCAATTATTTTAATTGTCGGATCCACTTCCTTCATCGCTAAAATGAATCGTTTTAGTCTCTTAACATATTCGGTAACCGTCGTTGTTCCAATTTGCCATGCTCCCCAAACCTCATTGCCGATACCCCAATACTTAACATGGTAAGGTTGAGGGTGACCATTGGCTGCTCTTTTTTTACCCATCTCGGAATCTGGGGAAGAATTACAATACGCGACCCATCTGGCCGCTTCTTCAGGTGTGCCAGAACCATCATTTACCACCAGGCAGGGTTCAGTTCCAATCTCTTCGCAGAAAGATAAAAATTCATCCGTTCCCACCTGGTTGGATTCTTCTGCCTGCCATGCAGCGTCATGCCGATGCGGTCGATTTTCTTTAGGTCCGATTCCATCTTCCCAATGATATCCGCTGGCAAAATTTCCGCCTGGATATCGAATCATTGGCGGATTTAATTGTTTAATCAGATCCAAGGTATCCTGTCTGATAGTTTTTCCATCAGAGGTCCATATTCCATCATAAACACAACGTTCAAGATGTTCCACAAACTGACCAAGCAAGAATGGGGATATCTTGGGTTCAATTTTTTCTGTATTTAAATCAACTGCAGCTATCAAGGGCGATTTGAAATTTGAGACCCACGTTGCAGGTAACTTGCGGTGCTTTCTTTTCTTTCTTTCCTGTTCTATTGAAAATTCGATTGGTCCTACTTCCTTGGTTACAGCTTTGATTTCGACGAGCCCTAATGGTTTCATTGAATTAATGGAGATTAATATGTTCACGTTTACTGGCGTAAGAAGAGGATTTTCAATGGTGCATAAATCAGCAGTAATCGGAGATTTATTTTCCTCTGTAATGGAAATTTGTGATGACGGAATCTCAACACCATCATTCAAAACATGAAATTGGGTGATCGTGGCAGGAGCAAAAGTATTATGCAAAATAAGACTAAAACCGGATGGTGTTCTTTTCAGACTTCCTGGAAGGATGAGTTTTCGTAAAATAAATTCTGGAATTGCCATGATATTCCTTCCTCCTTAATTTGCTTTTTGCTTTTTCATCATAAAAATCGGAATGGCAGCTAGCAGAGTGGCAACCCCACCAACCTGGAAAATGAGGGCTGGGGGAATAAACCCATTCTGATCGTTAATTATTGCTTGCGTACCGAACGTAGTGGTCAACCAACTGCCGACCATAGGTCCGATGGTCATAGTGAATGCGACAGAAAACAAGATCAAATAGCCGGCGAATTGCCCTCGTTTATCTTCAGGATAAAGGTCTTTGCTCCAGGCTCCGGTGGCAATCGTCCAGGCGCTAAGTGGAGCCAGCCAAAGAATTCCGGTGATTACCAGGGTAACCATCGATTTTGATAAAGAGAAAAGAATTAGACCTATCATTTCGCCAAGAATTGCAAGGAGGGCAACTTTTTTCCGTCCCCATTTGTCAACCAACATACCAAGCGGATATGCAAGAGCAATTCCACCGATGAGGATTGCCAGGAATATAACAATAGAGGATTCAGTAGTAGTTTTTTTGAGATTGTGGTTAATATAAATGATCAAGTAAGGAAAAAAGACTTGCTGGGCGATTCCCCATAAGGTGATCGAAATGAAAAGGAGCAGCAAATTCTCATTGGCTCTCAAGACAGCCCACCGAAATGTGCCGGCGATTTGTGAAAAATATGAGCCTTGTGGTGGTGCACTGGGTCTGGAGGTTTCCTTTAATGAAATTCCAGCGATCAAACCAAGTACCAAAACAAGCCCACCGATAATATAAAAGAAAGCGTAATACCCCAGGTAATCAATGGCAAAACCTGCACCACCATAAACTACTAACATCGCGACCCAGGTAAGGATTTCCAGTACACCCATAACCTTCCCGCGATTTTCAACAGTCGTAATATCAGCTACGTAAGCATGAAATACCGAATCATTTGCGGATGAGCCAAAAAAGGTCATGATGCAATCAAAGGCAATTGCAAGAACAATTGCGATCCCTATCGAGGAAACAAATGCCGAAAGTGGGAATATCGCTGTTGTGATCCCCCAAAGTACATATCCTAAAAGTAGAAATGGTTTTCGCCCCCATTTGTATCGCATTCTGTCGCTTAGAGCACCTATAAAAATCGATGCCAGTGTTGCAGTGACTGCGCTGGCAGCAACCATCCATGAAATTGGTCTCGGATCCGGTGTAATTTCATTATAAATGAAGGTATTAAAATATTGATTTTCCACTCCCCAAGCTAGCGATCCTAGAAAACCAAGAATATACACTGACCACCACGGAAATCTTTTATTCATCCTGCCTCCGATGTTATTTTAAAGTTTGTGCAAGCGCTAAGGCGCCAAGCACCCCAGCCTTCTGACCAAGTTTTGGTGAGACTATATAGGATTCCAGGTTTTCGTTGTAGAGAGATGAAACGATGTAATTATTTAATTTTTCTCGGAACTTATTACGTATCATTGGAAGTAAGCCCTGATGTTGGCTGACTCCTCCCCCTAGTATTATCTTCTGAGGAGATAACATCAATGTCAAATTTACGCACATTTGTGCAAGGTAGTCGGCTTCCAAAGTCCATCCCGGGTGATTTTCAGGCAGATTTTGTGCAGGGATGCCCCATCTTTGGGCGATTGATGGACCATTTGCTAACCCCTCGAGGCAATCGATATGATATGGGCAGATACCCGGAAAGGGATCAAGATTGAGATCGTGTTTGAGTAGCATGTGACCGATTTCCGGATGTAGCATGCCATGAATCAACTGGTTATTGGACAGCACCCCCCCACCTATACCAGTTCCGATAGTTACGTAAACAAAATCCGATAGACCCCTTCCTGCACCCCAACGCAGTTCTCCTAGTAAGGCAGCATTTACATCGGTGTCAATCAGGATTGGGAAATCAAAAGCCGAGGTAAATGTTTTAAGTAAAGGAAAATTCCGCCAATCCAACTTGGGCGTCATAGCAATTGAACCGAAATCAGGGTCTCTCTTGTCTAGTCTTATTGGTCCAAAACTGCCTATCCCCATGGATCTAATGCGTAATTCTGATTTTATAACTGCTGATTGGATAAAATCGATGATTTTTATAGTTGTTCCTGCTGGATCCCCTGTGGGAATGTGAAAATCGGATATTATATTTTCAGGGGAGGAAGCAATGATGCAGTTAATATTTGTTCCGCCAGTTTCGAGACCGACATAATACCTGATTTTATCTTTTCCCATAATATAGTTGTTAATAATAGCACAAGATTATTTTCCGGATTAGCTCTACGAATTATCAAGTATAATGCTGTATCTATTTTTCTCTTAATTGTGAGGATTTTATGGACTTATTTGAGAAATGCAAGAATTATACGACTGCAAAAGAAGCAATGGAAAGCGGTATTTATCCCTATTTCATTCCATTGAACGAAAATGAAGGAACCGAAGTAGTTTTTAAAGGGCAGCGGCTAATTATGTGCGGCTCAAATAATTATCTCGGTTTGACCACACATCCTAAAGTAAGGGAAGCAGCAATCGATGCAATAAGACGTTATGGCACAAGCTGTACCGGATCCAGATTCCTGAATGGCACACTGGCATTGCATGAACAACTGGAACATGAATTAGCAGAATGGGTTGGTAAAGAAGAAGCGCTTGTTTTTTCCACTGGTATGCAGACCAATTTAGGAACCGTCAGTGCTCTGGTGGGACGGGATGACGTGGTAATTCTTGACAAAGATGATCATGCCAGTATTGTGGATGGAGCAAGACTCGGATACGGAAAAATCGAGAGATACCGTCATAATGATATGGCTCATCTGGTTAAGGTGCTGGAATCTATTCCTGAAAATGTTGGAAAATTAATTATTGTCGATGGCATGTTTAGTATGGAAGGGGATCTTGCCCCTTTGAGAGAAATTGCTCCATTGGCTAAAAAGTATGGAGTTCGGTTGATGGTAGACGATGCTCATGGGATGGGTGTCCTCGGTGGGGGGCATGGAACCGCTGAGCATCTCGGTGTCACTGATCAAGTTGACCTCATTATGTCGACTTTTAGCAAATCCTTTGCTTCACTAGGAGGGTTTATTGCTGGCGATGCTGACACAATCCATTACATCAAACATTTTGCCCGGGCTTTGATTTTTAGCGCCAGTATTCCTCCTGCAAATGCTGCAGCTGCGCTGGCAGCTTTGCATGTAATGAGAGAAGAGCCGCAGCACGCAGCCCGTGTAATCGAAGTAGCTGATAAAATGCGGAAAGGGTATAAAGAGCTAGGGTTCGATATCGGCAATTCGGTGACCCCTGTTGTGCCTATCATTATCGGAGACGACACCCGGACATTTTTAACCTGGAAAAAACTTTTTGATAATGGGGTATTTGTAAATCCTGTAATTTCACCTGCGGTAAATGCCGGTCACCAATTATTACGAACGAGTTATATGGCTACCCATACAGATGCACAGATGGAAAAAGTGTTGAGTGTATTCAAAAAAGTGGGGTTAGAAATGGGATTAATCTAGAAATAAAAAAACCGGGAAACCGGTTTTTTTATTTCATCATGTAGAGTATACCAATTGTCTTTGGACCACAATGACTTGCAATCGTTGAGCCTGCTTCGGTGATTAAAATGTCATCAAAATAGGACAAATTAGAAATTTCCTGTTTAAGGTAATCAGCATCACTTAGACAGGAACAATGAGTAACGAATATTCTATGAGGATCCACTTGAGATAATTTCGATTGAAGGTCGGAAATTAGCGAGCCTAATGCTTTTTTCCGGCTGCCTCCGATTTTTTCTTTAACTCCGAGTGTGCCATCTGCGCGTACTTCAATAACCGGATGTATTTTGAGAAGACTGCCCACCAAGAGCTCGATTGCCGAACAACGTCCTCCTTTGTAAAGGAAATCAAGAGTATCGATGACAAATGATGTTCTTACCTTGGGTACATCTTTCCGGATATATTCGGCGATCTCCGTGGCAGAAAGACCTTGTTTACTCAACTCGCTTGCTTTTAAAGCCAGAAGTCCAATTCCAGTCGAAAGATTCAATGAATCGATAACAATTTTCTTTTCAGGATCAGTTCCTTCGAGTGCTAGCATGCTGCTTTGGTAGCTTGCTGAAAGTTGTGAACTTATACTGATATATATTAACTCTTGATATTTGTTAAAAACCTGTTGATAAGTTTCGATTGCCGGAGCAGATGTTTTTGGTAATTGATTAGATTGTTCGATCAGGTCGAATAACTGCGAAGTGTTCAGATTTATACCATCCTGATAATTGCGACTATTTACATAGATGGAAAGCGGAACTACTTCAATATCATAATTTTTTTGAATATCTGGAGATAAATCACAAGTACTATCGCTGATTATTTTTACCATCACGATTCCTTCCTTAAAAAGATATTGATTTTTAGAACCACTTGCGTTTTTTAAAATAGAGGGCCATCACAATACCCAGGACAATCATCCCAATTACTGTGAAATAGAAGCCAAGGTTATGGGTAGCTCCGGGAATATGTGTGAAATTCATTCCAAAAACCCCTGCAAGGAATGAGAGAGGCAGAAAGATAGTTGACACGATGGTTAAAGCCTTCATGATTTCGTTCAGGCGGAGACTCGTTGAATTCAAGTAGATATCCAATCCACTGGTGATGATGTCACGCAGCGTATCAGCGAGGTCCTGAATTCGTACGAGGTGGTCATAAATATCCCGAAAATAATATCGACTTTGGGCATCGATCTGGTGGAATTCGTCTCGCGAAAGCCGATTCATTACTTCACGTAGAGGAGAAACAATCCTTCGGATGGACATGATATCGTGTTTGAGATTGAGCAGCTTTTCAAGTGTGGAAGGCGTAGGTTGTTGTAAAACGGAGTCCTCTAGCCATTCAACCTCAGATTCCATTTGATCAATGATAGGCAGATAAGCGTCAACCAGTCCGTCCAGTAACGAATGACATAGAAAATCTGAACCGAAATCTGAGATACGAAAATCACGTTTTGAACGATTCCAGGTTTTTTCAACTGAAGGCATGACCGGATCCGTGAAAATTGAAACCACAAAACTTTCACCTAAAAAGATATCTAGTTCGCCGGTTGTTATCTCATTTGACATTTCATTCTTGATAATTGAGTGGGATATGATAAAAAGATAGTCAATAAAATCATCTATCTTTGCGGATTGGTAACCGATACTTTGGCAGTCTTCTACCGCAAGAGGATGAAAGTGAAATGTATCCAATAGCACCTGCTGGATTTCATCGTTATTCGCTGATTCCAAACTGACCCAAACAAAGCCATCGGGTGAAGATAGTTTGCTTTTTATTTCTTCTAACGTTTCTAAATATTCAGGTGATTTTTTGGGGGCGAAGAAAATACTTCGAATCATAAAGTAAATTGTAACTTATTTCGTTAAAAAAGTCCCCATTCGCCTCCAAGTCCTTCTTCCATCATCGAAAAATCCCACGAATCCAACCCAAAATCAATTCCTACAGGGCGCTCAAGAATTTGTTCGGCTTTTTGACGGGTATTTTCCAGCATTGAAGGACCATATGGGCAGAATGGTGTGGTAAGAATCATCTTAATTATTGCGCCGTCATCGTCTATTTTTACATTTCGGACCAATCCAAGTTGAATAATATTCAAATTGATTTCGGGATCAGTAATTTCACTCAATCCTTTTCTAAGTTGATCACACAATTCAGGATGAGTAGATTCGGCTTCCCATACAGGTCGATTTGTCCCGGGTTTGTTTTGATCAGTCATGTTTGCTCCGATTATTAAGATTTTACGAAATATGAACAGTGGTGATCGCCATTAAGAACGCATTGGGTCTTATCAACTTTTTTTGAAAGAATCGATGAAATTAATGTTTGATCAAGGAAGCAGACTTCAGGATGAATTTGACCTACGTGATAATATGGGCATGAAATTTCATTAATCGAATATCCCTGATTATTTTTTTCCCATTCGATTGTAAATCCTTCAGCAGCAAGTGTTTGCTTGATAAAATCCAATTTCTGTTCAAAAGTTAATTTCTTGGTTTTGCCGATTTGCTCGTCAGCCATAGATTGGGCAATCTTAAGGAATACATCTTTTACCTGATCAGAAGGCAAAGATTTTTTCAACTGCTCTAATAACTTATTCGTTAATTCCATGTAACGGGTTGGGAACTTTTCCTGTCCTGATTCAGATAATGTATAAACCAACCTTGGACGCCCTACACCGTGCCTGACCTCATTAGCGACGATTAGACCTTCAGCTAAGAGATTGGTTACATGATGACGGACAGAAATTGCGTTAATGTTAACTGCGTCTGCAAGATCGCTGATTGTTGCATTCGGGTGATTTAATAAGGTTCGTAATATCCGGTCACGAGTACTTTTCATATACCATCCTATTTATTTCAATATACCATGACACGATAATATTTGTCAATAATTTGATAAATATGGTAAATATTGACTCGAAATCATGAGGATGGTATAATACACCAGCAAGAAGAAAAAAGATGATAATAATGATAAAAATCATAATAAATATATTCTGGAGCAATTAATGTCAGAAATTGAAATTAAAGACTTAAAAGTATCTATTGACCAAAAAGAAATCATTAAAGGTTTGAATCTTGTTGTTAGGCAAGGTGAGGTTCATGCCATCATGGGGCCTAACGGCACTGGCAAATCCACACTGGCGTATACACTAATGGGGCACCCTGCGTACACAGTCACAAGTGGAAGTGTGAAATTTAAAGATAGAGACCTTCTACAGATGCCAACGGATGAGCGATCCAGGTTGGGATTATTCCTTGCATTTCAATACCCGGTATCCATTCCAGGGGTCACTGTTGCAAACTTCCTTCGAACAGCTGTCAATGCGAGACGCAAAGCGATAAACCCCGATGATAAGGGAATCAGTATCCCGGAATTTCGGAAAATGCTGATTGAAAAAATGCAAATGCTTAAGATGGATCCTTCTTTTGCAGGAAGATACTTAAATGATGGTTTTTCGGGTGGAGAAAAGAAACGTGCTGAGATATTGCAGATGGCAATTTTGCAGCCTGAGATCGCTATTTTAGATGAAACAGACTCGGGATTGGATATTGATGCTCTGAAGATCGTCTCTGAGGGCGTAAACATTTTGCGAACCCAGAATATTGGGGTTTTACTAATCACCCATTATCAGAGAATGTTAAATTACATAAAACCAGATTTTGTCCATGTAATGCTTGGTGGAACAATTGTTGAATCCGGTGGACCTGAACTGGCATTGCACCTTGAAGAGCATGGTTATGACTGGATACGTGAAAAATACGAGAATGGCGACAATTGATTATTGGTAGACCTGAAAGGGTATTATGAGTAACGAGCCGAAACCTGAGTTTCTTGAAAAAATTGAAGAATACAAGTACGGATTTAGTAATCCCGATACATCTGTCTATAAATCAGGAAAAGGGTTGAATGAAGATGTCGTCCGAAATATCTCTCGCCTCAAGAACGAACCTGAATGGATGACTGAATTTCGATTAAAGGCATTAGAACACTTCATCAAGCGTCCTATGCCAAAATGGGGTGCGGATATTTCGGCGCTTGATCTGGACAGTATATTTTATTATGTAAAACCTACCGACGAATCTGGGAAAACCTGGGATGATGTCCCAGATACGATAAAGCAGACTTTTGATCGACTTGGGATCCCTGAAGCCGAAAGAAAATTTTTGGCTGGCGTTGGTGCTCAATATGAATCCGAAATGGTTTACCACAGCATACAAGAGCACCTCGAAAAACAAGGGGTGATCTTCTTGAGTATTGAAGATGGTTTAAGGCAACACCCGGATCTTTTTAGACAGTATTTTTCAACTGTGGTGCCAATCGAGGACAACAAGTTTGCAGCATTGAACTCATCTGTCTGGTCTGGAGGTTCCTTCGTCTATGTACCTAAAGGAGTAAAAGTCGAATTACCTTTACAGGCTTATTTCCGGTTGAATCTTGCCAATATCGGGCAATTTGAACGCTCACTAATTATCGCTGACGAAGGGTCACAAGTTCATTATGTAGAAGGCTGTACTGCGCCTCAATACACGACAGATTCATTCCACAGCGGTGTGATCGAAATTATTGTAAAAAAAGGGGCAAGAGTCCGATACACAACTATCCAAAACTGGTCAACTAACGTTTACAACCTGGTGACCCAGAGGTCGATGGTTGAGGAAAATGGAACCATGGAATGGGTGGACTGCAATTTGGGTTCCAAGGTGACCATGAAATACCCCTCCACCTATTTGATGGGTCCGGGTGCCCACGGCGAAATTCTTTCAGTCGCATTTGCTGCAAATGGACAACAGCAGGACACTGGTGGAAAAGTAATTCATTTTGCACCAAATACAAGCTCAAAAGTGACGTCAAAATCGATCAGTAAAAATGGCGGAAGAGCCTCATACCGTGGACTGCTCAAAGTATTCAAGGGAGCTGTAAACTCACGGTCAAATGTATCCTGCGATGCGCTTTTGCTCGACCCTCAATCTCGTTCTGATACTTATCCAACGATAGAAATCGATGAAGAAAATGTGACAATTGGGCATGAAGCTTCGGTTTCAAAAGTTGGTGAAGAGCAGCTTTTCTATTTGATGAGCAGAGGACTGACACAGGAAGAAGCAACGACCATGGTGGTATCGGGTTTTATTGAACCATTGGTGAAAGAGCTGCCAATGGAATATGCGGTTGAAATGAATCGGCTGATCCAACTCCAAATGGAAGGATCAGTAGGATAAGATGGTGGTCGAAGACATGACTGAATCAGCAATCAAATTTATTCGTACGCAACGAACACAAACGAAGATACCTACCGAGATCGGGTTTGTACCAGAATTCCCACAACAGGACGAACTAGCTGCGTATCGCAAGTCGTCATGGGAAGATTGGAAAAATCTGCCTTTCCCTGATGAGAAAGATGAACACTGGAAAAGGACTTCATTGAAAAGTCTTGAACTGGATAAATTCCGCAGTGGAAACACAAATAATACTAAACATGCAAAATTACCAGAACATCTTCAAAAATCATTGACTGAGAAAAAACAGGGAGGGCGGGTTTATATCAGCAATGACCACATCGAAAATGATCTGGATAAAGAAATCGCAGAAAAGGGAGTAATTTTCAGTGATTTTGCCACTGCCTTTAGAGAGCATCCAGGATTAATTCAAAAACTAATTGAAAGATTTTCACAGCAGACAAAACATAAATTTGCTGCTCTGGCAAATGCGTTGAGTGATAATGGAATACTGCTATATGTTCCTGCTGGAATTAAGGTTGACAAGCCGCTGCAGAGTGTAACCTGGATATCTGCTGAAGGATCGATCAATACCACGAAAATAATTGTGGTTTTGGAAAAAAATTCAGAAGTTACTTTTGTTCATGAAACTTCGTCTTCTGAAGGGCTTATGACGCAGTCCCTTCACCTTGGAGTATTCGATATCCTGGCAGCTGATAGTGCAAGAATCAATTTTGTTGAACTTCAGTCTCTTGGTTCCAATGTTTGGAATATCTCGCATGAAAATGTGATCTTGGAAAATGACAGCTCTATCGATTGGATTTTTGGGTCAATCGGCAGCAAAGTATCAAAAAATTTCTCCTATTTAAACTTGATTGGAACTGGATCTACTGGAAAAATGTCGGGATTCTATTTTTCGAATAATAACCAGCATATGGATCATGACACACGGCAGAATCATTTAGCTCCTAACACAACCAGTGACCTGCTTTTTAAAGGGGCATTATTGGGTGAAAGCCGATCAGTGTGGCAAGGGATGATCTACGTAGATCCTTCTGCTAATAAAACCGATGGTTACCAGGCAAATCGGAATCTTGTATTAAGCGAAAAGGCCAGAGCAGATTCGATCCCAGGATTAGAGATTCTTACAGATGATGTCCGGTGCACTCACGGAGCGACGGTAGGAAAAATAGACCAGGATTTAGTTTTTTATCTTCAGAGCCGCGGTTTATCTAAAAAAGATGCAGAAAAACTGATTGTGGAAGGCTTTTTTGACCCGATCATGCAACGAATTCCTTTTGAAAATGTGCGGATTCGCTTCCAAAAAGCGATAGAAGAAAAAATGAGTGCATATTAGTTAATATAGAAATGCCTATAATAATTAAAAACCAATTTTGATGGAGTAAATGAATGGCATCGGTTCCTTATATCAGACCACCAGAACAAGAACAACAATATGAAGTAGGTGACACTGTTGAAGTTTTTTGTGATCACGATAAAAATAATGAACGCATAAGAGGATGGCTTAAAGGAATTGTTGTTCAGGTGGATCCGAAAATGGTTGCTGTTCAATTTAGAACTGATGTTTTTCTAACTGATGGCTGGATGGTTCCAGACCATATTCTTTGGTATCCGCAAAATTCACCGCATATCAGGTTACCAATAAAGAAAACCATTAAACCAGATACCGGTAAGCTTTTATAAAGTCAGAATAACATGAGTCAAACATATAATGTTGATAAAATCCGCAGGGACTTTCCAATTTTATCCAGGGAAGTTCACCCTGGTGTACCATTGGTTTACCTGGATTCAACTGCAACTTCTCAAAAGCCTTTGAGCGTGATTCAGGCAATCGATGATTATTACCAGAAATCTAATGGCAATATTCATCGCGGGGTGCACACACTAGCCGAGGAAGCCACACGTGCTTACGAAGAAGCCCGCAGCAAAATAGCTCACTTTATCAATGCTAAAAAACCCCGCCAAATAATCTACACGAGAAGCACCACTGAATCTATCAACCTCGTTGCGCAAACCTGGGGAAGGCAAAACCTCTCTTCAGGTGATCTGGTTATCCTGACGGAAATGGAACATCATTCAAATCTGGTGCCCTGGCAGATCCTGGCTGAAGAAAAGGGACTCAGGTTGGAATTCATACCTGTAGACGAGAATGGTTCCCTTGATTTGGGCGAATATGATAGATTATTGGATCAGGGTCCTAAACTTGCGGCATTTACCCATATGTCTAACGTATTGGGCACAATCAACCCGGTAAAGGAAATGGTTGGAAAAGCAAAAGCTGCAGGCGCCGTGACTCTTATCGATGGAGCACAATCAGTTCCTCATTTCACTGTAGATATTGAGGATTTAAATGCTGATTTTTTGGCATTTTCTGCCCACAAGATGGTCGGACCAACTGGGATCGGAATATTGTACGGGAGAGAAGATTTATTAGAGGCGATGCCGCCTTACCAGGGCGGCGGCGACATGATAAGAAAAGTTTTTCTAAGGTCTTTTGTTCCAAACGAAATTCCCTATAAATTTGAAGCAGGTACACCTGCAATTGCTGAGGCTATTGGATTTGGGGCAGCTGTCGATTACCTGGAATCGATAGGGATGGATGCCATAGCTGCGCATGAACATGATCTGGTTAAATATGCCCTAGAAAGGTTAACCTCTATCTCTGGTGTAAAGATTATTGGTGAAAAACAAGGAAACAGAGGAGGAGTTACTTCATTCACAGTTGAAGGGATTCACCCGCATGACATTGCACAAATACTGGATCAGGATGGGATTGCTGTTAGAGCCGGACATCACTGCGCCATGCCTTTACATGATCGATTTCATATACCAGCCACAACCAGGGCAAGTTATTACCTGTATAATACTTTTGCAGAAATAGATAAACTTCACGATGGCATTATTAAAGCCATAAAGATTTTTAATGGATAAAAAATGGATGATTTGTACAGGGAAGTAATCATTGATCGATATAAGAATCCAATCCATAGAGGAACATTGGATCCCAATGATATTAATTTTGAAGACGAGAATCCTTTATGTGGAGATCATATACGAATTGAATTGCGCGTAGACAACAATAATATTGTCACGGAAGCAGCTTTTAATGGGCATGGGTGTTCAATCTCACAGGCTTCAGCCGACCTATTACTGGAATCAATAATTGGCAAATCTTTGGATGAAGTTAAAAAAATGAACAAAAGTAATGTGCTAAATCTTCTAGGGATCGAGCTAGGACCTGTTCGGTTAAAGTGTGCATTGTTGCCGCTAAAAATATTGAAGGCAGGGGTTTACGGTCTGGGAGAAGCAACCGATGACCTGGTGGAAGGGGATTAATATGACTGAACAAGAAGGAAATGTAAAGTTTTACCAAGTGGTGAAAGTTACTGATCTTCCTGAAGGGGAGAGGTTGATTTTCGAAATTGAAAATCATCCAATTGTTTTATTTAACGTAAAGGGTGAATTATTTGCCACAGGTGATCTCTGCAGCCATGATGAAGGTCCGATAGGTGATGGAGAAATTGAAGGTGAAGTGATCATTTGCCCGCGTCACGGGGCAAAGTTTGATATCCATACTGGAAAAGCGTTAACCCTTCCAGCTGTAACTGGAATTCCCACATATCCTGTAAGGATTTTGCAAGAGTATATCGAAGTTGGTATCCCAAAATAAAAAAAATCGCCGAAAGGCGATTTTTTTTTATTACCCAAAGGATCCAATGATCCTTAGAATATCAAATCCTTCGGCATATTTTCGTTCTGCCAATGCTCCATGACGTATTAAAGTTGCACGCGTAACATCGGGATCGAAATAATATTTTGAATCATAAGTGTGGTATTCACTGAGTGCTGCAATTTTCTTTTTTACATCCGCTTCGTCAACCTCAACTAGGAAATTCGGGAAAAACCCATAGCTGCTTCGGATAACATCAAACCCCAAGACAGTGGTACCCCTGAAAGCGCGTAAACCTTCACTGGTCACGGTTGCATGATCCTGATGAATATCAGCTTTGGTATGGACAAATACCATGTCAGGATGAAAATCCTGGTTAAGTTTGATCATATATTCAAGGATTTCCTGCCTGGCCTGGGGAAAGCGGCGAGTTTCGAACTGACCGACAATTACATTTTCTTGTTTAATTCCTAAAATGTTCATGCTCCGAAAATGCTCTGAGACTACATTCTTGAGTAATGGGTTTTTCTGATTGTCAGATAAGGTGACACATTTGATTTCTGTTTTTGATGCAATGTGAGCTATTAGCGCACCGCATCCGATTTCAATATCATCTGGGTGAGCCCCGATAAATAAGATCCTTTTTCCGGAGAAATTCATGTCGTGATTCATATATTGCCTATTTAGTGGCCAGAATTCCACCAACAACTTTGGTCATCACAAGACTTCCTTCATTTTTTAATCGTTTGGTGGCAACTGCAGTAATTTGTTCCATTATCTTCTCAAAATCATCTTTACTTTTAAAGAAGGCTCCCCAAAGTTTTCTATCTTCAGACATCGACGCACGCGTGTATGCAATGAAAGGTTCCACCGACTCAAACTTTAATGGATTTTCGAAAATGTGCAGATCAACTTTGGAATAAAGTGATTTGACTGTTGACAGAAGCTCGGTTGAGTAACGTGAGCTGCCGGGCATAGGGGGTATCTCTTTTTGAGTGGCTTCGCGGATGATATCGTAGAATAATTGTTTATTCTGCGGCATGGGACCAGTGGTAAAAAGACGTCCACCAGGCTTGGTGACCCGGAACATTTCACTTATTGTGAATGGAAACACTTCAGCATAATAAATTGCAAAACAGCATGACACAAAATCAAACTTTTCAGTAGGGAAATTAAAAGACTTGTTAAAATCCAGGTATTGAAATTCGATATTCGTTTTCCTCTGCTTATTCAATTCAATGGCTTGATCAAGAAGCTCCTTGGAGACATCGCCTCCAACGATCGTGGCATTTCCCTTGAGGTAATCATAATATGAGAAACACTGCTTCCCTGATCCACACCCTACATCCAGAATCACATTACCAGGCTGGAGCTTGATCAGATCCAGCATCCAGGCATCAATGTCTCTTGCTCCAAATTTCGAATGAATATCGATTCTCACTGCTAAATCTTTGGTTGTTTCCTGGAAATCAATTTTCATGGGATCCTCTAGTTAAATTATTTTTACTTGATTATCTATTTTAACAGATACGTGGAAGCATTTCACCAGCCATCACATCCAATATTCGATTTGATCCAATCTGCGTTCTCAACAATACACGAGACTTTGGCTCAAGGTTTACGGTTCCGATGAGAGCAGCTTCTTTACCATAATCATATCCATGTAGAATATCAAGTGTTTTCTGGGCATATTTTTCAGGAACAATCACGATCATTTTTCCTTCATTTGCCACATAAAGTGGATCAAAACCTAGAAGTTCACAGGCTGAAGATACTGATGGTTTTATGGGAATACTTGTTTCATTAATAGAAATGTTCACTCCAGATTGACTAGCGATCTCGTTTAAGGTTGTTGCCAAGCCGCCACGAGTGGGATCTCGAAGCACATGAATTTCTCTAATCTCATTGACCAATTGATGGATCATCGAATTGAGAGGGGCAACATCAGAACTGATTTGCATTTCGAGTCCGAGATCACCACGGGCAGCAAGCACCGCCATGCCATGGTCACCCATGCTACCGGAAATAATTACAGCATCTCCTGCCGTGGCATTTCCACCCCCAATATTTATTCCTTCAGGAATAAACCCAATTCCAGTAGTTGAAATAAAGATACCATCTGCTTTTCCTTTCTCAACTACTTTCGTGTCACCAGCAGCAATGAAAACTTTTGCTTCTTTGGCAGATATAGCCATTGAATTTACGATCCGCGCAAGGTCTGCGGTTGGAAAACCTTCCTCAATGATAAAACTCGCAGTAATGGCAACAGGATCAGCTCCAGACATGGCAACGTCATTAACGGTTCCACAAATAGCTAATCTGCCGATATCCCCGCCAGGGAAAAATATAGGCGAGACGATATGCGCATCTGTGCTGATGGCAATACGTTTCGTGTTATTCTCACCAACAATAGCAAAATCATTATTGGCATCCAAGGCTGGATTAGAAAAAAATGGTTGGAAAACCTTGCGGATGAGATCCTGTGTCATTCGCCCGCCTGAACCATGCCCCATTACAATTTGATCGTTGTGCGGTAACGGAACCGGGCAGAAGGCACCTTCTATTGACAGTGGATTGTCAATCATTAATTCATCTCCACCGGTCTAGAATAGCGATAATATGCCGCACAGGCCCCTTCAGAGGAAACCATTGTTGCTCCAAGCGGATTTTCAGGCGTACAAAGAGTTCCAAAGGCTGGACATTGGTTCGGTTTTACAAAACCCTGTAAAACTTTTCCGGAAAGGCATATTTCAGATTCATGTGTTTTAATTTGTGCCACTTCAAACTTCAATTCCGCATCATATTTTGAATACTCTGAACATAAACCTAAGCCACTCATCGGGATTAATCCAATCCCCCGCCAATTACGGTCTACTACGGTAAAGACCTTATTTATGATGGCTTGAGCGGCAATATTACCTTTTTCTGATACGACGCGTTTATATGCGTTTTTAACCTCGAATTCCTGATTTTCAAGTGATTCCACAGTCATTAGAATTCCGTTCATTAGATCCAAAGGCTCAAATCCCGTGACGACAATTGGAACATGATATTTTTTTGCAATTGCATGGTACTGGTGATAACCCATAACGGCACATACATGACCCGCTGCTAGAAAAGCCTGAACCCGATTGTTTGGAGAACCAAGAATTGCCTCCATAGCCGGAGGGACCGTGACCTGGGAAACGAGGACTGAGTAATTATTAAGTTTTAATGAATTTGCAAGTAATACGCTTGCCGCGTTGGCAGGGGCAGTTGTTTCAAAACCAATGGCAAAAAAAACGACTTCCTTATCTGGATTTTGCTGAGCAATTTTTACCGCATCCATTGGTGAATAAACGATTTTAATTTGACTGCCTGATGCGCGTAGTGAAAAAAGATCACCAGTCGAACCGGGAACTCTTAACATATCGCCAAATGAACAAAAAATGACATTAGGTTTGGCTGCGATCGCGAGTGCCCGATCTACCAATTCAAGAGACGTGACGCAAACAGGGCAACCGGGGCCATGAACCAATTCGATCGATTCGGGTAATAATTTGTCGAGCCCATTTTGCATGATCGAATGGGTTTGTCCACCGCAAATTTCCATGATGACCCAAGGATGTTTTGCCACATGGTTGAGCCTGGACAAGGCATTTTTTACAAGGTCAGATTTTCTGAATTCTTCAAGGTATTTCATTCAATTCTTTCAACATCATTCCCAATTGCAAGTTCATTATCAAGCGCATCCAACTCACGGAATGCGTCCAGTGTTGCCTTGGCTTCCTCTTCGCTCAGAATGTTCAAAGCGAAACCTGCATGGACAATTAGATACTGACCAATTGCAGCTTCTGGAACTGCTTCAAGACAGACTTCTCGAAATACTCCACCAAAATCTACTTTACCCATTCTGGGGGATGCGACTTGATTAATCTCTATAAGTTTACCTGGTACGGCAAGACACATAATATACCTCTAAACAAAAGTAGAATGTGCAGCAATCATTAATTGTCCCAATGAGACTCCGCCATCATTAGCGGGAACCTGACGATGAATTAAAACACGAAAACCATTTTTTAATAAGATGTCATTCGTTTTCTTAAGAAGGATAACGTTTTGCCACACTCCACCGGAAAGAGCCACAATCGACAGCCCCGTATTACGACGAATCTGAGAACAAGCTTCTAAACAAACATGGGCTACTGTATTATGGAATTTAGAGGCAATAATATCGATACCAATCCCAGATCGAAAATCGTAAACAAGTGCCCTGAGCATTGGAAAGACATTAATTTCTTTATCAGATAATTCAAAACTGTACTTTGCTTTTTCATCAGGATCACAGAGATTCTCAAGTTCAATTGCAGCTTGAGCTTCATAACTCACTGACTGGCGGATGCCAAGAATTGAAGCAACCGCATCAAATAGCCTGCCCATGCTAGTTGTTAATGGAGAATTTATCCCGGTTTTTACCTGCGATATTATTGTCGATAAGTGGCTGGATGAAAACTCATTAACTGGTGGCAAATCATTTCCAAGCTCAATATCAGCTTCATGTAAATAAGAGATCGCGATTTTTGCGGGATTCTTTATAGATGAATTCCCTCCAGGCAAAGGTAATTCATTGAGGTGAAGGGTTCTTGTGAATTCCTGAAAAGACCCAGTTAAAATCTCACCACCCCATATTTTCCCATCTGACCCATAACCGGTCCCATCAAAAATACATCCAATTACATTTTCATTTGTGCTGAAGTTATTATCTGCCAGGCATGCTGCCAGGTGAGCATGATGGTGTTGAACGCGAATTAACTGAGTGTTGGTTGACTCTGCTCGTTCTATGGCGTATTTGGTCGATAAATAATCTGGATGAAGGTCGGCTGCGATGATTTGGGGAGAAACTCTGAAAAGTTTTTGGTAATGGTTGATGCCATTCTCAAAACTTTGGAGTGTCTCATAATTTTCAAGATCACCAATGTGATGGCTTATAAAAACATATTTGCTTTTCGAAAGACTAAAAGTGTTTTTAAGCTCCGCTCCGCAGGCAAGAATATCCGGTAGATTCTCGTTGATACGGATGGGTTCTGGCGCAAAACCGCGCGACCTTCGTACGAAATAGGATGAGTTCTCGAAGACTCGTAAAACCGAATCATCCACCCGAATATTAATTTCCCGATTGTGTACCAAAAATCCATCAACAATTGGACTTAGTCTTTCAATCGCATCATCATCCTTGTAAGCGATCGGTTCATCAGCCAGGTTGCCGCTTGTCATGACCAGAACTTCTGGAAAATCAACCTCAGGCTCTAATAAAAGGAGGTGAAGAGGAGTGTATGGAAGCATAAATCCGAGCGTTTTCTGGTTAATTGCAATCTGATCAGGTAAACTAATCCCCGGTTTTTTCTGTAAAAGAACTATAGGATGTTGAATTGAGGAAAGCAATTGTTCTTCCTCAGGTGATACCAGACAGTATTTTCTGATGTAATCCAAATCAAAAGCCATCAGCGCCAAGGGTTTTTGAGATCTATGTTTTTTTGTGATGAGTGTCGCTACTGATGATTCATTTGAGGCATCACAAGCTATATGGTATCCTCCAAGCCCCTTTACGGCAATAATTTTCCCGTTCCGAAGGTACTCCCGGGCTTGTTGGAGAGCATTTTCGCCCTCACTTTTTCGCGATCTTGAAGAATGGAATGTGATTTTTGGCCCACAGTTTGGGCAAGCGACAGGTTGTGCGTGAAATCGACGATTTGATGGATCTTTATATTCGGATGCACAGTCAGGGCATAAGGCAAATTCAGACATGGTCGTTTTAGGACGATCGTAGGGAATATCTTTTATGATTGTCAATCGTGGACCACAATTTGTGCAATTTATAAAGGGATAACGAAAACGCCTATCGTTTGGATCAAATAATTCACGTCGGCAATCATCGCAAATACTGATATCGGGAGAAACGGGAACAAAGGAATTTTGTACTGATAGGCTCTCGACGATCTCGAAATCAGTAAATGGCTGGAAGTCTTGGGATTTTTCTTCGACCTTGTCTATTCGGGCAAGAGGCGGTGGATTATTTTTAAGGGTTTCAAGAAACGATTCTATATTTTCAGAGGTTCCCGAAAGTGTTATTTCGACCCCTGACGACGTATTCCACACCCTGCCGGTCAATCCATTGGTTTTTGCCAAAGTATAGACGAAAGGGCGAAACCCTACTCCCTGAACAATTCCACTTACAGTCACCTGTATTGTTTTCACTGATGATAGGACCGGTTATGATTTGGAAATTTTTTCGGTTATCCAATCAATCCAGGAAGGAAAACCCTCTCCAGTGCGGCACGAAACCGGAAAAGTCACTAACCCTGGATTTAAAAGTTCGACTCCTTTGCGGAAATAATCCATGTCAAATTGAACATAAGGTTGAAGGTCGACTTTATTGATTACCAGCACCTGTAAACCCCGATAGATATTGGGATATTTATAAGGTTTATCATCACCTTCTGGTACGCTAGCGACCAATAAATTCAAATGCATCCCCAAATCCCATGCTGCAGGGCAGATTAAGTTGCCAACATTCTCAACGATTACTAGATCGAGATCAGCGAGGGGTAATTGATGTAAACCATCTGAAACCATGGAAGCATCCAGGTGGCAATCTCCGCCGGTATTGATCTGAACTGCAGGCATTCCGACTGCTGAAATCTTATCGGCATCAATTGTGACTGGCGCAGTGTCTCCTTCAATTACACCTATTTTATATTTTCCTGATAACCTTTTTATGGTTTCTAATATGAAGCTGGTTTTTCCTGCGCCAGGAGAAGCCATTAAATTAATTCCAAGTACTCCAAGTTGAGATAGTTCGGTTTTATTTAGAAGCGCTAAGCGATCATTTGTGCTGAGGATTTTTTCTACCACTCGAATCGTACTTGTTGTCATCGTAGACTCTCCGTGTCTTTTTCTACTTCTATACTATCAATAAAAAATTCTTCACCGCTTTTGATTGTTGTCTTATAACTTCCACATTTAGGGCATGGGGTTAACAATTGTTCAATTTCATAATCAGTTGAACAATCATTGCAATGTAGAACTGCAGGAACCCGTGAAAAATTTAAAATTGAGCCGGCACATAGAGTGCCCTCTGAAACCATTTCCCAATAAAATTGAACAGAATCATCCACAATGGAGGATAATCTGCCAATTACCAGGTTGATCCGAGTAACTTTTTTGGCATTTGCTTTTATGGCGTGTGTGGAAGCGACTTCGAGAATGCTCTCTGTCACCGAAAGTTCATGCATTCGTAAAATTATAATCGAATTCGGATAACTTTGGTTTGATTAAGGATTTTGTTTACGGTCGATTTTTCGACAAGTAAATTCATGAATTGAAGCCGGGTTGCCAGAAAACTCCTGGCAGCTACGTTGGCAATTCGTCGAAAAATATAGTAACCAATATCGTGGTCTTCTTCGCATAAAGAATAAAGCTGCTTTCCCATTATACGAAGGCATCGACAGTGGGTAATAGCTGTGGTAGTTCCTGTACGCTGCCTAACGACCGGTGTCATTGCAGACCAGCCAAAAATATCCAGTGGACCTAAACGGGCTGTTTCCATATTCCCATAAGAAGGAACATAGACCTCGATTTGCATTTCGCCATCGATAACGATATATAGATAATCAAGCGGCATTCCTTCCTGTACAGGAACATCGCCTGGATCCATCTCGACTACTTCGGAAATTTCACTCAGACGCCCTAATTGATCTGAATTAAAATCCAAAAACAGAGGGATGATTTTTAGTGTTTCGATGATGTTTAAGTCTTTATTCATGTATTAACCCAATAATCTATCCCTATAAACATAACATGGTTCAGACATCTTAAGAAGTGTTTTACGTCATCGATGGTATAGCAGCAAGTCACATCGTTTATTATCAGGAATTTTATTTTTTATATGCAAAATAATACAAAAATCCTACAAATAGCGCCCCGCCAAGGATATTTCCTATTGTTACCGGAATTAAGTTGTTAACGAGAAAGGAAGTCCAAGTCAGATTATTAGTATAAATTCCAGTTTGACTAACAAAGGCTGGATCAAACTTGATAAGAAAAAGTGCAACAGGAATAATGTACATGTTTGCCACACTGTGCTCAAACCCTGCCGCTATGAACGCAGTGATAGGGAATATTATCGCGAGGATCTTATCGATTGTAGACCGACCACTATAAGTTAACCAAACGGCAAGGCAAACGAGAATGTTACAAAGGATACCAAGGATAAGAGCTTTAAAGAAAGGAAAGCCCACCTTCAGAACTGCCAAAGAAACAATGCTTTTCCCTAACGAACCTTCAGAGACCAGGTATTCCTTGCTCAGAATAATGAGAAAAGCAACCAATACTGAACCAATAAAATTGCCAATAAAAACAATGCCCCAATTTTTTAGAATAGATATCCCGCTGATTTTCCGATCCAGCCATGCCATGACCATCAAATTGTTACCAGTGAACAATTCTGCGCCACCAATTACCACCAGGATCAGACCCATTGAAAAAGCCAGCCCTTGCAATGCTTTCATAAAACCATATGGCCAAACCCCTGGCATTCCTAATGCGATGATCGATGAAAAAACCGCTCCAAAGGCAATATAAGCCCCAGCCAGAACAGACAGGATCAATAATCCAGGTATTGAGATCTTGCTTTTTGTAATACCTGATTGGATCGCTTTTTCCCGCATTTCCTTGGGTGACAGAATATCCCGAGATAATTGGTCTGACATATCTTATCCTTTGAATTAATCCAATTCATTTTTTGATAGCCATTTGTATATCCGGTTTGCTGCTTCAGGGACTAAAGCATTTGTTCTGGAGGATAATTCTTGCGTGAATCTAAATTCATACCCCCTAACCGAGACTAAAATTGAATCAGGAATTTTTTTATTGATGGATTGAGCAAAGAATAATAACGAGTTAACCGTTAAATGATGTGTTAATGGTGAACTCTGAAATTGTGGAGTAACGTGTGTTACCTCAATATCGTTTGGGATAGCTCCGGTATGGGCATCAATAAAAACAGCTCGATCATACTTTGCAAGTTCATTGGCAATTTCAGGCAATAATTGAAGTTGGTAAAAAAAATGAATATCGTTTTTTGTATCAAAGGTATCGATGTCGATGGAATCTGGATATGTATGACCGTATTTTTCAAGAAGTTTCCCAAGTATATGCCAGGCAACACCATCATCCTGGCGATCCAAGTTTCCATAACCCAACAATAATACAGTCATTATTTCCTTTCAAAAACACGCGATGACGAATTATCGGCATCGCGTGTTCGTTCGAAATATTGGAACTAATCTCGCTTGAGGGTCTTCACCAATTTTCCAGTAGAATCTTCAACGTCCACCATCATAGGCATTTGACCGACAGCATGTGTTGAGCAGGAAAGACAAGGATCGTGAGCTCTGATAGCAGCCTCAACACGGTTGAGGATGCCTTCTGAAACTTCGGGTCCAGTGATATATGTCTTTGCAACAGAATCGACAGCTTCACTCATCGCCCAGTTGTTATGACCAGTTGAAACGATCAAGTTAACTTTTGTGAGTTGTTGATTTTCGTTCATCCAATAATGATGGATCAATGTACCACGTGGGGCTTCAATCACTCCTACACCGGATGGCTGCGGGTCACGACATGTATTCAAAACATCATTACTGAGAATATCAGGATCGTCCAGGAGGATTTTTACTCTTTCGGCGGCATAAAGAGTTTCAACCAATCGTGCTGTGTGATAATGCAGTGTATTTTCAACAGGTTTTCCATTATTCAATGCCTTAAATCGCTTTAATTCCTCGTTGGCAAGTGGCGTAGTGATGCTTTTCGAGTTATTACAACGACCTAGAGGACCCACGCGATATACGCCTTGTGGATATCCCATCTTTTTGTAATAGGGGAATTTCAAATATGACCAATCCTCAACATGTTCAGCTATGTAATTGAGGTAATCTTTTGGTTCGAATTTCTCAAGCTGTTTTCCGGTAGAATCAACCAATCGAAGTTTGCCATCAAATAATTCAAGGGCATCATCATCATTGACAAGACCCATGTACCCTGTTTTGAATACAGCAAATTTGTTTATATCTTCGGCGTTCTTTTCTGCCCATTCATACATAATTTTGAGACCGATCTTGATCGTCTCAATTGAAGCATCATAGCCCGCAAGGATTGCTTCACGATCTGCCTTGGTGAGGGCTTTGTTCACGCCGCCAGGAATCGCAAAATTGGGATGCACTTTGCGTCCACTCAAGGTGTGGATGATATCCTGCCCCCATTTTCGCAAGGATACTGCTTTTACAGTTAAAGCTGGATCAGCTGCTAATAACCCGACTACATTACGAATCTCTGGGTCAGCATCAAATCCAAGCAATAGATCGGGGCCAGCTAATTCAAAGAAATGCATGCCATGAGATTGGACAATTTGTCCCATGTGCATCAATTCGCGCAGCAGAGAGGCTGGACGGGGAGGGGGAGCACCAAGAATTGCGTCTCCTGCTTTAGCTGAGGCAAGGTGATGGCTAACTGGGCAGATTCCGCAAATTCGTGGGGTGATCAAAGGCATTTCAAAAACCATGCGGCCTTCGCAGAATTTCTCGAAACCACGAAACTCATTTACATGAAGATAAGCATGGTCAACTTTTCCTGCTTCATTCATGCGAATGGTTACTTTTGCGTGTCCTTCAATACGGGTAACGGGTTCAATCGTAATCTTTTGAGCTACCATTCAATACCTCCTGGGTTATTGCCAGTGTAAAGTGTTGCCTTTTAATTCAGGGATTCGTCCCTGACCTAACTCACTTAAAACATAGAAGATTGTATCAGGTTCAGGAGGACAACCGGGCAGGAAGAAATCAACCGGGACAACATCCTGAAGAGCACGTACCTTTGTGGGAACAGCTAATTCAGGATCGCTGGGGATTTTCCCGGAGCTATCGGTACTTTCAGTCTCGATATATGCCCTGCGAAGAGATTCTTCGATTGTGAAAAAGTTGCGCATAGCTGGTACGCCCCCAAATACTGCGCAATCACCAAATGCTACCAGTAATTTGCAGCGGGAACGCATCAGTTTGGCGACTTCTTCATTTGCGGAATTATTGATTCCACCTTCAAGAATCCCAACATCTACTCCAGATTTATCCGGATGTTTCATGTCTGTAATAGGGGTGGATCTTAATTCAACAAGATCAAGAACTTGAGCTATTCGTTCATCAATATCAAGCAAGGACATATGACAACCTGCACAACCTGCTAACCAATCTGAAGCTACTTTCGGTTTTCCCATTTTTTCTCCTCGTTGCTACCAATTAAATTATTTCGATAATTCTACTGGAGAGACACGGTCGTGAACCAATTTTGTCCATTCATCATCAAGTTTAACACCAAGTTTATCAGCTAACCGGCCAAGGGTCTCAAATGGAGATAATACATCTTCAGAAGGAACTATTGATCGTTTGGCGAAGTTCACAACACCCTCAGCACTTATGTAATGCCCTTCCTGTTCCAGCCAATCTGTGGATGGGAGAACAACATCCGCAATACTTGTTAATGAAGAAGCGTAGGCTGATTGAACAGCAATAAATGGAACCTTCTCAAAATCCTTGATAGATTTTTGGGTTAATTCCTCATCGCCGTTTGCAACAAACAAAACCTTCTTTCCCTGAAGAACCAATGTTTTCTCGACACCAAGGAGGGAAGAAGCCAGACTGTTTGCATTGCCCTTCACGCTGATCATTTTCGCATTAATCAATTCCGAAAAGGCATAAATTGATTCAATATCAGCACCGTCTTTGAAGAGAATTACAGGATGTTCAGAGGATGCAATAACATATGCGGCATCAAGATAATCATCAGATGTTAAACCAGTTTTCTCTGCTAAAGATTTCAATTCAGAGACACTGGCTTTGGTTTTTCCTTTTGCTACACCTAATTTTGCAGTTGCTGCTGAGAGGGCTAAGAGAACATCACTTCTTGATCCCTTGGAATGTTTCATATATTTATTAGCGAATTTCCCCAAGCCATTTTCCTGGCTATCCACAACCAAAAGCTTTAGATTTGAAGATAAAACGCGCTTAATGAAGAAACCTGCTACCTGGTGGTCCTTACTTAGATCCTCATCAAGAATCATTACTGAATCGGCTGATTTTAAGTCCTCGAGTTTTCCTTCGAAAGATTTCTTTTGATCCTTAGCAAATGCTGCTATTGACCGTGTATATTGTCCTTCTTCAGTACTAGTCACCATTTCTGCACCAAGTTTTTTATTAAAAAGCTGAGCGAACCGAGAGATGGTTTCAACTGGCTGACGGGATGATACGATCGCGGCAACCTCTTTTGGTGAGGTTTTTATCTGTGATGCAATTGTAGATAGCGCTTCGTCCCATGTGGCTGCTTTTAAGACGCCATTCTTT
Source organism: uncultured Anaerolinea sp. (assembly GCA_964428125.1). Lineage (GTDB taxonomy): Bacteria > Chloroflexota > Anaerolineae > Anaerolineales > Anaerolineaceae > UBA6107. Next base: position 97,826 of record CAYRXB010000002.1, read on the forward strand.
TTGATCAAAGGAGTGGCGATTCGATCGCATTTATCAGCCATCGGTGCAAAGCGACCAACTTCACAAATTACACCTTCGTTTATTTCAGCATCCCAGTCACCCTCGATGCGGACAAGGCTATTATTGCGAGTTAAAACATTGATTCCGCATGCAAGCGAGCAACCTACACAAATAGTTTTGGTTGATTCGACCTGGGTTTCTTTACCGCGGTAGGCACTCCAGCGGTCAATCAGTGCTCCGGTTGGGCAGACCTGGACACAAGTACCACAAGAAATGCAGGAGCTTTCTCCTAATGGAATACCAGTATCTGCCACAAGGATAGAATTTGCACCGCGTTCTTCGAAACCGAGGGTGTAATTACCGACCAATTCACCACAAGCCCTAACGCACCGCCGGCAAAGAATGCATCGGTTGTTTTCCATGATGATATATGGATGAGATGCATCCATTGGATAGGGCTGGTAATTGGGTGATAATGGCCAGTGGGTCATCCCTTCATGGTAAGCTGCATTTTGGAGTTCGCAGTCTCCACCGGTTACCTGGCAATATGGGCAGAAGTGATTGCGTTCACTAAAGAGCAGGGTTAAGACGAATTTTCGTGCGTCAAGGACCTTCTTTGTGTCAGTCTTGACGACCATATTATTAGTCACAGGTAATGTGCAAGAAGGCTGAAGGGTTCGAGCTCCCTCGACTTCAACTAAGCAAAGTCGGCATCCACCATATGGTGTGAGATGCGGATGATCGCAGAGGGTTGGAATATCAATACCGGCTGCCTGGGCAGCACGCAATACAGTTGTTCCTTCTGCTACTTCAAGTGCCTTACCATTGATTGTAATGTTAACCATTATTTATTCTCTCCTGTCATGGGAAAATAACTAAATTTTCTTACCGCTCATCGGGCAAACTCCCGACGGGCAAACTTTTAGACGAATGTGAGCTTCAACTTCAGCGCGGAAGTGGTTCAAAATATCCCGAATCGGAGCTCCAGCTGTCTGACCTAGACCACAATTGGATAGTTGATAGAGATTATCACTCAGGTTCATCAGGTCAGTAAGATCTTTCAGCGTTCCGGTTCCTTCGGAGATGTTGGTGAGAATTTCATAAGCCCGTTGGTTTCCAATTCGGCATGGGTTGCATTTGCCACAGGATTCTTTGCGGAAGAAATTAAGGAGCACTTTTGCCAGATCTACCACACACGTATCTTCGTCGCAAATTAGCAGCGCTCCAGAACCAAGTGCAACGCCGACTTTGCTGAAAGAATCGAAATCCATCGGAGTGTCTTGCAAAGTTGCCGGAATAATCGATCCTGAAGAGCCACCTGTCTGAGCCAGTTTGAAGGTCTTCCCGTTTTTCATTCCCTTTCCATAAATGGCAATTACCTCGCGCAATGTAATTCCCATCGGAACTTCGATTAATCCGGTAACGTTTACGTTTCCAAGAATCGTGTAAACCTTTGTGCCGGGGCTTGTGGCTGGGCCAAAAGACCTGTACCAGTCAGCACCGTTCCGTAGGATGGGTGCAATATTTGCCAAGGTTTCGACATTATTCACCAGGGTCGGTTTACCCCAAAGTCCATGTGTGGTTGGGTAAGGCGGTCGAGCCCTAGGCTCACCACGTTTTCCTTCAATGGATTCAATCAACGCTGTTTCTTCTCCGCAAATATAAGCACCTGCGCCGGCGTGAACATGCAAGTGGAGATTGAAGCCTGTGCCAAAGATATTATCGCCAAGGAAGCCCATTTCTTCGGCTTGATGGATCGCACTTTTTACCCGTTCCTGGGCTAGTGAATATTCACCTCGGATGTACAAATATCCTTCATCAGCACCGACACAATAAGCGGCAATTGCCATTGCTTCCACTATAGCATGAGGATCACCTTCGAGAATTAGGCGGTCTTTGAATGTTCCAGGTTCGCTTTCATCTGCGTTGCAAACCACATATTTTTTATTACTCTTGGTTTTGTTGACGAAACGCCATTTTGTGCCGGTAGGAAAGCCCGCTCCACCGCGACCACGTAGACCTGATTTTTCAAGTTCGGCAAAAACACTTTCAGGAGACATTTCAGTCAGCACTTTAGCAAGAGCGGTGTAACCATCATGGACGATATAGTCATCAATTGAGTCAGGATCAATTAATCCAGCGCGCTCTAAGACGATTCGTTGTTCCGCGGGTAGAGTTCCTTTACGAGCTGAAAGCCATGCAATTCTGCCAGATAATTCTCTCACTGGTGCTTGTAAGCCTACAGCTACTCTTCCTTTGTATAAATGTTCTTCAACAAGATCGTGAACATTTTCTTTTTTCACTGGACCATAAATTACGGCTTCAGGATAAACAATAACCAGGGGTGCTGCATCGTGCCGTCCAATATCACCAACCATGGTGAGTGAAATTTCATCTTGCAGACCAAAAGCAGTTATTTCATGCTGAAGTTCCTGATAGACTTCTTTTGCACCCTGTTCAAGGCTGACTGGGTCGCTGGAGACTAAAACCATCGATCGGATTGCTCTCATCATTGGCTCCTTTTAGACGTATTTAGCGAGAATGGCAGGAACCTGTTTTGGATCGACATTACCGAAGACATCGTCGTCAATCATCATTACAGGACCAACACCGCAAACACCAAGGCAACTGGTAGTCACCAGCGTCCATTTTCCATCAGGTGTGGTTTCATTTTCAGATATTTTCAATGCATCTTTGATAGCTTCCCAGACTTCACGCCCTCCAGCTACATGGCATGGGGCGCTCTCGCAAAACTTTACTACGTGCTTGCCCCTGGGTTTTGTGGATAACATCCGGTAAAAAGATGCAACAGAGAACAAATGGCTTTTTGGAACCCGGAGCAACCGGCTAACTTCATCCAGCGCTTCGGAGGGCAGGTATCCAATTTCGCGATTTACTTCATTAAGAATAGGTATTAGTTCATCCTGCGTAGCGCCATACTTGTTGACAGCATCTTGAACAGCTTTTAGAACCGTTTGGGTATCTTTTACCTCAATTGCCATTCCTTGCTCTCCTTTATGATGTGATGGTTAGCTCCAAGTAGATAATGGATTACTTGATCTCAATCGCATTGAAATTGCATACCTGTTTACAGATACCGCAACGAATGCAAATATCAGGATCGATCACGTGGGTCTGGCGTCGTTCTCCTGAAATTGCGTTAACGGGGCAATTGCGAGCGCATACTGTACAACCTGTGCATGTGCCATCAATGATCTCATAACGAATTAATGCCTTACAAACTTTGGCTGGGCATCTTTTTTCGTATATATGTGCTTCATATTCGGAACGGAAATGTTTGAGGATACTCTCGATCGGATTAGGAGCTCCCTGACCAAGACCGCAAAGGCTGGTTTCTTTAATTTCGCTGCATAGCATTTCAAGCGTTTCAATGTCACCATCTTTGCCTTTTCCTTCACAGATGCGCTGAAGGATTTCGAGTATCCGGCGGGTGCCAACACGACATGGGGTGCATTTTCCACAAGATTCGTCTTGGGTGAAATCCATGAAGAATCGTGCTATATCAACCATGCAGGTTTCATCATCCATGACGACAAGCCCGCCAGATCCCATTATCGAGCCAGCTTTTGCTAATTCTTCATAATCAACGGGAAGATCGAGGTATTCAGAAGGTAAACAACCGCCCATCGGGCCGCCAGTCTGAATCGCTTTGAAGCCTTTATCGTCTTTAATCCCGCCGCCAACATCATAAATGATCTCGCGAAGTGTAATCCCAAAAGGAACTTCGATCAAACCAGTGTGTTTGACGTCACCAGCAAGAGCAAAAGTCTTTGTCCCTTTTGACTTTTCAGTGCCCATGCTGGAATACCAGTCGGCGCCTTTGAGTATAATCTGCGGTACATTTGCGTAGGTTTCAACATTATTTATGTTCGATGGTTTTCCGAATAATCCTTTTACAGCAGGGAAGGGAGGACGCGGGCGGGGTTCACCGCGATTGCCTTCGATTGAAGACATTAATGCCGTTTCCTCACCACAAACAAATGCTCCTGCCCCCATGCGAACCTCAAGATCAAAATCAAAACCGGAACCCAGGATGTTCTTTCCGAGCAAACCGAAATTCCTTGCTTGTTCTATAGCGATATTTAAGGTCCTGACTGCAATGGGGTATTCCGCACGACAGTAGATATACCCTTGATTGGATCCAATGGCATATGCAGCAATGATCATGCCTTCGATTACGGCGTGAGGGTCGCCTTCAAGAACACGGCGATTCATGAAGGCACCAGGATCGCCTTCATCAGCATTACAGATCACAAATTTAGGAGTCTCTTTTGACGCGCGGCAAAACTGCCATTTTTTGCCTGCAGGAAAACCAGCCCCACCACGCCCACGAAGCCCGGATTTGAGGACAATCTCGATTACTTCTTCCGGACTCTTAGAAGTTAATACTGAGCCGAGAGCTTCGTAGCCGTTTTCCGCAATGTAATCTTCGATATTTTCTGGATCAATTTTTCCACAATTCTTTAAAACAACCCGAACTTCTTTCGAGGTTGGAGCGCTTAGTTCTTCATCAACAATCTTTTTTTCCTGTTCAACGAACTTTGAGGCTGTGCGTCCTTTTAAAAAATGCTCTTCGACAATGTATGGGATATCATCAGGGGTAAGCCCTACATAATGAACGCCTTCAGGATATACCATCATTTCAGGTCCGTTTGAGCAGCTGCCAATTCGGGATGTTTCAAGAACCTGGATCTCGTCAATCAATCCCTGGGCAACCAGTTCGTCCTGGAGGGTGTCAATTACATCGTGAGCCCCATGTTTAAGGCATTCAGGATCAACACAAACTAACACATGTGAACGAAAATACGCCATTTAATCACCTAAATATTTACAAGGTAGTGTTTAGATCTGAATAACGTTCTTCTCAACTACTTTTCCGTTAACGACATGATCTTTGACGATCTGTCGTGCGATTTCTGGTGTTACTTTTCCATAAGTCACTTTCGGTTGCTCGCCATGGATTACCTGTACGATAGGTTCTTTCTCGCATAAACCTATGCATCCTGTTTGCGTCACCAGTACTCCATTAATTGAGTCCTTTTCAATTGTTTCAAGAATTACTTTCATCGCGTCTCTAGCACCAGCGGCAATTCCACACGTGCCCATGCCGACAATTACCTGCACTGTCCCTGAGGCAGCTTTGAGTTCGCGTTTTTTAAGTGCTTCTTCACGAGCTTTTTTCAAATCTTCAAGACTCTTTATTGTTGCCATATCTTCTCCTTGTATTCACCAGAGTGATTATTATTATTTATTTTGGACTTGCTCAATTCCATTCTTAATCAATTCACGTAAATAACTAATTATGTCAGGTTCAGTCAAAAGAGTAATACCAATCACATCTTTGATCTCTCGGTCATCCAATTGAAATTCCTGATCGTCTGCTGCATAATTAAAAATCCAATGGATTTGAGGATTTGCTACCAATAAATTTAGAAAAGTGGTAGCAATATCTCCGAGAGGCATCCGGTCAATATGACTTCTTTGAAATGTAACGACAATTTCTGTTCCTTTTCCAATTTCGGAAGTGATTGTCAGTGATCCATTGCATGCTTCTGCAGCTTCTTTGAGTAATGGAATACCCAACCCAACCTTTCGGGTAGTTCTAGAGGTAACAAATGGATCGATTACTTTTTTTACCGTTTCCTCGTCCATTCCGCGGCCATCATCAATGACCATTAGTTTTAAAAGATCTACCTTACTATTCTCATTAATTTCAATCGTTATATTTCTTGCTCCTGCAGCGATACTATTTTCCGCAATATCTAAAAGATGGAGAGATAACTCTCTCACTAATTTGTCTCCTGGATAGGTTTGTAGATTTGAGGAAGCTTATTAGGTTTTACGCGACCAATCACATCTTCATCGATGACAATTACTGGAGCCTGGGAGCAAGCTCCCACACACCGGCAAATTTCAAGAGTGATATTCCCATCAGGTGATGTTTGACCCGGTTCGATTCCCAGTACCTGTTTTGTTTTATCTATCAAGGCAGAAGTGCCGCCAACATAGCAGGCGGTACCCATGCAAAACTTTACTGTATGCTTTCCTCGAGGGGTGGTGGTAAAAAAAGAATAAAAAGAGACAACGCCATGCACTCGCGAAACCGGAACCTTGAGACGTTGCGCTGCATATTTTTGGAGCTCTTCAGAAACGAACCCGATAGCTGATTGCAATTCATTCAAAACAACCATCGTAGCGCCTGGTCTTGATAAGTTATCATCAATGATCTTATCAATTACCGCCTTTTTTTCAGGATCCAATAAGGGATTACTTCTTGATGCAAAATCTGATTGAGCAATGGTCATGAAAACACTCCAGAAATTGGATAAATACCTTCCTTACGCATGTTAAGTGTATCAGCCACTTGATTGGCTGTCGATTAACAATTGTCATCGATTGAGATGACTGATGTCTATTTTCATTTCTACCGGTAATAAACGATTTATTATATCGTATTGTCAAACGATTTAACAGAAAAAGAACGATTTTCCATATTCAATAATGCTTTTTTAATTTCATTAACTGAGGGTATCTTGATATCAAATATTAAAGATCCTAGAAATTCATCTAACCGATGAACATCTCCATTTTGAATAACCGGGTATCCTTTCAGCTGGGGGTATTGGTTAAGGGCATCAACTGGAGTCAGATGCCTGGAAACCTCCACTGCAGCAATGTCAATTTCGGTCGGGACAAATCCTAAATTAGCAATCAATCCATAAGCTTTGCGATTCACGTGGGCTGGGATAAATAATCCTCCCAAAGTTTCGACTAAGTTGAAGGCTTTTTCAATTGATAGGTCCACTGATGATAAAAGCAACTTGCTTTCTCGACATAGGAATTCACCATCTTCATCAACAACAAATTGTTCACCAAAATGCTCAGGTTGATTGTCTATAGGGGGAAGTAATTGATCAATGATTTGTTGGAATTCTGTGATTTGATCTTCAGTATCAAAAAGGCAAAGAACATGAACCTCTTCTTTCGTCTGGAGTTCCATGCCAGGTAGAACGGTTAATTGAGTATTCTTTGCGGCTTTCTTTACCGCGGAAAAGTTCCTGGTGGAGTTGTGATCTGTAATTGCAATGAGATCTATTTTCTTCTCAAGAGCTCGATCTACGATGAGAGGTGGTATCATCTCAACTTCTGCGCATGGCGATAAGACGGTATGCACATGAAGATCGGCTCTGTATTGTTTCATGATATTTTGAAGGGATTATTTTTCTTCAGGTTTACACCGCAATCCCATTTCCCATAGCTTGCCGGCAATATAAAAAGATGGTTTATCTGTCGATAAGAGGACTAACCCTTCTTCATTGGCTTTATCAATGGTAGATTGCTCGGGTTTGGCATTCTCAGTGATAATAATGCCTGAAAGTTCAAGCAGAGTACCCACTGCCACAATATTTGTATGAGCCTGCAAAGTCACCCACAACGAATGATGAGCTGCTCCGGCCATTACACAGCTAAGTAGATCGGACATGTATCCACAGGAAGGGGTTATCGATTCAAAATCTTTTTGGTTGGTCAAAATCTTAAGGTCCAGTTCTTTTATGATTTTATCTAGATTCATATTACCTCTCCTATGATTGATTAGAGTGTTCGCCGACTGATTCCTCTTCAAGCAAATTAATTTTAAGCCGTAGATTTGTCCCTTTGCCAAAAACCGATTCCAACCTCATCGAATCTACACATCTTTGAATATTTACCAAACCCATCCCAGCCCCAAAGCCCAACTCCCTGACTGTTTCAGAAGCAGTGGAATATCCAGGACGCATCGCCAATTCAACATCTTCAATCCCTGGACCTTCATCTGAAATGTTTATGGAAATTTGTTTTGGTTCAATTTCGACACGAATTATTCCACCATGAGTGGTATGAATGATAAGATTCATTTCAGCTTCATAAATTGCAATGCTGGTTCTTCTAGCAATTTGAGGTGAGGCACCTAATCGTAGAAGCGCTTTCTTAATGGCAGATGAAGCTGCGCCTCCGTGAATAAAATCCCCTTGTTTAATGTTGTATCGAAGTATGAGACTTGACCTATCTGAGACTATATCTTCAAAGAGATGGCTGGCGCGGTACCGTCTGATCTCTTCTTCCTGGTAATCATGTTGCAACGCTTTTAAGATACCGCTTGTGATATCCCCTTTAGTTATAATTCCGCAAAGGTTGTCTTGTTCATCGAGGACAGGCAAACGACCAAAATGTGAGTTTACAAATAATTTTAATGCTTCTATAACTGGATCTGTTTTTCTAATCGTTAGAAGTTTCGTACTCATGTACTTTGAGACTGAGGAATTTAAATCATTTGCTTTCAGACATCGAATAAGATCCTCAATACTTACGATACCTACCAATTGACCATTTGCAACAACAGGCGTTCCAGAAATTCGCTTTTTTCTGAAAATTTCAAGAATTTCATCCATTGCTGTCTCAGGAGAAACGACAGATGGATCTTTGGTCATTACTTCTTCAATTTTTAACTCGTAGGTTAATTCTTCAACGCGGGTAATATTTGTTGCTTCCTGATCAGTAATAATTCTGGGAGTCTCAGGCATCTCTCCCCCTTTTATTCATCGCAGCTGCATGCGCCATCACCAACTGGGCGTTCTAAACTTGGCAGACCTGCTTTATATAATCGTCCCGCCAACTCAAACATTCCAAACGGTGAAGAAATCAGGGCAATATCTTCCTCATTGGCCAAGTCAATGGTTTCCTTCGGGATGTTTTTACCTCGGACAATTACTATCGCCGAAACATCAGCCATTAAGGAGGTTCTAATTACCTGTGGATTGCATAAGCCGGTAAGGAGGACTGCTTCTGGTTGAATTGAAGCAAGAACATCGCTCATTAAATCCGCCCCGCAGCCTCCCTTTATTTCCCGCTTAAGATTAGCGGAAGGATTTAGGAGATGTCCGTTAATTAACTCGATTAAATCGCTGACAAGCATAGAAACCTTTTCGTTACCATGAATTTAGATGATATCATACAGTATATTCTATAAACCGCAAGTGAGATTAATCCTTTCTTATTAATCTTATTGCTCAAAAAATATTATTAAGAGGTATGAATGAGAAATATCATCCAGGGAGTTAAAGGGGCAAGAGAGTTTTATCCTGAGGATATGAAAATAAGAAATTTCCTGCTTGCCCACATCCAGCAGGTCTCAACTCGATTTGGATACGAAGAATACGATGGACCGTTTCTAGAAAAAATCGACCTTTATGCAGCAAAATCAGGCGAGGAATTAGTCAAAGAACAAGCCTTTGTCTTTCCGGATAGAAGCGGTGAACTGATTACGCTTAGGCCTGAATTGACTCCGTCTCTTGCGCGTATGGTAGCTGAAAAACAAAATGATCTGGTCTATCCTTTACGATGGTGGTCCTTTGGACCGTTTTGGAGATATGAGAAACCTCAAAAAGGGCGCACGCGAGAATTTTTCCAATGGAATATCGATTTGATTGGGATAGACTCGGCAATTGCAGATGCTGAGCTACTGTGTATTTGTGCAAGCTTTTTAAAAGATATAGGTCTTCTCCCATCCCAGGTACAAATATTTATCAACCATCGCAAGTTGATGGATGAAAAACTTATAGAATTGGGGATCAATTCTGAACAAAAAAAGAAGTTATTCAAACTTATTGATCGAATCGATAAATTACCCGCGGATGTTTGGGATCAACTTGTTTTGGATCTTGGACTAAGCACTAATCAATTATTGACTTTGAAGATGATCATTAAAGATAAAGATTTATGGAAAGAATCTGATTACCTGACCGAGGTATTAAAAATTGTTCAAACCATGGGCCTGGATGAATATGTTAAATTCAATCCGCGGATTATAAGAGGATTAGATTATTACACAGGTATAGTCTTTGAAGCTTGGGATGTCGGAGGAGATGGCAGAGCCGTCTTGGGTGGTGGACATTACGACAATCTTGTGGGAGATGTAGGTGGAGACCCATTACCCGGAGTTGGGTTTGCCATGGGTGACGTTATGATTGGATTATTACTTCAAAAATATGGTGTTTTACATAATACTCAAAAGGCACCGGCTGATGTTCTGGTTACAATTTTTGATGATGCATTGGTAAATAATTCTTTTGACCTATTAAAGATATTACACGAGAGTGGAATTTCTGCTGTAATTTATCCACAAACAGCTAAACTTCAAAAACAGTTGAAATATGCTGACCGAATGGCGATTAAAATCGTTGTACTTTGTGGACCATCGGAATGCGAAGCCGGAACAATAACCATTAAATCCTTAAGTCAAGGAACTCAATTAACGATACCGAGGGACCAAATGGTGAGTACGATTAAAACCCTCATTGCAGGACAGTAGAGGATGTGATAAAATCGGCAAGTTCATGGTGGCTGTAGCTCAATGGCAGAGCGCTTGACTGTGGATCAAGATGTTGTGGGTTCGACCCCCATCAGCCACCCAAAAGAAGCCCAAGGGCTTCTTTTTTAATGACGAAATGGGAAATCAGTGGGAGATATGCTGGGGGGAGTTAACCAGTTAAGGAAACCTTTACCAAGTCTTTTTTCGACTGGAAGTTTGTCATATGCCACAAGGACAAGATTTAAGGCAATTAATATAGCTCCGATCCATTGATTAATTGATAGAGTTTCGTGTAGTAGTAAATTCGAAGCTACCAGGGTAATCAACAATTCTCCAAGCCCTAGTAACGAGGTCTGCATCCCGCCAAGATGTTTTACACCGAAGAACAAAGAAAATCTTGCCAGAAAGGTAATTATTCCAAGGACGATTAATGGCCACCAAGGTGTTCCTGAAGGTGGAAGCCCAGGATTGAAGATCACGAATACTATGGTTACTGTAATTGACATACCCAATAATGTATAGAATGTGACTGTTGGAGCTGGAACTTCGTATAATACACGCTGATTTATAAGAAGGTGTAAGGCATATAAAAATGCAGCGCCAAACATCATTGCTGCGCCAAGGAAATCAATTTTCTTATCAGGGTTGTTTAACAAAAGAAAAACTCCTGGCAATGAAAGCAATAACCTTAACAATGTGATTTTACTGATGGATTGCCGGTCTATAAATAACCAGAAAGCGACAAATAACGGATAAAACGAATACAGTAATTGACCTATCCCTGCGTCAATTCTGGAAAGACCAGAATAAAACAGTACAGATCCTAAACCGTTAATAAAACCTGCTAACAAACACCCAATTAATCCGAGTGAATATATATAGAAAAAGGATCTACGAAAAACCAATAAGAATAGCATGAACAAAAATGCTGCTAGAACTGTTCGAATTGCCACAACGGCAAATGGCGAGAATCCGAACAAAATAGATTGTTTTCCAAAAATGGGAGTAAATCCCAGGAAAACAGCAGAACTTAAAGCAGAAATAATCCCTTTCGTTCGAGCTTTCATAAAAATCTTTTATTTTACTAATGCCCTAACTTCATCCAAAAGATCGTCACTTAGAAAGTCCCCCTTTTGCATCAGTGATTTTATATGACCTTTAAGCCGATTTTTTTCAGCGGATGTTAATTCTTTGGCTGTAACGACAATTATCGGTATATCTTTTGTATCTTTTCGATTTTGTAGTGCGTCCATAACCGAAAATCCGTCTATATCTGGCATCATCAGGTCAAGGATAACGAGGTTGGGGTGCTCTTTTTGAATAAGTTCAATTGCCTCTTTGCCATTTTGAGCTTCAAATAAAATGTAATTACCCTGTGATTGAAGAATTCGACGAATCAGTTTTCTCACATCTGGGGCATCATCTACAATAGCGATTCGTGGGAATTTTTCAACTGAAACATTATTGAGCGCAGCGAGTAAACCTTCTTCTTTATTACTTTCCATCGTTTGATCATTGATATCAACAGCATGATCCCAGGCTACCCCAATAACATTGCTATCAACAGACATCGTGTGACCTGTGCAATTAATAACAACAACCTCGTCATGTTTTATAACACCAGCTCTGACGAGTTTAATTAAACCGGCGAATGCTACAGCAGCTGCTGGTTCAATGGAAAATCCTTCCATTTTAGCAAGCAGATGCATGGCACGAAAAGCTTCTTCGTCGGTAACGCTTTCAAAAGTGCCTCCTGCACTATTTTTCATCTTATTGCGCAATAGGGTATAAGTCCTGCCTGGATCACCAGTGGCCAAAGTGGCAATCAGTGTCCTTGGTGATTTAATTGGAACTGCCTTATCTTTGTTTTGATGCCATGCGTGCACCATAGGAGAACAACCTTCAACTTGAACCAGTCCCATTTTTGGCGTCTTGTTGCTAAACCCCATCAGATTGATCTCTTCAAAACCTTTATAAATTCCGAGGGGACCTAGGGCACCGCTAATTGATTGTATATACCAATCAGGTACACGCCATGGAAAAGTTGTTGATTGTTTTTTAGGACTAGTTTCTGGTCCAAGCAAATCAGCAAGTTGTTCTGATATTTCAAAAGCAATGGTTTTCATTGCCTCAATACAAGGAATACTTCTTGCGCCGTAATCTAAAAGTAATCCTCGTTGTTTTGCAAATTGCTCAGCAAGTGATTTGGCCAGATCATATGTACCGGTTACTTTTATTACCTGCGTACCATAAATTGACACTTCGCGCATCTTTGCTTCAGGTACCAGGCTGGTTAAAAAAGCCCACAGTTTTATTCCAGCACGAGCAGCATAGGCAGAATATGAAATAGCAACGTTTCCTGTAGAGGCACAGACGAATTCATCAATTCCAGATTCTTTGATAGCGTTTATTGTGATTGCAGCTTGACGGTCTTTGAAAGAAGATGTCGGGCCTTGTCTTTCATCCTTTATATATAAGTAAGGTAAACCAAGCATTAATCCCAAGTTATTGGCATGAATTAATGGTGTTCCGCCTTCTCCTAAGTACAGATCCGGATTTGGAGAACGTATTGGAAGAAGTTCGTGATACCTCCAGATATCAAAAGGACGATCGCGTAGAAGGGTTAAGAAACCACGAGAAAGATTCTCATAATCATATCTGGCTTCACGCCAAAGACTTCCACAATGCGGGCAGGCAGGTGAGCCAGGGAAATATGCTGATTTGTTTCCGCAATCAAGGCACTCAGCAATAAAATGTGAGGGCATACTTGTTTAGAACTCCGTTTGCGATGATTTAATTTTATTCAGTGCTTCTTCGATGGATTTCAAAAGGTCAGTTTCATTCAATGATATTTTTGAAATCATCTGTTTACTTAATTCATCCAATTGAGATTGCTGTTCCTGGTTCAATTCTTCACCTGCAAGAACGATGATCGGAATTCGAGTGAGACGCGCTTCAGCTTTGAATTTTTCTATCAATTCAAAACCATTCATTTTGGGCATGAAAAGATCCAATATGATTACATCAGGTGTTAAAGTTTCAAGGGCAGTAAGCGCTTCAACACCACCCTGGATCTTCGTGAGATGAATGGATGGGTCAGTTTCAAGCATTTTTTGGATCAGTAATAATTCGTCAGCATCATCATCGATTGCCATGATTTCCTTGACTGAGCCATCCTTGTTAAGCCGTCGAATGGCATTAATCAAATCATCCTGTAAAAACGGTTTTACGAGGTATTCAGAAGCGCCAAGGTTGTAACCTTTTTCTTCTTCCTGAAGTATCGAACAGATCAATATCGGTATATTGCGAGTATCCGGGTCCTGTTTAAGTTCTTTCAAAACCTGCCAGCCATCCTTTTGAGGCATCATTACATCAAGAGTAATTGCAAATGGCTTAATTTCTTTAACTTTTTGTACAGCCTCAAGAGGATCCGTTAAAGGAATTACTTCAAATCCCTGTGTTTTTAAGAACCTGTCATAAAGAGAAATGACTTGCGCATCATCATCAATGGAAAGGATAACATTTGTAGCCTGAGGTGGTTGTGACAAATCATAAGCCGGTATGTATTCAGTTAATGGCAGCGTGAAGAAGAAAACACTACCTTTACCCACTTCACTGCTTTTAAGACCAATACGACCGCCATGTAATTCAATTAATGACCGACAAATTGACAGTCCAAGTCCGGTTCCTCCAGTTTTGCGGGTAGGAGAATCATCCACTTGAGAGAAACGCTGGAATAATTTTGCCTGGTCTTCAGGGGATATACCAATTCCAGTATCAGACACACTTACAAGTATTTCAGGTTCATTTTGCGGTGATTTCGAAACAGATGCTTCAACGGTTATGCTTCCCTTTTCAGTGAATTTAACCGCATTTGAGATGAGATTTATCAATACCTGGCTGATACGGATTTCATCCGCCTTTACGAGTGGCAAATTTGCTGGGATTTTTTGAATCAATTCGATCGGTTTATCTTTCACAAGCCCAGATGTATTTGTGATGGCTGAGTTGATTACGTCAACAAGGTTTATTTCTTCGATCTGCAATTCCATTTTGCCGGCATCGATTTTTGACAGGTCGAGAATCTCATTGATCATATTCAGTAAATGCATACCGGAATTGTAAATTGCGGTAATATCCTGTTGTTGGACATCATTTATTGGACCATCAATTCCCTTAAGAATCACACGAGAAAATCCGATTACAGAGTTTAAAGGCGTTCGTAATTCATGGCTCATGTTTGCCAGGAATTGGCTCTTTACTCTATCCAATTCACGCATTTCTTCAACAGCCTGTTGCGATACTGCATAAGCCTTTGCGTTGTCGATTGCGACCGAAATCTGATCTGAAAGAATTTGCAGGATGGCGATTTTTTCCTCGGTGAAAGCATTCATTTCTTTCGACTGAAGATCCAAAACGCCAATTACCTTACCGCTAATCTTAAGAGGCAACCCAAGTTCTGACTGCGTGTCTGGTAATAGCGGATTAGGATAATAAATATCACTGTGGGATGCATCATTTACAACCACAGTCTCACTTTCAGCAGCACACTTTCCAATGACAGACTTGGTGCCAACGCCAAGTTTAAAGTCACGACGTTTTAATTCCTGACCAACATTTCCAGTTGATTCCTGAATAATGGCATATTCATTAGTATCATCCAGAAGGAATATGGACACTTGATATAAATCAAATCGTTCGTGAACAAGATTCACAATTCGGTTTAAGAGAAGCTCCAATGAAAGAGTGCTCGTTGTATCCCGTGCAATTTCAGCAGCAGTTTGAAGTTCGATTGCACGCCGTTGAGCTTCAAATAACAGACGCTGCCTTTCAATTGCGACTGCAACACTGTTTGTCACAATTTGAAGTGTATGAATTTCTTCAGGAGTAAGTTCAGACGATCGCCTAGAAGCAGCAAATAGCAAGCCAACAGGATTCCCACCGGCTTGCAGGGGGAAGATAGCCCCTGAATTGAATGCGATATTCTTAAATACGCCTTGCGTAATGGGCGGCAGATCTGACTTTGATAAGTCAGTGAATATTTTAGGCTCAGGATGCTGAAAATCGACAAAGGAAATGATTTCAGGATCCAGTTTAATGCCTGATTCTACATACTCACCATTTATTGAATATGAGCCAACAATCACTGTTTCGAGTGCCTTGGTTTGCGGATCTTGTGTACAGGTTAGTAACCAAAGGGTATCAGAAGATTCAGGAAATACATTTTCACCCACGAGTTTAATTAATTCTTCCATACTTGAAGATTTCGCAATACCGCTGGAAATTCGATATAACAACTCAGTTTCAGACAGCGCTGATTGGGTTTCTTCAAAAAGCAATAGGTTTTGAACCGCTGTTGACATTTGACCGATGAGCGGCGGATAAGTTCGCATTTCCTGGGGGGTAAAAGTGTGTTTTTGTGAAGTCTGTACCAGTACTACGCCAAGTTGCTTATTGCCCGCCCAAAGAGGCAGAACTGCCATGGACCTAATATTTTGCCTGGTAAGAATCTCTTGTAGAGATTTTTCCAATTGAACTTCAAGCAAATCATCATAGAAAACTGGATTTTCAGTTACAAATAGAGGTTTATATAAGGAAACGAGATATTCTGTACCTCTTGCCGGTGGGGGTGTGCCTTTTCCAGAATAATAATTTGCATCAACTGAAATTCTTGATATTTGGTTTGTTTCGTCATATTCAAATAGAACCAGAACAGCACGATTAATGACTGGATTGTTAACTCCTTCAATGATAGAGGAGAGCATTTTTTGCATGTCTTCTGCAAGAGCCAGGTTGTGTGATGCAGTATAAAGATTCTCGGTTTCAGTGAGTGAATCTTGAACTCTCTTCAGGAGGTTTTCTCGAATAAGGGTATTATTTAGCGCGTCGGTCGCAATGCTCAAGATATCAATCTGGTCTGATTTCCAGACCCTTTCAGTGGATAATTGTTCGAAACCCACTATGCCAGGATTTTGATTTTCCAATCGAATTGCAAAGAGAAGAATAGATTGAATATTGTTTGCTGCCATGAAAGATTTTTCGGGTTCCGGACATTCATTTTGGTTAAAAACTATCCAAGGTTTCTCTTTAATTAATTCAAACCAATTGGGAAATTGTTCGAGCGGCATTGCAGGTAGTTCTTTGATTTCGGGCAATTTTGAAATGAATGATTGTACGATCCATGCATTTCCTGTTTTGTTATTTTCAATTGCAGGTGCGTAGAATACTATTTCGGAACCAGATGCGATCGAAAGAGATCCGAGAACAAAATCGAGTGCATCTGATCCTTTTTCATTCAATTCAGCAGAGGCGGTTGTTACGTTGAATTGATATCGCTCCCTCTCTTCAATAAGGGCGAGGGAATCGCGGATTTCTGTAAATAAGTTGGTATTTTCAAGAGCTGTTGCAGCTTGTGATGCGATTGTGGACAAAAGCTCGATCTGAACTTGAGTAAAGGCTTCTTCTTTTTCAAAATTATATATGGAGATAACGCCAATAGCTTTATCGGCTGTTAATAACGGCACAGCAAGCATTGAAAGAGGTTTATTTTTTGGATGGTCAAACGCAGGGTCTTTAATTTTTTCACCTAATGCATTATTGATGAGTACTGGAACTTTGTCGGATAAGATTTTTTCCTGGTAACCTTTAGAAAATCGTCTTGGGGAAATTTCGACTTTTTCACCATCAACTAAACAAACAGGGAAGGTTAATGTCTCATTTTTTAAGTCTGCCACTGATAAAAGGATATTGTTTGCGTTAAATAGTTCAGAAGATGCAGTACCAATAATTTCAAATATCTCTTCCTGTCCAACCAATTTTGTCAAACGCTGTCCAATCTGATTAAGGATAGCCAACTCGCGGTTACGCCGAATAGTTTCCTCTTCGGCTCTAACTCTTTCATGTAGTTCTTTTTGAATAGTCGAATAAAGTTGAGCATTCTCAAGGGCTAACCCAAGTTGGGTTGATACTTCTTGAATTAATAACCGATCATCTTGAGTCCAATTTCGTTTTGGACTTTCGTCTATTAGTTCAATGACCGCTGATTGCTGGTCTCTAATTCGTAAAGGTGTAATGATGGCTGCAGGTGTTTCACCATCACCTGATTGAGAAATTGTCTCATTATTGATCAGACTTAATTCAGATTGTTTCGTCCAAGGTGATTTTGTTGGTTTAAATTGATTATCCGAAAATTCGAGACCAGTAAAATCTTCTGATAAAGATGGAATATCAGCAATCGGAGTTTTTGGAATAGAAGTGAATATTTGAGGGAGTGGTGCAGTTTGTATTGATTTAAGTTGAGACGTACCTGTTTGCGCCTTTTTTATTGGCTTTGGTTTTACTTCACGTTTTTTACCACTCCTGATGATCGGTGTGGTCATTTCTTTGTCTTTAATATTTTTTTCTTCAATCTCCGGTAAAATTCCTGTTTCAACACCCACTAGATCAGTTGGTTCATTTGGCTCATATGATTTCTTCTCTTCACCTGAGGAGAACTCTTGTTCGTTTATTGATGATTTTGGTTGGGTAGTGGTTGTTGAGTGCGGTTTTTCGAGAAATTGAACAATACCCCGAAATCCTTGTAAATTACCTGAATCGTCATTTGTTCTGAATAGCGTCCATCTTGTCAATGCGATGAACTTATTTTTCATCATGAGCGTCAGTTCGACATCACAAGGAAAAATCTCTGACTGAAGTGTTTCCCTTAATTTAGATTGTCCTTCAAAGTTTAAACCTATTGATAAGAGAGGATTACCGACTATTTCTGAAGGTAAGTAACCAGCTAATGAAGTTATCTCATCGCTGCATGATGAATATAATCCGTTTGCGTCACATTCCCAGGAATAACTAGAATTTTCACCTTGCAATTTCAAAGGCGACAAAATACTGCTGTCTTCATGGATATCGGATAGCAATTTATTTATTTTGTGAGAAAAATCAGGCTTTGGCATAATTTAATATCTCCTGAGCAAGGAAACGGTATTGCAATGCGCCACGGCTTTTAGCTGCATGATAAACAATTGGTAAACCGGATAATGGACTTTCTCGTAATCGAGTATCTATTTCAATGACTGTGTCCAATACACCGCTTGTAAAAGTTGACCTTAGATGTTCTGCCAGACTTCGATGAATTCCGTTTCGCTTATCAAACATAGTCAATAAGAGACGATATCGTAAGGAAGAATTCCCTAATGAGCGAACTTGACGAACCATTGCCATCATATTTTTTAAAGCAAATACTGAATAATATTCAGCCTGGGTTGGCAGTAATAGCAAATTCGAAGTCATTAATGCATTTAAAGTTATTGCACCCAAAAAGGGCGGGCAATCTAAAATGATAAAGTCATAATTATTTTCAATTGTCGAGAGAATATTCTTAAGGATCAATTGATAATTTGGCTGCATTGGAAGAAGGCGTTCAGCCATTCTAATATCACCATTCGAAGGAAAAAGTTCAAGTCCTGAAATCTGAGTCTTAATGATCACCTCGGTTGGGTTCAATTTGTCCAAAACGAGATTTAATAATGAAGATACCTTCTGATCTGTTTCAACTCCAAGAGATAAAGTCAGGTTAGACTGTGGGTCCAAATCAAGTAATAGGACTTTCTTCCCCATTTCTACTAATGCTCCACCCAATGACAATGTGGTCGTTGTTTTGGCAACGCCGCCTTTTTCGTTCGCTATTGAGATAATGTAGGCCATCTAATCCTCAGAATTTTGTGAGTGACGTTCTAATCTAATTGTTTTTATTTCATCATTGTCTTCTGAATCTTGTTTCTCTGTCTGAATATTCCCAACATTAAAGACAATTTGAGCTTTAGTTGCGCCAAGGTTTTTCTTCAATTCCTCAAGTGCTATTTGGAGCATTTGTTGGGGATCGTTTGTTGATCGGATTTTGCTGGTAATTTCCAATACTTTTCTTTCTCGGTCTGCACGGCGTATTGTCTCTTCAAAAAGGCGGGCATTCTCAAGTGATTGCGATACCTGAGAAGAAACTTCTTGAATCGTTAGGAGATCATTTTGACTCCAAACAAAGGGTTTATCAGCCGTTTCTTGAAGGTGAAAAACTCCGATTGGTTCACCATATAACATTAGAGGAACTGTTAATGTGGAGATAAATTTATCTTTTTGTTCAGGATCTTTTTGTGATTTAAAGACTGGTCTTGCGGATTCAAGAACCATTTTAACTTCAGGCAAATCTTCTGAAAAAAGGTCAAAGGAATTATTCGCAAACCGTACACTATTTACACTTGCTTCATTGGATTGCCTGGTCCATTCCTGATTAAGATACTGTCTATGTACTTTTTCAGCTTCTGATAATGCCTTAGATGTCTCCAGATACAACTCGTTATTATTAATGGCTATGGCTACCTGGTCAGCTAGCGTTGAAAACAACTCAATGTCATCATTTGTAAACGCATTTGATAAAGTGGATTGCACGTCCAAAGCACCAATTGTTTTATCACCAACTCTAAGTGGAAGAGCCATTTCTGATTTTGTCTCAGGAAGGTCAGGGTTGTTGAAGAATACAGCATCCTGACCAACATCAGTAGCGATACGGGGATTTCCAGTTCCAGTTACATAACCAACAATACCGACCTGCCCAATCTGCAATTTATGCTGCCTGGCAAGCATTTTTCTACCACCAGCTGAATTTGCTGCTCTAAGAACAGCATATTCATTTTTTTCATCATTCAAAAATATACCTACGTGATAGAAGTTAAACCGTTCACTGATCAGTGTAGTAACATCAGAAAGCAGTGATTCAAGATCGCGAGTTGATGCAATACCTCGCGCAACATCAGAAACGGTTTGGAGCTGCCTGGATCTAAACTGTAATGTTTCATATTGTTCAGCAAGTTGCCTGGTTCGTTCCTGAACGCGACTTTCCAGAGTATCGATAAGTTCCTTTAACTGACGGGTCATCGAATTGAAAGAAGCACCTAAAATACCAATTTCATCCTTGGACTTGATAACAGCTTGAGTATCAAAATCACCCTTTGAGATTTTCTCAGCTGATTTGGTTAAATCAAGGATTGGTTTAGAGAATGAATTGGCAACAATTGTGATAAAAATTGCGACTAAAGCAGCAATCAAGGTTGAGATAATCGCTGAAAGTCTATTCTGGTTATCAATAGATTTATTTAAGGAAGTCTGGTCCTGAAGGAAAATTACTTGCCAGGGTTCCTTTTCTACTCTCTTAATAACTCCAAGCTGCGGGTATTCCAGGTTACCGATTTTTGATTTTGTAGAAAAGAAATCAGAATTTCGGTTTGAAAAAGCCACAGCTGCTATATCTTCTTGGTTTGCATTTAATAAGGATTGAGGCAAATATGAAGGAAGTAAGTTCGAATTAATTAGCGCCTCATATTGCTCAGTGGTAAGAGTACTGATTGTTCTATATAGAAGATTGGGGGAAGATCCATCCGCCAGTCGTAGACCATTGTTATCAATTAGTATTGGATAAGAACGATTACCAATTAACCCCACATATTTTTCAATCATTGATTGGAGAATGTGAGCGTCATATCTTACGCGTAAATACCCGATAACTTGTTTAGATTGGTCAACAACGGGAGCTATGAAATTCAAGTATGCGTTTCTGGTGCCACTTTCAAACTCAACAGATGAAACAAATGTTGTTCCAGTATTTGCTGTTTGGCGAAAATAAGTAGTAGATCTTTCGGATTTTCCTATGTTTTGCGCATTGGTGTCAATTAAATTTGTACCAATGAAATTTAAAATAGCATAAGAAGGTAAATAAATTTTCTGTTTCGCCTGCAAAGAGCGAAAAGTAATTAAAACTTGCGTTTCATTAGCAGAGCCTGACCGTTGTGCTGGGTCAAGCGAGAGATAGTCGATCACAGCAGGAAGACTTGCTTCATTAGTAGTGGAGTCCAAGTTTTGTTGAATAAAGGTGTCGATATCAGAAATCGTCTGATTCGCCGCAACCTGTAAGGAATTATTTGCCTGTTGTTGAATTGAGGAGCGCAGGTACTGGTTGTTAATTAATGCCAGGGCTGTAATGGGCAACAACGAAAGTGCAAGAGCGCCAAGGATCAACTTGACACGTAAATTTATGATGATACTTTTGGTCACAAATAAATAGACTAACCCGATAAGAACAATACCAAGAAAACCGAAAATGACATATTGAAGATTTGCATCGATTATTTGTTCAAATGGGGCAAGAATACTTAAAAGGATCGATCCAATTACTCCTAATAATCCAGTCCAAATAATCCAGTCAGAGTTTGTTGATGTTGGCAGCAAAGAGGAAATTGAAAAAGCAAGGGAAATTGCCAATATCGCATAGGGGAATCCTGAGTATACAGGTAGAATTCCTGAGGTTAACGAAATGGCAATTTCTAAGAGGAAAGAAAAAATAAGGAATTTTGTTGATTCTGGTGCATCCCATACATTAGAGAGCGCTAAAATTCCAACAATTGTGGATAATGAGTAAACAGAAGCAAGAATTAAAAGGATAGAACGATTGGTGTAGATTGCTGTAAAAATGAGTGCAAGTGAAAACAATCCTAGGATTCCGACAAGGATATAAAAAGGAATCCGGTTATTCTTTATTTTATTTAAAGTAAAGAGTTCTTTTGACGGGGATGGAGTTTGAATTTTTTCCATTAATCCTCCACGATAGGTGCTTGTTCAGCGTTAGAAAGTGTTTTTAATTGAACGCTAACTTCGCTAACACCTAAAGATTTGCTTAATTCCATAACTGCTGTTTGCAGAATTGACTCTACATTTTGTGCAGAACGAACCTTCGATGAAATTTCAGCTACAGTGTGTTCCCTTTCTGCCCTTTCCTGAATGGTTTCTAGCAAACGGGCATTTTCGAGAGCAATCGCTAATCGATCTGTAGCTGTGTTAACCAAGTTAAACAGTCTTTTGGGAATTTTTTTCCCAGAATAGTTTAGATTTATTACTCCCAGAACCTGATCGCGTAACCGTACAGGGACACTCAAAATTGAATGATCTTTAAAGGGGGAAATCTTCGGCGATTGCATATTTTCATTAACTGATTCAAGCGCAGGAATATCGCTTTCAGGAAATAGCTGGTTATTTCGATAGACAAACCCCAGAGTTTTCTGCGATCCTTGAAGATGAGACCTCCAAACCCCTTTCACGCTTTCGCCAAGTCCTGTACGTAATTCGAGAATCTGATTCTCAAGGTTTTGAATTTGTTGGGATTTAGAAATCGTTATGGCAAGTTGGTCGGCAATGCCTTGTAAAATATCAACTTCATCTTGAGAGAAGCCTGACTCTTTATTGGATTGAATGTCAATTGCGCCGAGTATTTTTGATGCAAACTTCAGAGGAATTCCGACTTCTGATTTTGTTTCAAGCAGGAGCGGGTTTTTCTTATGTACAGAATCTACATCAACATCCAGCGCAATTCGCGTATCCCCACGAGCGATTACATACCCGACTATTCCTTCTTCTCGGATCCTCAATTGGTGTCCTTGAGAAATTAATTGTTTCCCAATCTGACCACTTGCGGCTCTTAAAATAGCATACTCATTTCGATCATCGGCAAGGTATATACCTGCAAAATAAAAACCGAATTGGGTACAAAATAGCTCAACCAAATCGTCCATCATCTTCTGTAGATTAGGCTGTTGAGTTATCTCACGAACCAATTGCCTGGCGGCAATTTGCTTAGACCTCTGGATATCTGCCTCGTTTTCAAGTACCTCTATTCTTGAAACAAGTTTTTCAGTAGATACATTTAATTCAGAAAAATTCTTATCGACCTCGGCTTTTTGTAAATACAACTTCTTTAAATATTGAACAAGGGGCGACACTATGACGATAGCGATAAACAAT
The DNA here is from genome assembly GCA_964428125.1 of uncultured Anaerolinea sp. GTDB lineage: Bacteria > Chloroflexota > Anaerolineae > Anaerolineales > Anaerolineaceae > UBA6107. Next base: position 121,032 of record CAYRXB010000002.1, read on the forward strand.
GTAATCGTGATTGTAATAAACCAATTTGCTATTGTGTTGTTGAGAACAAAAAAGGAATTTAACTCAACAATTCCATATTGTATAAAAAGCCCAAAAATGGAAATGATCACACCCTCAAAAATAAAACCAGCAATCCACCATGAGCCTGGCAGTAACACGCCAAGTAAAAGAATGGCTACAAAGAAATAAATAACTGCATTCGCGTTGATTCCAGTGGACAAAATACTTATCACGCCTACTGCAATAAAAATAAACGAAAGAAGGATGCTCCGAATATTAAATCGAATGTTGCGAGTGAACGTAATGATAAACAGAACGATAAAGAGGGCAGTGGTCAATAGCCCCATAATCAAATCATTCTTTTGTATAGCAATAAACAAATTGATGAAGAACATGACGGTTCCCAAAATAATTGAACCGTTCATAAAACTTTGAAGAAGAATATTTTTGTTTTCGTCCATAGCACTTTGCTCTATGGCAGAAGTACGAACTTCACCTGGGTCTTTTCGAGATAAATCGATCATTTACCCTCCTTAGCGCCGATGACCTTCAAGTCGAGGGGCTTTTCTTCTTCGGGTGGGATTAACGAAATTGAGGCTTCCTGTATTGAGGGCAGTTTTCCAAATTCGATGACCGCTGTTTTTAAGATTTCCTCTATCGATGAGGCTCGTGAAAATTGCTGAGAAAGCGTGTTCAATTGTTGCTCTTGTAGAGCAGCCAAGTGAGATTCCTCGATCAATCTTGCGTTTTCAAGGGCTACAATGGTTTGTGAAGAGAGTGATTTCAAAAACTCTTGAGTCTCCGAAGGAAGTTCATTCCCCTCAATTTCCAGATTTATTTTCCCAATTTTTTCGTCGCGCAATAAAAGGGGAATCTCGATCAGATTAGGATTGATGGGTGATTCGACAGCTTGCGGGTTTTCAAAATCCATCCTTAAATTACGTTCAACATCCAATGGATCCCACCAGGCTTGTTTCAAATAAGCTCGGTTAAGGATCCGGATATCTTCAAGCGCTTTTTGATTCTTTTGAAATGATGCAGCATTTTCTAGTGATATTGATAAGCTGTCGGCTACGCTTTGGAGAATGAGAACATCATTTTCGTCAAACGCATTAACTAAAGTTGATTGGATTGACATGGCTCCATATACTGTTGTTGCGCTGGCGATTGGTAATGCCATCTCGGACCTTGTATCAGGCAACAATGGATTATCAAAATGTACAGCTTCTTCTCCAACGTCCAGGGCAATCCTGGATTTACGAGTCTGGGTAGCCCAACCAATCATCGAATAGCCACCTACGGCGAGTTTGTGTTTCGCAGCCATCATTCTTCTTCCTGCCTCACCAGTGCCATATCTTAGAACAGCGTATTCTCGAGCTTCATCGATTAGGAAGATACCAACATAATAGAGATCAAAACGATCTTTGATAAGGTCCGCCACTTTCTGCAACAGGAGTTGTTGGTCAAGAATTGAGGAGGTAGTCTGAGAAATCTCAGAAGCAGTTCTCAGTTGAAAAACTCTTTTCTCTAGTGCGGTTTTCTGTGATTCCAGTTCTACTTGTAAGTCATTAATATTCGATTCAGCAGCAAGGTAATTATTGTGTTCAAAAATGAATTTTCTCTTTAATGCGCTGATTGTAAAATTACCAACTCCACCTAGAAAGATCACTAACAAAACGTCGATAATGATATTCAATAAGGTTGATGCACCTTGGATTCCTGAAACAAGACCTGATCCGCGTAAAACAGCCCAAAAAAGCAAGGTTCCGATACTTAAGCCAATACCAATCCTTGATGGTCGTTGATATAAGAAAATCGTAGCGAGGAATGAAAAAGACAAGAGAAGAAGCAGTGCAACGCCACCCCATCCATTGCGTATGAAAACAATTGTTGTAAAAATATAAAAAACAATTAGAAATGCAATGGAGCGGATCCGATAAGAAATCTTTCGTATTAGGAGAATTATTAACGACGAAAATGTAGCGAAAACAAATCCTCCCATATAAATAGAATCACTTGTAACAGAGGTTAAAGAAAGAAGAATGGAGGTAAAAACCAAAGTAAGCAAGAAGAAACCAAAGAGAAGGTATTGCAGTGATCTTTCCTGCCAAACTCTAAGTTCATCTCGAAGATTGATATTGGCAGGCGTTCTAGTGGGTATTAATGAACGGAGGTATTCCATATTATTTTTCCTCCTTAGGCAGTTGTTCTATAATAGATTCTTCGGATTGCAGTAATTCAATTGAGGCTTTGCGGATATTTAGCGCTGTACAAATTTCTGACAGCGATGTGCGCATAATGGTTTCGATATCCGTGGATTGTCTAATCTTACTTGATATTTCGTATAGTTGTCTCTGGCGATCAACCTGAAGCCTAATTCTATCGACCAACTCGATGTTAGCAATTAATGATGCAAGGTTGCTGGCCAGAGAGGTAACAATTTCCTGATCATTTTCGTCATATAACCCGGGCTCACTGTTTTCGATATCAATTACACCTAATAATCGGTTTGCATACACAATTGGAACTGCGATAAATGAGCGCGTTTGAGAAAATAGAAGACCAGAGGTTTTCTCAGCCGGCACATCCGAAGAAATCTGGGCAACCTTTTCCTGTCCGACAATGCCAATGAAACCTTCCCCTAATTTTTTGGTATCTTCGGTAATTTCTTCTGATGAATACCCAGCGAAAGAGCTTACTTTCAAAGAATTATCTTTAGAGGGTATTAACAGACTAATTTTGTCTTTTGTGAAGATTTTCTGTAATGTCAAAACCGAAGTTCGGACTGCATCCTCAAATGTCAGGTTTTGACCAGACGTGGAGGTAAATTGTTGTAATAAACGATGTCTTTCAAGGGTCTGTTGCGTTTTCGAATATAGATTGGCGTTTTGAATAGTTACCGCGAGTTGATCTGCCAGGACTCTTAATATATTAATATCTTCCTGGGAAAACGCATCAACTTCTTCCGATTGAACATCCAGAGCGCCATAAACCCGCTCACCCAGCTTTAGCGGAATCCCTGCTTCAGATTTGGTATTTGGGAGCAACGGATTGGGGTAGTAATTGGCTTCTTTGGTTACATCGCCAACCACAACTGGTTCGCCTTTTTCAGTTGTTTGACCAATAATTGAAGCTGAACCGACTGCAAGTTTGTGCCCTTTTTCTTTCAATTGGGCTCCAGCTTCTCCTGTTGATTCGCGTAAAACTGCGAACTGACCCAGTGCATCGAGGAGAAAAATCGAAGAATGGTAGAAACCAAATCTTGTTTTTACAAGGTTGACCAGTCGGCGCAATGTCTCATCAATATCAAGGCTGCCGGTTGTAGCTTCTCTTGCAATTTCACTGGTTGTTAATAATTGATCTGCACGCCGTTTAGCGATGTTCTGTGTATTCACTAAATCTGTAACATCATGCGAAATTTTTAACAGGGCTGCAACTTCTCCACTATGAGCACGCAATGGAATTTTACTGACTGATGACCAACCACTGCGGCCATTAAGTTCTTTGGTTGGTTGGATAAAGTCGAGAAGAGGTTTACCGTTTTCAACCACTTTTGAATCTGTTAGGTCTTCATCTATACCTAATTCCTCCAGTTCGTCTTTTTGCCCGACGAGGTCTTTTGCATTATTCTTACCCAGTTTTCGTGCAGCTGATTCAGAAACACGGATAAACTCGCCTTGTGGATTCTTAAACACTACTTCATCGGGAATATTATCCAAAAGGGCGTTCAGGAGGAATTGTTCCTGTTCAAACGCTTGCAAAGCTTTTTGTTGAGATTGAAGCAGCTCAGTATTTTGAATTGAGGAAGTAATTTGTGGAAGTACTGTATTCAGCAAAGAAACTTCAGTTTCTGTAAACCTTCCAGGAGTCTCGCTGTCAAAAAGGACAAGACCTCCGAGGGTTTTTCCAGCAATTACTAAAGGTAATCCAAGCCAGGATTTTGCAGTAAGGTTTATGTCGCCTGTTTCTATTGTACGGAGTCCCAATACATAAGCATCCTTATGAAGAATGGTTTTAGCTTCAATGATGAGGGTAGAAATGAGATCATCTGTATATGCGTAGGCAGGAATTGATAGTCTCTCATTTTCTTTGTAATAGGGAACGGTAACAGTTTTCTTTTCATCGTTATTTAACGCAATTGCCAACCCAACATCTTTGCCAAATGCGGAGTTAATTTCTGCATGAAGCCTTTGGAAGAGATCTTCGCTGTCTAAAGCAATTGTGGCAGATTGACTTATCGCTGATAGTGTATTTAATTCATTGACACGCTGGTTTAAATTGGTCAGTAATGATAAACGTTCAATGGTGGCGCCAATCACTTGAGCGAGGTTTTGGTAAGGTTGCATTTGCAGAGAAGATATAGGTTTCTTTTCACGTGAACCAATCACCAATAAATAACCCATTTCAGAGGATATTTTAATTGGCAGCATTGCGATTGAGGTGCAACCTCTGCGTTCAAAATATGCGCTCAGGTTGTTAAAATCAGCATCTGTTTTCAGGTCATCAAGAATTTGCATCCCAGTAGCAGAGAGGCGCATAAGTCCTCTACTTAATGGAATATTGAACCCTTTAAGTGATTGATCCAAACGGGTTCCACGAGGATCGGCAATATTTATCAAATGAATTTGATCACCTTGAACGCTGAAGAAGAAGGAAACATATTCAGTTTGGCTAAATAATTCCGATAAGTGTTTGTCAACTTCATCAATGGACTGAGCAACAATTACCTGGCGACTTGCAGTATACAAAGCTGATGTTTCTTTCAAACCCAATTGAGAGCTTTCCACCAATCTTACGTTATATAGACCTCGCGATAACTGGTTGGCTAACGATGAAAAAACTGTTGAAGACTCAACATCAAATTCATTCAGATTCTGACTTTGGAAATCGATGAGTGCAACAGTCTCACCCTCAACGGTAATTGGAATAACCATTTCACTGGCGCAGGATTCAATTAACGGAGCCTGGTTTGTTATATCGTTTTCAAGTTTGATATTACCTGAAAGACGCGGCTGTTTACTCTGAGCACACCAACCGATCATCGTGGTTTTATTGATTGATAAGGATAAATTTCTTTCAGGGATTGCGCCTTCAATTTTTGATCCCTGAGCTATCAAATTGACTGAATTAGCCAATTTGTCTACCTCATAAATTGCGTGATAGGGAATATCCAGTTTTTCAGAGATTAAATTAGAGGCTTGCCGCAGTATTTCGCGTTGATTTAAACCGGAATTTGCTGTTTGAGCAATTTCTGAAACAAGCATAAGATCATGCGTACGGGTTTCTACTTTTTCTTCCAGTGAGCGGCTGTAACTGGTCAGTTGGTCAACCATATTATTGAAGGAGTAAGCCAACTGACCGATTTCATCATCTCGATTTACCTTTGCCCTATAGGTCCAGTCTCCAGTTGCAAAAGTTTGAGCAATTTTTGCCAGGTCGGTTAATGGTGTAACCATACGGCGAGTTGAAAAATAAACAATCACGCCTGATAAAAGCATAAGAGCAGCAAGAATTATTAGAGTGAATGGAACAAGCTGTTGAACCTGACCAACAATAATGTCTTGAGGAACTTCGAGAAGTAGATTTGACTGAGCAAATGTGAGTGGTTTGTAATACCCATATACACGTAAGCCATTTGAATTGACATAAATGATATTTTGACCACTTCCACTAGTAGAAAATCTATTTTTCAATAAAGTAGCGTAATCTTCTGAGATTGAATTAAGAACAGGGTCACCCGATTTCGCATCGACTGAAATCAGTTTGTTGTCGGCGGTTAAAAGGTATCCCTGACTGGATTTAAAGAAAGATTGAGATGAATTTAATGTAGAAAGAGGCAATGGGGATGTGGAAAATCCAATCAAGGAAAGACCTGGGGCACCAGCAGGGTTTTTATAAATCTTAGTCGTGACCAGAACTAATTTTCCTGGAAATAAACCACCGCCTTCGTAGGAAAGAACTGATGAGTTTGTTTGATATAAGGCTTTAATGAAATAGCTATCGGATAGGTTTTTCCCTGTTAAATTTCGGTCTGACGAAACAAGGACAGTACCTGCAGAATCAATGACAGCTACTAAATCGAAAATTTTCTCAGTGGGCGTTTGAATGTATTGATTGATGTAATTAAAAACCGAATTAAACGCTTGTCCATATCCTGAGGTTGATGATCCTTGGTAAAGGAGTGCAATATTGGCATCAAAACCTGTGGATAAGTTAATTTGATCCAATGCCTGACGGCGAGTTGAGATGAATTGTTCAAGTTGTTGGGAATAGGTATTGGAGAGAGACGATAGTTGATCAATTGCCTGAGTTTGCAAGACATTTCTGGTTCTAATAAAATTTACGAGACTGACTACAACAACTGGAACAAGGGCAATGAAAAGCAGTCCAATGAGAACTCGTTGTACAAGTATATTTCGAAATACAGGAGGTTTACTTGGAGCATTCGTTGTCAGGGGTATATCAGTCATTTATCCACCTCAGTTGTATTCCCATACCTGGTCGTTTGAGAGAATCCGACTAACTTGCTCTGGAAATCGGTCAGGATTTAGCGGTTTACCGATAAAACCATTGAATCCAGCTATCTGAGCGTTATGCATTTGGTTAACGCCAGTATCAGCAGTGACAGCGATAATGGGAATAGCTTTTAGAGTTCCTGCTTGCCGTATCTTCCGCATCGCCGCATAACCATCCTCATATGGAAGATGAATATCCATTAGGACAAGATCAAGATGAAGAAGTGTCTTTGCAAATTCAACCACTTCATATCCTGATGTTTTCCATTCACAACGTGCGCCGTAATTTGAGAGCATACGAGCGATCAACATGAAGTTGCCGATATTATCTTCGACAATTAATATCGTTTTGTCTTTTAGGATAGAATTAATTTGATCAAGCGATAGGGGACTAGATATAGAGGGCATTAGAATCCTTGAGAGGGAAAGTTCCCTAAAAATGAATTAACCTGGGTAAGAAAATTATCGATATCGATCGGTTTTTCAATATATCCGTCGCACCCAGCATGCAACGTTTTTTCTCGATCCCCGCGCATGGCATTAGCGGTTATGGCAATTATCGGTATTGATTTCACGCTTGGAATGGTTTTTAGTTTTGAGGTAAGTGTATAACCATCGACATCTGGAATATTGATATCCATAAGAATTAGATCAGGACGGTAGTTTCGTAGACAAACAACTGCCTCGTATGCATTGGCTGCTTCTATAACTTTAAAAGAATGAGATTCTAACAATCGGCGCACCAGGACGCGATTATCTATATTGTCTTCAACATGAAGTATTAGATTGTTCATATTAAAATATACCTCGAGATATGAAATTCTAGCATTAAATACACGAAATCGTCTTTATAGAATTGCAAAGTAGATAGGGGATTTTGGAAAAATGTGAAAAAAAGAGCGGGTGATGGGATTCGAACCCACGGAGTGGTACCTTGGGAAGGTACTGCCTTACCACTTGGCGACACCCGCATTCGATTGGTATTGTATGAGGGATGAATCTATTTGTCAATGCTCGTTGGAGAGAGCTACATTAGCTGGTTGACAAAAACCCGTATGGTATAATTTTTTTTTGATTTACACAACACATCACAGGAGTTACATTTGGCAGCCAATCTTTTTAGTTGGTTGATGGGTTTTTTTTCATTAGACATCGGGATAGATCTTGGTACGGCAAATACCCTTGTAAATGTCAAGGGTAAAGGTATTGTGATCAATGAGCCTTCCTGGGTTGTTGTTAATAAAAAGACCAAAGAAACAATTGCAGTTGGCGCTTCTGCTAAGGAAATGGTTGGGCGAACCCCAGCAAATTTTATTGCGATTCGACCATTGAGAGATGGTGTAATTTCTGAATTTGAAATCACAAAATCAATGCTTGAGTACTTCATAGGTAAAGTTCACCAGCAAACCTTAGTTCCGATGCCGCGGCCCCGTGTATGTATCGGAATTCCCTCAGGAGCAACGGAAGTTGAAAAAAGGGCGGTGTATGATGCGGCTATGGCTGCAGGAGCGCGTGAAGCCTATTTGATCGAAGAACCACGTGCAGCTGCTCTTGGAGCTGGTCTTCCCGTTAATGAAGTTAAAGGAACGATGATCGTTGATATTGGTGGGGGAACCACTGAAGTTGCTGTGATCTCAATGGGAGGTGTTGTTATTTCACGCTCTTTGAGAGTTGCTGGTGATGAATTGGATGAAGATATCCTCCAATATATCAGAAAGAAATATAATTTATTAATTGGTGATCGATTAGCTGAACAGGTAAAGATAAATATCGGTTCTGCTTATCCATTGCAAACAGAATTAACCTATACTGTTAGAGGCCGCAATTTGATAACAGGACTTCCTGCTTCCTTGGAAGTGTCTTCAGTTGAAATTCGTGAAGCCATCGCAAATTCCATTCAAGTTATCGTGGATACTATTAAAGACGCATTGGATGAAGTTCCCCCGGAGTTGATTTCCGATTTACTAGACAATGGGATTTGTCTGGCTGGCGGGGGTTCACAGATACTTGGTCTCGTACCAAGACTTAAAGATGAATTGAACTTACGAGTTTGGATTGCTGATGACCCGATGACCTGTGTTGCAAGAGGAGCAGGTTTGGTTCTTGAAGATCTTGCAGCACACGAAAAATTCCTTGTTGGTCTTGACAGGGCTCGTAATTCTGGATGAAATCAGGATAAATGAATAAGGGCAGCATTAAGAATTGGCAGCCTATCGTAGTAGGATTGGCAATAACGGGGATAATAATTCTAGCGATAAGCGGACTTTTGGGAAAAATTGTTGGTAAAGCAACATCTCCATTGGTAGACGCTCAATCCTGGTTTTCAGTTCGTGTTAAGGCAGTTGAGGATTTCCTGACCATTCCTAGGGACGTAACAAAACTTCAAGAAGAAAATGCAAGATTAAAAAATGAGATTTCTCAACTTCAAGCTGAAGTTTTGATACTTAAGCAGCAATTGTCAGAAACAGATATTCTTTATGCTTTACTGGATTTTGCCCGAACCAGACCAGAAAACAAATATATTGCTGCTTCTGTAATTGGACGTGATCCGAGCCCGTTTCTGAATTATGTAATTATTGATCATGGATCTGACGATGGGATTTTTAAAGGAATGCCAGTTGTCACTCAACAGGGGCTCGTTGGTCGAATAGACGCAGTGACAGCAACTGCAGCAAGAGTTCAACTTATCACTGATCCTAATTCAGTAGTAAATGTTCGGCTGGAAAATGCAAAAATTAATGCAGAGATAAATGGATCGATCTCTGGTGATATAACTTTAGGCATGGTAAACCTTGATGCAAACCTTGAAGAAGGCGATTTGGTTCTAACCTCTGGTCTCGGTGGGTCTTATCCGGCAGATATACTTATCGGTCAGATACTTGCGCCATCCCGCCAACAAAATTCATTATTTCAAAATGCTGCTGTTCAACCTGTAGTAGATTTTTCTAATCTACGGGCTGTATTAGTCATTACAAACTTTAAGCCGGTAAATTATTCTCCATTAACCGAAAAAAAATAATTACTATGGAACAATTGATTTCAATTCCAGTCGTGATTTTATTGACTTTTCTTCAATTGTCTTTGAGCGGAAAATTCATGATCTTAAATGGATTTTCAGATCTTCTTTTTGTTTGGATGATCGCCTGGATTATTCAAACAAAAATTAACCATAGCTGGTTATGGTTAATCATAGCAATATCTGTTATGAGTTATGTTTCCGCCATCCCCTGGTATGCAACTGCGATAAGCTACTTGATAATTCTGGGTATAGCGAGTTTTATAAAAGGAAGATTATGGCAATCACCATTATTGTCTTTCCTGTTAGTCCTTATTATTGGAAGTTTTATTTATTACTTTACCGGATTTATCAGCCTAAAGATTAATGGATCTATGATCCAATTTAGCGAATCTCTTAATAGAATCATTCTACCTTCATTAGTAATGAATTTGGTTTTTGCGCTGCCAATATATTTAATATCGCGCGATATGATCTTATGGTTATATCCGAATAACGATTAACATGATCAATAATAAGTCTACACAAGAAGAACTCGTTCAAAGAAGATTCAAGATACTGATTGCAATAATATCGGTCGTTTTTACCATTTATTTAATCAGGTTATTCTCTTTGCAAATTATTCAGGGTGCAGGTTACAGCTTACAAGCAGAAGAGAATAGAATAAAGAACGTTAGTGTTCAAACTACTCGAGGGAATATTCTTGATAGAAATGGTTTTACTCTTGCCGATAATGTACCGTCTTTCGATGTTTCAATAACTCCAGCCAATTTACCCCAGGATACTGGGACAACAGAAGAAATCTATCGTGAGTTATCCCAATTAATTGGTATTCCGGTAACAAATGGAGTTATTAATGACCAGACGGTCAAGACTTTTTCCGAATGTGAAACCGATTTTGGAATTAAAGAAATCGTTTTAATTGGTGATACGAATGCGCCATACCAGCCTGTAAAAATTAAATGCAATATTGATCAAGGTATTGCATTGGAGATTAAAGAAAAATCTTCCGATTGGCCTGGAGTAAATATTGATATTAGTTATGTTCGGCATTATCCGACTGGATCACTCACCTCAGAAGTTGTCGGATTTCTTGGCCCAATAACTGCTGAACAAAAAGATTATTACGAACAACTTGGATTTGTCGCCGGCAGAGATAAGATCGGTTTTGCCGGTGTCGAATTATCGATGAACGATACCTTAATGGGTAAGAATGGTGAACGAGTTGTAGAAGTTGACAATGCAGGTAAAGAAATTAGAGATGTCGAACCACCAGTAGATGCTACCCCGGGCAATACGATTGTTCTTACAATAGACACTCGTTTACAGGCAGCTGCTAAGACAATACTTCAAGATGAATTGAAATATTTGAATACCTGGGTTGGTCAGATAAAATCTCAAAATGGGGTTGTGATTGCCATGAATCCAAAGACAGGCGAAATTCTGGCTATGGTTTCTGAGCCCACCTATGAGAATAATCGGCTTGAAAGAATTATTCCTGCATATTATTATTACCAACTTTCTGAGGATCCATTACATCCTTTGTTAAATCATGCAGTATCTGCAGCGCATCCACCTGGCTCTGTTTATAAAATGGTGGCGGCGGTGGGAGCGCTCAATGAGGGTGTAGTTACCCCTCAACAAGAGATAAAAACACCAGCCTCTATCACCATTATGCAAAAATATAGCGAGAATGAAGCTGGAATTCCTCGTGAATATATCAACTATCAAAGAGTTGATCATGGGCAATGCAATTTTGTACGAGCAGTTGCTCTCTCTAATGATATTTACTTCTATAAAATTGGTGGAGGTTATGATGATGAGGTTCCTAACGGTGGGCTTGGCGTTTGGCGTGCAAAAGAATACGCTGAAGCGTTAGGTTATAACCGTTTAACCGGCATTGAATTACCCGGAGAAGTTAAAGGACTGGTACCCGACCCTACCTGGAAACGAATCAACAAAGCTGAAAACTGGTCCACCGGAGATACTTATATAACCACCATTGGGCAAGGTTACGTTCTTGCCACACCTTTACAGGTCTTGCAATCATTTGCAATCCTGGCTAATGATGGGAAATACATGCAACCTACTATCATCAAGGAGATCAGAGATGCAAATGGGAATGTTATTAAACCATTTGAACCTAAGCTGGTTTGGGATATCACAAAAGACCCATTAATTGATGTCCTCGATGAAAACAACAAACCCACTGGTGAGAAAAAAGTTGTTCAACCATGGGTTATCGACTATGCTAAACAGGGAATGCGGGCTGTAGTGGAATATGGTACCGCATCAAAGCCGACAACACTCGGATTTTATGATGTGCCATCGGCTGGAAAAACTGGTTCAGCTGAATATTGTGATAATGTAGCCCAAGAAAAGAACTTGTGCCTGCCAGAAGCCTGGCCTTCTCATGCATGGTATGTCGGGTATGCCCCATACGACAATCCTGAAATAGCAATCATTGCTTTTGTTTACAATGGTACAGAGGGTGCTGCAACTGCTGCACCAATTGTTGGTAGAGTAATGAAAGCATACTTTGAATTAAAAGCAATTGATTCTGCGAGTGGAGTTGTGCAGGAATCAATTCCTTAATCGGTGGATGAATGTTTAAACGAGAACTTTGGAAGCAATTTGATTTTTGGTTATTTGGCGCAGTCGTATTTCTAAGTTTATTTGGGATCTTAATGATCCGCTCCGCAATAGCCGGGAATACTGAATTGACCGGGCAGGTTAATCGGCAGGCAATTTATTTTGGTATCGGCATAGTGATTTCTGTGGTTTTAGCATTAATCGATTATCGGTATTGGATGAATTTTTCCAAGTTGTTTTACATAATCACGGTTGTATTTCTCGCGGTGATCCTTATCGCAGGAAAGGTTAGTTTTGGTGCACAGCGATGGCTGGAAGTAGGACTTGTAAATATCCAACCTGCTGAGCTTTCAAAGATTGTAGTAATCCTGGTACTGGCTGATTATTTCTCAAAAACTGCAAATCGAAAGAAGAATGTTCGCTGGGTGTTACTCAGTTTTGCAATTGTTGCAGGAATTGTTGTTCAGATACTATTGCAGCCAAACCTAAGTTCGTCGATTTTACTATTTGTTATATGGTTTGCCATGCTCTGGATCAGCGGTTTGCCGACAAAGTACATGATAATACTTGGTGTATCCGCAATTGTTCTTTTCATCATTGCTTTTCCCTTTTTACAAGATTACCAACAACAACGAATTCTCAGTTTCATCAAACCTGACCCCACAGCTCGCCATGGGAATACTTACAACGTTGAGCAAGCGTTGATTACGATAGGGAATGGCGGATGGTTAGGACAAGGATATGGGCATGGAACTCAAGTGCAGTTACGCTTCCTAAAGGTCCGGAGCACGGATTTTATTTTTTCAGCAATGGCAGAGGAATTCGGTTTTGTTGGCACTGTTTTTATTGTCGCCATTCTCGTTTTTGTTATATTCAGATGTTTTCGGGCTGCACGCCGGGCAAGTGATAATTACGGTGCAATGATTGCTTTTGGTTTTGCAACGTTAATTTTTTTCCAAACAGCAGTAAACATTGGTGTTAATATGCGGTTAATTCCTGTAACAGGGCAAACTCTGCCATTCATCAGTTACGGCGGTAGTTCGCTGTTATCATTGATGCTTGGTCTGGGGTTAATCCAAAGTGTATTAATGCATCAGCAAAAATAAAGGTCATAGGATAGATATGAAAAATAATCAACCCATCCGTGTACGTTTTGCTCCATCTCCTACAGGTCATATGCACCTCGGCAGCGCCCGCACAGCTTTATATGATTACCTGGCAGCCAAGCGATATGGAGGGCAGTTCATTTTACGAATTGAGGATACAGACAAGAAACGTTACGTTCCTGAAGCAGAACAGGAATTAATCGACGGATTAAGATGGTTGGGAATTAAATATGATGAAGGTCCAGATATTGGAGGACCTTATGGACCCTATCGACAATCAGAAAGAAAAGAAATTTACCTGGAATATGCAAAAAAATTGGTTGAATCAGGGAAAGCCTTCTATTGCTTTTGTTCTCCAGAGAAACTGGCTAAAGTCCGTGAAGAGCAATTAAAGAACAGACAATCGTTGCATTATGACGGCACATGTAGAGAAATTCCTATTGATGAAGCTGAACAGAGGATTGCCAGGGGAGAAAGGTATGTTATTCGCTTTAAATCTCCTTTAGAAGGTGAAACCACAGTAACTGACCTTTTGCGAGGTGATATTACAGTAAAGAATTCACAACTTGATGATTCTGTACTAGTAAAATCTGATGGGTGGGCGTTATATCATCTTGCGGCAATGGTGGATGACTATCTGATGAAGATTACCCACGTGATCCGAAGTTCAGAATGGCTACCATCGTTACCTCTTCATGCATTAATTTGCCGCGCATTTGGCTGGGAGGAACCTGTTTGGGTTCATCTTTCTGTGTTTCTCAATCCAAGCGGCAAGGGAAAAATGAGTAAGCGTGAAAAGGCCGAATTGAAGAATGAGGGACATTCCTTTTTTATCAAAGATTTGGATGAAATGGGTTATATTCCAGAAGGCGTCGTTAATTGGATTTCACTGATGGGATGGAGCCTGGATGATAAGACTGAATTTTTCACAATGGCGGATTTGGAAGCAAATTTTAGTCTCGAAAAATTAAATCCATCACCGGCAGCGATAAACTACTCAAAACTTGATTATTTTAATGGGTTACACATACGAAACTTAGAGGATAGAGATTTAGCAAATCGACTCGTACCGTTTTTTAAGAAACAAGGATTTGATGTAACACTCGAAAAACTTGGAAAAATAGTTCCAGTTTTGAAAGAACGGCTGATCACACTGGACGACGCGATCCCAATGGCAGGATTCTTTTTCAAAGACGAATTAAGTTATCAGATTGAAGATTTGATCCAAAAGGGTCTAGATTCAAACTCAACTCGAAAAATACTACAAAAATCGTTGGAATTGTTTGAAAAGGAAAAAATTTTAGATAAAGAAATGCTCGAACCTGTTCTACGAAATTATGGAGAAGAAAATGGTTTTTCAGCCGGACAGGTTTTTGGCACATTACGCGTAGCCATAACAGGTCAAAAAGTTAGCCCACCTTTATTTGAATCAATGGAGATCATTGGAATTGAAAAAGTGAAAGATCGCATAAAAAAGGCGCAAAAGTTGCTTGGATAAACGAAAAAGACGGTGAACAATTCACCGTCTTTTATTTCTTGTCGGGGCGAGAGGATTTGAACCTCCGACCTCTTGCACCCCATGCAAGCGCGCTAGCCGGGCTGCGCCACGCCCCGAACAACGAGGCGAATTATAGTCTGATAGTGTAAAAATCGCAATACTATTTTCTTAATTTACTTTTTCAGATAGTAACTGCTGTCTTCTTTCAGTCATTTTCTGGCGGACTCTGGCAGAATCCTTAGGATATGTGAAATAAAACAAAGTAAACCCTAGTGTACAAAGTATCCAGGGAAAAGGAACTGTCCAGAGTAATGCGTTGGTTAATCCGATTTTATCTGCCAATGCACCTGCAATTAATCCAGAAAATGCAGATAAACCACCCTCAATTAGACTTACAACGGAATATGCGCTAGATCGAAGTTCAGGCAAAACAATCGCCTGCATCATTGGCTCTTTTGCACCACGCCCTGGCCAGCTGATTAACAAGGCAGTGCAAAAAGCAAGACCAAGGATTTGATTGAATCCCATATTCTTTCCCTGTGTAAAAAGAATATAGGTTAGCGGAATTCCCACAAAAACAGAGAATTGTCCAATAATTGTTCTCCCATATTTTGCATTCTTTTTTTCCGCAAAATCACCGATAACGCCGCCAACATAGTTGCTGATGGCTGTGCCAACCACGATTAGAGCAAAAACTAACGGAGCACTTCCTCGGCTGTCGGAAAAGGAGATTGTGTTGGAAAAGCCAAGATCATTAACTAACCAATTAATGAGGTAGATACTCATGACGACCCATGGCATTGACCCTGTGACGCCCTGAATAATAGCTGCCCATATGGTTGGTATCCTAAGGGTACTGAATACATCTTTCCAATTGATTAAAAATTGTTTTTCAGTTTCATGGTTTACCAAACCAGCCAATTCAGGCTCTGCAGACCCACGCGGAGGTTCTTCGACCAATAACCAAATGATTATGCCAGTTAAGACACTGGCAATACCGAGGCCAATAAAACCCCAACGCCACAATTCTTTTGTAGCAACAAATCCAAGCGCCAAAACTCCAATGACAATTCCAATTGCACCTACAGCACCAATAACCCCTAGTGCTCGACCGCGCTTTTCTTGCGGGTAATGATCTCCTAAGAGGGAAAAAGTGGCCGGCATTAAACACCCAAGACCAAGACCAGAAATTGCGCGAATAATTGTCATACTTCCAATGTTATCCATTAGTCCAACAATAATTGTCCATAGCCCCCAAATTCCAGTGCCAAAGATTAACACTTTTTTTCTGGACCATCGATCTGCAGCGTATCCCCAAAAAGGAGCACTGATCGTTTGGGCAATATTCCTGAGCGTTTCCATGAGACCGATAGCGCCATAACTAATTCCCCAAAGCGCTTGAAGGATCGGTGATAAAACACCCATTGCCTGACCTTCTCCCTGATCCACCAGGTAACCGAAACCAAGTGCAAATAATGTCCTTCCTGATTTTTTATGGGTTCCTTGCACAACGTCCTCCTAGAAAGAAGTTTGATTTGGTGGATAAATTTTTATTGCAAACACAGATGAAGTGATTAATACGATCGTTATTTACTTCTTGCCATAGGCATAAAATGTTGGAACCCAGGAAACTCTTTCACCTTTTTCAATCGCTTGTTGATCTTTATCCTGATATTTTGACACAAGGTTATTTTTCCCAATAATTTTTAAGTCATTTGCTAAAACAATCCACTCTGATGAATTGTCTTGTGGAATTGAGCTCATGGGTTTTTGAAAACCTGAAATGCCAAATTGAATATCTCTAAAACCTGCTTTAGATAATAAGCCAGGTAATTGCCGTCCGATCAATGGATTTATCCCTTGTTTTATTAGCGATCTTGTTTGGAGTTTGCTGATTTTTTCGAACTCTTCAGGAAAATCAATTCGACTTTTGTAATCTGGTTCTGCAAAAGCAACAATCACCCCACCTGGAACCAACAAGCGCTTAACCGATTGAAGCAAGTGGTATGGATCTTTTATCCATAATAGGAAATAGTGGAATATGATGAAATCAAACGACTCATCGAGAAATGGAGCAGAATTTCCGTCTGCACATAGCAGTAAATGCGCTGATGCGAGCTGTTGACCTATTCTCAGTCTATCAAGGTCAATATCAATCCCGATAGGATAACATCCGATAGAATCTGAAAGTTCACGTAGAATTGTTGCTGTTCCACAACCTAATTCAAGAATTTTTGAATTTTTGGTAAATCCCAGCTGGCTGATTAAATATTCCCGCAATGGCTTTGTCCAGGATGCCTGGGTAGAAAAACGAGAATTCCAGTCTATTTGGGAATTATTTTTGCTCATTCAGCCAAATTTTCGCTGCAGTCCAAATGGTATCAAAAGAGTCAGTAAGCATGTTTCCTAATACTTGATTGATTCCTTGACCTGGCAAAACATCGCCGTCAGGCTCAACATAAAGCCAGGATCGGGCTGCTCCTTTGGGCATTTTTGTTAAGTTTGTTAATTCCATTGAGATCGGATTGATCTCAGAGTAGGGAACGGGAAAATCCCAAACGAGAGACATTCCTGCTTCGTGAACCTTGCGGGAAATCTCATCTAGCATGGAAGACGTCTCAACTGAACTGGCACTAAGGGAGACCTTCTTTGTTCCCAACCCTTTGATTTTCATAATAACAGAATCAATTTCATTGATGTTCCTGTGATCAATTGTAAGATGAATATTGAATGCAATATCTTCATTGGAAAGGTCTTTAAGGGATTCCCAAGACTGAGATTCGTTAGGATCGAGTACAAGCATCACATGATCAAGTCCTGCATCTAAAAGACTGGCTAAATAGCCTTTCTCGGTAAATCTAAGACCATCCGTTATCAGGCTGGTAACCATCCCTACTTGTTGAGTGAATGCAATCAATTCAGGAAGGTCTGGTCTAAGTGTTGGTTCTCCACCAGTAAACACAATATGCGGTATTCCTTTATCCCAGGCAGTTTGAATGATTGTTTTCCATTCTGAGGTATCTAAAAGACGTTTTACACGATCATTAGGGGCAAAAGCAGTTGAGGTCTCCACAGGAATCTGGTAGGTAAGTGCGCAGTCTAGGCGTAATGGTGCAGAAAGAGTTCCCTCGTGTAGGTCGATCCGATCGATATCGAGAAAACTTTCAGGATCGAGATCTGGCGACAGAACAAGCGCGTCCAGCCTGCCAATAAAGATATCAAGGTCGTTTTCAACTTGCTCTGGAGAGGTTTTGTACCTGCGAGTCATTTCTTTCAGAAGAAATTCCCTGGGTGTTCCTTTTATTAAATGATATGCAAGCTCAGTTGCGCTGGAATTTAGATGAAGAATAGTACTGGCATTTAGGACGAGCAATCCTTCACCATTTGCTTCTATCCTGAGATGCAACCGACAGTTCTGACCATCTGGCAATAAATGATTCCCATTGAATGAGCCCTGAGGCAATGGCTTTGGGGTGAAGAAAATATTGTCGATAAAGTTACGAATTCTGGCTCTCATAATCCCTCCACAATTTTCTGTCGATTAGTTTGTTAGTGGGCAACCAGCACCACATTCAACGAGCAAAGAACAATTTTTACACTTGCTAGATATATTTTTTCTTTCACGTAATGATCTTGAAAGGTCATGATTCCAAATGGAATCCCAACTATCTTCTAAAATGTTGCCAAGTGAAGTGTAATAAGACTGGCAAGGCAAGACGTCTCCATTGGATTCGATACACATGTTATATAGTGCAGCGGTACAACCTTTCACACCAAGATTATTGATAACCGGGTCAAAATTACAGTATTTCGTGGGTGTGTACCAAATCAATTTTTGCTGATATTCCTGAGTGATTGATTTAGCGATTTCTAAAATTGGCTCTAATTCTGATTCTGATAAGCCGGTACCTACTGTTTTTCCGCGGCCGGAGTAAATTAATGCATTTAATCCGACAGTTCTTACTCCTATATCTCCTAACATTTTCAATGTATCAGGAATGGTGTGAATGTTGGTTTTAAGCATGGTCGTATTTGTCATCACAAATTTATGTTTCGACAAAGCCAACTTTAGTCCAGCTATGGTTTCCAACCAGGCACCTGAATGATTAACCATCAGATCGTGAATAGTTGGTTCTGATGATTCAACAGTTATTTGTAGGTGATCCAAACCAGCCTGAATGAGTTCGTCAAGATATTGTTCATTTCCTATTTTTCGGGCATTAGTGTTCATTCCAGTTATCTGTCCTTTTGATTCAGCATAGCGAATCAATTGGACAAGGTCTTCTCGCAAGGTCGGCTCACCACCAGTAAAAACAATGTGAGGGATTCCAATGTCCCATAATTTATCCAGGATTGCAAACCATTTTTCTGTGTTAAGCTCTGTAAAATTCCTTGGTCTGGCATTGTAACAATGCGTACATGAGTTATTACATCGATAAGTCAATGCCAGGTCCATCCTATAAGGGGCAAATGGAATGGTAGAAAAAGGAGAGTTTACTTCAAGATTAAGATCGCAAATCGGACAATTTTGTCCACTGATGAGTTGGTCGATAACCTCTTTCGTATGTAAATAATCCTGTCGTAAATCACCGGGCGTCGCATTAAAATACTTTTTTGATTTCGAAATAACACTATCATCCGGAGCGTTATTGAGAAGAAAAAAGGTAAAAAATGCTGCAGAGGCATTCAGATGAAAGATCTGATTTGCATTGATCAATAAGATTCCAGTGCCATCATGGTCAATTCGAAGGTGCAAGCGACTCGAATTACCATTTTCACCTTTTAAAAAATGGTACATTCCGGGACCAGGAAATTTCAAACCCGGGGATGACCCAAAAAGGTTAATCAAACTAGATTTCAGCATGGATAAATTCTATCTGCCACCGCCGGCACATGCGCAGGCACAACCAGCGCAAGCACAGGCACATGCACAAGAGTGACCTCCTCCTGAACTTCCACCAGAACGATAGGTAGAGGGAGGCGGTGGGGGATTGGTGATGTTGGTGACTCCACTTGTAAAACCAGACAATCCGCCAAGAACGCTGGAGGAAAATGAGGAAACACTATTTACAACCGATGCAGCAAAAGCTGAACCTGGCATAGTTGGCATGGAAACCCGTCCGCCTTGACTTCCTGATGTGCTTGGAAGCCCTATTGTTGAGGTTGTTGGTGACACTGATGGTCGAACCATTGTGGGATCATACCGCCACCACCACGAAGGAGTAGGAATAAATACAGGACCGCTGAAGGTATCTCTGGTTCTATCTTCATACTTCTTATCCAGCATAGTCCAATCCATAACTTCTTCGTAAACCTGTGCTTTGACCTCAGGAGTGCCGGCTTGTTCAACTTGTTCCCAGGCTTTTTGCATAATCGAATCGTAGAAATCTAGCGTTTCTTTTTTACTGAATCCCTTCATTTTTTCGCCAATAGAGCGGATCAGATTCACCATGGTCAACTGAAGCAATTTTTTGCGTGCGGCTGTATTTTTTTCAACAAAGGCTTGAAGAAAATCAGTTTCGTAACCGTATAATCCTTCGGGGAGGGGAGAACCAGGTTTTAAGTCGAGCGGGTCTTTTGTTACAACTTCAGCAGCACCCTTTTTCAGCAACCCGAATAGGATCATGGTGAAAATCTTGTCCATGGGTTGTTCCTTGAGAACAGCCACTTCAACCGCCGTCAATCCTCTTTTTATCCCATGACCTTCGATTGATATTTTAGGTGGAAGGTATTGCATCTTCCTTTTTTTTGCACCAATTGTTGCAGAATAGATAATTAGAACAAAGAACCCGATGAAACCAAGGCAAAATATAAATGGGCATAAACTACTTAAATTAAATGATGGTGATGTTGTTTTTGTGGGTGAAACATACGGGGTCTGAACAACCGCACCAGCCTCCAAATATCGCGATGGAAAACTAGCTCCAAACTTATATTGCGTATAGCTATTTGCCTGATCAGAAACCCATGTATAGAAAATTTGTCCGCTGTCTAATATTTTACTTTCGGGTTCCTGAGGACCTGGCCAGTTCTCTGGAATAAAATACCTGGCTTCTCCGTCCTTGACTCCAGGTGGAAGAAGAATGGTCATTTGAAAAGTGGTTTTTCCGTAACAATATTGACGGTCAAACCAGGACGGCGTAAATACCAGGCTGGCATAATCTTCAGATTCTTTCTGAGTTGCCGGGTAAATGACATTTTTTACACCTTTGATGTAAACATGAACAATCCCGCTACCTCCGGCAGGAATTTCGTTGTTGCCTAATTCAACCGCAATTCCGGGAGAAACATACGGAGAGTCTGTGATCCGATTTAGCGGTACTCCATTCACGTCTGCTGAGATATTCTTGAGTTGATAATCGTAATTTGGCACTCCAATATCAACAGCGTCAATTGCGTGCGCGCTAGAGTCATTAAGGAATTTAATCGTGTAATCCAGGTTAATGGAACCATCTGGGTTGATTGTTACAACAACAGCCTGTTCGGGAACCTGGAATCGATAGTCCTGAGCAAAGGCAGGGGTTGTGCTGCCTGCTAATAAAATAAAAATTAAGAAAAGGCATACGTATCGGTAGACTTTCATCTGTTCCCTCCGATCAGCAGGTTAAACTACCACTTAGGTTCTTCGGTTAGTTGATAAACGGTATGGCAAAATGGACAAGTTACCATTGGAGCCCCTTGAACCATGGTGATATTTTCAGCGCTTAATGTACCCCCACAGGATTTGCACTTTAGAGAATCAAATTTTACATTTCCTGGAAGATCAACGTTATATGTAACATTCGTTGTATTACCACTTGCAGGTTTCTTGGATGCGATGAAAATGATCGCCAACCCCACACCAATCAAAACCAATCCGATGGGTAACCAAATGATATTTCCTGTCCGATCTACTGACCCTAATACCATAAGAACCCCGAAAAGAATAAGCACTGCAGCACCGATATACGAAATTATTTTCATGACTTCCTCCGAGGATTTTAAATTCCTTTTTTCGACTATATAATTATATGATGTTTTATCTTTACTAATCCTGTCATTTGTAAAGGTGAAAAATGGCTGAAAATAATACGATTAAAGAAATCCATAAGCTCCAAGAAGAATTGCAGATGCACTGCTACAGATATCACGTTCTTGAAGATCCACTTATCAGCGATTATGAATACGATATGTTGTATCAAAAGTTGCTGAAATTAGAAAACGAGCATCCCGAAGCGATTACTCCAAATTCACCGACACAGCGGGCTGGAAAACAGCCAGTAGAAAAATTTAATAAAGTTGTGCATCCATCACCAATTCTTTCTCTGGCAAACGCTTTTTCAAAAGAAGACTTGCAGGATTGGTATGAGAGGATTTCAAAATTAGATCCAGGTGTAATTAAATCTGGTTATGTCATGGAACCAAAAATAGATGGATTGACTGTTGTAATCAGGTATCGTAATGGAATACTTGAGCAAGCTGCTACCAGAGGAGATGGAATACAGGGAGAAGATGTAACCTCAAATGTTAAGACGATAAGGTCTGTTCCATTAAAGATTCCTGTCATTCAATCTGATATTCACGTTCCCGAAACACTGGTTGTACGAGGGGAAATCTATATATCAAAAGATGATTTTACAAAATTAAATCAAAAATTGCTTGAAAATGGAGAACGAACTTACCAAAATCCAAGAAATACAGCTTCTGGATCGCTGCGTCAGCTTGATCCAAGGATCACTGCTTCAAGACCTTTATCTCTATTAACTTATGCAATTGTTGAAAGTTCGGATTCACTTCCGGAGACTCAATGGGAGCTGCTCAAATATCTTGAGAAATTAGGTTTTCCTATCGCAAATAATTCTGAAAAAAAGAATGATTTTGGTGATGTGCTTGACAGTATTGCTTATTGGACTGAAAAAAGGGACTCAATACCGTATGAAGTTGATGGGGTGGTCATAAAGCTAAATGATCTTCGTCTTGCTGAAAAGTTAGGATTTGTTGGAAAAGATCCTAGGGGGGCCATCGCATTAAAGTTTCCTGCAAGAGAAATGTCAACGATTTTACGAGAAATAAGGGTAAATGTTGGGCGCACAGGTGTTTTGACGCCTTATGCAGTTCTTGAACCGGTAGAAATCGGTGGTGTTATCGTCAAACAAGCAACTTTACATAATTTTGATTATATTTCCGAGAAAGATATTCGACCTGGTGACCGCGTTTTGATAAAAAGGGCTGGTGATGTTATTCCATATGTCATAGGTCCACTTGTTGACCCATCAAACCGAAAAACCGTGGTTTACACACCTCCAGAAAACTGTCCATCTTGTGGGCAGAAAGTGGAACATATAGAAGGTGAGGTAGCATGGTATTGTGTAAATAATGCCTGCCCTGCTCAATTAAAAAGAAATATCGAGCATTTTGTCTCTAAGGGTGCAATGGACATTGAAGGATTAGGAGAGAAAATTGTATCGTTGCTTGTTGAAAATGGAAAAATCAAAGATGTAGCTGATCTATACACTCTACAAAAGCAGGATTTGATGAATTTGGAAGGTTTTGCAGACAAAAAAGCCCAAAAACTGATTGATTCAATTCAAACCTCCAAATCGCAACCATTACCCCGCTTGATAACTGGTTTGGGTATTCATGGAATAGGAGAAGTTTCTGCAGTGTCACTTGCTGCAAAAATAAAATCCCTTGACGGTTTATTGTTATCATCAACAGAAGAATTAATGAAGATTGAAGGAATTGGACCGAATACGGCTCAATCAATTGCAGACTGGGCGTCAAGAAAACCAAATATCGAGCTAATTAGTAAATTGAAGGCATTCAATGTCTGGCCTGTTTACCGTGAGAAAAAGAATAATACAAAACTGGATGGAAAAATCTTTGTAATCACAGGAACCTTACCTACGCTTTCTCGAGAACAAGCTAAATCAATAATTGAGGAAAACGGTGGAAAGGTTACGGATAGTGTGAGCAAGAATACTGATTTTCTCATTCTGGGAGAAAATGCAGGGTCAAAGCTCGAAAAAGCTAAAGGGCTTGGGATCAGTATTATTGACGAAAAAGAGTTATATGAATTGATCGGAAAGACTAATGGCTGATTTAATATTAAAGCCCGGAAGGGAAAAATCAGTACTTCTGCGTCATCCCTGGATCTTTTCTTCAGCAGTCAATGAAATAAAAGGAGAAGTAAATTCTGGTGACACAGTTTCAGTATTAAGTTCAAAAGGGGAAAAACTTGGTTCTGCAGCTTATTCTCGTGCTTCACAGATAAAGGCAAGGATGTGGTCATGGGCTCCGCAAGAGAAAATTGATGAGGAATTCTTTCATAAAAAGATCATCGAGGCAATTGAAAAACGTAAAAAATACATCGTTACACCTGAATGCTCGGCATACCGAATGATATTTGGTGAATCGGATGGATTACCAGGGTTGATTGTGGACCTTTACGAAAACGTACTTGTTATTCAAATTTTATCAGCAGGAATTGAATCAAATCGCTCTCTAATAGTCGATTGTCTTAAGAAAATGTATCCTGAATATGAGATTTATGAACGGTCTGATGCAGATGTTCGCGAATTAGAAGGTTTGCCTGCGAAGACCGGGTTTTTATCCACAAAGGAATTTAAAGAAAGTATTCAGATCAACGAGTATGGAATAAGATATAAGGTGAATTTCGCAAGTGGACAAAAAACTGGATTCTATATCGACCAAAGAGAAAATCGCAAAAGACTTCGAAATTATTGTAAGGGTAAAGATGTTTTAAATTGCTTCTCTTACACAGGAGGTTTTACACTTAATGCTTTTCATGGCGGGGCTAAATCTGTATTATCGATTGATTCATCTAAAACTGCATTGGAATCCTTAAAAGATAATCTAATTAACAATAGTTTTATCCAGGCTGATTCAAGAGTTATCTGTGGAGATGCTTTCGTGGAATTACGGAAATTACGGGATCGTGCAGTAAGTTTTGACGTAATTGTCATGGACCCACCGAAATTTGCCCCCACTGTTTCGCAAGCCGAAATGGCTGCGAGAGGTTACAAAGATGTGAATTTGTTAGCGATTAAATTATTACGTCCTGGTGGAGTATTATTTACATTTTCATGTTCAGGGGGAATTTCGAGAGAATTGTTCCAAAAAATTATTGCCTCCGCGGCTCAGGATGCTGGTTGTGAACTTCAAATTATAGACCAATTATCTCAATCAGGGGATCATCCAGTACTGACTAGTTTTCCTGAAAGCATGTATCTAAAAGGATTGGTTTGTATAAAATAAAAACACGTTATAACGTGTTTTTATTTAGTGGAGATGGCGGGAATTGAACCCGCGTCCGAACGAATAGATCCGCGGACACCTACAAGCTTAGTTCATTTTTTGTTTAACCTCGATTTGATGAATGAACAAAATCAAATGGTGGCGATCCGCTTGGACCCGAAAGCCCTCTTTCATACATCTCGCGGAAAGATGTACGGCACTTCAACTTTTTGGCGCCCGCTCTGCTGCCGGTTGAAGAGCGGAGCAGGCAGACGTGACGCTTCTTAGGGCGTCAGGTGAGCAAATCTCATCGCTTATGCGGCGACGGGAAGTGCTGCATAGGAAGTGCGGTTGGCACTTGATTTTTGTACGGATTTTACGAGTTCGGTACCTCTCGGCTTGCAGTCCGGAACCAGCCTCGCCCGTCGAAGCCTGTCATCCCCGGGTAAATCCATTATACTTTAGAAAGGTGAGAATCGATTAGATAATAAGTGGGCGGAACAGGACTCGAACCTGCGACCTCATCTGTGTAAGAGATGCTCTCTAACCAACTGAGATATCCGCCCGGCGCACAAAATTATACCTTAATTTGGAGTTGTTTATGAAAATCGTACGTTTTTTAGATAAAGACAATGTAAAAAAATACGGATGGGTTGAGGAATCAAAAATCGGATTAATATCAGGGGATATATTTGGCGAATATCAAAGAAGTGAACCAACAATTCCCATTAGTAGTGTAAAGATTGAAGCACCTGTAATCCCACAGAAAATTATCTGCGTTGGGCGGAATTATTACGAACATGCGGTAGAACAGAATGTAGAAGTTCCAGAGAGTCCACAATTATTTTTAAAACCCCCTTCAGCGATAATCTCAAATGGTGAAAGTATTTTAATTCCACCTCAAAGTAAACAGGTTGAACATGAAGCTGAATTAGTTGCAGTAATTGGCAAAAGGACACGCTGGGTTTCCGTTGAAGAAAGCGGACAGTACGTCTATGGATTTACCATTGGAAATGATGTAACAGCTCGAGATATTCAGTATAAAGATCTTCAGTGGACACGTGGAAAAGGATTTGATACCTTCTGTCCAATTGGTCCGTGGATTGAAACTGAGTTGGATCCAGCAGATTGTCTGATCACATGCAGGGTTAATAGCAAATTGCGGCAGATGGCATCAACAAGAGAGATGGTATTCTCGGTTAATCAAATTATTGCTTTTGCCTCTACAATCATGACCCTCGAACCTGGAGATCTCATTTTTACGGGTACACCAGCAGGAATTGGGAAATTAAACTCTGGAGATGAAATAGAAATTTCCATTGAGGGGATAGGAATACTAAAGAATTTCGTCCGTTAATTCCGCGTAAAATTTGTTGACTTTGATAGTTAATCCAATATAATAAGATAAATAAGGTCTTATTAGTATACAAGGAGCCAGAATGCATCATAAAATAAAAATTACATGGAAGTCTGTTTCACGTTTACTTTATATTCTTGGTGTCGCATTGTTGTTAAACGGTATTTTGTTATCTGCCATTAATTTACCTGTCAGTGCGACCAACGGCGGAGGGACTCAACCAACGAATACGAAAATTCAGGTGTGCCATTGGACTGAGGCGAATAAATATGTTTCAATTGAAGTCTCAACTAATTCCGTTGATTCGATAGGAGATTGGGCATTAAATGGTCATGGAAATCATGAAAATGATATTTACCCAAGTTTTACAGCCAAGAATGGGGATGTAATTCCAGCAGTTGGTGATCAGAGTCTCTTGGCTTCTGGTTGTAAAGAGCCTACTCCCACAAAAACAGCGACTTTGACAAAAACAGTTACGCCAACAAAAACTGCCACCTTTACCAGGACTCCAACAAAGACTAAAACAAGTACACCAGCCGCTACATTTACTTCAAGTGCCACCGAGGACACATCGAAAAAGGTAAATGTATGCCATTGGACAGAAGCAGGAAAATATGTTTCGATACAAGTTTCCATCAATTCTGTAGCATCCCAGGCAGATTGGGGGTTGAATGGTCATGGTGGGCACGAAAATGATATTTGGTCAGAATTCACTGCGAAGAACGGCGATGTAATCACTGCCTATGGAGATCAGAGCATACTGAATAATGGCTGCGAACAACCAACGGCAACTGCGACAAATACTGCGACTGTAACAGATACGGCGACAGCAACAAAAACTGCTACACCAGAATTTACTGCTACGCCTACATTTACAGCCACTGCAACGTTTACGGAAACTGTAACCTCTACATTCACCCCAACTTCTACTGGTACAGTCACTGAAACCAACACGCCAACCAATACTTTCACTCCGACTGCAACAGAGGTTATTGACAGGTTGCGGCTAACCGGATCCTTTGCCTGTTTTGTTCAATATATGGAATGGTCGATCACAAACCCAAACAATTATCCGGTTACTGTGACCTGGGAACTTGACCCTGTAGTAGTGAATGCTATTGGTGGAATTAATGGTAAATTTCTCGCTCCTCGTGCTTTGGCATTGATGGCTGCTCTTCCAGCCGGTGTTACAGTCGTTGGACCAGGTGAAACAATAGTTGTTGCAAGCACTTCTCCAACAACTCATGTTTTGAAATTTAGCTATACTTTGCAGCAAGGTGATGAAATGGTGGTAGAAGAAGTTACCAATGGTTCTCAATTCTGTGTAGTGAATGAAACTCCTGAAGATCCATCTACTGCAACTCCTGTACCTACTTTAGCGAAACCTGTTGACCAATCAGGACTGGTGTTAATTCCTGTTACTGGAGCCGATTTGACAATAAAAAATGTCAGCCAAAATAAACTAATTGGTCAGTTATTATCAATGTTAGGTTTGCTTAGCATTGGTTTAGGGATGGTTATTCAAGGATTTACGAAGAGATAAAAGTAATATAAAAATCGGGTGCGTTTTAGAAAACGCACCCGATGTAATTTTTTTGATCAAAATTATCATGACAAACAATAGAGTAGTTTTTTCGAGAATACTTGTAATTCTTGGCTCATTGATTCTATTTATTGGAGCAACTGGACTTATTGATATTAATTCGAAAATTGCAGATATTGATCAAAAAGGAAAATCTCGCTATTTGGAAAAAAAATCCCCTCCCTTTGCTGATTTGAATATTATTAAATCATCGATTGTTTCAAAGGAATCCAAAATAGCCATAAGTGATCCCTTTTTTTCAATTCAAGCTGATTCTCCTTTGGAATTAAAACCATTTCAATTTTTCGTTCATACAGAAAACCATATATTAGAGAATCCAAAAATTCCTGACAAAATCGTCATTCCGTCAATTAATCTCATTGCCCCAGTGGTAATTTCAGATTTCAACACCACAAAAATTGAAGGAGAGACTTTTGGGCAATGGGTTGCCCCATCTAAATTTGCTGCGGGTTGGCAGCCAGACTCAGCATTGATCGGTGAATCTGGCAATATCGTAATTAATGGGCACCATAATGAATATGGAGAAGTATTCGGAAATCTAGTAGATGTAAATGTCGGTGATATTATCATAGTTTATTCAGGTAACTCAAAAATGGAATTCGTGGTTTCAAATCGCATGATATTGGCAGAGCGATTTCAACCAGCTGAGGTACGTCTTGATAATGCACGGTGGCTGGCTCGTACAGATGATGTCAGGCTGACACTGGTAACTTGCTGGCCTAAGGAAAGTAATACCCATCGTTTGATTATCGTTGCTCGTCCGATATCCCATTAATCAAATTGCGAATCCTTAATGGTATAATTTTTTTGTTAAATCTCAAAAAAGGAGCGCATATGTCTGGTCATTCCAAGTGGGCCACAATAAAACGAAAAAAAGGCGCTGCTGACGCAAAACGCGGGCAAGTTTTTACAAGATTAACCCGTGAGATTGTGATGGCTGCAAGAGAAGGTGGAGGCGATCCTGATACCAATTTTCGTCTACGACTTGCTGTTGATAAAGCGAGAGCGCAAAGTATGCCCAAGGATAATATTGACCGCGCTATAAAAAGAGCAACAGGAGAAGGAAAAGAGGGAGAATCCTTCGAAGAAGTTTTTTATGAGGGATATGCTCCGAATGGGGTTGCACTAATTATTGAATGCGTAACTGAAAACCGCAACCGAACCGTAGCAGAAGTACGACACCTTTTGACCCGCTGTGGCGGGAATATGGCTGAAGTTGGATCAGTCTCATGGCAATTTAAACGAGCGGCTACATTTTCTTTTCCATCAGACAAGGTAAATTTTGATAAAGTTTTTGAAGTAGCCGTCGAGGGTGGCGCTGATGATGTGAGCCAGGAAGATGACGAGATAACCGTTATTGCTCCCGTCGAGGCGTTTAAAACATTAAGTGATCGATTCCGGGCAGCAAATTTAATGCCTGAAGAAGCCGGCTTGAGCATGATTCCTAATCAGGAAATGGAACTTGGAGTTGAAGATACTATCCAGGTATTACGCGCTATAGAAAATATTGAAGAGCTTGATGATGTGCAATATGTTTATTCGAATCTAAAGATCTCAGACGAAGCTATGGCGGCAATGGAATCTGAGTAAATTGAGATGCTGACCATCGGAATTGACCCTGGTACAGAAACCACTGGTTTCGGACTTGTTTCGGAAGATGATGATGGAAGAATTTCTTTAGTAAATTTTGGTGTCATAAAGACAAATAAAAAATTGCCACCAGAATATCGGTTACAACATATTTACGAGGAGTTAGAAAAACTTATATTTCTCAACAGACCAGAAAATGCGGCTGTTGAGAAATTGTTTTTTCAGAAAAATGTAACTAATGCGATAGCCGTTGGGCAAGCTCGTGGTGTGATCCTTTTATCTTTGAGCAAAGCAAAGATACCAGTTGCGGAATATACTCCGAACGAAGTGAAACAATGTGTTACTGGTTATGGTAATGCTGATAAGAAACAAATACAGGAAATGGTTCGAGTGTTGTTAGAATTAGAAAAGATTCCTAAACCAGACGACGCTGCTGATGCCCTGGCGATCGCAATCTGTCACATCAGAAATTATCGTCGACTAATGCTAACGGGGGAAAGTTGATCACCAGTACTTCGAATCAACATATAAAAGATATCAAACGATTACGTGACAGGAAGTATCGATCAGAATCGAACTTATGTTACATTGAAGGAATCAGAATTGTTTTTGAAGCAATTAAACAAAAAGCCGAGATGTTGGAAATCGTCTATTCGCCTGAATTATCAAAATCCAACATAATAAAAGAAATAATTAATAATTCCAGTTTACTGGGTGTTGAAATTCTTGAAGTGTCAAAAATAGTCTTTGAGTATTTATCGAGTAAAGACGGTCCCCAGGGAATCGCTGCTGTAATCCGTCAGAAATGGATTCCACTTGATAACATTAGAATTAAAAATAATGTTTGGCTGGCACTTTATGAAATAGCCGATCCGGGTAATTTGGGTACAATCATGCGCACTTGCGATGCAACGCAAGCTGAGGGAATTATTTTACTCGACGATTGCACTGATCCTTACGATCCTACTGCAGTCAGGGGGAGTATGGGTGGTTTATTTTCTGTTAAATTGTGCAAAACGTCGTCGGAAAACTTTACCTCGTGGGTCACAAAAAACAAGGTTAAGATGATTGGGGCTTCTGACAAAGCTGAGATTGATTATCGGCATATGAATTACCCGAAAGGGATGATACTATTGATGGGAAGTGAAAGACAAGGAATTCCCGATAATTTACAGAAGATATGCCAAAATATGATATCGATTCCGATGAAAGGGAATTGTGATTCGCTTAATCTTTCAGTAGCAACCTCTATCATTCTTTATGAAGTTTTAAGCAGTTACGAGGAGAATTAATTAAAATGATAGCCTCATTGGAAGGAACAGTATCCTATATTGGTGAAGATTATTTCGTTGTCACAGTAACTGGGGTAGGATTCAAAGTATTTGTTCCGTTGGAACTATGTAAAAATACAGAGTTGTTTTCAATGGTTGCATTGCACACTTTTTTAGTTGTAAGAGAAGATTCCCTATCGTTGTATGGATTCTCAGAGGCGGAAGAAAGAGATATGTTTGTTAGTTTACTGAGTGTCAGTGGTGTCGGACCAAGAACTGGTCTAAATATTATTTCCACACTATCACTTGAAGTTATCCAAAAGGCAATAGTCTTCGAACAACCAGAGTTATTCGATAAGGTTACTGGAGTCGGAAAGAAAACTGCCCAAAATATTGTCTTCACTTTACAAAATAAATATTCGAAAACAAATTTGGGGCATCAGAATCCTGTTAAAGATATCGATGCTGATGTTATATCAGCTTTAACCGGGTTAGGCTACAGCATCATTGAATCTCAATCAGCAATTCAAATGATACCAAAGGACGCTCCGAAGGACCTTGAATCGCGAATCCGAATTGCCCTGCAGCAATTGGGTTGAATTTTCTAAAAGTTCGAGTAATGAAGTAAAATTATCTTTTACAGCTCTTCTATATCCTTTTAATATGAGGGTTTCATGACTGATTTGTTTTCCAAATATACACAGGAATTAACTACAAAGATTTCCGGATATGAGCGAGGTCTTGAAGTTAAGAATGTTGGTGAAGTAATCGAAACCGGTGATGGAATTACCCAAGTGGTTGGATTAACAGGGGTTAAATCACAGGAACTGGTTCAATTTGAAAATGGTCTAAAAGGTATCGCATTTAACCTCAAAGAAGATAAGGTTGGCGTCATCATTTTGGGTGATTATGCCCTAATAAAAGAAGGAATGGTCGTTGAAACAACTGGAAGGATTGCCTCGGTGCCAGTCGGTGAGCAATTAATCGGTAGAGTAGTTAACGCGCTCGGAGAACCGATTGATGGCAAGGGAGAGATCAGGGCAACCCGGTTTCAACCACTTGAAAGGGTGGCTCCTGGGGTTATAGAGCGGCGAGATGTAGATACACCGGTTCAAACTGGCATCAAGTCCATCGATGCTATGATCCCAATTGGCCGAGGGCAGCGAGAATTAATTATTGGGGATCGACAGACTGGAAAAACAGCAATCGCAATTGATACCATCATCAATCAAAAGGGCAAAAACCTAATTTGTATATATGTGGCCATTGGTCAAAAAAAAGCAGCAGTTGCGAGAACGGTTGCTTTACTTGAGCAATATGGTGCTATGGACCATACAATAGTTGTCTCGGCTTCTGCCGATGAATCGGCGGCAATGCTTTATATTGCCCCTTACGCTGGTTGTGCAATTGGCGAAGAGTTTATGATGAATGGTCAGGATGCGCTGGTAGTCTACGATGACCTGTCAAAACATGCATGGGCTTATCGCCAGATTTCGTTATTATTAAGGAGACCACCTGGCCGCGAGGCTTACCCTGGAGATGTTTTTTATCTACATTCACGCCTGCTTGAACGTGCCTCCTGCATGGCTTATTCTTATGCCATCGTTTCCAAACAATTTGATGGTGATGAAATAGATGCAGAGAGTGTTGAACAAAATAACTTCTTTACAGGACCGATGTCTTTGCATAATGCCACTATGAAGTTAGAAAGTGACCCAGAAAAAGAAAACAAAAAAATTGTCAAAGTATTAAAAAGTGGTGGTTCCTTAACAGCATTGCCTATAATCGAAACATTATTAGGGGATGTTTCTGCCTATATACCCACAAATGTTATTTCAATTACTGATGGGCAAATTTATTTGGAGGGCAATCTTTTCAACGCAGGAATTAGACCAGCAATTAATGTTGGTATTTCTGTATCGCGCGTTGGCGGATCAGCCCAGACAAAAGCTATGAAACAGGTAGCTGGACGACTGAGGCTGGATATGGCGAATTTCAGGGAGCTCGCAAGTTTTGCTCAGTTTGGATCAGACCTTGATAAAGCCACCTTAGGTCAATTAAATCGCGGACTACGCCTACAAGAAATTTTGAAACAACCTCAATATGAACCTGTATCGCTTGAAGATCAGGTAGTTGTTTTGTATGCGGGAATAAATGGATATACCGACTCAATTCCGTTGGATAAGTTAAAAGCATGGCAGTCTGACCTTTTACGGTGGATAACTGCCTCATACCCTCACATATCTAAATCAATTGCAAAAGAAAAAAAGATACTCCCTGATATCGAAAAAGAATTGAAAGATGCAATTACGCTCTTTAATTCCTCTTGGAGCTAGGTTGATCACATGGCGTCTATTCGAGAAATGCGATCACGAATAAAAAGTGTTAAATCACTTTCACAGGTGACGAAAGCTTTAGAGACTGTAAGTGCAAGTAAAGTAAGAAAGGCAGTTCAGGCTAATTCAGCATCAAAGCCTTATGCAGAGAAATCCTGGAAAGTCTTACTACACCTGGCACGGCAACCTGGAAGAAATTCTCTTCATCCACTTTTAACTGAAAGACTGGATATCAAAAAAGTCCTGGTAATTTTAGTCACAGGAGATCGTGGATTAGCAGGATCTTACAATGTAAATATTTTACGAAATACATTGATATATTTTGATAACCTGGGATTTCCAGTAAGCTACATTTGCATTGGTAGAAAAGGACGGGACCTTCTATTGCGAAGAAAAGAAAAGGTCATCGCCGACTTTTCAGATTTAACGAATCCTGCAACATTCCTTGAAATATCTCCAATTAGCAGAATGGCAGTAACAAAGTTCTTAAATAATGAATTTGATAAAGTATTTATTTCTTATACTCAATTCAATTCTATGACCAATCAACAACCTATTATCAGGCAGATATTACCCTTGGAAATAGATTTTAGCGGAAAAGGGTTTAACGTTGTTCATAGTACACAAAAGGCTGTTTTTTCTTATGAACCTGATTCACAGGTAATTCTGGATGAAGTTATTCCAAGATTCACAGCCATGCAAGTATTCCAGGCTGTGTTATCAGCCCAAGCTTCGGAACATGCAGCCCGGATGATGGCAATGTCAAATGCTACTGCGAATGCAAATGAATTGGTAGGATTGCTAACCCTCCAGTACAACAAAGCAAGACAGCAAGCTATCACCAGCGATATGCTGGATATTGTTGGTGGAGCATCCGCTCAAATGAATAATGAATAAACGATTATAGTTTGGAGGAATATGAACGCAGATAAAACAGGGCAGATTAAACAAATACAAGGAAGCGTTGTTGATGTTTCATTTGAACAAGGAAATACGCCTTCCATTTATGAAGCCCTTGAAATCAACAAAAATGGAAAAACGATTGTCCTTGAAGTTCAAAAACTTCTTGATGGCGGAACTGTGCAATGTGTTGCGATGGAATCTACCGATGGATTGCAGCGTGGAATCGAAGTAAAAAGAACAAAAGCGCCGATAAAAGTTCCTGTTGGCGATGCCACATTAGGCCGTGTTCTAAATGTCTTAGGTGAACCAGTCGACGGCATGGGACCAGTCCAAACCAATATTTTTTATCCAATTCATCGTGAGGCTCCTTCTTTTGATGAGCAATCCACAAAAGTAGAAGTTTTTGAAACTGGATTAAAAGTAATCGATCTAATCGCGCCATTTACTAAGGGCGGCAAGACTGGAATCTTTGGTGGTGCGGGTGTTGGAAAAACCGTCATCATTCAGGAATTAATCCGGTCAATCGCAACGGTACACAAAGGTAAATCGGTTTTCGCAGGAGTAGGAGAGAGAACCAGGGAAGGAACGCAGTTATACCGAGAAATGCTCGAATCAGGGGTAATGAAAGATACTGTAATGGTTTTTGGTCAGATGAATGAGACTTCAGGTGTAAGGCTTCGCGTAGCCTTAACCGCATTATCAATGGCTGAATATTTTAGAGACCAGGGAATGGATGTCCTTCTTTTTATCGATAATATTTTCAGGTTTACAATGTCTGGCTCTGAAGTATCAGCGTTACTGGGACGTATGCCATCTGCGGTGGGATATCAGCCTACACTCGCCTCAGAAATGGGCGAACTTCAGGAAAGAATTACATCAACACGTACTGGTTCAATCACATCTATGCAGGCTGTTTATGTGCCCGCAGATGACTACTCTGATCCTGCGCCCGTGGCTACATTTACCCATCTGGATGCCACCATAGCACTTGAGCGAGCAATTTCTGAAAAAGGAATTTATCCAGCGGTCGATCCGCTTGTTTCTACCTCTCGTATACTTGACCCGAAAATCGTCGGTGAAGACCATTACTACACAGCAAGGGAAGTGCAAAGACTGCTTCAGAGATATAAGGACTTGCAGGATATTATTGCGATCCTTGGCATTGACGAATTAAGCGAAGAAGATAAAGTGATAGTTTCACGAGCTAGAAAGATTGAAAGATTCTTTTCTCAGCCAATGTTTGTGGCTGAACAGTTTACCAGTATTCCTGGTGTTTACGTACCACTAAGAGAAACCATACGTAGTTTTAAGGAAATACTTGCAGGAAATTGCGATAATTTACCTGAACAAGCATTTAATATGGTTGGATCAATTGAAGATGCCATCGAAAAATCGAAATCCTTGGTGTAAAAAGGTGAATTGTGACAATTCGTTGTGAGATCGTCTCTCAGGACCGAATCGTATATCAAAACGATGTTGATATGGTCGTTTTGCCTGGTGAAGCTGGACAAATGGGAATATTACCGCACCATTCACCATTGTTGACATTATTAAACTATGGAATTATTTCAGTAAAGGTTAAAGGGAACGAAGAACATTTTACTGTTGCCGGTGGAATAGCTGAGGTACAACCAGATCAGGTGACTATTCTTGCTGACGCAGCCGAAAATGTGAAGGAATTAGACGAAGAACGTGCAATTAAAGCCCAACAGCGTGCTGAAGCGCGATTAAAAGAAACGATATCAGAAGATACTGATCGATATCTAAAAACGATGACAGCGTTGAAAAAATCCAATTTAAGGCTTCAGGCGATCAAGAAATATCGAAATGATTTTAAGAGCAAGATATAAAGAAGGTAAGGAATATTTATGGCTAGTTTTACCCGTGATCTTGGAATCGATTTAGGCTCAACGAATACAACAATTGCAGAAGGGAACTTGATTCTTTTGCAAGAACCGACAATGGTTGCAATTGTTACAGAAGAAAATAAGATGGTAGAGTGGGGACAAGCTGCCAAGGAGATGGAGGGTAAAGTCCCTGAATCAGTTGAGGTTGTTCGTCCTTTACGGCATGGAGTAATTGCGGAATTTGAAGTAACTGAGACACTGTTGGGTTATCTAACAAGAAAAGTTTGCGGTCCTATGCGTGTTTTCCGTCCGCGTATGATGATTACGGTTCCTTACGGCGTGACAAGTGTTGAGGGAAGGGCAGTTCATGAAGCAGGTATAGGTGCTGGCAGCCGCGAAGTCTATCTTGTTCCTCAACCTTTGGCAGCTGCATTGGGTATTGATCTGCCAATTTCCACCCCATCAGGAAATATGATCATTTCTCTTGGAGGCGGGGTAAACCAGATAGCTGTCATCAGTTTGAATGGCATAGTGGCGGGGGAAGCCGCAAGAACTGGCGGTCTTGAATTTGATGAAGCCATAGTCAATTATGTGAGAAGGCGGTTTGGCGTGATTATTGGTATACCTACTGCTGAAATCTTAAAAATTAAGATCGGCGCAGCCACTCCGCAAGAAATACAATTATCAATGGAAGTTCAAGGGCAGGATCAGGTAACAAGTTTACCGCGACCTGTTGTATTAACTACTGATGATATTGTTGAAGCGATTCAGGAACCATTGAATGATTTAATTAAGACAGTTAAAAAAGTAATGGAAAAAACTCCTCCTGAGCTGGTGTCGGACATAATCGATAGAGGAGCAGCAATTTGTGGTGGCGGATCGCTATTGCGATCCATCGATAAATTCCTGACCCAATCAATAGGAATTCCGGTTTATATGGTTGATAACCCGCTGACCTGCACAGCCGAAGGGGCAGTTAAGGCATTGAAATTGAAAGATGCATTAAAACGCAGCCTTGCTTATGGATAGTTCAAATCCTCAAGTCTCTAATTTCTTCGCGATCTTCCAGTAAGAAGAAGAACATAATAGAAAATTGTTGAAATGGACTGAAGCGCACCAGCGACGTATGTCAGAGCTGCAGCATCCAAGACTTTGTGTACTCCTTCAACTTCCGAAGAGTAAATCACTCCCGAATTCGCGAGCCATTCTTTGGCACGTTCGCTGGCATTAAACTCAACCGGTAAGGTGACCAGAGAGAAGATAGCGGTTGCTGAAAATAAGATGATCCCTATCCAGGCTAAATTAATGGATGAAAGCGCGAGTCCAACCATAAATACAATCGGTCCTATCCAGGAACCAATCCTGACTGTAGGAACCATGATACTTCGGATCTTCAATGGTCCATAGTTTGTTGCATCCTGTATGGCATGACCAGTTTCGTGAGCTGCAACCCCTGCAGCTGCGACACTTGGGGAACTATAAACACCCTGACTTAAACGAAGTGTTTTTGATGATGGATCATAATGATCTGATAATGTACCAGATACCTGTTCAATTTGAATATTAGTCAAACCATTTCGATCGAGCATTAACCTGGCAACTTCTGCTCCTGTCAAACCAGTTGCGGTTCTTATTTGTGAATACTGTGAATAGGCTGATCGAATTTTTGCCTGAGCCCAAAAACCTAAAAGTAAAGCAGGCAAGCTTACAATTAGATAAAGAAGGAAATTCCCTGTGTAATACACTTTTACTCCTTATTTTTTACTTCAAAATGAATATTATCACGACAGGAAAAAATATCAAGAATAGTTAATAGAGATTTTTGTGTCCCTGGAGAGATTCGAACTCTCACCTACGGCTTCGGAGGCCGGCACGCTATCCATTGCGCTACAGGGACATGGCGGACATTATTTTACCATGTTTGAGATATTCAAAGGCGAATACCAAATAGAAGGAAACTCAAATCCATTTTTTGTTTTATCAAAAAATGCAATTTTAGTAATTGATTCTATTGGAATAGAGCCATAAATGTGTGGAAAGAGTTCATTTCCGTCTTCAAGATTCTCAATTCTCAATAAATTGATTAAAGTTGTTTCGTCGATTTCAAAGAGCAGTAAATGATCCTGAGAAGTAAAAAAGCGGTTTGCTGTTCGAATTATCTGTTCTTTGAATGAACAATGCACAAAACCATCTTGAGCAAAAAACTCAGGCAAATATCGACTTGTTGCCATTAACCTTTGAAATCCCTTGGTGTCTGAAATGTGATATATCATTTAATCTCTGTCAAAAAAAGGGATATTTTCTGGAATTTCAAATGAAAATTCAACGAGCCCCATTATTTCATTATCTGAAAACCAGGGAATCTGAACAATCATTTTCTTTTTATTATTCTTCTTGATTGTGTAAATATTACTTGATTTTGATTCAATTAATTGTTTGATTTTTTGTTGAGAGGAAATTGAGTGGCAATTATCCAATTTTTGTCCTATAAGAGTCCCACCCCCATCCTTCGAGAAAGTCATCATTGACTTTTCGTTCATATAAACAATATTTCTTTGTTTATCACAAACAGTGATTGCAACTGGCAGTTCATTTGCCCATTGTGTGTCTGGCATACAATCTCCTATTCGACTAGATGGTGAATGTAGGTTAATAATTGCTGTTTTTCCGTTATTTGAAAAATTTCCGCCCTTATTTCAGGCGTAATCAGATAGTTTTTCAAATACTTTGCCAGATGTTTTCGAAATAAAAGAATACCAACTTTCTCTCCATAATGAATTGTGATTAAATCCAAATGAATTTTGACCATGTTATAAAGATCCTGACTATCTGGAGTGAGATCATCACCATTAAAAATCCAGGGATTACCAATGGCTGCTCTACCGATCATCACCGCGTCGCATCCTGTCTCTGATATCAATCGTTGTGAATCTTTATATGATCGAACATCTCCATTTCCGATCAATGGGATTGAAACGCTCTTCTTTATTTCAGCAATAGCATTCCAATCTGCACTACCTGAATATTCCTGTTTTCTTGTTCGTGCATGAATGGTTAGAGCACTCGCGCCATTATCCTCAATGATCCTGGAGACTTCCATGTAATTACGGGTATTCTCATCCCAACCAAGGCGGATTTTGGCGGTTACTGGAACTTTAAGATTTCTTACAAGAAGATCGATTATTTGAGCAATCTTTTTAGTATCTTTAAGGAGTCCTGCGCCTGCGCCGCGATTAGAAACATTTCGAGCAGAGCAACCCATATTTACATCAATAAAATCTGGCTTTCTGTCCTGTAATTTTAGTGCTGCACGAAGTAATCGTTCCGGATTGTCGTCAAATACCTGGTACGCAAAGGGTCTTTCATCACTTGAAAAAAGCAACTTCGATTCAAGGTGAGGATGCCCGTTTTCTATGTCAATTCCGTTAATAAATTCAGAAAACACTGCTGCAGAACCCTGCCGACGACATAGCAGGCGGAAAGGAAGATCCGTGTAACCATCCATCGGTGCCAGCATGACTTGCCCTTGAATATGCACATTACCGATAGAAAAATGGGGTTGAGAATGGCTGTTCATCCGGCTGTAATTATACCGGCATAAAAACACAAAGGGGGCGATTTGAATGAGAGGGCTTGACAAAGAACATATGTTCTATATAATAAAAATAGAATGGGATGTGATCTATGGCAAACGAACTGGCTCTGCCGTTGTCAAATGAACTAATTGTGGTGTATGGTGCGCGCGCGGGCGCGGAGAAACTGCTGGACTTAACAGCGCGTCTGGCTTTGCGGGGCCAGGTATTCCTGTTGGATTGCGGAAATCGCAGCAATATGTACCGCGTTGCCCGTTCATTGCGTCCCTTGACTCGTGACCCGGCGCTTGCCTTGAAGAATATACGTTTATCTCGTGCTTTTACCTGTTACCAGGTCTTTGCGCTTCTTGGGAAGGTGCAGTTAACCACGGGTATCCCTGTTTTAATCATGGATTTCCTATCCACGTTTCTTGACGAGAGTGTCCATGCTGATGAAAGTGTTTTCCTGTTTGAAAAGACGCTGGAGCGTGTCAGCTATATTACGCAATTTGCTCCCGTGATTGTCAGTGCAAAACCATTGCTGTCCATTTCTTTGGAGCGGGTTGGATTACTTGATCGTCTTAAGTCTCAGGCGGCGCATTACTGGGAAGAACTGCCGGCAATCACAGAGACCGGCAGGAAATTGCAGATGGATTTGTTTGAGAGTATCTAGAGGAAAAAATGGGACGAACAATTTTTTCTGCCACTCAGACATGGGTTGAAGAAGATAAGGCGTTGATGCGTTTTGTGCGTGCTTTGCGCAAAAACGACCAGGTATTGATCGAGGAGTTGATCGCACTTTCCCGCAAGCACATCGCAGAAGCTTCTTACGCCAGCAATCTTTACCCGATGGATATTTACCTGACCTCCATGTTATTGGAGTTGTACAAAAAGGTACGGCAATTGGAAATCAAGGTGGAAAATATGGATCTCCGTGCCGGGGGGGATGGGAAAGTTGCCCAGGAGGTGCATGGCATCTCCTCATTACTGGAGCTTGTCAGTCATTCGGTGGCTCCTGATGAGGAAAATGACGAGACTGATTGCAAAAACGTCACGGTCTACGATGACCTTCAGGACGGCGCTTAGTGGGGCATTTGATTCGCGCCTGGCTGCTTGACCTTTACGAAGATGCCGATGATGGGATTCGGTTGTGGTTTATTCTGGAATCCGGTGAGCGTTTGTGTTTGCGGCAACGCATGCCCATCACTTTTTATGCCGCTGGTGCAAATGAGCAGTTACGCGAGCTCTGGAAATTCCTGCGCCGGCAGCCCGAAACCATATCCCTGGGACGCGAAACCCGTAAAGATGCGTTCATTCCTGAACCACTGGCTGTTTTACAGGCGGTTGTGGACAATCCGGTCCGTCAGGTTCGCTTGTTTCGCGATGTGCAAAGGAGATTCCCCGATCTCACCTATTATGACGCGGATATTCCTGTCAGTACCCGGCATGCTGCCAGTTATGGCACTTTTCCGATGGCATTTTGTGAGATTGAGTATGATGATGAACACTGGATACAGCAAATTAAAACGCTAAATACTCGCTGGGATGTCATGCCAGTGCAGCCGGTTTTAAGAGTTCTTGAGTTGGAGCCCGATTGTGATCCCGGACGCAATTCTCCACGCGCGATCAGGATACGGTATCAGAAACGCCAAAAAACATTGCTTTTGAACCAACCGCTGGAACTGATCACCTGTTTGAACGAGCACCTTAACAGGTATGACCCTGACCTGATCCTCACGCAGTGGGGTGATAACTGGCTGTTTCCTGAGCTGCTCCGTTTATCTTCGCAGACAGGAATAAAGTTAAACCTAAACCGCGATTCCCGCCGCGAGGTACGCTGGCAAAAGGAACTGACCTATTTCTCCTACGGGCAGATCATTTTCCGCGCTGAAGAAGCCCACTTGTTTGGACGCTGTCATATTGACCAAAAAAATGCCTCAATGTGGCGGGATTACGGCCTGGATGGCGCGTTGGAATCTGCCCGGGTCACTGCGCAGTCGATCGAGAGAGCTGCCCGGGTATCACCGGGGTCCGGGATTTCTGCCATGCAAATGCTTACTGCTCTTGAGAAAGGGATCCTGGTTCCCTGGCACAAGCAGCAGGTTGAGGAGTTCAAGAATGGCGTAGATTTGATCCAGCGAGACCGCGGTGGGTTGATTTATCAGCCGATTGTTGGCGTGCATGCGCATGTTGCCCAGATCGATTTTATCTCTATGTA
This sequence comes from uncultured Anaerolinea sp., assembly GCA_964428125.1. Taxonomy (GTDB): domain Bacteria; phylum Chloroflexota; class Anaerolineae; order Anaerolineales; family Anaerolineaceae; genus UBA6107. Next base: position 162,692 of record CAYRXB010000002.1, read on the forward strand.
CCCGGCGGTCATAATTAAGGGAAATATCTCACCTGAGGTACCGCTTCCCAAGGGAATTGTCCCTGCCAGCGATGAACTTGGCGTGGTCCCTCTCACATTAAAGCCACTTTATGAGAAACGGGTTGCATTAAAGATGCATGAGGCGCGATGCGCCAGAAATGACCCGATGCTGAAACGTGACAAAGCCAGGTCTTCTGCCCTGAAATGGCTGCTGGTGGTTTGTTTTGGCTTTTTGGGCTATAAGAATGCGCGGTTTGGGAGAATTGAAGCTCATGAGGCCGTGACCAATGGTGGGCGGGAAGTTCTGCTGCGAGCCAAGGATATTGCAGAATCAATGGGATTTGAGGTTCTGCATATGTTTGTGGATGCGCTCTGGCTTAAAAAAGAGGGCGCGGTTGATAAACAGGATTTCCAAGGAGCGGTTGACGAGATTTCTCGGCAGACAACACTGGGAGTATCTCTGGATGGGGTTTACCGATGGGTGGCTTTTTTGCCTTCACGCATGGACTCGCGGGTACCTGTGCCAAATCGGTATTTTGGCGTTTTCCAGGATGGTTCCTTAAAGGTACGTGGTATTGAAACGCGGCGTAGGGATACTCCTGCGTGGGTTGCAGCACAGCAAAACGCGATGCTGGATTGCCTTGCAAAATCATCCTCGTACGAACAACTTCCGATGTACATTCGGATGGCGTTTGAGGTATTTACCAGGGCATTGGCGGATTTACGGGCTGACAAGGTCAAACTGAATGATCTGGTAGTGACAGCGCGTATCAGTCACGACCTTGAGGCTTATAAGTCACCAACACCGGCTGTCCGGGCAGCCAAAATTTTAATGCAAGAAACAGGGCAGCGGATGAAGCCTGGTCAGAAGATGAAATTCATCTATGTGCGGGGTGACCCTGATGTCTATCCATGGGAAATGCCCGGTTCCCTGGCGGTGGACAAGGTGGATAAGAATAAGTATATTGAATTACTGGTAAGAGCGGCGAGTAGTGTCTTGTATCCTTTTGGAATTGATGGTGAGGAATTGAGGCATTGGGCGAACACGGCTACAATTGAGTTGCGTTTGAATTTTGACAAGGAGAGAAATGATGTGCGGACGATTTACGATCATGTTGGACCCGGAAGATTTCCAACGGGAACTGGAATTGGGCGATCTACCGCCGGAATTCACGTCTGATCTAAATGTCTCTCCTGGTAAAAATATACCTGTTGTTATAAATAAAGACACCCGGAGTGTGGAGATGTTGAAATGGGGGCTGATCCCGTCGTGGTCAAAAGACCCATTAATCGGGAATAAGCTGATCAATGCCCGCTCTGAAACAATCGCTGAGAAACCATCATTTCGAAATTCTTTTAAATATAGGCGATGCCTGATACTTGCGGATGGGTTTTATGAATGGAAAGTAGAAGGAAGCCGAAAACAACCCTACAAGTTCAAATTGATTGACGGAAAGCCGTTTACCTTTGCGGGGATTTGGGACCATTGGCAGGATAAGAGTGGTCAGCAATTACAGACTTGTTCGATAATTACGACTGTTCCAAACGGAATCATGGCTGAGTACCATGATCGTATGCCAGTCATTTTGGATTCATCTGTGCGATGGCAGTGGCTGGATCCGAATAGCGATATTTCCAAGTTGAAGGATATGATGTGCCCGTATCCAGCCGATTTAATGGCTGTACCTGAAAAGATTAATCCGAAATCGTTATACATTTTTCCGCGATGATTCTCGATTTATAATTGAAAAAAGGGAGTGAACGATGAAGCGATCAGAGATCATTCAAGAAATAGAAAAAAATCCAGAAATCGATGTACTTATTATTGGTGCAGGAATAAACGGGGCAGGAACTTTCCGTGATTTGGCGTTGAACGGTGTAAATGTACTATTGGTCGATAGAGGTGATTTTTGCTCAGGCACTTCAGCTGCCTCATCGCATATGGCTCATGGTGGTATTCGCTATTTGGAGAATGGAGAATTTGGGCTAGTTCGTGAAGCTGTAGCCGAACGTAACCGCATGATTGAAAATGCTCCACATCTAGTTCAACCACTACCCACAGTGATTCCAATTTTTAAGATATTTTCAGGGTTACTCAATGCACCATTAAAATTTTTAAACCTTCTGGACAAGCATTCTGAAAGAGGAGCTTTGGTAATTAAAATCGGATTGATATTTTATGATTCGTTTACTCGAAAACAAAAGACTGTTCCAAGGCATTCTTTCTTTAATCGAACAAAAGCATTATCCCAATACCCCTCACTTAATAAGAATATAAAATATGCTGCCTTGTACTATGACGGTCAATTGCTATCTCCAGAAAGAATGACTGTAGAAATAATTCTAGATGGCGAAGATGAAGGACCTCATGCCAAAGCCTTGAACTACGTTTCATTTGTTTCAACCGAGAACGGAATTGCAAACCTCTTGGATGAACTTACTGGAAAAAATTATAAAGTTAATCCTAAGGTCATCATTAACGCCGCAGGACCGTGGATCGATATGGTTAATGAGAGAATAGGATTTTCAAATAAATACATTGGAGGAACAAAAGGTTCGCATCTGGTTATTAAAAATAAAGAATTGCGCGAAGCTGTTGGAGTGAGTGAATTCTTTTTCGAAAACAAAGATGGAAGAATTGTTTTGTTATTACCTTTTTTTGAGAATGTGATTGTTGGTACTTCAGACCTGCCAATTGATAATCCTGATGATGCGAGATGTACCCCGGAAGAGGAAAGTTATTTTCTTGATTTGATCAAACGAGTATTTCCAACAATACCTGTTACAAAAGATGAAATAATATTTCGTTTTTCTGGTGTCAGACCTTTGGAATACATGAAAGCTAAAACTACAGGGCAAATCACGAGAGATCACAGCATTAAAAAGGATATTGTGGGTGAAAAAACAGTACTAAGCCTGGTTGGAGGGAAATGGACAAGTTTTAGGGCTTTCTCGGAGCAGGTGACAGATATGGCTTTAATGATATTAAATAAAACAAGAAAATCCACAACTGCATCATTAGCAGTCCGTGGAGGAAAAGATTACCCGCATGATAAAGAATTGTTCTCGACAAAATTATCACAACAAACTGGGTTGGCAATTGATTATTGTGAATTATTGTTGACTAGATATGGTACTTATGCGGAAAAAATCGCCGAATATATTGTGAAAGAAAAAGGGGCTCAATTAAAGCTTCTCCAAGGATGGACAGATGCAGAAATTCGCTATCTTGTTAATTTAGAAAAGCCTGCGCATTTGGATGATCTATTTTTGCGAAGAACAACAATTGGATGGATGGGTTTGGTCAATTCAGAGAATATAAGTGAAATTGCGAATATTATGGGTGAATGCCGAAATTGGAGCAAAGATCAAATTAACGAGGAAATTCAACACGTAAAAAAAGTATTTCAAGAGCATCATTCTGTAAAAATATAAAAAAATCCCTCTAAAAAGAGAGGGATTTTTTTAGCGGGAGCGACGGGGTTCGAACCCGCGATCTCGGCCTTGACAGGGCCGCATGTTAGCCGCTACACCACGCCCCCGAACTTCGCAATAGTTTACCACATGGATATATCTCAGTCAAGATGAGACTAAAAAAAGAATTTTACTAATTTTAAAGCTTTTTGTTTCCATGGAACTCGATGGGTAACTCCAGAATTACCAGTAAATGAAGATTTATTTACTAGATACCATTCGTAGTTACGGATCATGGCTTGTTGGTTTGAATATTTTGGAGAATAATTCAAATATTCCATAGCTTTATCAATTGAAACAAATGAATCTTTTGAAGCGGTTTCGTATATCCATGGATATAGTGGCGAAAGTTTTAAAATCTCCAAAATTTTTAAAATGAAAATTACGGGTTTTGCGGGAAATGTGATAATCTTCTTGCCAAAACCGGCCTTATCAAGGACCGCCTGGTAATCCTGTTTCATTGTCATGTATTCAGCTGCACCAATATTGAATGTATTATTCGTTATTTCTGGTGGCAATGTAATACATGCTAAGATAGCTGAGCAAAGATCTTCTACATCAAGTAGTTGATATCTATTCTTTCCATTTCCAATCATCGGGAAGTTTTTTCCTTCGCTTGCCCATTCGTAAAAAATGGCAAACACGCCAAGACGTTCTGGTCCAACGAATGATTTTGGTCGTAAGATTGAAACGGATAGACCTTTTTGCCTAAATTCTTCACAAATCGCTTCTGCATTTACTTTAGCTTCTCCATAAGGACCAACTCCTTGAACTTTGTCGGTTTCATATAATGGATGATGATCAGGAACGCCATAGACTGCCGTAGAAGATATGTGAATAAACCTTTTTACACCATAAGCCAGAGATTGTTCTAAAACGTTTCTTGTTCCTACGATATCGGTTGTATAAATATCTTCAGGTGAATAAAGGGGCAACGCAGCTGCTGTGTGGATGACGATGTCAGCACCTTTCATCGATTTTTCCAAATCTTGTTTGTTCCTTATATCACCTTGCAAAAATTCAATCTTATCGCGCTCAGGGTATTCAAAATTAACCAGATCAATACCTGAAATATCAGAATATCCATGGTCAAATAAAAAACGCACCAGATTAATACTTAAGAAACCGCTGATCCCAGTGATATAGATCTTCATACTAAACTCCGCATTGAAATTTCAACCAGTATACCATCATAAAAACGACCTATTTTTCAAATAGGTCGTTTTTACTTGTAAAATATTAGTTTTTACCGGAAAACCAATTTTCGTTGTCTCTTTCCCAAGGAAAAAGTTCATTTTCTTGGAACCACAACGAAATTTCTTGTTGAGCCGATTCTATTGAATCAGATGCATGAGTTAAATTACGGCTTGTAAGTAAAGCAAGATCATGGCGAACCGTACCAGGCACGGCATCAAGTGGATTGGTAGCTCCCATTGTTTGCCTGATTGCAGAAATTGCTGATGGGCCTTCCCAAACCATGGCTAAAAGGGGTGAACTGGTAATATATTTGACCAACCCTTCATAAAAAGGTTTGCCAATATGAGCTTTATAATGTTCACTTGCCAATTTTTGAGAAACTAAAATGAATTTACATCCAATCAGTTTTAAACCTCGTGTTTCTAATCTTTTGATTATTTCACCCATTAAACCACGTTGAACCCCATCGGGTTTGATTAAAACTAATGATCTTTCCACTATTACTCCGTTATTTTAAGATTTTTTCTGCCTGTGTATAAATATCCATGGCTTCTTCAAATCGTCCAAATCCTGCTAATGTATCACCAAAGAATTGAAGAAAACCGAAATCATCAAGCAATTCAGATTTTAGACTATTCAACTTATCAACAATTTTTGCTTCTTCAACACCTGATGAGGTTAATTCAGGTAAAAGAACTGAAGCTTCCGTGTAATCCTTTGATTGCACCAAAGAAGTTAGCTTCTCAAGGGGATCCTCCGCACCAGGAAAATCTGTCTGAGAAGCTTCAAATGTATCTGGTGACACTTGATCAACATTCCCTTCTGATACTGTTGTGTCGTTGACAATACTTTCAATACTTTCAACATTTTCGGTTTCAGTTGGGAATACTGGATTTACGATCTCTTCTATTGCATTGGTAACGGGTATTTCTTCATTTATTCCCTCTAGATGATCAAGCGAGGTATCTAATATATCAAGTAATTCTGATGTTTCTAACGTAGGCGGTGTTGCAGGTTCTTCGACCGATGTACTCATTCCTGAATCAGGGCTAATTTCTTTTATCCAATTGAGGAGTTCCTCACTTGTCTCCTGGGAAATTGCACCTTGCATTTGATTATCTGGACCCTGTGAAGTAGAAACCTCAGGAACATTTTCGGAGAAATCTTCCTTTGTTTCACTGCTTTCAAAGAATTTATCAGGTTGTTCGTTATTCGTATCGGTAATAAATGATGAATCGCTAAGAACCGATTTTACCCAATCAGGAACGAAAGATTCCGTTTTTTCTTGTGGAATAGGTTCATTATCTTGTGGCTTTGTAGATAATAAATCCTCAGATAAATTATCTTGAGGTTCAGCAGTAGAGAATTCATGATCTTGTTCTTGTTTTGTTGCTTGAGCATCAACAGTAAAGTTAGAAGGTGTGTTTTCTTGACCATTCTTATCACTGATTTCGTCAAGAAATGCAAGACTCGATATTTCATCCAAAGGTGATTGATCCGGAATAACTTCTTCACTTTCTACAGAATTCGTTTGGTCGATTGGTGCAAGCGGCTCATTGTCTGTTACTAGTGATCGCAGCCAATCCGGTTCATCACTTTTTTTCTCCTCAAGAATATCTTGAGAGTCCTCTGAAATAGTTTCTTCTTTTGCTACGATTTCAGAATCAAGAGACTTGAGCCAATCTGGAACATCTTCCTTTTTTTCTTCTTCGTGAGGTCTCTCATTCTCTTCGAATGATTTTAACCACTCAGGAAGTTGTTTGTCATCTTCGGAAGGTGAAGTGGCATTCTTAGCCTCATCAAAGAATTGAGACATCCAATCAGAGGATTCATCTTTTCCGAATGGGGATTGGGGGTTATCAGTTGTCATTTCAACCTCATTAATCGTCGATAATAAGTCTGATGGTTTATCGTCAACATTTGATATCAATTCTGGTGCAATGTCATCCTCATCTATTATACCTACCGGTTCTTCTGAAAGAGCCACAGGTTTCTTTTCAAAAAATTCATTTGAAACCTTGAAGTTTTCCAACCAATCTGGAAGCGGGGCTTTTTCGGCAGGAGCGATTGGTTTTTCATATGATTCATATATTGGCTCAGGAGGTTCATTCTGAGGATTGCTTGATTTTTCCCAACCAGCTTCAGTGAGAAAATCGGGGAAGGCATCATTGTTTCTATCTTTATCTACCAACGGCTCATCAAAAATTGAAGGCAAAGGTTGAGGCGGGGTTTCAGCTGCCCTGTCTTTAGCTGAATTATTAATAATTGGTATAAAGTCCTCAATGTTTGCCGAAAATGCAGAAGTATAGACTAACCTTTCAATTTGAACCTTTTCGTCTGGAATCTCTTCAATTTCAATGTTTGGTGCATCAACAAATTGAAAATAAGGATTTAATGAAATCAAACGTTCTTTCACAATTTTTGCTTGTTCCTGTAAGCCATTTTCAAGGTAAATGAAATAGAGCAAGCGGTTTGCTTCCAGACAATAAGGTAAATGTTCGATAATTTGGTTGCAGGTCTCAGCAGCTTGAACTTTTAATGATGAGGAATAAAGAATTTTCGCCAATAAAACCTGTATATCCAAACGGCCAGGATTACAACTCAAATAAGTCTCAGTTTCATTCTTCGCTTGTTGTAATAAGTCACCTTTAATATACATTCGGATTAAGGCCCCTTTTGATAAATTGATCTTGAGGGGTTTTTCACCATCGCGTAAGGAAATTAATCTTTTTAGCTCTTCCTGGACAATCGTGTTGGAAGGTTGGGTATCAAATGCCAATTCCATGTGGTATATCGCTGCATTGATATCTCTATCTTCTTCTTTTATCGAACTTAACCCTACATGGGATACAAAATCATCAGGTATAAATGAAAGAACTTTTTCAAAACACGCTTTTGCTTCAGTGAATTTTTTTTCTTCCAAATATGCCTGAGCAAGGTAGCGAAGTGCTTCAATAGAATTGGGATAAGTCTTTAAAATATAAGTGGAATGAGCAATAACCTGATCAAGGAGATTTTGCTCAATATTGTTTTCAATTTCTCTCATATATTCACGATAAGTGATCATGAGTAGCCATCCAATATGATAGTATGCATCAAAAAGAGGGAATATGCAAGTAAAAAGGCAACGTAAGAAACGTTGCCTTTAATAATCATTCACCGAGATAATCTCTGAGTTTTCTTCTGATTGTTGGTTGCCGTAATCGGCTTAATGCTTGCGCTTCTATTTGCCGTACTCTTTCACGGGTCACTCCCATTTTTCTACCAACTTCCTCGAGAGTATATGCCTGTCCATCTAATAACCCGTAACGAAGTTGAAGAATTCGGACTTCGCGAGGTGGAAGCCCATTTAGAACTTCCTCTAAATGTTCACGCAAAAGGTTATAAGTAGCAGATTCGTCTGGAGGTAATGCTTCTTCATCCTCAATAAAATCACCAAGTACGGAGTCTTCTTCGTCATCGGTAGGAGTCTCAAGAGAAAGAGGTCTACGTGCAACCTGGATCATGTTTTCAATTTTCTTTGGTGGAACATCGAGTGCTACCGCCAATTCATCAACTGTTGGTTCGCGACCAAGTCTCTGAGTCAATTGATGCTGAATCCGCAATAGTTTGTTTATTTGATCGCCCATGTGAACAGGAACACGAATGGTACGTCCCTGATCAGCAATTGCTCTAGTTACAGCTTGTCGGATCCACCAAGTGGCATAAGTACTAAACTTATGACCTCTGCGGTAATCAAATTTTTTAGTAGCGCGGATAAGTCCTATATTTCCTTCCTGAATAAGATCAAGGAAAGGAACTCCGCGCCCCATATACTTTTTTGCTACGCTTATTACTAATCTCGAGTTTGCCGTGATCAAGTGCTCACGTGCTGCCCAGCCATCTTCAATCAATTTGCGTAACTGTAAACGACGGTGAGAGTTTACGTTACCTTTAGCCAACTCCTCACGAGCCATCCTGCCGCGTTCAATGCGTTGAGCTAATTCAACTTCTTCTTCTGCATTTAATAGCGGTACTCGACTTACTTCCTTGAGGTAAAGACCAATCGTATCATCGGTGTCAATGTTTTCCAAATCATCAGAGAGTACAACACGAGGTTCTTCATTTTCCTCTGTTAGTATCAATTCATCGTCGGATGGTTCGTCATGGATTGTTTCATCTTCAACATAAGGAATTCCCGCACTCATTAATGCGGCAAATGTCTCCTCTAGTTGCTCTACGTCAGTTTCAGCCTCTGGGAAAAATTGGAGGATGTCATCAATCGTTACATATTTCTTTTGACGACCAACCTCAATTAACCTGGCTATCGCAGGAAATTCTTCATCATCGTCTTCAACAATATTTATAATTGGATTTTCCATTTATTGTCTCGTTTACTTTTCTAAGAGCAAAATAACATCTGACTCTTCAGTCCATTTTAGAATACACAAAATGTATATGAATTACAATAGAAACAAAAAACTCATCAATGCGTAAAAAAACGGAAGATATCTTCCGTCAAATGACAGGTATCCCAAAAATCGCCAGATAATAATATACAACAAATTACAACTAAAAGTCAACTAGTTGGTTTTTTTCTAATATAATATTAATAAATCGCCCTTGCCCAGGCGATAGATTTTTTTACGAAAAAAGTTTATTAAGGAGGTTGTGTTATGGATATTTTGGGTATGGCTTCAAGGCATGGCTTGAATTCATTCGAGCAGATTGCCATTTTAGGCGTATTAGTAGTTGCTTTTATTAGTCTACTTTATGCCTGGTTATTGAGAGGATCTGTTTTAAAGAAGGATAAGGGATCCGAAAAAATGCAGGAAGTATGGGAAGCCATTAAGGTTGGAGCGAATAGTTATCTTCAAAAACAATTAAAAACCATTCTGCCAGCTGTAGGAATCCTTTTCGTGGCATTGTTTTTGTCAGTCTATGTCGTTCCTCCAAGTGCTGAAGCATTGGCTGAGTTTCCCGCGCCTCAATACAACGCACAATTTATTATTTCCCTTGGAAGGGCAATTGCTTTTGTATTGGGAGCTACATTTTCCTTAACCGTTGGGCAGCTGGGCATGCGTATGGCGATTCAAGCAAGTGTACGGTCTGCATCTGCTGCAAGACGTAACTTCAACGAATCTCTCTCCATTGCATATTACGCCGGCACAATTACTGGTATGTTAACCGATGGATTGGGGCTGCTTGGTGGTACTGTTATTTTCATGATCTTTGGTAAAGCTGCACCGGATGCATTGCTTGGTTTCGGTTTTGGCGGCACTTTACTGGCATTATTTATGCGTGTTGGCGGTGGAATTTACACCAAAGCAGCAGATGTTGGCGCTGATCTGGTTGGGAAAGTTGAAAAAGATATCCCAGAAGATGATCCGCGAAACGCAGCTGTAATCGCTGACCTGGTGGGCGACAATGTTGGCGATTGTGCTGGAATGGCCGCTGATATATTTGAAAGTTATGAAGTGACCATTGTCTCTGCATTGATCCTTGGATTAGCCTTAATGAGTCAGGATCCAACAAATGGTCTTAAATGGATCGTTTATCCATTGATTATTCGTGGAATCGGCGTCATTAGCTCAATCCTTGGTACATTCACAGTGCCTATTTGGGAAAAGTTCCCAATCAAATTCCTGCGAGCCCACGACGCGGAAGAATCAATGTTCCGCTCTTACGAAGTGTCAAGTGTCAATACAGTGTTGTGGTCGTTCATCGTAGCAATTTTCTATGCTCATGATTGGAAACTTGCAATGCTGACCACAATTGGTGTTGGTTTGGCTGTGGCTTTCAATCCTTTGACCTCCTACTTTACCTCTACCAAGTCAAGCCCGGTAAAAGAGGTTGTGGAATCAACAAAGACTGGACCCGCGACGACTATCCTATCTGGTTTGTCATTAGGCATGGAGTCGAGCGTCTGGGCATTGGTCGTAATAGCGGTAAGTTTTATTTGCGCCCTTTTGTTATATCAGGGTGAATCAACATTGCTCGTTCTTTATGGTGTGGCAATGGTTGGTATCGGAATGCTGAGCCACACTGGAAATAACGTCGCTATGGATTCGTTTGGACCGATTTCCGATAATGCTAATGGCATTGGTGAGATGGCATGGCATGATCAGACAGATGATGTTACCAAAACAGCACGCCAAACAATGGCTGATCTTGATGCTGTTGGTAATACAACAAAAGCTATCACAAAAGGTGTAGCAATTGCCTCAGCAGTGATCGCGGCTGTCAGTCTTTTCTCATCATTTATTACAGATGTAGCAAGAGTACAAACAGACCTGATCCAAAATTATGGTTTCAAAATCGATGTGCTAAGCGCCATCCGAGTTTCTGATACCAAAGTGTTTATTGGATTCCTGCTGGGTGGTGCCTTACCGTGGTTATTCAGTTCCCTTTCCATTCGTGCTGTAAGCCGTGCAGCTGAAAAGATTGTGGTTGAGGTACGCCGTCAGTTCAAAATTCCAGGTATCATGGAAGGAACTAAGAAACCAGATTATGCACAGGTAGTTGGCATATCAACTGCGTCAGCCCAAAAAGAGTTGATTCCTCTGGCGACGATTTCAGTCCTAATGCCTTTAGCAGTCGGATTGATCTTACAGGTTGAAGCGCTTGGCGGTTTCCTGGCTGGCGTAATCCTGAGTGGTCAATTGCTGGCTGTTTTCATGGCAAATGCAGGCGGAGCTTGGGACAATGCCAAGAAAATGGTTGAAGATCAACCAAGAGATCTTGCCGCAAATACGGGTAAAGGTTCTGAGAGGCACAAGGCAGCTGTTGTAGGTGACACTGTTGGTGATCCCCTAAAGGATACTGCTGGTCCGGCATTGAATCCTATGATTAAAGTAGTAAACCTTGTTAGCTTACTGGCTGCTCCTGTGATTGTAAAGTATCAAGACTTGGGAGTTGTGGGATGGATCGTTGTTGCATTGTTAGGTGCAGCAATGGTATGGGCTCTGGCTGTTAGTAAAAAACCGACGAAAGCGTAAATAAAAAGAGAAGGACCTGGCTATTAGCCAGGTCCTTCTTAATTAACCAAATCCTTAAAGAAGGATGGGGGAGAGCAGGAAATTTGCGTAGTTTTATTCGTTATGGGATGCATAAATTGAATGGAATATGCGTGTAAAGCGAGATGTGGATATTTTGAGTATTCATTATCTTTTTCCAATCCAGACAGGCTCCAGTAAAGAGCATCGCCGATAATCGGCATTTGCAGATGGGCTAAATGCGTTCGAATTTGATGCGTATAGCCAGTATATGGTTGAATAGATAGAAGGGTTTTATTCTCATTGGATAATAAACAAATACAACTAGTTTTTGCTTCTTTGCCATTTTCTAAATCAATCCTCGTGCGATGATACCGATCTGCATTGATCCTGAGCGGCAGGGAAATCTCAAATACTTTTTCTGAGGGAATTCCCCAAATAACAGCGCGATATTCCTTTTTAATAATCCTGGTTTCGAATTGTATGCTTAACGCACGATGTACCTCTTTGGTTCGGGATAGAAGAAAAACACCACTTGTTTCCTTGTCCAACCGGTGTACAATCCAACAACGCCCAAATTCTGGTTCAAGAATTGTTCTAATGTGGGGAATCGATGAATTATATCCGTCTTGAATAGATAATAGACCGGCTGGTTTGTTTACGATGATCAGCCACTGGTCTATGAATAAAATTTCCATATTGATTAATCAGAAAAGAACGAAACTGCTACCACACCGGGACCAGCGTGGACCACTATTGCAGGCGGTAAATTAGTAATCTTGATTTCCTTTGTCGTTGAGAGACCTTGCAGCTCAGATTTTAAATATAGCGCATCTTCCATTGCAGCAGCATGAAATATCGACAAATTATTGTCTTTTGTATTAGAACAACCATTTTTTACAAGTTCAATTAATCGTGCAATCGCGCGTTTTTTGGTGCGTTGATTTTCAAATGGATTTACCTGGCCATCTTTAAATTGAAGAATCGGTTTAATTTGAAGTACGCTGCCAACAAGTGCTTTGGCTAAGCCGATCCGGCCGCCTTTTTGTAAATATTCGAGTGTATCAACATAGAAATATATGATCAATTTATTACATTTTGATTTGATCCATGACGTTATCTCATCAATACTGCTTCCATTTTTGGCCATAGAATTAGCCTCCTGCACAACAAAACCAAATGCAGGACCGATGATCTCAGTATCAATAATATGAATGTTATTTGAGGAAAAATCTTTTGCGGCAATCGACGCACTACGGAATGTACCGCTTACTTTGGCAGAAGGGCATAAAACAAGTGCTGTGTCTCCTTTTGCTAAGATTTTTTCATATATTGGATTATATAAAGCTGGGGATGGTGCAGCTGTATGAGGAAGTGTGGGATTGGACTTTAATTTTTCCAAAAACTGAACCGCCGAAATTTCATAATCATCGCGATATTCTTTGTCATCAAAAACGATAATTTGAGGAAGAAGTTCAACCCCCAATTGCTTACACTCTTCCAATGTTAATGTAGAAGTAGTGTCAGTAATAATCTGGATCATGATGTTTACTCCTCGTTATCTAAAGGATTTTTCCACAATTAACACAGACCTTCTCATTTTTATAAACAATATAACCGCAGTTACGGCATGTACGGGGTTGAATATCTCCCAACGGAGCTCCACAAGCAATACATAAAGATTGCCCGGGTGGATTGGGAGTTGTGCAATAATCGCATATATATCTGGATAACCTGTCAGATAACTCAAATCCTGAACCCAATGATTTAGCAGTTTTATCGAGAACATTCCACACATTTTCAGTTAATTGAACATACTCGATATCCTGCGCAATATCATCCAGTCTGTTTAATAGATTCCATGGGTTGCTAATTGCGGCTACTGTTGAAACACCCAGGCTAGCGGCTACACCGAGCCACGATTGCTTACCAACATCAATTACTACGCCGTCCGAAACTTTTTGAAGATGAACAGCAAGGGCAGTTGTTCCACCAGAAGTGGCATAAGGAGAAGTTGCTATTTGGACAACCATGTTTTCAGGCGATCCAAAACGATTTACTCGTAAATTACCTCTTCCGAAATATGCGAGAAGAGCTTCGGAAAGGTCGTTGCAAGTGAAAGTCCCATGATAAATTCGTTGAGTCATATATGAATTATAATCATGTTTGAATTTTTGAGGTTATCAATGAATAGAATAAAACTTACTTTCAGCATACTCGCAATCCTCCTGGTGTTTAGTTATTTTCTTACAGGTAAAAATCAATCAATAAATCTGGCATCAGCACAACAACCGACTGGATCAGTTCCTACAGTTACAGGAACCCCAAAAGGACCGATGGCTTCTTTAAAAATTGGTTTAACAGAAGATCATGCTAATGTTCGGTCAGGGCCTAGCGTTTTATATGATGCAATTGGGATTATCACAACCGGTCAGTCAGTTCCTGTCCTAGGCAAATCCATTGGCGGAGATTGGCTTTTAATTGAATATCCAGGTGTAGCAGGAGGAAAAGGATGGGTATGGGCGCTTTACATGGATTTAACACCAGGAGAGATACCCATAGTGGAAATGCCGCCATCCCCTCAACCTAAAGCAACCTTCACAATCGACCCAACAATGGCTTCACAATTTATCTCTACTCCTTTAACCACTCGATTGCCAACATATACACAACCTCCAGCATTGGTTATTCCTACGTACACAACGGATTCACCACAAAAGTTTGCAGGTATACCGATAGGATTTATTATTATTGTCCTTTTTGGTTTAGGAATTCTTATTAGTCTTTTTGCTTATTTTCAATCAAGATAACATGACTTCTGAGATAAAGAACATCGCAAAAAATAGAAAAGCAGAATTTGAATACTTCTTGCTTGAGAGGTACGAAGCAGGGATTGCATTGCAAGGAAGTGAAATAAAATCGATCCGGTTAGGTCAAGTTAGTTTGCAGGAATCTTATATTCAGGTTACTGAAAATGAGGCATGGCTAAAAGATTCTCATATTGCCATATATAACCCTGCGAGCTACTCAAATCATGATCCGAAAAGGCAAAGGCAATTATTACTTAATAAAAAAGAAATACATGAATTATGGGTCGCCGTAAAACAAAAGGGTGTAAGTATCATTCCCGTAAAGATGTATTTCAAAGATGGAAGAGTAAAGCTTGAAATAGCTGTTGCCAAAGGAAAAAAGTTATTTGATAAACGACAAGTTCTTGAAAAAAAAGCAGTCGAGAGAGATTTAGCTCGAACTTTTAAAAACAAGGAATAAACAAAAATGATCCATATAGGCAAAAGGCACCTGACAATCGATGATTTAGTAAAAGTAGCACGATTTAACGAAAAATGCAAATTATCAAAAGATGCAGTTGAGCGAATTCAGATTTCAAATAATCGTTTGAATGTAATACTAAAATCTAGTAAACCTGTTTATGGGATCAATACAGGATTTGGTGTTTTTGCTGATAAAAAAATTAAGAGTGACGAAATCAATACATTAAATCGTAATTTAATTATCAGTCACGCAGTAGGAACTGGAGAACCGTTAGAGCCTGAAATTGTTAGAGCTGCCATGTTGGTTCGTGCCAACACATTGGCTGCTGGTTACTCTGGGATACGAGTTGAAATTGTTCAGACATTGTTAGATCTGCTAAATAGTGATGTTACACCAGTAGTGCCCAGCCAGGGATCTTTAGGATCTTCAGGAGATCTATGCCCGCTTTCTCACATGGCTCTGGTCATTACTACTGATAACCAAAACCTTGATGAAGAATCCGGTTTAGCAAATTATCAAGGTAGAACAATGACCGGCAAAGAAGCGATGGAAAAAGCGGGTATTAAAAGACTAGTACTGGGACCAAAAGAAGGTTTGGCATTAAATAACGGAGCTACATTTTCCGCTGCAATTATGGCTATTAGTTTATACGAGGCAAAATATTTAATTGATTTAGCTGATAAAGTGATAAGCCTTACATTGGAAGGTTTAAGAGGGTCACCTGATGCTTTTGATGAAAGGATTCACAAAGCTCGAGGATTAAAAGGTCAAATTATATCTGCAAAAAATATTAGAGAGAATTATGACGGAAGTGATTTTATCGGCTCTTCTAATCGTGTTCAGGATGCATATTCATTGCGATGCGCTCCTCAGATACACGGGGGAGTGAGAGATACGATTGGATTTGTTGAAAGAATAATTGAATCTGAAATAAATGCTGCGACCGACAACCCATTGATATTTGACCCCGGCATTGCATTGTCAGGGGGAAATTTCCACGGAGAGCCTGTTGCCTTGACCGCCGATTTTCTTGGAATTGCTTTATGTGAATTGGGAGCAATCTCCGAAAGACGAATTTTTAGATTAACTGATAAAAAGCTTAATGATGGATTACCATCAATGCTTGTTGACTCAGAAGTAGATGAAGGTTTAAATTCAGGGGTAATGATTCTCCAATATACTGCTGCCTCCCTTGTATTGGAAAACCAGACCTTAGCCACTCCAGATTCAGTTCATTCTCTTCCAACTTCTGGAGGGCAGGAAGATCATAATGCCAATGCGATGACTGCAGCAAAGCACACGCTTCAAATTGTAAAAAACCTTCAACATATTTTAAGCATCGAATTATTTATTGCTGCCAGGGCAATTGAGATTAGAAAAAGAAATCAGGAAGGAAATCTTGGTGAGCGGAATAGTCGAACTTATGATATTATTCGAACCCATGTTCCACATATAGGTAAAGACTCATTGTGGGATAATCAAATTGCAATTATTAAAGACCTAGTTAAAAACCATAAAATATAGGTAATTACATATATATGTTTAATCGAAGAGAATTTTTAAAAATGTCTTCCGTTGGGTTGGGGGCACTTTTGGTAAATACTGGTGTGAAAAAAAATCAAAAATCGATGTTTGATTTTAACCCATCTCAAAGGATTGGAAGAGTTCTTGGAAAAGTTGAGGTCAAAAGCAAGCCTGACCCAGACAGCGCGACGATAGAAGTTAAGTACGATGATGATCTTATCATTTGTGATCGTGAAATTATCGGTGCACGAATTTCATATTCCACAAATCGTATCTGGTATGAAACCCCCAATGGATACATTCCTTCTGTTCGCGTCCAGCCTACGAAAATGGAACCAAACGAGCCAGTAGCTGAAATCCCAACGTTTTTTGAAACAAAAGGAATGTGGGCTGAGGTAACAGTCCCGTATGTTGATATTTTTCAAGACAATCCTCCCCCCAGGTCAGTAATTCTACAGGAAATGGTTCATCCACGTTTCTATTACAGCCAGGTACTATGGATTGATGGTATAAAGACAAATGATGATGGCAAGGTGATGTACCATGTTGGAGAAAGGCACGGATCTCCAGGAGATACTTTTTGGGCTGAAGCAAGTGCTTTTCGACCAATTACACCTGACGATATTTCAGCAATCAATCCTGAAATAGAAAATAAAAAAATTGTTGTGGACGTGAGTCACCAGACAATTTCATGTTTTGAAAACGATGTCGAAATACTTTTCGATCGTGTTTCCACAGGAGCCAAATATAACAATGAGGGTATAGCCGTTGATAAGTGGGCTACTCCTGTTGGAGATTATCATGTTGTAAATCGAAAATATGTATCTCTCCACATGGCTGGGGGATCTGCTGCTGCAGGATATGAGTTATTTGGTGTTTCCTGGACTTCTATATTTGCTACTGGCGGTGTAGCCTTTCATTCCACCTATTGGCACAACAATTATGGTGAGCCAATGTCACATGGTTGTGTAAACCTTCGACCAGATGTTTCAAAATTCATTTTTAGGTGGACCATGCCATTTTGTTCTTACGATCCTGGAAAAATCGAGGTTCAGGGATATTCAGGAACTAAAGTTCAAGTGGTTGAGTATTAGTTTCCAGGAAAAAATGACAAAAGTTATCCTGTATTATCGTATAAGCGATTTTGAAATAAATAAATTAATAAATTCTATTGAAGAAATATGTAAAAAAAGTTCAGTTAATTTTTTACCTGTAAATATAGATAATATTTCTAGTGATCCACAGAACATAAAAAGATCAACACCCAATTTAGTTGTTGGACCTTACAGTTTAAATTTTCCATTTTCATTAAAAGATGCAGAAATTGCAATAGCCGCAGCTTCTAGGTTACCAGAAAAGGTCAAAAAGAATAATGTAAAGAAAGCAATGAAAAAGAATAAGTTTGGATTATTTTTAGCAAAATTTTATCCAACAATTATAGGGTTACTAATCATGATGTTCGTATTTGGCGCTTTTGCAGCGCCAATTTTATACAGTCAAGGCAAAACAAATTCAGCAAGAATAATCTACGGATTTTACAGGATCTTTTGCCATCAACTGGCATTTCGCTCAATATTCATTGATGGTGAACAGCTTTATTACCCCCGGGAATTAGCGAGAATTGATAACTTAATTACTTACGAACAAAAATTTAACGATCCTACAGATGATATTTACATTGCAAGAAATATTTCAGGGAATGCTCAATCTGGGTATAAAGTTGCGCTCTGCCAAAGGGACCTGGCAATTTATACATCTCTTGCCTTGATTTCTTTCATATTCCAAATTTCTAAGAAAAGAATCAGACCAATCAAGTGGTATTTGTGGGTAATAATTGGATTGATACCCATTGCAATTGATGGATTTAGTCAAATGCCTGGATTGTCGTCTGGATGGCCTGGTTGGTTTCCTATCAGAGAAAGCACTCCATTTTTGAGATTGATTACAGGAATGTTGTTTGGGGGAATGACAGGGATATATATGTATCCTTTGATGGAAGAATCAATGTCAGAAACAACAACACAGCTGTTATTGCAGAGAGAAGTAATTATTGCATCTGAAAAACTAATAAGGTCAAATGAAGAAAATTGATATTAATGGTTTGAGATATTATCAAATTGATCAGGCTCCATTTAAACTTATCTTACATGGGTTCTTCACAAGAAATGGGGGGGTAAGTCCAAAGCCTTGGGAATCTTTAAATTTAAGTACAACCGGTGGTGACAGTCGTGAGAATGTAATTGAAAATCGGGCAAGGATATTTAATGCCATTGGAAGACCGGTTGAAAGCATTTTTGACACCTGGCAGGTTCACGGAACTAAAATTATTAAGGCAAATTATCCTCGTGGATTACAGAATGAACCAGAACAAGCTGATGGAGTAATCACAAACAACCCCGAAATCACGTTATTCATGAGATTCGCAGATTGTGTGCCATTATTATTTATTGATAAAAAATTAGAAGTAGCTGGAATTGCTCATGCTGGATGGAAAGGTACCATCCACAAAATCGGTGCAAAAATGATCGAGTTAATGATGGTTGATTATGGTATACACCCTGAGGATATTTCTGTTGCAATAGGTCCATGTATTAGCCGGGATAAATATGAAATCAAGAAAGATGTCTTAACTCAAATAAAAGAAAAATTTCCCGATAACTGGAAAGATGTTGTTAATATTCAAGGATCTAAAAATTATTTTGACTTACCAAAAATGAATGAAATCATCCTAAAGAAAGCCGGAGTTAAAAATATTTTTTCTACAAATATTTGTACTGCATCAGATGTATCCGAATGGTATAGCCATAGAGCCGAAAAAGGAGCAACTGGAAGGTTTGCTGCTTTTATAACCACAGGAAAGTGACAATGAATTCGATTACTTCACGATATTTAAGTATTTATGATGAAATAAATTCTTTAGCCGATAGAAGAACCTGGCAAACAAGAAAGATCAAGCTCATCGTTGTAACAAAGAAACAGAGTATCGATAGATGTCTTGAAGTTATCGAAGCTGGTGCAACTGACTTAGGTGAGAATTATGCCGAAGAAGCGGTTAAAAAATTTGATTTGACATTACCGAAGAGAATCAGTGTTCATATGATCGGTCATTTACAGAGTAGGAAAGTTAAGCTTCTTTATCCTTTGTTTTCTTGTATACAAACCCTGGATTCTATTGAAATTTCTGAAAAAATAAATCGATTTTACGAGAACACAAATGAAGCAATTGATGCTTTAATCGAAATAAATTTATCCGATCAAGAAGGAAAAAGTGGTTTCAAGTTAAGGAATAAAATTGAGGAAATTGAATTTGAAAAGAATTTTCAAAGAATTCTATTATGTCGGAAAGTTCGCATAAAGGGATTGATGACTATGGGAGATTTTCCATATAATCGTGACACAAACCGATTTATTTTCAGGAGAATGAAAAATATTTTAGAAGGATTGAAGGAAAAATATAATCTAGAAGAATTTAATGAATTATCAATGGGTACTAGCGGTGATTACCAGACTGCTATAGAAGAAGGCGCAACCATGGTCAGAATTGGCGAAAAAATTATGGGTGCAAGGGAATTGTAAAAAACATATGATTACAACAATAATCCGGATAATTTTTAATATATTAAACTTGATAATCCTGTCTGATATTATTGTTTCATTTTTCTTGTCTCCCTACCATCCAGTAAGAGAGACTTTGGATAAACTGGTGAATCCCTTTCTTTCACCAATTCGTAGAATTCTTCCACAAACCGGAACGTTCGATTTCAGTCCTCTTGTCTTGGTAATTTTGTTGCAAATACTCGAATATATTATATTAATACCTTTCAAATGAAAAGTGAAACGAAAACGCAATTTAAAAAAGGAAAAGCAGGATCTGTGATTGCTGTTAAAGTCATACCACGATCATCGACTCCCGGTTTTTCGGAAATTTTGGATGATGGGGTTTTAAAAATTCGATTAGCCTCACCTCCCGTGGACGGAAAAGCCAACGAAGAACTGGTTAAGATTGTCGCGAAAGAAATTGGCTGTAAAGCAACAGATATCGAAATAATTTCAGGCCGTACAGGAAAGAATAAACTTGTTGCAATTTACGGATTTGAACCAGATATCGTTAATAAGATTATTCGAAACAAATTGAATGTGAAAAACTAAACAATACTTTCCTGCCTAGATATTTCGGATGAATAGAAGAAGGCTTGATCCGAAAGATCGGTTTCGTCTTCAAAAAGCTGAATTAACAAATCCATGACCTCTTTATTTGGGTACTTTGAGAGTATATAAATACTCGCTAATTTATCATAAGTTTGACCATTTTTCATCAAATCAATAAGCAAATCATTGGGTATTGATTTTGCAGAAATTCCCTGGCCACGTTGACTTGCTATTGCGAGAAGCCATTCAAGTTTTGACGGATGCTCAGGAATATTTTTTCGTAATTCTATTTGATGTGTAGTGACTTCCTCTAATGAAGCTGCAGCCGAGTCACGAACTAGCCATTCGCTATCCTTTGTACTCATATTGGTTAAAAATTCAGTCACCCAAGGAGCTTTAATTAATTTGATTCCAAATATAGAAGATTTGCGTATAGCTATATTTGGATTTGCAGATAGCTCCTTTAAGGAAGTGTGACCATCAATATAATCAGTGGATAATAATTCACATACTATACGACGATGAAGATCATCTCCAGATTGTAAAGAATTAAGAAGGGCAAGGCGGGCTTCGGGTTGATCAATTCGGCAGAGTGAAATCACGCTTAGGGCTTTTTCAAGTGGTGTTCCCAAATTTATAAAGCTTTTTAAGAACTTAATGCTTTTTTCAGTATTTATTGAGCCATAACCAATTATCGAAATGATTCTACTATTTGGCGATTTTGTTGCGATGTGATCCAATGCTTTTGAAGCTGTCTCAGTATCAAATTTCAATAAAACAGAAAGATATTTTAATTTAATTGGCAAACTTAGATTGTTTGAAAGAAGTGAAGAAATAATAATTGGAAGTTCTGTATTTTGAGCGACAGGGTCATTATTTACTTTTTCGATATGGGTTTGTAAAACATCTAGATTTTTATACAATGGCAAATTTTTGCTGATTAGCCAGCTGTGGATATAACTTATTTCCCTGCTAAAGAACAGCATTAAATTTAGAGCCGGATCAAAGAAATATTTTTCCCAATCCGAAGTATCTACACGGTCAAATTCCTGTGAAGCCAGGTAGGTCATGACAAAAAACGATTGGAATGAGAAAAATCCCGGCTCGCGTTCAATAAATAATCCTAAGTCAAGAAGGATCTCAAAGAATGATTTATCTTTTGTATAGGCTTCAGATGACACTGAGTCTGAAATATCTCCTAAGATACCAAGAGCTTCATCCTTTGAAATTTGATGCGACGGAGTCTTAATCATCTTGTTAGCCACTTGGACTAATCTAGAGAAGTGTGATGAACTCGCAATGAAGTGATTTATGTAATGCGAAATTAAACCAGAAGAGGTTTTAATTTCACCAGATAAAGAGTATTCTGAAAGCAAAGATAATGTTATTAATGCCGGATTGTTAGAGAAATCCGACTTGTTTTTAAGATGAGATAGTTCAGCAAAATTCAAAAAACTATTATGTTTCTTAAGAATGTCAAAATTAATAGCAAGATTTGAAATTTTAGCTGAGAGGTCCTTTCGATTGCCTACGGTGAATGGAGAAATATAAAAATTTTCAAATCCAATCGAGCTAAATCCATTTGTAAAAGAGAGATTGCCTGATATTACAATTTTGATTGTTGGATAAACGCGGAGCAAGGACTCCATCCAACTCGAAAAACGCGAAATAATCGAAGGCTCAGCTTCGTCTAAACCATCCAAAAATAAAACAGCCTTTCCTTGTGAGAACAATGGTAAAAAGGTATTAATAAACCCACCCTTGGAGAGGCTAATTTTTTGTAGTTGCCGTGTATTTAGTATTGGGTTTATGGGTTCTTCGATGTCTTCTAATGAGTCAAAATTAATTTCTGAATAATGAATATAAAACGGAGTGAATCCTTTGATTTGCGCAGTATCCTCTTTATTCTCCAAGACATTCGAAATAGTGTGATTGATTAATGTCGTTTTTCCTGAACCAATACTTCCCAGTATAAGAATTCTATCGTGATTGGCTATTGCAGAATTCAAAGAACAAGAACGAAATGGAATTGATTCATAAAAAATGGGAAATTCAGGCAAAAAAGGAATCAAATTTGAGGCTTCAATAGTATCAATATTTTTGTTTTTAGGATCAATATACGGGTAAGGATAGATTAATTGACGAGGTACATAAATGGTATTCAACGGGCATAGAGCACTTAATAAGTGGTCGGATTGAACTCGTCGAAGCAATTCCATTGAATATTGATCGAAGTTTTTATTAGATGACCTCTGTTCCTTTTTATTTTTAATTTTTTTTCCACTAACACGAGCGTGTAACAATGTCGTTCTAACTCTTACCACAACAATATACAGAATCGCTCCAAGAACTAAGCCTAGCACAAAAGAAAACAAATCTATTGGGGGAATTTTATTTAAGTAATTAATCAGCATAAAGGATTCGCCCACAATTACTGCAATAAATGATTTGGGAATGAGTTCTTGCAATTTGACACTCTGAAGGAGTAAGCGAAGTTCCACAACTTGAGCAATAAGAATCTGCAATCTTGGTTATTGCAATGCCCTTTTTTGAAACTATAAGCTTATCGTATATTTCCAGAAATGATGATGATACTTGGTCTCGCACACCTTTTCTTTGAATTTGTAAACGATTGATATCCTTGTCAATCTGGTCAAGGATTTTTTTTATTTCATCTTTCCTGGAAGTATCAATATCATTTAATGAATTTAGGGAGGATTGAAGGTTTGAAACTTCAACTTTGTTCTTTTCAATTTCATCCCATTTTTGGATCTGAATTTCTTCTAAGGAAGAAATTGTTCTTGTAATAGATTCTATTTCAGTTTGTAAGCCTTGTAATTCTCTTGAATTTTGAATTTTGCCGCTATAAAGTGAGGAATTTAATTGTTGTTTTTTATTTTTTAAATCATTAATTTTTTCGTCTAGATGTGCAGATTCTTTTTCGAGAGACGATAATTTATCACTGGCTTCTGTAAATTTTTGTCGGGCATTACCGAGTTTTGAATTGTCGGCCATCTCTTTATTTAACAAACTGATGCGCGAATCCAGAGAACGGAGATCCTGATCAATTTTTTGAATTTCGAATAAAAGGGAAGTCGAATTAATCATATATTCCTAGATAGTTAATTATAGCTATTTTCTTGATATCTCATAGATAATTAATATTGGAAAATTAAAGTAATAAGTAACAAATGAGGAGAAATAATGGATAACATCGAGAATGTTCAAAATTTTTCAAATCGAATAATTGAGAACCTTTCAAAAGTTATTATTGGAAAAAAGAATGTTCTTGAACTTGTGGTTGTAAGTTTGTTGGCACAGGGGCATGTATTAATAGACGATGTCCCTGGCGTCGGAAAAACTATGCTTGCAAAAGCTTTAGCTAGATCAATAGGGTGCACGTATAAAAGAATTCAATTTACACCAGATATGCTTCCAAGCGACATCACCGGTGTATCTATTTACAATCAACTGACAAAAAAATTTGAATTTAGACAAGGACCAATTTTTACAAATATATTGCTCGCTGATGAAATAAACCGTGCTACTCCAAAAACTCAATCAGCGCTGCTTGAAGCTATGGAAGAAAAACAGATCACTGTTGATGGAACCACTTATTCACTTTCGCAACCTTTTATTGTTTTAGCGACACAAAATCCAATTGAATATGAAGGAACATTTCCTTTACCCGAAGCACAATTGGATCGATTTTTCTTAAAGATCCATATAGGGTATCCTTCATTAACGGACGAGATTCGAATTATCCAAGAACAAAAGATCACGCATCCAATTGAGGACCTTACTGCAGTTGTAACTGAGTATGAAATATTACAAAATCAGAAAAATGTTCGTGAAATTTTTGTCAGCGAACTAATCAATAAGTACATCGTTCAAATTATACGTAATACAAGAGAAAATAAAGATATTTATTTGGGATGCAGTCCGAGGGGGAGCCTTGCGCTTTCTCGTGCGGGGCAAATTTCTGCGGCAATGTCTGGGCGTGACTTTGTTACTCCTGACGATATAAAAAACCTAGCAGTACCTGTACTATCACATCGAATTATTATTCAACCCTCGGCAAGACTAAAGAATCTTACACCCGAAACAGCCCTAACAGATATTTTATTTGATACAGACGTGCCTGGTGGGAAATTTTCCCAGGACTAATCAGTTATGAAAGTTAAATTAAATTTTTGGATTGGATTAATTATTCTGGCAGGATTAATTTATCTGAATAATTACCTAAAAGACGATTCCGTAGAGAGAACGATATTTTTTATTTGTTTCATAATATCATCAAGCTATATAATAGCTAGAGTATCCTCTAACGATATTATATTAATCCGAAGGACTAAAGAAACAAGGCAACAAGTTGGCCATTATTTTAGTGAGAAATATGAGATATTCAATAACAAGAGACTACCAATAATCTGGGTAACAATTATTGATGAAAGCCATTTATCGAACCAAAAAATTGTGAGGATAATTTCCTGGATTACAGGACATAGGCGCAGAGAGTTTATTCAACTTACTTTACTTGACAGAAGAGGTGTGTTTTCTCTAGGTCCAACAATTATTAAAACAGGGGATCCATTTGGTTTCTTTGAAAATACGACAACTTTTAATTCCATCGAAAAAATCGTTATATTACCCGCTTATGTAAAAATGGAACATTTTATCGAACCAAAAGGTTCTATAAGCGGCGGAGTTGCCAGAAAATCACGTAGTACAGAAGTAAGTCCTTACGCGGTCAGTGTTCGTGATTATATTACAGGGGATCCGCTAAGACGAATCGACTGGAAGTCCACTGCCAGATTAGAAAAAATTATGGTCAAAGAGTTCGAAGAAGATCCTCAATCCACAGTATGGGTGTTTTTGGACAGCAATGCAGAAAATGTATATGAATCAAAAAATATTCATATCTGGAACAGTTATATAGATCCACTGATGAGAAAAAATAATTATGAGTATGAATATTGGTTTCGTGATTCTTTCGAACATGAAATAAGTTTAGCAGCCTCAGTAATCGATTTTTATATTTCAAACAATCGATATGTTGGATTCTATTCAAACAATAAAAAAATGGTATCCATATCCCCTGAGGGTGGGGTGAGGCAAATGGATAAGGTGCTAGAACTTTTAGCAACTATAAATCCTACATATGACCAGACACTAGCCGATGTAATTTTGAGTCAAAAAAATCAATTGGGAAATGAAAGCACAATAATAATAATCGTATCAAAAATAAACAACGATCTTCTTGAATCGATAAAACAAATACAACAGAAAGATTTATCGATTATTGTTATAACAATTGATCCAAATTCATATGATAGAAATATAAACTTGAGCGAGACAACTTTATTATTAAATTTACTTGGAGTTAAAGTTATTACTGTAAAGAATGGACATTCTCTTAACGAATACTTACAAGAACAATCTTACATTTCATCTTGATCAAGAAATTGGCGCCATTCGCCTTCTATACCGTCGAGTGTTACCCCAAAAAAATATCTAAATTTATCTTCATTTTTTAATATGAAGTCAAAATGATCATTTTGGCCTTGTTTATACTTAGAAAGAAGCCCAAAATTCCCAATCCATTTAATGTCATTACTTAATGGATTTTTTGTAACAAAATCATATTTAGTTATTGCGTAATGCCATAGTCTACGAGCTGATGCCTGAGTGACATTCTTAACTGTATTTCCATTTCTCAAGTCACGCATTGTATAAAAAGACTTGCCACCCCTGGAAATTGCCTCAGTGATCTCAACCCCGGTTTTTGGCTCCAATGATGATTTTATTAGCCGGTTATCAGAAAACTCGTCAAAATGATTTTTAACATTTTCATTATTACTTTTTTCATCACTTTGATACTTACTCAATTGAAAATTTCTTTCAACTAGCGAAACTATTTCATCACGGACAGCAAGATTTGTGTCAGATTCATCTCTAACAAAAATTTTATTTTCATCCAAAGCGTAAGGGGTATCCTCTCCTTTAGGAATGAGGATTCGAATAATTTCTTTGTTTTTATATTTTTGAATATCAAGAGAGACTTTTACCGGCGGACTGATTTTATCTTCAATTTCTTTATTAATTTTTGAAATCATTAGAGCAGCGTTAGCAACACCCCCAGGATTTGACTTGGTATTAGGCGTCACACCAATGAATACAGTTCCGCCATTTGTATTACTGAACGCACAAATATCTTCAAGTATAAGAGAGAATTGATTATGTTTTATTTGAGCGCTTTCATGAAAACTTTGAATTATATTTGGTCCTTCATCTATTGTAGATTGGATATAGTCAAACGCAGGTTCTTCGGTTTGACGGTGCGGACGAGTGCGTGAAAAGTCATTTGATAAAAACAGGTCTTTCAATGCATCGAATGATAATTCAGGCAACAACACATCTGTTGTACGATCGCCAATTCCTAAATTCTTTTTGTGTAACGGATCTGAAGACAGGCGATGAGAATCAGAACCTTGAATACAATGCATCCGCCTTGGATATTCAGGTTTAGTGCCATTAAAAAAAGATAGGGTTGATCTGGGACCTTTTATTTCAAGATCGGTAACTTCCAATGCGTGTAGGTTTCGATCTTGCGTGTAAGCAATACGTGTTTGACCGCCAAAATTAATTCCGCGCATTGCCACACCATTTGTTGAATTTGCGTGTGCAGCAATGACAATTCCTCCGGCTGAATTTATCAATTGATAAGAACGAATTACATCAACAGATACCCCAATTGTTGTACTCCCGACATCAAGTAGATCTGACCTTATACCAAGATCAATTAAAAGATGTTCGATTTCTCTTATATTCTTATCAGGTGAAAAAAGTGCCAGAATATGAAATCCCAACATTGCTGTAAACTCAAAACCTGGCAACACAAGAATTTTTTTAGTTAATCGTCTCAATTCGGTTAGCCGGTTTTGTTCTACGGGAAGTAAACGATTGGTTTTTTCCAGAAAAGATAAATTTTCAATTTCTTTAAGTAAAGTGGAATACCCTTTTATTGTATTATGGTCAGTAAACGAAATAATATCCAACCCACGGGATTCGGCTTTTTGAAGTATTTCAAGATAGGTTACTTCGGGAGTTTGGAAATCAGCACTTGCAGGCGTATGGATATGAATATCCATATTGTAAAAACGGCGTTTAGATTTATTACTTTTTGATTCGTTAATCATTAAACCTTCTTTGGATTTGGCGCCCCCGGTGGGAGTCGAACCCACAACCATCGGATTAGAAGTCCGGTGCTCTATCCATTGAGCTACGAGGGCATGTTTTATTTATAAGGCCTGATTCCTTTAAATACGGTCGCCCCAGATAATGTTCTAAGAATCAAGTCGGAAGGCTTGCCAATTTTATCAGATAAGTCCCTTGGGCTAAGCGGTTGATTGCCATTACTTAAAAATACTTTAAAGATAGAATCCACAATCGTTCCGTTTGCGTTTAAAAAATTCGGTTCCTTTATGCAATGATCCATCAACATTGACTGGATTGCATCTACCTGAGTAATTACAGCACTCTCAGGATCAACATGATCAATCATTAAAAAATCAGGTTTATCCTGGAACATCTTTTGGTGTTCAGGACATAAGAAGTTAAAAAGAAAGATGTGCCAGTTACTATCATGATTTTTCCACCAATCGAAATCAATGTGGTAGGGAGTATCGATTGTTGGACGAATAAGGCTGAATGGTTTTGGGTCAGTCATCAAATAATCCTGCTAATCGATTAGTTTAAAATACATATCCCCAAGATGTTTAACCCAGGGCCGATTGAAAAGAATATCTAGAATTACACTTGGGGGGCATCTTCGAATAACATTCACTGCTGCATATAATTCTTGAGCATGAATCTGATTTTGAGGATTTAATTTAGAAAGATCAACCATTGTTTGATGGATGATTTTATCGATAGGCAGTTTTAACCTCTTCTCCCAAATTAAATCCAATGCGTCAGTATCCGGAGTAATCAGTGCCATTCTTTCGTCAAATGAACAGGTAACTACTTGTTTTAAAAGAGCGAAAACAATTCCACCGTCTGTACCAACGAGAACTGTTTTAATCCATTCTTTAGAATTCTTTGCCTTTTCAATCCTGATGTTGACTTCA
This sequence comes from uncultured Anaerolinea sp., assembly GCA_964428125.1. Lineage (GTDB taxonomy): Bacteria > Chloroflexota > Anaerolineae > Anaerolineales > Anaerolineaceae > UBA6107. Next base: position 191,412 of record CAYRXB010000002.1, read on the forward strand.
CCTGGATTTTTTGATTTTGATAAGTAAATCATTGAACCCGGCAAAACGCCTTCTTTGGAGTACCATTCTTTCAATCCAAAGATGTATTTGGAGGGGCGAACAACCCAACCTGGAAATTTGGTGTTATTTTTATTCTCTACAAAACTAAACTTAATTCTAGGAGTCTCATACGCGGTTGGGAAAAGCAATTTTAATTTTGATGTTAATGGTAACGTACCAGAGCGCCAATGAGGATAAGACAGGCTGATACTAACGGAATCGATTGGTAAATTAATTTCTTCAGATTCTAATTCGTCGCATTGCTCAGTGCCAAAAGATCTATAAGAAGAAATTTCGTCCGATAGAGTTGGTAAGGGATCAAAAAATTGAAGATGCAATGGACAATTTTGAACTTCTAATGGTTCGAGCCGGTTAAGGAACCATAAGGTTTTACCAGCTGGACCAACTTCATCAAATCGTTTGTCCTCTTGAAGTGCATAGTCCAACGAAAATTCCACTAATTTAACATTAACTGAATTCGGTAAATCTATTTGTGACATTAATTCAGGCGTTGAAAGAGGACCGCCAGCTTCCATTTCAAGAAGGGCTTCACATAAATTTAGCTGTCCAATTCCAATATCAACCAATAATGCCCGTGGGAAATAATGACCTGCTATTCTAACTAATTCATCGCTTTGGTCTAGCTGATTTTGAAGCCTGGAAGCGATTAAGTCTAAAAAATCACTCATGACTTTATCAGAATCAAGCCAAGGATCCACAGCTTTTTGAACTGGTTTATTGAGTATGTGTTCAGCTACATTCCCAGCAAAAAATTGTTTAGTGGAATCTTCAAACTCGACCTCAAGTACTTGAAGGTCCTGATATGCGGGGTTTTCACCTTTTCTTACGTCAATTACCTTGCCTTTACTCCAAGCCATATGAGGAAAGATCAAAGTGTCTGAAATTTTATGTGTGTCTTTTGGATAATAGATATCCCCGGTTTCTTTTTGTTCAGATTCTTTTCGATTAAGTTGTGTTTCGATATTGCTTTGAATAATTATTCTGGCAAGTTCTCGAGAAGTTGCAGGTGTTTCTGTTTCAAGTAGATGTGTATAAATTGTATTAATGTCTTTTGGGGAAATTTCGTAATCTTTCCAGAATATTTCTTGATTGTTCATGAACCAACGCCTTTATAAAATGAAAGTCTTATTGATTATACCTTATTGGAACACCTGAATTCCGATGTAGAAACGTATCGTATGAATTCGATGATAATTCTTTACCTTAAATTTCTGAAACTTCCAACTTATCCCCAATCAAGAAATAATCCAAAGAAGAAGCATGAATTTCAATTACATGTTTCGCGGGTTTTTTTGAAAAATAAAATGGGTACCACTTTTTTGCCAGACATTTATCAACAATAACATAATTTCGATCCAGCCATAATACGCCAATATTAAATCTCATAAAAAACATATGGATTGAGGAGTTTATAATACTCTCAGAACTTTCAGATAATATAATACCTGTATTAGGCTCTAGAAATCTTCGCAACATTAAACCACGAAACCTGGAGAAAAAAGTGTCAGCAATTTCTAATTTGAGTGTAGTTTTATTCCTGAGATTTGTTAGATTAACATAGTGTGCCATATTCTTATTAAAAAAGTTTATCACGTATGAGGAAAAATGAAAATCATAAGCTGGAATATTAATGGATTTAGAGCAATTATCAAAAAAGATTTTAAAAAGACAATTAACGAATTGAATCCTGATATATTATGTCTTCAAGAAGTTAAGGCTAATGAAAAGCAACTTACTTCTGATGAAATCAATATTGAAGGATATTCATATATATGGAATGCTGCTGAAAGGTTAGGGTATAGTGGTACTGCCACATATTATAAAAATAATTTCAAGCCTGATGAAACAAAGATCGGTTTCAATATTCCAGAATTTGACAACGAAGGAAGAGTCATTTGTACCAGATATGGTGATATCGATTTATATAATATTTATTTTCCTAACGGTCAGCGGGGAATGGACCGTGTAGATTACAAAATTCAGTTCTACGAAACACTTCTTCAAATATGCAACGAAGACCATAAAAGAGGAAGAAAAATAATCATTACTGGTGATTTTAATACTGCCCATACCGAAATTGATTTGGCTAATCCAAAGGAAAACGAAAACTATTCTGGATTTTTGAAAGTTGAGAGGGACATGATAACAAAATATCTGGAATCAAGTTTTGTTGATGTCTACCGATCTCTAAATCCTGATAAGGTAAAGTACACCTGGTGGACGTATCGTTTTGCTGCTCGTGCGCGTGGAATCGGGTGGCGCATTGATTATTTCCTTGTCTCTCAAGATCTTCTGCTAAAAATAAAAAATGTTGAAATACTAGATTCAATTCAGGGATCCGATCATTGCCCGGTTGTATTAGAAATTTGAGTAATTAAGTCCTTTTGGGTATAATTATAAATGTTATAAATATGCAAGACAAGCGAGCAGAGGAAAGATGCCTAAACAAAGAATCGTGCTTGTTGATGATCATGAAGTTGTTAGGTTGGGGATTAAAGCACTATTGGAGAGGCACCCGCATTTTGAAGTAGTAGGTGAAGCAAGCACTGCCAAAGAAGCAATTGAGACTGTCGAGAGACTTCTTCCCGATGTTGTCTTAATGGATATTCGGTTGCCAGGAGCATCTGGAATTGAAGCTACTGAAGAGATAACAAATTCATTTCCTGAAATTAAAGTGATCATGTTAACTTCGTATGCTGAAGATGATATGCTTTTTTCGGCAATAAGGGCAGGGGCATCGGGCTATGTGCTAAAGCAAATTGGAGCTGAAGACCTGATTAAGGCTATTGATGCTGTAGGAAGAGGAGAGGCTTTGTTGGATCCCGCAGTAACGCAGCGCGTTTTTCAAGAAGTAAGACGAGCAGTAAAGGAAGAAGAAGCCTCTGCTTTTGCAAATCTTTCAACGCAAGAAAAACATGTTTTGTTACTTGTATCTGAGGGCAGAACTAATCGTGAAATTGCCAAATCGTTGTTCCTTGGCGAAGGAACAGTTCGTAATTATGTCAGTAGTATTTTATCAAAGCTTGGGGTAAGTAATCGTGCTGAAGCCGCGGCTTACGCAGTTGAACATAGCTTGAGAGATTATCTATAAAATTGATTGTAACCAGGCTAGAAACGGGCGAACAAAGATTAATAATCCAATAATAATGCTCAAAATTGCACTAAACAAAACTGCTGCAGCCGATACATCCTTTCCCACTTTTACTATTGGATTAAAAGATTCATCGACTAAATCAAAAAGTCGTTCAAATGCTGTATTGATTGCTTCAACTACCCAGACCAAGCCAATCACCAAAAGGAGAATCAACCACTCGACGTTGTTAATTTTTAAAAGGATTCCTATTATAACCACGACAAAAGTGATCAATATATGAATTCGAAAATTATTTTGCGTTTTAATAAGATATAAAAATCCATTAAATGCATGAATTAATGATTTTGTGAACTTTTTTGAGTCAATCATTTTCACCAGAAAAACCTTTAACCTGAAGATCCAAAATTTCAAGCGCAGCATATTGTTTTTGCCACATTATCAATTTAGTATTTTCAGTATCATGATCAAAACCAAGAAGATGCAGCAAACCATGGATTAATAAAATAAGAATTTCACTTGAAACAGAATGCCCAATTTTTTGAGCTTGAACATAAGCAGTCTCATAAGAAATAACGATATCTCCAAGATAATCCATTTCCGAATATGGAATGACCTCTTCGGATTGAAAAGATAAAACATCTGTCGCGGAATTTACCTGCCGGTATTGTTGATTTAACTTCTTGATTTCAGCATCAGAACAAATTAAGACTCCTAACTCAAATTTCTTCTCAGGAAACAGTGATGAAATCACTCGAATTAACGAATTTCGGATTTCCCTTTTAGAAACAAATTTGACAAATGGTTTTCTTACGTGAATATCAATCATTTTTTTCCATCGGTGTTTTCAATATCGGGATAGATCATTCTCGGATGGTGTGAGTTATTGAGAGTGTTAATGAAAGACTCTTTAATCAAACCAAGATCCTTTAAAGTCAGAGGTGAATTGTCAAGTTGTCCTTCCTGGAGGCACCGATTGAATACCTTCTCAACTAACTTTCGCATTTCTTCACTATTCGAAGGTAATTCTGCTCTTGCACGGGCTTCACAACCATCAGCAAGCATTAAAATCGCGGTTTCTTTTGATTGTGGTTTTGGACCTGGGTATTTAAATTGCGATTCATCGACTTTGGTAGCATCATTGTTATTTTTTTCTAAAGCCCGATTATAAGGATATCTAGTGATTTGCGTACCATGATGTTCAAAAATAAAATCTTTTATTCTTGGTGGAAGGTGGTATTTTTCAGCTAATTTTGCACCAAGGGTAACATGATCTATGATCTGTTTGGCAGCTTCTATCTCGTTCATATCATCATGCGGATTAAGATGACCCGGAATTTGATTTTCGATATAAAACGATGAATTCATGGCTTTTCCGACATCGTGATAAATTGTTCCAACCCGAGTTAATAGGGGGTTTGCGCCAATTGCTTCAGCGGCAATTTCAGCAAGGTTACTAACCTGTAAAGAATGTTGATAAGTACCCGGAGCATTCTGAAGTAGATATTTTTGTAATGGATGATCTGGTCTGGCAAGATCCATCAAGTGCAATGGGGTGGGTAAACCCATTAATTGTGAAAGCAAATATTGAGCAAGAAGTGCAATACTTGCTGAAGCAATTCCATTCAAAAACGAGACAACAATAAGCGTGATAATGCCTATCGAATCTGAAGATGGATCTGATAAATGATATGAAAGAATACAAAGCGAACCAGATACACCAATAGCCAGTGATGAATATATAAAATTAGTAAATCGCCTGCCATTTCCTAGCAATATTGAAGCAAATACACTTGTAAACAGATAGAAAATAGTTAACTCTGCTGAATTAGTTAGACCAAAAGCGGCTAGAATTCCAAGTGGTATTGAGAAAATTACTGATATTTCTAGACTAAATAATGTCGCTAGAATGAGTGCATAAGCAGGCAATGGGAAAAAATAAGGGACAATTGTTCGATTTGGAACCAAAAATCTTGCGCCATAAAGAAATAAGATAAAACCAATAACGATGACAGTTAAACTGCGAAGATCTTTCAATAATTTAAGATTTCTTTGGTTAAAATACAATACCAAAAAAACAGAAACCAATAAAACAATTGAGAGGGCAGAGATTAAGTCCTGGGTTTTTGTTTTTGTTTGAGCAAGACCAAATTTTGACAAAACCTCAAATTGTTCTTCTGAGATCAGTTGCCCTCTGGAAACAATAGTCTGATTTGCTGAATATTTTTTAATAATTGGTACGACTGAATCTGATGCAATTTGTTGGGCTTTTTGGGTTTCTTCTTTAGAAAAAATACTATTCGGAAAAATAAAAGGAGAGACCAAAGTCTGTACCAACGCAATTTCTTCGTTTGTCAAGGTGTAGCTTGTATATGATGGAATATTCTTTTGATATTCTGTGACTTGATAATCCCTGATATTATTTCTAAGAATTAGCTCTAAAACCCTGATAGATTCCTGAGATAATATTTGCCATTGAGTATCAGTTAAACCTATTATTTTATTAATTTCATCATCAGTTAAAGGAAGGTTACTTATCTTTTTTAGATCGGATATTTTTTGTTCTACTGTTGCGTTCGGATCAGTTCTTACAGACTTAATAAAATTCAAAGCCAAATGTAAATTGTCGATTTGTGTTCTGGCAATGGAGGGATCAGCCGGTAAATAGATGGGCTGAACACTATTTCTGGCCTGGTCTCGATTTTTTTCGGTGAGAATCTCACTAGTATAAGAAAGATCCCTTGGAGCAACTATAGTTGCTGGAGAAACTTGCCCTACCTTTAAAGGTAAAGTATCAGGACGTAGGGCAATTGGTAAAACAAGTGCTCCAAAAGCAAAAATGGAAGTAATTATCGATAATGCAATTCGATAAAGTGATCTAATTTTTAATGAGTATTGATTTGTCACCATTTATCTGATTCTAGCCAATCAGTTTTTTACGAACAATTGAACTAATCTTATCGGACGGCGCTTTTCCAGAAAGAAGTGGAAGGATTGATTTCATTGCCTTTCCCATATCAGCGGGTGTTGCAAATCCATTATCAATGATGCATTTGCTGACAATTCTTTCGATTTCATCGTCGGATAATTGTTCAGGTAAATAACTCTCCAAAATGCCAATCTCTTCATTAGTTGATTTGATTAGGTCTGGTCTGTTCCCTTTTTCGAATTCAATCAATGAATCCCGCCTAGTCTTAATTTCTTTTTGAATTAGTGCAAGTATAGCAGCATCGTCTGCTTGAATTGCTTTTTCAATTTCAAAAAGTTTAACAGAGGATATAACCATACGAAGTGTGTTTCGCCCAATTTCGTTTTTCGTTCGCATAAATTCATGAAGGTCATTTTCTATTTGACTTCTTAATGACATATTTTCTCCTAATCATGGTGCGCTGATCAAATGACACAATCCTTGAAAAATATTATCACTAATCCCAGAAACGTACATTAGTTCTGAAATATCTTTAAAATCGCCGTATTTGTCCCGCCATAAAATTATATTTCTTGCTTTAACTTCTCCGATTCCTGGAAGTGTGTTCAACTCTGCCAAGTCTGCAGTATTCAAATTTATCAATTTGCTTTTTGATTGAGGTTCAGGTAATGAGAAACACTCTTTAGAGGATACGGAAACGTTAAGTAGATTTGGCTTTTGGTTTAATTCTACAAAGCTAAAAGAATTATTAGAGATGATTTTATTTATTATGAGTAATAAAACACTGGAGATAAGTATTCCAGATAAAACTCCAAAAATATACATTTTGACTGGTATTGTAGATTTCACTTTACCTATTTTCTAATTCATACATTGTTTTAAATGCTGCAATTGATACTTCAAGGATCTCGATTGATGGTTCATTCGTTGTCAACCGTTGGAGCAACATTCCAGGAGTTGAGAGAATTCTTAAAAAAGGGTGAGATATATAATTTGAAGCAAATCTCATATATTCATATGCAATCATGACTAAGATTGGAATAAGGACAACCCTGGAAATCAGACGAATTACCAAATTTGGTATTGGACCAATTATTGTAAACAAGATAATTGAGAAAATGACCAAAATCAATATAAAACCAGTTCCGCAACGCGGATGATATAACGGAAATTTTGAAACCTCTTCAGGAAGTAAATTTGCTCCAGCTTCAAACGCATTGATCGTTTTATGCTCTGCGCCATGGTATGAAAAAACACGGTGGATATCCTTGTTCTTTCCAACAAGCCAAATATACAAGACAATTAAAATGAGCCTGATTAATCCCTCAAATAAATTCGTCAAAAAGGGTGAAATTCCTGAAAAATTTTGAATTAACGCAGCAACTCCAGCAGGCAATAGAAAGAAAAATCCAATGGCTAGAGCAAATGAAAACAAAACAGTGAAAGCCATTGCAGGTCCTTCGAGCTTTTCATTTTCACCAGTTTGAATATTTGCTGAGATAGTTATGTATTTCATTCCCAGACCAAGAGCGTCCCATAAAATAACTAAACCTCGTAAAAATGGAAGTCTTGCTAATCTCGATTTATAAATACCACTTAGCTCTTCGTTAACAACTCGTATCGAACCATCAGGTTCTCTAAAAGCAGCTGCTAGGTATTTTTTTCCGCGCATTAATACACCCTCAATTAATGCTTGACCTCCATAAGAGGGCATTTTTAGATCATTTATTTTCATATTTATCTAATCCAGGTTTAGGAAGAAATGGATTAATGCATCTATCCCTTTGCGCCAGGTAGGTAAATGCAGCCGTTCGTTTGGAGAGTGTATATTGTCATCGGGGAGTCCAAAACCTGTTAATACAGAATCAATGCCCAGGATTTGCTGCATATCTGCTACAACCGGTACAGAACCACCTTCGCGTTTATAAATTGGTTTTTTGCCCCACACTGTCTCAAGTGCTTTTGAAAGGGCAATGGTTTCAGGAATACTGGTGTCCGATATACTTGGATGTCCGCCGCTTAACATCGACAATTCCCATCGAACTGTATCAGGTATATTCGCCTTCACAAAATCAAGGAGTTGTTGATGGACTTTTTCTGGATCTTGGTTTGGAACTAACCTTGTCGATAATTTTGCCATTGCCATTGCTGGAATTATGGTTTTTGCGCCAGTACCTGTAAATCCAGATAAGAATCCATTAACTTCAAGCGTCGGGCGGGCTCCAATCCTTTCAACGGCTGAATAACCTTTTTCTCCCCACGTATTTATCACTCCAGTTTGAGCTTTATAGTATGAATCATCAAGATTTAATCGATTAAGCTCAAGTTTTTCATTTTCAGAAAGTTGCAAGACGTCATCATAAAAGTGGGGAAGAGTGATTTTGCCATTGTTATCATGCATGTTGGCTATTAAATCAATCAATACTTGCGCAGGGTTATGCACAACGCCACCAAAGACGCCAGAATGCAAATCATGATCTGGACCAAAAACCTTTAATTCAAAATAAGCTAATCCTCGTAATCCATAAACGATTGTGGGAACGTTGATGCCAACCATCCCGCAGTCAGGATTAAGTGCGACATTAGATTTTAAAAGCTCCTTATGCGACTCAAGAAAAGGCTTGAGATTAGGAGAACCAATTTCTTCTTCGCCTTCAATTACATATTTAATATTTACAGGTAAACGACCTGTTTTTATAACTGCCTCAATTGCTGCCAAACAAGCAACGATCTGGCCTTTCATATCTGAAGATCCGCGTGAATATAAGTAATCACCTTCGACGCGTGATTTAAACGGGTCGCTCGTCCAGAGATCGATAGGATCAACTGGTTGGACATCATAATGTCCATAAATTAATAAAGTTGGTTTTTGGGGGCCAGCATTTAAAAAATCGGCATAAATAATAGGATGTTTTTGTGTAGTGAAAAGTTGAATATGATCAAAACCTAGCTCTTGAAATTTTTTGATCAGGCGGTTTGCACATATTTGCATATCCGCAGAATTTTCGGGCTGGGTTGATATCGAGGGAATCGATATTATTTCATCCAGAAATGAAATTGTTTTTTGATAATTGTTTTCAGCATATTTTATCGCAGTATTGCGCATATCCATTGTTCTCTCCTAATAATATATTCATTGAATTATATCCATCTTTTTATTAAAAAAAATTCTTGTATGCTAAAATAATTAAGAGGTGAATATGATCATCACTAATTCAACAATTATTTCTTGGGCAGAAATATCACCGATCATCTTAAATAAAGATGTTGTTATTTTGGAAGATAAAATAATTGAAATTGATGACCACGAAAAAGTATTAGAAAAATATCCAGGCGAACCAATCATTGATGCAGGTGGAAAAATATTAATGCCTGGAATGATCTGCGCGCACACACATTTTTACGGGTTATTTTCACGAGGATTAAATATCCCGGGAACTCCTCCACGTAATTTTACTGAAATATTAAATAAATTATGGTGGCCGCTTGATTCGTCATTAGAAATTGAGGACGTAAAATATTGTGCATTAGTTTGTCTAATTGATGCCATAAAACATGGAACCACAACATTGTTTGACCATCATGCATCTCCTAATTGCGTAGAAGGGTCACTTGATGTCATTTGCGATGCGTATTATCAGACTGGCGTGAGAGGTATTGTTTCTTATGAAGTTACAGATCGTTACGGGGACTTAGGAACCACTCAATCTATCAATGAAAATTCAAGAATCATTAAGAAGATTGAAACTATTGAAGAAAGCCAAAGACTGGTTAATGCTTCATTTGGAGCACATGCAGGATTAACGATATCTGATAAAACCCTTGAATTAGTTAAAGCGAATCTCCCAGATGGGTATGGAATTCATATCCATGTTGCTGAAGATGCATCTGATGAGGAAGATAGTATCAAAAAATCGGGTCTAAGGGTAATTGAGCGATTGGACAAATACGGGTTGATTGGAAAAGACTCCATACTTGTTCATGGTGTTCACCTGAATGATAAAGAAATGGAAATAATAAGGAAAAAAGAAGCGTGGATTACCCATCAGCCACGATCAAATATGAATAATGCAGTTGGAATTCCTGATATCGAAAAAATGCTTGAATTGGGAATTAAGGTTTGCCTTGGAAATGATGGATTCTCAAATGCGATGTGGGACGAGTGGAGAACTTGTTATCTTGTTCATAAATTAGAAAAAAGAGATCCGCAATGTATGAACGGAAATTTAATTACAAAAATGGCGATTGAAAACAATAGTAAACTCGCCACTCATTTGTTTAAAAAACAATTAATTGGAAAAATACAACCGGATTACCAGGCTGATTTGATTCTTGTTGATTATCAACCAATTACAGAGGTGAACAAGAATAATCTGCCATGGCATATCCTATTCGGGTTTCGAGATTCGATGGTGACGCACACGATGGTTAAAGGAAAATGGTTGATGAAAGATAAAAAGATTGTTGGTCTATCTGAGAAAGATATTTATGCAAAAGCATTAGAATTATCAAAAAACGTCTGGAAAAGATACCAATCTAAGTTTTAGGATAAAACATGATGACGATCAATAAAATCTCAATAATTGGCGGAACTGGTAAAGAAGGAAAAGGACTTGCTTATAGATGGGCAAAAGCCGGCTTTGATGTGATTATAGGCTCAAGGCAAATCGAGAAAGCCAGTGCTGCTGCAGCTGAAATCAATTTACTATTAAATAATAATTTTCCAAATGTAAAAGCTATGGATAATAATTCGGCTGCAAAGGAAGGGGATATTGTCGTTCTAACCATACCTTTTGAATTTCACGTTCCGATGCTGCAGCAAATAAAAGATAAAATTAGAGGAAAAATACTGATTGATGTTACAGTACCTTTGGCTCCACCGAAAGTTACCAAAGTTCAAATGCCTCCGGCGGGTAGCGCTGGATTGGAAGCAAAAGCTGTTGTCGAAGAAACCACTGAGGTCGTCACTGCATTTCAAAATATCTCATACGAAAGATTATTATCAAACGACGATATAGGGTGCGATGTCTTAGTTTGCGGCACTTCAAAAGAAGCCCGAAGGGTTGTAATTGAACTCATAAAGAAAGCAGGAATGATTGCATATGATGCTGGTCCAATAGAGAACAGTGTTGTCATCGAAGGATTAACCTCAATACTCATTGGGATTAATAAAGAGTTTGGAGTTAAAACCGCAGGTGTGAAAATTGTTGGAATATAGATGACGACTAAAAATTCACAAAAAATTGAATTATTTGGGCTTTTGAACTTTCCCCTAGTTAGACCTGGCGATGATATTGCGTCGTTAATTATTGATTCATGTAAAAAGAACAACTTAGAAATTAAAGATCAAGATATTATTGTAATAACCCAAAAAATAATTTCAAAATCTGAGAGCCGATACCGAATATTAAGTCAAGTAAAACCGGGATTTCGTGCATATTACTATTCCTTAATTTCGGGTAAAGATCCTAGATTTGTGCAACTTGTTTTGAATGAAAGCAATCGCGTATTAAGAGCCAAAAAAAACACACTGATTGTTGAGCAAAAAAACGGATTTATCTGCGCAAATGCAGGAATTGACCACTCGAATACTGATCCACAATCAGGTAATAACGAAGAAACTTATTTATTACTTCCTAAAAATCCTGATTTATCTTCAGCTAATATTCGCCATAAAATAGAATTAGAATTGCACAAACAGATCGGAGTGTTGATAATTGACTCGCATGGAAGAGCATGGCGTAATGGGACAATAGGGATGACAATCGGAATATCCGGAATCCCCGGATTAGTAGACCTTAGGGGGAATGAAGACCTTTTTGGTTTCAAATTAAAAGTTACTATGGTCGCAGCTTCAGACGAATTAGCTGCGGGTGCATCGCTCCTTATGGGACAATCAAAAGAAGGGATTCCAGTGGTGATAGCAAGGGGATTTCCGTATAAATTAAGGGAAGGGAAAATGTCGGAATTAATACGCCCCAAAAATGAAGACCTTTTCAGGTAAACAATGAATTTCCCTAAGGTAACCGCACTTGCAGGTGGAGTTGGTGGGGCAAAATTAGTATACGGGTTGGCAAAAATCTTACCAAAAGATTATTTAACCGTAATTGTAAATACTGGCGACGATTTCGATTTTTACGGTTTACACATATCCCCAGATATCGATTCAATTATTTATAATTTAGCTGAAATATCTGATCCAATCAAAGGATATGGAAGGGCTAACGATTCTTTCCGAATTTTGGAAGAATTACGAAATTTTGGAGAAGACATTTGGTTTCACCTTGGAGATCTGGATTTCGCATTAAATCTCTACAGATCTTATTTATTGCGTTCAGGTATTTCGTTAACCGATGCTTCAAAGATAATTGGTGCCTCTTTAGGTCTCAACCATCATATTTTGCCTATGAGTGATGAAAGAGCTTACACGAAAATCAATACACGTAAATTTGGAACATTAGATTTTCAAGAATATTTTGTTAAATACAAATTTGAACCTGAAGTTGAGAATATCGACTACTCAATTATTGAACGTGCTTCCATGACAAAAGAAGCATTAAGCGCTATTATTAATTCAGATATTATCGTTTTTTGTCCTTCAAACCCATGGTTGAGCATTTTCCCAATACTTAAATTACATAATGTTGAAAAAGAAATAAAGAAGAAAAAAGTTGTTGCGGTATCTCCAATTATTGGCAACGATGCAGTAAAAGGACCAGCCGCAAAACTTTTTAGGAATTTTGGTTTAGAACCTTCGGCTCGAGCTGTTGCCGAAGTATATAAAGATATTATTGATATTTTGGTCATTGATAATAAAAACAAAAATGAAAGTAATGAAATTAATAATCTGGGAATAAAGACCTTTAGAACAGATATAATGATAGGCGATAATAATGCTAAAATTCGTTTAGCCGGTGAAATAATAAGGTTTATTGAGAATTATTTACAATGACTCTTTGGACTATTGTGCCTGTTAAACCATTACGAAGAGGTAAATCGCGTCTTTCGGGGGTTTTGTCTGAAGATGAACGAACAGCATTAAACCAAACAATGCTGATCAATACACTAAAAACTCTGAATCAAGTTGAGGAAATTGAGACAATATTAGTTGTTAGCAGGGATCCACTGGCTTTGTCGATTGCAAGGGATTATTCAGCTCGCACAGTGCTGGAAGATGGTTCTCCAGAATTAAATACTGCCCTTAAAAGGGCTGCATCGGTTGCTAAAGCCTATTTTGCAAACATGATTTTTGTTCTTCCAGCTGATTTACCATTAATTAAGCCTAAGGATATAAAAGAATTTCTAAAAAAGGCTGGCCATCCTCCTGAAATAATTATCTCCCCTGATAGGAGGAAAGATGGAACGAACGCACTATTGATTAATCCCTCTGATTTGATCCAATTTAAATATGGTCCTGGATCTTTTTCTGAGCATCTAAAAGCCGCAAGCGAAAATAGTTCAAGAGTTGAAATTGTTGAATCCGAAGTTTTTGGACTTGACCTTGATTTGCCAGAAGACCTTGAAATACTAAAAATGCATAATGATTTATCTTTGCTTATAAATCAATAATTTGGAGGCAAGAATGCAAAAAGTAGCCCTTTATCTACAAGATTCACATGATCTGAGAGATGGTTTAGAGTATGTTCAATATGCTGAAAAAAAGGGTTTTTATGCAATATGGCAAGCCGAAAGCAGGCTTGTACGAGATGCAATTGTACCAATGGCTGCTTACGCTGCAGTTACTGAAAAAATCCATATAGGATCTGGGGTAATAAATAACTGGACAAGGAATATTGGTCTTCTAGCTTCCACCTTTTTGACATTAGATGACCTGGCACCAGGCAGAATTATTTGCGGAATTGGAGCATGGTGGGACCCTCTTGCTAAAAACGTCGGTATAGAACGAAGAAAACCTCTTGTTGCAATGAGGGAAACCATTGAAGTATTGCGCAGGCTCTTAAATATGGAGCGAGTTACTTTTTCAGGCGAATTCGTAAATGTTACGGGAATTGAATTAGATATTGTTCATGGCCGAAGAGAACCCAGGAATGTCCCAATTTACATTGGCGCGACAGGCGACAATATGATGGAAATGACTGGAGAGATTGCTGATGGTGTCGTTTTAAATTACTGTGTTCCTCCTGAATATAACCATAAGGCACTTGAATTATTATCTATTGGTGCCAAAAAAGCTGGAAAATCGATCGATGATATTGATCGGCCTCAATTAATTGTCTGTTCAGTTGATGAAGATCATCATAAAGCAATTGACACAACGCGTGAATTATTGACACAATATCTTGCCCAGCAACCACACATTGCCAAGGCTTCTGGTGTTTCAACAGAAGTAGTACAAGAAATTCAATCAATCCTTGGATGGCCGGCAACGAAAGAGCAGATCGCAAAGGCGAAACATTTGGTCCCAGAAGATCTAATAGAGAGAATTACCGCATCAGGTACTCCGGATGAAGCAAAGGCAAAAGTTCACGAATATATCAAAAATGGTTGTACGTGCCCGATTCTTTACCCTGTAGGTGGGAATGTTCACCTATTAATCGATACTTTCTCTAATTTTAATTAAGAGGAAAATATGATTAAAGAGTATTTTCGTCCAAAAAATATACAAGAAGCGATTTCTTTAAAAGAGAAGTTTCCAAAATCCCTATTCATTGGCGGTGGAACATCAGCAAAAAATATTGAAGATGACTTCATTTACATTGATCTCCAGGATTTACCTAAAGTATTTAAGAGGACAAAGGATTCTTTAATAATAGGAGCCACTGTTACACTGGAGATGATTTACCAACAATTTCGAGATTTTTCTGACTTTACAACTGCAATTCAAATTGAAGCAGGAAAGAATCTCAGGAATCAAATTACACTTGGCGGTTTAGTAAAAAGTACCGATGGTAGGTCTCCGTTACTAACCTGTTTATTAGCTTTAGAATCACTTATTACTCTAGAACCTGGAACAATTGAAAATCATTTACATAAGTTTTTGGATAGCCGGGATGAAAAAAATGGGCTTATTACCCAATTTGAAATAAAGATACCTAACGAGTTTAGGTTTGAATCAGTAGCACGATCGCCTCTCGATAAACCTGTTGTATGTTGTGCGGTAGCAAAGTATAGCAATCGTGCAGGAATCAGCCTTGGAGGATTTGGCAAAAAACCTTTAATCGTTAATTCAGAATCAATCTTTGACCCCTTAACTTTTGACAATTATTTGAAACAACATATTAAAAATGATGAATGGGGCTCAGCTGATTACAGAATAGACATAGCAAAAGTATTGGTTAATCGTTTACTAAACCAATAAAGGTGAAGTCATGAATATTACTATAAAGGTCAACGGAAAAGAAATCACCAAAGATGTGAAGATTGATGAATCACTCTTACACTTCTTGAGAAATGAAGGTCTATTCGGAACAAAATTTGGCGGATGTAAATTAGGTGAATGCGGTGCATGCACCGTACTTCTTGATGGTGAACCGATAAACTCATGTACTTTTTTGGCGATAAGAACAAACGGTCATTCCGTTCAAACTATTGAAAGTATTGGAGAAAACCCAGAAAAAGGATGGAAAAAGACAAAAGGTTTAAGTGACCTTCAAAAAGCATTTGTCGAGTCTGGATCAATTCAATGTGGATATTGCACTCCTGCGATGATCCTTGCATCCACTTCTTTGCTAAAAAATTATCAAGAACCTTCTGATGAACAAATTAGGGATGCAATCTCCGGAATATTGTGCCGATGTACAGGTTATGACAAACCAGTAAAAGCGATTAAATCTGTTTTTACGAAAGGTGGGAAAGAATCGTTTTCTCCGTTGATTGAAAGTGATATTGAAACCAAATTCACATCAATTGGGAAAAAATCTAACAAAGTCGACGCTATTAAACTTGTCCAGGGAAAACCTGCTTTCACTGATGATGTAAAAATCGAAGGAATGTTGATCGCCAAAGTATTACATTCACCACTTGCACATGCTGAGATACTTGATATCGATACACATGAAGCAAAACAGATCCCTGGAGTTCATGCTGTTTTAACATGGAAAGACTTGCCACGGGTTGTTTACTCAACAGCAGGACAATCAGATCCTATTCCGGGTCCGCTTGATATGTTTAGTCTTGATAAAAAAGTTAGATTTGTCGGTGATAGAGTCGCTTTTGTAGCAGCTGAAACAGAAGAAATTGCTGATAAAGCCATAAAGGCTATTAAAGTTAAATATAAAGAGCTTACTCCTCTATTCGACTCATCAAAATCAATGAGCGAAGGTGCGCCAATCCTTCATGACGAGCCCGAATATGTGAATTTTGCAGATTCAGACCCCAAAATGAATTTGGCAGCAAAAATTAGAATCGATATTGGTGATGTTGAAAAAGGATTTCGAGAAGCCGATTTTATTTTTGAGAATTCCTTTGAAGTTCCTAAAGTACAGCAATCCCACATTGAACCTCATATTGCAATATCTTATTGGGATGAAGATGACCGAATGGTGATTAGAAGCAGCACCCAGGTACCATTTCATGCAAGAAGAATATTATCCCCCATACTAAATATCCCAGTTAAAAAGATTAGGATCATAAAACCTCGTATTGGTGGGGGATTTGGCGGAAAACAAGAAGTAATGATCGAAGATGTTGCTGCACATCTGACAATTGCCACTGGAAGACCAGTGAAATATGAATATTCACGAGAACTGGAATTCACGGCTGCCAGATCTCGGCATCCAATGAAAATACATGTGAAAACTGGCGTGAAAAAAGATGGTACGATCACAGCAAATGAGATGTATGCACTTTCAGATACAGGTGCATATGGCTGCCATGCCTTAACTGTTACTGGAAATACTGGCCATAAATCAATGGCGTTGTATGTAGGAGATGGGGAATACAGGAAGGCTCCTAATATTCGATTTTATGCAGATATTGTTTACACAAACCATCCTCCAGCAGGTGCATACCGAGGTTATGGTGTTCCTCAGGGATATTGGCCAGTGGAAAGGCAAATGGAAATAATCGCTAATAAACTTGGAATGGACCCAATCGAATTTAGGTTAAAGAATGCTCTTAGAGCAGGTGAATTACATCCTTTTAGTACTGCCTGGAGCGAGGGTCGTGAACCAAGGCCAGAGATCATTCATACTGTTGGCCTTGAAAAGTGTGCCAGGTTGGGCATGACCGCAATCGATTGGAAGAATAAAAAGGGATCTGAAACGTGGAAAAACAGTAAAGGCAAAACATACCTAAAAAGAGGAATTGGTGTTGCCTTTGCAATGCAGGGAACAGCAATACCATATTTGGATATGGGAGCTGCCAGCATCAAAATGAATGACGATGGCTCATTTATATTGTTAGTTGGAGCAACTGATTTAGGAACTGGATCAGATACTGTGTTAGCACAAATGGCTGCAGAAACTTTAGGTGTCACAACTGATGAAATCGTTGTATTTTCTTCAGACACCGATTTCACACCATTTGATAAAGGTGCCTATGCATCAAGCACAACCTATATTTCCGGAGGAGCAGTTTCAAAGGCCGCAGAAATTGTTGCACAACGGATTAAGAATCGTGCTGTACTCATGTCTAAAAATGAAGGAAATTATAAAGAAAGCGACATTACACTTAGGGATGGATATGCTATAACCCCAGATGGTAAAAAATTATCGTTTAAAGAAATTGCTTTATCGGCAACACATCATTTTAACCAAGAACAAATTATGGGTGTCGCTTCTTTTTGGTCCCCTGTTGCGCCGCCCCCATTTGCTGCACAATTTGCTGAAGTGACCGTTGACACACAAACGGGAAAAGTTACCGTTGAAAAATTGGTTATGGCTGTTGATGCAGGAAAAATTATCAATCCATTGACAGCGTCAGGTCAAATCGAAGGGGGAATGTCTCAGGCATTGGGTTATGCGGTATGTGAAGAAATGAGATATGACGAGAATGGAAATGCCAGGGAAAAGGATTTTGAAAATTATCATATTTTCAGAGCTGATGAAATGCCAGAATTAAAGACAATATTTGTTGAATCCTTTGAACCCACACATCCCTATGGCGTAAAAGCTGTGGCTGAAATTCCATTAGATGGCGTTGCCCCTGCGGTGGGTAATGCTATTTACGATGCCTGTGGAGCTAATTTGTTTGAAATTCCTGCTACCCCTGAGAGAGTATGGCGTGCATTAAAAAATCGAGGTTAGGTTTATGACGATAACCTATGTTACAGGGCATGTAAATCCAGATACTGATTCAATCGCTGCAGCAATAGCCTATGCATGGCTGCTAAAAGAAAGAGACGGGATTGATGCAAGGGCTGCCAGAGCCGGCGCGATTAATCCTCAAACTAGCTGGGCATTAAAATTTCTTAAATTAGACCCTCCCTATTTGTTAACTGATGCCAGCCCAAGGTTTGATTCGGTTGTTCGAAGGTTGGATACTACAAAACCTGATAGCCCTCTTATTGAAGCATGGGCTATTGCTTCACGAACGGGTGGTATTGCACCAGTGTTGGATGAAAACGAGAAACCTTTTGGATTGATTACCGGCGCGAGTATGTTTAAATATTTTGGGAAGGTCGTTGGTACGCAATCGCGAAGCCAGGAAATGACCGTAAAAAGTCTGCTAGAAAGCCCATGCAAGGATGCTGCCAATACTGGAATATTAAAATTTACTGCATCAACGAAGATCAAAGATGTGTTATATCGGATTCTTCGAGAGGAAGGGGATGAATTTTGGGTGGTAGACGAAAATGGAACCTATGTAGGAATTGTTCGGCAAAGGGACCTATTAAATCCACCTAGATTGAGATTAATTCTTGTGGATCATAATGAACCTCAGCAATCGGTCCCTTCTTTAGAAGAGGCAGAATTATTGGAGATCCTAGACCATCATAGGTTAGGTAATCCTTCTACGCATGTACCAATAAAAATGTCAGTTGATATTGTTGGGAGCACGAGCACTCTAGTATCCGAAAGGATGGAAGATTCCGGTTATAGTGCTCCGGCTAATATTGCAGGAATTATGTTAGCAGGTTTATTATCCGACACACTTAACCTAACCTCTCCAACAACAACTGAAAGAGATCGAGATGCATCTAGACGATTGGCTAGATGGGCATTTATAAAAAATTCTCCTTTAGAGAATGAGACTGTACAAACTTTTGGAATTAAAGTCCTTGAGGCTAGTGCTGGCTTAAGTAATCGAAATCCTCGAGAAGTTGTTACAAGCGACCTGAAATTCTATACTGCTGGAAAATACTCATTTGCAATTGCGCAATCTGAAGTTACTGATCTAAATGAAGTTCAGGACCATGTTCAACCCCTTCAAATGTCGCTGGATGAAATGAGAATAAGTAAAAATGCAGAATTTGCTATGTTAATGGTTACAGATGTTGTGAGGGGTTCTAGTAGAATTATTTTATCAAACCCTCCTTCGATATTGGATGAATTACCTTATCCAATTTTAAACGATGGAACCAGATTGGCTGATGGTGTTGTTTCCCGCAAAAAGCAATTATTGCCAGTCGTTTTAGGATTGCTCGAGAACTAATTTTTTGGTAATTAAAAATACTGATTGTTTTAGTTAACTCGGTTACATATTATAAAATTAACAAATAAGTAAGTTATAAAAGAAAGTAAGGGTTTGTCATGATAGAAAGCTATTACCAGCCAAGCAGCATTGAAGAAGCATTGATTCTCATTAATAGGTGGAAAAATAGCGCCAAAATTATTAGTGGAGCCACTGATTTATGGCTTGAGTATAAAAATGGAATTCATCAATCAATCGATAAATTTGTTGATATCTCACGAATAAAAGGTTTGGATGTTATTTACGAAGATGCTGAAGGGAAAATTCACATTGGACCTTTAGTGACACACGCTCATTGTATACGTTCTCAATTGATAAAGAATTATGCTAATTGTCTATATCAAGCGTGTTATTCAATTGGCTCGCCGCAAATACGGAACAGGGGAACGGTAACAGGGAATGTAGTAACCGGATCTCCAGCTAACGATACCATTCCCGCTTTAATGGTACTCGATGCGAATTTAGTGTGTCAAAATCTTGATGGATCACGAATAATTCCAATAACCGAATTCTATACAGGTGTAAGGAAGACAGGTCTCAAACAGGATGAAATCATAACTGATATCTGGTTTAAAAAACCAGAGAAAGATTCGATTTCTTTTTTCAAAAAACAGGGATTAAGAAAAGCCCAGGCAATATCATTACTTAATGTTGCTGTTGTTTGTGAGATGGAAGCATCTGGAACCATTAACAATTTTCGGATCGCTTTTGGGTCATTAGCCCCAACAGTTGTAAGGGCAACCTCGGCAGAGAAATTTGCAATTGAAAAAAATATTAAAAGCCTAGATATAGAAAAACTTATTGAATTAGCATTGGAAAGTATTTCGCCGATTAGCGACCTTCGCGCAACATCCATATATCGTAAAAAAGTTGCTGGTGTACTTTTAAGAAGAGGAATAGTAGAGTATTTGATTGAAAAGAAAAACCGGAAAAGTTTTCGGGATGTCACCCTTTGGGGCAAAAACGATACTACATATAAACCAATTGATAAGACCATAATAAATGATTCAAGTTCAGTTATCGAGTTTACACTAAATGGACAGTTAATTAGATCATCTTATATACCAGGTCAATCACTACTTGACGTTATTCGAAATACCAAAAATTACACTGGAACAAAAGAAGGATGCGATGAAGGTGAATGTGGTGCTTGTACTGTGTTCATGGATGGAATTGCAGTTTTAGCTTGTTTGGTTCCTGCACCCCGGGCTAACCATTCAAATATAGAAACCATAGAATATTTGTCGAAAAATTCCGTACCAAATAAAGTTCAAACCGCTTTCATCGAAGAAAGCGCAGTTCAATGTGGATACTGCACTCCAGGATTTGTAATGTCTGCAACAAAATTGCTGGAAGAAATACCTGATCCTTCAGATGAAGAAATAAAGACTGCAATTTCGGGAAACTTATGCCGGTGCACAGGATATTACAAGATCTTGACTGCGATTCATAAGGCAGCAGAAATGGATTAATATGCCTAAACACACAATTTTTTCGAGAAAAGTTGTAAAACCATCAATTCCAGATCCTCATCCATTGTGGCGTGGAATAGGGTGCTTGTTCATGGCAATTATCCCTATTCTTTCATTAATTGCAGCGAATATATTAATTAAAGATGCCGGGTCAATATCATGGATTGTGATTCCACAGGAAATGCTACTGCCAAACTACAGCGACCCATTAATATTAATAAGAGTGTTATATACAGCAATCATTTCATTAATACTCTTTTTTATTATTTCATTAACTACATTCATACTAAATTCCATCATTAACCCAAAGAAAAAAGGGCCTTATGATGTTTAAGAATTACGGAGACTAATGATGGGTGTAAATAAAAAAATAATACGAATTGACGCATTAGAAAAAGTAACCGGGAAAGCAAAATATCCTGGCGACTATTACTTACCGAATCAATTGATCATGAAGGTACTATTTACCCAAAAGAGTCACGCAATTATTAAAAACATAAATATTGACGATGCGGTGAAGATCCCAGGAGTTGTTGCGATCCTGACATCAAAAGACGTTCCAAATAATGAATATGGACTAATGTCTCCCGATCAACCTGTTCTTTGTGGTCCAGACTCAGGCAAGAAGTATGCTGACCGCGTCAGATGTGTAGCTGATAAAGTTGCTTTGATCATTGCCGAATCTGAAGAAATTGCTGAAATGGCACGAAAAGCAATAAAAGTTGATTATGAAGAATTAGAGATCATCGATGATGTTGAAAAAGCTTTTGCATCAAATCGTGTACTAATCCATCCTGAAAAGGAAACGAATATATTTTGTCATGACAAAATACGATTTGGAATGACAGATAATTTGTTCAAAGATGCAGAAGTTATTTGTGAAAGTAATTACTCGACGCCAGTTCAGGAGCATGCATATTTACAGCCTGAAGCTGGCATTGCATATTATGATGAAAATGAAATACTTACGATAATTGTTGGTGGTCAATGGGCTCATGAAGACCAAGAGCAAATTTCTCATTCACTTAAAATTCCAGTTGAAAAAATCCGTGTAATTTACCCTGAAATAGGAGGCGCTTTTGGGGGAAGAGAAGATATGTCAGTACAGATAATTCTTGGGCTGGCAGCTCTAAAACTAAGAGAAAAAAATATTTATAGGCCAGTCAAGATTGTTTGGTCAAGAGAAGAGTCTATTATTGGACATCACAAAAGGCATGCTTATAAGTTTCATGCCAAATGGGGAGCTAAGAAATCTGGAGAACTCGTTGGAGCTGAAATTAAGATTATTGCTGATGGCGGGGCTTATTTAAGTACTTCAGCAAAAGTTTTAGGGAATGCTGCATTGTTATGCACTGGACCATACCGAATACCCAATGTCAAAGTGGACGCCTATGGTGTCTATACAAACAATATAACCGGAGGAGCCTTTAGAGGATTTGGAGGACCGCAAGCTGCTTTTGAAGCTGAAAGTCAAATGAATAAACTCGCTGACCTTTTAAACATTGATCCTGTAGAGTTTAGGTTAATGAATACACTTAAAGAAGGCGATGCTACCCCTGTTGGTTCTCCTCTTCCAAAGGGAATCTCAATCGACGATGTAATACGAGAATGTGCGGAAAAATCGGGATGGAAAATTGACCTCCTTGGTCATTATTATAGAAACGAAACGCCTGAAGTCTCCTCTACATCGCTAAAAAAGGGAACTGGTTTTGCCTGTGGATTAAAGAACGTAGGTTTTTCGTTTGGAGCCCCTGAAAATTGTTGGGCGATAATTGAGTTGTATGGAAAAGGTGAAATCGAATCAGTTACTCTAAAACATGCTGCCGCAGAAGTTGGACAGGGTTCACACACAGCTTTAGTATTGATGGCAGCGAAAGCATTAAATGTTCCTGAAGAAAAGATAAAACTAATTCCTTCAGATACAGCAACCTCTAAGAACAGTGGCAGCGTAAGTGCTTCAAGAATGACATTTATGGCTGGCAACGCAATTATAGGCGCGGCCAAAATTGCAATTGAAAATTGGAATAAAGAAGAGCGTCCTGCCATAGGAGAATTTAAATACATTCCACCTGCAACTACTCCATTTGATTTAGAGGATGGGCATTGCAACCCTAATTTTGCTTACGGATATGTTGCTGAGTCTGTTACATCGATTGTTGATATTGAAACTGGAGAAATCACGATTGAGGACGTTTGTGTCGTTAACGATGTTGGAAATGCCATTAATCCTGCTGCCATTGAAGGCCAAATTGAAGGAGCAATTTCTCAGGCATTAGGTTATGGAATTCACGAAAATTTTATTCAAGACAACGGGAAGATAAAAACCGACAAATTTTCTACTTATTTAATTCCAACCGCATTAGATATGCCTAAAAGATTACGCTCAGTAATGATTCAAAAAGAAGATCCAATTGGTCCGTTTGGGGCCAGGGGAATGGGAGAAATGCCGTATATGCCATTTGTACCTGCCTTAACCCATTCAATATTTAAAAGCACAGGGAAATGGTTCGATTCTTTTCCGTTAACCCCAGATAAGGTGATCGAAAAACTTGATGAAAAGTGAAATTGCGGGAATAATACTTGCGGCAGGCGGATCAAAAAGAATTGGAAAACCGAAACAATTACTTAAACTTGATGATGACTATTTAATCAACAGGGTTATATCCCATTCTCTTGAAAGTAATTTGTCATCTATAATTGTCGTTTTAGGGGCTTACTTCAATCAAATAAATAATAAACTAATAAATTCAAAAAAAATACAAATAGTTCATAATAGCAATTGGCATGAGGGGCAAAGTACTTCGTTGATCGCAGGTTTACAAGTTGCTGACGAAAGAAAAGCAGAGGCGGTCATGTTCTTACTGGGGGATCAGCCATTAATTTCTTCAAGAATTATCAATGAACTCCTTAATAAGTATGAAGAAGGACGGCATGAAGTTGTTATGTTGAGAACAGGCGAAAAAAAGACACCG
Organism: uncultured Anaerolinea sp.; assembly: GCA_964428125.1. Taxonomy (GTDB): domain Bacteria; phylum Chloroflexota; class Anaerolineae; order Anaerolineales; family Anaerolineaceae; genus UBA6107. The sequence continues at coordinate 215,529 of CAYRXB010000002.1, forward strand.
CCAATTGTTTTCTCCAGGACATGCTTTAATAAAATTTATAACCTAAAAGGGGATAAAGGAGCAAGAGAAATAATCAATACATTAAATACAGGATATGTTGAAAACGAAGATTTAAGTGCCATCATAGATATAGACACGCTAGAAGAATTTAGTAGTTTTAAAAATGCGCGTAGCCATACCTAACAAAACTTACATTATTAATTTTCTTCTAAATAACCGTCATTCATTTTTTCAATTATCATTTTAGCGTCTTGTAAATCTTTTTGCGCAACAGTAACTTCAGCTTCTGCCAGTGGACCAGTGGTTAGCCCATAACTAATACCAGCAGATTCCTGGTTAATGAATGCTTCAATCCCAAAAGAATTCAAAAGCAATTTTATAGTTTCTGCTTCAAGTAATCCATTTGCAACATAGACCACGTTATTCCTGATTTTCTTTTTAAACATTTTCTTTTCTCCTTGAAAGGCGAGCTATTCGTTTTTGAATTATTTTTAACTCGTGATTTCTTTCGTATTTTGGCTTTGAACTAACTTCCACTAAATTATATGCTTTACTGGCCCAATAATTTGCTTCTAATAAATTCTTTTCATGATGTTCAAAATATTTTGCCATCTCAATGCATGCTTGGATATTATTCATCGCTATACAAGCAGTCCAGTGGGGGATAGATTTTGCATATTCATTTCTTTTTTTAAATATTTCTGCTAAGCTCATGTGAATATCCATACTATTTTTTTGTGAATCTCCAATGTAATATAAACATTTTTCAAATAAAGATATTGCCTGTTCAAATTCCCCAATATGAAAATACATTTTTGCGATTGAATATAGATCCATTGGATCAATAGAATTATCAACCTCACTTAATGTAAATATTGTTTTAATTTTTTCGAACAGCACTGCCATAGAAACAATATCCAATTGGTTGTGGTAAACAACATTTTTTAACTGTGAACTTTCACCTGTTTTTAAGAAATCAAAATAAACTTGGGGAATGAGCCATCCCGGTATATCATCTTGTGACCGGGTGAAATCTAAAATGTTCGATTCAAGTACTTTTAAACTTCGGTCTGGTAATCTATTTTTCCATAATTTTCGAGCGATATGGAGTAAATCAATATGTGAATATTGTTCAAAAGGAACTGGCAATTTTGATAGAACAAATCGTGTTCTTAATAAAGGAAGATCAAAAGATTTCCCATTAAATGTCACGGTAGTATCAAAATTGTCAATGTCTCGAGAAAATTCATTTAGCTGCACTAATTCATTAGTTGGATCATCTAAAAAAATCTGTCGAGTAATAAACCCGTTTTCATTGTAGAAACCATAACCGATTATGAATGGTATAGTCCCAGTTCCTCCCCCAAGGCCCGTAGTTTCAGTATCGATAAAGACTAGGTTTCCTTCACTATTGGTAGTATTTCTGGTTTTACAAAACTTATAAATCTCATCTTTACGAGCATCATTTTGAATAAGAAAATTACCATATGACGACCCATAAGGAAATGTTTTTTCTATAATAATTACTTCACCCTGGTTGTTCTTTACTCGATAGCCCCCTAATTCATCTTCGATATTTCTAAAAATTTTTACTTGATGGTCTTTTAGTGAAGATGCAGGCACAAACCCTAAATTTTTCAAGCGGGAATTCAGATCAACCATTTTTTCCGCCAATCAATGATAAGAGAAATATAGTTTCTAATTTCCCACCTTCTCCATTCTCGGAAACCGGACCAACACATGATGGGCAGCCATTTTCGCATGGGCAAGTGGAAACAAGCTCAGAACATTTTTGTATAAGTTGATTCAGGTCTTCAAAAAGCGAATTACTTAATCCTATTCCACCAGGCACTGTATCATAAATCATAATAGTTGGAGAATACTCCTCATATAAAAAACTCGGATCAGAAATTGAATCCAAATCGCGAGGATCACATAAGACCAGAAGAGGAGCCATATTTGCAATCGCGTATCTTAATCCCGATAAACAACTACGAATTTTTACATTCAATTCTGCTTTATGGTGGCAATCGCTGCATAAAGTAATTAAATTGGACAACTCATTTGCTTTTTTAATTGAGACAAACGCTTTAAATGGTATTTTATGATGAACATGGAGAGGAGAAAATGTGCTACTTTGCTTTCCACATGATTGACAAATAAAATTGTCCCTGGTTAATGCTTGTAACCTGATTGATGCCCAATCTGGACCATATTCATTTATATTGCCATACCACTGATCATTTTCTTTAAGGGTATTAAGGCAAAGACTGTTCAATTTGATCCATAAGCCCTTTGTATTCAGTGAGCTTATAGGCATATCGAGAGACTCAACACCCAGCGTTTCCGATGTCATATTATCAATTTTCTTATAACCAGTTACTTGAGAATTGACATTAATATCCCCAAATTTAACTTCTATGTATTCTAGCTTCTTGAATTTCTCAACCTCGTTTATCGTGATTTGTTCAGATTTAATTGGTTCAGTTCTGTATGTTCCAGAAAAATAGGATAATGAAGCAATTTTTTGATCTAAATCGAGAGAATCGACATGATATTCAGTCCCATCATGAAGGTAAATCGCGCCTTTGTGGCACATCCATAGACCAGAAGCATAGTCAATTTCTCCAATTGTTCTTATTTCGTCTTCTTCAAAAAGTTGAAGAATAAAATTAGCTGCCGCAGTACCTCTTATCGAGTAGTTTCCCGCTGGAAAAATTGATGAAAGGTAAAAGTATTTGTCCTTCTTTTTCTGCAATATATTCTGTTCAATTAAATAATTAAGATAATCATGTAAATCATTAATTTCAAGATTACCAAATCGATCATTTTCGGAAAATGGATATTCAAATGCTGATGATTGTAAGTGGGGTAAAAGCACTAATGGATTATTTGGGTCAATTAACGCTTTTTCTATAGGTTTCGAAAACAAATACGAGGGAAACCGGGCAAAAAATTGATCTAGAGGATTCATTGAGGCGATATAGATCGAAATTGATGCTCTGGTTGATCTTCCAGCTCTTCCTGCCATTTGTTTAAGTGAATTCACTGAACCTGGATACCCTGCAATAACCACGGCATCTACACCACCAATATCAACCCCTAACTCCAACGCATTTGTAGCAGCAACCAAACGAACGATTCCCGATTTTAAACCTGTTTCTATTTCCCTGCGCTCGCTCTTTAAATAACCACTACGATAACCACGTATTCCGTTTATCAGCTTTGGATATTTTTGGTGAAGGTTTTTTACAACAAGCTCAGTAAACCTCCTTGACTGGCAAAAAATAATACTTTGAACATCGTTATCCAATAGATATGACGCAATTTTTGAGGTAGATGCCAATAATCCTTCGCGAATTCCTAATTCTTTATTTATAAAGGGGGGATTGTATAGAATACTATTCTTTTCACCTTTTGGGGAACAATCTTTATCAATTAATCTTACGGGTTTTTCAATTATTTGTTGTGCCAAATCTTGCGGGTTGCCAATTGTGGCTGATGTCAAAATATATTGAGGTGTAGATCCATAAAAATCCAAAATACGATTGAGTCGCCGTAATTCATTACAAAAATGAGAGCCAAAAACACCACGGTATTGGTGCAGCTCATCAATGACGATATATTTCAAGTTTGAAAAAAAATCCCTCCAATTGGTATGGAATGGGAGAAGCGCTATATTTAGCATATCTGGATTCGTTAATAAAATCTTGGTATTTTTTCGTATCAATGCTCTTTGTCCAGAAGGTGTATCCCCATCGTATACAGCTGAAAGTTCTGCCTCGGGAAAAAGCAATTTTTCCAAGCCTTTTATTGCGCGTAGCTGATCATATGTTAACGCCTTTGTTGGAAACAGCAAAAGGGCAGTAGGAAATCCTTTTTCTAGGATGCTCTGTAAAATCGGTATCTGGTAACAAAGACTTTTTCCACTGGCAGTTCCGGTTACAATAACGACATTTAGACCCTGGTTAATCGCGTTAATTGCTTCAATTTGATGAGAATATAAGTGATTTATTCCCAATATACTTAATGATTTTTCAAGTATTGGATGTATGTTTTTTATTGGTTCGGAATTCCCTTTAGTGGAATGGATATGGTCCCAATACTCGATATTGGAAGAAAAGGTTTGATTTTCCTTTAGATTCTTTATTACTTGATCAATGTTAGATAGGTATGGCGTCATATTTGCAAAATAGAAATCACAGCGATATACTCATTATCATAACTCAAAAATGAATATTAGAACATATTTTTTACAATGAGGAATTCATGATATTTATATCAATAATTATTGGCGGTTTATGCGGTGTCATAATTAATTACCTGGCTGATGTTTTACCAATATATCGTAAACCCGGCATCCCATTCTGCCGTGATTGCGCTCATCGATTCACTTTATATAATTATTTAATCGCTTTTCGTTGTAAAAATTGTGGAAGAGGAGTCTCACTTCGTACAATTTTGGTGCATATTTTTTCAATATTCACTTCTGTTTTTGTTTGGCTTTACCCTTATCAAAATTTGGGTTATTGGTGGTCAATACCATTGATCATTTTCTTAGGAGTAATTCTTGTTATTGATATCGAATACAGAGTTGTTTTAATTCAAACCAGCATTGTAGGCTTAATTGTATGTTTTGTTATCGGTATGATCTCAAAAGGAATCTCTTTTAATAGCCTCGTTATTACAGCGGTTGGGGGACTGGCAGGTTTTCTGATAATGATCATTTTATATTACTTCGGCATATTATTTAACAAAATCTTCTCAAAAGCTAGAAATCAGGTAATCGATGAGGTTGCCCTGGGTTTTGGAGATGTTTATGTCACGACTTTTTTGGGGTTCCTGATCGGATGGCCCAATATAATAAGCGTAATAATTATTGCAATTCTACTTAGCGGTGTATTTTCACTACTATATATATTAATTAAATTATTTACCAAAAAATATAAGGCATTCTCGGCTATTCCATATACACCATTTCTCATACTTAGCGCGGTTATTCTGCCATATATCTTGAGATAGGAAATTATTTAAATTTCTCAAGAGCCTGAGTAAATTTATCTTGTAGATTCATGGCTTTCCTATCATAATCCTGAGGGTTATTCCAGATCAGCCTTTGATTTAATATCTCATTGGGAACACCAGGTATATTTTTTGGTACCTTTAGTTTAAAAACAGGAATTTCATTCGTGTCGCTGATCGAGATCTGACCATTTAAAGCAGCTGAAATCATAGCTCGCGTGTATGGCAATTTAATACGTTCCCCAACACCAAATTCACCGCCCACCCAGCCAGTATTGACCAACCAAACACGAGATTGGTGTTCCTCAATCTTCTCTAATAACATTTTCGCGTATACCATTGGCGGTAATGGTAAAAATGGTGCGCCAAAACAGGAAGAAAAAGTGGCTACTGGCTGTTTCCCAAGCCCCCTTTCGGTTCCGGCTAACTTTGCGGTATATCCTGCAAGAAAATAATCTAAAATTTGCTGACCGGATAATAGAGAAATTGGTGGAAGAACCCCAAATGCATCTGCACATAAGAAAAAGATGTTCCCTGGATGATCCCCTTTCCCGGAAGGGACATAATTTGCAATTCTTGTAAGATCATACGCTCCCCTGGTATTTTCAGTGATCGATCCATCTGTAAAATCCATTTTTCGAGTCTTTGAATCAAAAACAACATTTTCCAGGATTGAACCAAAGGAGTGAACAGCATCCCAAATTAAGGGTTCATACTTTTGGTGCAAATTTATTGTTTTTGCATAACAACCACCCTCAAAATTAAAAATACCCTCTGCACTCCAGCCATGTTCGTCATCGCCAATTAATGATCTTTCAGGATCCGAAGACAATGTAGTTTTCCCAGTTCCAGATAAACCAAAAAACAAGGCGGTATCGCCATTTTTCCCTATGTTTGCCGAACAATGCATTGGAAGCACTTTTTCAGCTGGTAACAACCGATTCATTACTGTGAAGACGGATTTTTTTATCTCACCGGCATATTGGGTATTTCCAATAAGAATAATTTTCTTTTCAAAATCAATAATGATGAAAGTTGGCGAATTTACGCCATCAGTGAGTGGATTTGCTTTGAACCCAGGGGCTTGAATGATTAAAAAATCTGGTTCGGCTTTATTACTTTCTGATGAATTTATGAAGAGGTTTTGGCAAAATAAGGCGGACCAGGCATATTCAGAGAAAATACGGATATTCCTTTGATGCATTTTATCTGCACCAGCTTGAACATCTTGAATATAGAGCTTTTTTCGCTCCAAATATTCTAAAACTTTCGATAAAAGGGTTTCAAAACTTTCAGGACTAATCCTTTGATTGGTTTTCCCCCAATCAATTTCCTGATCATATTTTGTCCCATAATCCACAATATATTTATCGTCAGGAGATCGACCTGTAAATTCTCCCGTCTTGACTAACACAGACCCCGTATCGGAAAGGAATCCTTCGGAATTGATAACAATTTTTTCAACTAATTCGGGAATTGATAGATTCACACAAATACATTTCTTATTTTTCTGAAGAATCATTTTGTTTATCATTTGAGCATTGGTTCGGTTAGTCAATTATTTCCCTCCTAATCAGATTCATGAAGAAAGATTTCTAATAAAGTGGAACCAGAACCATAAAATATCGTTTGCTGGCTTGCCATAAGTTGATGGACCAGAATCATTGACGAGTAAGAAGGGATAATAACCCCTCGAGATTAGCCCAATTATCCATGGTTTTGAAAAAGCATTAACCGAGATAGCATTATAGAGAGAAGCTTGCAAAGTCAGATCAGTTTTTTGATAAATTTCACCCTGATCAAAACAGGACCCACTATTATCTGTGCAACCTGTTAACGCTAATTCGTTAGAACCAAAATTTGTTCCTATAATTATCGGTTTTGCGAATTTTTCACTTATTGGAAAAACAAGAGTATTAAGCTGATCGGACATTTCATTAATCATATCCCCTTGATCGATAATTGTGGGGGAGAATAAAACATAAACAACATCTGTTTCACTCAACCATTCCGGCGGTTTATTCGTATTAGGAACTGGGTAAGCCCCAATAATGATGCCAGAAAATCGTGCTCGTACACCATTTATGATATGCGCCCATTCTGTTTGTGATTGATCATTCCAACCCGCCAAACGTGAGACAACTGGGTCACCTAAAACAATAGCCTTTACACCCATTATTTGAGCAAGATCTGCATAGTTGTAAATAAATCGACTATATTGCTCAATGAATTGATGACTCCAATTTTCATTGGTAATGTTTCCGTTTGGATCTGTGATAAGCTCATAGGTTATCAATTGAGGGAACAAGATGGGTTCCATCTTCGAAGATTTGACATAATTTATTATTTTTTGTTCATCCAGCCATGAAAGATCAGAAGAATTACTATCAAAAATTGGAGGGTTTTCGATCGAAACAACCCATGATGGTGAAAGGAACACCCAATTGGCGCCTAATTGACTAATATCATCGATGTTATTTTGAATGGAGGACTGCCATGTTGAGGGCAACTGCTTTGTTAACTCGTAACCAGTAATAAAATCAGTTCTGGGTGTATTGAAATTTCCTCCAGTATCAATGTTCGCTGTAAATTTCTTTGATGAAAAGTTCACCCAACCATCAACAACATCATTTGTTGTTAAGACCTCAGTTTGGAGCTTAGCAGAAAATGGAGAGTTTATCGATAATCCCTTTTCACAATCCCCATTCCGACAATAACGATAATTGATCTGTGAAAATAGATTAATCGGTGATGAAAGCGTGTATTCCCAGGTAAACTCACCTGTTTTTTTCATTGGAATTGGTTCCATCCAATTAAATATGTTAAATTGGACGAAAATTGTGTCAGAAGCAGGTGTATCTTTGGGAACAGTGACCCGGAAAACTATCCCATTTCTCCCTATGGAGTTAAAAAATACATCTTTATCTTCAATTGTTGTGTTCACATCGGGAACGATAAATTCTCGTGTTCGGAAGCTACCATTTGAGTAAGATTCGGAATTCCAAAATCCGTCGCCAAGCGTGTATTTATACTTCACATAAGCCCCAACTGGCAAACTTATCGTCGAGGAATATGTATTTTTCCCGGTTTTCGTCATAATCGGGAGTTCACTTGCTAGATCAGGTGAACCAGAAAGTAATGGTTTGAATCTATTTCCTAATTGAGCGATATTTCCAGCAATTCTGACATCTACATTCTTAGCAGCCAAATCTGCATTGGATAATTCAAAAGTGATCTCGACCTTGTCTCTCTTAATCAAATGCACCATTACTGGAGTGGTTGCATGCTCAGCCACTTTTGCATATTGTTGAAACGGAGAATAACTCCCGTCCTTACTGAGAATAACTAAATTGTGAATACCAACGGGAATATCTGGAAAAATAAAAGTTCCATCTGAAAGGGTAGAGGTTTCTATTCCTGCAATAGAAACAACCAGGTCGGGGACTGGAGCATTATTTTGAGCATCAATAACCTGACCAGTAACTTTTCCGGTTGTTCCCACAAACTGAGTATCCGCCCATCCAGCAACAAGGTCTTGCACAAGGACTGGTCCATCAACAATTAACTTCCTGGATATTACTGCCTGATTCCTTGAATTAAACTCTGAAATCGCTGAGTCTTTTATTTTTATATATCGATAATTGATGGTTGAGCCAATTGGCAGAGGTAACCTAAAGAGGTATCCAACATCTGATGATTTATTCATTTCATATCGCGTCGGATTGAAATAAAATCCTGTCACCTCATCGAGTAACTCTAAATAGACGCTCGATCCAACCTCAATTTTTTCTGGTACAACTACCTGAAAAACAACCTCAGCTTCTGGTATGGAAAACTGTGACGAATTATTACCCCTCGTAAAAGGCAAGTTACAAGATGTTATAAATAAGAGCAAAATCCATATTGCAGAAATTGTCTTAAGAATTGTCTTGTTCATTTTCAATGAATGATCAATGTGCATCAGGAAAATAGTTCTGAATTTCTGTTACATGATCAACCAGACTGCCTAATACCCCATTAACAAATCGGGGTGAACTGTCTGAGCCATAAACCTTGGCCAGCTCGATAGCTTCATTAATCGCAACTTTCAAAGGTGTGCACTTTTCTACACCAAACTCCCACAGTGCAATCCTTAAAATATTTCGATCGATAACTGCTACCTGGTCCATTGGCCACTCAGGTGCGTGTTCGGATATAACTTTATCAAGCTTGGGAATGATTGGAATAACACCTGTGACGATTTGGCGAGAAAATTGCCCCAAAGATTCTTCAAGTTCTTCATCAATAAGACGTGATTCTAAAGTATCCCCAATTGGATGGTTGGTCAGGTCAAATTCATATAAAACTTGAAGGGCTACGCCGCGTGCTTTTGTTCTTGATTTCATAATCTTGTTTTAATGGCAATGATCAATATCCTCAACATGGATATTGATGTGTCCAATTTCCAAACCAACCATTTCCGAAATTGACCTGGAAACTTGAGTTTGAATGTCTTTCGCTACATCTCTAACTACTACATCATGATCCAAAACCACATAAATATCCACAAAAACAGCATTATTCTCAACCAGGATATCAATACCTTCAGAAATCCCTTTTTTGAATAGGGAATCGACTTCCCTTGGTGCGGGAGTCAAGCGGCACACTCCCTCAACACTTAATGTGGCCAATCGCGCTATTGAAATCAAGACCTCAGGGGCGATTGTAGTTTTTCCAAAATTGTTTTGCTCCATTTTGCTCTCCAATGACCTGAAAAGGTTATTAATTATAACCTTATTCGCATTTGATTAGTTACGTTATTCGAATGAGCTATATCTTCTGCTCAATTCTAGCTGAAACCATTTCGATTACTTTGTTAAGTTCTTTATCGAGGATAATGCAATGAGAAGATTCTTCCAACCAGATTAATTCTTTTTCTGAAGAGCCTAGTAAATCATAAGTTTTTACTCCACCCGGCAAGCTGATCGTTTGGTCTTTTTTACCGAGAAAAATGGTGGCAGGAACTTTTATTCTTGGTAATAAGTTAATAATTAATTTCTGCAATTTTAATAATTCACTTGCAGCATGCAATGGCACTACATTATATCCCTGCCAGTCCATTGATTCATCCGTATTCTTTTTGTAGATGTACGGTACAAAAGGCCACAAGAAACGGGCAAAACCTAATCTTTTGATTTCTAATGCTGGAGAAAAAAGAAATAGTTTTGTGATCTCGGGATGTGAATATGCAAGATTAAGTGCAAGAAGGGCACCCATTGATTCACCCATAACAATAACTTTACTCTTCATTATTCTTAATAATGAGTAGGATTCTTCAACCTTGTTTATCCAATCTGATAATTGAACATGGTTAAGGTCTCTTGGGGTTTCACCATGACCAGGGAGCAGGGGAGCTGAAACAGTGTATCCATTGTTATAAAAGTAGTTAGCAATCTTCCTTACCTCGACTGTAGTAGCAGTAAATCCATGAATAAATAGTAACCCTATATCCTTATCTTTATCACCTTCGAGGAAGAAGCTTTTACCATCCAATTCAGGATGTTGATAAATTTCCGGACGCTTTTTTGATTTACTCATTTTCCCTCCTTTATTGTAGGGATTGTGGCAGTTGCATACGGTAATACTGCGATTCTTGTTTTTGTTCCTATTTGGTTAATATAATCTACTATCTCATTTTCCAATGAGTGAATAGGATTTATCATCAATGAATCAAGAATCTCATCATTAATCGATGAAAGCATTTTAAAGCGAATTCTTTGTGCAATTTTAGCAACTTGAAACGCTTTATGGGGGCCAACTTCGAAAGAGCTTGATCTGAATTTTTCGATCACCGACTCATGAGATCTTAAACCTTTAACAAATTGTAAATATTTATCGCTGCCAACTCCTTCGCTGCATTCTGCGCATAAAAATACCATACCGGAATCCTTGCAGAATAAAGAAGCATGAGTTAAAGCTTTTTGTGATTGGTAAAAATTGATATCCTTGGGGTAACCGCCAGCAGAGGCGATAACAAAATCAAACCGATCTGTTATTGAAATTATGGATAATTTTTTTGAATATTCAATTCCATCAGCCATAACCTCTAGGGGAGAACCAAAATAAACTTGGATAATTTCTTTTTGCTCGTTGAGTATCGCATTTAAAGCATAATCAATCCCGATAATTTTTCCAATTTCCTCAATATCCTGGCGTAATGGATTTTCTTTATATATTCCTACGGCTGAATTGTCATCGAGTAAGAGTTTATGATTTGTGTTTATTGTTTGTCTTCCTGTCAATCCAATCGCAGCTCCTTTTACACCGCCTGAAAAGCCAGCAAAATGGTGAGGTTCAATATCACCAACTACAATTTTTATATCCATTTCATCGAAAAATCTATTAATGTAAACTGGCGTTCCGCGCGAAGTACTTTGTTTTTTTGTCAAATTGTTAATATCATCGCAGTCGTGAACAGTTATCTCGAATTTTTCAATGATATTTTGGGGGAGGATTTTAATATATTCATCATTGCGCATAGGTGAATGTGTTCCAGAGGCAATAAAGATTTTTATGTCTTGTTTCTCAATCCCACATTCGCTCAATACTCTCAAAAGGGGAGGAAGGAGAATATTATTTGGGACGGGCCTTGTTTTATCATTTACAACAATGCCAATTCTTGGCTTAATTTTAAATCCAGAAATAATGTGCTCATATAACTTTGACTTAATGATTTTTTTATATATTATTTCTTCAGTAATCAAATTTCCTAATTCAATCGTTTGTGGAAGAACCAAATCAATATAAACATCGGGGGAAATTACGATTTCTAAATATTTTTTTCCATAAGGTAATACGATTTTTCGATCCACCTTTTATATCCTTATATCTGTATATATTCTAATTATATTCATTATTAACTATGTTGCTCGGAAGGGGGGAATCCAGTATAATGAATGTAAGGTTTCGATAAGTATTATTATCATAAACATATATGGAGATCAAAATGGAGCCAATTTCCGTAGAAAGTGCAATGCGCCTTTATATTGAATCAATTCGACTTTCGCGCAGTTCTTTCACTGCAAAAACGTATTCAAATGCATTGCGCTTTTTTTCGGATACTTTGCAGAAAAAAGGTATTGATGTGACTTCTACCCCAATTGTCTCTCTGAAAGAAGATACCATCATCCTTCTATCGACGGATCTGAAGAATCATGCTCCAACCACTGAAAGATTATATTTACAGGCTGCAAGTGGTTTCTTCGAATTTCTTGTTGCTGAAAAACTCGCTGAGATTAATTTACCTCGAATAAAATTATTAATTCATCAACGAGCCCGCAGACTTGGGCAGCGACTTCCTCAATTTCCTTCTTCTTCAATCGATAAGCTGCTAGAAATATTGGCTGATAAGAATTATTCAACAGCCTCTAATGAAACTGAAAAACTCATTAATCTACGCGATCGGGCTTTTTTGATCACATTGGCTGATACTGGACTTCGCGTACACGAAGCCTGTAATTTACGGCGCGGAGACCTTGATTGGAATGAAGGCAAAGCTGTAATAATCGGTAAAGGGAATCAACAAGCTATGGTTCGTTTTTCAACAAGGGCTACTGATGCTTTGCTTGATTATCTACGCGAACGTGGGAAATTTGATGGTAAATCCAGGGTTTCTCTTTCCGCTTTACCACTTTTTTCCAGGCACGATAAGGGTGCCGGTCAAAAAGTAAAACCTCTTACAACAACCTCAGGCAGGAATATAGTCAGTGATAGAGTATCCCAATTCTTAGGAGAAGAATACGTTGGATCAATAACACCCCATTCATTCAGACACTATTTTGTCACAAGGGTTCTGCGATCTTCTGGAAATCTAAAACTCGCCCAGGAATTAGCACGCCACAAGAACATCGCAGTTACCCAGCGATATGCACATTTATCGAATGATGAATTGGATAAGGGCTATTGGGATGCAATTGAAAAGGAAAATAAATAAAAAAACAGCCTCTGCTAATAACAGAGGCTGTTTTATCTAGGTCAGTGATTAGTTAACAACAGTGACGTTGCTTGCCTGAAGACCTTTGGGTCCCTTCTCAATTGAGAATTCGACTTTCTGGCCTTCCTCGAGATTTCGGTAACCTTCACCCTGGATTGCAGAGAAGTGAACAAATACATCTTCTCCACCCTCGCGGGAGATGAAACCATAACCTTTGGTTCCGTTGAACCATTTGACCGTGCCGGTGATACGTTCTGACATTTTGCCTCCTATAGCAAAAACAACTATTTTTTAGGATCTTTTTCGTTCTTTCGGAGCGGTCAAATAAAAACAGCCCTGGAGCTTTCGCCTTTGGCTGTCGTTTATTACATCCAACAAGAACTACTGCATCCTACGGAATAAACTTTATCATAAATAATTTAAGATGTCAAGATGCAATATTATTATTCTTTATTGTTCATTTAGTACTTCTTTTGCTTTCTTAGTTTGTTTACCTCTTTCTTCTGTATTCAGAATACGTTTTCTAATCCTGAAGTTTATCGGTGTTACTTCCAATAATTCGTCTTCAGCGAGATACTCTATTGCCTGATCAAGACTCATGGATAATGGCGGTGTAAGTCTGATTTCGATATCTTTGTTCGAAGAGCGCATGTTTGTTAAATGCTTCTTCTTGCAAACATTTACCGAAAGATCATCAGGTCTCTGCGTTTCACCAACAACCATTCCCTCATATACATCAACACCGGGACCAATGAACAGCACACCTCGTTCTTCAGCGTTTTTCAATCCATAGGTGGATGATTGCCCTGTTTCCCAGGAAACAATTGAACTGGTAGACCTTGAGGTTATTGAACCCGCTAGAGGTAAATAGTCGTGAAACAAAGAATTGAGTGTACCCATTCCCCGTGTGGCGGTAAGAAATTGGTAACGAAAACCTAATAAACCGCGCGTTGGTACTAAATATCGTAAATGCACTGTATTGTCGGGATTGTTAATCATATCCAACATTTTTCCCCGACGACTTCCTAGCATTTCAACAACAGTACCTACTGTATCAGGGCTTGTATCAATGTGTAATTCTTCAAAAGGTTCTAAAAGCTCACCTGATTCCGATTCCTTGAAAATTGCTTCAGGTCTAGAAACTTGAAATTCATATCCTTCACGCCGCATGGTCTCGATTAATATCGCCAGGTGAAGCTCCCCTCGCCCTGAGACGATGAAAGTATCTGGTGAATCTGTTTCGGCTACGCGCAGCGCTACATTGTTTTTCAATTCATCAAATAAACGTTCTCTAAGTTTCCTTGAAGTGCCCCACCTGCCTTCCTTTCCCGTAAATGGTGAGGTATTTACCCCAAATGTCATCCGTACAGTGGGTTCCTCTACTTCAATTGTTGGTAATGCAATTGGGTTATCAGGATCTGCAATCGTTTCGCCAATTGCAATCCCTTCAAGCCCTGCAATTGCCACAATATCCCCTGCACTGGCAGTGTCAACTTCAACCTTTTCAAGCCCCTGAAATACATAGAGATACCGGGCTTTTTCTGGTAATACACTGCCATTTTTTTGAATTCGGGCTACATTCTGACCACTTTTTATATTACCGGAATGAATCCTGCCAACAGCTGTAACTCCCCTGTATTCATCATATCCCAAATTTGTGACGAGCAATTGAAGTGGTGAATCAAAATCTACAGATGGTCCAGGAACGGTATCTAAAATGGCGTTAAACAGTGGTTGAAGATCTTTTTCGAGATCTCTTGTTAGGCCGGCTTGTTGAGTAATTGCATTGGTATAAATAATTGGGAAATCTGCTTGTTCATTTGTGGCTCCCAATTCCAAGAATAAATCAAAAGTCAGGTTTACAGCCCGGTCTGGATCTGCATCTTTTCGGTCCATTTTATTTATGACAACAATTGCTCGGTGTCCTCTTTCAAGTGCTTTTTTTAAGACAAACCTGGTTTGCGGCATGGGTCCTTCAGCTGCATCTACTAGCAGAAGAACACCATCCACCATATTCATTACTCTCTCTACTTCACCACCAAAATCTGCATGCCCGGGAGTGTCAACAATGTTAATCTTGACAGTCTTTCCAGTCCTTTTATCAGGAATCTCAATTGCAGTATTTTTGGCAAGGATTGTAATCCCTCGTTCTCTTTCAAGGTCATTTGAGTCCATCACACGTTCAACAATTGCCTGGTTTTCACGAAAAACACGCGCCTGCTTTAACAATCCATCAACCAAGGTGGTCTTCCCGTGGTCGACATGCGCGATAATAGCTATGTTTCGAATATCTTTTCTTTCTGTAATCATACATAATTCCTATCTGTTTTTATTAAGCAACCAGATATCTTATCAGAGAGATGGCAAGGTGAACAGGGGCTAATTATTTGGCTCTTCAGACCCGCTATCCTTTATAATTTGGTCATGGTAAAAGATAATTCTATTGCTTTAGTATTAAGTGGTGGCGGTGCAAGGGGATTGGCTCATATTGGTATTTTAAAAGTTCTCGACCAACTTGGAATTCGTATCTCAGCCATTGGTGGATGCAGTATGGGTGGTCTTATCGCAAGTCTTTTTGCATCTGGAAAATCTGTTGGTGAAATAGAAAAGATCGCTCTAAAATACTCATCAACAAGAGAAATCGTAAAGTTAGTCGACCTCACACCTAACCATAAAGGTTTTATATTAAGTCAAAAATTAAGATCATTTTTATCAAAAATTGTTGATAAAGACGTCAATATCGAAGACTTGAAGATCCCCCTCTTTATGAATGCAGTTAACTTAGCAACCGGTAAAGAGGAAATACTTGATCGTGGAAATCTTTTGAACGCGATTCATTCCACCACAGCGGTCCCAGGGTTCATATCTCCTTTTGAAGATAAAGATCGAATTCTTGCGGATGGTGGTGTAGTCAATAATTTACCGGTTTCAATCATGCGAACGAAAACGAATAGCCCTATACTGGCTATTGATGTGCACCAATCTTTATCAAGTTTTCCGATCTCAGGGGACGCATCAAATCCTTATCCTAAATCCAGATTTCCAGAATTTCTCAAAGAGTTTTATCTTGCAGAAATAATTAAAGGTCGAATACTTACTGATTTGAATTTATCAAATAATCCACCAGACCTCTTAATTTCACCTGAGATCGATCCCAATATTAGTTTTTTTCTTGGTTTTCAAAAGGTAAACGAATTAATTAAAGCAGGAACTTTGGCTGCTTTGGAAAATAAAGAAAAAATAATTTCGCTGGTAAGCTAATTTACTTTTTTAAGCCAAATTTTAGTAGGATCAGATACATCCCTAATAAGATCAAGCCGATAGATCCTGTATTTTGAAGAAACGCTGCAGCATTTTCTGGGTTACCTCCGATATAAAGTCCGGAACCAACCATGGCTAAAATACCACCGGGGATCAATGGCCACCAGATAAACCGTTTCTTAAATATCTTTGAATCTACAGTGATCAAGATCCATCCCAATGAGAACCATACCAACATATTGCCTGTATCCCGCAAACCATTAATATCTCCAACCGTATTCCATCCATTGAAAATACCAATACCGATTGTACTGACTAATATCCCAGAAATTTGCAGACCGAGTATGTTTTTTGCCACACCCCAAAGAAGTAAGGCAGAGCCAATTGCTAAGGAGATTGCCAATACGAATGAAAGAACCGAAAACGAAGCAAGATAAAAAATGATTGATATACTCAAGCTGGTTAAAGTAATAAAAAATGTCCACCAGTAATATCTTTTTTTTGTAAGGCTTATTGTAAGAAATATACCCAGCCAGCACAAAGAAAAAAAAGCCAAGCCAAAAGAAATCAGGAGGTTATTTTTTAAATTTATAAATGGTTGGAAAACTAGAAATAATGCACCGGATATTCCAGTCAATATAAAACCTGCCAGTATCCAACCCTCTTCCTTCAGTATAAAACTGTAAATTAAAACGATGATGCCCACAAAAATAGGCAGGGAAATTGGAATCCAACCTGTGTGAATTCTTTGATCAATTAATAATAGTATCCCGCCGATTATTAGAGTAATTCCCAAAACCGGAGCATAATGGGCAACCTTGTTATAAAATGTTGACTCTGTTGTCTTGTGATTAGATTGTAATGATCCCATATTCTTTTGCCTTTAATACGGCTTGCATACGATCGCGCACACTGAGTTTGCTGAGAATACTTGATAAGTGGTTTTTAACTGTCCCTTCTGAAATTACCAGGGTTTCAGCAATTTCGCGATTACTGGCACCGGTCGCAACATATCGAAGAATTTCTATTTCTCTGTTTGACAATGGATCAGGAAGTACCTTTTTTGGATCAGTGACTGCAGGTCTTGAAATACGCGAAAATTCTGAAACCACCTTGGCAGTGATGGATGGTAGAAGAAAATATTCACCTTTTGCAGCAGCTCTAATCGCTTCTATTAGTTTATCGGCTGACACATCTTTTAATAAATATCCGACAGCCCCGGCACGTAGTCCTTCAAAGACCGTTTCATCATCATCGAAGGTCGTTAGTACGATTACTTTTATGTTTTTCCCTAATTTTACAATTTTTCTGGTTGCTTCCACGCCATCCACTACGGGCATTCTCAGATCCATCAACACAACATCTGGGTTGAGCGTGAACGCTAATCTCAATGCTTCTTCACCATTACAGGCATCCCCTACGATTTCTAATCCGGGGTAGGCACTTAAGAGTGTTCGTAAAGCTTCTCTAAATAGCGATTGATCGTCTGCAATTAATATTTTTATGGGCATATTATCTCGGTAATTTCATAAATATTTTAAAACCTTCATTTTTTGCGGTGATTATATTGACTTCACCATTTAAAAGTTTTACTCTTTCATTAATTCCATTAATCCCAAATCCACTGTCAAAGGTTTCATTTCCAATGCCATCATCAACACAAGATAAACTAATTTTTTCAGGATCGGAATAATCTAGAACTAATTCAGCTTTTCTGGCATTTGAATGCTTTACCACATTATTGATCATCTCTTGCACTCCTCTGTAAAGAGAAAGATCAATTGATGGTCGTAGTGGGCTAGGAGTCCCAATTATTGTAAATTTTATTTTCAAATTATTATTTGAAGAAGATTGGACGATGTTTTTTATTCGTTCTACCAGTGGTTTGATTTCATCTTGTTCTTGTCTTAAGGCGAACACGGAAGTTCGTACATCGATCAAAGCCTCGGAGGTCAAATGAATTGCATTTTCTATCATTTGCTGTGATTTGATTTTATCTTTATCTAGAATTGCTGAAGCAGCTTTTAATTGCATGTTAAGAATCGTTAAATAATGACCTAATCCATCATGAATTTCCCGTGCCATTCTGTTTCTTTCCTGAGTGATTGTCAGCGCCTGAACTTTAGATGCGTATTCCTTTAGGTTCTCATTAGCTTTTGAAAGTTCATCCGCCAGGGATTGTAGTCGAATCCTCGCATTTAATTCCGTCACCGCCATTTGGGTGAAAATCAGAATAACCACTTGTCCAGCAAAGAAAAATGGGGCGCCCTTCCAAATTTCTGACAGACTATGTGAATATCCAAAAACCGAAATAATATAGGTTAAGATGATTCCGATGTTGATAATTAACAGTCTATCTTGATCAAGGAGCATGGCAGAATGCGCAACTAGGGGTAATAGTACTAGAGCATTTATACCTGCCCCTTTCCCAATAAAGACAATGAAACCTCCAATAATTAGTTGGAGAATGAAATATAGGGTTCTGATATTTTTTAACTGAGATTTTTGCGAATACGAAAATCCATAAATCCCAATTGCGACATATGCGACGCCAAGGAATATTATCAGCAATAGAGACAAAGGATTGGTGATCGGCGCGCTGCTAAAAATAGTAAAAAACGAAATAAAGACAACCAATGCAAAAGCAAGGTCGGTTCCTGTATTCAAAGTAAATCCAGACTTCTTTTCTGGTTCCATTGAGGCAATTATAGCATTTGGGTTTTTGATTAAAACCTTACTAAAGGCATATTTTAAACCATCTATTTTAAGGGCAAGATTGCAAATAACAGTGGGTCGTGGTCTGAAACTTGGTCCTCAGAATTAATTATTGAGTTTATATGAGGAATCGTGAACATTGATACTCTTGAAGAGAGCATCTTATTGACAAAAGCATAGTCAAATTGAAATGCATTCCCTTGATGGATATAGCTGTAATCTTCTTCGGGTTGTTCATTACTCAGCAAAACAAAATTCTGATTATCATGCAAAACTTTTAGCGTATTTGACCATGAATAATCATTAAAATCTCCAAGGATAATGATGTTGGGTTCTGGTTGTAAAAATGATTTTTGAGAAAGATATTCATTAATTAGTATCGCTTGTTTTTCTCTTTTCTCTTGATCAGGAGTAATTATTGGATGAATGTCTCCCCAATCAGGAGAATTGGTTGATTGTGAAATTAGATGGAGTCCCATAACCAAAAATTGTTCGTTTTTCCAATTAAATAACCATATTGTCGGCTTCCTGGTACCCAAAAAAGCTGTATCGTCCTCAAACAATCGCAATGGATTATTTTGGATACGAAATTGGTTATTCTTAAGCTTAAGTCCAGTGCTTGAGTCATCAGGCTTTTCAAGAAAAAGCTCGTCATTGTCTTTATAAATTACAACCGTACGTATGTTTCCACCGTTGACTCCTCCATCCATTCCATCAACCGGAGGACTATCACTGAATCGATATACAGGTCCGCCACAATCAGCAATAGATTTAACCAGTATTTTTAGTGTTTGATCAGCTGAAGTGATCCCATCATCTTGAGTTCCACTGTCATCAAGAACTTCGTTTAGGATGAGAATATCCGGAGTTTTTAATATCTTCACAATCTGGCAGCCAACCTTGTTAATGCGTGAACTTTTATCAAAACGTGAAAAATTATTCAGGTTGTAAGATGCAATAGTTAATAATTCATCATCTATCTTTATTTCATTATTTTTGATTTCATTTTTTGTGAGGACAGGATTTGATATTGTCCAAATTTTATAATTTGCAAATGAATAATCCATAATTCCAATAATTGGCTGTAAAAGCTCATCTCCAACATTGACCTTTTGTGTAAAGCTTGACGCAGCATCAACCATTATTTTTTCAGGATTTTCATCTGTTTCAGATTTCAATAATGCATTCTGTTGAGACAGTCTATTCATTTCGATAAAGCTCTTTGGTAAAACAAAAAATTCGTTGTATACATTTTTTGGACCCACAACGATCCCATCCTCAATTTCCACCAGCATAAATTCCAGGCTTTCAAAATAATCTAAACCGTTTCGTTCTATATCGAAAGTTTTGGTAAGTTTTATTGCTTTATCAGGAATCCTGCTTGTATATTTATCAATGACAATTGGTTCAGGAATTTTGTAATTCTGATTGATCACTTTAATGACAGGCTGATGTATCTCCGTTCTTGATAAATTATGATCCTTTTCTCCTCCGGGTATATATTCAACCACATTCCCATCGACAGAAACGAGTTGCCCAGGCACGACTTTTGGATATTCAGTAGTGGTCACAAAAATACCCTCAGAAGAACAATCCAAGTCATCCTTTATTACAGATTGCATTGAAAAACCATTTGAGAACTTATGAGTGACGACACCTTGAACATTGATCACATGCCTGCCATTCATTGGAGAAATATGTCCACATCCCTGGATTTCGCCAATTGTAGTTCCCTGGCTTGAACCATTTTGTATCTTAGTACAGCTTGATAAAGCAAAAAAAATTAACACAATAATAAACAGGGGTTTTTTCATTTGATTAGCTCAATATATCGGTATTGTATAATCTTACTTGAACTTATCCACTTTGGAGGAATATGGGCAATTTCATAGGAGCAATTGACCAGGGGACAACAAGTACACGGTTTATTGTTTTTGACCAAAATGCAAACATTGTGGCTAGCGATCAAAAAGAGCACCGACAAATATACCCATCGCCAGGGTTGGTTGAACATGATGCGGTGGAAATTTGGTCGAATACACAAGATGTTATTCAAAACGCCATGAGGAAATCAGGTCTCCATTCTGAGGATATTCATGCTTTGGGCATTACAAATCAGAGAGAAACCACAGTTTTATGGAATAAAGAAACCGGCCAGCCATATTACAATGCGATTGTCTGGCAGGATACACGAACTCAAAGTATCTGTGAACAACTTTCACAAACCGGCGGGATCGATCGATTTCGCAATAAAACAGGGTTACCTCTAGCAACTTATTTTTCAGGACCTAAAATTAGATGGTTAATCGAAAATAATCCTCATATTAGAAATGATATTAAAAAAGGGCTGGTGTTGTTTGGAAACATGGATACATGGCTTATCTGGAATTTAACTGGAGGTATAAGAAATGGCGTTCATGTGACTGATATTTCCAACGCTTCCAGAACAATGTTGATGGATATTGGAACGCTTAAATGGGACGATGGACTTGCGTCTGAATTAGGAGTCCCCATGTCCATCTTGCCTAAGATTGTCTCAAGTTCAGAGATTTTTGGATACACACAATCGGTTTTAAATCATGTTCCAATAGCAGGAGACCTTGGAGATCAACAAGCGGCTTTATTCGGACAAGGATGCTATTCAAAAGGGGAAGCAAAGAATACTTATGGGACTGGGTGCTTTTTATTGATGAATACTGGCACTACACCTGTAATAAGTAAAAACGGACTCCTGACCACAGCAGGGTATCGTATTGGAAACGAAGCGCCCGTTTACTGCCTCGAAGGTTCTGTTGCAATTGCCGGTGCATTAGTACAGTGGCTTCGTGACAATTTACATTTTATCGACCAATCTTCAGATATAGAACCTCTCGCAAGAACAGTTCAGGATAATGGTGATGTTTACATTGTTCCAGCTTTTTCAGGGTTATATGCGCCCTATTGGAAAGCAGACGCACGAGGAGTGATCGTCGGTTTGACCCGTTTTGTAAATAAGGGTCATCTTGCTAGAGCAGCCCTCGAAGCGACAGCATTCCAAACTCGTGAAGTTCTTGAAGCTATGGAACTGGATTCTGGCGTCAAGTTATCTACATTGAAAGTTGATGGCGGAATGGTAGTGAACGAATTATTGATGCAGTTTCAATCTGATATTTTAGACGTACCTGTTGTTCGGCCAAAGGTTAGTGAAACTACCGCCCTTGGTGCTGCTTATGCAGCTGGATTGGCTACCTCCTTCTGGAAATCTGTTGACGAGCTATCTAAACAATGGAGAAAAGAGAAGGAATGGATTCCGAAGATGGAACCTAATGAGCGTGAAAAAATGTTCGCTAAATGGAAAAAAGCGGTTTCAAAGTCATTTGATTGGGCATAAACTAGCATGGTCTCTTTTTAACATGCTCTTGACTGATTACCTTATAGCGAATAAAATCGATGACTGCCTAGAATGTCGGCAAATTTTACTATAGAGTGAAGGTAACCAGATTTGGTGAGAGGCGCTCGAAGGAAAAGATGATGGAAAAAATTGTAATAAATGCAGTAAAAAGAACCGTTAAAGGGAAACAGGTAGGCGCACTCAGGCGTGCCGGTAAACTACCCGGTGTAATTTATGGCCACAAAGTTGATCCAATTGCCATCGCAATGGATGCAAAAGAATCTACACACATCCTTAACAATGCCACCTCTTCAAGCATTATCCAGATTAACCTTGAAGGTGTGGAATACTCAACTTTGGTCAGGGAAAAGCAGAAAGATTATTTGAGAAACACTTTTATTCACGTCGATTTTCAAGCAGTTTCTCAAACTGAGAAGATCCGCGCTGATGTTGGTATTGATTTTATCAATGTATCGCCAGCTGTTAAAGATTTCATGGCAGTGGTTGTTGAAGGGATGACTCAAATCGAAGTTGAAGCATTACCAAAAGACCTTCCTGAAAGGTTCACAGTGGATCTTTCTGAGCTTAAACAAATTGGCGATGCCATTTATGTAAAAGATCTTCAAGTCCCCGCAAATGTTCATATCTTAGATTCTGCCGAGGAAATGATTGTTATGGCTTCTGCTCCAGCATTGGAAGTTGTTGAACCTGAAGCTGCTGTAGAAGGTGTTGAAGCTGAACCGGAAGTCATCGAAAAGGGTAAGAAAGAAGAAGAAGTACCTGAATAGGAAATATCGATTTACAAAAAAGACAATGGAGAAATCCATTGTCTTTTTTATTTTATTAATTCCAAAAATTGCCTTGTTACTCTTGCTGTATACCCCCAAAGGTGTTCACCTTGAAATTGTTGATAATGAATGACCTTTCGGACTCCAAATTCAGGAGAATGATAATCAGCCTCGTAGTAATTCCTTTCATCAATTAACCATGTGATCGGAATTGTAAAAACGGAAGTAACTTCCTCTGAATTGATTCTAAACTCAACTGGCCAATCAATAACTCCGACAAAAGGATAAACTTTATAACCTGTGATAGTGGTTGAAAAAGGCAGCGCCCCCAATAGTGTGATTTTGTCTGGGTGTACACCAATTTCTTCTTGAGCTTCTCTTAATGCGGTAGTTTCCAAAGATAAATCATTCTGCTCAAAAGATCCTCCAGGGAAAGAAACCTCATTTTGATGTGCAGCTACTTTGTCGGATCTTCGCGTAAATAATAAGCTCCAATCATTTTCATTTTGAACCAGTGGGACAAGAATAGCCGCACATGTTGTATCAGGCTCACAAGATTCTGATCCATTCTGACTAATAATTAATTTACTTCTAATTTTTTCTATTGAAACATCTATTCTTGCCATAAATGAATGTCGTCTTCAGTTAATAAATTAGAGGATTGTTCCTTGTCGATCCCTATAAGCCCGACCTCCTGCAATAACTCCTTATTATCGCTTTTTTTGTCGATCATTACCGGACGTGCAAAAATAAGGAATCCTGTATGGGCAATCATTCGATCAACAGGACGAAATCTCAAGGGTTCTGCTTTGTAATATTTTTGAGAAATATCGCATACATCAATGAAAGCAAAATCGTTCTGCCTGAGGGATATTAGTAATTTGATTACCTGGTTGGTTGTTGGCAGTATGCAACCAAAAAAGCCACCAGGCTTTAATGACCTCTTCACGACTTTTAAATAGTCATATGCATTTGGTACATCAAGAAAAATCGCATCCACCTTTTTTTCATCGAATCCTTGTTCGATATTTCGAACTTTAAATTCAACTCTATTAGCTATCCCTAATTTTTCTAATGTCTTTTTCGCTACTTCTTGCGTATCGGATTTAACCTCATAAGAAAATACTTTTCCCCTTTTCCCGACAAAGTATGCTAATGCTGTCGTAAAAGATCCACTTCCTGTTCCTGCCTCGATCACTTTAGCTCCCGGAACTATACCCATGTTTAATAGAATATATCCGATTTCTTTTGGATACATGATTTGTGTTGCACGTTTCGTGTTTTTAAGAATGTCAGGGATTGATGGTTGAAGTAAAAAAAAGGGGCTGCCATTATGGCTGAATACCTGGCTTCCCCAAGTTTTACCGATCAAGTCATCATGGTACACCATCCCCCTATGCGTATGTAACTCTTTGCCACTTTCCAGTGTGAAAATAAATGATTTGTGTCTAAGACCTACTAACTGGACTAAATCACCTGCAACGGGATAATTTTGAGAAATTTCCTTTCCCATATCAATATTTTTTCTTTTCTTTTTCTGCAGGTGTTTCAACCGATGCCATTGATAACCAGTATCCTCCAATTAAGACAATCAGGCCAACTAGAATTGCTGGTCCTGCATTAATTGGCCCTAGTGAAACAAATTTTATTTTGAAGACATTCCCGAGAATATGTCCACCCCAGAAACCAATGATAGAAAATAAATTGAAAACGATCAACCATTTCAATCCCCCACCTTTCCAAAAATGAAAAGCTGATCCAAGGATTAAAGCGATAACTGTCCCCAGTAAAATTGCCGCAAAAGTCATTTTTCCTCCAACCAGGCAGAAGTAATCTCTGCGCTGCCAAGCACTTCATTCTCTTTATAAAAAACTGCGATTTGCCCAGGTGTCGCATCTCTCACTGGTTCCGTAAGCTTAAGGATTTGACCTCCCAGTTCGCAATCATCAATTTCACATGGTCGAATACTAGCTTTATACCTTATTTTTACACCTACCGAAAGGGGAAATTGAGGTTTATGTCCGGAGACCCAGTTTATTTCGTCAACCTTAATCCGATTAAATTGCAAATCATTTTTCTGTCCAACGATTACCTGATTAGTTAAAGAATTCTTAGCTATAACATAAATTGGTTCCAGGTTTCCAGCCCCCAGACCCTTCCTTTGCCCAATTGTATAATTCTGCAATCCGTTGTGAACACCAAATATTTTTCCATTTTTATCAACAATGTTCCCGGGTTGAGTTTTTTGACCGGCATAGTTAATTAGGAAACTCCGATAGTCTTCATTACCGATGAAGCACAAATCCTGTGAGTCTCGTTTAGTTGCTACCGGCAAACCTATTTGAAGGGCTTTTTCACGAATTTGCCCTTTTTTAAATTTTCCGAGAGGAAATATTGTCTGGCTTAATTGTTCCTGGTTTAATCCAGATAATACGTAGGACTGGTCTTTTTTCTCATCGACCCCTTTATATAGGTGGTAAACACCATTGTTCCCTTTTTCTACATTCGCATAATGCCCTGTTGCGAAAAAATTTGCACCAAATGACCTTGCTTTTTCAAAAAGTAAACCCCAGCGAATTCTCTGATTGCACAAATAACATGGATTTGGTGTCAGCCCTGATAAACTTTTTTTAATAAAATTATCGACAACGATTTCTTTAAAAGTGTCTTTTGCATCTATCACATAAAACGGAATTCCGATCAGACCTGCAACATGATGGGCTTGTTCAATGGATTCAGGTGTACAGCAGGCATTTTCGCTTGAAGAACAATCTGCTGACCATAACTTGAGCATCATTCCAATTACTTGGTAACCTTTTTCGACCAGCATTGCGGCTGCCACAGAACTATCAACCCCACCGCTCATCGCGACAACTACGTGTTTGTTTTCCATTACATACTTTTTCGCAAAGTTTTCACAAGTTTTGATAATTCAGTTAAGAATGAACTGACTTCGGTTTCAGTTGTATTCTTTCCTACTGTTACTCTGATCGCACCAATCGCAAGGTCTTCAGGAATTCCCATTGCTAATAACACTTGTGATGGTGATGGATTTCCAACCTTACAAGCAGAACCAGATGAAATGGAAAATCCGGCCATATCCATTCCGATAACCAGATCTTGCCCCCTCACCCCTTCAATGACAAAACTTGCGTGATTTGGAAGCCGCTTCTCTGGATGTCCTGTAAGGTAACTGCCAGTAATATTTTTTAGAACCCCTTCAATAAGAATATCTCTCAATTGTTTTTTGTGATTATCATTCTTATCGAATTCTTCGTGCAAAATCTCATATGCCTTTTCCATTCCTTTGATTAACGGGACATTCGAAGTACCAGCCCTGGTATTATCCTCCTGGCTTCCCCCAGTGATTTGAGAACTTAATTTCAACCCTTTCAATTTGATTAATCCACCTACACCTTTTGGTCCATAAAATTTATGCGCGCCAAAAGAAAGCATGTCGATATTTGATTCGCCAAAGTTGATGTCAAGGTGGGCTGCTGCTTGAACAGCATCTGTATGAAAAATTACATTTTTTTCCCTGCAAATTTTACCGATCTGTTTAATATCATTAATAGTGCCGATCTCATTATTTCCCCAAATTACAGAAACTAATAGCGTATCGTAATCTATGGATTTTTTGAGATATTCGATATCGAGTAAGCCATATTTATCTACGCGCAATTTGTTGACAATAAATCTATCCTTGAATCTTTCACAAGTATTTGAAACTGCAGGGTGTTCTACTGGGCTAAGCAGGATTTTGTGCTTGTTTTCATTTTTGCTTTCAACAATTCCCCTGATAGCGAGATTATCGCTCTCAGTTCCTCCGGATGTGAAAATCAATTCAGCGTTAGCCGCTCCCGTTAACAATAATATTCTTTGGCGTGCCAACGACAGTGCTTGCTCAGCGGATTGACCCAAATAATGTATCGATGATGGATTTCCATAATTGTTCTCAAAGTATGGAATCATACTAAGGACGACCCGGTGATCCACAGGGGTGGTGGCAGCATAATCAAGATAAACTCTGTCCATTTTCTTACCCGCGGTGATTATAGCACGCTTACCTGAAGAGCTCGATTATAATGGCTGATATAATCATAAAAAATCATATGGAGATAACAATGAGATCCTCTATTGTTTTTGGAACTGATGGTTGGCGCGGCTCAATCGCTGAAGATTATACCTTTGAGAATGTCCGGCGTTGTACTCAGGGTTTTGCAAATTATCTGCTTAATAAAGGTAAAAAAGGCCAATGGATCGTTGTTGGACATGATAAACGATTTCTATCTGAATATTTTGCCAGAGCAGTCTGTGAAGTTTTAAATGGCAATGGTATCAAAACCTATCTAACGGATGGTCCTACCCCTACACCGGTAATTGCATATGCGGTTGTTGATAAGCATGCTGCAGGTGCAGTAAATATTACGGCATCACATAATCCACCTACTGATAATGGATATAAAGTCCGGGATGAACATGGAGGTGCAATTCCACCTGATGATTTAAAGATCATTGAATCTTTGATTCCCGATTCCGATGAAGGTATCAAACGTGTAAAAATTGATGAAGCTGTTCAGAACGGTTTGACAGTTATTTTTGATGCATCGATAAATTACATCAAACATCTTTCTGACCTGATAGATCTTCAACCAATCAAAGACGCGGGTCTTAAGGTTGTTGTTGATGCCATGTGGGGAAATGGTGCCGGTTGGTTTAGCAGGCTTCTTTCAGGTGGAAAAACCCAGGTTTTAGAAATCCACGATCAAAGGAACCCAATATTTCCTGAGATGAAGAGACCGGAACCAATCCAGCCGAATATCGACGTAGGGTTACGTACCACGGTCGAAAAAAAGGCAGATGTCTTGTTGATTACCGATGGAGATGCAGATCGTGTCGGCGTCGGCGATGAAAATGGAGTTTTCATCAACCAGCTGCAGGTATTTGCGCTGTTAGCCTATTACATGTTGGAGGTTCGTAAAGAACGGGGGCCAATTGTTAAAACGCTCAGCACTACCAGCATGCTGGAAAAGATTGGGAAGCTGTATGATGTTCCTGTTTACGAAACTGGTGTTGGCTTCAAATATGTAGCTCCAAAGATGCTTGCCACAAATGCCATGATTGGTGGTGAAGAATCTGGTGGTTATGCCTTTAGGGGAAACGTACCGGAACGTGATGGTATCCTGGCTGGTCTCTATATACTCGACTTCATGGTAAAGCTTAATAAAAAACCATCTGAATTACTACAATTATTATTTTCCAAAATCGGGGCGCATTATTATGACCGGGTTGATACTGCCTTTTCTGGAGACCGAAAAGCACGAGAGGCGATGATCCTAGCAGCAAAACCTGCCTTGATTGGTGGATTAAAAGTTACCGGGCTGAATACCACCGACGGATATAAGTTCTCTTTGGAAGATGGCGGATGGTTATTAATTCGTTTTTCAGGTACTGAACCAATAATGAGGGTTTACTGCGAGACAACCCATAAAGAGAACGTAAAACAAATCCTTTCAGATGGTTTGACTATTGCCGGATTGAAGTAAGTTGAATTTTATTGATAGCCACTGTCACCTGAATCTGCTGAAAGATGATCCCTTTGAGGTAATCGACCGGGCGTTAAAAGCTAACGTTACGAGGATTATAGTTCCTGGGATAAATCTTGAAACCAGCAAAAAAGCTATCGAACTAGCAGAACGATTTTCTCCGGTTTACGCAGCAGTTGGAATTCATCCAAATGAAGTTGAAAACATTAATCCAGGTGATTTGGAATCTTTGAAGCAGTTAGTTGCCCACCGAAAAGTAATAGCGATTGGAGAAGTTGGTCTAGATTATCATTATCTACCTTTCGATTCGCAACTCCAGAAGCAATTACTAAAATCGATGTTAGATTTGGCAAAAATAACTAATAAGCCATTAATCCTCCACAGCCGAGATGCTCTT
Source organism: uncultured Anaerolinea sp. (assembly GCA_964428125.1). Classification (GTDB taxonomy): domain Bacteria; phylum Chloroflexota; class Anaerolineae; order Anaerolineales; family Anaerolineaceae; genus UBA6107. The sequence continues at coordinate 244,600 of CAYRXB010000002.1, forward strand.
ATCGATTTGATTTATCTAATTGAAAATTACAGGAAAGATAATCAAGAAATAACCGGCGTCTTCCATATGTTTGAAGGCACTTTCAAAGATGCGGAAAAAATTGTAAAAATGGGTTTTTATTACAGCATCGGTGGAAATATCACCTTCAAGAAAAATCAAAAAGAAAAGGAAATTATTGAAAATTTGGGGTTTTATAATTTATTATTGGAAACAGATTCTCCTTTTATTTCTCCACACCCCTATCGTGGAACCCAAAACGAGCCGGCAAGAATCCCGATTATTGCTGCAAAAGTTGCTGAAATTGGACAAACACAGGTAGAATTAATAGCAGAGATTACAACACGAAATTGTAATTCACTTTTTAGATTGGATTAAGTATCTTGTCTACATCCATACCCACCCTTCCTTCTATTCAAAACGGGATTGACGCAGTTGAAAAACTGATGCTCTCTCAGGCAGAAAATTACCATCCCGATCTCAGTGCTGCTTTGTCTCTTCTATTATCTTCTGGTGGAAAAAGAATTAGACCTCGAATTATTCTTTTAGTTGGTTCAATCTTTAATGCACCTAAAGAGACTCTTATAACCCTTGCAGCATCCATAGAATTGCTTCATACTGCAACGCTTGTCCATGACGATTTGATCGATGAAGCACTTTTCAGGCGCGGCGTGCCGACATTGAACTCGAAGTGGTCCCCTGCCGCGACCGTCCTGACTGGCGATTTTGTTTTTGCATCAGCAGCTCATCTGGCTTCATTAACGAACTCAATTGAAGTCATGTCCTTATTTTCTAAAACTCTTCAAACAATCGTGAATGGTGAAGTTAACCAGTTATTTAGCAGCAGGTGCAATACATCCAAGGAGGATTACTATCGTAGAATTTACGCAAAAACAGCCTCGTTATTTGAAACTTCCACCCATACAGCCGGTATCATTAGCCAGGTATCCCGCCAGCAGGTAGAGATCCTACGGAAATTTGGATATGAACTCGGGATGGCATTTCAAATTATCGATGATATTTTAGATTATCGGGGCGATCAATCAATCGTCGGTAAACCAATCGGTGGTGATCTTAAACAGGGATTATTTACGTTGCCTTTTTTGAATTTTCTTGATATTTCGGGTGATGATCCCGATGTTGCAAGAATGCTCAATAGCGATTGCTCATTTGATGAACCATTTGTCCAAAAAATTGTCACTCGAATCGCGGAAAGCGATGCCATCGATAAAGCATTTTCAGAAGCAGAACAATTTTCTGATCGAGCATTGCAATGTCTATATCAGTTGCCGAATTCGCCCGAAAGAAATGAACTTGAACAAATTACTGACTACATCGTCCACAGGAGTTATTGAACCTTAAAATAAAAAAGCCTTGAGGTGGCTTTTTTAGTGCGCTGGGTGGGAGTTGAACCCACACGCCTTGCGGCACATGGCCCTCAACCATGCCTGTCTGCCAATTCCAGCACCAGCGCAACAGTTCCGATATTATAAATGACAATCAGGTTAAGTCAAGCAAAAACATCTGTGTGAACAAAAAAGAGGTAAATATGGCAATAGTACTCGACGCAATGGGTAGTGATGAATTTCCGGTTCCAGAAATACTTGCCTCAATTGAGTTAGCTTCACAAGGAGAGAAAGTAATTCTTGTGGGCAAAAAAGACCTTTTGTTGGAAAAACTCAATTCAATGAGAATTAATAATTTTCCTGTTGAAATTATTGATGCGCCTGACATTGTTGAAATGACTGACAAACCAGTTGAATCGTTTCGTCAAAAACCCAACAATTCAATGGCAGTCGGGATTCGTCTGGTTCAACAGGGACAGGCTGATGCTTTTGTTACAGCAGGAAATACCGGGGCTGCAGCGTTTAATGCGATTACCACGCTTCGCCGCTTACCAGGGGTCTCCCGTCCGGCTTTAGCTGCCTTAATTCCTACAAAAGTGAAGAAGTGCGTCTTCATGGATACAGGTGTCAATGCGGATTGCAGACCTGATTTTTTGTTGGAATTTGCAATATTAGGGAGCGCTTATTCCAGCAAAGTACTGGGAATTCAATCTCCAAAAGTGGGGCTACTCTCCATTGGGGAAGAAGCAGAAAAAGGAAGTCAATTAGTCAAAGATGCTTTTAAGTTATTACAATCGAGTGACCTCAATTTTTATGGAAATGTTGAGCCTAAGGAAGTATATGCAGGAATGGTGGATGTAGTTGTGACTGATGGCTTTTCCGGAAATGTCTTTATCAAATCTAGTGAAGCTGTTGGAAAACTGGTTAGCGAAACATTAAAATCGAATATTTCCAAATCTATATTTAGCATGCTTGGTTATTTACTTGCAAAACCAGCTTTTAATAACCTCAAAAGAATGATGGATCCCTCAGAGACAGGAGCTGCAATTTTACTAGGAGTGAATGGTTTGGTATTTATTGGTCATGGTCGATCTGATTCTAGAGCCTTAATATCGGCCGTTAAGCTTGCCCGTAGAACAGTTGATAACAATTTAATGGGTGAAATTAAGGCTCAAATTCAAGCCAAATTAAATACTGATAATCCCGAGAATAAATAAAAGGAAATTAATATGAAAGTATTCATCGACGAAAAAATGGTGAAGAGGAATAAGGTAATTGGTAATGTTTTGTCATTAACCAGTATTGCCATACTTGGAATCGGAATGTTCATGTCTTTCAGAGACAAAGACGGCAGCTACCTGCCATATACTTTCGGTTCTTTGATTGTCGGGTTTTTACTCTTTCAGGTTGCAAATTTTTATATGAACAAGTGGGGGAAATCTCCCCGACCTGATGAAAAACTCTCTCAGGCATTAAAAGGTTTGGATTCCAACTACTCGCTGTATCATTACAAATCTTTCGTTTCGCATCTTTTGATTGGTCCAGCTGGGATATTCGCTTTGCTCCCATACAATCAAACAGGTGAGATCGAATTTTCTATAAAGACTAACCGTTGGAAACAAAAAGGTGGAAATTTTTTCTTGAAAACATTTGGGGGGGAATCGCTGGGCCGGCCTGACTTGGATGCTAAATATGCATCTTCTGATTTAGTCAAACAAATGAGCAAGTTCAATATTAACCTTGGAAAATATAGCCCTCAACCCATTATCGTATTTACCAATCCAAAAGTTTCTGTGTCCGCTTATGGTTCGCAGTTCCCCGCTGTTACCCTGGATAAGTTAAAAGAATTTATCCGCAAACAAGTGAAAACGAATAACATTCCTTCTGAAATAATTACTACGATAAAAAAAGAATTGGGAGAATAAAAAGAAATCGGCTGCTCACACAGCCGATTTTTTTGTCTCATTTTTAAGCAGCTCAATTTCATTAGGGGTCAGTTCCCTAAAAAATCCTGATTTTAGAGTACCAAGTTGAAGCGTGCCAATTCGAACCCTGACTAAACGGACGACAAACAATCCGATTGTTTTAGCAATTTCACGAATTTGCCGCTTATGCCCTTCTTTCATTACCACCCGAATCCATGCCCCCTTTCCAGAGGTAGAATCAATCATAACCCTGGCTGGCTGCGTACGGTGCCCATCTTCAAGTACGATTCCTCTTCGCCATGCTTCCAACTGCTTCAGATCTGGTCTGGACGCAACGAGAACCTTATATTCTTTTTCATGCTGGAAGCGGGGATGTGTTAATTTATTCGTTAATGTTCCATCATTTGTCAGTAAAAGTAATCCTTCACTTTCAAAATCTAATCTGCCGACAATTGCCAGATCTCTTGAATCAGGGATGAGATCATATACTGACCGCCGTGTATCACCTTCGACTTTGTCGCAAAGTACAAATCTCGGTTTATTGTATGCAAGATATCGGAGTGCCTTCTGTGGAGGTAACTTTTTCCCATCAATAAGGATTACATCTTTATCAACATCAGCTTTTTGCCCAAGTTCAGCCTTTTTCCCATTAACGAGAATTCGACCTGTCAAGATAAGTTCTTCACAGGACCGTCTCGATCCGTAACCTGACCTGGCAATTATTTTCTGAAGTCGTTCTTCTGCCATTGTTAATCCTTTAATAAAGTGCTTTTTCCATTCCCGTTTTCTTCATCGGGAACCTCAAAAGGTGGTAGCTGTTCAATAGAACTCAAACCAAAATGCTGTAAGAATTCACTGGTGGTTGAAAACAAAATCGGTCTTCCCGGTCCTTCAGCTCTGCCAACTTCCTGGATCAATCCTTTTGATAATAGACTTCTAATCACACCATCACTGCTGACACCGCGGATTGATTCTATACCCGGGCGTGTGATTGGCTGCCGATAAGCAATTATAGCGAGAGTCTCGATGGCCGGTTTGGTTAATTTGGCATTTAATTCTAGTCCTAAATATTTTTCGATATCGGAAGCATAATCTGGGTTTGTGGTCAACTGACATCTTCCACCATGCAATTGAATTGCCAATCCCCGCCCCTCTGCATAAGTTAGAGCTAATTGCCTTACCAGGTCATTGGCCTCAGGTAAACTTATTTGCATCACTTCCGCAATTTGAGCAATGGGTAACGGAATTGAAGTGACAAACAATAACGCCTCAAGCCGCGCAAGTTTATTATTTTCAAAGTTGGTATCAGGCATGCTATAATTACCAAGTTAAATTTAGTAGCAACTGATTATATCAAACAATCATTTATGAATTTTCCTTACGCAAAAATTGTTGTTTCTGTTTTATTACTGTTTTTTACGATAACAGCCTGCGATTCGTTTAATTCCTTTAATAAAATAGATATCACCATTAATGATGCAGGTAATATTTCAACAACGAAGGCTCAAAAAGGAATTTCAGTAGAAAACGTCATCACTTCTGCTGGAATAAAACTTAATCCCTTAGATAAAGTAATCCCATCGAAAAATACCTCTATAGAGTCGCCAATAACGATCACAATAACCCGTGTGACCGAAGAATATGTAGTTGAAGATTCCATTTTGCCATTTGAACAGCAAACGGTCAAAAATGAATCATTGCAGCAGGGTCAAAAAGTACTTATTCAGGCTGGCGTTAATGGAAAGACTCAAACGATATATCGCGTTGTTTATGAAAATGGCGTAAAAATCTCAAATACTTTTGTCAGTTCTGAAGTTATAGAACCTGCTCAACCAGAAATTGTTATGATCGGTGTTCAATCACCTTTTTCAGTCCAGGAAATCAATGGAACCATTGCCTATATATCAAGCGGTAACGCCTGGGTGATGGAATCAACTACTGGCAATCGCAGGGCTTTAACAACTACAGGGAATCTTGACGGAAGGATTTTTGCCCTTTCAGAAAAAAGAGATTGGCTTCTTTACTCAACCTCTGATAAAAGCGAATCTAAAGTCGTCATTAATCGTTTATGGATTGTTTCACTTATATCCGAAGAGCCAAAACCAAAAGATACCGGGATTGCCAATGTAGTGAATTATGCTGAATGGGTTCCTGGAAAAGACCTTACAATTAGTTATTCGACTGCGGAAATTAGTTCCTCCCCACCGTTTTGGAATGCCAATAACAATTTGATCATTGCCAGGTTTGATGCCAGCGGTAACTTAATCGACAAAAAAAGCTACATTGACACCAATTCAGGCGGGCTATATGGCTGGTGGGGAACATCGTACAAGTGGTCTCCGGATGGTAAAAATTTAGCGTTTTCAAGACCTGATTCGGTAGGATTTGTTAATCTCGATAAAGGTAGTTTGGAACCCGTATTCTTAATCACCCCATATCAAACTGAAAGTGTTTGGGCATGGGTACCAAATATATCATGGTCGGCAGATAGTAAATTCCTTTATTCAGTGCTGCCAGAAAGTTCTACGACCGATCCGTTAGCCGGCACCAACCTTTCGGCCATAAACGTAAAATCAAATCAAATCATTCCAATTGTTAAAAACTGTGGTTTGTTCTGTTCGTCCATGTCTGGTATTACTTTCACCAATCAAGAAAATAAAATTGCATTCTTAAGCGCCATTCTCCCTGATCAAAGTGAGGTTAGCAGGTATAACTTGTTTGTGATGGACAAAGATGGATCAAATCAAAAGAAACTATATCCAACGGAAGGTGTCCAGGGTCTCAAATCACAAAACATTTATTGGGAACCTGCATCTGGAAGCCAATCAAATATCCGGATTGCTTTCATTGCTCAAGGAAATTTATTACTCGTTGATCCAACTACTGGGGCGATTAATCAAATTACTGGTGATGGCTCAATTGAAAGAATAGATTGGAAATAGAAAGAGAAAACCCATGAGAATATTATTAACAGGTGCCGCTGGATTTTTAGGATCTCACTTATGTGATTATCTGATAGATAACGGTCATTCAGTTGTTGGAATGGACAATTTCATTACAGGAAATCCTGAAAACATTGCCCATTTATCCGGAAATAAATGCTTTGAGTTTATTAAACATGATGTATCAAATTACATCAATGTTTCAGGAAAAATAGATGCGGTTTTACACTTCGCATCACCTGCCAGCCCAAACCCGGCATCTCCATTTGGTTATCCAAGTCTGCCGATTCAAACGATGAAAGCTGGGGCACTAGGAACCCATAATTCGCTTGGTGTAGCAAAAGCAAATAATGCCAGATTCCTCTTAGCCTCAACAAGTGAGATCTATGGTGATCCACTGGAACACCCTCAAAAAGAATCTTATTGGGGTCATGCTGATCCCATCGGATTTCGATCTGTCTACGATGAAGCAAAACGTTTTGCAGAAGCATTAACCATGGCTTATCATCGTTTTCATAAGTTGGATACACGTATTGTCAGAATTTTTAACACATACGGTCCTCGAATGAGAATAGATGATGGACGTGTTGTTCCAAATTTTATCCATCAAGCACTAAATGGTAAACCGCTAACAATTTACGGAGATGGAAGTCAGACGCGGAGTTTTTGTTATGTGTCTGATTTAATCCAAGGAATTTATAAATTATTGCAATCCGATGAACATTATCCAGTGAATATTGGCAATCCCGCTGAAATATCCATTTTACAATTTGCTGAAGAGATCAATCGTATCACTGGAAACAAGGCGGGAATGGAATTTAAGATAGATAAACGACTTGGCGATGATCCTCAACGACGCCAACCTGATATTACTCGAGCAAAAAGCATTTTAAGTTGGGAGCCTGTAATAGATCTTCAGACCGGTCTGGAAAAGACAATAAATTACTTTAAAGAACAACCCGGGATTTATGAATAACTCAAACCATAAAAAAGAACTTAAGCGTTTCGTTCGGTTTGGTATCGTTGGTATCATAGGATCAGTAATTGATTTTGGTTTCCTAAATCTTTTTACAATCGTTTTTAAAATGCCATACGTTTTAAGCAGTGTTTTTTCTTTTTCCTTAGCAGTAATAAACAATTTCCTTCTGAATCGATTCTGGACTTTTGCAGCATCAAAAAAGGATCCTCTTCTTGGTCAACTGGTTCAATTTGGAATTGTCAGCGTTATTGGGTTATTAATCCGCACACCTTTGCTTGCCTGGCTTGAAAAGGTTTTGATTCCTTTAGCTGGTAAACTTACTCCAAATTTGTTAACACCCACAATTGTCGGTCACAATGTTGGCCTCGCCATTGGAATTGGGGTCGTGATGCTATGGAATTATTTTGCCAATCGCTTTTGGACATTTAAGAATACACCAGCCTGACATTATGGATCACAGACAGCGAATTAACAATTGCATTTCTGGAACACGAATTGACAGACCTCCCGTGGCTTTATGGAGGCATTTTCCTGTTGAAGACCAAGACCCATCATTATTGGCAAAAGCAGTCATTCGCTTTCAACAGACTTATGATTTTGATTTCGTGAAGGTCACACCTGCATCCTCTTTTTGTATAAAGGACTGGATGGTAAGTGATGAATGGAAGGGTAATCCGGAAGGCACTCGAGAAATCATCGAATTCCCGATAAAACATCCGGAGGATTGGTTAAAACTCAAACCTCTACCGGTTAAAAATAATCACTTATCTGAGCAATTGAATTGTTTGCAACAAATTCAATCCTCTTTACCTTCGACCACTCCAATCGTTCAGACAATATTCAATCCCTTATCTCAGGCAAAAAATCTTGTCGGAAAAAATAACTTGCCAATCCATATCAGGCTCTATCCCAACGAAGTTAAATATGCCCTTGAGGTAATTACAGAAACCACAATTAATTTTATAAAAAGTCTTGATTCTCTTGATTTAGATGGTGTTTTCTTCGCTATTCAACACGCCCAGGCAGGTTTACTTAGCAAAACTGAATTTAACGAGTTTTCAAAACCCTACGACCTGGAAATCCTGGATTCTTGCAAACATTATTGGTTTAATCTTCTTCATATACATGGTGAAAGTATATACTTTAATTTGGTCTCCGATTATCCTTGCCAGGTGTTCAATTGGCACGACCAGCAAACATCCCCTTCACTTCCACAAGCCAAGGAGATTATTCCCGGAGTAGTTTGTGGTGGATTACGCCAGTGGGAGACTCTGGTTAATGGCACTCCTGAGATGGTTCTTGATGAATCTATCCGTGCTGTTGACTCAACGAACGGAGATCGTTTTATCCTGGGTACTGGATGCGTATTACCAATTACTGCTCCTCATATAAATATTCAAACCGTTAGAGAAGCAGTGATGAAAGTTGAAAAATAATGTCTCAGCCAAGGATTATATCGGGCTCTGCAAGAGGAATCCGAATCGAATCAGTTCCTGGAGATACCACCCGCCCTATAACCGATAGAGTTAAAGAGGCTCTATTTAACATTATTGGTCCAGATATCGTTGATTCCAATTTTCTTGATCTTTTTGCGGGAACTGGCAGTGTTGGTATTGAGGCATTAAGCCGGGGGGCAAAAAAATGTCTTTTTTTAGATCTTGCTCCGCAAGCAGTAATCACAATTAAAAAGAATTTGGAACGAACTCATCTCGCTAAAAACGGTTTTGTGCGACAGATGGACGCCTTCCATTTTCTGATAAACCCTCTTGAAATCTCCTTTGATTACATTTACATCGCACCGCCACAATATAAAGGGATGTGGAGCAAAGCACTGGAGCTCATTAATTCGCACCCTCAACTAATTTCTGAGGACGGTTGGGTTATAGTTCAGATTGACCCGGTGGAATTCTCAGAATTCTCGTTTGAGAATCTTGCTGAATTTGATCGAAGAAAATATGGTTCTACCTTGCTGCTTTTCTTGTCAAAACCATAATGCTACTCTGAATAAGTGGTAATACGATTTCCTGTTGAATCATACGAATATAGAAGATGAAATTGCTTGCCCGTGGATAAGGTTTCTAGCACATGGGTAATCAATGGTTCGACGTCATCAACAATATTTTCTTTTGGGAGTGTTTCGATCGAGAACCAATGAAGGTCACCTTCCATCGAATTAATAAATGAAGTGTCGTCAACTTTTCCAGCGAAAACGAATAATAAAATTCCCTCATCATTACTTACATCGATCATAATTGTTCCACAAAGATTAGGTTTTTCTAGCCTAATTCCCGCTTCTTCTTTTAATTCTCTCCTGGCAGAGGAAATGATATCCTCACCTCTCTCGATATGCCCTCCCAAGCCGTTCCATAAACCGGCATTAATTTTTTTATTTTTTGCCCCTTTCAGTAGTAAAACTTGATCATGGCAGAAAATAAAAAAGAGAGTCCTCGGAACTACATGGTATCGATTAGGTACAATTTTTTGTGGAGTTGAAGGCATAAGAATAATCCCCATGAGTTATTGGCTCATGGGGATGTAAATAATTAACTCAGGAACATGGGCACACCCATGAAATCACGTACTTTCGGACGGTAGTTCTCAATATCATAAAAACTGGGAACATCTACCCGTTTTTGTCCGGCAAGAACCATGTTGATGGGCACTGTGGTATATTTGCCGCCATGCAAAGCAACTAGTTTTCCGGTTTCATTCCTTTTAATAAGCTGCACAGCCAAACTTCCATAAGACATTGCTACCATTCGATCAAGAGAATCTGGGGCACCAGAACGCATCAAATATCCAAGTTGCTGGTACATAATATCCTGACCAGTTAATCTTTTTATTTCTTCTGAAAGCATTTCCCCAACGCCGCCTAACTTCCGGTGTCCATAAGCATCAGCTTCACCCGTTTCGACAACCAAACCACCTTCCATAATGGCGCCTTCACTAATCGTCATCATGCAGTAATTAGATGGGTTATTGCGCTTATCCTCGATGAGGAATTCGGCAAGCTTTTTTACATCGAATGGAACTTCGGAGATTATTGCTCGATCTACATAGCTCAGATAAGCAGAAATTAAGCTGGTTTCCCCCGAATTTCTACCAAATAGTTCAACGATGCCAATCCTTTCGTGTGATCCGACTGATGTCCTCATATTTGTAATGAAATCCACCGATCGTGTAACAGCGGTCGAAAAACCAATGCAGTAATCGGTTCCAAAGACATCGTTGTCCATCGTTTTTGGAATGCCGACGACCGGGAAGTTCTCTTTATTTAATCGAACAGAGAAACTAAGAGTATCATCGCCGCCAATTGTTACAAGTGTATCAATACCAAGGTGATCAAGCACCTTAAGTACATAATCTGTGTAATCCATCGTGCCATCATCACTGACTTTTTTGCCGAATTTTGAGTTCTTTAAGAAATCGGGAATTGCAGATGGTTTTACCTTTTGAGGATTAGTCCTTGAAGTATGTAAAAATGTACCCCCAGTACGGTCAATTTTCCTGACATCTTCATTTGTTAGATTATGCACATAATAATCATGGGTTGAGGGCTCATCCAAATTGTACTGAAGTAAACCTGCCCAGCCTCGCCTGATTCCAACCATTTTATAACCAAGTTCAAAGGCATTCATTGTAACAGCCTTCATGGCAGGATTCAAACCCGGAACGTCACCTCCACCTGTTAATATTCCAATAGTCTTCGACATGTATTTCTCCTTCAACAAAGATAAAACCCGCTATTTTAGCGAGTATGTTTTTCAATGACTGGAATAACCAATATGATCTCAGATCCCTGGTTTTCTGAGGATTCGATCCTCATGGAACCACCCAACAAAGCAGCACGTTCTTGTATAAGCTTTAATCCCAAGCCTGCAGTATCACGAAGGACAACGGGGTCAAAACCTTTCCCATTATCCCTTATAACCACTTTCGCTATATCACTCTCCAACGAGAAATTAATATCGATCTTTAATTTACTGGCATTATCAATGTTGTGTTTAAGTGCATTTGAGAGCAATTCTTGGATCGCTCTAAATAAAAACACCTCAATATGAGATTCAAATCGTCTATCTGTACTCGGCAGAACAGCATTTATCTCAACCCCGGTTTGTTCTCTAATATTGCCAATGTATTTATTTAGCGTCATTATCAGACCGAGGTCATCCAGCATCATTGGACGTAATTCTGCAATGAATGTTCTGATTTTTTGAAATGTATTCATTGCTGAGAGTTTTAATTTATCTAGTTCATCTTTCGCTTTAAGGGGATCAATTTCATACATTCGAGTCGCAATTTCAGCTTGAACAATGAAATTTGATAACGCCTGGGCTGGTCCATCATGCATCTGCCGCGATAATTTCTGCCTTTCGGCTTCCTGGGCTTCCAAAAGCATCACAAGCGTATTAACACCGTCCTCAATGTTTGTGGATTCAGGTAGTAACTTTGGTTGATTTTTAGTAAAGGCTATTACACGTTCCAAAAGACTTTGATAATTCGTTATTGAATTCTTTTGCTCAGTTAATTTATCAAGCTGTCCGCGCATTACAAGTAAACGCTGTTGTGCATCCAATGCAGCATTATAAGATGATCTGATTGATTCTTTTGACATCTTTTCAATGTCTGTTTGAAACTGCTGAAGTTGGGCAGTAATCGATGCTTTCTTCTGAGTTAGGCGGTTTAACTCACCATGACTCTGCTCTAGTTTTTCGCTTATCTCCGCCAGGATTTGTTTTGTCGATTCATATTCCGAATTGATCTGATTAATAAAATCTTCAGAATTTTGTTCTGAACGTAAAGTAAGAGTATCCATTAACCACTCCTAGGATTTTCAAACTTCCTTAGATTAACTGTTAAAGTATAGCATGGAATCCAATTACAATTGTCCAAATTCAAATTCCTTTTTTCTTCGTATCCACCATTTTATCCAATACAAAGTTATCATTACATAAATTGGAAAGATAAAATGAAGTGCACCTGGTTCTTGATATTTTAGCCCGCTTCCTCGAGAAATGAAAAATGATATCCAGGTAACCGTTGAAAGAGAAATCGTAATCAAAAAAACAATAAATTCTCCCTTGTTTTTCCAGCGTTCAGAGAGAAATTTTAGTCCATATATAAATCCTGGTAATAATAGAAAATAATTATCTGCAACGGCTGGTAAACCGCTCAACTGTAAAAACGTAAGTGAAAGAAAAATGTACCAAATGAAATATCCAAAACCTTTATTTCTAGTGCCCATTCCCTCGATAATTATCAATAAAACTATCATTATTCCGAATGCAAGCCCTATCCTTGTCCCAGTCTCTCTTCCAACCAAACCTAAAAATTTGATCATGTTGGTTGGGAATAAACCGTTGAGCGTTGCCCACAGCTGGAGAATGTAATTTCCCAGCCAATCAGGTTGTATTAAGAACGAAAAACCAATTAATATTATTAATGTTCCAGCAAAATAGCTTATTACCTGTGTTTTCCTTCTCGCCAATGCGAATAATAGTATAAAAATTACCAGTACAAATGTGTACTGAATCTCAATAAAAGTCCCAGCCAACAAAATTCCAGCTACTGGATAATTTTGATTTCTGAGACTTAATAGGATCGTTACCATAAGCAAAGCCATTACAATAATTGGATTGCCATCGACTATGGCTCGAACAGTATGATAAAAACTTATCATGAATACAAAAATTAATATTGATATCCGAATTTTCGGTTTCCAGTCAGCAAGACTCATACTTAATAGAAAAACTGAAATAACAACAATTTCTAGAAACAACATCCAGGCAGCCCTGGCTATCGCATAATTACCAATAAATCCGAAAGGTAAGAATAATAAAAGCGAAAAATACGGGTATGTAAACCTAAATTCGTTTTCTCCAGCCATTGCAGGTCGACCGTAAATATTTAATTGTGATTTGTATAACACTGTATCTGAGTACGGATTCTCGTGTGAGAAAATAAATGCTCGGCTCACAGTCCATTGCGGAATGAAATATTTGCCACCTGCATAGCTTTTTGTATACAACAGATTCACAAAAAATAAACCTGTGCACAATAATATAATGAATATGGCAAAAAATATAGTTTTATATTTTATTATTTTTTTTATCAATTCAACTCCAAAAATTTTTTATCATTATAATTGAACAAATGAAAAGAATTGCATTAGCTCAGATCAATATTGATTATGAAAACATTGAAATTAATGTGGATAAATCGTTTATTCTTATCCAGCAGGCAATTCAAAATCGATGCGATATGATCATTTTTCCCGAATTGTGGTCATCTGGTTTTAAGTTAGGGAAATGTCCATTAATTTATAAAAGAAACGTCCTTCTATTTAACGATCTACAAAATATTTCCACAAATAATAATATTGAGATTATCGGATCCTACATAAATCGTATTGGGGATAATTATTACAACCAATTTGTTTGTTTCCACCCGGGCACCTCTTATAGCCATTATGAGAAAATCAATCTTTTCCCGGCTCTACAGGAAACTAAATATTTACTAAACGGGAACCATACCGTTGTCTTTCCAACGAAGATTGGTCAAGTGGGAGCATCCATTTGCTTTGATCTTCGTTTTCCTTCCGTTTATAAGGAAGAAAGAACTCAGGGTGCCGAAGTATTTATTATTCCAGCTCATTGGCCAATGGAAAGGATCCATCATTGGGATATTTTGCTTCAGGCAAGAGCTGTTGAAAACTTTGCATACGTAATTGGTGTAAATTCAGTTGGAAAAAGCGGCAAAATCCTTTTTGGAGGGCATAGTACTGTGATTTCACCTGATGGACTTAAGATCTTTCAAGCGGATGGTAAAAAAGAAGGGTTACATTTCGTTGAAATTGATCTCGAGCAAGTGAATCAATACAGGGAAAAATACAGTTATGTGCAAAAATGATGTCCTCGAAAGAGGACATCATTTTTATATTTTTCGCTTATAAACACGGTGATTCTTATATGGTTGCCCGCCGACACTAATCAGGTCCTTTCTCATTTGTACCGCGGTTTCGGCAACCTGTGTTAATTCACCGTGAATAAATCCAAAGTCTTTCATGGTTTTTTCCATCTCGTAATATAAAAGGGCATTGCCTCCCCTGCCATGATATTCAGGTAACACTCCCGCACCATTGAGTGAAAACCATTTGGTCTTTTTCATTTCGATCAATATGTCAATAATTGCTACCGGTGTTATTCGCCCATTATGCCTTTGTAAAGCTTCAGTTATATCCGGAAATGCCAGGAGGAATCCAACAATATCATCATTGTGCGTGATAATCTTAATCAGGCGATGATCCAACACTTGGATTAGATTTTTTACAAGTAAATCCACTTCTTTTTCCGAAAGTGGGTAATATTCCCAGTTATTTACAAAGGTCTTGTTATAAGCAATACCCAATTTTGAAGCCCAATTCTTGATCATTTCCTTTTTATTTGTAAAACTATGGACCTTGAATGTTCCTCTTTCAAGCACCCTCCGTGCCACTTCCCTCACTTTCTCAGGAATGTTAAAATTATCAGAATGTAAATAACATGAGACGAAATCAACCTCTTTCTCGAATCCTATTTTTTCCAACAGTTGTGGGTAATAGGGAAAGTTGTAATTCATCATGGTCATCATTTGGCGGTGTTCAAAACCCTCAACGAGTATCCCATAGCCGTCAAATGCAGAAAGCCCTTTAGGTCCAACAATTTCTGTAAGCCCTCTCTCCCTGCACCAATTAAATGCCCGGTCAAACAATAGTGAAGCCACTTCCAAATCATCTATACTATCGAATAGATAAAACTGACCTTTTTTTACTTTGTGATAATCATTGAACGGATTGTTTACAAATACACCTAAACGACCGACAACTTTACCATCGTTTTTGGCCACAAAAAAAGTTCCTTCTGAGTGTTCATAGAAAGGGTGTTTAGCCTTATTTAACATAAGTTTTATATCATCATAAAAAGGAGGACAAAAATTTTTTTGACCTTTATAAAGATCATACTGAAATTTGATAAATTCATTGACCTGTGATTTTGAATTTAAATCGATTTCTTGAATTGTCGTCATTTTTTCCTCAATGAACAAAATAAACTGCCCGAAAACCAGTATACACCAAATAAACTATTTGATTATTTTTCGTGCCAAAATGTCTTGTTATAATTTATCCATCATTCAAGAATTACCTAGGAGATGTTCATGGAAAAGTTCCAAATAGAAGGTGGAATTCCATTACACGGAGAAGTTACCCCCGGTGGAAATAAGAACGCAGCCCTCCCACTCATGGCCGCTTGTTTGTTGACTACAGAACCAGTCATTTTGCATAATGTTCCAAATATTCAGGACGTACATACTATGCGTCTGTTGTTTATGAGCCTCGGGGTCGAATTTACAGAAATTGGAGAGCATGATTGGCAGGTTGATGCAAAGACAATCCGTCCGGCTGACCTGGATCCAGATCTCTGCAGAAAGATTCGAGCTTCAATCTTACTAGCCGGTCCATTACTTGCCAGGATTGGGAAATTTGAATTACCGCCACCAGGAGGTGATGTTATTGGCAGACGGCGGGTTGACACGCATATGCTGGCTTTTGAAAGCCTTGGCGCAAAAATCACGTATGGAAAAATGTTCTCAATTGAGTGTAATAAGCTTGTTGGTGCAGACATTCTTCTCGACGAAGCCAGCGTTACGGCAACCGAAAATGCAATAATGGCATGTGTTTTAGCAGAAGGAACTTCAGTGCTTAGAAATGCAGCATCTGAACCACATGTCCAGGAATTATGTAAAATGCTGAATGCAATGGGTGCAAAGATATCAAATATCGGTTCAAACACACTGGTTATCGATGGTGTTGATGCACTTCATGGAACTGAATTTACGATTGGACCTGACTACTTGGAAGTGGTTAGTTTTATCGGTGCAGCAGCTGTAACACATGGAGAAATCACCATTAAGAATGCTGGGAATAAATACTTAAATATGATTAAGCTGGTTTTTGGCAGGCTTGGAGTAACCTGGCTAGATCAAGGAGATGACATTTATGTACCACCAATTCAAAGGTTAAGTATTGAACCTGATTTGGGGGGTGCTATCCCCACCATAAATGTAATGCCCTGGCCTGCATTTCCAACTGATTTAATGAGTATTGCAATTGTAGTTGCTACTCAAAGCAAAGGCACTGCCATGTTCCACGATTGGATGTATCCATCTCGAATGTTTTTTACTGACAAATTAGTAGGAATGGGAGCCCAGATAGTCCTTTGTGATCCACATCGGTGCATCGTCCAGGGTCCCACCCAACTTTCAGGTGAAAAGATGGAAAGTCCAGATATTCGAGCAGGGATGGCTTTATTACTAGCAGCGCTCTCATGTAAAGGTAAGTCTACTATACGCAATGTTGCACAAATCGACCGTGGATACGAAAAAGTCGAGGAAAAACTTCAAAAACTAGGCGCAAATATTGTAAGAATGAGAGAAGAGTAAAAAAAAGAGACCTTTCGGTCTCTTTTTTTATTTTGCTGTCGATACTGTTTCCAAAAATTGGTCTACGACCATGCGAATATTGGGTTCTGGCAGCGCTCCTACCTGTTTATGAACAACTTTGCCGTTACTGATAAAAAGCATAGTAGGTATTCCCTGAACGTTGTATTTCATCGCATTCTGAGAGTCTTCGTCTGTGTTTACTTTAGCAACAATTAATTTGCCTGCGTATTCAGAGGCGATTTTATCCAAAACTGGCGCAACCATCTTGCAAGGTGTGCACCAGGGAGCCCAAAAATCGACGATTACCGGTAAGGAAGATTGCAAAACTGTTTTTTCAAATAGTGCATCCGTTACATGAATTGGCTCTGTATACATCTTAATCTCCAAATATTAATTTTTATAATTGTATTCATATTTTATATGAATAATAAATCAGTTTTATTAACATTTTATTCACGTTTGAAATCGACAAATCGATAACCCACACCTCTTTCGGTTAAAATATATTTCGGATTTGCCGGGTCTTTTTCTAATTTCTGTCGTAAATAATTCACGTATAAACGAACATAATGCGGTTCATCCCGATATTCGTACCCCCATACTTTTGCTAAAATTTGGTCATATGTCATTACCCATCCAGCATTGCTTACCAGATGATAAAGTAGTCGATATTCAGTGGGTCGGAGTTTAACCAGTTCACCATCTAATCTGATCTCTCTTCTTCCGAAATCAATTTTCAAATGGTCATCAACGTTAATCGCACCCTCGCCGGATGGTGAGGATTGATCGGCTCGTCGTAAAACAGCACGAACCCGGCTTACAAGTTCTCTTGGGCTGAAAGGTTTTGTAACATAATCATCTGCACCCAGTTCCAATCCTTTTACCCTGTCTTCTTCTTCACCTTTAGCTGTCAACATGATTACTGGGATTGAACTTACTTCTCGTATCAATTGCAAGACCTCAAACCCATCCAGGTCAGGGAGCATTACATCCAGCAAAACCAGATCAGGCATTTTTTCACGCAATAGGCTTACAGCCTGCAGTCCTTTAAAACACTCGATAACCTGAAATCCATCGTGCTCAAGATTTAGACGGATGAACCGAACCATCCGTTCTTCATCATCAACAACAAGGATCTTTTTATTCTTAAAAATTGGGTCGGTCATAAGATTATTCCCTGACAAAACTAATGATTTCTTCATCAGAGCCAGGTAATACTTCGATAAATGAAATTCTACTCGTGGGGAATATTACTGTCGAAATATTTGGTTCAAGATAAGGAAGGTCTTTTCCATCTCGTCGGCGCGGGCTCCGAATCATCATCAGGGTATCGTTTTTTTCTGGAAGCTCGTCAATTTCTCCCAAAACAGGATCCTCATTTAACATGTGCAACACGACCGTTGGCATGTAGTAACTCCAATTATTTAATGATCAATACCTGGATTTTAAGCTTACCCAGTGCAATTACATCTCCATGATTAATCGGGTAATCTACATGAGGGACAATTTTTTGCCCATTAACACGAGTTCCATTTGAGGATCCCAGATCTGCAACAACGACTTCTCCATTAATAATTCGAAGCGCTGCATGTAAACGCGAAACGCCTAAAGTAAAGGCATCAAATGGAGACAAATCAACATCAGGTAAAATCGGCTGACCCTCAATAGCTCGGCCCAGAGTAAATTCATTTCGTTCAGCAAGGTGAAGTACCTGAGCGCTATCAACCATGTGAAGTGAGATGGTAGGGATGGCACTTCTGACCGGGGTTTTTCTGGTTCCAACCTCGGGAATTTCAGCTGTATATGTTAGTGTATCCGTTGTTGTACGTTGTATTGTCCTAGTGTTAAGGATATCAAGTGAAACCAATTGAGTTCCACATTCACTGCAGAATAATGCTCCAGGCAGTTCCTTATGCTGGCAATTTGGACAAAGTATCATATCATCCTCTTTTCAGGTGCAGGTAATTGAAGTAGCGCTCGTGTACCATATTTTAGTCTCTTTATACCATCTTCGCTATAGTTTTGCTCATTTTTAATGTTTTCAGCTTCGTTAAGTACTTCTTTTGCAAAATTTACGTTTCCTTGTTCTATTAGTTGTGTAGCCATAAAGTTTAGTCGTCTAACAGCATCATTTACATTTCCACTTTTTACATCATTGGAAGATTTTTCCTGCATTTGATACAAAGTTATTCGAGATAATGCCTGAACAATTTCCGGTGGTATTTTCTTTTTTTCTGGATTGTCCTTTACTGGTAAGGTTAATGCCACATCTTGAATAAAGGATTGTTCTTTGCGATCCCCGACAAGGAATCGTATCTTCCCATTTAGAATACTAGTCTCAGTAATCGAAGGTTCCAATCTTGGCAATTCAAAGGCAAAAATGAAAGTAGATTTTTTTTCCTTTAATAGACTACCTAGTTGCAAAGTATTTTCAATTGGTAATTGCATTGTCTCCGGATCAAGTTTGAAACAAAATTTTATCGTGCCAAGGGTTCCCTTTTCTATTTCCAGGTTCATACTGTGGGCAATTGTTGTTTTCATTGTCTCAATTGTCCCCAGGATCAATTTTGGTAAATCAAAAAGATTACGTACGTATTCTGCACAGCCGCCAGTTATTCCGGTTACTTTATCCAAAAAGTTATCATTCCAATCGTTACCAAAACCAAGAGCACTAATTCTCACATTTTTTTCCGCGGCAGTTTTGGCGAGTTCTATACATCGCTCTTCATCACCGTAAGTATGCCCATCTGTCAATAATAATAAGTTTAAAGAGTAACCCTCAGAGTTCCCTTGCCATAACAGATCAAATCCAGCTTTAAGACCACGATAAATTTCAGTACCCCCAGCAGGTTCTATACCATCGATCTTTTTTATCAGCGCATTGCGATCAGATGATGAGGTCGGCGCAATAACAATTTCTGCCTTATCGTTGAAAGTAACAACGGAAACCAGATCTACGTTTCTTATTTCTGTGATCAATTGGCGCAGGTTTTGCTTAACTCCATCTAATCTTTGCCCCTTCATGGAAGTTGATTTGTCCAACACAATACAGAGATGGCTTGGAGGAGTCTTAAAATCTTTGTCATTCCCGGCAAATTGAATTTCCAATCGCCCGTAAATAACTTGGTTTTCCTTTATTCTTGGTATTTCAACTCGGCTCAATATCCAGGTCGTTTTAAAGGGTTCAGTTAATGTCGCCTGCAGCTGAGCCTCTTGATCATATTTTTTTCGCAAATCAGGATTTGAAAGTACCTCATATGCATGTTGAATTTGGATGAAAAATTCAGCATTAGGTCGCCCTTCGTTAGCATCAGGATGATACCTTCGTGCTAGATCAATATAAGCTTTTCTGATTTGTTCAGAATCAGCTTTGTCGCTTACTCCAAGGATTGAATAAAGATTTTCCCCCATCCGTGAGCCCTACATACCCCGGCTTGTGCAAAGGATTACACTGATATTATCCGGACCACCATTCTTATTTGCTAATGCAACCAGCTCATTACACGCAATGGACGGATCGGCATTAGTTGTAACTAAACGATAAATTTCATCATCTGAAACCACGCCCCACAAGCCATCAGAACAAATGAGCAGATATCCACCCTTTGGAAATTGGAAGGTCTGTACATCAGGTTTTACCGGGTCATTCTGACCTAAAGCCCTCAGTAATACATTTTTTTGCGGATGAAACTGGGCTTCTTTTTCAGTTATCTCACCT
This sequence comes from uncultured Anaerolinea sp., assembly GCA_964428125.1. Lineage (GTDB taxonomy): Bacteria > Chloroflexota > Anaerolineae > Anaerolineales > Anaerolineaceae > UBA6107. The sequence continues at coordinate 264,984 of CAYRXB010000002.1, forward strand.
ATTTCTATCATCCGCTGTACTAATGAATGATCTTTGGTAATTTTTTGAATTCTTCCGTCCGAATAGATAAAATACGCCCGGCTATCCCCTATATGGGTGACAGTAATTTGTTCGCCAAGAATTAATGCACAGGTAAAAGTTGTTCCACCCCCTGGTGCATATCGTAAAACCGATCTTTGTGCTTCATTAAGCCCATTTTGAAGTGTTTCCTGGATACTTTCATCCATAGGTTCGTGATGAAGTTCCAAAAACCTTGTATATATACGATTTAAGAGGTATTTTGCCACAACTCTCACGGCAACCCCAGAAGCAACCTCGCCATTTTTATGTCCTCCCATACCGTCAGCAACAATGCATAGCGCAAATGCCAGATCATTGGTCCCCTCACCTAAAACACTATTAAACACAAAAAGGGTATCTTCATTATGATCTCTTTGCATACCAACAGATTGACCGCTACCAATAAAAAATTGTGGTGGAGCTAATTCAACAGTTGTCTTGGAAACACTTTCCAACTGGTCGTCAGACAATGGCGTAGTATGAATTGGAGCATCTATCTTAGGTTTCTCGGTTTTTCGTGCGAACAACTTAGAAATGAATTTTTGCACGGATTCCTCTTCTCTCTTATGCAGTAAATGCATACAAAATCATGTCAGTCGATCCGATGAATACAAGATCATTTAATGCTACAGGAGTGCCAGTAATTGCCCCTCCAGTAGAAAACTTCCATCTTTGTCGACCGGTTTTTTGATCAAGTGAATAAAATGTCCCATCAGCAGACCCAAAATAGAGTCCATCGCGATAAAACAATGGTGAGCCACTCACCTGGTGTTCACTCTTGAATCGCCAGACTTCCTTAGCGCTGGATTTTTCAACACAATATAAAAATCCATCTGCAGAACCGATTATGACATTACCATCGATAGTTAAAGGATTCGTGATCGATCCTTTTCCCATTCGGAAACGCCAGATAACCCAGCCATTTCGAGCATCCAATGCGTATAAATTTGAATCAACAGAAGCGAAATAAACGATCCCATCTGACACTACCGGTGAGGAAGTAATTGGTCGTTTAGCCCAAAAACGCCACTTTACCTGCCCCCGATAATCAGCGCAAATAAATTCATTGGCTTCTGTTCCGAAATAAATCAGATCGGCGGTTAAGAATGGCGTTGATCGAACAGGACCTTCTGTGTGGATTGCCCAGCTTTTTTGATAGGTAGACATGTTGATTGCGTAAAAATTACTGTCGTCGGATCCAATGAAAATATGCCCCTCGGCTGTTCTGGGTGAGCACCTGATCGGTCCACTTGTTGGGTAATCCCATAAGGATTTTCCAGTAGATGCTTGAATGGCATATAGTTTTCCATCTTCACTACCGAAGAAAAGGATACCATTCACGATCAATGGTTTAGAAATGACACCACCATCAACAGCATGTTTCCATTTAAATATTCCTTTAGCGCCATCAATTGCATAAAGGTTATTATCGTAAGCCCCAATATAAACTGTGTTCCCTTCAACAGATGCAGAGCCTCGAATCTCATCCTCGCATTTAAACGTCCATACCGGCTTTATTGCTTGTTCCTGAACAACTAATTTTCCTGATGCCACCTTGGATAAAGCACCAGTTTTTTGGGCTAATGCAATAAGCGCCATTTTCATCTCGGCAACAGTCTGAAATCTATCTTCAGGCTTATATGCAAGCGCTTTGGTAACAATTGCATCCAACTCAAGTGAAACATTTGGATTTAAGATCCTGATCGGTCGATCAGGAAATGAGAATGGTGCTTCAAGCCGTGGATCTCTCCTCGTAAGTAAATGGTGCATTGTTGCACCTAATGCGTAGATATCTGTCTGAAAAGTTGCTTCACCCCGGTATTGTTCGGGGGGTGAATAACCCTCTGTACCAATCATCGTTCCTTTTTGACCGGATTTAAAGATCTTGGCAATTCCAAAATCCACAATCACAATATGGTTTTGCTGATTGATCATTAAATTTTGGGGCTTGATGTCCCTAAAAATTATTGGCTCAGGCCTGTGGGTGTGTAGATATTCCAAAACATCACAAACTTCGATAGACCACAATATGACCTGATCCTCACGGATAGGGTCAACGGTGCTTTTGAGGATTGCTTCCAGATCCTTGCCAAATATCAATTCCATCACAAGATAGGATCGTTCTTCATGAGTGAAGAAATCGAATATCCTGGGAATTGACGGATGATTTAATGTAACAAGGATGTTTGCTTCCCGTTCAAAATTCTTTACAATCGTCTCTCTGATCATTGAATCCGGACTCTGGTTGATCATTTCTTTAACTGCAACCAGTTTTACAACATTTGGGAAATGAAGGTCGCGGGCTCGATAAACAGAACCCATACCACCAATACCTATCACATCCTGAATTTGATAACGATTTGCCAGGATCGTACCTGAGGATAATTGAAGATAACCTCCGGATTCATTGTCAAGTGGGTGAGTTATGGATTTTGTCTCCAGGTTATCCTCCAAGTGATAGGAAAATTATTATTATCATAAAATTATATACATCTTTACTGATAAAACAAACTTAAGAGTTCTGTTGGTTTATTCTTTTATTGCAGATAAAAAATCACCTGCAGCCCATCCACGGCGCAAATCGTCATAAGGAGCCACGATTAACCACCATGAATAATCTCCTGATTTAACTGGTCCATCAATTACTCGAAATACCTCCGATTCTGCGGCAACGAAATTTACCGATGATTCAATGCCCGGATTTGCGCGCAATCGAAGTCCATTTCCTCCAGTGCCAGTAATCTGCACATAACTATCGATCGGAAATTCACCATCAAGTGCGTTACCTGGTGTAACAGTCTTTGTCGGAGCAACAATTAAATAGGACGTATCTATAGTTGGAATAGTTGATGGAGGTAAAATTGTTATTTCTGCTTTTGGGACAGTATTTATCCTCGTCTGATAATTAGATCCTAAAAGGTACAACAAAAGGTATCCAATACAAACAAAAAAAAACAAAAATCCAATAGCGAACACTAGTAAATCAGGTTTTTTTTGTTCCATAATTAACCTGGAAAAATGAAGAAAGCTAATCCTAAGATCACATATACCGCAAACAATGCGGCACCTTCAAGCCAATTTGTCTCCCCATCAGCCGAAACGAAGTAGCATATTAAAACTGCTGCACCCAGAGCTGAGAGCTCAAATGGGTTAAATACCAGGGTCAAGGGATTACCCATCAAAAGGCTGATAAACACCAGAATTGGAGCCACGAACAAAGCTATTTGCAGTGAAGAGGAAACGGCTATTTCCATACTTAGTTCCATTTTATTCTTATATGCGACAGTAATGGAAACAAGGTGTTCTGCCACATTGCCGATGATTGGAACTAAGATGATTCCCAGGAAAAATTCTGAGATTCCAGATTTAGCCACAACTGCTTCGACACTACCAACAAGCAATTCACTGAGAATTACAATACCTATCGTTGACAATGCCAGCAAAACGATTGACTTAGAGACTGACCACTCATCTTTTGGATTCATTTCAACAGGTGGTTCGGCTTCAAGTGGAGTGATTACCTTGGATTTCAAAGCAAAAACGATCCCCAGAACATATAAAAGGATCATCACTCCAGATACAGATAAGCTTAGTACTTCAACTCGCTGATCAATACCACTAGCCGTTGAATGACTAAATAGTGAAGGGATCACTAATCCCACGATAGCAATGGTTAATAAAATAGTATTGTTTACCGTATGTATTTTGTCAAATCTCTGAATTCCATTTTTTAGACCACCCACCAAGATTGAAATGCCTAAAACAAATAGCAAATTACCAATTATTGAACCTGTGATCGAAGCTTTTACTAGTTCCAGCAACCCTTTTTTCACCGCAAAAAGAGTGATGATTAATTCTGCTGCATTCCCTAAAGTTGCATTAATCAATCCACCTAATTTTGGTCCAGTATGGGCTGCAAGGCTTTCAGTTGCTTGTCCGATAAGCCCTGCCAGCGGAATGACACCAACAGCGGAAAGAATAAAAATCCAGGTCTCTCCCCAGTTGAGCCATTTTGCCAATAAAGCAAAAGGAAATGCAATTAATAAAAAATATATCGGCTGTTTTTTAATAAATATGAAAATTTTTTTCATAGGAAGATTATAATCTAAACCCCTTGTTACCCTGATGTTATAATGACCTCATGGTTGTAACCGATCTAAAAGGTCGAATTCTAAGTGGCCGTTATCGTCTCACACAAGTGTTAGGCCAGGGTGGGATGGCACTTGTCTTCGAGGCATTCGACGATTTACTCCAACGCAATGTTGCCATAAAGCTTTTACGCAAAGATTATTCCATAATCCCAGGATTTAGAGATCGTTTTTTACAAGAAGCGCGTGCAGCTGCTAACCTTATTCATCCAAACATCGTTTCTGTTTATGATTTTGGGATTGATTCAGGTGAAATTTTCATTGTAATGGAATTAGCCAATGGGTCAGACTTAAAATCATTGATCCAATCCGGCGAAAAATTCTCAATACAAGAAGGCTTGGATCTTGGAATCCAAATTTGTGCAGGGCTTGGTTATGCCCATCGAGCAGGTATAGTTCATTGTGATGTTAAACCGCAGAATATCATTGTCACCAGGGATAAATTAGCCAAAATCACTGATTTCGGTATTGCACGTGCAATGTCGGTATCATCGAGCGCTGAATCTAACGATGTCGTGTGGGGATCACCTCAGTATATGGCTCCAGAGATAATTGGAGGTGCCGTTCCAACCCCACAGGCTGATGTATATTCTATCGGTGCTGTACTTTATGAACTTTTTACTGGAAGTCCACCTTTTGATGGCACAAATGTTGACGAAATTTTATCCCGCCAAAAGCATGTATTGCCAAATTCGATTCGGTTGATTAACTCAGATTTTCCAGAAGAACTTGACATGGTTATTCTAAAATCATTATCCAAAGAACCCAATCAAAGGTACCGATCTGCCGATCAATTGGGTAATGTACTGATGATGATTAAAAATCGGCTTGGCTTGAACTCTGAATTTGCACTTAGAGCTTACACTCCTCCTCCTATTGCCACGATTTCCTATGAAGACTCTCCTTCGTCTAATGTGCGAGGGAATATTGACTGGTCTATCATTGGCTTAGAATTGCTGTGCGTTTTGATGATCGGGGGATTAATCCCATTCTGGTTATTTGTTTATTTCTATATTCGTCCGTTGCTTGGATAAAAATGAATGTAAAAATTTCTGCTTCAATTCTTTCAGCTGATTTTGGGCACCTTGAAGACCAAATACGTCAATGCGAGCGAGCCAAAGTAGATTGGATTCACATTGACGTAATGGATGGGCATTTTGTTCCAAACCTTACCATGGGTCCATTTATCGTGGAAACCTGTAATCAAATTACTAATTTACCGTTAGACTGCCATTTAATGGTCGATAATCCGCAAAAACTAGTCGATGCCTTTGTTATGGCTGGTGCCGACATAATAACCATACATTCAGAAGACAATCCTGATGTGCTTCATACTCTGAAATATATAAAAGACTGCGGTGTTCAAGCAGGACTGGCCATTAATCCCACCACGCTGTTGGCATCTGTAAACCAATATTTCGAATATTTAGATTTAGTTTTAATTATGACTGTTTATCCTGGATATTCAGGACAAGGATTTATGCCAGAAGTTGTACAAAAAATAGTTGAGATGAAGCAATTAATGGCTAAATATCCAAACATTAAACATTTACAGGTAGATGGTGGAATTAATCAATCCACCATTAGAACTACCATAGATGCTGGAGCAAATTGCTGTGTTGCTGCAACTGCAATTTTTAAGAATCCCTTGGGAATTGAGAATGGTGTCGAAAGTCTTCGATCCCAAATTAAATAAAAAAATTACGGATCGAACCGTAACTTTTTTAAATTATATCGACTAAATCTAATGGGTCTTTACCAAAGTTCTAAGGCATTTAGCGCATAAAGTATATTGCACTGGCCGCCCATTTTCCATAATCGTGGTCTTTTGCAGGTTGGGTTTGAATGTCCTGTTAGTTGATCGCAATGAAAAACTGCGATTATGACCAAAAGTTGTCGATTTTCCACAGAATGAACACTTTGCCATCTTGTTTCCTTTCCTTACCAAACAACCAAAAATTGGGTACAATACTTACTACTGATTGCAAACCGGCTCAAATTCTATCATAAAACGTATCTTTTTTCAATGCAGATTGTTATACCTTAGAAGGAAAATCTAAAATGACCAGTACAAAGGTATTTGGAAAAATATATATCTCATACCGCGCGATTGCATCAATAGCGAGTGAAGCTGCTCTGACCTCGTATGGTGTCGTTGGACTTTCCGCCAGGAATTTTGCTGAGTCGATATCCCAGGTATTAACCAAAGATCCCAATCTTGGTGTAGTAATTAATTTACTCGACAACCAGGTTAACCTGGATGTTTTTATAGTGGTCGAATACGGAACGCGAATTAAGTCCGTAGCTCAGAGTGTTGCTGAAAATATTCGTTATAAAGTTGAGAAAGCAACTGGTCTCCAAGTAAATGAAGTAAACATTCACGTTCGCGGTTTGCGGATCAGCAATACAGATTAATCACATGAATAACACAACAACCCAATCTACAAAGAAAAGTGAGACTATGGCCAACTCTTTTCCCGAGGTTTACTCAATAAATGGTCAGGAGCTCAAGCACCTGGTTGAAGCTTCTTTGCAATGGTTGAAAACCAATCAACAATTGGTTAATAGCTTAAATGTTTTCCCTGTCCCAGATGGTGATACTGGAACGAATATGCTCTTGACCATGCAGGCAGCTTTCAATGAAGTTGCCCATTCTTCAGAAACAAATATTGGGAAGATGGCCAAGGATATTGCGCAAGGTGCATTAATGGGCGCCAGGGGAAATTCGGGGGTTATTCTTTCACAAATTTGGCGAGGATTTGCCCGCGCACTTGATTCATTCCCTGAAATGGATGCGCGGCTATTCTCACGTGCATTACTTGAAAGCCGCAATACTGCTTACAAAGGAGTTGTTCGTCCTGTTGAAGGAACGATTCTTACAGTAATAAAAGATATCGCCACTGCGATTGAAAATTCAGTGAACAGAACCGCTAATTTGGGCGAACTCCTTGCAGATGCGGTTAATGCAGCTGATGTCTCTGTCAAATACACCCCTGAACTCTTGCCCATACTCAAAACTGCCGGGGTTGTCGATTCAGGAGGCAAAGGTCTGTTCATTCTTTTAGAGGGAATGCTCAGGAAACTATCGAATGAACCGCTTGATTCAGCCTCAGTGGTTTTACAAGACATATCTTCTATGAACCTTTCAGAGACAATGGAAGAGGTAGAAGAGGGTCAGGATGTTGAAGTTGTTATTGATTTTAAACCGACTGGTCCATTAGATCTTGAGTCTTTCTATAACGATTTATCAAAAATTGGCACATCCATTCAGGTAGGTGAAGGTGAAGGCATGTATCGCATGCATATTCACGTAGAAGATTCAAAGCAAAATCTTCCGCTTGAATATATAGCCTCAATTGGAACATGGACGAAAGTGGCAATGGAAAATCTACAACTACAGATGAATGCTTCGGGAAAAAACAATTCCGGTGTCACTTTAAACGAATTCAAACCGGGTTCGATTGCAGTGGTCACAGTTTCTCCTGGATTGGGTATCTCTCGAATTTTTGCCAGTCTTGGGATTGCAGCCGTCATCGAAGGCGGTCAAACAATGAACCCAAGTACAGAAGAGATTCTTAATGCATTTGAAAATCTGCCAACTGATCAGGTAATTATTCTTCCTAACAACAAGAATATCGTGCTCGCAGCCGAGAATGCAAAAAATTTAAGTGTCAAAAATGTTCGGGTAGTCCCCTCTGTCAATGTCCCTCAAGGTTTATCTGCATTACTTCGGCTAGATCCTGACGGCGACCTGGATGAGATTTTCAATGAGATGGTCTCAGCCCTTGATGATGTCGATGCAGGAGAAATTACAACTGCCACCCGTTCGGTAGAAATCGATGGTGTGGAAGTGAAATCTGGTCAATATATTGGCTTATTGAACGGCAAATTAGTGGTAAGCGGAAGCAATTCTTCTGATACCACACTTGCGCTCCTCTCCAAAGCGGATATGGATTCTAAAGAGCGAATTACCTTATTTACAGGAAATAACATAGATGAGGATGAGGTCACAGCAATAAGTGAACGGATCCAACAAGAGTATCCAGATCATGAAGTAGAAATCCATGAAGGTGGACAACCGCATTATCAATTCTTGATCTCATTGGAATAGTAATGATCAAGTATGCCATTATTACCGATAATTCCGCTCAAGGCCTGGAAGAAAATCCATACGAGAATGTTGATTTATTTACAATAAATTTATTCAAAAAAAATGTAATAAACCACAACAACCCTGTTGGGTCTGGTAAGTGGATAATAGGATCAATCACAGGCTTCCAAATCGATAAATCAATACCTTCGGAATCCATTCAACAGCTCCTCCATCATGTAAATTTAAATTATGATGAGGTTTTTTGCATTCTTTCAGCGGGCTGTCTAACCCATATAAACGAATTAATTAACGAAACCGGGAAAAAAAGCCGCAGCCGCTCAAACTTTCACCTAATTGATTCGCAAACATTATCCGGAGGATTGGGTTACCTAATAAATATGACTATCCGGATGATCCATAATAAAAAATCTCCCGGAGAAATAGATATCTCCCTTCGAGAGAAAATTCCGAACATATATACCCTTCTTTGTTCCCGTAACCTCTCCGCTTTATATACATCAAATTTTATCGATGCGGGTCAACTGATTATGGGTGAACAACATTCGATTATTCCATTATTCTCGCTCGAGAATGGAATGCTCAATTCACTCGAAAAATTTAAAAACTTTCAGGGACTTCTCGAATACCTGACGGAATTTCTAGAAGAATTTGAAAAAATCGATCAATTGGTACTTATACATCCAGCCAAGTCAAATACACCATTATTTCAGGAGATTATGCAATTTGTGCACCAAAATAATGAGGTCAATTCATTATTGGAAGTAAAATCAAACGATTTCCTTTCAAATTTGATTGGATCTGATGGCTTTGGGTTGATCCTTGTCGAATAAATATTTTGAATTTCCAGTTACGGTAAAATTAGCCCATGTTCAAATCGATTGAGAAAATATGCAAAATTTTGGAGATCGAAAGCCAGGCTCAGTACCGGGATAAAGTAATCATTGGCGGATTCAATAGATACCTTCCGAATCTCCTGCCAATTCTTCAATCTGAAAACGTTCCTCCCGCCCTAATAAAAGAAATAAACCAAACTTTTCTTGAATATGGCAAGAAATCCCCTTCAGAACGGGAATCTAGTTTGATTGCCCTCGCATCCAGGATCTTTGATCAAACTGGTCAAAAAGCGGTTTTAAAAGCATATTTTCCCCAATCCTCCAAATCAGCTGAGAGCAACCATGAAGAAAAAGGTTTGCCGCCTCAGAAAACCGAATCTCTTCCCTCTACACCCAGTGAAAATTTAAAGTCCTTTTTGGAGACAAATTCAGTCTTAAAAGCTAATATAACATCCCTGGAAGGAATAGGTTCGGTAAGAAACAAGCTTTTCGCCCAGCTTGGCGTTCACACAATAGGAGATTTGCTCTATTTATTTCCCAGAAGGTATGATGATTACTCCAAACTAAAAACAATTAATCGCCTTGAATATGGCGATGTGTTAACCATAATTGCTACTGTTCAAAGTGTAATCTCCACGAAGATGCGAAATCGTGATCAATCGCGTGTGGAAGTTGTTGTTAGTGATGGGACCGGATTTTTGCGCTTAGTGTTTTTTCGAGGAACAAAATACCTTCGTTCCTTTGAAGCGCAATTTCCTCATGGGCGTCAATTGGTAATCTCAGGAAAAGTCCAAATGTACTTGGGTCGCCTCCAGATGGATAACCCAAGTTATGAAGACCTTGACCAGGCTCATCTTAACACAAATGGCATAATCCCTGTTTATCCACTTACTTCTGGCTTAAGCCAGAAGATGGTCAGAACTGTGGTCAGTCAGGCAATCAATTATTGCGCAAATCGTGTACGTGATTATCTTCCTGAGGAAATTAAGCGAAAAGTTGGACTACTCGATTTGCCAGTGGCATTGCACCAGGTCCATTATCCTCAAACGACAGAGCTGATGGTCAAGGCTCAAAACCGTTTGGCTTTTGATGAGATTTTTCTACTCCAACTTGGTGTTCTTCAGCAAAAGAAAAATTGGATATCACAACCATCCAGAAAATATATAATCTCAGAGGATGCAATCAAATCCTTTGTTGCATCGCTTCCTTTCTCATTAACCAATGCACAAAATAAGGTAATTAATCAAGTAAAAAACGATTTAGCATCGGGCTCACCTATGAATCGTTTGCTTCAAGGAGATGTAGGGTCTGGAAAAACCATCATCGCTGCCTTTGCCATCGCAGTTGTTTCAAGCCAGGGAGGGCAGGCTGCATTTATGGCACCAACCAGCATTCTTGCGGAACAACATTATCGCTCACTTCTTAATCTCCTTTCGAAACCGGAAGGCTCGGACCTGGCATTGCATCCCGAAGAGATCAAGTTATTAACCGGGAATACCTCCTCTCAAGAACGTGAGGTTATTAAAAATGGATTATTACAAGGAACGATCAAACTCCTGATCGGCACCCATGCTTTATTGGAAGACCCAATTCAGTTCAAAGATCTTCAAATAGCCATTATCGATGAACAGCACCGTTTTGGAGTGAATCAACGGGCTATATTACGTCAAAAAGGGAACAACCCTCACCTTTTGGTAATGAGCGCCACTCCAATCCCCCGATCTCTTGCTCTCACCCTTTATGGAGATTTGGATTTATCCATTATGGATGAGATGCCATCCGGTAGAAAACCAGTTGAAACTCACATTCTCAGTCCATTGGAAAGAGAGAGAGCTTATCAAATTATCCGTACACAGGTTGAGCAGGGTCATCAGGCTTTCATTGTTTATCCTTTAATAGAGGGCGATGAGAATGATGATGTTAAGGCAGTCGTGGATGATTACGATGTGCTTAAATCAGAAATTTTCCCTGATTTTGAGATCGGATTATTGCATGGCAAAATGCCATCTGAAGATAAAGAAAAGGTGATGACTGATTTTCATGATCGAAAATATCCCTTACTCGTTTCAACAACGGTCATCGAAGTAGGCGTGGATGTTCCAAATGCAACAGTCATGATGGTTGAAGGTGCCAATCGGTTTGGTCTTGCGCAACTTCATCAACTACGGGGAAGAGTGGGAAGGAACCAGGAGCAATCAATATGCTTATTAATTCCAGAAAACGAAGATGCCACAGAAAACGAACGCTTAATGGCAATGGTTGACACAAATGATGGTTTTATTCTCGCGGAAAAAGACCTTCAGCAAAGAGGTCCTGGAGATTTCATTGGTTACAGGCAATCGGGTTTTGCAGACTTGCGAATGGCGAAAATAACAGATGTGAAATTAATTGAAAAAGCTCGCGAAGCTGCAGAAATTTTGTTTAAGGATGACCCGATGCTTGAAAAGCCAGAAAATGCGATATTATTACAGAAGGTTAAATCATTTTGGAAGACTGATGCAAGTGACATAAGTTAGGAAGAGAAATGATCAAAGCTGTTTTTCCCGGGTCTTTTGACCCAATTCACAATGGTCACATTGATATCGCGACAAGAGCATCCAAAGTTGTTGATGAACTTGTTGTTGCAGTTTATGATAAACCCTTGAAGAATTTTCTCTTTTCGCCAGATGCACGTATGTCCATGGTAAAAGAAGTGTTTAAAGATAATCCAAAAATTACTGTAACCGGATACAGCGGATTAACCGTAAAGTTTTGTGAGCAAATTGGTGCCCAGGTGATGATTCGCGGGCTGAGGGTCTTTTCTGATTTCGAATATGAATTTCGCATGGCACTGGCTAACCATCGACTTTCCCCTAATGTAGAGGTGCTGGCATTAATTACCAGTGATGAACATTCTTTCCTATCTTCTACTACTGTTAGAGAAATTGCCATGCTCGGAGGGGATGTATCCTCAATGGTTCCGCCTCACGTAACTGTAATGCTAAAAAAGAAATTTGACCAGTTGGGGGATGACCATTTAATCATTCCTACTCAAAATGTACGTGACTAAACTGGCCCAATGCTTGCATCTAATTTGGTTAAATTCGTATAATTGAAGCAGGAGTGGTCATATGGACATATTACATCTGGTTGATCGATTGGAAGAATTATTCAACGAAAGCCGACCGGTATGGTTTACCCATAGCGTCATCGTCGATGAAGACCGCCTGCTTGATCTCATTGACCAGATGAGAATTACCATCCCTGAGGAAATAAAAAAATCTCAACAACTCCTCACCCAAAGAGATCGCATACTTGCCCAGGCACAGGAAGAAGCCAATCGAACAATCGCGCTAGCCCGCGAAAAAAGTGAAAAACTCGTTGAGAAAGATTCTGTAACTCAAGCTGCCCAGGTTCGCGCTGAACAACTTGTGGCCCAGGCGAAGAATGAATGCCTGCAAACAAAAAAAGAAGCCGATGAATATGTACTTCAGACGCTTAATAATCTGCAAATTGAACTTGAAAAATCTCTTTCTCAAGTTAAGAACGGAATACTGGCTCTTCAAGTAGAAAAACAAAAAACTGAATCGCAAACATCTCAACCAGAAAAATCGGCACCTTGAGTTCCAAGGTGCCGATTTTTTTCATTTTTTATGTTCCTGCCGTTCTTTTTGAAGAAGACCCTTAACTTTTTTTATGGTTGGATTCTCAGCAGTTGAATCCACATCTAAGGTATATTTAATAACTTCATCCATGTGTCGCACGTAAATGATTTTAATATCCTCCAGCACTTTTTTAGGTACCTCGGTTAGGTCTTTTTTATTTTTTTCGGGGAGCAATACGGTTTTTAACCCGGAACGATGAGCCGCAAGTATCTTTTCCCGTACACCGCCAATTGGCAGCACATTACCGCGCAAAGTAATCTCACCAGTCATGCCAATTTCTTTTTTCGCTTTTCGGTTCGAAATCGCTGAAAATAGCGCTGTGGCAATAGTGATGCCGGCACTTGGACCATCTTTGGGGATAGCGCCTTCAGGAATGTGAATATGAATATCAAGGCTTTCAAAAACTTCAGGATCAATATTAATCGATACTGATCTCGATTTTATATAAGATAAAGCCGCCTGAGCTGATTCCTGCATTACATCCCCTATCTGCCCTGTTACCTGTAGATTTCCCTTTCCTTCCAAAATAAGTACCTCAACCGGCATAATCTCCCCGCCATTTTCAGTCCAGGCTATTGCTGTAGCAACACCTACTTCATCCTGGCGTTCCGCTTCGGTCATAAAGAATTGAGGAGGACCAAGGAATTTTTCAACCACACGTGGGGTGATTGTTTTGATAATGCGTTTTTTCTCAGCTTTCTGACGGGCTTCTTTACGCAAAATGTGACCAATTTCTCGTTCCAGGTTGCGTACTCCTGCTTCATATGTGTATTCGCGGATTATTTTCTGGAGAGTAACATCCTCAAATTCGATATCCGCAGCGTCAAACCCATTTTCGTCCATTTGTTTCGGAATAAGGAATTTTCGGGCAATTTCAACTTTTTCCTCTTCAATATATCCAGGGAACTCGATAACTTCCATCCTATCCAATAAAGCCGGCGGAATAGACCCTAGGCTATTGGAAGTGGTAATAAACATCACCTTACTCAAGTCGAACGGTAACTCAAGGTAATGGTCTGAAAAAGAATGGTTCTGTTCTGGATCCAGTACCTCCAACAATGCTGATGAAGGATCACCCCTAAAATCAGATCCGAGTTTATCGATTTCGTCCAGCATAAAAAGTGGATTGGAAGTTCCCGCTCGTTTCATCGTTTGCAATATTCGGCCCGGCATCGCCCCTATATAGGTTCGACGATGACCACGGATTTCCGCTTCATCACGCACGCCACCTAAGGATAATCTCACAAACTTCCTGCCTAAAGCCGAAGCGATAGATTGACCAAGAGAAGTTTTCCCAGTTCCAGGAGGTCCATTAAAACAAAGGATGGGCTGGCGTTCTTTTTTGGGCTTCATTGCTCGAACTGCAATATACTCGAGAATACGGTCTTTTGCCTTGCCTAACCCGTAATGGTTATCATCTAGGATTTTTGCAGCATGTTTAACATCCAGGTTATCGTTAGTTTTTACGTCCCATGGAAGCTCAAGAATCCAATCCAGGTATGTTCGAATAATTCCTACCTCAGGAGCCATAGCTGGCATTTGGGTTAATCGTTCGATTTCCTTTTTTGCCTGTTTTTTAGCTTCCTCAGGCATTACAGTATCTTCAACTTTTTTCCTGATCTCGTTTATCTCGCGGGTCCAAACATCCCCTTCGCCTAGTTCGTTCTGTATAGCTTTGAGTTGTTCACGTAGGAAGAATTCCCGTTGAGATCGATCGACTTCACTCTGAACCCTGTTTTGAATCTCATCTTCGAGTTGTAATACATCCAATTCTTGTGCAAGAAGCCAGTTGACCTTTTTTAGCCTGTCCTTAGGTTCCAGAATTCGCAAAAGTTCCAGCCGTTCAGCAAAAGGCAAAGAGATCGCTGTAGCGATCATATCCGCCAACCAACCAGGCTCTGAGATGTTTACAGAAAATAAATGCGCTTCATCAGGAAGACTTCTATCTAATTGCACACACTTTTCAAATAGATCACGTGAGGTGCGCATCAGCGCTTCAATGTGCCGGTCAGTCATTGGTGACTCTTTTATGATGAATCCCCTGACCCAGTTAAAGGTGTCTCCCTCAACGATCTCGGTTATCCGGATGCGTCTTCGTCCTTGTACCAGGGCTGAAGCATTACCATCCTGAAGCGACAATAATCGCCCAACTGCGATCTCCACGCCAACATCGATAAAATCACCAGGTTTTGGCTTATCGATCTCACCATCTTTTAATACCAGCGCAATCATTGTTCCGCCATGTTTCTGGACATAATTGATCGCTTCCATATTCATTCCCGGTGAGATGAATATTGGCGATACCATTCTCGGAAAAACGACTATATCTCTCATGATCAGCAATGGACAATAGATCAAGCCATTTTCGTCCGGTGTGGCATCACTTACCTGATACAGCTCATCAGTACGCTGATAAAGTGCAGTTGTGTATTCTTCGGGGTTATCTAGACGTTTTTTCCAATCTTCTTTCATTATTTATCCTGATCCTTAAGTGAAATTATCTCTTTAGCGGCAGCTGCAATAAAAATGCTTCCTGTGATTAAGATCACATTGTTTTCATCCACTTCATAAGCCTTGGAAAGCGCTTCTTCGATGGTTTCAAATGTATATGCTTCGCGGTTTCTATGGAGTGCAGCTTCTTTCAATTCTGGTAGTCCCATCGCTCTTGGGTGGGTGCTCTTCGTCATAATAATAACATCAGATATTGGCAAAAGAAAATTGAACATTCCGTTGATATCTTTATCTTCAGAGGCACCAAAAATAAGAGTAATCTTATATCCTCCGAGATAATCTTTTACAGTATTAATAAGTTTCTCTGCGCTATCAGCATTGTGTGCAGAGTCAATAATTATCATTGGCGAGGAGGATACGATCTCAAACCTGCATGGCCAATAAGCACTGGCAAAACCATGGATAATATCTTTCTGACTAATCTTAATGTTTTTTTCTCTTAATAGATTGAGAGCACAATAAGCGGTAACTGCGTTATCAATTTGGTGTGAACCCAGCAATTTGATTGCTAATTCGACTGTGTCATTTTGATTTTCTATATCCGTTATTGAAAATTTTTGACCGTTCAATGAATGGTCAATGATTTTAGACTCATATATACGATCAACACGTACGAACTGGGAATGATGTTGCACTGCGATCTCTTCTAAAACGGGATAGGTCTCGGTGAAAACCTGCGGAGCAACTACTACCGGGTGATTAGCCTTAATGATTCCTCCTTTCTCAGCAGCGATTTTTTCGATGGTGTCTCCCAGTATGTTCATATGGTCATAGGAAAGTGAAGTAATTACAGAAATTAATGGATCTACAATATTGGTCGCATCAAGTCTGCCCCCCAATCCCACCTCGACAACTGCAATATCGATTTTCTCCTCAAAAAAATGTCGGAATGCAATGGCTGTTGTGATCTCGAAGGTTGTAATTTCCGGTACTTCATTGAGAATATTTCTAATGTACTCAACATTGGAAATCAAATCGTCATGGCTGATTGGTACCCGATTAACTTGTATACGTTCCGCATAATCATGTAAATGAGGAGAAGTATATAACCCAACTTTATAACCTGCGGTTTGTAAAACCGATGCAATGAATACTGCTGTACTTCCCTTTCCCTTTGTTCCAGCGATATGCACAACCGGGTATTTTGACTGGGGATTTCCCAGTATTCCCATTAATTTCCTAATTCTATCCAGGTTGAATTTCTCTTCGGAATATCGCAATTGCCGTGTAAGGCTATAATCGACAAAACTATAAAGGTAATCCAATGCAGCTTCGTAGTTATTTTCCATTTTGACTATACTCATTACGCTCATTCTATATTATATTAATGGAATGATTGTAATTTAGCCGAATTGACATGACAAGAGCAACCTCACAAAGAGAGAGTAAAATCATGGTTTCCCTTCTAACAATTAAATTTTCTATTCCAGGATGCCAATCACTTAAAGAAAAAAGGTCAGCAATTCAACCTCTCATTACAAGAGTACGTAAAGAATTCAACGTTTCGCTATCTGAAGTAGGCTTGCAGGATATTTGGCAAAGCGCTTGGATAGGTGTAGTGAGTGTTTCTAACGATTCTTCGCATAATACAAAGGTCTTACAGGAAGTTCTAAAATTTATTGAAACAACCTTCCCTAATCTTGAGGTCGTAGAGCACCATATAGAGAACTACTAACCTCATTTATTGGTGTCTATTTATTAACGTTAGGAGTCATAATTTTGGTTTCCCCCATTGATATCAGGAATCAGCTTGATAGTTTTTTGTTGTTAGTTCAAAAACCCGGTCGTTATGTAGGTGGAGAATTTGGTCAGGTTGTTAAGGATTGGGATAAAACAGAAACCCACTTTGCAATAGTGTTTCCAGATCTTTATGATATTGGTGTCCCCAATCTGGGTGTTACTATCCTTTATGACCTGATTAATTCACGTACAGATGCACTATGCGAAAGAGTTTATCTTCCCTGGTTGGATATGGAAGCGAAGATGAAGGAACATAACATTCCTTTGTATTCTCTCGAATCTTTTCACCCCCTTCTCGATTTTGACATCATTGGATTCACAATCCCTTATGAGACTCTCTACACAAATGTTCTCAATGCCCTATCACTTGCAAACATCCCACTCCATTCAAGCGAAAGAACTGAAAAGCATCCATTGATAATTGCCGGTGGTCATTCTGCTTACAACCCAGAACCCATGTGTGATTTCATCGATGTTTTCGTAATTGGCGAAGGTGAAGAAATAATTCATGAGATCCTTGATGCCTATGCGCAATGGAAAAAAAGTGGAGCTAATCGCCAAGAGCTTTTTAACACGCTACAACATATCAATGGAGTTTATGTCCCTTCCTTCTATGATGTAACTTACAATACAGATGGTTCAATTAAGTCTGTCCTGCCCAAATCAGATAGTTTCCCAAAAAGAATAAATAAACGCTTTGTCGCAAAATTACCAGATCCCCCATCAAGGTTCCTTGTACCTTCTATCGATGTAGTCCACAACCGCATTGCAATGGAGATTATGCGTGGCTGCACACGCGGCTGCCGCTTTTGTCATGCGGGAATTGTTAACCGCCCTGTCAGAGAGAGATCCGTCAACCAAATAGTTGATGCGATTGATAAGTCTTTAACAAATACTGGTTATGAAGAAATTGCCCTATTATCATTATCCTCCAGTGACTACACGCATCTCTCCGAATTAGTTGACATTCTTTCTTCAAAATATGCAAATCGCAATCTTAATGTCACTTTGCCCTCGCTGAGGATTGAATCATTTTCGATTCAGGTAATGGAAAAGTTGCGCACCTCACGCCAGGGAGGATTCACCTTGGCTCCTGAGGCAGCTTCAGACAGTATGCGTAATCGAATCAATAAACCAATTTCTCAGGAAATGCTGATCTCGACAACCAATTCCATTTATCAATCCGGTTGGTCCAGTATCAAACTCTATTTTATGATTGGTCAACCAGATGAAACCTTGGAAGATGTGCAAGCGATCATAGACCTGTGTAAAGCAGTCCTCCAGGAGGGACGCAAGCTTATTGGTAAAAAAGCAAGCCTGCATGCTGGCATCAGCACGTTTGTACCAAAACCGCATACTCCCTATCAATGGGCTTCTCTTGACCCGCTCCAATCGGTATTGCAAAAGCAAAATATGCTCAAAGACCAATTACGTGGTCCTGGTTTGAAAATGACCTGGTCGAACCCCCGAGAGACAATTTTAGAAGCCGCTTTATCACGTGGTGATCGACGTCTTGGCGCTGTCATAGAAGCAGCATGGAGACGTGGAGCAAAATTTGATGCATGGCAGGATCAATTTAATTTCAATGCCTGGATGGATGCTTTCGATGAGGTCGGCATCTCTCATGAGTTTTATACTTCCCGCGAACATCCGTTATCTGAGGTTTTTCCATGGGATCATATCAGCACGGGGGTTAATCGCAAATTCCTTGAAAATGAATACCAAAAATCAAAATTGGGAGAATTAACCAGCGATTGTCGCAGTAACTGTTACTCATGCGGCATATTACCGACATATAAGGATTTGCGGCGAGCCAACCCCGGTAATGCATGGTTATGCCCTGAGGTAAGGATATGATCCGTGTACGAATAGAATATTCAAAACTTGAAAACCTCAAATACACAGGTCATCTTGATCTTCACCGGGTATGGGAACGATCAATCCGTAGAGCCGGGCTGCCATTAGCCTATTCGCAAGGATTTCATCCTCAGCCCAGGTTTCAACAAGCTTGCCCACTGCCTTTAGGTTTCACAAGTATTTCAGAATTGATCGATCTCTGGTTGACTGACGATTTGAATCTAGAATTGATCCAAAATTCTCTGCTTACAGCCATACATCCCGGAATCGAGATCAACAAAATATTGATAATTCCTTTGTCTGATCCGCCATTACAGACAATCGTAAGTGCATCTGATTACCTTGTAATATTTAATACAGGAAAAATGCCTGAAAATATCGATGAAAGAATTCAAGCATTGATAAATACGAATGAGGTCCTTAGGGAACGCCGTGGAAAAACGTACGACCTTCGAAAACTGATTCTACGCCTTAAACCCATCTCGACACCTGAAGCAGGGATCTTCATGCGGTTATCTGCGCTTCCAGGCGCAACAGGTCGGCCTGAAGAAGTTCTGGATTGCCTAAATATTGAGCTTGCCAGTGTTCATATTAACAGAACAGGATTGATTTTTTCTGGCAAGGATTAATCCTAAGCGATGAATCCTACAGTTCTGTTTCAGATATATGAGTGTCAAAATCCACAATGCCGGCTGCGTTTTCCGACCAATTTTTCAATTCAACAATTCTCTAAATGTCCGCTTTGCGGTTCTCAAGTAGAACAAAGCGGAAAACCTTTTTCAAATGCGAAATTTAAACCCAATACAGATGGAAAATCTCTCAACAAGATATCCGTTTTATTGGACAATCTGCGCAGTACATTGAACGTGGGCTCAATTTTTCGATCGGCGAATTGTACATCCATCGAACACATTTACTGCTGCGGTACAACCCCTACCCCAGCTCACTCCAAATTTGGAAAATCAGGTCTTAATGCGGAGCAAACCGTTCCCTGGAGTTATCATCATAACGCTTTAGATGTAATCTCAGAGAATAAAAAAAATGGTTTTGAAGTCACTTCGCTCGAGCTTGCCACTGGTTCTGCGTCAATTTTTGAACAAAATCAGAAGAATTTTCCAAATAATCATTTGTTAGTCGTAGGGAACGAGTTATCCGGGGTTGACCCCGCAATTCTTGACTTGTCAGATTCTATTGTGTATATTCCAATGCTGGGAAGTAAAGACTCCCTCAATGTAGCAATTGCAGCTGCCATAGCCTTTTATGTTTATCGATTTTCTCTTAAGATAATGGACTAAAAAGGAAAATTATGCCCATATACGAGTACAGATGTCAGGATTGTCAACTTATTTTCGAAGCACTAAGGTCTTTTAAAGATTCTGATGCTTCTATACAATGTACTAAATGCCAATCCAGTAATACCATCCGCGTGCAATCCACATGTTATTCAAAACTCACCGGCAGCACACCATCTTCCAGCTCGAGTGGGTGTGCCGGCTGTAACGGCGGATCCTGCGCTGGTTGTTCGCATTAATTTCTTAGGAGGTATTATGGGTTTCTACGCTGGAAAGCTAGCAATTATTACAGGTGGTTCAAGCGGTATTGGCTTGGCGATTGCCAGGCAAATCGTAAAAAATCAAGGCGATGTTGTAATCCTAGCACGGCGGCAGGAGATGTTGGATCAGGCAACAAGTGAAATTGAAAAAATAAGGGTTACACCGCAGCAAAAGATCCTCTCCTTACAGGCTGATGTCACCAGTTTTGATTCTCTTGAGGAGAGTCTTAAGGAACTTTGCATCAAATATGGAACACCTGATATCGTGATAAATTCCGCCGGTGTTGCCCATCCTGGAAATTTTTCAAATCTTTCGATTGATGTATTCCACTGGATGATGGATGTTAATTACTTTGGGACAGTAAACGTACTTAAGATTTTGGTTCCACCAATGCAAAAAAGGCGATCCGGTTCTATTGTTAATATAAGCTCTGTAGCAGGGTTTATTGGTGTATACGGTTATACAGCTTATGGAGCGTCAAAATACGCCGTGGCAGGTTTCTCAGATGCACTTCGATCGGAATTGACCCCTTATAACGTTAAGGTATCTGTTGTGTTTCCGCCTGATACCGATACCCCTCAATTGGAATATGAAAAACAATTTAAACCATTCATTACAAAGGAGATCGCAGGTTCTGCCAAGTTAATGAGTGCCGATATTGTTGCTGCTGAAATACTTAAAGCAGTTGCAAAAGGGAAATACATCATCCTGCCTGGTAGCGAAGGAAAGTTGCTTTACTTTGCCCATCATTTCCTCGGCCGAACTCTTTACCCGATTATGGATATCATGGTTCGATCATCTATCCAAAAATTAAAATTCAAAAAATAATCCCTTATATATCCAGCTTTAATTCAGGCAAATCTAACAGGTATGTTATACTGAAAAAATCAAACTCCAATAAAAAAGGAAAAGTTATGAAAAAGGATTTCATTGCTATCTCAGATTATTCGCCTTCTGAACTTCAGGAAATGCTTGATCTTGCTGTGGAATTAAAAAAAGAATTTTTCTCAAAAGGGAATCAACCGATATTCAAAGGCAAGGTATTGGCTATGTTATTCCAAAAGCCAAGCTTGCGTACGCGAATGAGTTTTGATATGGCGATGCGCCACCTGGGTGGTGATGCTTTGTATATTTCACCTAATGAAATCGGGCTCGGCCAACGTGAATCCATCGCGGACGTTTCCCGTGTGATCTCGGGATACGTGAGCGCGATAATGGCACGGGTTTTTGAACACCAGCATGTTGTTGAATTAGCCAAATGGTCATCAATTCCTGTAATTAATGGATTGAGCGACTACAATCATCCCTGCCAGGCGATGGCAGATGCACTCACAATCATTGAAAAATTCGGAAACCTCAAAGGTTTAAACGTTTCTTATGTAGGAGATGGCAACAATGTAGCTGTATCCTTAATGCACATCTGCGCCAAATTAGGAGCTAATTTCACAATAGCCAATCCAGTTGATTATGATATCGTTCCAAAGGCTGTTGAAGATGCAAAAACATTTGCCAGCAAATCGGGGAGCAAATTAATATTCCTGCGTGACCCACATGAAGCAGTTAAAGGTGCTCACGTCATCTACACCGATACCTGGACCAGCATGGGTCAGGAAGCGGAAACCGAAAAACGGAAAGCGGTTTTCCCGCCATACCAGGTCAACGCACAGCTAGTCTCCGAAGCTGACAAGGATGTTATTGTGATGCACTGCCTTCCTGCCCATCGCGGACAGGAACTAACCGATGAAGTTGCTGATGGTCCTCATTCAGCAATCTTCCCACAGGCACACAATCGATTGCATGCTCAAAAAGCGGTGCTGGTAAAATTACTAGCCTAAATATTTACTGATAAAAAGGCAGTGCTGGTCAACGGGCACTGCCTTTTTGTTTATCATTTCAGTTACAATCATCGTATTCGTTGATAAGCAGGTGGTGGAAAATGAAAAGATTTGCTAAGATCGTTTGCACGCTAGGACCCAGCTCTTCGGACAAAAAAACAATACGACAATTAATCGATGCCGGCATGGATGTGGCCCGTCTGAATTTCTCCCACGGATCTCACGAATCCCATGAAAAAATAATTGCGATCATACGTGAATGCAGTCGTGAAACAGGAATTCCGATTACTATTTTGCAGGATCTACAAGGTCCAAAATTACGCGTCGGAAAACTTCCTGATTCAGGAATTCACTTAAAGCCTGGGCAAACTCTCAAACTTTACATGGAAGGTTCTGACGTTGAGGAATTCAGTGGTAAGGAGATCGCGCTCCCTCTTGATGTTCCTAACCTTGCTCATGCAGTAAAACCAGGTAATCGGATTCTCCTTGCTGATGGTCAAATGGAATTACAGGTAACCGAAGTTGTCGGGGAGACTGTTATCACAAAAGTCATCATAGGCGGAAAGCTAACATCAAATAAGGGGGTCAATCTCCCTGGTGCAAATTTGGGAATTGCCAGTTTTACACGAAAAGACCAGGATGACCTTGAGTTTGGTCTTCAACAGCATGTTGACTACGTGGCGATCTCTTTTGTGGAAACAGCTGAAGATATCAGGATCGTCAAGAATGCAATCAAGCAATTATCTAAAGATGGTCACAACCCTCCAATCATTGCAAAATTAGAACGCCCTGAAGCGGTGAAGAATCTTCATGAGATTATCCACGAGACCGATGGCGTGATGGTCGCACGCGGCGATCTTGGCGTTGAAACCTCTCCATCTGTGGTCCCCATCATGCAAAAAGAGATTATTCAAAGCGCTAATCGACATGCCAAGATTGTTATTACCGCAACGCAGATGCTGGAATCGATGATCCAGAATCCGCGCCCGACTCGTGCCGAGGCATCAGATGTGGCTAATGCGATTTTTGATGGCACAGATGCCGTTATGCTTTCTGGTGAAACTGCAAATGGAAGTTACCCGGTTGAATCTGTAAAAATGATGGACTCCATTGTCCGGGAGGCAGAAAAACATTCGAATATATGGAGCCATTGCGAGGAATTCCCCAAGGAAGCTTTAAAAGATGATGCGCTAAGTATCACAAGCGCTGCTCGTGCACTGGCTCATGACAGAAATGTCATGAATATCGCAGTTTTCACCCAAACCGGAAAAACCGCCTTGTTAATGTCCAAAGCCCGTCCTCGAGTTCCGATCCTTGCCTTTACCCCTACAGAATCCACTCTATCACTCAGTAATATGTATTGGGGGGTAACCCCAATCCTTGTACCTTTTGCCAACTCCCTGGAAGAGATGGTACATAGTGTTGATCACTCCCTTATCTCACATGGACATTTAAAGCCCGGGCAACAGGTTGTTTTGATCTCGGGTTTTCCTGTCGGTGCTATGCGATTACCTAACTTGGCACTCCTTCATACCATTGGAGAAAAAGTGTGAATTTATAAAAGAACCCGGGTAACCGGGTTCTTTTATTTGCTCAGAACATCCAACTATTTACAAGGTTGATACTTTCAGGTGAAGGCCTCATTTTTTCGACCTTTGTTCGGTTGAGTGGTTCATCCGGCAGGTTATACATATCAAAAATATTAATTACATCAGGGTTGATATAGATCAATCCTGTAACCAGCTCATTATTCATCTGAGCTTCTGCAAGCATCTTGAAAGCCTGAGCCCTATTTTGGGGGTCATAATCCTTCTCGAGCTTTTTTAAGATAACAGTACTTCCATCATGCAATGTCACTTCACGGCTAGTTCCTTCCTCAAAATCTTCCACTGTAATTTCTTCTCGGGCGGGCACGAATGAGATTTCATGCAGCGGTTCCTCCCGGGATTTTCCAAACGAGTAAGAATGGAAGGAGTTTTCATGGTTGTGGAAGGTTACACAAGGACTAACGATATCAAGAACTGCAATACCATTATGAGCTAATGCGATTTTCAATAATTCTTTTACCTGTTTAGGATCTCCAGCAAACGATCTTGCCACAAATGTAGCATTAGATGCAAGGGCTTCCATGGCAATATCAACTGGAAGGAATGGGTTAATCCCTTGTTTTTTTAATTCAAGCCCCTTTTCTGCAGTTGCTGAAAATTGCCCCTTGGTTAATCCATAAACTCCATTATTTTCTACAATATAAACCATTGGAAGGTTTCTTCGTACAAGGTGTTTAAACTGCCCCATCCCAATGCTGGCTGTGTCGCCATCTCCGCTGACCCCAATCCCTTTTAGCGTCTTATCTGCAAACAACGCACCAAGCGCTAACGACGGCATTCGTCCGTGGAGTCCGTTAAAGGCAAACGATCTTCCAAGAAAGTAAGTTGGACTTTTGCTCGAACAACCAATACCGCTAAATTTGACGACTTTCTCAGGAACGAGGTTCATTTCATAACATGCCGCTACGATTTGTGCCGCAATTCCATTGTGCCCGCACCCCTGGCATAAGGTTGACGGTGCTCCACGATAATCTGCCCTCGATAAACCTGCTTTATTCAAATTAGTGGGGGGATTACTGATTTTTGGCAGGCTCATTTTTCACCTCCGAGTACTTTATTAACCTGGTCAACAATCCATTGCGCACTTAAAGGCAAGCCATCCATATGGGCGCAGCTCACCATTTTTGAAGCAAACTCAGGTGAATCTAAGGTAATGAGCTGACGAAGCTGACCATCTCGATTGATCTCAACAACAAAAAGCAAATCATGTTCTTTTAGAAAGTCTTTTATCTCTGGTCCAAGTGGTAAACTTCGAACCCGTAGATAATTGGATTTAATTCCCTTTTTATTCAAAACATCCCGTGCTTCATCAACAGCAAAATGTGCAGAACCGGATGAAATAAAACCGACTTTCACATCCTTTTCAGCTTGAATTTCCGGTTTCGGAAGTAACTTTTTACCATTATCAATCTTGAACTTAATTCGATTGAAGATGCGTTCCCAAACCTCAGGGTCTTCAGAATAGCTTGTATCTTCAGTATGACTCGTTCCCCTAGTAAAATGCCCGCTCAGGGGATTCTGGTTGCCAGGCACAGTACGGTAAGGGATGCCATCTCCATCAACATCCTCGTACCTTCCCCAGTGACCGTGATTACGTTCAACGAGTTGGGTAAGCTCTTCTTCCCATAATATTTTGCCGCGATCCATGGGCTGGTCAGGATATTTGAATTTCGGTGTCATCCAGAGGTTCATGCCAAAATCCAAATCAGACATCACAACGACCGGAGTCTGTAATCTTTCAGCGATATCGAATGCCTTCCAACCAAATTCAAAACACTCATTGATCGAACCCGGGATAAGGATAACCATCTGTTTATCCCCATGACTCATAAAATTTACCATCGTCAAGTCACCCTGGGCAGTCCTTGTCGGCATACCTGTGCTGGGTCCTACTCGCTGCACATCCCATATAACTACAGGTACTTCCGCATAATAAGCCAGGCCAATATATTCTGTCATAAGTGACAAACCAGGCCCAGATGTAGAGGTCATTGATCGTAACCCACCCCAACCAGCCCCAATCGCCATTCCGATTGCAGCAAGTTCATCCTCAGATTGAACCACAGCGTAAGTCTCTTTTCCACTCTCTTGGTCTTTTCGAAGAAGCGGAAGATATTCGTTTAAAGATTCCGCCAGGCTGGTTGCCGGGGTTATTGGATACCAAGCAACAAACTGGACACCGCCGTAGATAGCTCCCATGGCTGCTGCCGTATTTCCATCGGTCATAATATATCCATCAGTTAACGACATCTTTTCGACAAAATACGCATCTGTCTTGACCAGGTTTTGTTGTGCCCATTCAAATGAAGCTTTTACAACATTGAAATTTGAATCAATCGCTTTTTGTTTTCCCTTGAAATGGAAGTCCAGCGCCTCGTAGATGCTGTTAATATCAATTGACAACAGTTGTGCCAATACACCAACATAAACCATATTAGCGATGTAATCACGCAATGTTGGGGTAACATCAGAATCTTTGACTATTTTTTTTACAGGCATCTGGTAAACATGAATATCTTTTCTGGTTTCTGGAATCTTATAATCATCTGGAATTAACAGAACGCCGCCTGGAACAAGGAATTCTAAATCTCTTTCGATCGTGATTGGATTTAAAGCAACAACGATATCATCTTTCTCAACCCTGGCCAGATATTTATCTTTACTCACCCGTAGTGAAAACCAGGTGGGCAACCCTTGGATATTTGATGGAAAAATATTTTTTCCAGAGACAGGAATACCCATGCGAAAAAGCGCACGCATCAAAGTGGTGTTGGCGGTTGCGCTTCCTGAACCATTCACCGTGCTAAAAGTAATGCAAAAATCATTGATAATCTTGGCTTTGTTTTCTTCCACTGCCCATACCCTCCGAGTTTTGTTTATTCAAAAGATAGTCGTGGTGCCAATCGCTCTCTCTGACTGATCAAATCTAAATGCTCGATCAGGATTTGTAATCCAAGCGGTGCATTTCCCTGACGGATTGCGTCCACAATCCGCTGGTGATATTGCCAAACACGATCAACGTAGGTCATTTCCGGATAAATCTCCAACCCAGTTGATCGGTATAAATCCCAATAAACTTCCATGATACTCAGGACAAACGGGTTATTTAAACGTTTATAGATTCCCAAATGGAGTTCTCGATGCTCAGTACTTGGTAATTGCGGTGGAATACTGCGAATCTTCTCTTGAGCCTTTTTAATCAATGCAGAAAGATAATCAATATCTGATGTCGAAAGGAGCTGCACAGCTTCAACAAAATAAGCTGATTCTAGGTGTTTACGTAAATTCGCAAGATGTGAAAAAATATTTGGATTTGTTTCAACTGCATAGCTAAGGCTGGCTGAAAAAGCAGGTTTCAAGGAGTATCCCGTTTTATGTATTCCGGCTTTCGGTTTTATTTCCACGATTCCCAGTAATCGAGCTGCTTCCAGTTGTTCACGTAACGTCGCTACGCTAATTCCCAATTCTTTGCTTAATTCCGAAAGCGGTGGAATTCTTTGGTCTCCACCTTCAGGAATGGAAGCCAGATATTTCAGTAACTCAGATAAACGAAACCTTTGCGACAATTCTTTTTTCCAATTCATTTAATCTGATTATATAACCAATATAAGTATATCAGAGGCTATTTTAACTGCAAATCTGACATTTGTCACGTCTTTTGTTCTTATTAATCTGATTATTTGTTAGGATTTTAAAACAATTCTTTTAAACCGTTCGGCATAAACCTGTTTGTTGGTCTCAGCATCCAAAATGGTCCTTTTCTTCATCCTGTCGATAAAGGAATCTACTTCTCCAATTTGGGAACTATGACAACAAATCGCTTCAAGTTTCTTTGCAAAATAATTCGTCACATCGATGGTCAAATTTGGTTGGTTCGTAGCAGAAATCCAAATTTCCTCAGGGTTGATTGGACTGCCCATTAACCTGTAATCTGGGGAATTGTACATAACAGGATTACCAGCAGCTGGAAATGCTGCGCCAAGAACGATTTCTCCGGCAGCTCGATGGTCCGGATGATTAAGCCGGTATTCAAGGGTAACGTAATTTTGCGGATCACTGGTAACAATAATTTGAGCAGCGTATTTCCGTATCAACCGAACGGTTTCCTTCCGCAGGTCCAAGGTAGGCACAAGCTCACCATCTAATTCATCCAAAAATTCAACGCTTTTAGCGCCAATTTTTTCTGCAGCTTTTTTCTGTTCCTGAACACGGATGGATGCAATTTGTTCACCGGTCAGACTCGTATCAGTTGATCCGCGTTGCCCTTTAGTGAATAGGCAATAATGGATATCATGACCTGCCTCCGCCCAGCGTTTTAGTGTTGCACCGCAGAAAAACTCAGGATCATCCGGATGGGCAAGAATCACTAAAATTCTTTTTGGTTCCATCCACCCTTCAAAATCCTCAATTTGCGCAGGAAATTTACCTGAGATCACAGTCGGTACAACCTCCCTCACCTTTGCGCTCATCGACGTTTCTGGCTTTATTGTTTAGTGCCTCCAGTTCATCTGCCGGTTCCACGACATCCTTGTGATACTCACGGCGAATAGAGTCAGCTAGTTCAACGATGATCATCTGGCTTAAAGGATGGACATCTAAAACTTTTCCTTCTCCATCCGGTGTGATCACCCGTTTATTTCTCTTTGGCAATAACTTCCTGGCTTCCACATAATTCTCGTATTCATAGATTAGACAACATCGTAATCTACCGCACATACCCGTGATTTCTGTTGGAGTGAGCGAAATACCCTGTTCTTTTGCCATCCTTATCGATATGGAGCTAAATTCTGTAATAAAACTGCAGCAGCAGCGTTTCTCTAGTCCACAGGCTCCAAGACCTCCATAATACTTTGCTACATCCCTTGGACCAATCTGCTTAACCTCCACCTGTGAAGGAGAAAAAGCTTTTTGCATATCCCCTCGTAACGATTTCAGCTCAATCTTATCCTCTGATTCGCTGCTGAAAAATATCGTTAATCGCGATCCATCATAGCTGTACTCACACATGATGATCTTTATCCCCTGGAGGTGTAACTCCTGGACGCGTTTCTTTGCTGTCAGAACAACATCTTGCTCCTTCGCTTGCCAGCTTTGGCGCTGCAGAAGGTCTTTAGGCGTCGCCAGGCGATCGATCAGCTTTAATGGATTTCCTTCTTGCGATGGTTCTGTATTTGGAAGTTTTATTACGATCTCTCCAATCTGCCATCCACGACTTGTTTCAACAAGGACAACATCTCCCAATCGGTAATTTTCCAATTTTCGTGCATCGAAATTGTAGATTTTTCCAACTTTCGAAAATCTTACACCTACAATTTCAGGAGTTTGACTTGATTCCATTTCAGCTTCTCTTTCTGATCCATGGTCCTTTTAGCTTTCAAGACCAATTCACATGTCGTTATCTACTAATCCATTCTTGTCACGTTTATCAAGAATTCTATCGATTTCATCTTTTGATTCTGAAAATAAATTCATTAAATCTTTATCAGACCCTTTATATCTTTTAATGACCATTTTCGAACAATGCGTACATCCTTTTAATGCACGAAATGAATCCGCTGAACATCCCAGGCAACCAGCGAGTTTCATTACCATAGAAGAAAAAGCAATCTTTGACGAATCCCATTCCGGTAAATTAACCACGCGATCAACAAGTTCACTCCAATCTTCTCCCCGTTGATCTCTCAAAGATGGAATTGCCCGCATTGGGAAAAGCAACTCAGTGTCTGAATTATTCATTTTATATACTAGGGGTTAACAGAGGCAGCTTTCTGTTTTCGTTCTTCTTCTTCAAGTTGAAAATTCACAGGTCGAATTTTAGCATAATAATCCAAAGGTTTTCCTAGCTTTTCCTTGTTGAAGATTCTGCTTTCTCCACGTTCATAAGTCGAGATTTCAAAATCATGGTCCATTTTTATTGCATCAAATGGACAAAATTCGGCACAAAAACCACAATTCATACATTTATCAATATCGATAAAGAATGCTTCTGATTGAGGAATCGGTTTACCAGTTACTTCATCTTTTTTACGTGTTATCCAAATACATTGAGTTGGGCATACTTTGGAACAAATACCACAAGCCGTGCATCGGTATTTTCGTTGCTCATTCTCGTCGAGCTCATAGATCAGAAATGGAATTGACCGATATTCTTCTGGTGGTAATAATTGTTGTTCCGGATACTGGATAGTAAAAATCCCAGTAGCTTTAGCAGAGGATTTTTGCTGAGTTAATTCTTTCTTTGACAACCCTTTGATTTTATTTCTAATTTCATCAACATAAGTCATAAAGAAGTGATTAAGAGTCACTCCAAGACCTTTAAGGATTCCTTTTCCAATGAAGTTCATAGATCTCACCTATCCACTTCGCCTAGCACAATATCTACAGATCCAAGGATTGTGACAGCATCGGCTATTTTGGAACCAATGCACATGCGTTCCAAACTGGTCAGGTTAATAAACGATGGAGCCCTGACATGGTAGCGTTTAGGATTCGTTTTTCCATCCGAAACCACATAATAACCCAATTCACCACGTGGACCTTCCACCCTTCCAAACATTTCTCCTGCAGGAACCCTGATGGCATATTGGCTTTTTCCGCTCATGATTGGTCCTTCCGGAATTTGGCTTAGAACCTGTTTTAAAATTCGTAAGCTTTGTCGCATTTCATCCAATCGAATTAAGTAACGATCATAAACATCTCCATGGGTTCGCACACAAACATCAAACTCAAGTTGGTCATATATACCATATGGATCCGCTCGACGGATATCATAAGGTACACCTGATGAGCGCAGCAGTGGACCTGTAACGGAGAATGCAATTGCCTGTTCAGCAGTTAAAACGCCGACGCCTTCACATCGAGAGCGAATGATTTCATTCTCAGTCAGGTATCGATCCATCTCATCAATTTTTTTCTCGAGCCTGTTGTAAACGAGGTCTCTTACCTTTTTTAGGATAGGCTCCGAGACATCTCTAACAACACCCCCAAAGCGGAAATAGTTCACCATCATACGCGAACCAGCAACAGCCTCAAAAATATCCAGAATTAGTTCACGTTCTTCCATAGCATAAAGAGCAGGAGTGAAATATGCGCCAAGATCGTTTAGCAAAAAGCCGATTGACCAGATATGGCTTGCTATACGGGTAAGTTCCGCCATCATCACCCTGATATACTCAGCGCGCGGTGTTGGGGTAATGCCCATCATCTTCTCAATTGTGATTGCATACCCAAAATTGTTATTCATCGGGCTCAAATAATCCAAGCGATCGGTATAAGGCATTATTTGAAGGTATGTGTTTCGTTCTCCGATTTTTTCATGGTTTCTATGAAGGTAGCCCATAACTGGTTTCAACGCAGTGATCGTTTCTCCATCAAGGGCAGCTACCATTCGAAACACCCCATGAGTTGAGGGATGTTGAGGACCAAAATTAACAATCAGCTGTTCCGTATTCAGCTTATCTTTATGCTCTGACATTTCCCGCTGAAGGTTTTCAATAAGTGCCTTATCGGTGTGTGAGTCGAATGCATTTGGATCAAACTGGTATGGGAATTGAACATTATCATTATATGGAGTGCGTGATTCAGTCAGAATTCCCTTGCCTTCTGGCCATCGGCTTTTAAATGGTTTAACCTCTTCTTCGTATTGCGGTTCTTTCCAATCCTTTCGCAACGGATGTCCATCAAAATCATCCCACATTAAAATCCGTCTTAAATCAGGATGGTTATCGAAATTAACACCAAATAGATCATAAATTTCACGTTCCTGGAATTCAGCACCAGGATAAAGCGAAATGCAGGACGGAATGGTTGGTTCCCGCCTGTCTAGAAATACTTTCAACTCAAGTTCAGGTCCTCCAACCGATTTGAAAAGATGGTAAACAATCTCCATCCGGTCTTCAGGAAAATCATCCACCGCCGTGATCGATGATAAATAGTCAAACTGGAGTTCATCGCGAGCGAAAGACAATATTGATAGCAGGTGTTCTCGATTAACCACGATGCCAAAAAAGTTCGCCCGATCATCAATTTGAACGGTTTCTTTGAACTGGTCCAATATGGAAAAGTAGATGGGATTCATGTTTTCCAAATTAGCCATTTTGAACCTCTTCCTGATCGATTTGATCGGTTGAACTGATCGGTTTATGAGTCTCCTCATAAATCAGTTCCATTTTTCTTGTGTCAATCAGGTCCGGACCTAAAATTGGGATAGAAATTTCAGCTACCGGGTCTTTTTGATACCATCTGACAGTAGCTATTTTTTCTTTTTCTATCTTCTTCTGTAGCATGATCAATCCATGCAGAAGACCTTGCGGTGTTGGAGGGCACCCCGCTATGTAAACATCTACTGGTATATATTTATCGACACCAGGAACCACATTGTATCCTTCTTTGAAAGGTCCACCTCCGCAGGCGCAAGACCCCATAGAAATGACATATTTTGGTTCAGACATTTGGTTATACAGTCTGACAATTTGTGGAATCATCTTCTTGGTGACCGTACCGGATACGATCATGACATCTGCCTGACGAGGACTTGGCCGCATTACTTCCATCCCAAATCTTGCAAGGTCATACCTGCTTGCGGCAGTACAGATCATTTCAATTGCACAGCACGCTAATCCAAACATCATTGGCCACATCGAATTGCTGCGTGACCAGTTATAAATTTTGTCCAGCGAAGTGACCGCCACTTGGTTCCTTAATTCTGGCGGAATTTCGATCCCAACATTGTTTATTCCATCTTTCACCATCAAAACCTCCATAATGCAACCTTTAATAATTCTATCCCCCAAGATTTTCCTGTCAAGATTATAATTAAGATAAATATTTTTTTTCTTAATTAAGATGAAACCATCTTCGAAAATAAAAAATTACTTACAAAAAAATGGCGCAAGTTCTGTATTGGAACTTTCTTCAGCACTGAATTTAACCAAAGCTGATATCAGATATCACTTATCTGGTCTTATTAAGACTAATGAAATCCGCGGACTTGCACCTGTCAGAAATGCCAATAAAAGAGGTCGACCATATTCAAGATTTATCATTGAATCAAATCCAACAGTAAAAGAATTGGAATTTTTAGTAAACATCATCATTGAGCAAATCAATAATTCATATTCAACCCGCCAAATAGCCCAAATGATATTTTCACGGTATATCGACGAAAATGATCACCCCCATCCTTCGTTTTCAAAAATTAACCAGGCGATCAGTTTACTAAAAAATCTCGGAGTTACTGCTTCTTGGAGTGCAGGAAAGAATGGACCGCAAATATCCATAATAAGTAATCCTTATAAAAAAACTGATCCACAACCACATACCCGGGTCATGGATCAGTTAATTCAGTTAATCGAGGAATATGTCTCTCGTTTTTGATTTTATTCGACGGTGACGGATTTTGCCAGGTTACGCGGCTGGTCCACGTCTAATCCTCTCAGAGAAGCAATGTGATAAGCAAGCATTTGCAACGGGATCACTGTGATCACAGGAGATAACATCCATGGACATTCAGGTACCCAGAGGATATGGTCAACCAGGGTCGGAATCCTATCGTCTCCGTCTGTAGCTACAGCAATCACAACGCCACCGCGGGCTTTTGCCTGTTCTATCTGGCTGATCATCTTTTCATACCAGGGATCTTTTGGAGAAATCGCAAGAACCGGCATATCTTTGTCGATGAGAGCAATAGGTCCATGTTTCATCTCTCCTGCCGGGTATGCTTCAGCATGGATGTAAGATATCTCTTTAAGTTTTAATGCGCCTTCATAAGCGATAGGCATGTTTACACCACGCCCAAGGTATAACATGTCACGAGTGTTTTTGATTTTTAAAGCAACTTCTTCAACTTCACCTTCTCGGTCCAGGCATTTTCCAACAAGCTCAGGGATTAATCGGAGATCGCCGACCAAAGCCTTTCTCTCCTGTTCAGAGATTTCACCCCGTAAATATCCCAGCTGTACTGCCAACATATATAGGTCCACTAAAGGTGCTGTAAATGCTTTTGTGGAAGCAACTCCAATTTCAGGTCCTGTTTGCATCGAAATAAAACCATCAGAAATACGCATTGCCTGCGAGCCAATGGCATTTACAATTGACCATACGATAGCCCCACGTTTTTTAGCTTCATCCATAGCTGCCAGAGTATCTGCAGTTTCTCCAGATTGACTAATGGCAAGGATTACTGTTCGATCATTGACAATCGGGTCAGCATAGCGGAATTCTGAAGCGATTTCTACGGTTGTTGGAATCCTGGCAATTTTTTCAAGCAAAATTCTACCCACCATCCCAGCGTGTGAAGCTGTTCCACAGGCTGTAACGATAATCTTGTCGATTTTTCTCACTTTTTCTTCATCAAGTTTAAGTTCTGCAAGATTTACAGAGCCTCTCTCAAAATCAATTCTTCCTGCTAAGGTATCTGTCAATGACCTAACCTGTTCATGGATCTCTTTCTGCATAAAATGGCGGTACTCACCTTTTTCAGCCGAAACTGGATCCCAAGCCACAGAAGATACCACCGGCTTCACCATCGCTCCATCAAGGGTTGTTATGCTGGCGGTATTTTTTGTAACCACTGCCATCTGCCGGGACTCAAGAAATATCAACCGGCGTGTGTGTTCAAGGATCGCCGGAATATCCGAAGCGATAAAATTTTCATTTTCCCCAAGTCCAATAACAACCCCACCGGCATTTCCTATCCTTGCTGCAATAATCTTATCTGGTTCCAGGGTTGACATGACGACCACCCCATGGGCGCCTTTCAGTCGAAGCAAGGTTTTCCTAACCGAATTCTCAACACTTTCACCCGTTGATAAATATTTTTCGACCAGGTGGACAATTGTTTCGGTATCTGTATCGGAATGGAAAACCACTCCATCATTGAGCAATTCTTCCTTCAATTCAATGAAATTTTCTACGATTCCATTGTGAACAACAACTACCTTACCGGTCGCGCCAAGGTGCGGATGGGCATTTCTTGCAGAAGGTTCGCCGTGGGTAGCCCAGCGTGTATGACCAATGCCGATATTTCCTTTTATCGGTAGGCTGGAAATCAAGGTTTCAAGATTTGCCAGTTTCCCTGCATCCCTTCGAACTTCGATTTTTCCGTTACTGATCACAGCAATACCAGCAGAGTCATACCCTCGGTATTCAAGTTTCTTTAATCCTGCTAAAACAATTGGTGTTGCATCAGTTTCACCAATATAACCAACAATTCCACACATTCATTCCTCCATCGGTAATGGATTAAGGATTGGTTGCAAGTAGCAGCCAATTTTTAGTTACGACTTTCAATTACTCTTGGAAAGTGCAAACCCGTTCAGGTTTGGAAGGCATCCGCTGATCTTTCGATTTTCCCGGTTTTACCGGTTAACTCCATTTCGCAATGGAGAACCTTCATCCTCGTCAACCAGTATTTACTGGTCCATGCGCTTAACTTCCCATTGTTTTAAATAATCTTTTCACCTCCTTTTTGATAAAATGCATTATACATGAGAAATGATAAATATGGCCGGTCAAGATTTTTCATCAAAGAATAATGATTCGAAAACTCCAAATAATCCATTAAAAATTGGAGTGGTCATAGAAGGATTTTTGATCATTATCCTTTTAATAACTGCCGGCCTTGTTGCAGTGAAAAATGCCGAAAAAATTAAAACGTTTTTCTTCTCACAATGGTTTTCAGATTTTTCCACCATGCAGGTATCTGATGGCTTTCACGAGATCACTATCCCTAATGGAAATCATTGGTCGATAACCTATGAGACCGATCATGAAGTAATTTTCGAAGGTCAGGTAAAGGTTAATTATCCAATCAGGGAAAAAGGATTTGAAATTTTAACGCAGGATATACTGGTAACTAGTGGGGATTATTCCAACCCGGAACTCGTACGGACGGATGTTTCCAATCATCGTTTCATGTATAAGATCATTACTGACCAACGTGTTTTTGGCAAAATTAATCTCCTTCATACATTCCCAATGAACGAGGAAATTAATCAACAACTACAACAACTTAAACCTGGAGATAATGTGATTATTAAAGGATGGGAAATACTTAGTTTGACCGGTTGGGACAAAAACGGAAGGTTATTGGGAACCTGGCAGGATACTGGATGTAATACAACTTTAATTACTGAGGTTGTTGTTGTCACTAATCAGTAATATTTTTTCATTCCGATTGATATAATACTTTTTCTTACTGATGATAAAACAAGAAGTAACTAAACCCTCTGAAACACTTGATTCACAAGTTAAGACAAATTTCCGTAATGTTCAGATTGACGCAATTGGTGTTGGTCTGGCAAATGCCGCCTCTCCGTTTTTGCCTGTTTTTCTGACGCACTTGAACGCGACAACCTTTCAGGTTGGCATGCTAACCTCAATGCCCGCTATGACCGGGCTTGCCCTTGCAATACCTCTTGGCCGTTTTTTGCAAAAACAACCTAACATTGTCAAGTGGTTCAGTATTGCCAGATTGTTAGTAATAACCTGTTATGCTTTAACTGGCATTGTTAGTTTTTTCATACCAGAAGAAGTCCTCGTTAATTCCATACTGCTTATCTGGGCTCTTGCCACTTTGCCCCAGACTGTCGTTGCAATTACCTTCAGCGTTGTAATGAATTCAGTCGCAGGTCCAACTCGACGTTTTGAATTAATGTCACGTCGCTGGTCAATACTAGGCATCACGACCACTCTGGTTGTTCTGGCTCTTGGGCAATTACTTGACCGGGTTATTTTTCCATTAAATTACCAGTTGATGTTTATTGCAATGTCAGTCGGCGGGTTGATAAGTTTTTATTATTCAAGCCACATTAAAATCCCCCCGCAACCAATCAACAAGGAAACAGAGAAAAAAAACCTGAAAGCTCAGATTACGGAAATCACTCATCTGGTGATGAAAGAAAAACCGTTTACGTCCTTCATGGCTAAAAGATTCATCTTCTTTGCAGGGAGTGCCATGGTCAGTCCCTTAATTCCACTTTACCTGGTTCGCGTGGTTGGCGCAACAGATGGTTGGATTTCAATAATCAACACTTCTCAAACTGCCATACTGGTAATCGGTTATTTTTTATGGACGCGCTTTGGAAAGCAGCGTGGAATTCGATCTGTTCTTTTATGGACAACACTTGGGCTCTCTCTGTATCCATTTTTCCTCTCATTGATCAGATTGCCATGGCAAATTGCGCTTCTGGCTGGTTTTGCGGGAATATTCCAGGCAGGTCTTGACTTGGTCTTTTTTGACGTTTTAATGCAAACAGTCCCTCCTGAATTTAGCGCTTTATTTGTTGGCGTTGCGCAAAGTATGCAATTTCTTGCGACGATCGTATCGCCATTAATCGGTACGTTGATCGCGGATACTTGGGGGCTTCCAATAGGGTTAGCAGTTGCAGCTTTGATACGCTTCATAGGATTCCTTCTTTTTGCGTTCAATAGAGAAAAAACAAAACCCGCGATAGCTTCAACCTAATTTAGATTCTTCTTGACATTTATCCTGCCTGTTCGTAGAATGGAATCACAATTGAATAGAAAACGAGGAAGAGACCGAATAGGCACCGAAGGGGCAAACCAACAATCAATTGGTGAATCTCTCAGGTAAAAGGACCGCGTTTTTTGAATCTCTGGAAAGAGTAAGGACACCGATGGGGCAAGCAGAAATGCGAATCTCACAGGTCAATAACAGGGCGCGTTGAAATTGTTCATGCGCCAAATTTATTTAACTTCTGGAGGAAAAAATGAATACACCAGCAAATTTGAAATACACAAAAACAGATGAATGGGTTTTGGTAGAAGGAAAAATCGCAACTATTGGAGTAACCGACTTCGCTCAAAGTCAATTGTCAGATGTAGTTTTTGTCGAGATCCCCGTTGACGCAGGAGAAGAACTCAAGAAACAAGCTCATATTGCAACGATCGAATCAGTAAAAGCAGCGGCAGACGTAAACCTGCCTGTTTCAGGTAAAGTGGTTGAAACAAATCAGAAACTTGCCGATTCACCTGAATTGATTAACTCAGATCCGTATGGCGCTGCATGGATGCTGAAACTTGAGATTTCCGATCCCAATGAAATTACCCAACTCATGGATGCCAAGGCATACGAGGACTATTGTTCCACGCGGAGCCACTAATGTTTATCCCACATACACAGGTTGAGACAGAGCGGATGCTCAAAAGCATCGGCGTAAAATCCATCCAGGATTTGTTTTCTGTTGTTCCTGAAAAATTTCGATTCCCGAAATTAGACCTCCCTGACGGTGTGACTGAAATGGAAGCACTGTCTGAAATGAAGGAATATGCATCAGCCAACGAGACTGTTGAGGATCTGATTTGCTTTTTGGGCGCTGGAGCATACAGGCATTACATTCCAGCAGCGGTAGACAGCCTGCTCAGGCGGGGCGAGTTTTTTACCGCGTACACACCCTATCAACCCGAAATATCCCAGGGAACATTACAAGCTGTTTTTGAATTTCAAACCCTCATGGCAAACCTGACCGGTATGGAAGTAGCCAATGCTTCGCATTATGATGGCGCTACCGCAACAGCTGAAGCTGGCGTTATGGCATATCATAATTTCAGAGGAAAACGCCCTCATATTCTTCTATCGTCATCAATTAATCCCCAGAATCGCGAAGTTTTATGCACATATCTTTGTGGATATGAGAATGTTGAGATAGAGACTATCGGGCTCGATAATCCTCTAAAATCTACCCCTGATTCGCTTAGCGCTCATATTACAGAAAACACCTCTCTCGTTGTTGTCCAATATCCTGACTTTTTTGGCAGGATTTTTGACCTCTCTTCATTAGCTGTAGAAGTTCACTCAAAGGGGGCTTTGCTCGCGGTGATCACCAACCCGATAGCCCTTGGAATGCTTAAAACCCCAGGTGAATTTGGTGCTGATATCGTTGTCGGAGAAGGGCAACCCTTGGGGATCCCACTTTCTTTTGGTGGTCCTTATCTGGGTTTCTTCACGACTAAAAAAGAATTCGTCCGAAAGATTGCTGGGCGTCTGGTAGGTGAAACTGTTGATGTAAAAGGGAATCGCGGATATGTTCTTACCCTTACCGCCCGTGAACAGCATATACGACGTGAAAAAGCTACATCCAACATCTGCACTAACCAGGGTCTAATGGCACTTGCAGCAACAATTTATCTGAGCTTGCTTGGGAAGAACGGATTAAAGCAGGTAGCCAACTTGTGTTACCAAAAAGCACATTATGCAGCTGA
The DNA here is from genome assembly GCA_964428125.1 of uncultured Anaerolinea sp. GTDB lineage: Bacteria > Chloroflexota > Anaerolineae > Anaerolineales > Anaerolineaceae > UBA6107. Next base: position 304,108 of record CAYRXB010000002.1, read on the forward strand.
AAAGATTGCTCAGATCCCGGGATTTTCTGTAGAAAAGAATACACCCTTCTTCCATGAATTTGTGGTTCACTGTCCGATCAATTCAGCAACAATAACCGAAAGGCTTTTGGATAACCAGATCTTGGGAGGTTATGAATTGAGCAAATCATTTTCTTCCATGGAGAATGATCTTCTCGTGGCGGTCACTGAAATGAATTCCAAAGAAGAGATTGATTTCCTGGTTGAATCACTGGCGGAGGTATCGCATGACTGAACCTACGATCTATGAACTCTCCTCACCCGGGCGTATTGGCGTCAACTTCCCAATTGCGGATGTTCCGGAAACTGCACTCCCTCAGGGGTTTCTTCGATCTGATCTTCCTTTGCCAGAATTGTCAGAATTGGATGTGATCAGGCATTTCACCCATCTTTCATCCCTCAATTATTGTATCGATAAAGGGCTTTACCCTTTGGGTTCCTGCACGATGAAATATAACCCTCGAATTAATGAGGAAACCGCCCGAATCCCCGGATTTGCTCTAACTCATCCTCTGCAACCAGAAAATACGATCCAGGGTAACTTGGCATTGATGTATGATCTTCAAGAACACCTGAAAGAAATCAGTGGATTCGCTGCGGTGACCTTGCAGCCAGCTGCTGGAGCACAGGGTGAATTTGTTGGCGTAAGCATCATCCGCGCGTTCCATCGCCATAAAGCTGACTCCAAAAGAATCAGGATACTAATTCCGGATTCTGCCCATGGAACAAATCCGGCGACTTCTGCGATGAGTGGCTTTGAGGTTGTACCAGTTCCATCGGATGCCCGTGGAAACGTGGATCTTGTTGCTTTAAAGGCTGCCTGCGACGATTCACTGGCTGGCCTGATGCTAACAAACCCCAATACATTGGGATTATTTGATGAAAATGTACTTGAAGTAATCCGGATTGTTCATGAAGCTGGCGGACTCGTCTACGGCGATGGCGCAAATCTTAATGCACTTCTCGGAATCACCAGACCGGGCGATCTTGGCATCGACATCATGCACTTCAACTTACATAAAACTTTTTCAACCCCGCACGGTGGAGGCGGTCCTGGCTCCGGGCCGGTTGGAGTCTCTGAGAAATTGGTCGATTACCTCCCGGGTCCGATCGTTAAGATGATCGAAGAAGGCACTGATGAACTTGCTCCCCTTTATAGCCTGGTTACTCCAAAACACACAATTGGTCGCGTGAAATCCTTCAATGGTCAGTTTGGCATGTTGGTACGTGCATATACCTACATCCGCATGCATGGACCAGATGGCTTAAGAAAAATTTCTGAATACGCTGTACTTAACGCAAATTACCTGCTCTCCAAGGTTCGCAGTGCCTATCACCTGCCTTATGACCGTACCTGTATGCATGAATTCGTTGTGGAGGGCAGTTGGTCCGACATCCCTGAAGTACATGCCTTGGACATCGCCAAACGATTAATGGATTACGATTTTCATCCACCCACCAATTACTTTCCATTGATTGTGCACGAGGCTCTGATGATTGAGCCCACTGAAAGCGAGAGCATGCAGACTCTTGACTCTTTTGCAGACGCATTGCTAAAAATTGCCGAAGAAGCCAGGATGACACCAGAAATGTTAAAACAGGCTCCCCACTCAACCCCAATCGGTCGGCTCGATGAATTACGTGCCGCAAAAGAGCTCGTCTTGTGTTGTTGGTTGCCCGAAGAGAATGAAAAACCGAATTGATGAAAAGACTCCCCTAGGGGAGTCTTTTTTTATAGTTTTTCTTCGATCTTTTTCCTGATAATTTCCAATGCAACGTCGATTTTTGCCGGATTCTTGCCACCAGCCTGCGCCAGGTTTGGTCTACCGCCGCCACTACCTTCAATTGCAGCTGCTGAAGCCCGAACTATTTCACCAGCATTGAGGCCAAATTTCTGTATCAAATCATCTGTAATAGCACAAATGATAGAGGGCTTTTCCTGGTAGACAGTTCCGATTGCGACAATCCCACTGGAATATTTCTCTCTGAACATATCTGTCATTTGCCGCAGATTATCTATCGAGGTTTCTGTTACCTTTGTGACGAGCACTGGGATCTCTTTCACCATTTTGAGCTCAGATAATTTTGATGAGAATTCGGTTATAGATACTTTTTGTTGGATTGAAGACACCTTTTCTTTCAAGTCAGATTCGGCATCCAACAGCAAAACAATCTTTGAAGGAAGTTCATCAATTCCAGAATTGATTAATCGTGCAGATTTCTTTAAAAGAGCATTTCTTTCTTTAATTACTTCATAAGCTGCTCTTCCGGTTACTGCTTCTATACGCCTAACCCCGGCAGCAGCACTACCCTCGCTGAGAATCAGGAATGTACCTATGATCCCGGTATTTTCAACGTGTGTACCACCGCATAATTCGTAGGAGATAGGGTGTTCTGGATCAATGGTTATTGTGCGGACATTTTCGCCATATTTTTCACCAAATAACGCCATGGCACCTTCGGCTATCGCATCATGGAGGTTTCGCGTTTTAACAGACAAGCGATGATCTTCTAGAATATCCTTGTTTACTCCTGCTTCGATTTGTGAAAGCTTATCCTGTGGAATCGCCTCATGATGAGTGAAATCGAAACGCAATCGATCAGGCGCAACCAATGATCCTGCCTGTCTGGCATGTTCCCCGATAATTCTATGTAACTGAGCATGCAGTAGATGAGTAGCAGTGTGGTTGCGCATGATGTCCAATCGTCGGCTTCGATCAACCACAACTTTCACTTTGTCGCCAATACGTGGTGTTCCCCTTGTCACAACCCCAAGATGAACAATTACACCTGCTGCTGGTCTTTTCGCTTCACTAACTTCTATTTCCCATGTGCCATCTGCAGCCTGAATCCATCCTGAATCAGCTACCTGCCCGCCAGATTCGATGTAAAAACCAGTTCTTGGAACAATCACTTCAATAAGCGAATCTGTTTCAGCACTTTCTACCTTTTTATCATCGACAAATATCGTCAGGATTTCTCCACCAGATATCAACCACTCATATGGATTGTATTCAACGCCACTTTCAGTTAATTTTTTTGATGAAACAAGATCTGAGAGTACCTGTCTGTAGATATCAACCTTATCCCCTCCCATTGTTCCAAAGGCTTTTCCTGCTCCAGATTGAACACGATGTTCTTCCATAGCATTTTTGAATCCAGCCTCATCCACTTCGAGCCCCTGCTCACGTGCGATATCCCGCGTCAGCTCCAGAGGTAATCCATGTGTGGCATATAATTCAAACGCCTTTTTCCCGTCAAGGATAGAACCACCTCTTTTCTGTAATTCGTCCAGCATTTCATTAAGAATTCCTACGCCGGATTCTACAGTTCGGGCAAATCGCTTTTCTTCTCGGGTCAGATTTTCAAGAATAGTTTCAGCGTTTTTTTGCAGCTCAGGAAATGCCTCGCCATAGAGAGAAATAACAACTTCTGAAATTTTTGCAAGGAATGGGTCTGCTAGCCCGATTTTTGTTCCAAAACGGGCTGCCCGTCGAATGATCATCCTGCAGATATAGTTCCGACCAATATTCCCGGGAACCACACCATCTGCGATCAGGAAAGATGCAGCGCGAACATGGTCAGCAATTACTCTGTAAGGGGTGAAATTGGCACTAACCTGTTCCTTTGTCTGCCCGGCAAGGTCCTGTATCTTTTCAATCATTGGGTAGAATTGGTCAGTTCGATAATTCGAATCAACATTCTGTAAAATGGACACAATTCGATCAAATCCCATACCCGTATCGACGTGTTTGTGAGGTAATGGATCGAACTGAGTCTGGTTCACCCTGTTGTACTGGATAAAAACCAGGTTCCATATCTCGAGGAATCGTTTACAATCCCCATTTACAGCGCACTGATGACCGGGAACATTGGCTTTATCACAAAATTTTGGCCCCCTATCGATATGGATCTCACTGCAAGGCCCACATGGACCGGTCTCTGCCATTTCCCAAAAATTATCTTTTCTCCCGAAGAACAGTATGTGGGATGGATCCAATCCCGGTTGTTTAGCCCATTCATCAGCTGCTTCACTATCCATCGGAAGGTTGCCTTTGTCATCTTTAAAACAAGTGAAATACAAAAGGGACGGATTGATCCCCCATTGTTTTACGAGTAATTCCCATGCCCATGCGATGGCTTCCTTCTTGTAATAATCACCAAATGACCAGTTGCCAAGCATTTCAAAGAATGTATGATGTGAATCATCACGCCCAACATCATCCAGGTCATTATGTTTCCCTGCTACACGCATACACTTTTGGGAATTTACAGCCCTGGTGTAGGGTCGGCTATCCGTTCCAAGAAAGACATCTTTAAACTGAACCATGCCCGCATTAGTAAACAGAAGTGTTTGGTCTCCCCCTGGAACAAGGGAAGAAGAAGGAACAAAAGTATGTCCTTTTGATTTAAAGAAATCGATAAAGGATTGTCGAATTTCCGCGCCTGTCATTATTTTTGTCATCGCCTGCCTGCCCACAATGAAATTGAATGGATATTATATTCTAGTTTCCAATAGAAACGAATAACCGCGGACAGGTATTTGTCCGCGGTTATTTTTTGCCTTGAGTTTTAGCGACTTACCATAAGTTTTATCAATTTTCCTTGTTTATCAAGGGTCGCGTGCGCAAATTGTCGATGTGTATGATCAGTTAAATTAACCTGTTTGCTGAAAGACACGACTACTCTTTCCGGGATATTCGTAGTGCCGGAATTCATGGATTTTTCCCGCTTAACATTTTGTTGATTAATTCTTACTTCAGCGTACTCTATCCCTGGCAAGTATACACTGACCATTTCTTTTGCCTGTGAGACCATCCTGGGTGCAGCGGCAAAACTTTCGGAATTGATTTCTATCCGGTCGCAAACTGTCTTTACAACGGGTCGAAGGGTATCTCGGCTATATGTTTTGCCAATAGACTCCTGATGATCATATGCAGCAAGCGGATCACCGTAAAGCACGAATGAAATCAGCGTTTTTTGATCCTCGCCATCCAGGTACCCTTGTCTTCGATTCATTTCTCTAACAAACTCAACTTTCGCCTTTGAAAAAGCAGGTCCAACTGCCAATCCCTTTTTTAAGTTCATAAAGGTCAGGTATCCAAGCAAATCTGCACCAATCATAGGAGTTGTTACCGAACCATAAGCAATCGTTGTTGAAGCAATCAATGCATAATTACCAGCTCCCATGAAGGTTAATGCAATTGATTCGGTTTCAGCTTTACCAAAAATATGCCCTCCATAACACGCCTCACTAAAAATGATTGGAGGAACAGATGGCATTTTCCGTAGATCATCAGGTGTTAAAGCGACAGGGTAATCGGCCCCCGGCACCTTCTCAAATGGATCTTTCTGTCCATACCACGATGAGCCATCCTCAACTCCATGCAAGTTGAAGTATGCTAAAGGTGCCGTGGAAAGTTTGCTCGTTTTGAAAGGCGCTTTGGTAGGATCTGGCGATAAGAATAAATTATGGGCATCTCCAATTGCGTGAAAAACTGCGTGAGACGACCTTCTCCAAACAGAAGCACTGTAGCCGATATTGCTGAACTGCTTGATCCATGGGCGGTTCCAAAACATGAGTCTGCTTAAGATCTGGCTGAAGAGCGATTCTGCTGAGGCATCGTGAGCATGATAATTTTGAACGTTCCGAATTTGGGTTAGCAGCAAACCAACCTCTGATCCATCTTCACCTGGTAATCTTCCAACCGGCCAATCGGTAACAAAGTAATTTGAATCCAGGGATCCATAAGGATTATCAGAGGGAACCTCTTCATCTGAATCGTCTGTTGGATTCGGTAACTTATGGAAGGGCACAACGACTTCACCCCCGGCAATTAGCACACTGCCGATTCTTTCACCTGTCCTCTGAAGGTTTTTATCCAGGTCGATCAAAGCCAGCTTAATCTTCCAGGGATCAACCTCACTCACAGGGGTAATGCCATACTTCCCGCAAATCTCTAGATCATCCGGAATAAAGAGAATTGAACTCCATTGTTTCTTTTCCTCGATCAATTTTGTCAGGTTGTACAGCTCAGTAATAATCACTTGAGCAGTTTTTTCGCCATATTGCCTAACCAATCCAGTTCGGGTTGTGAGGATCACATAAGCAGGAAAACGATCATCAGAATGCGCGATTGAAGGTTGTTTGATATTTCCTGCCAGTTTCCCCAGTTCATTCTCGATCTTGGCAAGTTCAGGGTCTTTTGCTTTTACGGGTTGAGGATTGATTTTAGGGTGGACCGGATATGGTTCTTTGGTTGTCGGGAGTACCTGGTAATTATCAAAAGAACGGATTGGGGTCGATTCGATTGTTACATCAGGTTCTTGAATCTGCTCACCTGCCGCCAGTTGATTCAAACCCAGTTTCCCAGCTACCTCTGCTGGAATTGGGAAATCAGCTGATATCTCCAATTTTGATGGATATAAACGTTTATAAGCAAAACTGGATCCCCATATTCGAGCAGGAACCTGTCCGGTAACATCTTTCGCAGCACATATATGGATTAATTTGACTGCCTCATCTTCATTTCCAGCATTCATCCATGCGTCAGCAAGGTAGAGAGAAATTTGAATGCAATCTGGCCAACGGATATGGTACAACCTTGCAAGATTTAACAATGTATTAATATCATTTTTCGCTGCCGTGATCTCAAGATGTAAAATATCGACCAATTCAGGATGATTTTCAGTTCCTAATTCATTCGTAAGAATGGATAATGCCGAATCATACTGCTTGTTCTGGATTGCCTGCCTGACGAGCAATAAACGGGTTCCCCATTCTGGAAGGCTGGAAGCCCCAAACGGTGACCCACCCATAGCCTGGATGACTCCACCTGCCTTTACCGCTGCTTTATCATCTTTTCCATTGAGTAAGTTCATTTGGGTGAAATTAGCAGGAAGATAAAGTGGATCGATCTTGAGAATTTTATCGAGTACCTGTTTTGCCTGGTCCGCTCTATTCTCAAAAATCAATGCCTTTGCATAGAAAAGTTCCACCTCAAGATCACCCGGGAAAGAGGATAACCACGTCATCGCCGCTTGCCTGCAAAATCGATAGGCTTTCACATCGAAACCTGTTTCCAAAAGAAGAAGCATTTTCTGGCGGTCGATAGTTAATGAGCTTTTTTGTTGAGGAGGAAAAGTTGATATCATAATTGTGAACTCACTTCCTGTGATTGATGCACGAGATTCAATGCAAGTAGCGCGCCAAGTTGCCGCTTAATTGACACATTCTTGGGTTCCAATTCAACAGCCTTTTTAAGCATCTCTTCAGCTTGTCTATAATTTTTTGAATCTTTGTAAATAGCAGCCATTTTTAGATAGGCATCCGTTTGAGTAGGATCAATCTCAATGATGCGTTGTAAAGAATCGAGTGCTTTAGTTGTTTGCCTCTGTTCGCAATAAGCATCGTTGAGACGATAATGGGCTTCTAGATTGTTAGAATCGAGATTGATCACCTGACTGAAAGAGTGAATTGCCTGATCAAGTTGACCTTTCTTTAACTGCAGTTTGCCTATGAAAAGGAGCATGTTTTTTGAGTCTGGTCTCAATTTAAGAACCCGGCGGGCAGTTACTTCAGCGCCATGCGAATCCCCATTTTCAAGTTGAGATTCTGCCAGCAAAGATAAAAGTTCTGTGTTCTCTGGCATTTGTTTTGTAAAATACTCGATAAGATTCCTTGCACTTCCAGACCCATTGATCTCTTTTATCAATCGAATCTCTTCCAGGATCGTCTGTGGCGTCAAATTCTGACAGTGAGTTGCTTCTTCCAACGCAGCCAATGCTGCAGATTTCTCTCCTTTTGCACTTAGGACCTTTGCGAGAAATACTTTTATTGTGGCATCATCCTTAACTCGTTGATCTGCCTCTTTCACCTGTTCATTAGCTTTTTCAAGTAAACCATTATCCAGATCAACCTGCGCTTTTAGAAGGTATGGTTTTACCGAGAATGGATTCACTTTGATAGCCATTTCGGCAGAATCCAGTGCTTCGTTTACCATTCCTGAATCAAATTGTGCATCAGATAGACTTTCCCATACCTCATAATTGTTTGGTTCCAATTTGGATAATTCGGTGAGCTGATTTACTGCAGTTGATAAGTCTTTCGCAGAAAGGTAAGTTTTTGCAAGTAATAAACCATTATCGATATCACTTGGCGCTTGTGTTTTTACATATTCCAGATGAGAGATAGCTTTGGTTTCATTTCCTAAAGATCTCCATAATTCGCCAGCTTTTTTATGCCATTCGAGTTCGTCTGGCCAAAAGATGAGCGCGGATTCAATATCCATTATCGCTTGGTCTCTTTTTCCAGCTAAATCGAGAATTAACCCTCGCAAAGCTAATCCTACGGGATTGGTAGACCTGAGCTCAATTAATGTATTTAGGTTTCCAAGAGCTTCATCTGGTTTCGTAATTCGTTTTTCAAAAGCCATTTCCAGCAGGACACCCTCATCGTTTCCAAATTTTTTAGCAATTTGTTCAGCAGTTGCATCCTGCCCAATTTTTGCTAGTGCTCTGATAAGAACTACAGCATCCTCTGCAGATGGTTTATTCAATGCATAAGTTCTAACCAGATTCTGATCGGGATGGATCGCTAGTTTCCCACGCAATATCCATCGGCGGGTGTCATCATTATCCTTGTCTACACTTAGAATCCAATCAAATTGATCTAAGGGATTCAGTTGGTCTATCCTTATAGATGGCGAATGTTGTTTGATTTTCAACCAATTTGCTAATTCCCGGAATTCCAATGCCTCAACAAGGATTTTTGTGTAGATTCGTGTAAATTTAAGATTCCAGGGATAAGCCTTTGACCATTCACCCGCCCAATTAATTGCTTCATCCCACCTGAATAATCTCCAGGCAATCTTTATCATCACTCGAGCATCGATCATGCGTAAAATAAATGATGGGTTTGAGAGATCGATCAATTTACTTTTACATTCCAGGAATATGGTTTCAGCTTCTTTCAGGTTACCTTCGATGAATAATAGATTAGCCTCTACAACCCGGACTTCTGGAATGGCTTTTAACCTGTCATCCAGTGCATTATAGGATTCCCAGCATTCATCCACCTTGTCCTGGTCTAGAAGAAATTCCATTTTTTGCAAGAATAAGTGTGGGAAGAGCTGATTTTCCCACTCGGGTAGACCTATTGATTTCACTTTTTCTAGCATTTCCTGATCTTGAATGGCTGATGCATATTCAAACAAGAATAACAATGCTATAGGATTTTTAGGATCTTTTTCAAGTAATTTCAATGCATATTCTTTACTTGTTTCAACTTGTCCTAATTCAAAATGAATACGAACCTTCAATTCTGTTATTGGATCCTGGCTGTGCTGGATAGAGTTCCAGGTTGAAGGGATAAATTCTCCGAGGTCTATAATTGAATCTACCGCTTCAGATAGAGTCCGATCAAGAACCGCCAAAGCAGACTCGGTTCTTCCCAAATTCATTAGTGTATCTGCCCTTAAGCAGTCGAGAACTTGTGATCGTCCTGCAGTATCTTTTATTGCATCAAGCACAGCAAGTGCTTTTTCCATTTCTCCATGCTGGTACTCATAACCAGCCAGATTCATTGCATTTTTTAGTTCAGGGGACTCATCATATCTTTTTTGAAGGATGGATTCAACAAAAGAAAAATCACCTGTTTTTTCCATAACTTTGGAAAAGTCCATCAGTATTTTGTTATCGACATTTTGGTCTATCCGAATTTTGATCGATTCAAGCAACTCTTCTTCTTTTTCGCTTTCACCTTTTAAAGCATAGAGTTGGGCGATTGAGAGATCAAACCGAATATCCTCAGGAACAAGTTTTGAACCGTCAGAAAGCACCTGCATAGCCCGATCGATTTCACCATGGTTACTAAAGAATTCTCCCGCCCATAAAAGGTTTTCAACAAGATCTGGCGCCATTTCTACAACAAGCTGTGCTTGATCTAATGCTTCTTGAGTCTGGTTTGAGAAAGCAAGGATCTCCGCAAGAACTTGCTGCGCACCCAGCAGGCTTGGATCAGAATCGATAACGTCTCGGATTGTGCTTAACGCAATATCCACCTTCCCTAGTGCGGCGGAGGTCCATGCAAACCAGGTTTGCATACGTGTAAACCAATTGTTGGACAATTCGCTGCCGTTTTCGAAAATCTCCTGCAGGATCGAGTGGGCTTCTTCTACATAACCCTTCTGAATTAATAATTCAGCTTTTATACACTGGTTTTGCATCCCCAGGATTGGATCAGTTGCCGGATAAGAATTAATTGCCCTTAATGACTCTTCAAGTTCTTCATTTCGTAATTGTTTGGCATTTTTGGTAAACCTGGGATCCAAACCAGCGATAGAATCTGCATATACTCGTGCCCAATCAGAATCCTTCGAGAAATCAGCCTGAATTCCGCTTATTATTTTGGCAGCTTCCCCATAACCACCATACTTAAGTTTCAAATCAGCATACTGAATGCAGATCTCAGGCTCATCAGGGTGTACGCTATAAAGCTCAGTGATATAGTCATCCAGCTCGGGATCATGTAAAGCTTTTAACGCTTGAATAAGCATTAAGGCTGAGCTTTTATCGCTGTATTCACCAGCTAGTTCCTTGAGGATTGGCAGTGCATCTGCAATCATGCCTTGGTCCATCATCACTGCAGCAAGTTTGGTTTTCAATTCCGTATTACTGGGGAACGCAACGATCCCTCTCTTTAGCGTTTCAATTGAAAGTGGAATGTTGCCTTGTTCAGAATAGCAGTTACTTAAATGAATCCATGGATCCGGATTCCCTTCAGACAACTCTGCAGCTTTAGTTAATGCCAGGACTGCCTTATCAAAATCATGTTCGCTGACATATAACTCCCCTCTGGCGCACAAGGCATCAACATTTTCGGGATCTTCCTCGATGATTTTGTCTAATATCTTTTTCGAAAATTCTTTCTTCCCGATTTTTCCACACAGGGCAGCATGTTGGATTCGATCCGTTATTGTTGCATTTTTATTATTTTGGAGCAACTCAGATACTTCAAATGCTTCTTTATTTCTCCCTAGCTGCTGATCGCAAACAATTAGCTCGCGTAAATCAGCTGCATCAGGTTTTCCGCAAAAAACTTTACTTTCCAATAAATATACGTAGTCCTCAAATCGACCGGTTGCTTTTTTTATCGTCATTGCTTGCTGGATCGCAAGATAATTTGAGGGATTCTTTTCGAGAATTGAGTTGTTGATCAATTCAGCGGGTTTGTATGCCCCTATATCAATTAAATCATTTACCTTTTTTGAGGGTTGCCAATCAGGATTAAACCTTGGTCGTTTTTCAAAAATTTCTTTAACAAACCCTGCGGGATCCTGATTAAAGTTGTTCATCACTGTTTGAAATGCAATTTCTTCATTTCCAGAGTCTGCAATTTTTTTGGCAGCTTCCGTAATGTTTTCACTACCATTCTCTTTTGTTGGTTCGATAGGGTCAGTGTCTTTTGCTAAAAAAGTTAACTGGACATTTTTAGGAACATTGAAACCAGACACAATATCAACATCAGTTCCTTTATCCTTCAAATCCAGGTTATTTTTTTGTATTCGCGAACGCTGAAGTTCAATTCCCGCGTGGGCAGCCTTAAGAATCTCATCTGCTTTGGTTAGCAAACGATCTTCTAATTCGATATTACCGGCAATATGGGCGATTAAAGCCAGGCATTGATTAAAAGATACGGCGTACTGTGATTCAAAAGGCCGATCCCAATAAGTCTCAACTGTCGAGCTAGAAAGATCCACCTCTTTATTCTTTGACACTAAATACTCAGCAGCTGACCGTGCCAAGCCATCTTCACCGATTTCAACAAGTTCGGTTAATACGCTTAATTGTTGTTGAATATTCAATCCCTCAATAGCGTTTTGAACAATTACTAATCGTTGCGCATCTGGTTGACCAAGCATCATGATAGCTGGAATAAAAAGGTTCTTGAGAAATTCGCTTGCTTCTGGTAAACACAACGAAGACAATAATTCATCACCAGTTTCTACAAGATTCTCAACGATCCCTATTACAGTCCGCCACTTCTTAACAAATTCTTCTGTGCTGTTGCCGCGAAATCTTGAAGAGATCTCCGAAAGCACATTTCCCCAACTTTCCGAGATTTTTCGTTTTTCTATCAATACGATTGCTAGTTCTGCAGCCTGGTGAAGGTCAATAGGGCATATGGTATCCTGTAAAAAAAGTTGGTACTCATTCATACACTCTTCCAAAAGTGGTGTTTCAATTTTTACATTGGGATATCCATCTTTTATTAGTTTTTCACTTAGTCGATATAAAGCAAAATTTCCAGGGTTGATGTTACCTCCTGGAATGGTTGCCGAAATCTGGGATGCTGCTGCTTCATCAATTTCCAGCCATTCTTTCCAAACCAAAGGATCGTAACGCAATGATCGATAGGATGGCTGAATTCTGTCATTTATGCTTGGTCTCGATAACAGATTAAGTTTCTGTTTACCAGTCATGTGAACATCCCTTCAATTGGCATTTGGTAGGCTTAGCGAATTTGAAGTACCAAACCATAGGCAGCTGCTAAAAGGATGAATCCAATGATGACCAAAAATATCCCCACTCCAGCTGTAGTCTTGACCATTTGGTTTAAAGCTTCAATGAGAGTTCGAGCATTTCCAACTAATCCCGCAACGTCATCAGTAATTCCCTTTTGCGCTAACTTAGAAGTTTGATCTGCAATCGTTTGCAGCTCTTTACCCATAAGTTTCTTGACCAAAGTGAATACACCGATCCCAAGGATGATGACCCCGCAAACAACCAACACAGTTGCAAGGCTAAGGAGAAAGTCATTTACAGTCATAGAAAACATCATGCCCTCCAAGAAATAGATACTAGAGGGCATGATGCAATATACGTGCCAAAGAATTATCGAGTTGAATCCACTATATCTTTTGGCAAATCACCCAGTTGAATGGTTTCACCATCGCAAAAAATAATTGCTCTTTCAATCGCATTTGCTAATTCGCGAATGTTTCCAGGCCATGCATATTTCTTCAACGCCTCCAGAGCCTGTTCTGAAATACCGGTAATGTTCAATCCTTGTGTCCCATTGAACTTATTGATAAAAAAACCAACCAACTCAGGAATGTCAACAATTCGCTCGCGTAATGGTGGAATCTCAAATTCAATCTTTTTAAGTCGATAATATAGATCACGTCTGAAACTGCCATCTTCAAGCATGGCGTTGAAATCACGGTTGGAAGCGACAATAATCTGAATATCTACCTTGATCAAGGTTGTCCCGCCAACCCTCATAAATGCATGATTTTCTATTGCCCTGAGTAATTTTGCCTGGATATCAACCGGCATGGATGAGATCTCATCCAGGAACAACACTCCTCCATCGGCAACTTCAAATAGCCCTAATTTTTTCTTATCGCCGCTTGTAAAAGCACCAGCTTCATGTCCAAACAATTCAGATTCGAGCATTGTGCTTTGAATGGCAGCGCAATTGATTGCTATGAAAGGCTTGTTAGCTCTTGGTCCTTTCGCATGAATGTACTGGGCGAGAACATCCTTTCCAGTACCGTTCTCTCCAGTGATCATCACCGAAACTTGTGCTTCTGCAGCTTTTAATGCCTGCTCCATAATCGTGAGCATCTGGGGAGTTTGCCCGACAACAAAATTACTTTTATTTATCTGTTGTTCGCGATAATGCGCCAGTTCCCTACGCATTTGAACAAGTTCACAGGCTTTTTGCAACGATTTTTCCAGTTCTGTAAAATCAATTGGTTTTGTCAAAAAGTCTGCGGCACCATTTTTCATTGCATCTACGGCAGTTTCAATATCCTTAAATGCAGTGATTACGATAACTGGTGGTCTAACAACTTGTGCACCAATTTCATAAAGCAAGGTAGGACCATATCCATCTGGAAGACTGACATCTAATAAAATTACGTCTCCAACACCTTTTTGCAGAAATGCTCTCGCCTCAGATAAAGTGCCAGCTTCATGAAGCTCAAAACCCTTACCCTGCAGGTATGTACCAATGTGTTGACGCGCATTAACTTCATCGTCGACGATCAAGACTGATATGCTCATTAATCATTCTCCATTTTCTGCAGGTAATCTTACCGTAAAAACTGTCCCACCTGTAAATGATTCTACACTAATACTTCCTTTATGCGAATTCACGATTTCTTTTGTGATCGCCAACCCCAAACCAGTACCCTTTTCCCTAGTCGTCATAAACGGCTCAAAAATATGGGCTTTTACATCTTCAGGAATCCCCGGACCTGTATCGGAAACATGGATCACAACTTGCTTATGTCCAGGAATGCTGGAATCCATCTCCCCTTTTATAGCCAGGGTTCCACCTTTTTCGCTCATAGCATCGACAGCATTGTTGATCAGGTTTGAAAAAACCCTGTCGAGTGAACGGGAATCACCTCTAATTTTGGAAATTCCTTCTTCGAAATTTGTAATCGGTGTGATGCCAACTTTGGAAAATCGCGGCCGCCATCGGTCGATCATTCGTTGAAGGAAGAATACCAGATCGATCTCTGACAGTTCTTCACCTCCAGGGCGCGCGTAAGCCAGAAAAGATTCAAGCAGGTGGGTTAATCGCCAGCAATCGTTGAGTACCTTTGAAATTGTTTCCTGTTTTGGGTCATCTGGAGAGAGTTGAGCGCTGATGAGCTGAATACCAGAAGTAATCGAATTCTGCATATTCTTGGCATCGTGGGCAATGGCCGCAGTGTAATCGCCAATAACAGCCCGATGCTCTAAATGTTTGGCAAGTGCTTTGCTTTGTTCATTTTCACTAATATCCGTGATCAATATTTCAACACCGGTCACCTGCCCATCATGAATTACCGGAACAGTTCGTATTTGTACTGGGAATGCCTGTCCGTTACGCCGATTAAGTGAAGCCTTACCAATATCGGGGGTTATAATTCCCTTTTTTGCATCGTCCAGCGACTCCATCAGCCGATCCGCACCAATCAGGATATTATCAACTGGCTGCCCCTCTATCTCCGATTCTGCATATCCCAGCATCCATTCCGCTGCAGGGTTTACCTGCATAATTCGAAAATCGGGGGAAAGCACGACCATCCCTTCCTGCATATTTTCGGTGATCGAATCCAGCGTAGCCAAAGCATACTGCTGCATAGCTAAACGCTGGTCAAGGTTTTTTTCAAGTAATGACCGTTGTAAAAATATCGTCACCAGTGAACTGATGAGCCGCATCGCATTTAGGTTTAATTCAATAGGGATCGTTCCTTTTCCCCCGGCAACGAGTAAACCGATCTTTGCTCCCTCCTCCATCAAAACTGAGGTCGCCAGGTAATCCAGATCAGAACTCTTGGCAAACCGCTGAATGTCAGTAATAACTCTTTGCCCGTTTTCCCATAAACTAGTTTCTGTTAATCGAATGAGATCCGTTGATGGCAACGAATCTGGCAACTCACCAAGATTCCCTGTTTGTGAGCGTAATGCCAGATGCGGACTTGAGGCTTCTGCCTGGTATAAACCAACGGTATCAACGTTCAGAATTCTTCTAGTAATATCGGTTATCTTCATCACAGCATTTGGGTAATCCATAAAATCAACCCCGGTAACCAGGCGGGTTAATTCTTCATAGATCATGTCGATCGGATACCCTCTTCGATTTTCAGTTTCTTTTTTTAATATTAATTTGACTAAGAGCCAGTGCATCTCAGGATCAAAAAAATTAAATTTTGCTGAAAACTCGCCCCGCCGTCCCTCCCTGTTGGCAGCAAGAATGATTTCATTACTACCTGAGGTGATACTTTTTAAATCAAGAGTCGGGAAAAGGATTTCGAAGGATTTATCCAAAATCTCTTGTGATGAAAAACCGGTTAATTTCATCATCCGGCTGTTGATGTAAACAATCTTGTTCGATTTGATATCAATCAGTGCACAAGGCTCATCCTCCATGTTGATTAATGCAAAAATCTCCGGCAGCCCTGGTTCCTTCTTCCGGAGAAAGGATGAAGTCAATTGTGATGAAAATGATTTCATGTCCCTCGCAAAACAGCTTTTCTCAGGTGCGCGGGCAAAATTCCCTCAATGGATCTATATTTTGCCACCGTCCGCCTGGCTACATCATACCCTCTTTTAGACAGTAATTCTACAAGGTCAGAATCACTTAGAGGAGTATTTTCATTGGTGACTAACTCTTTTAGCTCGCTGCGGATATTCATACTCCGGTCAAAAAAGGAAGCTAAAGGAATAATTCTCTTATTTGGTAATTGAACAGCTTTATTTGCTACAGCTCTTGAAATTGTTGATTCATGTACTTCCAACTCACGCGAAATTTGTGCCCGTGTTACCGGTCGAAGGTATTTCTCGCCATAAATGATGAAATTCCTTTGAAGTGTAACCACTCGAGAAACAAGTCGTTCCATCGTGTGATTTCTTTGCTGGAGGCATTTTACAAATAAGGTGGCTTTTTCCAGGTCGCCTTTCAATTCATCTTTATTATTCTCATCTGCTTGCTTTACAGCCTGTTTAAATAACGGGTTTACTTGTAATGTCCCGCTGGTGGGCATCACAATTTCCACCACAAGGGCTTTTGTGGGATCATCATTGAGATAATTAATGATGATATCCGGTTGGTGGTAAACCTCGGTTCCCTCGTTGACGGGTTCTCGTACATCTCCCCAATGCGACCGCGCAGGAAAAGGATTTAAATTTTCTCCAATGAATTTAGCCGCAGCTGTCACCAGCTTAACCGGAACTCCCAGCTTATGAGCTAATTCTGAAAACTGGTGATGACTTAGTTCGTTCATTCCTTCCTGGATTATTCTTTCGGCAAATTCCGGTATTTTTTGCGTTTCTCCAAGCACTTCGAGTTGAACAAGCAGCGCTTCCTGGGTTGTATTTGAACCGACTCCAATTGGATCAGCATGCTGAATGATTTTCTTGATTTTTTCCACCTCGGATGGCAGCATGTGGGTATAACGCGAAACTTCGAGAACTGTAGTGGTCAATAACCCATCTTCATCCAGATGGGTTAATAAATATGCGGCTGCTGCCCGCTGAGATTGATCAAGGTCAGGCGCAATCTGTTTTAGCACATATGCTGGAAGTTCCTCAACCTCCGGAGCAAATGGTTCACTCTCTATCCCGGGATCAATATAATCCTTTCTTGGGATGAAATCCTCTCTCGGGGATAAAAATATCACCGGTTCATCTGATTCTGAGTTCGTTGGTAGGCTGCAGACAGGGCATTTTCCACGCTCAGGCAACAAGCGATGGCACTTGGGACATCGTCTTTCATCTATCATTTCCAATGCAGGATTAGCAGCCAGTGCTGCATCTATTTCCTGTCGCAGCTCCTCACCTGGCATACTTAAAAGGTTCATTGTCTGCGCCAGGTGTGCAGTTGTCATCGGTCTGGTGGTTTGAAACTGTCCTTGAAACATAATCTGCCCCGTTTCTAAAAAGTATAGCGTATTTCAAGATAAGATGCAAGAACCATGCCACGGTTTTTTCATGCGGGATGGTAGAATATTTTAGACATATGAAATCAGTTGTTGTTATTGGTGGTGGCCTGGCAGGATCCGAAGCTGCATGGCAAATTGCCCAGGCAGGGATTCATGTGGATTTGTATGAAATGCGTCCTATAGTAAGCACAGGAGCGCATATTACTGATTATCTGTCCGAGCTTGTGTGTTCCAATTCCCTTGGTTCAAACAGCAAAAATAAAGCGTCAGGGTTGTTGAAGTTGGAACTTCAAATGCTTAACTCCCTACTCGTCGATTGTGCCGAACGGTCGAAGTTGCCTGCAGGTACAGCACTCGCGGTGGATCGTATGCAATTTGCAAAGTCTGTTACTGATGCTATAACTTCTCACCCAAATATCAACCTTCACAGAGAAGAGTTGACGAAAATTCCTGCTGGTCCAACCATTATTGCTACAGGACCTTTGACCTCACAACGACTGACTGAGTCTATCCAGGCTTTTACGGGGATTGATTCCTTATATTTTTTTGATGCAATTTCGCCCTCAGTTGAAACGTCTTCAATTAACATGAATGTTGCTTTTTACGCTTCACGTTATCAATTTGATCTTGATTCTTCACAAGATTATATTAATTGCCCGTTGGATGAAGCCCAATATTTGAATTTCGTGAAGGAATTGCAAAACGCTGAAACCATCCCTTTGCGTCAATTTGAATCAGATATAACAACGGGAGTTAAAACTGCATTCTTCGAAGCCTGCTTGCCGATTGAAATTCTCGCAAAGCGGAATCCACAATCGCTTTCCTTCGGGCCTATGCGTCCGGTAGGGATCCATAATCCCCACTCGCAAGAAAAACCACATGCAGTAGTGCAACTTCGCCGCGATGATTTGGCTGGCTCAAGTTTCAACCTTGTTGGTTTTCAAACCAATCTTACCTATCCTGAGCAACAACGGGTTTTTCATCTGATTCCCGGACTTGAAAAGGCAAAATTCACTCGGTTTGGGCAAATGCATCGGAATACTTATGTTAATTCTCCATTGGTCCTTTACCCGACCCTTCAAACCAGGTCTAGACACGATCTCTTTTTTGCAGGGCAGATCGCTGGTATTGAAGGATACATGGGGAATATCGCATCCGGACTTCTGGCGGGGATCAACATTTCGAGATATTTACAAGAAAAACCACTTATCAAATTCCCGGAATTGACTATGATTGGGGCGCTTCATCATCACATCTCTGATACTGAAACGAAGGATTTTCAGCCTATAAAAGCAAATTTTGGCATTCTGCCTGCAATCAATAATTTACCGCGGAGCAGAGATCAAAGGGGAGCTTTTTACTCAGATAGGTCAATTTCATCTCTAAAAGAATATATTTTGGAGAATGACTTGGGTATTGTATGAATAAAAAAAGGATGATCTTCCTCCTGCTCGTTATAATTGCCGGCTTGTTAACACTTATATTCCTCGTTTACAAGAACTCACCTTCAAAACATCTTGAATTTGACGGTGATTCAGCATATCAGTTCATGCTGGAACAAACCAAGTATGGTCCTCGAACTCCAGGTTCCTTATCTCATCAACTAACAAGGAAAATGATCACGGATAAATTAACCGATTTTGGCTGGTCGGTAGAGACGCAGGAATTGGTTGTTAAAGGACATAAACTTTACAATATCATTGCCCGCCGTGAAAGTTCCGGTCCGATAACACTTATCGGTGCCCACTACGATTCACGTTTGCTCGCAACGGAAGAGAGTTGCCTGGCACATGCCGATCAAGCTGTTCCTGGAGCAAACGACGGTGCTTCTGGTGTGGCGGTTCTCTTGGAACTAGCCCGCACCTTACCTCTACCTACAGCAAAGCAAGTCGAATTGGTGTTTTTTGATGCTGAGGATCAGGGGCATATTGACGATTGGGACTGGATCATTGGATCGCGTGCTTATGTTCAAAATATGCAGCAACCCCCTGCACGTGTTGTGATACTGGATATGATAGGGGATGTAGATTTACATATTTATAAAGAGAAGAATTCCGATCCAATTTTAAGTGATCAAATCTGGCAAGCCGCATCAGAACTCGGGTATTCCGATGTTTTTCTAAATGAAACCAAATACAACATACTCGATGATCACTTTCCTTTTATCGAGAAAGGAATCCCCGCTGTAGATATCATCGACTTTGATTATCCCTGGTGGCACACGATTTCTGATACGAATGATAAGGTGTCACCTGCGAGCCTTGAAATCGTTGGTAAAACGATTACACATTGGCTTGAAACTAATCCATGATTAATCCAAATATTATTTAATGAGATAATTACATCATCACCCTCAAAGGATTTTTACTATAATGAAATCAACTCCTTATCTCCCACCGGCGGATCGCATATCATCCTTCGAACCTTATTTTTTTGCCTCACTTGGAAAGAAGATTAATCAACTAAAAGCTCAAGGGATGGATGTCATTCGTATTGACATGGGATCTCCAGATCTTCCACCGGCAAAGTTCATTACAGATGTGCTGATAAAAGAATCCCAAAAAGAGGATACCCATGGTTATTCTCCGATTGGTGGAACGCCAGCATTTAAACAAGCAGTGGCAGAGTATTACCTGAATCGCTTTGAAGTCAACCTTGATCCAAAAACCGAAATTATTGGATTAATTGGATCAAAAGAGGGTTTGTTTAATTTAAGTCAAGTACTCTTAAACCCTGGAGATGTTGCTCTCGTTCCAGACCCGGGTTATCCCGTTTATAGCGCAAGCGGGATCATTGCAGGCGGTAAGATCGTTTATTTTCCTCTGACGCGGGAAAATGGATTTCTTCCGGATTTGAATGCATTGGCAAAAGATGACCTTACACGGGCAAAGATCATCTGGCTCAATTATCCGAATAATCCTACAGGTGCAATTGCACCAATCTCTTTCTTTGAAGACGTTATCACTTTTGCACGCAACCACCATCTGCTGGTAGCCCACGATGCCCCCTATGCTGATGTGTGTTTTGATGGTTACAACGCCCCAAGTATTATGATGGTCCCCGGAGCCAAAGAGGTAGCGGTTGAGTTCAATTCAATGTCGAAAACATACAATATGGCAGGATGGCGCCTGGGTATGGCAGTCGGGAATCCAGAAGTCATCGATTATCTTTACAATTATAAAAGTCAAATGGATACTTCCAATTTTGCGCCAATTTTTTCGGCAGGTATCGCTGCTTTAACCGGAGACCAATCTTGGCTTGATCAGCGCAATTTGGTCTATAAGGAGCGTAGAGATATTGTCGTCAGGGGATTGAAGGAAGCTGGATTTACATTGGATATTCCAAAAGCTGCAATTTATGTTTGGGCAGCCCTGCCAAAAGGACATAAAGATTCCATGCGCTACTGCGCCGATCTTCTTGAAGCAACAGGTGTAAGCACTACACCCGGTGTTGTTTATGGACCACACGGTGAAGGTTATATTAGGGTCTCGCTGGGAACTCCGGCAGACCGAATTGAACAAGCAATGGAACGACTTGTCAATTGGTCGATCAAAAAATAATGAAAACCACAAGAACATACCCCACACAACCACCGAGAGAAAAAGCATTTCTTGTCGGGGTTGAAATTCATTCTGAACCAGGTTTGATCCCTCTTGAAGATTCCATTGGGGAACTTGCCCGCCTTGCTGATACAGCTGGTTTAGATATTGTTGGAGAATCAACTCAGAAACTTGATTCACCTCATCCAGCCACATATATTGGCAGTGGAAAAGTTGAGGAAATTCGTTTGCTGGTGGAAGAAACACTTGCAGAAATTGTCATTTTTGATAATGAGCTTTCTCCCCGGCACCAACGGGAACTTGAAGAGAAGTTTGGTCCGAAAGTTCGAGTCATTGATCGTACAGCTTTGATCCTTGATATTTTTGCGCAACATGCGCACACTAGTGATGGTATTCTCCAGGTTGCACTTGCACAATACGAATACCGCCTTCCAAGGCTGACACGGGCATGGACACACCTAGCCAGGCAGGCTGGCGGCGGCGGCGGCAGGGCGGGGTCAGTCGGTGGAGTAGGTTTACGCGGTCCTGGTGAAACGCAACTTGAAGTTGACCGCCGCGAGATTCATAAACGGATAACCAACCTGAAAAAGGAATTGGAGAAAGTCCGTGCACACCGACAGCGTTATCGCGCACAAAGAAAGAATACCCGTATTCCGCTCATTTCCCTTGTAGGCTATACGAATGCCGGAAAATCGACGCTCCTCAACCGCCTTACAAAATCTGAAGTCTATGTCGCCGATCAACTATTTGCTACCCTTGACCCTACCACACGGCGCGTCTCGCTCCCGGGCGGGCATGAATCGCTTCTCACCGACACGGTTGGGTTTATCCAAAAACTTCCCACCCAATTGATTGCTGCTTTCCAGGCTACCCTTGAAGAGATCTCCGAAGCTGATCTTCTGCTCCATGTGGTGGATATAAATCACCCCAACGCTCTTGAGCAAACCAGGGCTGTTGAACAAACCCTCGAGGAGATCAACGCACAGCACATTCCCACGATCATTGTGTTGAATAAAATTGATCAGTTAGTTAATCCAGAGGAACTGCAACAAATCATCAAGAAATTCCCAGATGCTGTAGCCATTTCTGCCTTAAAAGGAACAGGGTTTCCTGCACTTTTGAATAAAATTGAGTTGGAATTATTTGAGAATTTTGAAGAAATATCAGTTCAAATCCCGTATACCGAGGGTCAGTTAATATCGCTTTTTCACGAACAAGGACACGTAAAAAGGGTGGAACATTTACGAAAAGGCGTTTTTATCCAGGGTCAACTACCAGGCAGGTTATTGGCTCGGTATACTCCTTATACTCGCCAGGAACCTGAAGTAGATACTGAAATTCCGCTTGAGCAATAAATCTTGTATATTAATTAAACCAAAAACGGGCGATTGCCCGTTTTTTGTCCTTCGAAATTGTAGTTATTTCTTTTTTGTGTCTTTACCGAGATCGAGGACTTCCTTGCCCTGGTAATGCCCGCAATTGGGGCATACCGTGTGAGGAAGACGCATTTCTCCACAATTGCTGCACTGAACCAGGTTTGCGGTCTGTAGTGCGTCTTGTGAACGTCGGCGGTCGCGGCGGCCTTTAGAGAGTTTCCGTTTTGGAAGAGGTACCATTTTAAATCTCCTGTCAAAAATTCACCACCCGTCATTCTTGTGACAGGCGCATAGAGTATACCCTCGCGCTCTAATCTCGTCAAGCAATTCAAGGTGATTCATCCTGATTATTGTGATTACTCGCATTTGTTGTAAAATCTATTTATGGAAATTCATGCAGCCGTAGCAAAGATAAACAAATACGCTACTTCTGAAAGCGGTGATACGCTTGAAATCGTAGAACGCCCTAACGGTGGAATTTCAATCGTCCTGGCAGATGGTCAAACCTCTGGAAGAGGTGCAAAAGCAATTTCCACCATGGTTGTTCGAAAGGTGATCGGGTTGCTGGCTGAAGGAGTACGCGATGGCGCTGCTGCCAGAGCTGCATCTGATTATTTATTCACTGAACGAAGCGGTAAAGTAACCGCCACTCTTAATATCCTTTCAGCCGACCTTCAGACCGGAACCATTGTGATAACTCGGAATAATCCATCCCCGGTATTTATTGCCAGGCAGGACAGAGTGGAGTGCATATCATCCGAAAGTGTCTCCATTGGAACCTCCCGCAATATCCGCCCATCGATCACAGAGTTCCCATTGGAAAGTGGGATCACGATAATTATGTATACTGATGGAATTCGTGATGCCGGAGATCGTTCGGGGCAGTCTCTGGATATTTGTACACTTGTACAGGCAATTCTCGAAGATCAGAATCCTTCGGCGCAGGATTTGGCCGACACGATCCTTTCACAATCCATTCGACTTGATAATAACCGACCCAATGATGATATGAGTGTCGTGGTATTAAGAACGAATGCCAATGAATCAGACCAGATCAGGCGCATGACATTTTTACTGCCCGTTCCCCCGCAGTTAACACCCCAAAGGTTTTAGGATTCATTTCATCTTAGTAATTATCGAAAACGAATGCCACCCAAACGAGAGAAACCTCTGATCGGAATTGTCGGGGTTTGCGCCTCAGGAAAAACATCGTGCATTGCAAGATTGACTGCAATGGGGCATCAGTGCCGGCATATTGCCCAGGAACACTCTTATGTGCAAACCATGTGGAAACAACTCACTGACCCTGACCTCCTCGTCTACCTCGAAGTTTCTTATCCACAAACTCTGATCCGCAGAAAATTGAATTGGACAGAAGCTGAGTACCAGGAGCAGGTCAAACGGCTGGAAAATGCCAGGCAAAATGCTGATATCCAGATCAATACCGATAATCTCTCAGTAAGTGAGGTATGCGAGATCATTGATCAAAGAATTAGAGAGTTGGTTTTATAAAAATAATATCCAATCATCCTTGATTGGAGTATAATTCCACAGTTCCCGCCAGCGGATGCTGGATTTTGTTTGTATTGGAGGTTGTCAAGAGTATGGATCGTCGCATTGTAAAGCTAATCTTGATTCTGGTCCTGGTAGCGCTCGTTGTCTGGGTTGACCTTCCCCGTGCAGAGGGAAGCGCCGGCCTAACGATTGGAAAATTCCACCGCACGTTGAACCCTGTTCTGGGTCTTGATCTGCGAGGTGGTATGCAGGTACTTCTTGGGGCAAAAGATGGTGTTACCCCCGACAAACAGGCATTGGAAGATACTGCAAAAATCCTTGAGAGTCGTGCTAATGGTCTCGGTGTAAGCGAAGTGGTTTTTCAGGTAGCAGGTGACAAATACATCCTCGGCGAATTCCCCGGTCTAACCAATACCGCAGATGTTATTGCATCAGTAAAACAAACTGGTTTATTGGAATTTATCGACGCAGGAACCACTTATCTGGAACCTGGAACAATTGTAACAACAGACTATGTTGCCCCTTCCGCGCAGAATGCCACTCCTGAAGCAGCAACTGCCACAGCAGTCCCTACCCCCACAGCCACTGAAACTACAGCTCAATCCACCGCTGAAACCAAGGTTTATCACACTGTGATGACTGGGGTTGACATTAAAACAGTAAATGTCAGCACCTCACAAACCGGTGGTTTTGCGGTCGATTTTGTTCTTACAGATAAGGGCACAGTGATTTTTAAAGATCATACAACCGCAAATACAGGCAAGTATCTGGCAATCGTGCTTGATAAAGCAGTCATTTCTTGCCCCACGATCAGCACAGCAATTACAGATGGTTCTGGACAAATTACCGGATCCTTCACCTCTGAACAAGCCAATAATCTTGCAGTTACACTTCGATATGGTCGACTTTCTGTTCCAGTTGAAGTTGTTGAAAGCCGCATTATCGGACCCACACTTGGTTCAGATTCATTATCAAAAAGCTTGCTCGCCGGGTTGATCGGTTTCATTATTGTTGCGCTATTCATGGTACTTTATTACCGCCTGCCCGGAGCCGTTGCCGTTGTCGCAATCGCGATTTACGGAGCGATAACCTTTGCTCTCTTCAAACTTATTCCTGTAACGCTCACACTATCAGGTATAGCTGGTTTCCTGCTTTCCACCGGAAGCGCACTTGACGCGAACATCCTTATTTTTGAGCGACTAAAAGAAGAGCTGCGTAATGGCAGAAATCTCAAACAAGCCATCGATCTCGGATGGAAACGTGCCTGGCCATCAATTCGCGACTCAAATATTGCGACCATCATTACCAGTGTAATTTTGTTCTGGTTTGGGTCACAATTTGGAGCAAGCATTGTTAAGGGTTTTGCGTTAACTCTCGCTCTTGGTGTGGTTGTATCCTTGTTTACGGCAGTATATGTGACTCGTACATTCCTCAGCCTTACAACTGATGCAGTAAAACCGGACCAATACCAAAAACTGTTCGGTGCAAGGAGATCTGAAAATGCTTAATATTTTAGGAAAACGTTACTGGTTTTTTGCTTTATCCCTGGTCGTTATCGTCTCCGGGATCATTCTTTTGGCTGTCAAGCCCCTTCCGTTATCAATTGATTTCAAAGGTGGCACAATTTTGGAGCTGCAATTCACTTCTAAAACTCTTCCCTCCACCGAACAGGTTAAAAAGGTATTCGATAACATCGGCATTACTGATTCTCAGATCCAGACAAGCGGTAACGACACGCTCATCCTTCGCTCTTCTGAATTAAGTGAATCGCAACGCCAAACGGTGATTTCCGAAGTTAGCGCCCTTTCAGAGAAGGAAGTAATTGTCCTCAAATCAGATACCGTTGGCCCCTCCATCGGACAGGGTGTTGCCAAACGTGCGTTGCTAGCTGTTGCGATTGCGGCGATTGCAGTTGTAATCTACATCACCTTCGCATTTCGCGGGGTTCAACATGCTTTCCGATACGGCATTTGTGCGATCATTGCAATGGTTCATGATGTGCTGATCGTAATTGCCCTAACAGGTTACGGCTCCACATTCTGGGGGTGGCAGATCGACTCATTGTACCTAACCGCACTATTAACCGTCATCGGTTTTTCAGTGCAGGATAAGATCGTTGTCTTCGATCGCATTCGCGAGAACTCAGGTATTTATCGGAAACTTGATTTCGAAACACTTGCGAACCATTCCATCGTTCAGACCCTGCAGCGATCTATCAACACTCAGTTGATGACCGTAGAGTTCCTCCTCCTGGCATTGGCATTATTCGGCGGTGTAACGCTACGCGAATTCGCTGTGATCCTATTGGTTGGGCTTTTGAGTGGTACTTACTCTTCTATTTTCATCGCCGCCCCCATCTTGGTGGTTTGGGAAAAGAAAGAGTGGAAGACCTGGTTTAAGAAAACTCCGCAAACTGTTTAGGCAGTATAGGGTTCTGAAATTTATTCAGAACCCTTTTTTATTCTTTTACTCAAAAACTGAAAGGATAAACGATGCGAAAAGAAATAATCTTAATCACTGGAGCAAATGGTGAAATAGGCCATGGTTTGATCTCTTTTCTTGGCGAAACAAAAAAATACAGCATTGTGGCAATGGATGTTCAACCATTGGACCAATCACTGATCCCCTACTGTGAGCGTTTTATCCAGGGCGATATTTTGGATTCGATGCTCCTTGGTCGTTTGGTGGCAGAATTTGAAATTCGCACAATCTACCATCTTGCGTCAATCTTATCCACAAAAGCTGAATATAATCCTGAAACTGCGCACCGTGTAAATGTGGAAGGAACTTTAAACCTTTTACGGCTGGCAGTGGAACAGAGTTCTTGGCAGGGCCGACCCGTCAAATTCATTTATCCCAGCTCAATTGCTGCTTATGGAATTCCGACAATTGCAGCAAAAGAAAAAGCCGGCAAGGTAAAGGAATATGAATGGAATAGTCCAATCACAATGTATGGATGCAATAAGCTATATTGTGAATACCTCGGCAGATATTACACTTTTCATTATCGCCAACTTGCAGCGGACCACGGAAAAGTATCTGTCGATTTTCGCTGTTTGCGCTTTCCAGGATTGATTAGCTCGGTCACTGTTCCTACCGGAGGAACAAGTGATTATGGACCGGAGATGCTGCATCACGCCGCTCAGGGTATCCCCTATGCCTGCTTTGTCCGACCTGATACTCGCCTCCCCTTCATGGTAATGCCGGATGCAGTGCGCTCCATGCTGCAATTGGAAGCAGCTCCGCGAGAGAATCTAACCCAGTTGGTTTACAACGTCACGAGTTTTTCACCAACTGCTCTCGACTTCTATAACCATGTGAAGAAAGCATTCCCGGGTGCTGTGGTGACATTTGAACCTCATCTGGCTCGCCAGACAATTGTTGATAGCTGGCCGGGAGATGTATGTGATACAGCTGCTTCAAAAGATTGGGGTTGGAAACCTCAATATGATGAAAAACGTGCATTTGAGGAATACCTCATTCCCTCGATCAAAGCAAGGTATTCATAAGCTATAAATGCCCTGCTAGACAGGGCATTTGCTTCTTACTATATAAACATATCTTTTTGCTGATTACCAGCTAATGAGAAATGCAAGATCATTCACATTAGTTCCGGTGGAACCAGTCTGAATCAGTCCACCATGTTTTTGGAAAAAATGATACGAATCATTATTCTTCAGACTCTGTTCGACTTCAGTAAAATCATATCCAGAATTGGAACAAACAATCGCCCCGGCTGCATCTGTCGGACCGTCCTCACCATCGGTTGCCAAAGTTACAATGACAAGATTTTTTTCAGTACTTAATGGAATTACAGCGCCCAATGCAAATTCCAGGTTGCGCCCACCTAATCCATCTCCATGAACACTCACTGTGGTCTCACCCCCAGCAAAAATGGCAAATGGTTTTTCTTGAGAGTGGTTCATCAGGGTTCTCCAACCTTCTCTGGCTTCACCCTGCAGTACATAAGATACAATTTCGACGTGATAACCCAACTCTGCCGCCTTTGCTGCCGCAGCATTTACTGATTTTTTATTGCTCCCAATGACCTTGTGGTATGCGGTCAATTTTGTTTTATTCCGTGGGGTTACTTTTCCTTCTTCGTTTATTTTGGAAGTAAATAGTTCAAGCACTCTGAGAGGGATTTTTTCAATCGGGATGTACTTTCTGATAATCTCTACTGCTTTAACGTAAGTTGAATTATCAATTATCGCCGGACCGGATGCAATTACATCCAGGGGATCTCCAAGCACGTCAGATAACACCAGCACACCGACCTGCGCTGGTTGTGCCATCTTTAAGAACCCGCCTCCCTTGAAAATATCAAGCTTTTTCCTCACTGCATTCATTTCATTTATCGATGCTCCGCTGAGCAATAATGATGAAGTAACCAGTTGAATATCCTCTAAAGTGATGCCCTTTTCTGGGAGACAGGCTAATGCGGACCCTCCCCCCGATAACAGCAGTAAAACAACATCTTCCTTCTTTAATTCGATAAGCCTGGACTTAATCTTCAAGGCGGCGTTAATACTTCTCTCATCAGGCACCGGGTGAGACGATTCGAAAATCTCAATATATTGCGATTTGAAAACCTCTGGCTTGTGCTTGCAAACACATATTCCGGTATCACATCTGTTCTGCAATTTTTCTTCTGCTGCAATCGCCATTGCAGCAGCCGCTTTCCCCAGGCTAACCAGAATAATCCTGCTAGACGAATGCAGGGGAAAGGCTTTTTCGCCGACCCACAATTTCCTTTCTTCAAGTCTAAGGTTATCAGAGACAAGTTTATAGGGATCAGCTGCTGACAACGCAGAATTTATAATAGCTTTGATGGAGTTTAACGGTATACTTGCGTCAGGATTTTTCACCAAAATATCGATCATTTTCTAGCCGCCATAAATTAGGAAGAATGATTGCCTAAGTAAGTACATTTGTTTTCAGAAAAATGTATAAAATGAAACTGTGCGTTGACAACTCAATGAAATTATTAAAACATAATCAATCGCAAATCGCAATTGAAAAAATCTAGGAGGAAATGGTGGATAAGAACGTTCTAAACAAGATGCTTCGTCCAAAATCAGTGGCAGTCATCGGTGCTTCAGCCACCCCAGGCAAGATAGGCTACACAGTTATTAAGAACCTTCAGGAAGGTGGTTACAAAGGAAAGATCTACCCGATCAATAACAACACTCCTGAAATTCTTGGCTTAAAAGCCTATGTAAATGTGACCGATGTTCCCGATGAAGTTGATTCTGCCATCATCACTGTACCAGCCAAGTATATGAGCGAAGTCACAGAAGAATGCGGCAAGAAGGGTGTTAAAGGTCTCATTGTTATTACTTCCGGTTTCAGCGAAGTAGGTCGTAAAGACCTTGAAGACGATATGCTCGCCATTGCCGCCAGATACGGAATGCGCGTGCTTGGACCAAATATTGTAGGGTCACTCTCCAACTCCGATAAATTTAATGGCTCCTTTGCTCCAGGCCTTCCATTCCCGGGCAAAGCATCCCTGGTTACACAATCCGGTGCTCTCCTCATCGCCCTCGATATGGCTACCTATACCAAGCATGTCGGATTTGACAAATTGATTTCCATCGGCAACATGTCTGATGTGGATTTTGCAGACCTTATCGAATGGTTTGATGATGACAAAGATACCAGCTGCGTCAGCCTTTATATTGAAGGGTTGAAAAAAGGGCGAAAATTTATTGATGCTGCCCGGAAATCCAAGAAACCCATTATTGCTCTAAAATCCGGCGTTTCAGCCCATGGCGCTGCAGCTGCTGCCTCTCATACGGGTTCCCTTGCCGGAGCAGCAAAGATCTATACCTCGGCATTCAAACAGGCTGGGGTGATCCAGGCTAGTGACCTCAACAACTTATTTGATCGAACCCTTACCCTTTCCCAACAACCTCCCATGAAGGGCGACAATCTGCTTGTGTTGACCAATGGAGGTGGTGTGGGTGTTTTAGCCACCGATGCCGCAGAAAAATACGGCGTTCCGTTAAAATTCGCTCCTGCAGATGTCCAGGAAGAACTCAAAAAACACATGCCCGACTTTGGTTCTGCCAAGAATCCGGTTGATATGACCGGTATGGCAGGCAACGATTGGTATTATCAAACTACCAAATTCTCTTTCGCGCATAAATGGACCGACGGTCTCGTAGTCCTTTACTGCGAAACCGCTATGACCAATCCCCAGGAAATCGCTGAAAGCATTAAAAAAGCGATCGACGAATCCGGTATCAAGAATAAACCTGTCACAGTCTCTTTTGTCGGTGGTGCAAAGTCAGACAAAGCAATGGCATGGCTTGTTGAACACGGTATACCTGCCTTCGGAGCCCCGGATATTGCAGTGAATGCAATCGCCTCACTGCGTGAATATGCCAAACTGCAGGAAAGCAAGAATCATGAAACAGTGAAATCCGACCCCAAAGCCAGGAAAATAGCGCTCGACATCATTGCAAAAGCCCGTGCGGATGGCCGCGATTCTCTCACCGAAATTGAAGCCAAGGGTGTTTTCAAAGCCTATGGGTTGCCAGTGACCACTACTGAGCTTGCCAAAACAGAAGATGAAGCTGTCGCAATCGGGAAGAAAATTGGTTTCCCATTGGTATTAAAGATCGTATCGCCAGATATCCTACACAAATCGGATGCTGGTGGTGTGAAAGTCAATATCAAGGATGAAGCTGGTATTCGCGACGCTTTCAAGACCATCATGAAGAACGCCAAAGCATATAAAGCCGATGCTAATA
This sequence comes from uncultured Anaerolinea sp., assembly GCA_964428125.1. Lineage (GTDB taxonomy): Bacteria > Chloroflexota > Anaerolineae > Anaerolineales > Anaerolineaceae > UBA6107. The sequence goes on from CAYRXB010000002.1 coordinate 334,773, forward strand.
TTCACGGCATTTGCGTCCAGGAAATGGCTCCCTGGGGTACAGAGACCATTCTCGGATCGGTAAATGATCCATCCTTTGGTCCAACTGTGATGTTTGGTCTCGGTGGTATTTTCGTGGAAGTTCTTAAAGATGTCACTTTCCGCGTCGCTCCGATTGGTAAGGGTCAGGCTGAAGAGATGCTCGGTGAGATCAAGAGTGCCGCCATCCTGGCAGGTGCCCGTGGTGAGAAACCGCGTGATCGTAAGGTGCTTGCCCAGACAATCACTGATTATTCAATATTGGTTCACGATCTTGAAGATGAGATTAAAGAATCAGACGCCAACCCTGTGCTGGTTTATGAAGAAGGTGCTGGACTAAAAGTTGCCGACGCCCGCATCATTCTCAAGGAAAAATAAACCTATCTTTACGAAACGAACCGCTTCCTAGGAAGCGGTTCGTTTATTTTTTAGTAATTGATACGCCCCTATCCACGGGGTTCCCAATCGATGATGCTCAGCGATGGTTAATTTATTAAATTTACCGGCAATTTTCACTGCTGTCATGGCAACAGCTGCCCATTCCTCCGCAAGTAAAGCTTTGTTTAACTCTCTGCTCAACTTGCCGCTCCATTCCCAATCCAACCGAAACCTGTCGGCCTTTACCCAGTAACCTCTTTTCTCCCAGGCTTCTACGCTGGCATCAATATTCCTGCTGATTTCGTCCAATGCGAGTACAACATAAGCCACCGTATCTCTGGTCTGCTCATTCGGTTCTGGCTGTTTCATTAACTCTCTGAGTGCTAACACAATGGTTTTTGTTAATCGTGTACGGTCTTTTCCCGCAGAATCTGGATTGTATACGTTGCCCAATGAATACCTCGTCAATCAATAATAACGACCTGAGGATTATAGTCCACAAATCCGTGTTTTCTTTGATTTAAGATCATTTTTTTATATAGGAAGATTATTAGAATGTCCCGATTCTGAATTGACTTCAACCCCCCTGTCGCTTATAATCCCTAGTCGCTGGGGAAATGCTGGAATTGGCAGACAGGCATGACTTAGGATCATGTGCCGCAAGGCGTGAGGGTTCAAGTCCCTCTTTCCCCACCAGCAAAAATAATGCAAAGGCATATTGAAAGGTGAATCCATTGAAAATCGAAATCCAACCTCAAGAAGACCATCAATCAAAGGTGATCGCTGAATTTGAAGGCAGCGAACTTGAACGCTACAAACATCAGGCTGCGCGAAAAATTGCCACTAAAGGGAAAATCCCAGGTTTTCGCCCCGGTAAGGCTCCCTACGATGTGATTATCCGTCTATATGGTGATGCAGCTATCGAAGAAGAAGCCATCGAATTGATGGTTGAAGATCAATATCCAAAGATTCTTGACGAAGCAAAAATCGAGCCCGCTGCCCCCGGTTCATTAGAAAAGATCGACAAAGGTGATCCCATCAAGTTTACCTTTAGCATTCCTCTTGAACCCACTGTTGACCTTGGAGATTACAAATCACTGCGTAAGAAATACACAGTAAAATCCATTGCCGAAAAAGAGATCGATCAATTCATCCAACGATTACGCAAGAGTTATGCAACAGCTGAGCCCGTTGATAGAGCTGCCAAAGAAGGCGATCTGGTGTATCTCAAACTCGACGCCCATTTGGTCAATCCTTCAACTGACGACAAAGCTGAGTTGTTAAAAGACTCGCCGCTGCAGGTGGTTATTGGTGAAAACGATCCAGAAATTGTTGATTTCCCCTACGCGGGGTTTGGTGATAATCTTAAGGGCTTACAAGCCGGTGATGAAAAAACTGTCAAGTACACCTACCCGCAGGAATCCAATTATGACAAATTGCGCGGCAAGGAAGTTGAATTCCTTGCTAAGATTGAAAATGTAAAATCTTTAACATTACCTGAATTAAACGATGCCTTTGCTCAAACCGTAGGTGAATTCGAGAATGTTGCTAAATTGCGGGAGTCGATCAAAGAACAATTACAAAATCGTGCTATCGCAGAATACGAGCAGGGTTATTTCGATGAACTTATCGAAATGCTGATCAAGAAAGCCACTATCAAGTATCCACCGCAAGTTCTTGAACATGAAATGGAACATGTTGAAGAACACGTAAAAGAAGACCTTGCTAAACAGCGCATGGAACTTGATACATATTTGAAGACTTTGAAAAAAGAACGCTCAACATGGTTAGAAGAAGAGATCAAGCCTGCAGCTCGCAAACGACTTGAAAGATCTCTTGTGCTGGATAAATTAGCCAAGGAAGAAAAAGTCGAGATTAAGAATGAAGACCTGCAAAACGAATACACTCAAATCATCACCGAAATGCAGGGAACTACTGACATTAAGAATCTTCAGAAGCAGTTAAAGAATGAAAAAGTTGCCAATGCGCTGGCTATGGAAGCAGCAACACGTGTTCTCAACCGGCAGGTTTTGAACCGCCTCAAAGACATTGCTACGGGTAAACTGGAAGAAAAAGCTGTCGAAGAAAAAAAGGAAGAAAAATCTAAAGTCAAATCAAGCCAACCAAAAAAAGCAGCAACTGAATCTGCTGCTGCATCTGATTCCACAGAACCGGTTAAAGCCAAAAAATCCGCCAAAAAGGCGGAGAAATCCGGGGATAAGTAGTATTTTTTCAAGTTAAAAGGAGAAAAATGAATCCGTCAACATTTAAGTCAGTTATGCCAATGGTCGTTGAGTCTTCAGGACGCGGCGAACGGGCATATGATATCTATTCGCTGCTCTTTCGTGAACGAATTATCTTCGTTGGCACGCCAATCGATGACCAGGTAGCCAATGCGGTTGTTGCACAATTGCTTGTTCTCAGCCGCGAGGATCCGGATGCAGACATCCAGATGTATATCAACTCCCCTGGTGGTCAGATTTATGCAGGGTTAGCCATCTACGACACTATGAAGATGATTCCCAACAAAATCAGCACAGTAGCCGTCGGTGTGACTGCCTCGTTTGGCACCGTCCTTTTAGCCGCAGGCACGAAAGGGAAACGTTACGCTTTACCGCATGCAACTGTGCACATGCACCAACCACTGGGCGGCGCTGAAGGACAGGCATCCGATATCGAAATCCAGGCACGCGAGATTCTTCGCTTGAAAGCCCGCTTGATGGAAATCCTCGCAGAGAGCACGGGTCAACCCAAAGATGTGATCGAACGGGACACTGACCGCAATTTTTACATGGATGCCCAGGCTGCTGTAGCTTATGGGCTTGTCGACCAGGTATTAACACCGCCTGAACCTAAGACCAAGTAAGCAAAATCCAGACCGGGTGACCTTTCATCCGGTCTGTTTTTATGAGGGATTATGAATATTTCTGGAATCGGAGAGATCACTTCACTCATCCTAGACATGGATGGGGTTTTATGGCGGGAAAATTCACCGATTGGCGACCTGCCGCACACATTTGATCGATTTAAGCATTTGGGACTGAAGGTCATCCTGGCCACAAATAACGGAACACGAACACCCGAGCAATATCTTGAAAAAATGGCCGGGCTCGGAGTGACGCTCTCTAAGGAACAGGTGATCACCTCTGCGATGGCTCTGGCTCACCTTTTATCTAAACGATTCCCTAACGGGGGCCCGGTTTACACCATTGGTGAGATTGGCTTGATCACAGCACTCAAAGAAGCAGGATTTTATCAATCGGAGAGCAATGTTGTTGCAGTTGTAGGCGGGATGGATCGAACAATTGACTTTTGGAAAATGAAACGAGCCACCCTCCTTATCCGCGCTGGAGCACCATTCTATTTCACAAATCCGGACCGTACGTATCCTACACCTGAAGGGCTTATCCCGGGTGCTGGCTCTATTCAGGCAGCACTGGAAGCAGCTACTGACGTCGAAGCCATCATCGCTGGCAAACCCTCGCCTGCCCTATATGAATTTGCTTTGGAACGACTTGGCTCAAAACCAGGCGAAACACTAGTGGTCGGCGACAGGTTGGAAACGGATATCCTTGGAGGACAAAATCTTGGATGCAGAACCGCTGCTGTTCTCTCCGGTGTGATGACCCAATCAGAAGCATTGATGTGGCAGCCAAAGATTGACCTCATCGTTCCTGAACTGGCTGACCTGGTGAAATAATATGGAACCCCTTCCTTTCATTTTTGATCTATCCCTCCAAGAAATAAAGCAGTCAATGAAGACGCTTGGAGAACCCGATTACCGGGCTGGGCAGATCTGGGAAGGGGTTTATAAAAAACTGGCATCGAATCCAGATCAAATAACCACCCTCTCTAAAAAACTACGGGAATTCTTGGAAAACAGTTTTTCATTCAGTCACCTGACACCAGAAACTTGCTTAATCTCCAAAGACAGGAACACCGAAAAATTGCTCTTTCGGCTTGCTGATGGAAATGCTATCGAATCAGTGTTGATGCGATATGACGACCGAAATACATTATGCATCTCTTCACAATCGGGTTGTGCCACGGGTTGCGTTTTTTGCGCCACCGGACAAATGGGTTTTCGCCGAAACCTGTCCAGTGGGGAGATCATTGAACAAGTTCTTTTCTTCGCCCGCACCCTGGCTCAAGAGAAAAAATCCGTCACCAATATTGTTATCATGGGCATGGGAGAACCCTTCCACAACTATGATTCGGTCTTATCAGCAATCGATCGATTAAACGATCCAGAGGGGTTTAACCTTGGAGCAAGGCGGTTCACAATTTCTACAGTCGGTATCATACCTGGGATTGAGCGTTTTACTCAGGAAAAGAGGCAGGTCAACCTGGCGATTAGTTTACATGCTGCCAACGATAAACTCCGCTCATCTCTCCTTCCAGTAAATAAAAAGTATCCATTAAGTGATCTTCTCGCCGCTGGCAGGAATTACGTTGAGCAAACCCACCGGCGTCTTACTTTTGAATGGGCGTTGATCCAGGATGTAAATGATTCCCCTCAAGATGCAGAAGAACTGGCAGAGCTTGTTAGTGGTTTGTTATGCCATGTGAACATTATTCCGTTGAACCCAACTAAAAAATATTCTGGAAAAACCACTACCCATGAACGTGCACTCACTTTTCAGGCAGTTCTTCAGGCAAGAGGGATTCCCTGCACAATACGTTTACGTCGGGGAATCGAAATTAATGCGGGATGCGGACAATTAGCATCATCCGCTAATTCATAAGCACTGCATGTTATAATTTTTGTTCTATGCCGGATATCTTGTTAAAATGGAAGCAAAGCCTCGAGCGTACCCGAAAGTCTACCTTCGGGCGAATTGCCACACTTGTTGGCGCTTCAGAGATCACGCAAGAAACCTGGGAAGAACTTGAAGAATTATTAATTCAAGCAGATCTTGGTGTACCTTCAGCGACGCAAATCCTGAATGACCTGAAAAAGAAGGTTTCCGAACAGGGGATAACCAGGAGTGATGAATTTAGGACTCTACTCCGGTTAGAACTATTGGACCGGTTAATGCCAGTTCCGGAATTTAAATTTAACAACCAAAAACCTGCCGTTGTTTTACTCGTTGGCGTTAACGGCTCTGGTAAAACAACAACCGCCGCCAAACTAGGGAAGATCCTCAAAGACCAGGGAAAAAAAGTATTACTCGCAGCAGCGGACACTTATCGTGCAGCCGCAATTGACCAACTCCAGGTTTGGGCTGACCGTCTAAACCTGCCAGTGGTATCCGGTCAACCGGATAGCGACCCGGGTGCAGTGGCTTACGATGCAGTTCAATCTGCCATTAGCCGTGATATCGACCTGGTGATAATAGATACCGCCGGCAGACTGCACACCCGATTCAACTTAATGGAAGAGTTGAAGAAAGTTCATCGTGTGGTTGGTAAAGCCCTTCCAGGAGCGCCGCATGCGGTATTGCTTGTTTTAGACGCAACAACAGGTCAAAATGCAATGCATCAGGCAAAGGCATTCCAGGAAGCCGTGAAGGTCAATGGGGTCATTCTCACCAAACTGGATTCATCCGCCCGCGGTGGCATGGCATTTGCCATCCAAAAGGAATTGAACCTTCCCATCTTTTTCAGTGGGCTTGGGGAAAAACCGGAAGACCTGCAAATTTTCGATCCCCAAAAATTTGTCGACAGCATTCTGCCGGCATCCGAATAGAGGCAATATGGAAGAATTAACCGAGTCATTACGCAGCGATCTCGCTAACCTCCATTCACTTATGGAGCGTCTTTGACTTATCGTCGAAACAAAAGAATCTGGTGACCCTTCAACAAAAATCTGAAGATCCTTCCATTTGGAATGATCCTCATGCCGCCCAGGCATTGATGAAACAGCTGTCTGAACTCCGTGATGAGGTCCATTTATGGACTTCTATGGAGCAAAGGATCAACGATGCCATCGAACTATCCGAGATGGATGATCCATCAATTCAACCTGAAATCGAAAAAGAGTCAAACAGTATCAAAGCACAATTGGAAAAGTTATCACTATCCACCTTGTTGAATGGTAAATACGATCACGGAAACGCCATACTCACAATCAACACGGGAGAAGGTGGAACGGATGCCCAGGATTGGGCAGGAATGCTCGAACGTATGTATCTGCGCTGGTGTGAACAAAAAGGATATCAAACTGAGATCCTTGACGAAACCCTTGGTGAAGAGGCTGGTATTAAAAGCGTGAGTATCATGGTTACCGGTCCTTATGCCTATGGCTATCTTCACCCCGAAAAGGGAGTCCATCGCCTGGTCCGCCTATCTCCTTATGATTCTGCCCACCGGCGTCATACTTCATTTGCGCAAGTTGAAGTACTCCCAGAAGCCGCCCAGGAAGACCCTCTTGTTGTGATCAATCCCGATGATTTAAAGATTGATATTTACAAATCTTCTGGAGCTGGTGGTCAAAATGTTCAAAAAAACGCCACTGCTGTCCGCATTACCCATATTCCGACTGGGATTGTCGTATCCTGTCAGAACGAACGCTCTCAAATGCAGAATCGTGAAAATGCCATGCGGGTACTTAGAGCTCGCCTGCTTGATCTGGCTCAAATCGCCCAGGAGAAAAATCTGGCAGACCTCCGCGGTGTCTATCAAAAAGCCGAATGGGGAAGCCAGATACGTTCCTATGTGCTTCACCCTTACCAAATGGTAAAGGATCATCGCACGGAATACGAGGTTGGTAACAGCCAGGCAGTGCTCGACGGTGATCTGGATGGATTTATTGAAGCGTTTTTACGTCAGAAAAAAGATGACCGCTCTTAGAGCGGTCATTTGGTCAATCCAATACCCGCTGCAATTCCAATAATCTTGGATCGATAGGTTTTGTTTTTCCTGCGATTTGTTCCAATGGGGTGGCAACGATTTCACCCTTGATTTGACCTACCAGTACCCCGAAATTTCCATTTGCAAGCTGCTCAACTGCAGCTGCACCAAGCCTGCTTGCAAAAATGCGATCATACGCCCCTGGTGAACCGCCGCGTTGAGTGTGCCCAAGTATGGTCACCCGAAGGTCAAATCCCAACCGTTCACGATGTTCTATAAAATATGCATCAAGCGCATTCGCGTTATATTTTGCCCCTTCAGCCACCACCACAATTGCATGAGCTTTTCCTTTTTCGTAGGCATCCGAAAGCACTTTGGCAATCTCTTCAGGATCAGCCTCAAACTCTGGAAGAACAACATATTCAGCACCTCCAGCAATTGCCGCCATGAGTGCTAAGTATCCGCAGTTCCGTCCCATCACTTCGATGAGGAATGCGCGTTGGTGTGAGGATGCGGTTATTTTAAGGCGATCAATGGCTTCCAACGCGATATTCAATGCTGTATCAACCCCAATGGTAATATCTGAGCCAACCAGGTCATTATCAATTGTTGACGCAATCCCAACGACTGGGAAACCATGTTTATGTAATGCAAAAGATCCGGTTTGTGATCCATTTCCACCAATTACCACTAACCCATCTACTCCCATTGCATTTAGAGATCGAATTGCCTGTATTTGCCCTTTTTCTGTTTTAAACTCCGGGCTTCTTGCACTCCCTAAGATAGTTCCACCGCGTTGTAGGATTCCCCCAACATCACGAGTTCCGAGGGGGATCATGATCCCATTAATCAAACCTTCATATCCATTGCGAACCCCCATCACTTCCCATCCCCTCGCCACACTGCAACGGACCACAGCCCGGATGGCGGCATTCATACCGGGGGCATCACCACCACTTGTTAGAACAGCGATTTTTTTCATGGGCACCTCCCGCTTAGACCTATTTGATTCTATCATGCAAGGGAAACAGGTAACATATCCATTAATTTCAGGTCGTATTACATTGCAGAACCTGGGGTGTATTTGGTAAAATTCAACAGGTTATCTCTGGATTGCAATTTGTTAATCTCTGAAAAGAGGTCTATCGAGTGATCACAAATAACAGAATCACCAATCATCCAATTCTGCCCATACCACAACAAAAACAAATCATCTTCTTTTGGCAGGATAAATTGCTGCAAGGAAATGAAGGTGACACCATTTCTGCAGCGTTAATCGCTAACGGAATAAAAATATTTGGTCATCACCACAAAGATGGATCCCCAATGGGGATTTTTTGTGCTAATGGTCAATGTTCTCAATGCATGGTGATTGCAGATGGGAAACCTGTAAAATCCTGCATGGAGATACTCACTGAAGGAATGCGGATTTTTCCCAATGACCATCACCCGGAATTACCAGTGGTATCGGCTGCTCCATCATTCTCGCCGATCCAAGAATTGGAGATCCCTGTCCTTATCATCGGTGGCGGCCCGGCTGGCTTATCCGCTGCGATCGAGCTTGGCAAACTGGGGGTAAAAGTACTCCTTGTAGATGATAAACACCGTGTCGGCGGTAAGTTGGTATTACAAACGCATCGTTTTTTTGGTTCAGCTGATGCAGTTTATGCCGGCACCCGCGGAATTGATATCGCTTCAATCCTTGAAAATGAGGTTATGAAATATTCAACTGTCGAAGTATGGCTTAAAAGCACCTGCCTGGCTGTTTTTAGCGATAAAAAAGTTGGTATCCTGAAAGATGGGAAAGAATATGTTCTTGTCACTCCTAAAACCATCCTGGTAGCCAGTGGTGCGCGTGAGAAATTCCTCGCTTTTAAGGGAAATACTTTGCCCGGTGTTTTTGGAGCTGGCGCTTTCCAAACACTTGTTAATAGGGACCTCGTAAAACCATCCACAAAATTATTTATTATTGGCGGCGGCAATGTTGGCTTGATCGCGGGATATCATGCGCTCCAGGCTGGCATAGGCGTAGTTGGGCTTGTCGAGGCTCTTCCCGAATGCGGAGGATACAAGGTCCATAAAGATAAATTAGTGCGGATGGGGGTACCGATCTACACCTCACATACCATCCTCAGTGCTAATGGAACTGATTTTGTAGAATCCGTCACAATTGCCAAAGTGGATGAGAATTTCAAACCCATCCACGGGACAGAACAATCGTTTGAGTGTGATTCCATCCTGATTGCTGTTGGCCTCGATTCTGTGAACGAGTTTTACCGAAAAGCCGTTGAGTTTGGAATCCCTGCTTTTGTTGCAGGTGATGCAGAGGAAATTGCTGAAGCCTCAGCGGCAATTTTTTCAGGGAAAATCAAAGGTCTCGAAATTGCCAGGTCAATGGGATACACCTCTCAGGAAATCCCCGCTACCTGGTATCGGACCGGAGAAATTCTAAAATCTCGACCCGGCAATGTCTTTGCAGAACAGATTCCCGACTTACCTGTTGGAGTCGTCCCGGTATTCCATTGCAATCAGGAAATCCCCTGCGACCCCTGCTCCTCGTTATGCCCGCATGGTCTGATCGTTATTGATAAGAAGGATATTCGTAATATCCCAACTTTCATCGGAAACAATTATTGCTGTGAGGTCTGCGAAAAATGCGTGGCAGGATGCCCTGGTCTTGCAATCACCCTGGTGGATTATCGCGCCAATCAAGACAGACCAGTCATATCAATCCCGTATGAGTTCTCCGGTGGAACGATAACCAAAGATGATGTTGTTTCCATCCTCGATACTGAAGGGAATCAGTTGGGTGAAACAGAAGTCTACAATATTCATAGCATTCCCTCCAGCGATCGTACCATGATAATTCAGGTGGAAGCTCCTAAAGATATTGCCCCGAAGATTGCCGGCATTAAGGTGCAAAAAGAACAGATAACCCATCCAATGTTTCAGTATGTTAACCACGTCGCAGATGACACGATTGTTTGCCGATGTGAGCACGTAACTGCTGGAGAGATCCGCGATTTGATTCGCAAGGGATACCACGATATCAACGAAATCAAAACTGTTACTCGGGCTTGTATGGGAGCTTGCGGGGCAAAAACCTGCGCTCCGCTTATCCTCCGCCTTTTCCGTGAAGAAGGTGTTCCTGCGAACCAGGTAATTGAGGCTTCCAAAAGACCATTATTCATCGAGGTACCTCTTGGCACATTCGCGGGGGAGATAGAGACTGAGGATTCCAATGAAAAATAACAACAAGTTCGACGTAATCATCATTGGTGCAGGCTCAATTGGTACGCCCACCGCATATTACCTCGCTAAAGCAGGGTTGAAAGTTTTGGTATTGGAATCTGTTCCAAGCGTTGGTCAGGGGTCAAACAAACGCGCTATCGGAGGGATCCGTGCAACGCATTCAGATCCCGCGAAAATTCGCATGTGCTTACGCAGCATCGAGATTTTCTCAACGTTCAAAGATCAGTTTGGTGATGATATTGAATGGGATCAATGCGGCTATTCCTTTGTTGCCTACCGCGATCAGGAAGAAAGAACACTCAAAGAGCTTTTAACGATCCAAAAATCCTATGGATTGGAAAATGACTGGTATGACACAAAAGGTTTATTAGAGATCATCCCTGACCTAAATCCCAGGGGATTGATTGGTGGAACCTTTTCGCCAAAAGATGGCAGTGCTTCACCGATGCTGGTGAACCACGCATATTTTTCACATGCGACAGAACTCGGAGCTGAATTTCACTTTTCTGAACCGGTAACCGGGTTCACGATTCTAAATAATAAAATAGAAGCCGTCGCAACAACCAAAGGTATCTATTACTCTTCGTTGGTAATCAACACTGCTGGAGCTGATGCTGCTTCGATCGGGGCTATGGCAGGCATAGATCTCCCGGTAAAACCCGACTCTCACGAAGCAGCCATCACCGAACCAGTTGCCCGTTTTCTTGGTCCAATGGTGGTAGATATTCGACCCACTCAAGGCTCATCCAATTACTATTTTTATCAACACATCACCGGTCAGGTCATCTTTTGCATTACCCCCAAACCAAATGCCTGGGGTAAGGATGTGAACGAAACGAGCAGCTTTTTACCGATGGTCTCACGGCGGATGATAGAAATTATGCCCAGGCTGCAAAATATCCGAGTTCGCCGAACCTGGCGCGGCTTATATCCAATGACCCCTGATGGATTCCCAATCATTGGTAGATCTCCTGAAGTAGCCAACCTGATTCTAGGAGTTGGTTTGTGCGGTCAGGGTTTCATGCTCGGACCTGCAGGCGGTGAATTGTTAACTCGAATTGCACTTGAGCAAACGAATCAACAGGACGCCGAAACATTAACTTACCTTTCTCCTTCGCGTAAATTCGTTGGTGAAGAAAAGTTAAAATAATCCACAGAACAGGCATTCATACCATATGACACTTAAAGGGTTAATCTTTGATTTCGATGGATTAATTTTGGATACCGAAGTTCCGGGTTTCCAGGCATGGAAAGAAATATTTGCTTGTTACGATTTACCTTTTACCTACGCGCATTGGTCAAAAGCCATCGGCACCGGTCCTTCGGCTTATGACCCGGCCCTTGAATTATGTGCAAAAGTAAATAAGCCTTTGGTTCCGGCAGATTTGAGAAACAAACAATTAAAACGCGCCCATGAGATCCTTGAAAACATTCCAATACAGCCAGGCGTATTGAATTTTATCCAACAGGCTCAACTTCACCATTTACCTATGGCGGTGGCTTCCAGTTCCCCATGCGATTGGGTAATGACTCACTTGCAGCGGTTTGATCTGGTGCAATACTTCCAGTACATCCTGACTGCGGAAGATGTGGCTCATGTTAAACCAGAGCCTGACCTTTTCCACCTGGCATTGCAAAAACTGGATTTGGCACCTACTGAAGCGGTTGTTTTTGAGGACTCACCCAATGGAATTACCGCTGCTCGGTCAGCAGGGATTTATGTTATTGCAGTTCCCAATGAGATCACCAGAACCATGAATACCTCACATGCGGATCTTGAAGTAGATTCATTTTTAGATTTAGACTTAAATCAATTGATCAAACAATTTGATACGAATTAATAATGATATACTAGGGCGAATCAATACAGGTTGGGCAAAATGATCAGTACTGAAAAATTAGCCCCATTACTCGAAAACCTGCTCGAAGCGCTCCCGGATACTTATTCCATGGTTGATCGTGAGTTGATCATCCATGCCTATAAATTTGCTGAAAAATCACACGAAAATCAAAAACGCGTCTCAGGCGAACCTTATATCACTCATTGTATTGCGGTAGCTATCATACTTGCTGAACTTCACGTTCAACCCTCCGTGGTGATAGCAGGTTTACTCCATGATACCGTAGAAGATACCCCTGTAACGCTTGATGATATCAGCCGTGAATTTGGTGATGAGATCAGGCGTTTAGTTGATGGCGTCACCAAACTCACCCACCTGCCGCGTGTCTCTCGCGCTGATCAGCATGAAGCCCAGATTTTCGAGCAAATCGCGCAAAATCCCGAATCTGAGGACGATACTTTGCTTGATTCTCCTCTAGCAAGAGACCGCCGTCGTGACCTGGCAAATGAAACTTTGCGGAAAACATTCCTCGCCATGGGAGAAGACATCCGGGTCATTCTGATTAAATTAGCTGATCGCCTGCATAATATGCGGACTCTCGGATACATGCCGGAGAAGAAAAGAAAAAGAATCGCCCAGGAAACCCTGGATATATTCGCACCGCTGGCAAATCGCCTTGGAATATGGCAATTAAAATGGGAATTGGAAGACCTGGGCTTCCGTTATACAAACCCGGAAAAATACAAAGAGATCGCGCAGAATCTGTCGGAAACCCGGCTGGAACGGGAACGTCAGATGGAAGAGATTATCAACCGTCTGCGAAAAGTGCTATCAGACGTGGGAGTCAAGGCGGAAATCACAGGTCGTTCCAAACATATTTACTCGATATATCGCAAGATGGTAGAAAAGAATAAACCTTTCGAACTGGTCAGGGATCTCCGTGGCGTCCGTCTGATTGTGAAAGATATTCCAGCCTGTTATGCCTCTCTGGGAGTCATTCATACCAATTGGAGGCCAATCCCCAATGAATTTGATGACTATATTGCCGCACCAAAAGATAATTTTTACCAATCACTTCACACCGCAATCCTTTACGATGACGGTAAACCACTCGAAGTTCAAATTCGCACTCCTGAAATGGATGAGAATGCGGAATATGGTATTGCTGCTCATTGGAAATACAAGGAAAAAGGCCCGCGTGATGAAATCTATGAACAGCGGATAAATTGGTTGAAGAAATTGATGGAATGGCGTCAGGAAGTCGAAGACGCCAACGAATTTGTCGATGGAATGAAAACCGATGTATTTCAGGATCGAGTGTATATTTTTACACCTCGAGGCGACATCATAGATTTGCCAGCCGGTTCAACCCCCATCGACTTTGCTTATAACGTCCATACTGAGATCGGTCACCGTTGCAGAGGCGCTAAAGTGAATGGCAAGCTTGTCAGCCTCGATCATGTTTTAAAAACTGGTGACCAGGTGGAGATTCTAGCCGCCAAACAAGGTGGTCCTTCGCGCGACTGGTTAAATTCTAATCTTGGTCTGGTAAAGACCCAAAGGGCGCGTTCCAAGATACGCCAATGGTTCAAACATCAAAACCGGGAACAGAACTTGAGCCAGGGTAAGGAAATTTTGGATAAAGAATTGCGCCGGCTGGGTCTTACCGATTTCAACCTTGAAAAACTGGCTACCAGCTTTGATTTTCGCAACCTAGATGACCTTTATGTAGCTGTTGGATGCGGGGATATTTCGATCGGTCATATAATAAACTTGTTGTCGGATGTTGAATCTGCTCCAGTCGATGAGGTCCTTGTAAAACCAGGCAGCCCATCCAGAGACCTTACCGGGAAAGAAGTGTCGGTTCTCGGACTAAAAAACATCCTCACTACTTATGCAAAATGCTGTAAACCGGTTCCAGGTGATGACATCATCGGATATATAACACGTGGTCGTGGAGCGACAATCCATCGCCAGGATTGCCCCAATATCCTGCGTATTAAAGATCGCGACAGGCTCGTGCGGGTTTCCTGGGGTGAACCTCAGTTAACATTTCCTGTTGAGATCCAAATTAAGGCATATGATCGCCAGGGTTTGATGGGAGATATATCAAGTCTTTTAACAAATGAAAATATCAATGTAAAAGATATTAAGATCAACATCAATCACAACCTGGCGTTTCTTGATCTTGTTGTTGAAATCTCTGATATAGCCCAATTGGCACGCGTATTGACTAAAATAGAAAATCTTCCCAATGTCATGGAAGCTCACAGGTTAAAACCTGGATAAATCATGTTATACTATTGCCGTTTTTCAGACTGGAATAATGATTAACTAAATTCTTTAAAGGTGCAGCCGCTTTTGATGACAGATAAGCTCTGGAGAAGAAAAGAAGTAACCCCGATTTGGATCGCTTCGATCATAGGCTTGATCGTATCAGGGTATCTATCTTATGTGAAAATATTTCACACTCCGATTTACTGCACTCCCGGATTAGGAGATTGCCAGAGCGTAAATTCCAGCCGCTGGTCTGAATTATGGGGCATTCCGGTCGCTCTCATTGGTTTGGTTGGCTACTTGTGTATCCTATTCATTGTTTTTCTAAGCCATAAGGTCACTTTGATAAAAACACATACCAGTGAATTTCTTTTTGGTTTAGGGCTTTTTGGATTTCTTTTTTCTGCTTACCTTACCTACCTGGAATTATTCGTCCTTCGAACGATTTGTCAATGGTGTATCCTTTCTGCTGTATGTATGACTGTAATTTTTATTGCTTCAATTTTTCTGATCAAGCGAGACAGACCAAATTCATTGCTAATAGGAGGAAAATAGGATGGCTCGAATAAAATGTCACTATTTGGATTGTGCTTTTTTGGATGACGGGATCTGCAGCGCTGGTATGGTGGAGCTGGATCCTGATGCCGGTTGTAAGACTTATTCTGTCAGCTCCGAATCGGTTGCTGAAGAGGATTGGACTGAAGAGGACGATGAATTAGCCGAATGGGAGGATTTGGACGAAGAAGAAGAGGACGAGGTCTGGGATACAGACGAACGAGACGAATCTTACTAGTTGAATCTGAAAAGTACACCCCGGAAATTTCCGGGGTTTTTGTAGCTAATGGCAATTATTAGTAATACTTCTGAAAGGGCAAATTTAAGACATAATGTCGTCGCAAATATGGGCGATGGCAGTATTTTTGGTTTTGCAGTAGGTTTTGCATCCTTCTCAACGGTAATTCCCCTCTTTGTGGCAACCATGACTAGTTCTGCAACGTTGATCGGATTAATCCCGGCGATTCACAGCATGGGTTGGCAGTTACCACAGTTGTTCACAGCCAACCGCATCAAAAAAATGCAATACATGAAACCATATGTGGTTCGCATGACGATCCAGGAAAGACTGCCAATTCTAGGATTAGCGGTACTTGGGCTGCTTATCCCGGTCATTGGTAACACTGCTGCCCTCGTTCTAACATTTTTAATTCTAGTATGGCAGGGATTAGGTTCCGGGCTGACCGCCAATGCCTGGCAGATCATGATCAGCAAAGTAATCCCCGGTGAGATACGAAGTACCTTTTATGGATCACAGGCAGCAGGTGCTAACCTGCTCGCCAGTTTGGGGGCTGTCATCGCCGGCATCATTTTATCTAAAATGGTCAGCCCTTATAGTTTTGCAACCTGCTTTTTTGTTGCCAGTGCCCTTTATGCTATTTCCTGGTTTTTCCTGAACGCAACCCGCGAACCCAAACGCATTATCACAAAAAATGAGGAAAGTCCTTCTCCCATATGGCATGATGTGCTTCGAATCCTGAAGGGCGATCTTCACTTCAGGAGCTTCATCATCAGTCGGGCGATTTCCCAATTTGGCATGATGGCATTTGCTTTTTACACCGTTTTTGCAGTTAAGATTCTCAAAATGGATACGGTAACCATGGGCGTGATGACCGCTATCTTGATGATCACCCAGGTAGTTGCTAATCCCTTATTAGGAAGACTTGCGGATAAATGGTCTCGAAAGTGGGTGATGGTTCTAGGTGGGGTCGCTGCCATTCTAAGTGCTTTACTCGCATTACTTATTAAGGACTCTACCTTATTTTCACTTGTTTTTATACTGGAAGGAATCGCGTTAACTTGTTATTGGACTATCGGACTCGCGATTTCGCTTGAATTCGGTAATGAATATGATCGACCAACTTACGTTGGGATGACAAATACACTTGTCTCACCTTCAACGATCCTTGCGCCATTGGTTGGTGGATTTTTAGCGGACTCTTTCGGGTACCCTACATCTTTTGTTACTTCCGCAGTTTGTGGACTTATCGCTGTATTTACTTTGGGGGTCTTGGTCAAAGACCCATCATAACCGACAATTTCACAAAAATTCTGCTGTTGAAATTGCCTCGACCCGGGTCGTCAGGTCATTTATCCATCGCTTGGAAAAATATCGCCAAATTCCGACACTTGCCTTGGTGACTTCTTCGGTCAAAGTTAATGCATAAACAAAGTAGACTGGTAATTGGAAAACGAACGCGCCAAGCGCTGTGGCAGGTACTCCAATCAACCAGATGACCAAACCATCCAAAACAAGTGAAAATTTGGTATCTCCACCAGCGCGAAGTATCCCGATGATGATTACATGGTTCGAAGCACGAACCCACATCCCCATGGACATAACCGTAAGGATCGCCCGTGCATCCGAGATCACCTCAGGGGTTACTTTGTACAACTGGAATATATTTCCTGCAAAAAGGAATACACACAACCCGATCACCATTGCCCCAGTGGCTTGCAGCAATAACGAGCGGCCGCCATATTCATAAGCTTGTCGGCTATCACCTTTTCCAATCAGGTGCCCAACCATGATTGATGTCGCAGTTCCTATTCCAAGGAAAAGAACAAAAGCAATTTGGTCAATGGTTTGCACCATATTCATGGCAGCCACTGCATTTGTGCTGATATGACCATAAATTGCATTATAGGTCGTAATGCCTAATGACCATAACGTTTCATTTGCAATCACAGGTAATACAGGTTTAAGAATCGTCTTGAAGAATTTCCAATCAAATTCGCGCAGTTCCGACCAGCCAACTCTGACCGGGTTGGTTTTGTCTTTATAAGTAAAGAACAACAATGCGGAACATTCCAGTATCCGGGCAATCAAAGCTGCCCAAGCAAATCCATTGATTCCCATCGCAGGGAGTTGAATCGCTTTGACTCCAAAAATTAACGGGATCGCTAAAATGACTTCGATTGCTAAAGCGGAAGTGCTGATGTACAGAGGAAGGCGTACATTACCGGTTGAACGGTTTGCCATGCTGAAAACAATGGATATGGTAAAGAATCCATAAGTCCAGCAAATGATTCGTAAGAAATCACCACCACGCTGGATTACCTCAGGATCATTTGAATAAATGTGCAACACTGCACGTGAGAAAAAGAAGCCTACAATTGTAAAAAACAAGGCGGCTGCGAGAGCCAGTTTAATAGTTACACCCACGACCCTGCGGATATTGTGTACGTCTTTTTTCCCCCAAAGCTGGGCAATAAAAATGGCACATCCGCTGGTCACCCCAAAAACCATTAAATTTAATAAGAAGAAGATCTGGTTAGCCAGGCTCACAGATGCTACAGCTGTCTCACCAAGTTGACCGATGAATAGAACCGCTATTAAAGTTAACGATGAGGTAACCAGGTTTTGTAAAGCAATAGGCATCGCCAGGTGAAACAACTGTCGATAATAGTCACCATCTCGAAAAAAACGAAAAAAACTGGATAATTTATTCATGAACTTGAATTCCACAATCGAGGCGTAATTATAATCGACTCATCGTAACATCTTCGATTATTTTGTATAATGCAGTATACAGGTTTATTTAGGGAGGGTCTTATGAGCGAGTCTGCACAACTGGCGTTTGGTATCCTTCGTGATCCATCACAATTTAAATGGTACGTCATCCCGTTATTGGCGTTTGTTTTTTATGTCTACACTGTGGAAGTTGAAAAAAAGGATTGGAGTCTCGTGTTAGCTGGTCTTGCCTTTTGGGGCATGGACTGGTTTAATGAGATTTGGAATTCACTCGTGTTCCATTTTACAGGGTATGCACCTGTGTGGGGAGCCCCCGGGAACACTGCTTTTCTCATCCTAATCGGGCTAAATATTGAAATCTGCTTCATGTTTGCAGTATCGGGAATCATATGGTCAAAAATGCTCTTACCTGATAAAAAAACCAAGATTCTCGGGATTCCCAATCGTGCTTTTATTGCCATTGCTGGTGCGATCTTCTGTGTGATCGTTGAGATGTTCCTGAATCGTGCAGGGGCGCTAACCTGGGATTACCCCTGGTGGAACCGTAGCGCGCCGTGGTTGATCTTCCTTATTGGGTACCTCACTTTCTTTATCATGGCTTTTTGGGTGTTTGACATGAAGTCGATGAAAAGTAAGTTGATCGTGAATGGGATCATTTGGGGCGTCGTATTCATATCCCTGATTATCTTTATTCCTGTACTTCATTGGATCTAGGGCACTCGAAGAATTCATTTTCGCATATGATCGAAAAACTGAACCGATTTCTGAATCAGACCAGGCAGCGTTATGTATGGATTATCGGCGCAGTGATTTGGCTTGCCTGGCTGGTTAATTTCATTGGCGGCAGCGGCATACTGGATTTGACAGGGAACAACAAAGGTACTGATTTCATGGCTTATTTTACAGCCGGAAAAATCATCCTTTTAGGAAAAAGCACTGATTTATATAACCTTGAACTGGTGAACTCAATTCAACAATCTCTTTACCAAGGGACATCTCCTGGTTTTTACCCATATCTTTACCCGCCGCATTACGCATTAGCCATGGTGCCTTTTGCTTTGATGCCCTATACAATCGCATATCTGATTTGGGTTGCAATTGGATTCATCGGTTTTTGGTTTAGTTTCAAATGGCTTGGAGTGCAGAAACCATTACATTCGCTCCTTTTATCCCTCACCTGGTTCCCGATTTTCGCTGTTATTAGTTTTGGGCAAAATTCATTTTTTAGTTTGGCGATATTTTGTTTAACCTATTACCTGTGGAATAAAGATAAGAACCTACTTGCGGGACTTACATTTAGTCTATTATTCTACAAACCTCAGTTTCTTGTTTTTGTTGCATTTCTATGGTTATTAGATTGGAAAAAGTGTTGGAAAGCTTTGGCCGGATTAGCTCTTGGGGTCATCCTTCAAATCGCCTTGAATTTTTTCCTACTTCCACAAGCCAGTTTTTCATATATCCATTATGCACAAAAATCTATTTTAAATTTCATGTTCATAAAGGAATTTCCAATATGGAATTCATTTGCGGTCCAGGCTTTTTGGCTTGGTTTGTTCCCAGACTATCCAGACATTGCACGAGTTCTCTATTTAATATGTGCAGTGTTAGGCAGTATCTACTTCTTTAAAATCTGGAAGAAACACAAAGAAAACCGATCGATTACATTTTCCCTTACGATGATTTGGTTGGTTTGGTGCATTCCTTATATTATGGTTTACGACTGGACTTTATTATTAATTCCCGCGATCCTGTTTTGGACCAAAGATGGATCAAGAAAACCTGTTTGGAAAGTATTGTTCGCGATATTTTGGATAGCAGCCCTGCTTAGCAGCCCATTAACATATTTACAGTTAAAAGCGATCCCCTTTGCCTTACAATTGGCAATACCAGCATTGTTTTTCGGATGCTATATCATATACAAGGCTTTGATGAGAACTGAAAACACTATTCCAAGTTCCTCTTAGATCGTTGTTAGAACTGCTCTTAATACATTTGAGATTCCGTAGAATCTCAAGGCTGGGGTGCAACAGATATCATCTCTCGTGGGATTCAAATTGCTATCAAAAAGGCTCTCAAAGAGAGCCATTGGCTGGGAGTAACAGACATAGTCCCCTTTTGGGGGATTCAAAATGCTCCTTAAAGCAAATGAGATTCCACAGAATCTCAAGGCTGGGGGCAACAGATATCATCCCTCGATGGGATTCAAATTGCTATCAAAAAGGCTCTCAAAGAGAGCCATTGGCTGGGAGTA
>CAYRXB010000003.1:0-268564 GCA_964428125.1 uncultured Anaerolinea sp.
GTGCCGCTTGATTACCTCAATCCGCTGATCCTTTTTCCTGTGCTGGTTTTGCTGGCGTTGGGTTATTACCTGTTGCCGAACCGCTGGCGCTGGGTATGGCTGCTTCTATGCAGTTATCTTTTCTATTTCTGGGTAGGCTCCTGGTCGATCCTTATCCTGCTGCTTTCCACCGCGTTAAATTACGGTCTGGGTCTTGGGCTGGGTCGCGATTTTAAGAAGGGTAAAAAAGCACTGCTGATCTCAGGCATCCTGATGAACCTGCTGCTCCTCTTCTTTTTCAAGTACTTTAATTCTTTGCTGGCTTCCAGCTCTTTGGTGACGCAGTTTCTCCAATCCACTGGCGGGCGGCTTCTGGTGCCTGTTGGATTATCATTTTTTACCTTGCAAAATATCAGTTACCTGGTGGATGTTTACAAGGGAATCCAGCCGGCAGAGAAACATGCCGGTATCTTTGCCTTGTACACTTCATTTTTTCCAAAAGTGCTGGCAGGTCCAATCGAGCGGGCAAAATCATTGCTGCCGCAGCTGCATAACCCTGCTGGATACAATAAACAAAATGTTTTTGAAGCCATCCCTCTCATCCTGTTTGGACTCTTCAAAAAAGTAGTTATCGCAGACCGCCTGGCACTTTATGTTGATAAACTATTCAATGAAGTAGGAAGAAATCAAGGCGCACCAGTTTGGTACGGGCTTGTTTTCCTTTCCTTCCAGATTTACCTGGATTTTTCGGGGTACACTGACCTTACGCTGGGTGCAGCCAGGCTGCTGGGGATAAAGTTGACACCAAACTTCAAGCGGCCATATCTCTCCGAAAACATTGTGGAATTTTGGAATCGCTGGCACCTATCCTTCAGCACCTGGCTCAGGGATTACATCTTTTATCCACTGCGACGGAATTTGGTTCAGTTCACAGGTAAAAGCACTGGATTTCTTGCCCTGGTTATCCCTCCGTTGATCACCATGCTGGCAAGCGGCATTTGGCATGGCACCGGGTGGACATTCGTTTTTTGGGGTCTTTACCACGCAGTTTTTTATATCGGAGTGGTACTGGTGCGTTCTCGACAGGGGAGTGGTACGCAAAAGCCAGCCTGGTTGCGCTGGACAGGTATCTTCCTCAACTTTATTGTCATCACCATCGGTTGGATACTTTTCCGGTCAGCGTCTCTCTCGGAGGCGTGGAGTATGTTCAAAAGCCTTTTTGCGCTGAACTTATCAGTGGCTGATTTCATGGAGCGGTTGTTTTCGGTAGACTTTTTGCTTGCCCGCGGATTTATTGTTTTGGTGATCGTCGTCGAGATCTTCCTGGAGGTTCGTGGAAAGCGATTTGATTTTGCCACTTCCCGCTGGTGGCTGCGCTGGCTGGTATACCTTTTCCTGGTTTTGTGCATCACCCTGTTGGGGGTTTACCCGCAAGGAGGGAATCCTTTTGTCTACTTCCGTTTCTAAGCATGAGCCAAAAAAATTGTTTTTGACCTTCGTATTGGTTATGATCGTATTGCTGGCAAACCTGGCGGCAATCATTGGATACCGGCAGCGCAACCTGCAAAGTTTTTTGGCAGCATTCGCAGCAAAACAGGAGTTGCTTCAAAATACCCCCAGTCCGCGTGTGATCTTAGTGGGAGGGTCAAGCGTAGCTTATGGATTTGATAGTACTGCACTAGCCCAAAAAGTTGGTGTACCGGTGGTAAATATGGGATTGCAGGGGGGTTTGGGGCTTCGCTTTGAATTGGAAAGCCTTAAATCGTATATCAAAGATGGGGATATTATTGTCCTCTCACCTGAATATCACAACCTTTTGGGAAAGTTGACAAGTGGAGAAGTGCTCTCCCAAATCGTGGTGCTTTATCCTAAGACCATTCGGTATTTTACGACTTTGAATGAATTTTGGCAGGTAATACGCTCTTTCCCGGCAGTTCACACATTGGCCATAAAAAATATGTTAGAAGACCTAAAATTACGGCATTGCCTGATCTGCCCTAACCGTGAGCCAATCTATTATCTAGAAGCTTTTGATCTAACCACTGGAGATGTCATTAATAATGAGTCGCTGGTCCTCAAGGATCCACCGACTGAACTCAACGTACCATACCCGAAGGATCTAAAAGGGTTGACTGAATCGATTAATTTGATTAATGATTTTAAGCTATTCGCAGAAACCAGAAAAGCCGCCGTATTTTTTTATTACCCCAGTACTATCAACATAATGAATGAGGAAACGTCACAGATATTGAAGGATCTGGATAAAAAAATAAGAGAAGAATTGACTTTTCCAGTCTTGAATTCAATCGCGAATTCACAATATCCACTTGAGTATATGTTCGACACGGCTTACCATTTGAATAAAACCGGGCGTGCTTTGAATACCCAACGGCTGGGCGAGCTTTTATGCCAGCAGGACCAGGCGTTGAGGTGTAAATAACCAGGATTATTTTACTCTGCGATAAACCGAATAACGATCACCAGATGTAACCAGCTGGAGTCTATCGGTGCTCACATCACGACCTTTTTGAACCAGAACCACCGCATTTAGGGGCACCTCGTCGGAATTATCAAGCGGGTATAAATTGCGCGAACGATTAATCCCGAACGACCCGTATTCCAGCGGGTCCCGTGACATAATCAAGTAGAGAGGCTCTCCCTGCAGAAGTACATCATTTACCATCAATACATCCGGCAAGGTCCGTGTTTCTGAATAATAAAGCTGTTCGTAATACGACGATTCAAAAATCGACCAGCGGTCAATTGCATTTTGATACAACTGGTAAGAGAGGAAACGGAATCCTTTTTTGATAAACGTCTTAATACCAGATTGACCTTCAACATCAGCCAGGTACTTGTTCTGCCAGGTGGATATGGTGCTGGTGGTGATGAGCGGTTTGGAATTGTTCAAGCAGACCACATTGAATGCAATGTATGCGCTTGCCACGATCAAGAGGGTTAGGACGATTTTTTGATAGGCTCTTTTTTCAGGGAGGCAGGCTCCCAGCAGCGGGAAGAAAGGCACCACACCAAGTATGAAATAACGTCCCTGGTAGGGGTCCCACCCCGGGCGTTGAATGACGATCAGGATCAGGTACAGGGCAAAGTAGAGCAACGCCAGCGCGGCATAGCGTTTGCGTTGAGTATCTTTTTGCAGGAAGACTACTGCAAGGCTGACCGGGGTAAGGAGGAAGAACAGCGGACCGAACCAGGAGGTGTCTTCGCTAAGATCGCGGTTCTTGGCATAAGAAAATTCTTCTCCAAGGTCATATCCTGTAGCAAGAAAACGTTCGGATTGCAGATCGGTGCGGCTGCTTGAAAACAGGCTGCTGAAGAAGCTGTCCTTTACTGTCAGTAAATGGTCTTCAGGTATTTTTCCGATGCCGTCAAAATTTACAAAATCAACCAAGAAGCGGGCGGCATTCATGCCAACCTTTCCAAGCATCGTCCCCGATTTTTGATACTGATCGGTGATTACATCATTGACCCCAAAAAAAGAATGGAAAGAAGCCAGGTTTTGCGCATACTGGTACATTGAAAAGATCAGGAAAAACACTGCTATCAATGGCAGCCACACCAGGTGTTTTTTCTGCACCTGTTTTTTGATCAGCAGGATCAGGGCAAGAATGGAGAAGTAAGGCAGTGCGACGAATGCTGTCTGTTTGATGCCCAGGCTGAGCGCCAGCGCAAGCATCACTACCAACAGGTCCGGCAGGCGTTGTTCGCGGGCATAATTCAGCAGCGCCCAGCCGGCAACCATCACCATGGCTGCCACTGTCAGGTCATTCTGGAAAGAGTAAACTTGCAGCAGTACCACGGCACAGGTGAGCAGCAGCATCACACTGAACAATGCCTGTGTTGTTGAGAACTTTAATATGCGGGCAATCTCAAAAACCACGCAGGCAATCACTGCCAGCGAAAACCATGAGACCAGGAAGAAGAGCGACTCGCTTTTTCCCAGCAGGAAGAGCCATAACCCTTGAAGGTGAGCGTTGATCGGGTAGATCAACTGGTAGACACCGGTGGCATTCCAGTTTGCCAGCGAGCCGTGCTGCAGCCAGTAATAGATGCGCAGCAGATGGGTATGCAGGCTGTCAAGATTATTGGGTGGTGTACGAAGCCCAACATAAAGCAGGGTGCCCATCACCAGGCTGATGATTGTCAGGAGGAGATAATCCACTCCGTGGAATGGATTTCTCTCATAATGCAATTGCCTGAGCCCATCTCGCAGAACCCCACGCTGCCGGAATAACAACCAGACAATAATTGTTATGCAAAAGAAACACTGCAGCCCCAGATATGCCCACGGCTTATTTAGCAAGCCGGCCAGGCTTAAGACCTCACCGATAAGAATGTTGAGAGAAAAACTGGCGATAAAAAAAGTAATGACCGCTTTAGTTAAGGTGATCTTCTGGAAGAGGACCAGGCAGATCGAAAGCGCTGTGATGGAATACAACAAAACGGAAATAAGAAGCATACTGGTCTTTTTGGTTTTTTGCGCCTATTTCTTTGTGACTTCCAATGATGCATTTGCTGCCAGGGATTGATAATGCACACTCATTTTCCCCGAGGAAGGGGCATTCGCTTTGTGGTCAGCCCCCTGCGCGATCTGAGTAGGGACACTGGCAATATCAAGTGCGATGGCTTGTGTGATGAACTGCACGGCCATGATCACTGGCAGTACTGCCAGCAGCACGGTGCCGGTAGTTGCCGGAATGCCAGTCTGGACAGATTTTACCCATTTAACAATCCCCCAGATCCCCCCGAATAACCCGAGCAGAGATCCAAACAAGAGGTACAGCGAGGCAGCGTTAAAGTCAAAGAGGAAATACTGGTGAAATAAGCGGTGCATGAAGCGGCTGAAAAGATTGCCTGAAAACACGAACAGCTCCCGCCCAATGGAAATGGAACTTTTCTCATCCTTATAAATGGCAGGCATGGGCAGATCCTGAACCACCGCATCAATTTTGCGTAATTCGCATAGCATTGAGGTTTCGAAGAAATAATTTTTCGCAATGCGTTTCGGATCAAGTTTTGAGAGCGCGCGGCTACTAATTGCAGTGTAGCCATTGGTAGGGTCAAAAACATTCCAGTAGCCGCTGGCAAGCTTGGTGAGGAAGGTGAGCCCAAAATTGCCGATCAGGCGGATTAATGGCATACGGGCCAACTCTGCCTGGTGTAAAAAGCGGTTCCCTTTCACATAATCCGCCCGATGATCTTTTATCGGCTGAATTAGTTCCTCAATGTATGCCGGATCCATTTGATCATCGCCATCCAGTTTAACGATGATGTCACAGTCGAGTGAAAGCGCATAACTGTACCCGCTGAGCATGGCACCGCCGACGCCCATATTCTTTTTATGGGTGAGTACGTGCAATCGTTTATCCTTCAAACCGGCGATAACCCGGGCGGTGTTATCGGGGCTGCAATCATTAACGATGATGATCTCATCCACGAAGGCTGGGATTTTTGAAACTACACGGCTGATCTGGTCTTCCACACGGTAGGCAGGGATGACGACAGCAATCTTATCCATTAATTTACCCTTTTTTGCAAATTATCCTGATAAAAAATTATAACATCCAAAGGTCAAACCTTCCGTGAGTTTTTGAGAAAATCAAGTTGCGCCCTCTGGTATAATCCTGTCATTCAAAAAATTTGGAGCACCCATGAACGAAGACCTCATGCAAAAACTCGGCGTATATATTGCCGCAACCATTCTCAAGCAGCCCAACCGGGTGATCAGACCTGACCAGCCCCTCATCTCCAGCGGGCTCATCGACTCTTTCAGCCTGGTGGATATGGCGTTGTTCGTAGAAGATACCTTTGGCGTTCACATTGATGATTCGGAACTGAACGCTGAAACGTTCGATACCCTTGAAGCCCTGGCAGCGCTGATTGCCAGCCGCCAATAGCATGACCACTTTTACCTACATCCTGCAGCGCTCCTGGCAGGAATGCCCCGAAAAAACCGCGCTTACCGTTCTTCTTGCCGGCAAGCCCGATCAGCCGATCACTTACCGTCAGCTGCTTACCGGTGCTGCTGCCTGGCAGCGCACCCTGGCGCGCGAGGGAGTGCAGCCCGGCGAAGTGGTGATCCTCATTCTGCAGCACTCGCTTGAATTGATGTTTGCCTACTGGGGAACCATCCTCCACGGTGCCATCCCTTCCATTATGCCTTTCCTCACCGAAAAGCTGCTGCCCGAGCGCTATCGCGCTGACCTGGCGTCGCTGGTTGGAATTACCCGCCCCGAATGTGTGGTGACTTACCGCGATTTTGAGCCGGAAGTACACCAGGCACTGGGCACCGCCTCTTCTGTCAGGCATGTCATTATCTCGGATACCGTAGAACCTGAAGGAGTCGTGGATTTCAACACCATGGGCGGCCTCCGGCGCAGCCCGCAGGATATCGTCCTGCTGCAGCACTCTTCAGGAACTACCGGTCTGCAAAAAGGGGTTGCCCTCTCTCACCAGGCAGTGGAAAACCAGCTTGCAAGTTACTCAAGGTCATTACATTTAAATGAAGAAGATGTGATCGTGAGCTGGCTGCCTCTCTACCATGATATGGGTTTGATCGCCGGCTATCTGATGCCCATCCTGCTGCGTGTTCCGCTGGTGCTGCTCTCTCCATTCGAGTGGGTGCGATCACCGGTGCGCTTGCTGCAGGCAGTGACCAAATATCATGGCACGCTCACCTGGCTGCCTAATTTTGCCTATAACTTCTGCGCGCAGAAGATCCGCGATCGCGACCTGGAAGGAGTGGACCTTTCCAGCCTGCGCGCCATCTCGAACTGCTCTGAACCGATGCGTTTTGAGAGCCATGAGGCTTTCCGCGAACGCTTCACTCCCTATGGGCTGAAACCCGCTGCCTTGTGCACCTGCTATGCAATGGCGGAGAACGTTTTTGCCGTCACCCAGGGCGGCATTGATGCCCCGGTTGTCATCGATGAAATCGACCGCCACGCCATGCAAACCGAAAAACAGGCCATTCCCGCTATTGCCGGGCAGCCTTCTGTGAAGATGGTCTCCGCCGGACCAGCCATCCGCAATGTGGAAGTGATGGTGACCGATGAAAAAGGGCACCGCCTGCCTGACCGCGCCATCGGGGAACTGGCGCTCCGATCCGATTGCATGCTGACCGAGTACTATCACCGCCCTGATGCCACTGAGAAAGCCATCAAGAATGGCTGGTACTTCACTGGCGACTACGGCTATATGGTCGGCGACCAGGTATACGTGGCTGGACGCAAAAAAGACATGATCATTGTTGGCGGCAAGAATGTGTACCCTATGGACCTGGAAGAATTGGCGATGCAGGTGCCGGGCGTGCACCCCGGTCGCGTGGTGGCTTTTGGAGTTTTCAATGAGCAGGCGGGCACCGAGGATGTGGTCATCGTTGCGGAGGTGGAAACCCGCGACCCCGCTGAACTTGAGCGCATCGGTGATGAGATTCGCCAGGTGGTCACCCGCGGCTCGGCGGTTGCCTTGCGGCATGTGCATTTGGTGAGCCCACGCTGGCTCATCAAAACCAGCAGCGGCAAGACCGCCCGCGGTGCCAACAAGGAGAAATTCCTCAAGGAAACCGGGCTGGAATAAACGCTAATGGAGTAAACACCTCGAAAGGGGTGTTTATTTATCAATCAAATCTGCACAAAAAATTCACAATAATTTGTTATATTAGAAGAGTGGGTAAGTATTATTAGTATCCTCTGCTTACCACTAAAAATATTGGTATGTAACCTAAGGAGAAGAAATGAATAAAACACTTAAATGGATCCTGATTAGCCTTGGCATTCTGGTGGGGCTGCTCCTCATCGCCATGGTCGTTTTCCATTTCGTTGGTTTTGGTCGCGGTAATTACGGCACGCTCCCTTATGATCTTGATCGGGGTGGTCTTTATGGCCGCGACTTGCGCACCTTTGGGCGCATGCCCATGATGGGCTTGATGCCGCTGATGGGCTTCGGTCTGCTGCGCGGCTTTTTTGGACTGGGCATTCTGGCACTTGCTGTGATTGGTGTAGTGCTGCTCATCCGTAATGGCAAAACCCATGAGGCTGCCAAAACTGCCTCAGCCCAACCGGCAGTTGTTGAGACCCCGGCTGCGGCGGCTGAACCCGAACGCACCTGCAAGAAATGCAGCAAAGTGCTGCAATCAGATTGGGCTGTCTGCCCGTATTGCGGCAAGAAGCAGTAAGAAACGATCCGGTGATCGTTCTGTAAACTCAGGAGTGGTTCATTGCGAATCACTCCTGAGTTGTTTTGTCGGCTATAATTATGGTGCACAAGAAAAGGAATGGGGAGAAAAACAATGTCTTTACTCAGTGAGCGCAACCCGGACCCAAAAGATACTGCTCCGCTTGCACAAGCAGCCGAAGACGGAGCGGATCGTGAGACATTGGTTCGTCAATCACAGGTATGGATGCGTGAAGAGCATGCCCACCTTATAGCAGAAGCAGTGCCCACGGTCATTTTGGTGCTCAATAATGCCCGCCAGGTGGTATACGCCAATTCCAGGGTTTCGATGTTTGGCAAGTACGACACTCCTGAGTCTTACCTGGGAAAACGCCTGGGTGAACTATTGAATTGCACCCATGTGGCTGACTCCAATTCCGGGTGCGGGACGACCTCTTTTTGTGAACATTGTGGGGCGATGAACTCCATTCGCTCAGGGTTCGAGGGGAAAAGCGGTGCCGAAGAATGTATCATTACCCGAAGAAATGGTGAGCCTCCTTATCAATTACGGGTGCTTTCCACACCAGTGAGACTCTATGATGATCAATATCTCATTTTTTCAATTGAGGATATTCACATCGAAAAGGAGAATAAACGGCTTTTGCAGGAAGTGCAGCGCCTTGCAGTGTTGGATCCGTTGACGGGGATGCCTAACCGACGGGCGTTTTTTGAGCACGCTGACCGCGAGTTCAAACGAGCCAGACGCTACCAGCACCCAGTGGTGGCGATGATGTTCGACGCTGACCGTTTCAAGACCATTAACGATACTTATGGGCACCAGGCAGGGGACGCCCTGTTGAAAACCATTGCCACTGGAATTCGCACTAACCTGCGCGACCTGGACCTTTTTGCGCGTTACGGAGGCGACGAGTTCATTGCACTTCTTCCGGAAACTGACCTCACCCAGGGGAAAGATATTGCAGCCCGCATTGTCTCGGCTGTGTCCGTTTTACTTGTCCGTTTTTCAGGCGGAATCATTCACCCCTCGGTCACCGCTGGTGTGGCGCAATACAATTCGAGTGATCAAACACTGGATGCCCTCATTGCACGCGCCGATGCTGATCTTCTAAAAAACAAACGGGAGAAACAGATTGGCGGATAGGCGGACTATTCATATTCGTTTAATCAGCGAGTTTATAATTTAAGAAAATTCAGGAGGACGGGATGGTCGATCAACGGGTTGAAAAGTTAGCTGAACTGCTGGTAAATTATTCATTGGACTTGCAGCCGCAAAACAAGTTTTTCATTTGGTCAGGGATGGCTGCTGCACCTCTGGTTGAGGCGGTATACAAACAAGCCATCGACAAAGGAGCATTCCCGTTTGTTATGTGGGATTTCCCTGCCGGCGACGAGTACCGGCTGAAATTTGGCAATGACGAACAGGTTCAGCACATTCCAGAGCCAGCTGCATTGCTCTACCAGAAATACGACCGTATGCTGCGCATTATCGCTGAAGAGAACACCAAAGCATTGTCCTCTATCGATCCATCTCGGATTGCTTTGGCTTCCAAAGCTCGCGGACCCTTGATGAAGACTTACATGGAACGCACCGCCCGCGGTGAATTGAAGTGGTCGCTCACTGCATACCCGACGAATGCCTACGCCCAGGATGCCGATATGAGCCTGGCTGAATATGCGGATTTTGTTTATGGTGCTTGCATGCCCGACCAGAATGATCCGGTAGGATATTGGAAACGCATCAGCCAGCAGCAGGACCGCATCATCGCCTGGTTGAAAGGCAAGAAAAACGTTCATCTGGTGGGCAAGGGCACGGATCTGCGTCTGAGCATCGAGGGACGCTCGTTCATCAACTGCGATTGCCGCGTCAATGTGCCTGATGGCGAAATTTTCACTGGACCGGTGGAGGATTCCATCGAAGGGCACGTCTCCTTCTCTTATCCGACCATTTACCAGACCCGTGAGGTCACCGGCGTGCAGCTTGAGTTCAAAAAAGGGCGCGTGGTTGAGGCCAGTGCCACCAAGAACCAGGATTTCTTGCTGAAGACACTCGATACCGATGAGGGCAGCCGCAGCGTGGGCGAATTTGCCATCGGCACCAATGAGGGCATCCAAAAGTTCACTCGCCAGATCCTTTTCGATGAGAAGATTGGCGGCTCTTTCCACATGGCGCTCGGCGCGGGCTACCCCGAAAGCGGAAGTAAAGCGGTGTCCGCCATCCACTGGGACATGATCTGCGACCTGCGCGACGGATACATCAAGGTCGACGGCGAGACCCTATACGAGAACGGCAAGTTTGTGATCTAACCGAAAACGATAGAAAATTTACCCCGGGAATTGACTCCCGGGGTTTTTTTATTTATTCGTCTTCCACCTTGATCAGTACTGCTTTGACGATATCCCTCCACTTGTATGTGCCGGTAGTCTCGTCGTATCCTGCACAGGTGATCAACGTTACCCAATCCAGTTTTTCATGCGCCATGATGGTTTCGTCATCCGGACGCACGCGGGCAGTGATGCGCACCTCGTAGGTATAGCGCATTCCGTTTGCAAGGATGTAGAAGCGGTTGCCCCAGCGCAGGTTCTTCAGGTTCACGAATGGTCCCGGTTTGCCATCGGGCAGGTATACATGCGCGGTAATAGCGGTGTTGCCTTCCCAGGTGGGGTAGGCTGACCCTTCCAACCAACCGGCTTGCTTACCGAGCCAGGTCAGGTCCCAGCCAATTTTTGTCGCAGGAATGCCAACAACAGGAAGCTTGATACCCAGCGAGGGGATATCCAGCATAATACTGCCGAGATCAGATGCCTGAGTCTGCGGGATTCCTGAGATATCAGTGACCACTCCTGGAGCGAAACCGGTGGCGGGAGCCACATCCAATTTCGGGATGGAGAATTCAGCCGCTGTTCTGACGCCGTATATGTTTACGGCATCACCGGGATCGTAGAAGCGCTCAGTCGAGAGCAGGTTATTCGGTGTTTGTGGTGCGCTGAGATCACCCGGCAGGCTGCTCCAGGCAACATTGGCGTCGTTGATGAGTGTGGTACCTG
The DNA here is from genome assembly GCA_964428125.1 of uncultured Anaerolinea sp. GTDB lineage: Bacteria > Chloroflexota > Anaerolineae > Anaerolineales > Anaerolineaceae > UBA6107. The sequence continues at coordinate 11,218 of CAYRXB010000003.1, forward strand.
GACCGGCAGCATTGTTAATTCGCGCCTGGTATTGGATGACCACGGTGGTGGGGTTGTTTAGGGCATCCCGCGCCGGCAATGCATCCCAGCCGATCTGCAGCAATGGGGCCCCGAGTTCTTCCAAAAGGTCAGGGGCAGGTCCGCTGAGAACCTGCAGGGTGCCTGGGATATAATCCATGCCTTTTGGCAGTGTATCCTGCACCAGCACGTCGAATGCAGTGGCATTCGAGTCGCCAGTGTGGGCAACTGTCAGAGTGTAAGTGGCAACCGTTCCGGCAATACCGGAGGTTGGGTCGACTACTTTTCCAATGCTCAACGTGGGTTCAACAATGGTCACCGGTGTGGATTCTGTTTGCAGGTCATTATTGCTGCCCCATTTCCAGTGGATCAGGTTCACCAGGTCAACATCGCGGATATTCAATGCGTTGTCAAGCACGTACACGGTGTAATCCAAAGTGAGGAGAGCATTACCTGTTCCGGCATTGGTCACATCACCGAAGTTGAAGAGCACATTCCGCCCCTGGTTAGCTGGTTCCAGGCTGGTCAAGGGTTCTGCGGTAATGATTGGTGTGCTGCAGGTCGTATCAAACTGGTTTGCAAGATTATTGGTTACCAATTGTGATGAGGAAGTGATCGACACGCACTCGCCAAACGCCAGACCAAGCGGCAGGAAATCGGAGAGTGTCATCGCGGGCAGGTCACCCGGCGGCAGTACAAAGGTAACGCGATAGAGCAGCGATTCACCGATTGCCACATTATCCAGCAAAGTAGATGGCTCGCTCGTGCCTGCCACGATCTTGCTCAGGTTTGTGTTGGGAAGGGTGGCAAGGTAATCGGTATCTGTAGAGGTGTTGTCTTCAGGCGTCGGATCTTCCCCGTTGGCGCCGTCATCAGCAACCGCTGCACTGTTGACGATCTCAGTCACACCCGCCGGCATGGGATCTTCCACCCTTACACGGTAGGTAAAGGTGAGTTCAGCGCCAGCAGCCACTTCACCCGCTACATTCCAGGTGAGCACGGTCTGGTCAGGATCTGTTGGGATTGGTGCCGGCACAGTGGTCATAGAGGTGAATGCCGGAGTGGCGCTGCCATCCACATACGTCACGTGGTAGGGCAGAGTATCCGTGACCACAACACCGGTAGCGCCTTCGTTTCCATTATTGCGAACGGTCAGGGTGTAAGTGAGTTCGATACCAGAGGAGATGATGCTTACCCCGTCCGTCTTGGTGATCGCCATATCCGGTGCGGCTGTGAGCGGGGTATCCTCGTCGTCAGTGTTATTTGTGTAGACAGGTTCTTTCTCGTCTGCCTTGATGGACACGCTGTTGAGGATCTGGGTGGTATCCGCAGGGACGGTCTCATCAATGACGACATCAAAGTAAAGCGTACCGCTTGCGCCTGCTGCAACTGTGGCAATATTGAAATGGCAGGTAGTGCCGGCTGCGGAGAGGTCAGCGCAGTCCCATCCGGTGGGCGGCAGGGTATCGCCGCCGGTGGAAGTGAGTTTGTTGAAGCGCGTGAACTGCGGCACAGTTTCGGTGATCACCACGTTGGTGGCATCGATATCCCCGGTATTGCTGTAGCTGATGGTGTAGCGCAGCACACTCGGCACAGCAGGCGTGGTGGGGGTGGCAGGGATGCTTGGGGTGATGGTGGTGGGGCTGTCAGCCTTGGTGATCACCAGTTCTACGCCGTGGAAGGTGACCGTTTGGTCGTCCTGGTCGGCATAATCGTTCAGCGCGCCGCCGTTTCCGTCTGCTCCTGTACGTTCTTCAGGCGAGGTCCCGGGCATGGAAGTCCAGGTGGTTGCTGCAGTATTGGTGAGGTCAGTCAGGATCGGGGTGGCATTGTTGACCACTGCCTTGTAGGTGAACTGGGCGCTGCCAGCGGTAAGTGAAAGATCGCCGGTGAAGGTAACCACCTTGCCGTTGAGGGCAAAGTTCCAGCCCGCCGGCATGGTGGCAGATCCAGCCACAAAGTCCAGCCCATCAGGCATTGTATCCTCGATCACCACATCGAACGCGTCCGAGCCTGAAATGGGTGTATGAGCCAGATCGAGGGTAAAGGTGATCTCTTCGTCTGGAGTGGGTGCATTGTTGTCGACAGACTTGGTGATGTTCAAATCAGGTTCAACCAGCGAGATGTCGGCGGTATCACTGAGGATAGCACCGCCGTCAGCCTGCACGGTCACGCGGTTGGTTAGGGTGCCGCCCATTTGGTTATTTACATCATTCAGCACAACCGCCTGCAGCGTGATGGTGAAAGTATCGTCCTCGGTGGCGGGGTCAGAGTCTGTGATGATGATCGGACCTGTGAAGTCGAAAGTGACCCGATGGTTCGCAGCGTCTTCTGAAATCGTCGGCGCGGGGATAACTGTGCCGGTGCGGTTGGTGCTGGTTGCTGCCGCCGCAGAGCCGGAAACATACGCCATGCTATTAGGCAGGGTATCGATGACCTGAAGGGTATTGGTAGTGCCTTCCGGAATGTGAACAGTGACCTTGTATGTGGCGGTTTCTCCGATGGTCAGGTTCGGGTCGGTGGTTTGCGTCACATCGCTCGAATCAAGCACCTTTTCAATATCCGGATCACTCGTGGTGAAACTGACGCTGTCATTATCGGTGTAGCTGCGTTCTTCATCAGGAGTACCCGATAAAGTTGAATACCCAACTCCGGCGCTGTTGGATACCAGCAGCCCTGGGGTAATCTCCTGTTTCAATCGTGCGGTGAAAGTCACTTCTGTCTGGCAGCCTATTGGCAAGTGCGCGATGGATATGCTCACCGTGTCTGTGGCAGGGGTGGAATTGTTGATGGCGCTGGCGCAGGCCGCCGGCGTGAAGGTAATGGTTAAAGCGGTGTTATCAGCAGTGGTAAAGTCCAGGTAGGTGGTTGGCACTGTGTCTGATATAACCACATCATAGGCATCCGCGGTGGAGACGCTGGTGTGGTTCAACAGCAGGCTGTAGGATACCGGAGAGCCTATACTGTTCGAGGGCGGGCTGACGATGGATTTGACCAGGTTGAGGTCCGGTTCCACGATGCCAGTGCTTGTGCTGTCTGTGAGAGGACCGGCTGTGCTTCCATCCGCGCGGTGGTAAGTGAGGCTGGCGGAGTTGCCCAGCGTATCCCCCGTCGTTGTGGTGGTTTCATTCGCGACCGTGACTGAGTAATCCAGGGTGGCGGGTTCGGTTGATTTTTCCACGTCGCCAAAATTCCAGGTGACGGTGACAGGTGCGCTGCCGTCGTTCGTTCCGTACGTCGGGACGGGACTTACACTCAATCCGGTGAATACGGTATCGTTGTTGAAGATCCATCCTGCATCCAAGTTATCGGTGATACTCAGGTCGCGCAGCAGTCCGTTGGGTCCGGTGATGGTGAGAGTGTAAGTGACCACCTCACCAATGGTGGCGCTTGACTTATCGACCGATTTGCTGAAGTTGATGCCGGTGGCGGTGAAACTGGCGTCATCCGTGTCCTGTGTGCCATCAACCACACGTGAAACGGTATCGTTATAAACACGTTCATTGGCTGAAGAACCGGCCAGGCTGGTCCAATCTGCATCTATGGTGTTCGTGTGAACGCCATCCAGGTACAGGTCGGCATCCGCGGTCACGTCGTAGGTGCAGGTGATGGAACTGCCGGCGGCAATGTCCCAGGGAGAACCGCTTGCGCCGGAAAGGTCTAATGAGCTGCCGTAATCCGTAACCGCGACGGTAGCGGGCAGGCAGGATGCGCTTGCGGGGACATAACTCACACCCTGGGCGAGTACATCATGCGCGGTTACATCATAAGCGGTGCTGGTGCCCGTGTTGGCAAAGACCACGGTATAGGTAAGGGTATCCCCCGCCTGCACGCCGGAGGTCGGTGAGACGGTTTTTGTCGTCTGGATGCGCGGTTCCACGATCGCCGGAGCAGCGGTGGCTGAGAGTTGTGCAGCCGCTGCGCCCTGCGCCGTCTGGTGGTCCAGCAGGAAGGTATTGGTCACAGTCATTGGGGGGGTTGCCCAGTGGTTGCCGGCAACATCGGCCACACGCGCGGTGAACACCAGGGTGGCGCTGTCAGTGGTTTTGGTCACGTCCGCGGCTGGCCAGGTGATGGTCACAAGTGCGCTGCCATCATTGGGGCTGCTCACCGTGGGGGCAAGCAAACCGGAGAGCCCGGTGACGACGGTGTCATTGTTAAAGATCAGTCCTGCAGGCAGCCGGTCAGTGAGCACCAGGCTGCGCAGGAGACCATTTGCGCCGTTGATGGTGAGCGTGAAGGTGAGGTTCTCACCAATGGTCGCAGAAGCAGGATCGACGGATTTCTGTATGGTCACAGATGGGGAGGAGAAGACGGCATCATCCGTATCCTGTGTGCCATCCACGGTACGGCTGACCACATCGGTGTAGGTGCGTTCAAATGGATCGCTGCCGTCCAACCCGGTCCAATCGGCGTCGATGGTATTAGTATGTGTTCCATCGAGGTAGATGCCGCTGCCTGCCGTCACTGTGTAGGTGCACTGGATATACCCGTTCACCGGGATATCCCATGCGCCGGCGGGAGAGCCGTCGAACCCAAGGGTGGAGTTATTATTTGTCAGGGTAACTGGCACGACCGCACTGGTATTATCCACGCAGGCAATGCTGCCGTTGTTGTAGGTAACTCCCTGCGTGAGAACATCCAGGGCTGTTACTTCATAGGCGGTACTGGTGCCGGTATTGGTGAAGCGCACAGTGTAGGTGACGATATCACCCGCGTCCACCCCGGTCAGGGGTGAAACGTCTTTGGTGGTGGCGATGCGCGGCTCGGTGATGGTGATGGTCTGAGTACCGCCATTCATCGTCACATCCGAACTGGTATCGGGATCAACATAGATCGCTGTTGCACTGTTGGTTTTAGTATTGCCGATCTGATTCTGGGAGATATCCAGCACTCGGGCGGTCACATTGATGGTAAATGCGCTTGTTCCTGATGCTGCCGTTGCAGTAACGGTCGGGTTGCCAAATGTGAATGTGGTGGTGGAAGAACCGGTCACCGGGTCACCGACTGTCCCTACTGTTGGACTTGTGGTGACCGTTCCGGTAAAGCCGGTGGTATCGACTATGTAAGAGAGGTATGCCAGCCCCTGCGGCAGGGTATCAGTGACCCGCAGGCTCTGGGTGATGCCTTCGTGCAGGGTAACGACGATCGGGTAAGTGATGGTCTGCCCGATGGTGTAGGTGAGGGGGGTGGGTGCATTTTTCACCACACTTACCGGATTGGCAAGCGAGAATGAGACCAAGCTCTGGGCGGCATAATCATTCCAGCTGCGGGTACCGCCGCTGGTGTCGCCGGTGCGTTCACCGGTATCGCTGCCCGGGGTGCCGGTGTTGGCAGAGCCTGTGGGGTTGCTGGTGGTGCCATTGCTGCCCGGCAGGCTCGTCCAGGTGATGCGCCCGGTGTTGGGGATGGTCAGACTGGAAGGAGCATCGGCGTTGACTGTGGCGGAGATGTCTATTGTGATGGTCTGATTGACGTCCAGGCAGGTTGCGTTGACCGTGATCAACTGACCTACGGTTGTGATCGATTGGGAGTACGCCGTTCCCCCCTGGCAGGTAGCACCTTGGGTGGTGGCAAAAATGCTGGCGCTGTTGATGGTCAGGTTGCTGTTGATGGTATCGGTCATCACAATGTCAAAGGCGGTGGCAGGCGTTCCGCTGTTGCTGTTGGTGATTACCAGCCGATAGTTAACTGGATCACCAGCATCAACCGGGGTGGTGCCGGTGATCGATTTATTAATGGTCAGCACAGGTTCTGCAACGCGCACATTCACCACGGCAGCAGTGCCGTTATTTTGACTGCCATTAATGAATACGCGGAAGTCATTAGCCAGAAGGTCACCAGCATCATTGCTGCCGGTGCTGGTGTTATCCACCAGGGCGTTGAATTCCACGATGACGAATTCAGCATCACTATCACTGTCGTTGTTGACGAGCGTGCCCAGTTTGAAGTACGGATCGGTTCCTGTTGAATAGCTGTCGGCATTGGCAGAGGTTGAGTTTGAGCTGCCAATGTTATAGTCGGCCAGAGGCGCGCAAGCAGCCGGTATGGCAGGGGTGGTGGCGTCCACCGCATTCCCGGAAAGGTAACAATCGGTATCAGAAATTGCCGGGACAGGCAACGTGCCGACGGCTGATGAAGAAATCCCAGTTCCATTGGACACAAAAGCGGCCTTGGCGGTGCCGTCGTTGAGGAAGATCATCCCGGTGGGCAGGCGGTCCTGAACCTGGAAGTTGGTGCTGGTGCCTTCGGGCAGCTGCACGCGCAGGCGGTATCGCACGATCTCACCAATGGTCACCTGCTCGGTGCCTGCCACCAGCGTGGTGTGTGCTTCCGAAGTAGCCACGATATATTTTTGAAGTACTACTGAACTTATTACAACATTTACCGAACCCTGGGTGCGGTAGTCGTTCAGTTGACCTCCTCCCAAAAGACCGCCGGTACCATCACGTTCATTTGCGTTCACATTGTAAGCAGAGCGACCTGAAATTGTCCCAGCCATACTCGTCCACCGCGTTTCAGCGATATTGGTGATGGTTTGTCCTGGGGCGCTGGTGTAATTAATGGTTGCCTGGAAGGTGATCTGGCAGGATTGACCAGGCTGGAAGAGACCGCCACTGCCAGATAGTGAAGCGGGAGATGAAAAGGTGATGCTTGGCGCAGTGGCTGCGGTGCAGGTTCCTAATGCCAGCGAGCCGGCAACATAGGTCAGCCCGGCTGGGATGGTATCGCTCCAGGTTACATCATGGGCGCTGGTGGAATTAGCTGCCGGATTAGTCAGTGTGATCGTAAATGTGGCAGTGTTGCCCGCATCAAAGGGGCTGCCGGAGACGGATTTGCTAGTATTAACCGTTGGTTCTATCACGGTTACGTTGGCTGCCGAAGCAGAGGTGCTGCCGCCTGTCCATGATAGAGCAGCAGCATTATTCAACAATGTTCCTGACTGGTTGCCTATTACGTTTAATGTAACGACACGGTACACCAGGGTGATGGTTTCAGCTACAGCATCATCTGTATTCGTGTTGGTGACTGTGCCCAGGCTGAATGTCACGGTTTGCCCGTTATTGGTGATCACAGGTGTAGTGGATCCGGAGATGGAAAGCCCTGTCGAAAGGGTTGCAGAGGTCAGATCAACATAGGCGAGCCCTGTGTCCAGGGTGTCGACGATCTGTGCGTTTTGTGTAACGCCTTCAGGTACAGTGACAACTACCTGGTAAGAGGCATATTCGCCGATCACCACCTGCGTGTTGGAATTGTAGGCGTCATTGATCTCGGAGCTGATAAAGGTTTTTGCAATGGCAGGGGGTGCGGGGGTCACCGTGGCGGTATCGGTGCGCCCGCCCGGGATGTGATTCGGTCCGCCCGGCTGACCGGCATAGCTGGCGAGAGTGGCGGTATTTGTGTAAGCCTGTGATGCTACGGCATTCGCGTCTACAGTTACGTTGTAAGTGACGATGGCGATATTTGTTCCGGTCGCTACAATCGTACCATCCGATAATTTCCCGCGCGCCAGGCTGGTGAGGGTGATGCCGCTGCTGACCAGGCTGTTGGCGGCACCGGTAAATGCCAGCGCGTTGCCTGCGCCGTCAGTCACACACACACTGCCGGGCACGAAGGTTAATCCCGCGGGGATTGCGTCTCTTACCAGCAGGTCATACGCCGCGTTGCGCCCGGTGTTCTCGAGCACGATCGCCATTTTGACAGTGTCATCATAATCCACACCCGCCAGGTCGCTGTTGATCGGGGTCGCAGCCAGGTTGGTGGAATTGACGGTACCGCTGAATGCCGGGCATCCGCTATTGGTGAACGAAACTGGTCCCGGAGTTGCTGGAGAGTAAGAAACACCAGCTTTATCAGTCCAAACAACACCTTTTTTGATATTCACAACCGGTTCCTGCAGCAGGATTTGCACGATGCCATCGGCTTTATGATCTCCGGCGTTGGTCGAGTTCTCCTGCACATGCGCCTGGTTGGTCAGGAAAAGCCCGTCCGCGAATGGCAGGTTATTGACCGTGACCGTGAAGAGCAGGTCGATCTTGCTGGGCTGGTTGTTGTTGGCGTCATAATTCCCGTACGTCCAGGTGATGCTGTTCGTGGCACCACTGGTGGTCAAGGTTGGGACCACCGGAGTCGGAGTGTTGGGCAATGCATGGTAAGAATCCGTTGGACCATAACAGGATGTGCCGCTGGCAGGAACCCCGCAGACACTGGGATTAAACGTTGTCACGGTAGTCGAGTCAAAAACCGGCAATGGCAGGTAATCTGTGAGCGCCAGGGCTTCAAAGTCGCTGGTCGGCAGGGTATAAGTTACCCTGTAGGTTATGGCATCCCCGGGAGACACACTGACTGGGGAGCTGAAGGATGTGCTTCCATTAATAGCGTAAATCGACTTGGAAATCTCGCCATATGGGATGCTCACGCTGGCACCGCTGCCGTCCGCTTCGTTTTCGCCTGTCGGGGTTGAGGCATCGGTCACCGCAAGCAGGTCTCCAATGATGCTGACGCTGTTGCCTAACGTGTCACCTTGGTCGACGGATGAGTCGCCCGAGGGATAAGTATCAGTAAAATTCTCGAGGATCTGGGTGTAAAAGGTGATTGTACCGGTGGTAGCGCCGTCATTGTACAGGCTGCAGCTGGGGAAGTTCCCTGAGCCGACGCCGTTATTGGGCACGCAGCCGCCAACCATGCGCCCGTCCTGTCCACGCCGGATGATCTCGGGCGAGATCTCAAAGAGGATGCTGGTGGTGCCGTCATTTGCAGCGGGGTTGTCTGTGTCACATTCTGAACCGGGACCGCCAGTGTAATTACACGAGACATCCACATAGTCTGCATCCAGAGCTGCTGATCCAAGTGAATATTGGTTGCCGTTGATCGACATTGTCGGTGCATAACCAGGGGCATTATAGAAATGCTGCCCGTCCGAAATAACATCTGTGATGGAGATATTTTGGAATGCAAAATAATCGGACACCTGGAAGTTCAAGGTATACCGCAATATATCGAGAGGTGAATTGGTGCTGTCGGTGACGTTGGCAACCCCTTTTTGAATGGCGATGGATTTGTCAGTGAGGATGTGTTCGAACCCGGCGGGGTCAACATTAACCGGGGTAAGCGTGTCGCGGGTGTCGAGCGGCTGCCAGCTGCCACTGGCGCGGGCTGTGTTCTGTGAAAGCACATCGTCGCCGCTGACGGCATTGATCACAGGCGATGAGGAACTATCGTTCAATGGGATGAAATAGCGGAAAGTGATGCTGGTGGATCCGGTGACTGTACCGCGGTTGCAGGTGATCGTTCCGCCGGGGGTGCTGGTGCTTGGCAGAATGGAGCAGGCGGCGTTGGAGGGATTCACCATGGTCAGGAACTGCATGTTGTTCGGCAGCACATCGGTCAGTGTCAGGTTGGTCACTGTCTGCCCGGGGGCAATGGTGGCAGTGATGGTATATTCACGCGGGTAATTGGGACCGGTGGCAGTCTCATCTTCCGGACCGTTGTAAGTCTTCACCAGGGTGATCAGGTTGGGGGAGGGAATGGGGGTTACTGTGGCAATGGAGGATTGGACGACGGGGTCAGACAGGGGGTTGTCAAGGGGATCCGCACCGAACATGAAACCGCTGCGCACCTGGATAGGAAGGCCAACATTCAGGTCAGCCAGGTTGCTCAGTTGAGCGCTGATAGTAACAGTGGCATCCGGCTGACCGGGCACAAAAGAGCCAAACGGCATGGTGATCACCACCATCTGCCACACGAATGGGCTGAACAACCCGGCTGGCTGCGCCGGGCAGGCAACGGAAAGCCCGGTGAGCGGGTGAGTGACACTGCTGCCGGCAGGGCAGTTGAGGACATTGGTGGTAACAGGAGCACCCAGGTAATTGGCGCTGATGAAGGAAATACCGTCATTGGCACCGTCCGTGGTGCCATCACTGCCGCTGAGGGGCAGGAAGAGATCCATGTATGGACCATAACCGGTATCCACGGTATTTGAGAATGTGGCACTGATGGCAAGTGTTTCCCCAATGAACGGTGCAGAAGGTACACTGACGCTCACACTGGGGGTAGGAGCGGCTGCTGGTTTAGCAGATGCCTGTCTGGCTGGTGTTGCTGCAAGACCGAACACTATCGCTGCTATGATGGCCAGCCTGATGCATGGGGATGGTCCTTTTCTGGAAACACTTGCCAAGTGAATATATTGCCCGCCTATACCCATAATTTCTCCTCCAGATAATAATAAATTTTTCGACAATGCCGACAATTAATTATACAAAAAAATGAGCAATTAGATATAAATAATCAGTAAAGAGCGATTAACAAACTGGAAAGGCGGGTTAATAAAAAAACTGGAAATTAATGGATTAAACCACCCTTGTTCGTGGTACCATTCCCTCCGTTATGAAAACACTAAAAAACTTACTCGCGGTATTGTGGGACATGGACGGGGTACTCGTCGATACCTTTGATGCCCACTACCGCTCGTGGCAGTTGACCTTCGATGAACTTTCGCAGCCATTTGACATCGAGATGTTCCGCCGCACCTTTGGCATGAACAACCGCCTGATCCTGACGACCATCTTTGAGCGCGATCTTGGAGAAAGGTTCATTCAGAAGGTCAGCGATCGCAAGGAGGAACTCTTCCGCGAAGGCATCAGGGGTCACGCCAGGCTGCTGCCCGGGGTAAAGCACTGGCTCACCAGGTTCCAGGAGATGGGCGTCAAGCAGGCGGTGGCTTCCTCAGCACCGCAGGCGAACATCGATGCGCTGCTGGATGAGCTGGGTGTGCGCGATTTCTTCCAGGTGGAAGCGGCCGGTGCTGCTCTGAAGGGAAAACCCGACCCGGCAGTTTTTCTGCTGGCTGCCAGCCAGTTGAAGGTTGACCCGGCGAAATGCCTGGTGATCGAGGACGCAGTGGCCGGGGTGGAAGCGGCGCGGCGCGGGGGGATGAAGTGCGTGGCGGTGCAAACCACCAACCCGGCGGAGAAGTTGAAAGCCGCCAACCTTGTGCTCAAGGACCTGACCTCCCTGACCGAGAAGCATTTACAGAAGTTATTTGGGTAAACAACTTAACCGTTAAACACTCGGCTAAGAAAGTAATAATTATATAAAAGCAATATCCGCTAATAACGCTAATTTTGCTAAAAACCAGAAACTTAAGAGTAAATGATTTTGTTTTTTATTTGCGGCAATTCGCGTCATTAGCGGTTAAGTGGTTTTACCCCGCTTTCGGTGATGAGGCGGGGGATAATGCTCTCAAAGCCCAACGCAGTGAAATGCAGCCCGCGCACGCCAGGCATCTTCCGGATTCGTTCGATATTTTCCAACGTCATTTGCACCGACTCCTCGCGCGGGTCGGCGGAGGATTCCATGCGTTTGATGACCGCATCGGGGATCTTCACGCCCGGGATCTGGCGCATGGCAAGCGCCCCTTTGACGCTGCGGATGGGGGCAATGCCGGCAAGCAGGAATATCCTCTCCAGCACACCGCGCTTCTCCAGCGCTTCAAGATAGGCTTCAAAACGGTCGAGGTCATAGATCAAATTGGTCTGCATGAACTGCACGCCGGCGTTGGCTTTCTTCTCCTCGCGCATCGCCTGGATGGAAGGCATGGAGGAATTAGGGGAGCCGGCAGCGCCGATGAAGAGCTGCGGTACGCATTTGATCTCGCGGCAATCGAGGAAGTGCCCTTCGTCGCGCATGCGCCGCGCCATCCATACAGCCTGGATGGCGTCGAAATCCCAGATATCCATGCGCCCGTTGGGGGGAGGACCCAGGCGGGGATGATCGCCAGTAATGAATAAGAAGTTGCGGATACCGAGGGCGGCGGCGCCGAGGATCTCTCCCTGGAAGCCCATGCGCGTGCGGTCGCGGGCAGCCACCTGCATCACGGGTTCAACGCCGTGCTCGAGGGCAATTTTGGAACAGGCAACCGGGCTCATGCGCGGGGTGGCGGAGGGGTTGTCGGTGAAGTTGACCGCGTGTACGTATGGCGCGAGCAGGGTTACCTTCTTTACAACCTCCTGCGGGTCGGCGGCAATGGGAGGGGCAGCCTCAGCGGTGAGGACGAATTCACCAGCTGTGAGCGCCTTCTCCAGCCGGCTGACGGGCTCGTGGGGCGGGGCAGGGTGGGGCAGGGCATCTCCCTGCCACCAATCGGGCTGGCGCAAACGAAAGAAGAGGTTTTCCCATTTCTGTTTCCGTTCAGCAGGCGGGGAGGTGAGGGCGCGAAAAACAGTTTTTGCGCCGCCGGCTTGCTTCACATGTTCCATCAGATCGTGGAACGCGCTGGTACCGGTCTTTTGCCAGTCGAGCGGGGGCAGCACTTCCATCAGGCGGTCGAGCCTGCCCATCTTTTCGGCGCGCTCGTAGATCTTGTACCAGATGCACGGGCGCTGCGGATCGACGTAGCAATGCTCCGGGGTGGAGCCGCCGCAGGGTCCATTGCGCAGCCCTTTTGGGCATTCCATCGGGCAGATGAAGGCGGTTTCCTGCAGCAGGCAGTTGCCGCACATGCGGCAGCCAAAGAGCGCGCCTTTGACGGTGCGTTCGAGCGCGGTTTCGAGCTGTTCGCCGAAACTGCTGTGGCGGAAAGGGCGGTAGGCTGCCTGCCAGCGGCGGGCGGGGGTGAATCCGGGCATTGCTCACCTCTCGGTTGCGGGATGGGACAATTATAACGGTTTTACTGCCAGCACCTGCGTGACGGCGCACATCCCCAGTTCAGGTTCGGCGTCATCCAGCAGGCGGTCAGTTTCAACTGCTATGCGGAATTCCAGGCCGGCAAGTTCCTGTTGGATCACTGCCAGGGAATAGAGCTGGTCGTGATTCTTGGGACCGCGATCGGCGTAACGCAGCTGCCCCGGGGCAAAACCCTCCAGCAGGTAAGCGCCGCCGGGTTTGAGCCCTGCAACCACTTTGCGGTGCAGGGCAGCCCGTTCTGGCGCGGGCAGATGAACGAAAAAGCAGAGAATGAGATCCCAGGTGTCGGAGGTGATGACGTAATCATTGAGGTCAGCGTGGATGGCTGCAACACTCACGCCATTTTCGCGGGCAAGTTTGCGGGTTTTTGTGATGGCACTCGGCGCAAGGTCCACCGCAGTGACCTGCCAGCCGTGCCGGGCGAGAAAAACCGCGTTGCGCCCTTCGCCTTCTCCGAGGCAGAGCGCCTTGCCTTTTGGCAGGAGAGCCAGGTTCTCCGCCAGGAAACGGTTGGGGTTCTTGCCGAACAGGTAATCTTCTGTGTTGTATTTTGATTCCCAATCGGACATGGGCGGAGAGCTCCCGGGGTGGAATTGATGTCCTTATTTTTACCACAATTGGGAATTGTTTCTTGGATTCCCTCTTTTCTCTCGTTTCTCTTTCATTTTGTTATACAATTAACCAGTCTGCATTCATCAAGGGGATTGATTATGCCAACTGCGTTTGAAACCTACATCAAAAAGGTCGAGGAAGACCTGCGGCGCGGTAACGCCACCGAGTATACCTACCGCGGCTCCCTCGAAAACCTCATCGAGTCCTTCGGCAAGGGCATCGATGCTTCCAACGACCCCAAGCACATCGCCTGCGGTGCGCCGGATTTCATCGTCGAAAAAGGCAAAGTCCCCCTCGGCTATATTGAAACCAAGGATATCGGCGCTGACCTCGACAAGATCGAGAACTCCGACCAGGTGAAACGCTACCTCAAAGCGCTCAACAACGTTCTCCTCACCGACTACCTCGAATTCCGCTGGTATGTCAACGGCGTTTTCAAACGCACCGTACGGTTAGCATCCATCGGCAAAAATAACCGCCTCGTTATCATCCCACAAGCAGAGTCCAACATCGCCCTGTTGTTCGGTGATTTCTTCGCCACCGAAACCCCCACTGTCAACACCCCCAAAGAACTGGCGCAGCGCCTTGCCGCGGTCACTCACTTCATCCGTGAGCAGATCATCAGCGCCCTGCAATCCGGCGACCCTGACATTCAAAAATCCCTCGAAAAACAATACACCGCTTTCAAGGAACTTCTTCTGCCTGCCCTCAAACAGGAGGAGTTCGCTGATCTTTACGCACAGGCGATGACCTACGGTCTCTTTGCCGCCAAGCTTTCCGCCCCCGAAGGGCAGACATTCAGCCTCATGGGTGCTTACCAGTTCCTTTTCGGCAACAAATTCCTGCGCCGCCTCTTCTCGGATGTCAGCGAGGAACTGGACGAAATTGATATCATCCGCCCCTACCTGCAGGATATCGTCTCCCTGCTCAACCGCTCCCACATGAATGAAATCCTGGCGGATTTTGGCAAGCGCACCCGCACCGAGGACCCGGTGGTGCATTTTTACGAAACTTTTTTGGCAGCCTACGACCCCAAGATGCGCGAGAGCCGCGGCGTGTATTACACCCCCGAGCCGGTTGTCCAGTTCATCGTGCGCGCCGTGGACGATGTGCTCAAGACGCGTTTCAACAAACCCTGGGGGTTGGCGGATGATAGCGTCAAGGTGCTTGACCCCGCCGCCGGTACCGGCACGTTCTTATACTATGTTATCCAGCAGATCCATAACGAAGTGGTGAATACGCGCGGGCAGGCGGGTCAGTGGGCACAGAAAAGTAAAACGCTGCTCAAGCGCGTCTTCGGCTTTGAGCTGCTCATTGCTCCTTATGTGGTCAGCCACCTCAAACTGGGGCTGCTCCTCAAGGAATTGGGTTCCCCGCTGGAGGGGCGCGACGAACGCCTGAACGTGTACCTCACCAACACATTGGAGGAAGGCGTCACCCGCGCCGAGCAGTTGGCAGGGATGGGTTTGTTTATCGCTGAGGAAGCGAGCGAAGCTGCGCGGGTGAAAAAAGCTGAAGATATTATGGTTGTGCTCGGTAACCCGCCTTATTCCGGTCATTCCGCCAATGCCAGCGTTGGAGCCGATGGCAAACCAAATTTCATCGGTAAATTACTGCGCGAGTACTATTTTGTCGATGGTGCTCCCCTGGGGGAACGCAATCCCAAGTGGTTACAGGATGATTATGTCAAGTTCATCCGTTACGGCGAATACCGCATCAACAAAACCGGGCAGGGTATTCTGGCATTTATCACCAATCACGGTTATTTGGATAACCCGACTTTCAAAGGAATGCGCCAGCACCTGATGAAAACCTTTGACGAGATTTACCTGCTTGACCTTCACGGCAACAGCAAGAAAAAGGAAAAAGCCCCCGATGGAGGCAAAGATGAGAATGTCTTTGATATCCAACAAGGCGTCGCCATTTTTATTGGAATAAAGTATCCCATTAACCAAAGAACTGCCAGCCCAATGGTTAAGCATGCTGATAAATACGGACTACGTGAAGACAAATACGCATTTCTAAGAGGATTTAACTTCAGAAACATAAACTGGAAAGCACTTAGCGTTGAACAACCTAATTATTTCTTTTTTTACCAGAACCTAAATACTCTGCAAGAATATCAACATTGGTGGAGTATTCCAGATGTTTTTATTAACCATTCAAACGGAATTGTTACTGCGCGAGACAAATTAACAATTCATTGGAATGAAAAAGAAATAATTAAAACTACCTTGGAATTCTCTACCTTGGATACAGAAAAGGCAAGGTCAAAGTATAGATTAGGTTCTGACACTAATGAATGGAAAGTTGCGCTAGCCCAACAAGATATTAAAAACAATAACCCCATTAGTGATTATATCTATCCAGTTCTCTATCGACCATTTGATATTCGATTCACTTTCTACAGCGGAAAAACTCGTGGTTTTATTTGTAGACCACGTAATGAAATCATGAAGCATTTGTTGAAAAACCCAAACTTGGCATTGTTGACTTCTCGTTTAACCAAAGGTGAAAAGTTTGGACATATACAAGTGTCAAATACCATAAGCGAAGCAATTGTTATGTCCCCCCTAACATCGAATAATGGGTTTGTTTTTCCTCTTTACCTTTATAACAACCCAGAAGAAACGAAGGGTACACTATTTGAACAAGCCGAAACCACCCGCGAGCCTAATCTCTCCCCCGCGTTCCTCAAGGAGTTCAGCGCAAAACTAGCCCTCCAATTCATCCCCGACGGGCAGGGAGACCTCAAAACCACCTTCGGTCCCGAAGACGTTTTCTATTACGCCTACGCCGTGTTCCACAGCCCCACTTATCGCACGCGTTACGCCGAGTTCCTCAAGATCGACTTCCCGCGCCTGCCCCTCACCAGCGATAAAAAACTCTTCGGCAAACTGGTGAAATTGGGCAAGGAACTAGTTGACCTGCACCTCCTGCGCACCCCCAAAGTCGATGATTTCATCACCACTTACCCGATTGCTGGCGAGAACAAGGTCGAAAAGGTGATCTATGCGGACGGTAAAGTGCACATCAACCCCACCCAATACTTCGGCGGCGTCCCGCAGGAGGTCTGGCAGTTCAAGATCGGCGGTTACCAGGTGTGCGACAAGTGGCTCAAAGACCGCAAGGGGCGCGTCCTCAGCGGGGAAGACATCACCCACTACCAGCGCGTCGTCGTCGCTATCAAAGAGACCATACGACTGATGAAAGAGATTGACGAAACAATTCCAAAGTGGCCAATGGAATAGTATTTTATATTAGCAAACGGCTGGTCGCCCGCCTGCCATTGCAAGAAGGTCTTTGGATGCGTGACGGAGTGGGGATGTTAGTGAGGGAATGAGATATGGAAATTATTAGTAGCATGTTTTTACCTTGAGGCTTTTGATGTAAAATTAACCAATAACTTTTTCCCTATTGACAAATATATCTTTTATGATATATTTTGATCATCAACAAGGACAATGATGTCTCAATGGACTGTTGAGTTCTATCCTGAAGAAATTGAAAATGGAACAGTACCCGGATACCTAGCGAACCTACCTGCAAATGAGCAGGCTCAATTATTACATCTGATTGATATGCTGCAGGAACTTGGACCGGATATCCAACAATCAAAAATGGATAAATTGATCGAAGGATCATATAGGGAGTTACGAAAAAACAGACACAGAATTCTTTATTGCCGGCAAGGTCGTAAGTTCATTTTATTGGTTGCATTTCTTAAGGATACTCAAAAAACTCCGGTAAAGTATATTGAACTTGCAAAAAAGAGATATGCCGAATACCAAAAACAATAACTATTAGTTTACAAGCTAGAAGGCAAAAATGAAAAACTTTAATGATTTTCTCAAAAAACAGCTGGAGGACCCAGCAGTAAAAACTGAATACCAAAAAATCGATCCCCATTACCAGGTAGCCAAAGCGGTGATTAAACTCAGAGTGAAGCGCGGAGTGACTCAGAAAGAATTGGCTCTTCGAATTGGATCCACTCAAGCTGTAGTATCCAGAATCGAATCAGGAGCTGTAAATTGCTCGATTGAAACTATACAAAAGATTTCAGAGGCTTTGGATGCCAAGTTGATGATCCAAATCGAACCTAATGAAGTTGCTAGAATTCTAGAAGAGTTCCAGGTCGAACCCATTAAATTTCAAGAACGGGTAAAGGAAAATGCAAAAGTGGATCGGAACAATTTTGGTAATGGAGTTTTGCCTGGTTTTGCTATCAGAGATTGGGATATACACACCGAATATTCGATAAATCGCGAAAAAGAAACTTGTGTATCGTAAGACTTTTCAAACCTACGCGTCGTTAAGAGGAATGAATGCCAAATATAGATACGAAAGAGAAAAGCTTTAAGTGTGAGGTTGTGAACCTTGTTTCGAGTAATTATTGCCAACAACTCAACCAGGAACATACGGACACAGCAAAACTAGATATTGGGATTGAAATTGATATTCATGAAGATCGATTCATTCCAAAATTAAAAATCGACGCTGAATTTACATCTGATTCAAATGGTGAAAAAATAAAGCATACGTTATCTTTTTTACTTGCTGGCTTATTCACTCTAGACGGTGAATGGGAAAAACTCGAAATGATTGAATCGGCAAAACTATATTCTCTGTCAATACTCTGGCCTTATGCAAGAGAATATGCAGGTGATGTATTTAGAAGAACCGGTTATCCATTCCCGATTTTACCGATCATTAACGCGCAAGAAATGACACGTCAATTCATAGAAAACGACAAGATCAGCATACACGATTTAACCAAATAACGAGGTTGCTTCTCTTTGCAACTTCTCGCATTTTAAAATTCCGTATTTATCGTGTATTTTTTTATTTTATATCTTGGTTTTTCTTGCAAATAATCCAACCAAAATCGTCCGAATTGCCAAAAACTCCAAAAAGTTGCCAAATTGGCAACTTTGATTGCCAAAGATTGCCAAATTGGGGGGATACGATTTCACTCCTTTTGTGAGACAATTAATAGAAAATAAGTTCTATATTCCAATTGATTTATTTGAATTGAATCTTTTTGAAACTAGGATCAAATCAAATTATTTCAAATCACACAAGGTGAAAACATGTCCGAAAATGCAACTTCTCAACCCAGGCGAGGTCGGGGCGCACCGCGCGGCAATCAGAATGCGCGAAAGAAACCTGCATTTCAACCCATTGCAATTGCCCCTGTTGAACCGCAACCTAAGAAAAAGCGAGGTGCTCCCCTGGGCAACCAGAACGCCCTCACCCACGGCTTCTATGCCCGCCGCCTGCCGCAATCCCAGCTCGACGGGCTGGAAGAGACCACCACCCGCTCGCTGGAAGATGAGATCGGCATGATGCGCGTCTTTTCGCGCAAGGTGGCCGAGCTCGGCGCTGAGGTGGAAGACCTCGACGAAGCCAAGTCAGTGCTCAACACCCTTTCCAATGCCACCGGCTCCATCAACCGTATGGTGCGCACCCACTCCCGCCTGCCCGCCCTCGACATGGACCCCGGCGCCATGCTCCGCCGCGCCCTTGAGGAGCTGGAACTGGAATGGCCGGAGCTGCGCCGGTTTTACGACAACTTCCGCTCCCCTGAGGAGGCCAAAGCCAAGGAGATCGAAGCCGCCGAATGGATGGCAGCCCACCCGGAGCTTTTGGAAGATGGTGAGAATTCCGTAGGGGAGGTTCATGAACCTCTCCTACAATAGGTTGAATCACCACTGTATCGAATGGGTTTTATTTCGGTGTATTCCGTGGTTATCGTGGCTTTTCTGTTTTTGGCAATTTGAACTTGAACCACGCCGGCAGGATGGCGAGCAGGCTGACGATGGCAGTAATGGCAAAGGGGAACTGAGGTGAAACGTTCTTCCAGAGCAGCCCGCCGATGTAGGGTGCCGGCAGCGAAACCAACCCCAAACTTGTGCTGAACAAGCCGAACGCCATGCCGCGCAGGTGCTGGGGCACGCACTTGCTGATGAGGCTCTGGTACGCGGGGGCTACCAACCCTACGCCAACCCCTCCCAGCGCCCATCCGATGCCGTATTGCCAGGCAGGGCTGGCAGGCGGCAGCACGGCGATCATGCCAATGGCGATGAAATGCAGGAAGAATCCGATGGAGATGCCCACGCGCTCACCGGCTTTATCCGAAAGCCAGCCGCCGGGGATCATAAAGAGCATGGTGAAGAGACCAAAGACGCCGCTCATGATGCCGATGGTCTGCACGGTCATTTGCCCGATCTGTTCCATGAACAGGCTCATGAAGTTGAAGGAGATGGCGAAGGAGATGTCGCGCACGCCGTCGGTGATGAGGATCCAGGTGATCACACCACCGGCGAAGAGCAAGCCGAACATGCTGACCACATTGGTTTTCAGCCCAGCCCAGGTGAGCGGCACATGGTGCGGGCTTTGCGGGTTAGGCTTTGATACACGCCGCGCCATTGCAATGCGGATGACCATGGCCAGCGCGTAGAGAATGGCTGAAATGAGCAGCAGCGTCTTGAAACTGGCGATCTTGACGATCCAGCCGCCAATGGGTGGACCGACCACCGAAACCAGGCCGTAGAGTGTTTGCACCACGCCGTAAACACGGGCGCGGTTATGCTCCTCGGATTGCTCGGCGATGAAAGCGTCAAAAGAAGGACCGACAAGCGAAGTAGCGCCGGTCATCACCACGCGCGAGAGCAGCACCACCCCCCATGACTGGCTGAGATAGAGGATGACCTGCCCGATGGTGCCGAATACGGAGCCGATGGCAATGGCTTTGAGACGACCCAGCGAATCGCTGATCCATCCGCCGAGGATTTGCAGCAGGAGCGGCATGATCTGGGCCAGGGTGTAGAAGAGCCCGATCTGGGTGACGTTGGCACCGAGGCGTTCGAGGTAAAGGCTCTCGATTGGTCCATACATGCCTCCGCCCAGGTTGGCCAGGATCATGGCAATGAGAAAGACAATCAGGATGGGGGTGAGAAAGGAAAATGGATTGGTGCGTTTTTGTGTGGCTTCCATGACGGATTGATTATACCGGAGGAGGTGGAAGATATAGACTGAACCCAATGTAGATTATGAGATCGCTGTCTCGAAGAGTCACTTCGAGAGTGGTTGAGATTGCCACGCCCCACTTTGTGGGGCTCGCAATGACAGGATAATGGAATTTCCCTTTGTTCTTTGTGCCTTTGTGTTAAGGGTTTTTTGTATCCGTGCGATAATGGAATGGTGACCAATGGATAATCAATCCGATTCAGAAAACCCAAATGACTTTCAATCCCTGGACCCGCTTGGGCGCTTCAGCACGCGGGCAGCCCTTTACAACAACCGGGCGCGCTACCCCGCGGGGTTGAGAGAATACCTGCGCTCGGTGTGCGGTGTTCAACCCGGGTTTGAGGCAGCAGATGTGGGGGCAGGCACGGGGTTCCTGAGCGCGGTGCTGCTTGAGCTCGGCTGCCGCGTATTTGCTATTGAACCGAACGCCGAGATGCGCATGGTGGCGGAAGAAACCTTTGCAAGGAATGAGCGTTTTATCAGCCTGGAGGGGCGGGCGGAATGTTTGCCGCTGCCGGATGCTTCGGTGGACGCAGTGATGGTGGGGCAGGCGCTGCACTGGTTCAACATTGAGGAAGCGCGGCCTGAATTCCTGCGCGTGCTTAAACCCGGCGGGCTGGTGGTGATTGTGGATAACCGCACGCGGGATGAGGCATCACCTTTTATGCAAGCATGCCGCGCATTTCAAAAAGCACATTTCGCTGATGTGGGAACTGCGGCTGAACCTCCATTGCGCGTAGTCAAATTATTTGAAGGATGCAAATATATTCTGCATAAGATACCGTTTACTTTCTCCTGTTCGCGCCGGGTCTTCCAGGATGGATTCCTTTCTTCCTCACTTGCCCCGCAGGTGGGAAGCGCTGAATATGCCAGCTGCGCTGACGGGTTATCGAAGATCTTTGACCAGTACCAGGCAGATGATAAGGTGGAACTCCATTTTGAAACGGTCGTCTATTGGGGACGCTTCGATTAAATCAGGGAAACGACTATCTCTTTTTTTTCTATCCATAGACATAGTTCGATTCCCACCTCCGGCACATATAAAAAAGATGCGCATCGCGTAAAATTTCAGCGTACCTTGTGGGTATCTATTATTGTTTAAGGAGTTTCCCGTGCAGATCGTAACGGATAGCGGTACTGATTTAAAAGCAACAGAAGCGCAGCGAAAAGAATGGAATATCCATACTGTTCCGCTGGTGGTGACCCTGCAGGGCAAGTCTTATCGTGAAGGCATTGACCTGCAGCCAGAAGCGTTTTACCCGCTGCTGGAGATGTCTAAAGAAATGCCGGTGACATCGCAGCCCTCGGCAGGGGATTTTGCAAAGGTGTACCAGGAACTGGCGCAAACCGACCCAGAGATCCTCTCCATTCATATTTCATCGGGGTTAAGCGGAACGGCAAATTCTGCCAGGGCAGGGGCACAGATGGTGCCGGAGGCGCATGTGACCGTGGTGGACACGCTCACCCTTTCCGCGCCATCAGGCTGGCAGGTGGAGGCTGCTGCACGCGCTGCCAAAGCCGGCTGGTCAAAGGAGCGCATCCTGGCCAAACTGGCGCAGATCGGTGCTGCCACGGACGTGATCTACACCCTCAAAGAGCTCAAGTACCTCATCCACGGCGGGCGCATCAGCCACATGAAAGGGCTCATCGCCTCCGTGCTGCACATCAAACCGATGATCGGCGTGGAGAAAGTACGCGGTACATATGTGAACTATGGGCAGGTGCCAACCTTCTCCAGGGCGCTCAACGGGCTGGCGGAGTATGTGACGAAACATGTAAAGCCAGGCACCCGGCTGCGTGTGCAGGTGCTGCACTCCTTCAACCCGGAAGGCGCGAAGCAGCTGATCGAAGAAGTGAGCCGGCGCTTCAACTGTGAATGGTTGCCGACCGGGCTGCTCTCGCTGGTGTTGGGGGCGCATGTGGGTCCCAGCATGGTGGGGGTGGCATTTGCCCCGGCGGAAGTTTTCGCGGACTTACCGTAAACGCGGGGCTGACAGACCCCATTCGCAAAAACCGCTCAGGGGTGCAAAGACCGCAAAGCACTAAAGAGAAAACCTAGAAACATAACCACGAAATACACGAAAATCACAAAATAAACTAACCCCGGGATTTTTATCTAGAATCCAGGGGTTTTGTTCAATTTACAAAATGGGTTTTCTCTACATCTCAGCGGGAGACAGGATTATTCGTATTTGAAACGCAGCACTCCAACGATGTAGAAAATGAGGGCAAATCCCAGCAGCACCAACACTTCAAGGGTGATACCGACAACCGCCTGACCGCGCAGGGCAACATCCAGCACGCCCTGCATCGCCCAGGTGGTGGGCAGCACTTTGGCAGCGGTGCGTACTGCCTGCGGGAAGAGCTCGATTGGGTACCAGCAGCCGCCCATCATTGCCATCACCATGCCGATGAGGATGGAAATTCCGTTGGCCTGGCCTTCGCTTTTGACGATCGTACCGACCATGGTGCCCAGCGCGGAAGCGCAAACGGTGAATGCCACCAGCACCAGCACCAGCGCCAGCGGGTTGCCCCAATTGACCCCCATCGCAAAGCGGCTGAAGAGAATGAGAATGGTGAGCTGCACCAGCGCAGTGAGCACCTGCCCGAGGATGGTGCCGAACAGGTAGGTGGACTTGCGGGTGGGAGTGGTTAAAAGCCGCCGCAGCGTGCCGCGCTGGCGTTCGTAAGCAAACATAGCCGACAGACCGATGAGCGGGATGAATACCCAGGTGAGCATTTGCCCGGCACTGCCGTTAAGCTTGGGGTCATACTGGATCTTATCCTGGGTGAGAGCCACCGTCTCATGCGCCCGCACGGGGGCGGCTGCCGCCAGTTTTTGAGCTTCGATGAGTGAGCTGTTGAAGAACTCCTGCCGGGCGGCGAAATCCTTGAATTGGGTCAGTTTCTCCGCCTGGGCAAGGCTGGCGTTGGCAATATCCACGCTGCTGGAAACACGCCCCAGCACCGCTTGCACGGCTTGCTGCGCGATGACCGCGTCCATGTTGTTGGGCAGCAGGCGCAGTTCCAGTTCAGCGCGGTTGGCTTGAAGAGTCTCGAGGGTGAAATTGGCAGGCACCAGAAGTACAGCAGCCACCTTGCGTGCGTCGAAATCTTCCAGGGCTTTGGCACTTGTTTCAACAACGGCATGCACTGAGGTCGATTTTTCCAGTTCGGTAAAGAGCGCTGCTGAAAGTGGGCTGTTAGCTTCATCGACAAAATACAACCTCACCCGCTGGTCAGCGGGCGCACCGGTGCTGCCGCTGATGAGGAGCATGAAGATGATGGGCAGGATGAGGAAGAAGAGCCACTCGACTGGGCTGGTGAAGCGCAGAGCGGTATCCTTGAGCATGATCGCAAGAAGTTTTTTCATGGCACCCTCCTACTTCTTCCCGAGACCGCGCCGGCTGAAGATTAACACACCGATGGTAAAGAGCACCAGGAACATGCCTGCCAGCCAGGCAAGTGGAGTGAGAATGCCCTGCAGGCTGCCGCCGGAGGCAAGGGTGGTGAATCCTTCCAGCCCCCAATGGTTGGGGGTGATGTAGCTGATGAACTGGATGGATTCGGGCAGCATCTGTATATTGGTAAAAGAGCCGCCGAGGACGCCGAAGATGAGCATCATCGCAGAACCGATGGCACCGGCCTGACCGGGGGTTTTGAGAAGGGCGGTGAGCAGCACCCCCCAGCCAGTTGCGCCAAGCACGGACGCCAGCACCATTAATACCACTGGCAGGGGATTACCCCAGTTGAGGCGGAACATCAGCGTGGTACCGCCAATGAGGATGAGCAATTGCATCACCCCAGTGAGCAAGATGCCGAAGATCTTGCCCGCCAGGATCTGCGCGCCGCTGGTTGGGGAAACAAGCAGCCTCGGCAGGGTGCCGGCAGCCTCTTCAACCAGCAGGGAACGCCCTCCATAGGTGACGGTGAACATGAGAAACATCAGCGCCATGCCGGGTGCAAGGTAAGCCAGGACGTCGAATTTGACCTCCTCGCCGCCGGCGGTGACCTGCTTGAGGGCGATAGAGGAGCCGGTGGTGGTTGCCTGGGTTTGCCCCACCGCCTGCCCAACGGAAGCTGCCTGCGCGGGAGTGATGATGCCGTTGTTGAGTAGCTCAGTAACTGCCACCTGCCCACCGATACGCCCGACTTCAACCTGGCTGAGGAATTGCTCGAGGATGGTCTTGACCACGCCCACGCTGTTGGGGCGGGTGGGGTTGGTATACAGTTCAACCTGCACCGGGTTGGAAGGGGCAGTCATACCAGCGGCAGGGATGATGGAATTGGTGAACCCGGAGGGGATGAGGATCATGGCGGCGGCTTCGTCAGCATCCACTTTGGCGCGGGCGTCAACCGGATCGGTGCTGGCGGCGGGTGCGATTAGATTAGCGAGTTCAGGTGACGACCATAATTCCGTGAGGGCATTGCCCAGTTCTCCGCCATCCTGGTTGACAATGATCACCGGGATGTCGCTGAGACCGGTGGAGGTGCTGCCGGAGAAACGCCCGGTAACCGCACCCATGCCGAGTGTGAGCGCGAAAGGGGCAAGCAGCATCATCACGAGCGCCACTGTATCGCGGAAAGACAATTTGAGATCTTTTAGAGCGATGAGGATAAATTTTCGCATAGGAAAACCTCAATCGCGCAGGGCGCGCCCGGTGAGGTGCAGGAAGACGGCTTCGAGGTTGGGCTCGCGGATATCAATGGAATGGATCTTGATGCCAAGCTCATTGGCGCGCGTTACTGCCGGGGCAAGCAGCTCCTCGGCTGAGGGGGTGATGATGGACACCTCATGGTCGGTCACATCAGCACGGACAACTCCGTGCAGAGTCTTGAGTCCCTCAGCCAGCGGCTGAGGATCTTCCGCTTCACCCACGTGCAGGATGAGGGTATCCGTTTCGCCAACCTGTTTGGTCAGTTCCGCCTGGGTGCCGAGGGCGATGAGTTCGCCATGGTCAATGATGCCCACACGGTTTGAGAGTTCCTGCGCTTCTTCCATATAATGGGTGGTGTAGAGAACGGTCATGCCGATGCGGTTGAGTTCCTTGACCGAATCCAGGATGGCGCGGCGCGACTGCGGATCGATACCCACGGTGGGCTCATCCATGAAGAGCAGGCGGGGTTTGTGCAACAGCCCCACGCCGATGTTGACCCGACGCTTCATGCCGCCGGAGTAGGATTTGACGCGCTGTTTGGCTTTGTCGGTAAGACCAATCTGTTCCAGCACTTCATCGATGCGTGTGTTGAGTGTCTTTCCGGAGAGGCCGTACATCTGCCCCCAGAAAGCGAGGTTCTCGCGGGCGGTGAGGTCCTCGTAAAGGGCAAGTTCCTGCGGCACCACACCAATGAGGTTGCGCACCGCCATCGGTTCACGCGTCACCGAGTGCCCACAGATGGCGGCGTCGCCGCTAGTGGGGGTGTAGAGGGTGGAGAGGCAGGAAATGGTGGTGGTTTTGCCGGCGCCGTTGGGTCCGAGCAGGCTGAAGATTTCGCCTTCTTTGATATCGAAGGTGATGCCTTTGACGGCGGTGAAATTGCCGTATTTTTTCACCAGGTCTTTCACTTCCAGAATGGATGACATAAGGACTCCTGAAATAAAAGGGACTAATATACACAGTATACGGATTTTCCGGCGATTTTGGTGCAGAAGCATGGTAACGACAGATTTCCAAATTTCAAACTTGATATAATGAAGTGATTCGGTTCGGTTGTTATTATTCTCTACTGCATCAATAACGATACAGGGAAGATCTTAATTTTGAGGGAAGTGTATGCCTTATCCATATAAAACCATTTGTGTCTTTGCCGCCTCTGCTGACAACCTGGATCCAACCTATTACCATGCTGCCCGCGAAATGGGGCGCTTGCTGGCGGAACATAAGGTCACCGTGGTTTACGGCGGCGGACGCACCGGGCTGATGGGGGCGGTGGCAGAAGGAGCTCAGGAAGAAGGCGGCGAGGTGATCGGCATTGTGCCGCGCGGGCTGGAAAGCCCGCAGCTGATCTACACCACCGGGCTCTCCCGCCTGGAGATCGTGGATAACATCCAGGAGCGCAAGGCGCGCATGAACACGCTGGCAGAGGCTTTCATTTGCCTGCCGGGCGGCTACGGCACCATGGACGAAACCTTCGAGGTGCTCACCTGGTCGCAGATCGGGCTGCACCGCAAGCCCTGCGGATTCCTCAATACCAATGGCTATTTCGATCACCTGTTCGCCTGGGTGGAACGGGCGTACGACGATCATTTTATCTATGAGGAACACCTCGACCTGTACGTGGAAGACGCCTCCCCACAGAAATTGTTGGATAAACTGGCGGTGTTCAAATTCCCAGCCAACATCGGGCGCTGGCTGGAACGATAACGAACGAATCACGAAAGCATGTATTCTCTTGAAGAGGTAGTGGAATATTTTACAGCCAGCCGGTATTGTAATTCCCATACATGCCTTATTTCTTGCACTGATCGAACGAGTGGGCGTATACAGCCGCGCTTTTCAATCTGGCGTATTGATTTTGCTGGTCAAAGGTTGGCGCTAACAACTTGTGAACGTCATAATTGAGAGGGAGACTGGGTTAAGGCAGGGGTACAAAAAGATTTGGTTTGTAAATAAAAATGTTGAGCACCATCTCTTATCTACAAAGTCCCCATTAAACTCGGGTTTGCTGAAGTGATTTCTAACCGGTTATCATGCCAAGTCAAATTTAAAAGTACGGGAACAAAAACAATAAATAATGGAACTAGGAATAGACGGGTTTCATCGGCAGAGCCAAATACAAACCCAGCCATCATCCATGGGATAACCAAAAACCATAAATATTTTTGTAACAGGGCAGGCCATTTACAATAAAATATGATAGTCAGAGGGAGTAAATTAAAAATTTGACCAAGTCCGGACCAAGTTTGCCGATTGAGAATATTCAAATAAAGTAAATACAAACCTGGATAAACCGCTCCATATCTACTTTCCGAGTACGCGGCATGGCCAATGATATGACGAAGTCCAAAGTAAACAATGCAAAAGCCAAATACTGAAAAAGCAGATTGCCAGATGAATTTATACGTAACAACCTTTTTTGTAAATAATGTTCGGAAATTGGCATCACTCAATCGAGATGCAAAGAGCATAACAGGTATAAATAGTGCTCCTTCGCGGTTAAATGTGGCCAATATGGTAAGGGGTATGATTATCCAATCTTTGTTATTATTTATCAATATTCCTGCAGTTAATAACAGCGCTATCTCAGTATATGTATAATAAGAAAGATCAGATTGAAAAAATGAATAACACATGCTGTTCGACAACACTAGTACTCCGATAAAGCAAAGCGGTCGGGGAATCTTAAAAGTTCTGAAATACCAAAAGGTTAATACAAAAATTGTAAAATTTTAAAATATGCGGAAACCAAAAGCCATTTTTTCATAATCTCTAGTAGTATAGGTCGTTTTTCCAATATGACACATTTTTACGAACAGCTCGATAATAGTATCTGTTAATATGCGGTAACGATAAGGAGATTCAGCAGTGCCATTAATTTTTGCTTGATGGCGACTAAAATCAATATCTCGCACATAGTCTCGGCCATAATTGGTATAGATATATTGAAACTGGCTTTTAACAGTAAGGTAAGAACACAAAACTAAACTTAAGGCTAAAAATATTTTAAATTTATACATAATAAATCAATACATTTTGATAAGGTAATTAATCATTTTTTTATGTTTAATAACTTATAAATCCAATAGGATGGACTTGTATGAACTTTATGAAGAAAGCGAAAAAAAGCATTTGAATAATGACTTGCCACTTCGTATTCTTCTTTGAATTGAGCTTTTGAATTAGAGCTTGTAATGGACGAGGGGTAAATCCGGAAATTTGACAAATATTTGTTTATCACGTAAATTTTTTCTTTTTGATTAACTCTTAACCAATAATCATAATCCATGGCGTAGCGATATCCTAAATTAAAAAAACCGTATTTTTCAATCAGACTACGTCGGAAAAAGGTTGAAGGTTGAGCAATGTAGTTACAAATCTTAAGTAAATTAGGGTGATTTATAGATAGAAGAAAATTTTTATAATGAGTAATCAGCCTTCTTGTTTTGTTACCGTGTAAATTAACATTATGACATCTGGCAGTCACTATATTAGAGGAAGGATTATTAAGAAAAAAGGCACCTATTGTTAATAATGCTCCGGGTTCATAATAATCATCTGAGTTTAAGTATGTGATAATGTCTCCAGTTGCTTGTTTAAAACCTTTATTTATTGCGTCAACTTGATTCTTATCAGGTTCACTTTGCCAGAAAAGGGAATTTTCATATCTCCTTAAAATATCAATAGTTCCGTCGTTTGACCCGCCATCAATTACAATATATTCGAGGTTTTCATAACCCTGCGAAAGCACACTTTTAATAGTCTGCTCAATAAATTGCACCTGATTTAAAGTGGGAGTAATTATTGAAATTTTTGGTAACATTATATTCCTTTTAAAGACATAATAGAATAATGTGTATTATAAGGAGAATTTGTTGAAAAAAACGAACTTTGATTCAAAGGATTCATGGAATAAGCAACCGGATATTTTTATCATTGTTCCGGTCTTTAATGAAGGGGAGGTAATAAAAAAGGTTTTACAAGCACTTTGCTTAACCCCCTATCGCATAATATTGGTTGATGATAGCTCAACTGACAACACATTACAAATTGCTAAGGAGTTTCCAATTACAGTATTGCACCACATTATAAACCTGGGACAAGGGGCGGCATTACAGACAGGTTTTGATTTTGTTCTCAAACAAAAAAACGCGAAATGTGTTGTAACTTTTGACTCGGATGGCCAGCATGCCGTTGATGATCTCGTTCCAATTATCAGCCCTGTAATAACCGGAGAGTACGATGTTGTCCTTGGTTCACGTTTCTTGGATAAAACAGCTGTTGGTATGCCATTATTAAAGCTATTGACTTTGAAGATTGGGACGACTTTTACAAGATTATCCACCGGTCTTCATGTTACGGATACACACAATGGTTTCAGGGCATTTTCATTCGAAGCATTAAAGAAGATTAATATTACACAGAATAGAATGGCGCACGGATCAGAAATACTTTCCAAGATCTCAAAGTACAAGTTGAAGTATTGTGAAGTACCCGTGACAATTTCTTATACGGATTACACGAGAAGAAAAGGCCAATCCGTTTTGAATTCAATTAATATTTTATGGGATTTAATTTTTGGGAGGGACGAATGAATATATTCCAAATTTTAGGCGGGATTGCCGTTTTTTTGTTTTTAATTCTTATTGCGCGCTCAAGAGGCATATTGGCAAAAAGATTGTTTTTTATGTTAGTAACATTATTTGGACTTGTCCTTATTGGTTTTCCCAATTTATCTTCAAAAATTGCAAATGCTTTAGGGATTGGCCGCGGGGCAGATCTTGTTTTCTATCTCTTTATATTATTCTCGTGGTTTTGGTTTATGATAATAGAGAATAAAATACGAAAATCTGACGAAAAAATTACTAAATTGGTAAGATACTTGGCTTTGAAAAATTCAAATCAGCCATCTTTTGATTATAAATCTAGGGAAACTGAGTGAAAAAGTCGTTACAATACCCTGAAAAGTTCTTCTTTATTTTTATTTTAGTATTCGGATCACTTATTACATTCTTAATTCCTATGGGTGCTGGTATGGATGAGGAAGCCCATTTAAGTCGTATATGGGAAATGTCCTCGGGGGAATTATTACCAAATAAGTATCTGGAGGCTGGGCCAAATTATCCTTGTGTTTTTATTTCAAATTCCTATATTACGGATCCTTTTTACACACCCATAGATATCCAAAAATGGATCCACTCTTTTAATGATCATATAGATTGGGCTAATTTCTGTGATTATAGAACGCGGGCGAGATACTTCCCTTCATTGTATATCTTACAAGCCTTTATTATGGGAATTTCAGGAAGGATATTTAATTTCCCAGTTCCAATTATTTATTACTTAATTCGTTTGTCTTATCTTTTCTTGTATTCATTAATTATTATGTTTTCAGTAAAGACAATTCCGTTTGGGAAATGGATATTGGGAATTCTATCTATCTCTCCAACTGCCTTAATTCAAGCTTCGATAATCAACCCGGAGTCTTTGAACAACGGAATCTCATTTCTTTTTATTGCCTGGGTAATTTATATTGTTTCAAATGACCATGAAATTAAAGAGAAAGAGTGGTTAATAACAGCGTTCCTTGTATTGTTGATTTGCACTTTAAAACCTAACACCATGATCCTTTTGCTCCTGTTATTACTAATCCCTAAATCTAAAATAATAAACAAAAAGTATTTCGTAATATTCTCTATAATCGGGATAATTTCGATTCTTCTAATTAGTCTGGGTTGGAACTTCTTAACCTCAAGCAATTTGTTAACCACGAATATTGACGATTCGTTGAGCGTAAAAAGCCAAATTCAAAGAAATCTTGAAAATCCAAGTCTTTTTTTAACCTCTATAATTTATTCACTTGAGCATCACTTTTTTGAATATGTACAGGATTCGGTTGGCTCCACTGGCTATAATTACTGGCAGCTGCCGGGAATTCTTTATTGGATGTACTTCCTGTTAATTATTTTCGTCTTCCTGATAGAGGGAAATAATCGATTAATAAAACCGAAACACCGATTGTTTTTTCTCGCCGACAATCTTGCCGCCAATCTCTCAATAATTGCGATATTCTTCATTCTCTATAACAATCCGGGATCCCTAGAAATACCAGGGATCGCTGGAAGGTATTTTGTTTTTTCATCTCCCTTGCTTTTCATAGGCTTTCTTCCTGAAAAACCGTTGATTAAGCTGAGTACATTATGGATAAAGACCCTTTCGGTCATAACCGCCTTGGTTTTTACATTAGTGCTCTTTTTTTCATACCATGTCTATTGCGGTAATGCGATATTCTTCTCGAGATCATGTTATTTACCAAGGTATCGAAATTGGTCTTTAGAGACTGCAAAGCTATACTTGATTAAAACCGAAGATAAGATTGAACAGACGTTTGTGTCACGATGCAATCAATTATCAGGAGTAGCTTTATTTTCAAAGAACCTGAACTCAAATACCATTCCCACATTAGAACTATTTGACAATTTTGGCAGAGTTATTACAGTTAAATATATCGGAGCTACTGAAATTGCGACTGGAGAGACAAGGATCGATTACTCATTAGAATCTGTTACTCCTTCACTTAACAAAAAGTATTCAATCACAATAAATAGCCCTTCCAATGCGGCATGGGTTCTGCTTTACTCGCCTATAGACGAGTATACCGATGGAGAATTACTAATCAATGGGAATCCTGTTTCTGGAGATGTACTTTTTCAATATAAATGTGAAATTAGCCCAAGAAATTTTTTAAGTACAAAATAAAATTGTAATGATAAGGGCAAGATAGATTTATGAAACTTGAATTCAATAACCTTTTAAATGAGTTTTTCAAAAAAAAACCAGACAATCCGGGAATATTCTTTCTAATTGCAATTATTTTTTTTGGTTCCATTTTGGTCCTCATTACACCTTTTGGAGCCGGTTTTGATGAAGATACTCATCTTGCGCGTATCTGGGAAATGTCAAAAGGTGAATTGATTCCCAATCGATATTTATCTACTGGTCCAAATTACCCCAGTGTGTTTTATGAGATTTCATACAGGCAGGATCCAAATTTAAACCCCATTTCTTGGTCTACCCTTAAAGATCAGTTAGTAAAAAAAATCGACTGGGCAAATTTTATTACTCATCGTACCAGATCAATTTACTTTCCATCCCTTTATCTATTTCAGGCGTTCATTACTGGTATATTTTGTCGAATATTTAATTTCCCAGTATCAGTATTATATTTTGTATTGAGGTTTTCATACTTACTTGAATATGCTTTTTTATGTTATCTGGCTATAACCATAATCCCAAGGGGGAAATGGTTATTGGGGTTTATTACAATTTGGCCAATGTCAATCATCCAGGCATCCATAATTTCACCTGATGGAATTAGTAATGGTGTGGGTTTTGTTTTTTTCGCATGGGTCCTCTTCCTTATTTCTTTACAAAAGCAAGGAAGTAAATACTCAAAGATTCTGGGCATAATAACAGGTCTTCTAATTTTTGGAATATGCACGATCAAACTGAATTGTCTACCGTTATTGCTTTTACTCCTGCTGGTTCCAAAGGAAATCTTCACAGCAAAGGTGAAATGTATTTTGATGGGGGCTTCATTAGTTGTTTTTTTCCTTGCGGTTTTCGGATGGAATTTTTTGGTTTCAGGTAATAGCTCAGTGATAGGTTCAAACGTAACCTCACCATTACAAAAAATAAGCGATTTTGTCTTAAATCCAATCAGTTTATTTCAAGCAATTATTAAGGATGTTGAGCAAAATGGAAGTCGCTATGTGTATGAGTTGATAGGTGTTAGTGGTTATGATTATTGGAAATTGCCTAATTTTATGTATATTCTGATGCCAATATGTTTGACTTTTGTGGCGTTGTTTGAGCCAGTTCAAACTCCGTTGACTAGCAAACAAAGGGTAGGGTTGTTGATTATTTCAATTTTTGTTTTTCTTTTCACAAGTTTGGTGTTTTACTTGGTCTATTCAGATCCTGGTAGCCAGACAATAAATGGAATACAAGGGCGATATTTTATTGTTGCCTTACCCTTGATTTTCTTTTGTTTACAGCGAATGTCTACTACCACTAAACAGTATTTCTTATTAACTAAGTTCCTCATAGTTTCAAGCGTATTTTTTACAATCATCATTCTCTTTTTTGATTATCACGTTATTTGTGGTAATAGCATGTTTACTTCACCTAAATGCTATTTACCCAGATATAAAAATTGGGATCCAGGCATATTTGTAAAAATGGATGCCGAAAAAATGGCAGGAGCAGTTCAGACATTTGTTCCTTTATGCAACCCAGATCAAATTGGTTTTTGGTTATCAGGTGAGGGGGAGTTAACTGGAGTGATTAATGTTATTCAAGCTGAAACAAATAAAATTGAAGGTGTATTAAACCTAGACAGAATTCAAAATGAGAATGGTTGGTCGTTTTTTGATTTGAGGGATGTAAATCTAGAAAAAAACACTCAATATTTGATAGATATAAAAACAATTAAAGTCAGTGTAACTACCCCAGTTTTTTTCTACTATAGTAAAACTAATGAATACTCCGGAGGGGCTTTTTATAGCAAGGGACATTTGCAAGATGGGGATTTAGTTTTTCAATATGGTTGTTCATCAGGCAGAAAGTAATACTGAAAATCAGGATTATGTCGATATTAATATTCTTTGAATGAATAAGAAAGAATTAATGAATATGAAGAATATATTGATCACCGGTGCTGCCGGGTTCATCGGAGCTAACTTCACTCAATACCTGCTGGCTCGCCAGGTGGAACTAAATATCGTTGCGCTCGATCTGCTGACCTACGCTGGCAGCGAGGAAAACCTTGCCCCCTGCAAGGGCAATCCGCGCTTCGAGTTCATTCGCGGCAGCATCGCCGACCGCGCCCTGCTTGACCGTGTGATGGCAGAACATGCCATCGATACCATTGTCAATTTCGCCGCTGAGACGCACGTGGACCGCTCCATCCTGGGTCCCATCCAGTTCCTCGAGACGAATGTGGTCGGCACCGGTGTGCTGCTTGAAGCCGCACGCGGCGCCTGGAAGGGCAAAGACAAGACTAAAGTGCGTTTCCATCACATTTCCACCGATGAGGTGTTCGGTTCGCTTGCCGCAGGCGAACCCCCATTCTCCCTCAATAGTCCTTATCAGCCTAATTCTCCTTATTCCGCCAGCAAAGCCGGCAGCGATCACCTGGTGAGGGCGTACGCCCACACATACGGGCTGCCGGTTTCCATCAGCAACTGCACCAACAATTATGGTCCTTACCAGTTCCCCGAAAAGCTCATCCCGCTGATGATCCTCAATTGCCTGGAAGGCAAGCCGCTGCCGGTGTATGGCGACGGCAGGCAGGTGCGTGACTGGCTCTACGTTGAAGACCACTGCGAGGCGATTGCGCTCATCCTCGA
The DNA here is from genome assembly GCA_964428125.1 of uncultured Anaerolinea sp. GTDB lineage: Bacteria > Chloroflexota > Anaerolineae > Anaerolineales > Anaerolineaceae > UBA6107. The sequence continues at coordinate 45,629 of CAYRXB010000003.1, forward strand.
AAAGGGCAGAGCGGGGGAGACCTATCTCATCGGCGGCAACAACCAGCCAACCAACCTGGAGATCATTGAAATCATCACCGGCATCATGGATGAACTGCAGCCGCAATCACCCTATCAACCGCATATCCAGCTGGTGAAGCACGTGACAGACCGCCCCGGGCACGACCGGTGTTACGCGATGGATATCTCGCATATCAGGCGCGAACTGGGATGGCAGCCCAAAGTGGATTTAATAACAGGGCTGCGCAAAACGGTGGAATGGTATCTTTCTCACCCTGATTGGATCGCACGGCTGACGCAGAATCCTGCCTATACCGACTGGACCAAGGCTAATTACGGCAGCCGCGGGGAGGAATTATGAAGGGGATCCTCCTGGCAGGCGGCAGCGGCACACGCCTGTACCCGGCGACGCTTTCGGTAAGCAAGCAGCTGCTGCCGGTGTATGACAAACCGATGGTGTATTACCCGCTTTCGGCATTGATGCTGGCGGGGATCCGCGAGGTGCTGGTGATCAGCAACCCGGAGCACCTTGAGGCTTACCGAATGCTGCTTGGGGATGGATCGGATTGGGGGATGCGTTTTGAGTATAAGGCGCAGCTCAAACCGCGCGGGCTGGCGGATGCCTTCATCATAGGTGAAGATTTCGTCGGCGATGAACCGGCAGCACTTTTCCTGGGCGATAACATCATTTACGGCAGCGGTCTGGTTGATAAGCTAAAAGAAGCCTCAAGCATCACTCATGGTGCACTCATTTTTGCCTACCCGGTGAAGGATCCGGAACGATTTGGGGTTATTGATTTGGATGAGAACGAAAACCCGGCCTCGCTGGAGGAAAAACCCCGCAACCCCAAGTCTAATTATGCGGTACCGGGATTTTATTTTTATGATAACCAGGTTGTGGAATTGGTCCACAAAATGGCATCTTCCAATCCAAAAGAGTTGGGTATTACAGACCTTAACCGGAGCTACATGGAACGCGGTGAACTTCGCGTGATCGTCCTGGGGCGCGGCATTGCCTGGCTGGATGCCGGTACTCCGGAAGCACTACTGCAGGCGAGTAATTTTGTCCAGGCAGTACAGGAACGGCAGGGATTTAAGATCTCCTGCCCGGAGGAGATCGCTTTTCGGAAAAAGTTCATCGGTCGCGAGCAGTTACTTGCGCTGGCGAAGAAGATGAAAAACCCGGACTATCGACAATACCTGGAGAATATCGCATAAGGATTAAGAATACGACAGGGGTGTAATTTTGAATGCCTAATATTCCAATTCCACGCATCCTAAGGATTCCTTTTTGCGGTAAAATCAACCCCTACGAGTGATCATGATATGGAAAATCTCCCTGTAGAATTCCTCAAATGGGATAGCGATTTCTTCGGAAAGCGCATTGCCCGTATTACCACCGGCTGCCTTTTGGAGCCGGAATTACACTGCATCTTTGATTGGGCAAAAGCCGAGCGCATTGATTGCCTTTATTACCTTGCGAGTGGGCAGGCAACGAATTCCACAGGCGCAGCCGAGACGCATGGTTTTCATTTTATGGATCTCAGGGTGAAGTTCAGTAAGGATTTACGTAAACCCGAAAAAGATTTCATTCCATTCTGGCATATCCGGAGAGCTGTACAGTCTGATCTGGATATGCTTAAATCTATGGCGCGTGATGCCTTCCCGTTCTCAAGATTTAAGGTGGATACTCATTTTGATCCCGTTCTGGCAGACCGCATGTACGAAGTCTGGATTGAGAAGGACCTCCAGCTCGAAGGTCATGATGTGTGGGTGATCGATGTTAACAATGAGCTGGCAGCGTTTACAAGCGTAAGTGAAAAAAAAGATGGAAAGGCACAAATTGGACTGGTGGGGACAAGAGAACCCTGGCGCGGGAAGGGGTTATCGCTAGAGCTTCAACGTTTCATTTGTGAGGAATTGCGCAACGAGGATATCTGGGATGTAGAAGTGGTGACCCAGGCGAGAAATATTTCAGCCCAGAACCTCTATCAAAAGGCAGGTTATTTCACCAGTTCCATCGATCTTTGGTATCACAAGTGGTTTGATTGATCCAACTGGATTAATGAACAGAAGCCGAAGGGGGTTGGGTAAGGCACTGTAAAGATTCGAAAACAGTTCTTTTTGGAAAATGGACAAGTCAAATTTTTTGGTTAGCTGAAATTTCCAGTCAACGTCGGAATATATTAAGTAGGCAAACAAAAACAGGTCAGAAAATGACCTGTTTTAGATTTCACTTAATTTTGCCGATTTATTTTTCCGCTTCGGCGCGCTGCTGGAGCTGCAGGTGCATCGCCTGGATATCCCTGGGGATGAGGAAAATGGCGATCATGATGAAGATGAAACACAACGCCCAGGTGGTGAGGCTGATGGAGAGGATGGCGGTGCCCACCGAGAATTTGTCGGCGATGATGCCGGCGATGAGCGGGGCAGAGGCTGAGCCGATGGTCTCAATGAAATTCTGGATGGCATTGGCAGTGGAGCGCACTTCCGGCAGGGTGACATCATAGATAGTGGAGATGATGTTCGGCGAAGCGAAAGGCATGAAGATGGCGGTAAGCATGAGGGTGATGCCAAAGAGGACCACCTGCGAGTTGGGAATGTTCATGGTGATGGAAAGGAATATGGCACCCAGCAGGATGCCGGTGGCGCCGGCGATCAGGCGGCCGCGTTTGGTGCGTTTGAAGAGCTTATCGCCGAGGATACCGCCCAGTGGGTACCCGGCCGCCATGAAGAGCACCGCTGGAGCCATGATCAGTAACTGCGTGTTGCTGTCGTAGCCGCGGTCAGAGGCGAGGTAGCCGAAGAAATAATAGGTGATGACGTTCCAGGGGAAGACGCCGATGAATCCCTGCGCAAAGACGAAAATGAGGCTGCGTTTTTTGAAGATCTCCGCCGCAGTCTTCCAGCTGAACTTGTACTTGCTGACCTCGACGCCCTTCAGCTCCTCTTCACTGGAACCGCGGGGAACGTCCTTGACGCCGAAGAAAATGGCTATAGCCAGCACGATGCCGAGTGAGCCGGTGATGTAGAAAATCGAACGCCAGCCGATGATGCCGCCGAGTATAAGCGCCAGCACCATGCCCAGCAGGTAACCGATGGGCTGGGTGAGCTGCAGAATGCCGTAGATCTTGCCGCGGGATTTTGGGGGATAGTAATCTGCCAGCAGGCTCATCATGCCGGGGTAGCTGGAATCATCAATGCCGGTGGAGGAGCGGGTGACCAGGAAGGCGGGGAAGGTTTTGACGATGGCGCTGAACCAGGTGGTCGAGCCCCAGATGAGCGATGCCAGCGCCAGCAGTTTGGCGCGGCTGTAACGGTCGTTCAACCAGCCCCACAGGGGGTAGAGCAGACCGCCCACAAGCAGTGCGCCGGTGTTGATCATGCCCCATTGGGTGTAGGTCATCTTGAAGGTGTCCATCACCTGGGGCTGCATGGGACCAATGAGCAGTTTATCCGTTTGGTGCAGCAGCATGAAGAAGAAGAACAGAATGGTAGAAGTGCGGGCAACGCGCTTGAAGGTAGGACTTTGATTTGTCATGGACAATACCTCGGTTGCGGGATGGGGTGTTCTCAATAAATTATAACCCCACCGGCAAGGAGGGTGTGCAGGAGGGTCTTTTCTACTATAATTTGTGTGGATAAAAATTTTCTTTTTGAACACAATTCTCAAGGAAGTTTACATGGCATCAATAACCAGGGAAAGCGCATTACATTACCATCAACTCAATGGAAGACCCGGCAAGCTGGAGATCATCCCCACCAAGCCGTTGGAAACCCAGGAACACCTGGGGCTGGCGTATACCCCGGGGGTGGCTTACCCGGTACTCGAGATTGCTGCTGACCCGCAGATGGCATATGAATATACCAACAAGGGCAACCTGGTGGCGGTCATCTCCAATGGGACGGCTATTTTGGGTTTGGGAGACCGCGGGGCTCTTGCCAGCAAGCCAGTCATGGAAGGGAAATCTGTCCTCTTCAAAAAGTTCGCAGATGTGGACAGCATCGATATCGAACTCGATTCGCATGACCCGGACCGCTGTATCGATGTGATTGCCGCCATCGGAGCTTCCTTTGGAGGCATCAACCTGGAGGATTTCAAATCTCCCGAGTGTTTTTACATTGAGAAAAAACTGCAGGGGATGCTGGACATCCCGGTGTTCCATGATGACCAGCACGGCACAGCGATTATCCTTGGCGCGGCGCTGTTGAACGCGCTGGATATTTCCGGCAAGAAGATCGACGAGATCAAGCTGGTCTTTTCGGGGGCAGGGGCGGCGGCGCTGGCTTCTGCCAACCACCTGGTGAAGATCGGCGTACCCCGTGAGCACATCTGGTTGTGCGATATCAAAGGGCTGGTCTATAAAGGGCGCAAGGAAGAGATGTTCCCCGAAAAGGAGGTCTTTGCCCAGGGGGAGAAGCCCGGTACGCTGGCGGTAGCGCTGGAAGGCGCGGATATGTTCATTGGGCTTTCCGCGGCGAACATCGTCACTGGTGAGATGCTGCAGCGCATGCGCCAGACCCCGGTGATCTTTGCCATGGCGAACCCCGACCCGGAGATCAAGTATGAGCTGGCACGGCAGGCGCGGCCGGATGCCATCATAGGCACCGGACGCTCTGATTACCCAAACCAGGTGAACAACCTGCTCGGGTTCCCCTATATCTTCCGCGGAGCTCTGGATGTACGCGCCAGGGCTATCAACGACGAGATGAAGATTGCTGCCAGCAATGCCCTCGCTGCACTTGCCAAAGAACCGGTGCCGGCTGATGTGTTGAAAGCCTATCATTTGGAGTCCCTCGAATACGGCAAGGATTACGTGGTGCCCAAGCCAATTGACAAGCGGGTTTGCCTTTGGGAAGCGCCCGCAGTTGCTGCAGCAGCAATCAAAAGCGGAGTTGCCAGGACGGGCATCGATCTTGGCAAGTATGAAGCAGCCCTGGAAGCACGTCTGAAGATTCGATGACCGGAGGACAGTTGAGGGATCTTACAGAAGCAATCTGTGAATTGATCCGGCGGACATCCACTGATCTGCCGCCGGCAGTGGAGAAACGGCTGCAGGAAGCCAGGCTCGCTGAGGCACCCGGCTCGGCGGCGCGCAGCGCCATGGATACCATTCTCGCAAACGTGGAGATGGCGCGCAGGAATTCGACCCCCATCTGCCAGGATACCGGCACCCCCTTATTTTTCGTGTGTCATCCTGCCGGCATGGATCCCGGTGAATTAACCCGCCAGATTCGCGCGGCTACGGAAATGGCAACCAAAAAATCATATTTGCGCCCCAATGCAGTAAATTCACTAACCGGGAAGAACTCCGGCAACAACCTGGGGGATGATCATTTCCCGTCGATACACTTTAGGCAAGTGGAAAGTGAAATGCTCATCATTGACCTGATCCTCAAAGGGGGCGGCTGTGAGAATGTCAGCGCGCAGGTTTCACTGCCCAATGACCCACTCAACGCCGAGCGCGACCTGGAAGGGGTGCGCAAGGTGGTGCTGGATGCTGTCAACCGTGCCCAGGGCGAGGGCTGTGCTCCCGGGTTCCTTGGGGTGGCAATAGGCGGCGACCGCGGTACTTCTTACGCGGCATCGAAGGAAGTGTTGCTGCGCGGGCTTGATGACCATAACCCGGATCCAGAGCTGGATAAACTTGAGGATCGCATCACCACTGAAGCCAACCAGCTCGGCATCGGTCCGATGGGATTTGGCGGAAAAACCACCATACTGGGAACCAAGATCACTTCAACCTACCGCGTGCCGGCATCATTTTTTGTTACTGTTTCGTACATGTGTTGGGCTTTCCGCCGACGTAGAATGGTGGTTGATGGAGATAAACTTCGATACGAAGAGGGCAATCATTAAATGCGCATAGATATACATACTCCCATACCAGAGGAACAAATCCGCATGCTCAGGGTGGGGGAGTGTGTCTTCCTGTCAGGTGTAGTGGTGACTGCACGCGATGCGGCTCACAGATGGTTTGTTGATAAATTTATTAACAGCGCGGCCGATCCGAGCGATGAAGACAGAGTGATTTTTGAGTCCATTAAAAAATATCTTGATGGGGGGGTGATCTATCACTGCGGACCAGTTGTTGCCCAGGATGAACGCGGTGTATACCAAGTAACCGCAGCGGGACCGACCACAAGCATCCGCCAGGAAGCATACCAGGCAGAGGTGATGCGCTTGTTCAACCTCAGCGGAGTGATTGGCAAAGGGGGCATGGGGGCAAAAACCCTGAAAGCCTGTGCCGAGCAGCCCGCGGTGTATTTGCATGCGATTGGTGGCGCTGCAGCACTGATCGCGGTCACTGTGCAGGAAGTGATTGGTGTTTATAAGCTTGAGTTTGGCATGCCCGAAGCTATGTGGGTGCTGCGGGTGAAGGACCTTCCACTGGTGGTGACGATGGACTCTCGTAATAACAGCCTGCATGACCAGGTGAAAAAAACTTCCAGTAAAAAGTTGGCGGAATTCCTTGTTTGAGAAATTTTCTCCAGGGACAAGCCAAGGGTATAATAATTCCGCAATCAAAAAATTAAGTATTCCAAAATCTGGATTTCATTATGAAAACCTTAGATGTGATCATTGTGGGTGGTGGCGTAGTGGGCTGTATGACCGCCCGCGCATTAGCCAGGTTTGACCTTAAAATCCTGCTGATTGAAAAAGAAGAAGATATCGGCATGGGGGCGAGCTCCGCCAATTCCGCCATTATCCACGCCGGGCATGACCCGGTGCCCGGTACGCTTAAAGCTGAGATGAACCGCCTGGCCAACCCGATGTGGGATACGATCTCAGAGGAACTTGGTATTCCGTTCAAACGCAGCGGGGCTTACGTGGTGGCAGTCGGACCAGATGAACTCGGCTGCCTGGATCCACTCGTGGAGCGCGGGAAAGTGAACGGAATCCGTGTGGAGCGCGTCAGCCGCGAGGATATGCTGAAGTGCGAACCACTGATCAATCCAAACGTGAGCGGCGCGCTATTCACCCCGACCGCCGGCATGGTGGATCCTTTTGCTGCCTGCCTGGCGCCGTTGGAAAACGCGGTGATGAACGGGGTTGAACTTCTCACGGATACAACTTTCACCGGTTTCATTGTTGAGGCAGGAAAACTAACTGGCATTCACACCAGCCGCGGCGATTTTGGCTGCCGCTGGGTGATCAACGCCGCGGGAACTTACTCTGATGACATCATGCACCTGGCAGGCGACGCTCCCGAATTCGAGATCCATCCCCGCAAAGGGGAGTACTACATCCTCGACAAAACCGAGATTCAGACCAACAACATCCTCTTCCCGGTACCGACGGGAACCAGCAAGGGGATATTAGTGCTGGGGAGCACGCACGGCAATGTTCTGGTGGGTCCAAACTCCATCAGCGGGGATGATAAAGACGACAGTGCGGTCACCCGGGCGGGTCTGGAAGAGATTTGGAACTCCGCGGCCAAGCTGGTGCCGTCTATCTCTCCACGCAGCATCATTGCGGTGTTTTCCGGGCTGCGCGCCACCGGCAACGCCCCCTGCAGGAACAGGCAGATCGACTACAGGCACGATTTTGTCATCGAACCCTCCGAACATTTGAGGGGAGTGATCCACCTGGCGGGCATCGAGTCGCCGGGGCTCACTGCCGCGCCGGCAATTGCAGAGCGTGTAGTCGAATTATTAGAGGACAGCGGCGAAAAACTGACCGAAAAGAAAGATTGGAACCCGATCCGTGTTCCTCGCCCGCGCTTCAACCACCTCTCGCGTGCGGAGCAAGCAGCGCTGGTGGCGAAGGATGACCGCTACGGACGCATCGTTTGCCGCTGCGAGATGATCACCGAAGGCGAAATTGTTGCGGAGATCCATTCACCTGTGCCGGCACACACTTATGACGGCATCAAGCGCCGCACCTGGCTCGGGACCGGGCGTTGTTTAGGATCGTTCGATATGCCGAGGGTGGTGTCCATCCTTTCACGCGAATTGGGAATCCCGGTGACCGAGGTGACCAAAAAGGGCAGGGGCTCCGAATTTCTTTTCCGCTCCACCAAAGAAGTGGAGGCGAAATGACCCTGCGTGATAAGTATGATGTGATTGTGGTGGGCAGCGGCCCGGGCGGGCTGGCAGCTGCCATTTCCGCCAGGAAGAACGGCGCCGAGCATGTACTGATCATCGAGCGTGACGTGGAGCCGGGCGGCATTTTGCTGCAGTGCATCCACAATGGATTTGGCGTAGAGATCTTCAAGCAGGACCTTCCCGGCCCCTCTTACGCGCAGCGCTTTATCAACGAGGCGTTCGAAGTGGGGGTGGATTTTCTGCTTGACAGCATGGTGCTGGAGATTACCCGCGACCACCGCGTGACGGTGACCAGCAAACGGCATGGGATTGTTACCCTGCAGGCGAAGGCGGTGGTGCTGGCAATGGGCTGCCGCGAACGCACACGCGCCCAGGTGAGGCTGCCCGGAACGCGCCCCGCCGGCGTGTTCACTGCTGGAACCGCCCAGCGCTGGGTGAACGTGGAAGGCTACATGCCCGGCAAGAATTTCGTAATCCTTGGCTCTGGCGATATTGGTATGATCATGGCGCGGCGGCTGACTTTCGAGGGAGCCAAAGTGGAACGCGTGCTGGAAGTGATGCCCTATCTCTCCGGTCTCACTCGCAATTACGTGCAGTGTCTGCTGGATTACGATATTGAACTTCAATTGATGCACACAGTGAAGAACATCATCGGCAAAAAGAGGGTGGAAGCCATCGAGTCGGTGGCAGTGGATGAAAAATGGAACCCCATCCCCGGCACCGAGGAGATCATTCCCTGCGATACCCTTCTGCTCTCGGTAGGCCTCATCCCTGAAAATGAGCTCTCAAGACAGGCGGGAGTGCTGATCGACCCCGTCACCGCGGGTCCATTCGTGGATGATACCTTCCAGACCAACATCCCGGGTATCTATTCCGCAGGGAATGTGGTGCACGTGTACGACCTGGTGGACTGGGTGACCGAAGCCGGTCTGACCGCCGGCAAAGCTGCGGCGAGATCGCTGAGCGGTGTTACATCGGGTAAAGTGAAGACCCTCCCGGTGAAAGCCGGCGAGAACGTGCGTTACGTGGTGCCTCATACCCTCAACCCCGATCACCTGGCCGATGGCGACATCCGCGTGCAGATGCGGGTACGCGCACCGATCGAAGCGCCGGTGTGGGTGGAAGCCCGCGTGGGAGAGCGCATGCTCACCCGCAAGGGAGAACCCTACGCACGCCCGGGTGAAATGGTGACCCTGACCTTGAAAACAGCCTTGCTGGATGAACTGAAAGCGGCGGATGAACTGACGATCGCAATCGTCAGGAGGTGAGCCAATGGCAACGATAGAGGAAAAACTGATCTGCGTGACCTGCCCGAAAGGCTGCACGTTAATTGTTACCCGCGAGGGCAAGACCGTGCTGCAGGTAGAGAACGGCTGCAAACGCGGGCATGAGTATGCCCGCCAGGAACTGACCGACCCGCGCCGCATGGTGGCAACCTCGGTGAAGATCAAAGGCGGCATCCATCCGCTGATGCCTGTCTACACCTCCGCGCCATTCCCCAAGCCGCGCATCCCCGAATTGCTGGCAGAATTGCGCAAGGTGGAACTGAAGGCACCTGTGTCATTGGATGAGGTGGTGGTTGCGGATATCCTGGGGACGGGTATCGATATCAAAGCCAGCCGCGAGATGAAATTACAGTAAGTACCATTTATCAGTGCCGTTAAGAATATTCATTCAATATGCGTTGACCCATATTCAATATAAATACCAGCACTAGATCCATCTTCCTGTAAAAATATTCGGAAGTTCCCTCTTGACATCCGAGAATATTATGCTATTATATCGTTAAGTGATATATCGAATGATGATATAGCGTTATGCGATATAATGGAGATAACCACATATGGTCACGCCAAAAGAGACTTTAAAATATTTACCCCTGACTGAGGCTACTTTTTATATTATGGTTGCACTTGTAGACCCGATGCATGGATATGCAGTTATGCAATGGATTGAAGAATCCTCAGAAAATACTGTTAAGGTGGGTCCGGGTACCTTGTATGGGGTTTTTTCCACTCTTGAGAAAGAAAACCTTATCGAGAAGGTCAAAGATGAGGAGAGGCGGAAGTATTTCACGTTGACCGAAAAAGGCAGAGCTGTGCTTGCTGAACAGCTGCGCAGGCTGGAGATAATGTCATCCTTGGGAAAGGCAGCATTAAATGGTGAAAAGGATAATGACAAGGAGGAGAGATGAAGCAATCTCAGTTGACCCGAAAGTGCCGTTGGTTCCTGCCATGGCAGGATGAGAAGGAAGAGAACTGGTTGCGCGGTATGGCGAATCAGGGCTTACATCTGGTTGAATTAAACAATTTTGGACAATATTTTTTCCGTACTGGAGAACCGGTAGATACCGTGTACCGCCTGGATTATCAAAAATACTCCAAAAAAGAGAAAGACGCCTATCTGCAGCTATTTAAGGATTCAGGCTGGGAATTTGTTGGGTCCCGGTCTGGCTGGCAGTATTTCTGTAAACCTTTTTCTCCAGGAGAACCGGAGGAGATCTTTACCGATACAGCCTCAAAGGTTGATAAATATCAAAGACAAATTGCCGGAATGATCATCTTCATCCCGATCTATATGATCTTGATGATGAATATCGATTTCTCGCCATATTCTTTCCTGGGAGAGCTGGCAAAATTCCTTGGTTTTGTCCTGATAGTGAGCTTTATGATCGTGATCTTGAAATTAGCGAGCCGAATCGATCGCCTGAGAAAACAAAACCTAAAACAATAGAAAAACTCAAATCCTGTCACAGCCCACTGGATTGACCTATCCAGTGGGCTGTGTGTGCGTCTGTGAGGGCTCATAAAAGCAAATTATAACTTCTGATTATTTAAACAAATCAGAAGTTATTAATTCTACTGGCGGATGGTGGGATACTATAAATATCAGTGACTCTGGGGATTGGGAGTGACGAGCGAGTCAAGTTATCCGCCTGGTTAAGGAATTTGTTTAGAAAATCGTAAAATCTCCCTTTTTCCGGGATTATTCTATGCGCAACATTTTTCATAAACCCTGTTTCAAATCATTTACAATCGATGAAAATTACTTGATCATCTCAGAAACATCGCCTTATATGCCTTGTTTTTCATTAAAATGTTAAGTTAACAGTTATGTAAAATCTCCATAAATTATTAAACTACTTAATCAAGATTAAGTAGAACTACTGTATAATGTTCCCATCGCGTGTACTACTTACAATGGCGATGTTTGCCACATACAGAAAATGCAGCAGAATAGGAAATTATTACATATGAAATCATTAAAAGTAGCCCACACTTTATCGGTAACCTTAAAAACAATCCTTCTGGCAAGCGTAATCCTTTCGCTGTTCCTCCGCCCCTACCCTGCCCAGGGAGCCAATTATTACGTTCTGGATACCTTTACCACTGCTGTGTATTCAAACCAGGATGGTTCTGCCAGCTGGTCAACCCCCTGGACCGAAACCTTCGATGACGATTCAGCCACCGCGGGCAATGTTCTTATCACGGGCGGGCAGCTGCGGTTGTCCAGCACGATCAACGTAAACGACCCGGCAGATTTTGAGGCGATCCAGCGCTCGGTAAACCTTTCCACTGCTGCAGCGAACGTGCAGATCCTGTTTTCTTACCAGATTACCACCACCAACCTGGCGGCTGGCGATACCATGGTGGTTGAGGTTAACAATGGCACCTCCTGGCGGACGCTTGAAACGATCAACGCCACCAACCTCTCGGCAATCCGTTACTGGGACATTACCGCTGACCGGAATGCCAATACCGCCATCCGCTTTCGCATCACAGCTGGCTTCACCGGGCGCAATGAAGTGGCTGTCATCGACAATGTAAAAATCGCCTATGGCACTGCCAACCCGCATGTCTCAGAAGACGTTCTACCTTATGTGCAGGTCTATTATCTACCCCTTCCTGAAGACCAGGTACTGCAAGTGTTACGTGCTATCGCGAACAACACCACCCCTGCCAGCCCGACTTTCTCCTACAATTCCATCACTATTGTCGCCGATAACACCCGCATCTATTACGACCAGTGGGAAGATGGCTATGAAACCACCATCAATAATCCGGTTCAGAGCACCACAGAAGTGTGGGGAGACAATGACCCTGTCAACGGTATGCCGCCGGGCTTCCTGACGGATGTACTGCGTGCCGGGGATATCATCACCCTGAATAACCCGGTTGATACCTCAACCCTGGGAACGAAGATCACTTTTGACGGGCGCGACAAGTTAGCCTCCACTGAAGCCATTGCGGTCACCCGTACCTCGTGGGCAAGCGGTTCAAGCACCATGCACGCCGGCTCTGAAGAGGTACTGGACACTTCCGTCTGGGGCACTGCCTACGACATCCCGGTAGCAACCTCGCTTAACGGTTATGACTTCACCTATGTTGGCTTGTCCGTCATGGCCGCCGAAGACAACACCCTGGTCTACAACAATGCCGGTACTTTGGTTGCCACCTTGAACCAGGGTCAGAGCTACCTCTTTAACAACAACGTCGCACTTGGCAACCGAATCACCACCTCCAAACCGGTGCAGGCAGTCTTACTCACCGGAAACATCGGCAGCAATTATGAATCGGACTTCTTCACGCTTTACCCGAATGAATTATTAAGCAGCAGTTATTATGCCGTGGTTCCCGGCTACACCACCCCTGCCGTGGCAACCGCAGTCTATTTATATAACCCCGGTTCTTCCGCCATCACCGTCCATTGGACGACAGGTGGCGCGGTGACCGATATCACCGTCCCGGCTCGCGGCGGCTACCGCCAGCTTATGCCTACCACTGCCAACAGCGCTCATTTCTATTCCGATGGGGCTGTGTTCTCCGCCCTTTCCATCATCGATTCGGGCAACCAGCGCTATGACTGGGGCTATACCCTCATCCCGGAGAACCAATTGACCCAACAGGCGAAAGTCGGCTGGGGACCTGGACGCGATCCGACGAGTATGGTTAACCCCAACGAAAACGCCGGACCGGTGTTTTTCACCGCGGTTAACACCGCCGGGGTGCCGGGAAACATCAATGTCTGTATCGACTATAAAGGCGATGGGGTCGGTGCGCTCACTGACACCAATGGATACCTTTATGACCGCTTGCTGACCGTGGCGCAGTTGAGTCAGAACACGGTCTACGACACGACTAATAATGACCAGACCGGTATGCTGCTGTACCTGTGCAACGGCAGCCAGGTGGACAGGAATAACAAGATTGCGGTTGCCTGGGGCCAGGACCCCACGGTTGCCAGCACCGGCGACCCCGGCTTGGATATTGGCACCACTGTCCCTCCCCTGCCCAACTTTACCGCTTCAAAGAATGCTGCCCTGGTCATCGATTTAAATAGGAATGGGTTGTTTGACCGCGGTGAAACCTTCCAATACCAGATCCGCATCAATAACACCGGAGCCCTGCCGGTATCAGCCAACTCCATCACTGTCCAGGATATCATTCCGCAATATACCCAGTACATCCCCAACAGCACCCAGATCTATTCCAGCTATACGGGGGTGACCACTTCCATCCCGGATAACAGCGTGCCGCCCAAATCCACAGCGTTTCCGCTGGATGAAGGCGGGATCCTGATCAACCAGCAATTAAACCTTAAGCAGTATTTCCTGGTGACCTTCAAGGTCAGCATTGACCTCAGCGTACCCAGCGGAACAATCATTCAAAACCAGGCACAGATCAATGGCTTGAACCTGTACTATGACCCGAATGTGGATATTGTGCTGCAGCCGCCCGACACCAGTGCCCGCATTGGCGATACCATCTGGCTGGACCTGAATGATAACGGTATCCAGGAATACAACGAACCGGGCTTGCCGGGCGTCACTGTGGAACTTCGCAACGGCATTTGCACCCCTAATGTGAATTGCCCGACCAGTGTGACGGATGCCAATGGGATTTACACCTTCCCGGGTCTGACTGTAGGAGGTACTTACACGGTGGTGGTGAGACCCACCACCCTTCCCGCAGGGCTAACCCAGACGGGCGACCCGGACAGCACGCTGGATGGGCAGCATACCGTCACCCTCACCAGCGGGAATATCCCTTATGTAACGGCTGATTTTGGTTACCGTGGAAACGTTTCCATCGGTGATTTCGTCTGGAATGACCTCGATCGCGATGGCGTCCAGGACGGCGGTGCTGAAGTGGGGCTGGATGGCGTGACTGTCAACCTCACCTGGGCAGGACCGGATGGCAACCTGGCGACCACAGCTGACAATGTTACTTTCACCACCATTACTTCCAGCGGCGGTTCCTATCACTTTACCGGGCTCCCGGCTGGAACTTACCGGGTTAACCTGGATGCCAATACCCTGCCTGCGGGCTACTTGTTGACCACTGCCAACCCGATCACACTCAGTAACGTGGCTGCAGGAACTGCAGTAACCAATGCCGATTTTGGTGCGGCTGCCGGTGCCACCATCGGCGATTATGTTTGGAACGATATGGACGGCGCAGGCGACCAGGATGCCAGTGAATCCGGGCTTGCTGGCATCCGCGTCTTTATTGACAGCAACAGCAATGGCAGTTATGACGCAGGCGAACCCTATGCCCTCACCGATGCCAGCGGACATTACACAATTATTGGGTTGAGCGCTGGTACCTACTCGGTTCGGGTGGATGCCAACAGCCTGCCAACAGGGTATACCCTGACCACCGGAAACATTCCCTTGTCGGTAACCCTGACAGCTGGTCAAAACTTCACCACGGCAGACTTCGGCTACCGCGTCAATGCGCTCTCCATTTCCAAGGTCTCGAGCGCCGGCGGCAAGGTTACTCCGGGTGGAGCCATCACTTATACCATTACGGTAAACAACAATTCGGGAGCCACTCAAACGGGGGTCACCGTTTCGGATCTATTGCCTGCAGGCACTACCTATGTGCCCAACAGCACCCTTGTCAATGGATATAACACTGCTTCGGGAACATACCTGGATAATTTCAACACTGTGTCTTATTCCAACAGCAACGGCACCCTTCCCTGGGGTTCAACCCCCTGGGTGGAAAATAACGATAATGGTGTTCTTACCTCAGGGAAGATCGTTTTCACCGGATCCCGAGTTCAATTCCATGGAACCCGTAACGATGATACGTACTCTCTGCAAAGGCCGGTGAACCTTGCCAATGCAACTAGAGCAATATTGTCTTATGATGCCAGCGAGAATGGAGATTTGGAGGCTGCTGATACAATGGCGATCCAGGTTTCAACCGATGGTGTAAACTGGCAGACTGTGGATTCATTCAGCGATGACTTTACCGCGGTAACCAGAAACATCGATATTCTGCCTTATGCCAATGCCAACACCCAGATCCGCTTCCAGGCAACTGGATATGCTAATGCTTCTGGTACCTCTACAGAGGAACGTTTCTATTTGGATAATGTACAAATTACTGTTGATTATCCTGCGGCTGTTATAAAGGATAACCTGAGTGGCGGAAGCAATGCAGACCTTGCCAATGGAGTGCCACCAAACCTGACGACAAGCGGCGATAACTTCCTGCTGCTAAACGGACAGTCGATGACGGTGCAGTATCAGGTGACCGTGAATAACCCGGTCAACCCTGCCAGCCGCACTACTATCAACAATGTGGCGCAGGTGACCAGTGCCGAACAATCCACCCCGCAGTACGCTTACGCTTCGGATAACCTCACCGGCACCCTGATCATTATTGAGGACAGTGTTCCGGATAACGCTCAGGACTTCCCATACGTCACAAATGGCACAGGGCTCTCGAATTTCACGCTTGATGACGACAGTGACCCCACGCTTTCCAACACGCGCACCTTCAGCAATCTGAATGCCGGCGGAACCTATGTAGTGACCCAGTTGCTGCAGAACAATTGGGATCTCACCAACATCGTTTGCACCGGGGCAACTGCCTCTACCGTAACCATTGGTGCTGTCGGAGGATTTAATAGCGGAGATACCAATATCAGCGTCGCCCTGGCTGCAGGTGAAACTGTCACCTGTACCTTCACCAATACCCAGAAAGCCACCATCGGCGATTCCGTGTGGAACGATGTCGACGGCAATGGCATCCAGGATGCCGGGGAAACCGGCATCGCCGGGGCTACCGTCAACCTGCTCAGTGACACCGGAACCCTGCTGCAGACTACCACCACCGCCGCGGACGGTTCTTATCACTTCAATGCAGTTCCCGGTTCCTATATAGTCGAGTTTGTGACGCCCGCGGTTTTCACCGTGCGCGCCCTGCCAGACCAGGGATCGGATGATACCAAGGACAGCGATGCCAGCCTCACCACCGGACGCAGCCCCGTGTTCACTGTGGCTGCCGGAGAAGTCAATAATTCAATGGATGCCGGTTTCCATGCTCCGGCTGACCTGACCGCTGTTAAGACGAATAATGTCAGCGGCAGTGTCGCTATCGGCAGTTCGTTCAACTGGACCGTTCAGGTGATTAATGCCAGCGGCGCCGGTCCAGCGGTCTTCACCACCGGGCAGACCGTCCTCACCGATAACCTGCCCACTGGCCCAACTTATGGCTCGGTGACGGTAACCAATGGCACGACCCCACCGACAGGCGCGGTGAACTGCGTGATTGCCAGCAATACCCTTTCCTGTGTTGCCAATGGCACGTTCATTCTGCCTGCCGGAGCTTCCTTCAATGCTACCTTTGAAGTGACCCCAGCAGCAGTCGGTTCCCTGGTGAACCCGGTCAGCGGCGGTGGCAATATGTGCCGCGTGGATCCTGCCAATGTGGTCAGCGAAACAAATGATGCCAATAATGACTGCACCAACACGGTGACTGTCAACAAAGCCACCCCCACCCTCACCACTACCGCGTCCAATCCAATACCCGAAGGCGGCAATATTTATGATGTGGCGCATTTCTCAGGCGGCGTCAACCCCACCGGGACGATCTCCTTCTCGGTCTATCTTCCATCCGATACCACCTGTGCCGCTCCCATCACGGTTGGCTCGGCAACAACCATCACCGGCGCTGGGGACTACACCTCGGCCACTTATGTGGCAGCCACTGCAGGTAGTTACCGTTGGACAGCGCATTATTCCGGCGATGCCAATAACAACGCAATTGATACCGCCTGCAATGAGGCAGGTGAAACATCGGAAGTCCTGCCGATGAACTTTGGCCACCTGCCCTCAGCCTTTGCCGGAATGAACCTTTTTGGCCAGGGCGGCGCCTGGGCAGTTACCGGAGCCACCCGGCTCGGGTCAACGGTCACCACGGCTACAGACGGCATCAATACCGATACCTACACCCCCAAGGCAACTGATGACGGCGTCACCTGGACACCTGGAGTTGCCTGGTCCAACACCAATGGCGGTTCGGTAGATGTGACCGTTCAATGCCCAGTTGCTTCTTGCTACCTGAGCGCCTGGTTTGACTGGAACAAGGATAATGACCTGGACGATCCTGGAGAACAGATCATCACCAACCGGGTTGTAAGTAATGGTCTGAACACGATAACCTTCGCTATTCCATCTAGCGCGGATTTGAATGGTTCTACCTTCTATTCCCGCTTCCGCGTTTATTCCGCGCTGCCCACCAATGCGCTGCCCTATGGCGCGGCGATGAGCGGTTCCACTTACCTCGAAGGCGAGATCGAAGACCCACTCTTCCAGATCACCAACGGCAGTGAGCCGACCCCGGTGACACTGGTTTACTTTGCCACCCAATCACTGGGCAGCACAGTTTACTTCAACTGGTCCACGGCTACGGAAACCGGCAATGTAGGCTTCAACCTGTATGCTAAATCCGGTAAAAACCTGGTGAAACTTAACAGCCAGTTGATCCCTTCACGCGTGGTTGATTCATTGCAGCGCCAGGATTACTCTTTCACTGCCAAAGTCACCGGCAAAGAGGTTTACATCGAGGACGTAAGCGTCTTGGGTGAAACCAAGCTTCATGGACCCTTCACGGTTGGCAAGTCTTACGGTGTCAGGCTTAACCCGGATCCGGTGAATCTATCCGGTATCGCGCGTGAAGCCCAGAATGACTATAACCAGCAGCAGCAGGAATTGAGCGAATTGATCGAGGTTCCGGCGGCAGCATTTTCACCTGCTACATTCGGTGCTGCTACCCGCCCGACGAAAACCCCGACCCCAACCAAGACGCTGACGCCGACCAAAACACTGACGCCTACTTATACTGGGACGCCTACCAAAACGGCGACGCCGACATTTACCCCCACAGCCACCGCGACCTTTACGCTGACAGCGACTGCCACAGCAACCGAGACACCGACAAATACCCCCACCCCGACCGAGACAGCGACGTTGGAACCAACGGCAACCGTCGAATCCTCGGAGCCAGTGAACACTGAAGAGCCCACGGCAACCCTGGAACCTACGGCTACCCCAACGAACACCCTGGAACCTTCTGCGACCCCAGCGGATACAGAGACCCCGACTGCAACATTCACCGCCACGGTAACTCCTACTGAGACCGTGACCCCGACCGCCTCTGCAACCCCCACGGAAACGGCAACACCCACCGCGACCGCCACCCCTATGGTGATCCTGGGCGCGACTACGGTACCTTATGATCCTGCCACCATGCTATTGACCACTACGATCAATCTCAAGGTGCGCCAGACGGGCATTTACCGGGTGACATACGAATCGCTGCGCGATGCCGGGCTGGACCTGGCTGGAGTGCCGGCGGCAAAAATCACACTGCTCAACCGTACCCTGATGGTGCCGATTTACCTCTATATGCCGGAACAGGCGGAAAACTTTGGTCCAGGCGGGTATATCGAGTTCTATGGCGAAGCCCTGGATACCATCTACACCGATACCAACATTTACACCGTCCAGGTGGCCACAGCTGCAGCACCGCGTATCCCGGTCAACAATGTCGATCCGGGCAGTGACCCTGCATCCCCATCCATTTACACTGAAACATTGGTGGTCAATAATCAAAAAGCCCGGGCAGATTTTGCCCCTGGTGACGATGTTTGGTACGACACTTCCATGCTTGCTTACACCACCCCCAAGAGCTGGAACTTCAACTTCCAGGTGAGTGGGCTGGCAGATCCCTCAGCCCCTGCTTCCTTGAAACTGGTGGTCTGGGGTGTCACCGATTGGCCGCAAAGCCCGGATCATCACCTGGTGGTAGCCCTCAATGGCGTAAAACTAGCCGATCAGAAGTTCAACGGCCTGGTTGAACAAATCATTGAAGTTACCCTACCTGCAGGAACGCTACGCGAAGGTACCAATACTTTGCAGTTGACGCTCCCTGGTGATACTGGCGTTGAAGCTGACTTGGTGTATTTGGATAAATATACCATCACCTACCAGCGATACGCCCAGGCAAGCAATGGAAAATTAACCTTCTCAACTTTCGGCGAGAAAATCGTTGTCACCAATCTGCCCAGTGCAAATTTGGTGGCTTATCGAATTGGTCAGGAAGGCATAGGCTACCTGCAGAATATACAGGTTCAGCCTGCCGGCAGTAGTTTCACTGCCACTTTTGCTGGCACAGAGGCTAATAAGAAATACTTCGTCACGACATCCGAAGGACTCATTACGCCTGTTATAGAAGCTTCCCGGCAACTGCCAGACCTGAATCGGCAAGCCCAATACCTGATCATCTCGCATCCGAGCTTCATGGCTGACCTGCAGCCGCTGGTGACTGCCCGCCGGGCACAGGGCTATACCGTAAATGTGGTGAACGTGAATGACCTGTACACCCGCTATACCTACGGTATCTTTGACCCGCAAGCGATCAAGCAGTACATCCGCTATGCTGCGAGCAGCCTGGGAACTCAGTATGTTCTCTTAGTGGGTGGAGATACCTATGATTATCGCAATTATATGGGTCTGAATAGCGTAAGCTTCATACCTTCGTTGTACATGGATACTGGAGAAAATGCCAAATATGTTCCAGTAGATCCACTCTATGCAGATTTAGACGGGAACAATGTTCCTGACCTGGCAATTGGCCGTCTCCCTGTGAGAACGTCGGCAGAATTAGGGATGGTGATCAATAAAACACTCGCTTATGCAAGCAAAACGTATGGAAAGACAGCAGTTTTTGCTTCCGATGTGAATGACGGGATAATCAATTTCAAGACCATTAGTAATGGCTTGGCTGCCAGCATGCCTACGGGCTGGAGTGTACAAAACATTGATCTTGATACTACGAATGTCACAACTGCCCGTACACAGCTGATTGCAGCAATGAATCAGGGGACTGCCCTGGTGACCTTCACCGGGCATTCTGGTCCGACCTCCTGGACCTTTAGTAACCTGTTCAATAATAATAATGCTGCTGCATTAACTAATGCGGGCAAACCCTTCGTGGTGGTGCAGTGGGGCTGCTGGAATACCTATTATGTGGATCCGGTGAGTAATTATCTGGTGCAAAAATTCCTATTTTCCGGCGATAAAGGCGCAGTTGCGGTTCTTGGAGCAACGACCTTAACCAATTCCGATTCGGAGGAAGCGCTTGGTAAATTGCTGACACCCAAGATGGTTCAACCTGGTATGACCATCGGTCAGGCACTGCAGGATGCAAAGAGTGAATTAGCAGAGACTCATCCTGAATTACTGGATGTGCTGCTCGGATGGTCGTTAATGGGGGATCCTGCCTTGACCATCGTTCCATAATCCAGAAAGTCGGGTTGGTTTGAGCGGGCTGGCTGTGATCTACGAACAATCCAATACACCGGTTGACCCCGGTGTATTGGATTGTATCATGAACCGGTTGAGTCACCGCGGTCCGGATGGTAGGGATGTCAGAGTCGACGGTCATGTGGCGATGGGGCACTGGCATTTCTGGACTACCCCGGAGGAAGTTGGGGAGAATCAGCCGTTGGAACTGCCAGGGTTCCCGTTTGTGATTGTTCTGGATGGAAGGCTGGATAACCGCGATGGGCTACTGGAAGAATTGAGTTTGAAGAACCACGAATCCATGCTTATTTCGGATGCAGCTTTGATCTTGTTTGCATATGATCACTGGGGAAATCACTGCTTCGAACATTTCGTTGGCGAATATGCCGTGGTGATCTTTGACAAATCTCGTGGGGAATTGGTCTGCGCGAGAGATGCCCTCGGTGATCGTACCCTGTTCTATTCCATCTTAGGAACCAGGTTGGTAATCGCTTCTGAACCCTGGGCGATCGCTGGTGCCGACAATTCTCCCATGGAACTTGATGATAGAGCAGCCGCATCTTATTTTGCAATGAAAGCCACTGAAGATGGCCAAACTCTCTTTAAGAATATCTTTGAGTTATTACCTGCGCATGTGATGATTCACTCAAGTTCAGGATTCCGTACCTGGCAGTACTGGCAGCCGGATCCATCCATTCGTCTACGCGGTAAGTCGGATATGGAATATGCTGAGGAATTTCGCAGCTTGCTGGAGGATAGTGTACGCTGCCGGATGCGCAGCACCACCCCGGTTGGAGTACTGATGAGCGGGGGTCTCGATTCTGGGTCAATCGCCTGTCTCGCTGCTCGTATCCTAGCACCCGATCAACTCCATACCATTTCCTATGTTTTTAATGAGCTATCAGAATGTGATGAACGCAAGTATATCGAAATGGTGAAAGATAAATGGAATGTCAATTCGATCCAGATCAAGTGTGATGATGCATGGCCTTATAAGAATTTGGAGGCTTGGCCAATAAATCCGAACTACCCCGATGAAAATGTATATCGCTGGTTAAAGGAACGGGCATACAAGCGGGCTAAGGAAGAAGGATTGCGCGTATTGATGCCGGGTGCTTTCGGAGATGAATTGTATTGTGGAGAAGAAAATTGGTTGGCGGATTTGATTGAGGATAAACATTTCAGTCATGCTGCTCGCGAATTAATCCGTCATATTAAGTTTACAGGTTTGAGGGCAACACTTAATTCCGCTTACCTCAGACGGGCTGCTCGCCGATTATTAAATTTATTTACCATTATGAAAATCAATCATTCAACACAAAAATTTCCTGATTGGCTTAGTCCTGAATCGACTAACGCGCTTGCCAAAGAAAAAGTGAACCGAAATCCATTTATTGAATTAAAGTCTCAATTGTTTGGACTACAGGTATCTCATGATTCTTCTTTTGAAAATATCAATGCCAGTCACCATTCGCTGGAATTACGACATCCCTATCGTGACCGTCGGCTTATAGAATATGTAATATCACTTCCAGCTTATCAACTCTATAATCGCGGGTATTTTAAATACATCCTTCGAGTTGCCATGCAAGGAATTCTTCCTCATCCGATAATTTCACGGACAAATCCAACTTACTTACTGCCTTTGTTGTCTCGTGGATTAACCCGTGAACAAAGTAACATTGAGAATCATATCAATAACCCAGACGCAGCCTGGCGTAAGTATGTGCTCCCGAAATGGGTTTTTAAGAATTGGAAGAATGAGGTCACACCATTTACAGATGGTCCGTCCTCAATGGTTCCTTGGTTGTGTATATCATTTGACTTGTGGAAACGAAAATTGTCTCTGGTAAAATAATTATAGGAGTTTATAGTTATGTTTCGTACTCAAAAAAGTTTATTGGTAAATAACCTGTTCCAAGTAACGGTTGATCAAAGACGCAAGTTGTATCGAAAACCGCAACTTCAGAAATTGGGTGATTTGCGAACATTAACATTAGGTGGTTCGTATGGCGCATTGGATTCGGGAAGTAATCATGCTACAAAGCCATTCTCTCCTATTCCTCAACCAGGTGATTTCCCTATTTTCAATCCAGATGGCACCATCCGCAACCCTGATGACCCGATAACGACTCCCTGAGGATTATTGACGATACATGACGCGTTATCGCTTTGCCGGACAGGAGTTCACTTTTCTGCAACCGGTTCCAGAATTGAAACCTTTTGAAATTACTGAGATGCAAGGAACGGCTGATAAAGCCGTCCCTTGTTTTAATCCAGGATCGAGTGGACATGGTGGACAACTCCCCCTGCCCTCCCCGACGTGCCTAACTACCGGCTGGGTGGCTGGTGAAATGCGGCAGGTGAAGGTCTTTGAACAATCCACTGGAACAACCATTGTGGTCGAAAGGGGCGGCACGTTCTTTATCACCCAGGATGGACACACCATCGGTAAAGTGGATGCCCAGGGTGTGATGACGCCGTTGGATTTTGAGGTTATGGCGGGTTCCGTTTTCACCCTGGCGCTGGCGATGCGCGGCGTATGGAGCCTGCACGCGAGCGCAGCAATTCATCAAGGCAATTTGATCGTCATCCTCGGCGAATCCGGGGAAGGAAAATCAACTTTGGCAGCTTATCTGGATGAATCGGGCTGGCAGAGGGCGGCTGATGACATTTTGCCGGTGGTTAGCGGGGAAGATGGGTTAATGGCGTATCCGCACTATCCTCAACTCAAGCTGGGTCCTCAAGCGCAACCCTGGCTGAAGCTGCCGGAACATCTGAAGATCCACACCATTTGCCTGTTATCTCCGGTGGATCCTGGTGATTCACCAGCCCTCGTCCGCTTGTCCGCGAGCGAGGCGGCGAAGATCTTGCTTTCGCACACAGCTGGCACACGCCTGTTGGGCAAGGAGCTGCTCAGGGATCACCTGGCATTTTGCACCCGCGCCGCCAGGCAAACAGCCTGCTACCGCCTGAGCTATCCCCATCGCAAGGAGGCACTTCCCCAGCTGCGGGAATTACTGGAAGAATTATGCTGACGCTGGACTCAATGATCTCAATTCCCAGGTACGTGATGTTCTCACTGGTTGAGGACGATGCTTTCCTGCTGAATACCCGGACAAACCAGTATTTTCTGTTGGAAGAGGTCGGAGCCCGATTGTGGTATTTGTTTAAGAAGGGCTTGTCGCTCAGGGAAGCTTATGAGAGGATTGGAACGGAATATGATGTAGCGCCTGCTCAGCTGGAGAAGGATTTATTGGAGCTGCTTGCAGAAATGAAGGAGAACGGCCTTGTTGAAGTCGATGAGACGTAACCTCCTCATCGCGCGGAAGCTCACTGTTTCAGACTGGCTGCTGCTGGCTGAAGCCTGGTGGGGGTTGCTGTATTTCTCCCTGGTGATAAAGCGCACCAGTTTTGACCGGTTGGATGAGCAGTTGAAATTCACGGGGTCGACGGAGGCAGCTCTATCCGACCCCTTGCCCTTTGCCTGGAGGCTGCAAAAGCTGGTATACCTGGCTTCCCGCTTGCACCGGCCGGGGATGACCTGCCTGGTCAGGGCGTGCACTCTGCAAAGGATGCTGTGCAGGCGCGGGATTCCATCGGCGCTCCGCATTGGCATGAACCGCTCCGGAGATGCCATCAGCGCGCACGCCTGGGTGGAGGTGCGGGGGCAGGCGGTTGGTGAGCCGGAAGATATTGGGGATAGGTTTTCCGTTCTGGAGAATCAAGGGTAAGGCAGAGAATATCCCCAGGCGGATGGTGTGGATCCGGTTATGCCTGGTTTGGGGGGATGGGATTCACCGCGGATGATGGGGGTTATGGGAAAAAGTGGTTTAGGCAGCGGGCTGCCCACTGGTGGTTTCGGATTTCTCGGCTGCAATTTCCGCTAACAACTTGGCTTTTTCCTCGGGGGTTACGATGTGAGGACGAGCGGGGTCATCGAAACTGATAAAAGACACACTATATCCCTCTGCTCGAGCCTTTTTCATATATCTATCTTCGTATTCCTTTTGTGTAAGATACTCGCCGTCCAATTCATATTTCTTTATCTCGATTAGATTCCCATTCTCATCGCGTTCATAGGAGGGTGCCCCAACCGGGATGAATTTCCGATTCTTATTTAGCTTTTCCTCCTCCATTCGATCCAGCCAGGCTTCGATTCGTTTAATCCTGTGGGTATAATTCATTCATCCTCCTTTCCAGTTCTGTTATTTTTTCTTCAAGCAGATACGTTTCGCGTAACTGTAGCACGTTGCTCAGGATGAGGTCCGCGGCACGGATGCGTCCGTAAGCCGGTGTGTTGGGATCATCCAGTGTCTTTTCCAGCACATCCAGCGCTTTTTGAGCCATGTTGATTAACCGGTGGCCGCTCTCTTCGGTGATTGCCAGGGATTCCTCTCTGAGAGCGGTCTTGAAGTTCTCATCTTCCTGTTTCCAGGTGTAGATTGTCTGCCGAGAGACCCTGGCGGCTTTGGCTGCCTTGGAGATGTTTCCGGTGGCGATCAGCGTTTCAACGGCTTTGACCTGGCTGGCAGTTAAGTTGTTGTCAGTCATCGCGCCTCCATGATTAAAAGAACATTATTTCTACGAACAATTTTAACAGAACATAACTTCTATTTCAAGGAAATCTTAAGATTTTTAATATTAAGATTTCCCTGCCCCGCTGATCTGGATCGGTGCGTAAGTGTGAGAACTGTTCTTCCCTGGTTGACAATTCTGGACACTTTTGGACATTTCCAGGAGTAAATGGGCGGTTGGAAGAATTCGAGCGTCGTGAGAGATGAGTTGTTACATTGTTGGTTGGATTGTTTTGTATGTGTTAATTGCTATTATATGACTATACGAATTTAATAAAGAGGTTCAGGTTGATTCCGGGTCTCTGGCGTGATAGGTTGATCTGGTTTATATTATACCTATGCGCATTAATCCACCGTTGCTCGGAAGATGGGGCAACCCCACCCTGCTTAACCATTACGGAAGTCTGAGAAAGCTCAGAAAAAGTAAGGGTTGGATAGAATCCACGCGTATACGAGAGAAGCAAAAAGTAGGTTTTTTATTATGACGGATGTCCTGATTTTGTTACTCTGTTTGTGATAGAATTGACTTAAGCGATTTTTAGTATAGTCAAAGAGGATATACTTTCTCACCCTGGATACGGGGTTTGTAAAATATTAAGGTGGGAATTATTTATTAATATGTCAAAGCTGCTTGTTAGTAGCAACACAATCCAAGGTTATCTGATCAGATCGGATTTTGACCGGTCTGTTCTTGTTATTGAGTAATGGATGTAAATACCTCGGTGCACCTGAAGTATTGAGTTAGTGAAAACGCCCTCCTTGTGATCCAAACGGGATGACAGGGAAACATAGAATGAACATCAATTTCGACGGGGGATCAATGTCGAAAGGGCGGAGCGCGGAATAAATGTTTGGCAGATCTTGAAATGTGTTTATGAAATGAGTGAAATAAAAAATATGGAAATTCGCAAAACCAAAATTCCAGATGTTCTCATAATTACTCCAAAAGTGTTTACGGATGATCGCGGCTTTTTTATAGAAACATATAACGCAAGTAATTTTAGAGAATTAGGTATTCCCGATGTATTTGTTCAGGATAATCATTCACGTTCACTTCGGGGGGTCTTGCGAGGGTTGCATTATCAAATAAACCGTCCCCAAGGAAAATTAATCCGTGTTGTATCTGGAGAAGTTTACGACGTCGTCGTTGATATTCGAAGGAAATCACAAACTTTTGGAAAATGGGTTGGCGAATATCTTTCTGCAGAAAATAAACTTCAATTATGGGTGCCACCTGGTTTTGCCCATGGATATTATGTCCTAAGTGAAAACGCAGATTTCCTTTATAAAACGACGGATTTTTATGCACCATCGTATGAACGGACAATTCTTTGGAATGATAATGATTTATTGATTGATTGGCCATTAATCGATGGAAAGCCTCCAATAATATCAACTAAAGATTCCTGCGGGAAATCATTTAATGAAGCCGATTTATTTGATTAATAACATAAGAAGTCACAAAATAAATTGCCAAAGTCCAAATTCTTGAAATGTAATGACTTCAAATACGAATCTTGTTGAGTAAACTCTTTATAAAAAGGTTATTGAATTGAAAGGTATCATCTTAGCTGGTGGCAAGGGAACGCGGCTTTCTCCAATTACGCTTGGGGTGTGTAAACAATTACTGCCCGTTTTTGATAAACCAATGATCTATTACCCACTTTCAATGTTAATGCTGGCTGGTATTCGAGAAATCTTAATCATCAGTACCCCAGAAGATATTCCAGCATTCGAACGTTTGTTGGGCAATGGAAATCAATGGGGGATGTTTTTCTCCTATGCAAAACAAGATCAACCCAGAGGTTTGGCGGATGCCTTCATAATAGGGAAGGATTTTATCGGAAGCGATAACGCGGCGCTTATCCTTGGAGATAACATTTTCTTCGGTCATGATCTTCCAAACCAATTACGTTCGGCAGCCGCTCTTAAAAAGGGCGCCTTAATATTTGCTTATCCTGTTAGCGACCCTGAACGTTATGGGGTCGTTGAATTTGATCATAACGGTCTTGCGATGGATATTCAGGAGAAACCAGAAAAACCGCGTTCTCATTACGCAGTGCCCGGTTTATATTTTTACGATAATGAGGTAGTAGAAATCGCAGCGAAATTACAGCCCTCTCCTCGCGGCGAGTTGGAAATAACCGATATAAACAAAGCATATCTTGAAAAAAGAGAGTTGAAGGTTGAGGTATTAGGAAGAGGTATTGCCTGGCTTGATGCTGGAACACATAATTCGCTTTTACAAGCAGCGAATTTTGTTCAAGCAGTAGAAGAACGCCAAGGAATGATGATCTCTTGCCCAGAGGAAATCGCTTATCGCATGGGATATATTCAGGTAGAAGAATTACGTCAATTTGCCTCCTCCATGCAACATAACCAGTACGGTCAATATTTGCTTCGATTGGCAGATGAGCAGGAACCACGCGTCACTCAAGAGTAAAAATGAAGCTATTATTAATTGGGAAGAATGGACAAGTAGGATGGGAGTTACAGCGAACCCTTTTACCGCTTGGAGAAGTAATAAGTATTGATTACCCAGATTTAGATTTGGTCGACCTGGATGCGGTCCGAAAACTTATCCGGAATATTAAACCTCAAGTGATCATCAATGCGGCTGCATATACTGACGTGGATAAGGCTGAAAATGAGGTTAAGAAGGCTTTCGCAATTAATGCTTCTGCGCCAGGCGTCATGGCTGAAGAGGCAAGAGCAAGTGGAGCAGCGTTGATCCATTATTCTACTGATTTTGTTTTCGATGGCGAAAAAGGTTCTCCTTATATTGAACTCGATAATCCCAACCCCATTAATACCTATGGGAAAAGCAAACTTATGGGTGAACAATCCATTCAAAAAGCTGGTGGAGCTTATCTTATTCTGCGTACCAGCTGGGTGTATAGCCTTAGAACCGATAATTTTGTCACTCGGGTATTATCCTGGGCACGACAGAAAGAAACCTTGTCCATTGTTGATGATCAAATTGGATCTCCAACATGGGCTCGTTTCCTGGCTGATGCAACCGCCATGCTGATCGGTGTTGGTAGAAATGACATTTTTGAGTTCTTCAACGGACATAATGGAATTTATCATCTTGCAGGTGCTGGGAGTCCAACCAGGCTGGAATGGGTTCAACAGATCCTGGAATTTGATCCGCGTAAAGAACAACAACAGGTGCGGAAAGTATTGCCTGCAAAGAGTTCGGACTTCCCAACCCCGGCTCAACGGCCTGCGAACTCTTCTCTTGATTGCAGTAAAATCACCCGGGAATTTGGGCTAACCATCCCCGATTGGAAATCGGCTCTAAGGTTGATGTTGACCTAGTATGATTAAAATCGAATGACCTTACATTTAGAGGCTGTCGCGTATTGACAATAAATCCGCAAACCGAACCTGAAAAATGGGACTTGATCATTCAACCTCATCGCCACCTGTTTGATCTCAAGCTGGGGGATCTTTGGCGTTATAAAGACCTGGTGATGCTCTTTGTGCGCCGTGACTTTGTTTCTGTTTACAAACAAACTATCCTTGGGCCGCTGTGGTACTTGATCCAACCGCTATTGACTACCATCACGTTCACGGTTATCTTCGGCAACATTGCCAGCCTGCCAACGGATGGTCTGCCGCAGTTCCTGTTTTACATGTCCGGCACAGTAGTGTGGTCTTATTTCGCGGCATGCCTGACCAAAACCAGCGATACCTTTGTGCAGAATGCCAACCTGTTTGGCAAGGTTTACTTTCCACGCCTGGCTGTGCCGGTCTCAATCCTTATATCCAACCTGATCACGTTCCTGATCCAGTTTGTCTTGTTCTTAGTGTTCATTGTTTATTTCCTGTTGCAAGGCACAGCCATTCATTTCAATTGGCTGTGGGTTGCCCTCTCCCCTTTTTTGATTTTGATAATGGCTGGATTGGGATTGGGATTGGGTATTATTGTCTCTTCACTGACCACCAAGTACCGCGACCTGCGTTTTTTGGTGACATTTGGTGTTACTTTGTTGATGTACGCCACACCCGTTATCTACCCTGCTTCGACCATCCCGGCGCGCTTTCAGTGGATCATACAGGTGAACCCAATGACATCAATTATTGAGGCATTCCGCTACGCATTCTTGGGCGCCGGCACCGTTAACCTGAATGGTTTGTTGTACAGTTTTAGTTTCATGCTAGTGGTGGTCGTCATTGGCAGTGTGATTTTTAATCGGGTTGAGCAGACTTTTATGGATACTGTATGAGCACTGTTATCTCAGTTGAAAACCTTTCCAAATCCTATCGCCTTGGCCAGATTGGGACCGGTACCTTTGCCAATGATCTCAAGGTATGGTGGGCGCGTACGCGCGGAAAACCCAACCCGCTGCTCAAGATTGGTCAGACCGATCACGGAAACCAGGCTGGGGATGAACTCTGGGCGCTCAAGAATATTTCCTTCACCGTTGAACAGGGTGAGGTACTGGGCATCATCGGCCGGAATGGCGCTGGCAAAAGCACTTTGCTTAAGATTCTTTCGCGCGTTACCGCTCCCACCTCTGGCGTGGTGAAGGTTAAAGGCCGAATTGCCAGCCTGCTTGAGGTGGGAACCGGTTTTCACCCTGAACTGACCGGCCGGGAAAATATCTTCCTGAACGGAGCCATATTAGGAATGACTCGGCAAGAGGTGACCCGAAAATTTGATGAAATCGTTGATTTTTCCGAGGTTGGACAATTCATTGATACCCCCGTCAAACGCTATTCCAGCGGCATGTATGTTCGCCTAGCTTTTGCCGTGGCGGCTCATTTGGACCCAGAAATTTTGGTAGTAGATGAAGTACTGGCGGTCGGCGATGCTGAGTTTCAGAAAAAGTGTATTGGTAAGATGGGGGAAGTAGCCAAAACAGGACGAACAGTATTATATGTTAGTCATAATTTGGGCTCAATCAGGTCGCTTTGCGATACCGGTTTGTTACTCACCCATGGAGTTAAAGAATATCATGGGGAAATTGAAAGATGCATAAGCAAATACCAAAACATTGGAGAAACTCTTGATTTACCGATTGTTCGCTTTGAGGAAGATAAGAACAAGCCCATTCAGCTTTCTTTGATAAAGATATCTGATGTGAATGGTACAACCAAAAAATATTACTCATATAAAGAATCTTTTTTTCTTCAAATCGATTTTATTGTTCATATGCCATTGTCAGGAGTATATTTTGCAGCGCACATTAACGATAATACAATGAGTACCTTACTTTTTACACGCGATTTTGATTACGATGAAAAAAGACTCTCTAAAAGAGAACCAGGACATTTTAAATATAATTTGCCAATCCCTGCGTTTTTACTTGCACCTGGTTTATACAATATTAGCGTGCATATAGCATATTCATTACCACCAAAGCTAATCGACGGAGCTGATTATATTTGTAATTTTGAAATCATCGACGATGGCAGTGAAAAAGCAAAAAAGGGTTTTCCATGGCGAGGAAAACTATCCGTTCCAATTAGATGGGATCTCAAAAAACATGGATAAAGAACAACAACAATTATGTCTACTTGATGCAAGCTATGCAAAGATTTCGGACCTATTTAGGTACAAGAATCAAAATTTCCAATTAGAGACTTTTCCGGGTTATACAACGGACCAGTGGGGGATAAAAGCACATAATCGTCCGTGGATAGAAGATGTGGGACAATTTGGCAAAGGTCAAAAAATACTCGAGGTTGGAGGGGCTTATAGCCTTTTACCCAAATACTTAGCGGACAAGTATGATCTAGAAGCTTGGGTTGGCGATGATTTTGGATTAAAAGAAAATGAGCAAATATGGTCTCGATGGGGGGATCCATTTGAACTTCCAAAAAAATATCCAAATGTAAATTATGTTTTCGAGAATTTTGGTACTTTTTCGCAGCAATATCCAGATCTGTATTTTGATCGGATTTTTACGGTATCTACACTTGAACACATTCCATTTAAGAACAGGCTAAGTGTCCTAAAGGATATGCACCGTTGTTTGAAGCCAGGAGGGTTACAACTTCATTCAATAGATATTCCGATTAAGTCCGTAAGGAATATTTTAATAACAAGTCTTGGAGATAAATATCCATTGATTAGAAAAATTTATAAAAAAGCATTATCTGAAACAACCTCTTGGATTAATCTATTACAAGATTCTGGCGTGGAAGTTTCAATCCATATACCAAACTCCCTGCAGTTGCTAGACAGACAGATTGTTGTTGAATCTCCAGATGTTGTCTATAGATTCGTTCCCCCAAATAATGCCCCCAAACCTTATGTTACAGCTGCTTCCTTATTATTGATTATTAAACGAAAGTAATTTATTCTATGAATCGCTTTAGGAGTTTTCTTGGAATGTACTTAAGTGCTATATAGGCCAATAACGGAAGGTAATTGGAATATTGTGAGGGTAAACACAAGATGAGTTCATTACGAACAATTATTCGACATATGATCCCGGAAAATACTCGAAACATGCTTAGGCTTTCTTACAATAGAATTTTGGTCAGGTGGCAAGTCACTCAATCTGATATGCAATGGCGGTTTCATCCAAAGGCTGTAGTCAGCCGCAGCAGACTTAGAACTTATAAGGATATACATAAAGGGCAGCGTTGTTTCATTATCGGCAATGGTCCAAGTCTCAAGAATACCGACCTTTCGCTGCTGAAAAACGAGTTCACCTTCGGGCTAAATCGGATTTACCTTTTGTTTGATGAGATCGGGTTTGCAACCACTTACCATGTCACTGTCAACAAACTGGTCCTAGAGCAAACTACTGATGAGATCTCAAACCTCTCCATCCCCAGTTTCATCAGCTGGGACGCGCGTGATGTGGTGAAATTTCGGCACAACATGATGTTCCTCCGTCATATTTACAGAGAAGGACCAAGATTTTTTACTAACGTTACAGAAGGAATTTGGGAAGGCGCTACAGTCACATATGTGGCAATGCAACTCGCTTTTTATATGGGGTTCGAAAAGGTTATCCTGGTTGGAGTGGATCACAATTTCGCGACAAAAGGCGTGCCGAACGCAACTGTGGTTTCCACGGGTGACGACCCAAATCACTTCTCCCCGTCCTACTTTGGGAAAGGATTCCGTTGGCAGCTGCCTGATCTGGAGTCTTCTGAACTAGCCTACCGCATCGCAGACTTCCAGTATAGAGTTTCGGGAAGGAATATTGTTGATGCCACTATTGGAGGGAAACTCGATATCTTCCCCAAAGTTGATTATGGGTCGTTGTTCTGATGCAATTATGAGCCACTGCCCCGCCCTGGCAGAACTCCCTCCTCCCCCATCGGGTAAAACCGGCTGGCCATGGACAGAAGAAACACTCCCCTTACCCGAAGCCATGCCTGATGGTTCTCCCTGGCCAATGGTCAGCATCGTAACGCCGTCTTACAACCAGGGTAAATTTATCGAAGAAACGATTCGTTCGATCTTGCTGCAGGGTTATCCGAATCTTGAGTACATCGTTATTGACGGGGGAAGTACTGACGGATCAGCGCAAATTATCCAGAAATACGCAAGCTGGTTGAAGTGTTGGGTCTCCGAGCCAGATCGAGGGCAAAGCCATGCCATCAATAAGGGGCTAAAGCATTGTAGCGGAGAAATCTTCAATTGGATCAATTCCGACGACCTGCTTGCTCCCGGCGCGCTGCGTACTGTAGCCATGGCTTGGGGAAAAACCCCGAACAGTATCATTGCAGGAGCAGCAATCAATTTTGACGAAGCTGGTTGTGAAGACTTGCACTCGCCAAATGCAATTACGCTGGAGAATTTTTTTAATTGGAGGAAGGCTAGAGAATGTGGTTGGATGTGGCAGCAACCGAGCACATTCCTGCCGGGAGCCGAGGTTAGCCGGGTCGGTGGGGTGCGTGAGGATCTTCAATTCAGCATGGATCATTTTCTCATGATCGATCTCCTGCAACGATGCGAAGTGGTTTATGTTCCTGATGTTTTAGCCAGATTCAGGCTTCACAGTGATTCAAAAACTTTGACATTCGGTACTTTGCAGTTCAGTCTTGAACGGTTAGCAAAACTGAAGACCATAATAAACTTTCAAAAATACATAACCACTAAGGAACTCAAAGAGCTGCATGTATCTGTGTTGCTTACCTTCGCGGATTTGGAATGGCGGGAGGGGAGACACGCTTCGGCTTGCCACAGTTTCGCGAAAGCACTTGCAGAATCTCCTTTGCTCGCGATGCGAGTTATTCTTCGGAGAAGCACTTTTGGTCAAATCTTTCGAAGGGTGATAGCCAAAGTGAATACTAATAGTGAGGTGGTATTTCCAAGATCGAAGAGTGAATTATGGAGCAACGAATCACCTTCAAACTTGAATAGGAAATAAGATCTAATAACATTGGCAGAAATTAGTGTAATTATCCCATTGTTCAACAAAGAAAAATATATTAATCGTGCGATAGACTCTGTCTTTACTCAGACCTACCAGGATTTTGAGATTTTGGTGGTTGATGATGGCTCTACGGATGGCGGACCAAAATTAGTTCGGAATTATCAAGATCCTCGATTGCGGTTGATTTGCCAACAAAACGAAGGCCCTGGTTCAGCGCGCAATCGCGGCATTAAAGAATCGACAGGTCCATATCTGGCTTTTCTTGATGCCGACGATGAGTGGCTGCCTGACTTTCTACGCAGGTATGTAAAAGCTCTGAAAACCCACCCGGATTGTGACTACGTTGTTGGTCCTTATTTTGAGGGTGATCCCCGGTTGGACAGGAGTGAGATCTGGAGGAGGTCAGGTATCCTGGAAGGTGCATGGAGTCTGCCCCAAAATGTTTCCACAGAAAAACTACATTTTTATTTGATAGAACTTCATTGGACAAGTGCAATATTTTGTAAACGACATGTTGTTGAAAAATATGGTGGTTTCTATTCGAAAGCGAAATGTACATACGGTGAGGATCGTTATTTGCAGTTGCAGCTGTTGCTCAATCATAAAATGTACCGAATTCTTGAACCTCTGGCTTGGTACCATTCGGAAACATTAGGTGTATCAACTATTGGTGCCAGGTTAAGGCCATTACCTCCAATCCTGATTGATACCGACCCCTTACGAAAAAATTGTCCACAACCCTTCCGTGAAGTCTTGGAATGGTACCTGGCGAGCCATGCCCTGGGCTATGCGCTGGAGTATGCGAATAATCATGATCTGACCACGGCTTCAAGTTTGATGCATCAGTTTCCGTTGATGAGGAGGTTGAGGAGGAAATACATCAAACTCCTAATTAAGATTAGCCTTGGAAAGGTTTTTACACTTAAGGGGAATCTTTAAGAGATGGGCGGTATTTCAAGACGATAGTATTTCGGCTTCAATTTTGCTACTTGGCTGTTTTCAACATTTCATGTGGGATTCATCGCTTGTCGGTGACTTGCCAACGTCTCAGCCAACCAGGTAATTCACCAGTTAATGCATAGCTTACTTATATGAAACGCTGGCGGGTGTTGGAAGGCATATGAACAGTCATTTTATTAAGAGAAGTAAATGTCCATGTTGTGAATCTCCTAAAAGTCTACCTTTACATAGGTCGCCTTATATTGATTCGCCGTTGAGGGATTATCTCGTTTCCTTTTATTCAGCTCAAGGCACAATTGATCTGGAATACCTGAATGATCAAGACTACGTTTTGGTTGAATGCCCTGAGTGCGGTACGATTTACCAACAAGAAATTCCCGGTGATTTCTTGATGTACAAATTGTATGAAGAGTGGATTGATCCGCACACTGTGTTTGAATTGGTTGAAAAGCGCAGAACAACCGATTACTATTTGGGTCTTATAAGTGAAGTTGTAAGTGTGATGAACCAGTTTGATCGTCCACCAATGCAATTGCAGATGCTTGATTTTGGGATGGGATGGGGGCATTGGTGCCGTTCTGCACAAGCATTTGGATGCACGGTCTATGGAACCGAGTTATCATCAGCTCGAATTGATTACACGAGACAGACCGGAGTGAGAATCATAACTAACGAGGAAATATCGAAACTTAAATTTGATTTTATTAATGCTGAGCAAGTTTTCGAACATCTCCCCAATCCCCGAGAGACTCTTACCCAATTATCGCAAAGCCTAAAGGAAGATGGTATGTTGAAGATTAGCGTTCCTGACGGCGGTGATATTAAACAACGGCTCAAAAAATGGGATTGGTCTGCTCCGAAAGATTCCAAAAAGAGTCTGAATCCGGTAGCCCCCCTGGAACATATTAATTGTTTTACCCAGGATTCTTTGATACACCTCGCACGTGAATGTGGATTAATACCCATTGATGTTCCTTCAGTAACCCTTCAGATTTATTCAAATGGGTTGTTAGAAACAATCAAAACAATCCTTCGACCGTACTTTAACCGATTACGAGAGGTTGAGAGGTCAAACCGTAAATTCTTCCGTCTTTCTGGTGGATAAGGTGTAAATATCTGTAACATTAAACTATTAACTTGGAATATAGATATTTGAATCAGACTATAGTTTCTGTGATTATGCCAGTTCTAAATACAAAACCCTATCTACGGCAATGTCTGGATAGTCTATTTAGCCAGACATTACATGAAATGGAGATCATCTGCGTTGATAATGGTTCAACTGATGGATCTTACGAATTACTTCAGGAATTCGCCTTAACCCACCCGAATATGACCTTGTTGCAGCACACCGAAGGCAGGCAGGGCGGAGCGCGCAATGCAGGAATTGAACGGGCAACAGGCGAGTACATAGGCTTTGTGGATTCAGACGATATAGTAGCACCCACGATGTTTCAATCAATGTACGACACTGCCAAAGCTGAAAACGCTGATATGGCAATTTGCAATATCGAGCTGTTCTACGAAGATAACCAAAGTCCAAGACTCCATCTTCCCGCCGACCTGTTAGCTGGAGGTGAAGTGATCTCCATTCAACAGCGGCCGAGACTACTGCGCAATCTCACCATCTGCAACAAGATCTTCAGGCGCGACTTCATCTACAATCACCACATTCGCTTTCCAGTGGGAATCTTTCACGAGGATCAGTTTTTTGTCATTACCGCATTCCTTTCGTCGGAGCGTATCGTTACGGAATCTGAAGCACTTTACTTCTACCGTCGAGGTAGACCCGGTTCAGTAAACGAATACCGGGGATCTGATAGCATGCATATTTTCCATGTTATGCAGACAGTGAGTGATTTCATTGAAACCAAGGGAATGGACAAATCAGTCAAAATGCTTGTGGATGAAGTTAAAACACAAAGGTACCTGTCTCTATATTCAACTACCAATAACACCTCGAGACGGGAATACTTTGAGAGGATGCGTAAAGAATTTCAGCACCTCGACATTTCTACCAAGCCGCAGATGTTAACCCCTTCCGAACTACGCGAATTCGAGATAGTTCGAAGACATGGATACACAGCATACAACCTTTTTCTCGAAGTGAGAGATATCTACGGGCGGGGACTTGGTAAAATCAGGACAAGAAGTGCACCATTGACCAAAGAAAAAGTGCATGCCCTGATCGAAAGGCGGGAATAAATCAAAAAGGTTTTTGTAATTATCATCACATGGAATGGTGAGAATGAGGTTGAAAAATGCCTGGGTTCACTCAAAGAATCAACCTTGCCAGTTCAATTAGTTGTAATAGACAACGCATCCGCAGATCGAACCATCGATATTATTCGTAGAGTGTGCCCGGAGGCTACTGTACTTCGCCTCAGCCAAAATCTTGGTTTCGGTCGGGCAAATAATATTGGCATCAAATATGCCTTTGAGCAGGGAGCGGACCACATACTGCTACTCAATCAGGATGCCTATGTGCAGCCAGATGCAATTGAGAAACTGGTTGATCTGCAGCGCTCGAC
Source organism: uncultured Anaerolinea sp. (assembly GCA_964428125.1). Taxonomy (GTDB): domain Bacteria; phylum Chloroflexota; class Anaerolineae; order Anaerolineales; family Anaerolineaceae; genus UBA6107. The sequence goes on from CAYRXB010000003.1 coordinate 82,695, forward strand.
CCCAGAGTATGCAATCCTTAGTCCCCTTCATCTGGACGGAACGGGCAACAACCTCGATAAGCGTTTTTTGTACCACATAACAAAATCAGCAGGTGGCAGACAACTCTTCAGTGACTTATTACTTGGCATACCGCGTGAAGAAGTGTATAGCGTAGAGTTTGTTAATGCAGCAATATGGCTCCTATCCAGGAATTGTATTGAAAAAGTGGGACTATTCAATCCAGCTTTTGAACACTTTGGTGAAGATATGGAGTATGCAGATCGTGTGAGGTTTTTCGGTTTCCAAATTGGAATTGCACCGTCCTTGAAAGCTTTTCACGCACGCAATCAAGAGAGTTCTAAAAGTACTACATCGATAAAACGTTATGAACTGGAAACCAAAGCGATGATTCGCTACAGGTTATCCCGCAAGACACCTGGTACTCTATTTAACATACTAAGTGCATTATCAGTTGCTCTTTTTACTGCTCCCCCCAAAATAACAACTCGATTCTATCAAGCGAGGATTAAAGTTGCTTATTTATTCATATTGGTTAATTCACTCCAGACTGTTTTACGCATGAAAAGAGTGGCATACCAGGGAGGGCAGTGTTTTTTTCAGTTTGCAGACTCAGATGAAAAAAAATACTCTTTATAGTCCATTTTCATTATTGAGGGTGTGTAAACCATGAACCAATATCTGAACACAGTTTCATCACTAATAAAGAGTTGTTACCAGACTGGTGAAAATTTCCTGATTGTGATTTTAAAATCCCTTTATTACCGCTTGAATGGAAAACGTATCTTTGCCCATCGTCATTGCAGCATACGCGGATTATCAAAGATTATTATTGGAAACCGGTTAGATATTGGTCTTCGTTACCAAGGATTCTCGTATAAATCTGATCATACTTATCTTAATATAGAGGGAGTTCTACGTTTTCAAAGTAGCTATAGCATTGGAAGAGGTTGTAGATTGGATGTTGGACCGAATGCAACTGCTGTCTTTGGTTCAGGATACATGAATCCAAACACGGTGTTAATTATTATGCACCACCTTGAAGTTGGAGATGGCACTTATATTTCTTGGAATTGTCAATTTATTGATGATGACTTTCATGTTATTCGTAATTCGGATGGAACACCATTGTTAAAAGATAGCAACGCTATTAGGATAGGTAATCATGTATGGATCGGAAGCAATGTAATAATTCTTAAGGGAGTTACGATTCCAAATGGATGCGTTATTGCTGCGGGATCTGTAGTAACAAAACCATTTACTGAAGAGAATTCCTTGATAGCTGGTGTTCCCGCAAAGGTCATACGCAAAAATATAGTTTGGGAATAATGTTTAGTGACTAGAGAGCAGCTTTTTTCTTCGATTGGAGGGTCAGTGCCAGGATTAAGTCCTAGAGTAAGCGTAATTATTCCAACCTATAATCGGGCACACTCAGTAGGGCTGGCAATCCAAAGCGTACTTGACCAGACTTTTCAAGATTTTGAAATCATTGTTGTTGATGATGCCTCTTCTGATAACACACAAGCAGTTGTAAAAAAGTATTTACAGGATTCCCGAATTCAATATAACCGTCTTCAGCAAAACCGAGGTGCGCCATGGGCAAGGAACTCAGGTGCTGAAGTAGCGAAAGGTAAGTATTTCGCATTTTTAGATAGTGATGACAAATGGTTCCCTGATTTTCTTGAGCGACACATTACTACACTCGAAAACCTCCCATCAAATATTGGGATGAGTTGCTGCAATATGTTAAGAATTTCTGGTGAGAGGCGTGAAATTGTGGGGCCAGGAAAGAGAAGCTTATCTTTTACCGAGAATCTGATCCATGCAGATGGACTTTGCTGTTCTAGCTTTGTTGTAAAAAAAGAAGCATTTCACACAATAAATGGATTCGATGTCAGGTTGAGCAGCTTTCAGGATTTTGATTTCCTACTCAAAATTTCAGAAAAATTTCAAATAAAAGTAATTGAGGATGTTTTATTAGAATACCACCTCAATGAGGATAGTATTAGTCTGAACATGAATTCGAAAGCAAAAGGTTTTGAAACGATTATTGATTTATATCGAGAGGAAATCCTTCGTATTGGAATAATGCACAGGTATTTGTTTAGGGTTGGACAATACTATATACTTGCGGGTCACCTTGCGAAAGGATGGCAAACCTGGCGACATGCATTACGATACAACCTAATGGATATGAAGATTTGGAAACATTTTCTGATATCGCTTGGAGGGGTAAGGTTATATAAACGAGTTATGTCTCTTCATAATGAACGAATGGAACACAAAAAAACGCAGGGAATACTCGAGCTTGAAAATCAAAGATGAAATTACCAAATCTTGGAAACCACTTTAGTCTCATTTGGGACAGAAGTATAGATGAATTTGAATAATAATAAACACCAATTGGACCAAATTAAGGTAGGTTCAATACATCTTCCTATTAACCAGACAGATTCAAGGGCAGTTCCTAAAGATGGAGAAGTCAAAGGTCGCCTTTCGTCTGGAGAATCCATTATTGTTATTAGTATGTTAGTGCTAGGTAGTTCAATGCAAGCCTATGCGAATAATACTATTGAAGCCGTTTTGGTTGCACTATTCTTACTCCTTATTGGGATGGCATTAGTTGCTCTAGTTTTCTCGAATAGAAAACCCGAAATGCGAGCCTTCTTGTTAACCTTTGCAGTATGTATATTTGTGGGAGGCTTGGCTCAGGTCTATTCTCTCGCTGCCTTCAACAAAGTACAGAGCACTATTGATGCAAACGGATACTTTTGGAGGATTTCACCAAAACCACCATTTTGGACTCTTGCAACAGCTCCTTATAGTGACTCACCTCTGGCAACCGTGATCTGGCAGCAGATATATAAAGTGACTTGGTGGTTGGGTTTCAAGTTCAAGCCATATACAGGCGTGATGTTGAATTCCTTGGTGATGGGACTGGTTGCAACATTAATAATACAGATCACGCGGGAACTATTTGGAGAGGATACCTGGCGGTTACGGCGAGTGGGAACACTTGTTGCTGCTAATGGGTTGTTCATTCTCTTTGGGTCTCTTCTACTCCGTGATTGTTTTGTAACCTTTTTTGTAACATTAATGCTTTGGGGAATCATCCATTGGTTAGTTCGACCGAATTTTGGTTCGCTACTTTTTGCTGCGATTTTATTCAGTGTTTCAATATGGGCAATGGGAAACCTTAGGCATGAAGCAGTTTCTTTGCTTGCGCTATATGGTGTTATTGCATTCTTGTTTTGGATTATCAGACGTCTTGGTTATTCAAGTTTGATCATCACAATATTGATTTTGGTCATCGTTTTAGTGGGAGGCTCTTATCTTGCTTCTTATTTACAAGATATCCAGGGGATCCAAACCTTGGAACTTATGAAATATAACAGCTTAGCCACCAGTACTCATGCTTCAGACTCACTTGGATTGCGATTCATATATAATCAACCATTACCGATTCGCATTATTGTTGGCAGTATAACTCTTTTATTGCCATCAATTCCTCTATGGGCTCATTTTAATTTCAACTCATTTGATTATCACTGGATTAAGGGTTATTTTGGGATTTATCAAATGCTTGTAATGCCGCTTGTATTTGCTGGAGCGCTTACTATACTTCGTTCTTTTTATAAAAATTTAAAACAAATCTTACCATTTATGCTTTTATTGTTATTTTTTCTAATAAATCTCGTGGCGGTTACTGCAACTTCGCTAGAGCAACGGCATTTCGGTCAGTTTATGGCTGCAGTAGTAATCCTCGCAATACTGCCGGATATAAGAAATTTGAGCACAAAGAAAGAACTGAAGGTGATTTCTTTGTTCTGGTTTAGCGGAATCGGTCTGGTTCATCTGGTATGGGCAATATTGAAAATAATTTGATTAAAATTCTGGTCTTTACACCTCAGATCCACTTGCTTGCTGGCGCAGAAAAACTAGCTTTGGAACTAGCTGAAGGACTTAACTCGCAGCCTGGTGTACAAGCTGACCTTCTGGTTATGGGTTCGGAGGATGAGGTAGGTACATCGCAGGTAAAGCAACGTCTTTTAAGTAATGGTGTGAAATCAATTCGTTTTTTAGGTCGCATGCATAATTCACGAGGACGAGGTATACTGAGGTTCATCCTTAAACTCCGTGGAATTTTACAAAACGGTGACTATGACTTCATTGAGACATCCCAAATGGGACCAACGATAATAGCTTGTTGGGCAACCCTTGGACTTCGAACACAACATATCGCAGGTATTCATGAAATTTATCTCAAGGGACACCAGAAAAATTGGTCTTACAGGTTTTTACGCTTCTCAGTTCAAATGAATCGTCGCATAAGGTTTTATGCGGTATCCAAACAGGCACTTAATAGCTGGATTGATTATGCGCGAATATCACCGAATAGAGTCCGAGTTATCTACAATAGCATCGCAGTAGAGCATTTCGAAACAACAGGGATAGAGTCAGGTATTCAAGAATTTCCAAATATTGGTAAAGACGAGGTCAAAGCACTATTTGTGGGGAGGTTGTGTAAGCGGAAAGGCTTTGATACACTTATTGATGCCGTAGGTCCAGTTCTTGACAATGAAAAGGTTCAATTAATCATAGTTGGATGGGCTTCAGAGCCAGACACTTTTTATTCAGGTGATAAAAATCTCTTAGAACGACAATTAAAAAAGATTTCTGACAATGGATGGAATGATAGGATTCATTTTTTAGGGATACGCAATGACATTCCGAAGATTATGAATTTTGCGGATGTATTGGTTCATCCTGCTCGTGATGAGGGTTTTGGGTTGGTTCTCGCGGAAGCACTTGCAGCGGGACTTCCTATTGTCGCTACTAAAGTTGGTGGTATCCCAGAGGTATTAGTAAATTCAGAATCATTTTTAGTACCACCAGGTGATCCCATTGCCTTGCAGAATGCCTTCCTAGAGATATTACATCGTACACCGGCAGAAAAGGAACTTTATCGAATAAAAGCTCAACAGCGGGCGGAGTTCTTTCGCCCTGAACGTCGAATTTCAGACATGCTGGCAATGTTCAAAGATTTATCTAATCCTAACTTAAGGTGAAAATTTATGTTGGAAAGACATAAGTTCATCTTCTGGAAGTTATATTGTAAAATCGGATTCAATTAGACTAAATAATAATTCTTAATGAAGAATTCAGTTGATTTTACGTATTTACGAGTTGTTCTAATTGGAGCATTTCCACCTCCAGTCAGTGGTAATAGTGTACATATTGCTCGTTTATACCACTTACTCAAAGAAAAAGGACATTGGGTAAAGGTTCTCGATTACATGGGTAAACATACAATAGGCGATCCTTCAGATGTGACGAGGCTCACCGGGGGATTATTGTTGAAAAGCTTGCAGGTTCTACGATTTATGATCACCATTCCTCATGGTACTATTGTGCACTTTCATGTATCAGCACTTGGGAGATTCCGCTGGTTAGCGCCAATGCTAATACTTCTCACTATAGGGCATAAAAGAGTGATTACTATCCATAGCGGTAGCTTCATGGCGGGACAAACAAAAACTTTTAAACGAGTGTATTTTCGTACGATTTTGTCATTTTTTTGCACATTAATCGCTGTTAGCCAAGAAATTAGAGATTCAGTAATATCTTTAGGTATTCGATCTCGTCGGATTATCGTAATACCTGCCTTTATCAAAGAAGATTCAGATCAACAATTTCTTCCCCAGGGTTTTTATGATATTCCTTCCGAATCAATAAAGGTCATCACTTCCGGTACTTTATACCGTATCTATAATTATGAGTTATTAATAGAAGTAATTAGGAAAATAAATCCAAAGAAGTTCCATTTTATATTTGCTTTCTATAAATATTATGATAAAGAATATGAGAAAGAAATTATCGACAAACTTAAGGAACATTCGAATATTTCGATATTTCGTGACTTATCGCCGGCAGAATTTCTCGCTGTTCTTTCTTCGAGCGATATCTATGTTCGATCAACTTTTACAGATGGTGATTCCGTTGCCGTGCGAGAAGCACTAGCACTTGGAAAAACCGTCTATGCTACAAACTATGTTGTACGCCCCCAAGGGTGTGTTGAGTTTAGGTATTCAGATGAACTTCTCAATTTTCTGAATGATTGGACTGATGATCAAAAGATGAAACAATCCCAAAAAATTGAAGAAATTGAAAAGTTACTACAAATTTATACGATTTTGAATTAACAATTTCTATTTTTTACTTAATGATTTACATATGTCGTTCTGCTTAATGTTGTTTTCTCAATTAATCATCTTCCTGAGTCTGATCACAACTAAATTAAATTGAACGCTAGTATATATTACGCTTTATGTTTGGAGATGAGCTCTAAATCCACCTTCAAGCATATCTTGTTTTTGGATTAAACAAGGAGTTGTTTTATTGAATAAACTTGAACGAGTAATTTATGATGTTGTTAAAGGAAACCCGAAAATTAAATTTTTTCTTAGAGATACATATCAATCGCTGCTGGATATAATTCCAATTGAAAGATGTATTTCTGCATATCCCATAAACGTCCGCGAGGGTTTCTTTTTTGGTTTCCATGACCATACTCCATTTTCACCTGATGGCAGGATGCTATTGTCAAATCGATACTCAATTGGTTTACGAATGCCCGGGAAAAATGATAAATTGGAAGTTGGTTATTTCCATGGTGAAACCTATTCCCAATGGAATAAAATCGATTCGACTATTGCTTGGAACTGGCAACAGGGCTGTAAACTTCAATGGGTAGGTCAAAGTTCAGCATGTATATATAATGACTTTGTCAAAGGAAAATACATTTCTAAAATCCATGATATCAAGACTGGAAAAGTCACGGAAATCCCCTATCCAATTAGTTCAGTAAGTTCTGATGGGAAATGGGCTGTAGGTTATAGTTTCGAGCGAGTAGAGCGTTACTTTCCAGGGTATGGATACAGCCAAAAAGAAAATGAACCTCAAATCAGATGTAAAATTCCAGATCAATCCTGGTTGTATCTAGTTAATCTTGAATCGGGTGAAAGGAAAAATTTGTTTGACATTGCTAAACTCGCACATTATAGACCCGAGAATGGTTCATTAGAAAATTGGCATTTTTTCAGCCACGCATTATTTGGACCTACTAGTGAAAGAATTGCTTTCTTACACCGCTGGGTTCCAGAAGACACAAGAGATTTAGGATCTCGATTATTTTCTTGTGATTTAAATGGTGAGAACCTTCATTTATTTCAAACGAAGAAGCTCGTGTCTCATATAGGCTGGCGAAACAGCAAAGAAATTGTTGCATATTGCCGTTTGCCAGACGGTCGGGATCGATATGTTTTATTTAACGATAAATCAAGCGATGAGGGAAGGGTTTTAGGAGAAGGGTTTTTTTCATCTGATGGTCATCCCTCCTTCTCTACTGATGGTAGATGGATGCTCACAGATACATACCCCGATCGTTTTCGAAGGCGCTTTTTGATTTTGTATGATATTTGGCGGCAAAAGCGATATGACCTTGCAATGCTTTATTCGCCACGTGACTATGCAGGAAGTCTGGTTACTGGTGCAATAAGGTGTGATTTACATCCCCGTTGGAATCGCGACAATACGATGATTTGTTTCGACTCAGCGCACACTGGTATTCGATCTCTCTGTACAATTACCTTGGGGGACTCTGTTTCTAGCGGTGGCGAACCGTTGGTTATATAAGTAGTCCAATTACTTTTGGTAATTTTTGATAAATGCAATATCACATTGTAAAATTTTCTAATGTACATATATCAGCTGTCTCAGGGTTATTGATTAGAGTCTTTCCGACAACCCCATCTTCTCAGCTCGGAAAAAGTTGGCTTTTTACTCAATACCAATTCCTGCTCGGTCTTAGCAACTTTTGGGGGTTTGTTGCGACTGATGATTCAAAGATCATAGGATTCGTTTGCGGGATGACAAATTGGGATATGATATCTGAAAAAATTAAAAAATTGCGGATATCGCACATTGTTGCTCACCCTAATTTGTTTATTGGTTATCTCATTCGTTCCCTATTCCAACAAAAAAAAACCGAAATCAATAATATATCTCAAATCCCAATCGAAAAAGAATCTAGAAATATAGTACAAAAAAGTGTAATGAGATTGGGATCAGATAGTTCTGGGGTAAGGTTATGGGTTATTGCTGTCGACCATGAATATCGAGGAACTGGATTAGCAAAAAACCTTATTAACTATTTCGAAGAATCCGTAAAGCTAAAGAATTCCCAATTTGTTTGGTTAACAGTCGATACAAATAATAATAGGGCTCGGCAGTTTTATGAGCATCAAAACTGGGATCGAAACCAATCGAGTAAAAACACGACTATATATATGAAGAGAATTCCGTAAAATGGCTGATGATTTACAGATTTTTTCAGAATACATCAAAGAATGTGGTGGAGTAGTATATCAGGTGGGGTCTTCGATATGGTTCACCCATTACCCCCAACGCAAATGGTATTATTTATCGCTTTCGTTCTGGGAACCAGTAACTCCTAGTTTGCAAGAAATCGATACGGTATTTCGAGAATCAAGCGCCTATGTTCTACGCATTCCTGGACATCCATCTACAAATTATGGCAACCCCTCTCATCTATTGGTTGCGTCAGGTGCATATGATTTATCTTCATTGAATTCGAAAGCACGAAATCAGACTCGTCGAGGACTTGAAAACTGCTCTGTAACCCCAATAAGCTTTGATTACTTGGCAAGAGCTGGCTACTCTGCAATATTGGATACTGCCCAACGACAGGGTGTATATTCTCAGGACAGCATGAGTTTTAAGCACGATTGTGAACTGAAAGCTAAATACTCATGTTGGAGTGCTTGGGGTGCATTATGTGATGGTAAACTTGCTGCCTTCCTTGTTGCTTTAAATTTTCAAGACAAGATTGTAATTATGCTACAGCGCTCAAAAACCGAGTATTTACCTCTTAATCCAAATAATGCTTTAGTATATAAGTTCACTGCACATGCTTTAAATGAGAAAAAAGTTCGAGCTGTTAGTTTTGGGATGGGGGCGATAGAAGGAGATGATAGCCAAGATCATTTTAAATTAGGGATGGGTTATAAAAAAGTACCAATTTCGGATATAGTTGTATTTCGGCCACCATACAATAAAGTGGTTCAATTTTTACCATCAAAATTGTTATTTTTTTTATCCACATGGGCAAATCGCAATAAAAACCGAAATTGGAATAAAGTTCTTTCATTATTAAAGTTAGCCAAATGTTCAATCGGTTTTCAAAAATAACAATTTCCATGTCGCCATATATAACGGTCATAATGCCAATTCGCAATGAATCAGCATTTATCATTAATAGTTTACATGCGATTTTGGCTCAAGATTATCCCGCTGATCGAATTGAAATCATTATCGCTGATGGTATGTCCACTGATAATACCCGAAATCTTGTCTGTGATTTTTGTAATACCCACCCAGATCTTAATATAACAATCGTAGACAATCCCGGTAGGATTGTACCAACAGGAATCAATACTGCCTTGCGCCTAGCCAAGGGTGAAATTATTATTAGATTGGATGGTCATACAATAATAAGCCCCGATTATCTCAGCCAATGTGTTTCAACAATAATTAGGACTTCTGTAGAAAATGTTGGGGGAAGGATGAATGCAATTGGTGCCACTCCTTTTGGAGAAGCTGTAGCAATGGCAACAAGCTCACCTTTTGGAGTTGGTAACTCAAAATTTCATTATTCACAAATCGAAGAAGAAGTTGATTCCGTTTATATGGGTGCCTGGCCTCGAGAGGTATTTACAGAAATTGGCCTTTTTGATGAAGAACTAGTACGCGATCAGGATGATGAGTTTAATTATCGACTCCGGGAATTTGGCGGAAAGATAATACTCAATCCGATGATCAAATCTGAATATACTGTACGAGGTACTCCTCAATCACTCTGGAAACAGTATTTTCAATATGGTTTTTACAAAATTCGTGTACTACAAAAACACCCGAAGCAGATGAGTCTTCGCCAGTTTGTTCCACCTGCATTCGTCTTATCATTATTAGGTTCGATTGTCTTCCTGGTTACAATTCCCTGGGGATGGATTCCTTTTACTTTAGTTTCTGGTACTTACCTTTTCGTGAATTTGGTGATTTCCGCTATCATTGCACATAAAAATGATTGGAAACAAGTACTTCGTTTGCCACTAGTTTTTTCCATATTACATCTAAGTTATGGTTTTGGGTTCTTTTTCGGATTAATCAAATTCTGGAATCGTTGGTCGGATAAAATAGGTCAAGTTCCACAATTTTAAGTAAATTTGCAGCTATTAAACCAAAACACACACCTCAAAAAAGAAGGTGTGTGTTTTTTTGCGGGTTTTTGTTTTAATTAATAATTCCCATTAATTACCAGTTCATGAATGAAATTGGTTACCTGAGAAGAAGGAACAAATATAAACCTTCCAGTATTCGTATGTGCTGCTTGATAAAGTTCTTCCGGGATATCTTTCATCACCATTGATCCTTTATCCACTTCACCGGCAAAACATACGAAGTTTGACACATCCCTGATCGAAAAGTCCGTAATGAGTGTCTTATCCCCCACAAATTTAAGTCCCAACCCCGGCAGTTTGAGCAGGTTTTCAGGCAGGATCAGTTTCGAAAAGAGCGCCTTGATGATCTCTGTCTGCCTGTCGATTCGATAAAGATCATTATCAGAATTCCGGTTCCTTGCATATTCCAACGCAGTCTTCCCATCCAAATGTGTTTTCCCCGCCGTCCCATAAGCTCCGATGGGTGCATCCAAAACGATATCCACTCCCCCCACCGCGTCGATCATGCGCTCAAAATTGGAGAAATGAAAAACGACATAGCGATCGAAAGTCACCCCGTAATTCTGGTAGATTGTTTTTGAGGTCTCCACCACCCCCTTCCCCGCACCATTGAAATATTCACCGTATCCATAAGCAGCATTGATCTTGAACTCCGTGATGCCGTGCTGCGCCATATCCGGAATCGGCACCCAGAAGTCGCGCGGGATCGATAAAACCAGTATTCTTCGCTGCACGAAATCTACGCGAACCAGCCGGATGACATCCGACTGCTCATTCTCATCAATACCCAGAACCAGGATGATCAACGGTTCTTTCTGCCCGCACACCGGCTTCACATTACCTGGAAGCGGCGTAGGTGTTGACAGGGTGATCGGCGACACGGTTATCATCGGGGTGATAAGCAGAACCTCCCTGGTTGTTTCTTGCGGGAGCTGTATTTGGGGGACACTTACCTGCTCTGAGGTCACCTGGACGAACTCAGGAAGTTTCGCCCCAAAAAGAGACCCGGTCCACAAGAAATACCCCCCAGCACAGAGGAGGATGATCACGACAAGCCCAATGATGAGCTTTTTTGAAGAATGAGTGGTTTTCATTGAGATTTCAGGTGTGCATATCGGTCTGATGAATCGCATCCTTTATTCTTGTGAAACCGGATGTGATCAATTTACAAATTTCTTCCCCTAATTCCTCCGGGGTTTCATCCAACCGCTCGATTGGATCTGGGATATCATAGGTCAGCCCTTCAAAGACCTCGGACAGCAAAAACACTTTCTTATTCACCTGGGGGAAATCAAGCACTAACGCTTCCCGTTGGCTTTCTGTCATGACGATCACGATGGTTGCTGTCTCCAGCATTTCCCGGTTCACTTCTTTTGACCGGACATGACTGATATCCAACTCATGGGATTCGGCAAATTTTATCGCCTGGGGAAGCGGTGGAAGCCCTGCTTCTGCCCAGGTTCCTGCACTCGCAATGATCCATGATTTTGCATCCGGATCTTTTTCAGCGAGAGACCGCATCTTTGCTTCTGCGATCACAGAGCGAAACCGGTTGGCGCTGCAAACAAATAGAATCGTTGCCATTATCCCCTCATATTTTTGAGAATCATGGTTGATGCGGGATCAGCAGCATTTCTCCCTGAGAAACCAGGTAATTCAACGGTAGATCATTGTAGGAACCGAAAGATGCCGCATCAAGCTGCATCCGATTCGCCAATTCCTCAATGGTGACGTTCCCCTCCTGCTCCTGGTAAACTGAAAAAGACGGAAGTCCGGAAACATCAGTTGTGTTCACCGGGATCACGAGGATCTGGTTATACAACAAAGAATCTGTGATGGCATAATTGATGGCCTTGATGGCATCCACGCTCGTTTGATATTTCTCCGCCAGCATGATGAATCCTTCACCTTCCTTCACCTGGTGAACCAGGAGTTGAGGAGTGTTGCGAAATGGTGTCTCCAGCATATGCGGTACGATCTCGACCGGCTGCGTGGGAACTTCCGTGATCGTCGGTTCTGCTGTAGATACAGCCAGGGTTATTGTTGGCACAACAGTTGGATTGGCTTCGACAACGATAGTGGTTCTGGTTGGGCTGCTTAAGACAGGAGCTGTTGCTGGAGGTTTCTTAAACAACCCCAGCAAGTAACTTACCAGTACGATCACAACGATTGCGATAAGAACTAAAGCCCAGGCCATCCATGGTTTGGGCTTTAGCGGTAATATTTTCTTGCCCCCCCACCCTTCGGGTGCTTTAATTACATTTTCATTCGTATAGATCGGGCAGGTGTTGTATTTATTGCTTAGACAGAATTGTCTTTGTTGAATTAGATCGACAGAACTTGCTGATTTAAGGTGATAGCAGTAATTATGCACAGATGGGTAGGATAACGCCGTTTCCCGGTCATCATCCAATCCCAAAAATGGGCATAGCTTTCCCCGCAACAAGTTGGGATCAGAGGTTTGATTCGTCATTGCAACCCCTCAATCTCTCCGGAATCTACCATTTTCGCTAGATCGGTTTACTCCAGAGGTTTGTTTTCATTTTCATTGGTTGCAATTTCTGGCGCAATTTCACTAGCTCTTCCATATTGTTTGCCGTAGTAATAATTTCGGTTGTAGTAATACTGCGAGCGTTTCACCTGAATATTATTCAACACCACCCCCAGCAGGTTGGCATTGACACGCTTAAGCTGTTCAATCGAATGGCGCAGTGCTCCCCGCTTTGTTTTTGTCGGGTCAACCACCAGGATTACCCCATCCATCCACGGGGCAAGCACCAGGGCGTCCGTGACCGCCAATAATGGAGGAGTATCGAGGATCAAGGTATCAAATTTACTCACAAGTAGATTGATGAATTCTGTCATCTTGGCTGAGTTGAGCAACTCAGAGGGATTCGGCGGCAGGCTGCCGGAAGTTATGATACTCACCCCCTTGGCATTCGACTTCTTCACGATCCCCGAAAGGTTCCCTGAGGAGCGGATGAAGTAATCTGACAGACCGAGCCGGTTGGATAGCGCAAAGATCTTATGAATACGCGGCTTGCGCAAATCAGCATCTACCACCACAACCTCTTTATTGAGCTGCGCCATTACCGAAGCCAGGTTTGCCGCCACCGAGGTCTTGCCATCCGATGGAGAAGCACTGGTGATCAAAATGGTTTTGAGGTGATGGTCTACATCGCTGAAAAGGAGATTGGTTCGCAGTGATCGATAGGATTCCGACACCGGCGCTCTCGGTTGTGAGAGTGTGATGATCGGATTTCCATTCGGTTTATACGTAGTGATCAACCCCAAAACCGGGATTCCCCATTTGCGCGTGATCTCTTCCGGGTCGCGGATCTCATCCTGGAGGAACGCCACCAGGAATATGATCCCTGCTGCGATCATGAAGCCAACCACCGCCGCCAACATACCACTGCGCAAGGGTTGCGGTTGGATGGGAGAATATTTCGGAACAGCAGGATCCTTGAGAATAAGCGTATTGGTCGATTGCGCTTCTGTTAGTTTTAATTGCTGATAGGATTGCAAGAGATAGGCTCTTGATTGCTGGTATTGGGATAAAGTGGTCTGATACTGGCTCTGCGCTAAAAGGTCCGAGGGGTCAACGGTGGGGATCACCCCATTAATATCAGGTGTGCGGTTGCTTATTCTGGCTGCCACTTCGGCAAGTTTTTGTTGTACCGAACTGATCTGCCCATCCAGGTTGCTCAATTCGGTCTCGAGGCTTTGCTTGATATCGCTATAACGGGAGGTTTGGTCAGCCAGTACCTGCTCAGAAAAAACGGTGACCAGGGTGTTGGCGATCAGTGCGGCTTTATCCGGATCTTCGTTGGTGACAATTACTTTTAGCAGTGACGTGTTTGACACCGGTTGAATGTTGATCTGCCCGGCATAGACAGGAAAACCCACTCTTTCGGATACTGCCTGGATGACCGGTCCGGTGAGCATGGTGCTGGCATAAGTGGTCGCCAGCTGCTGACCTGTGTATAGTGAAGTATAGGAATCATAGGAAGAACCAGAGGCCCCATTGACTTGCGCCAGCGCGGAGGCCTGGTAAATCCGCGTTTGCTGATTGGTGAGGTAATACGATATACCTCCCGCGATGACGGCTGCTAAAACCAACAGCCAGGCCCAGTGCCAGAGAATCTGCACATATTCTAATATGCTCTCAAGGCTGCTGCGCTCTTCAATTTCAGTATCCATCGACATTAGTTGTTTTTCCTTTCCCACTGAATCTAATTAGTATAATTCATATTCATGCAATTTAGTTTCAAATTGTGAAAAGCTGCTGGTAATACGAATTGGTTTTTAATAATTCCTGATGGGTGCCGCAACCGTCCAGTTTTTTATCATTGAGCACAAAAATCCGATCAGCGATCTTGGTGGTCGAGACGCGATGGGCGGCGATGAAGACCGTTTTCCCCTTGACCTCTTCAGGCAGAAGCTCAAGGAAGGAGCGTTCGGTGAAGTTGTCGAGGGACGCAGTGGGTTCGTCCATGATGAGGATATCCGGGTTTTTCAGCAGCGCCCGCGCGATGCTCATGCGCTGCTTTTGACCTTCCGACAGGTTCACGCCATTCTCACCCAGGATCGTATTGAACTTGTCCGGAAGCGAACCGATATAATCGAAGATACCGCTGATACGGGCAGCGTGTTCCACCTCTTCATCGCTTGCATCTTCATGTCCATAACACAGATTCTCGCGTATCGTGCCCGCGAGGAGCACATTTTCCTGCGCCACATACCCGATGCGCTGCCGCAGAGATTGCAGCGAATACTCCTCCGCGGACCGGTCATCGAACAGCACTTCCCCCGAGGTCGGGCGGTAAAAACGCAGCAGTAAATTCTCGATGGTGGACTTCCCCACCCCACTCGGGCCGACGATCGCGATCTTTTCTCCCGGCAGGACGGTAAACGAGACATTCTCCAGGACCGTGTCACTCTGGTCATACTTGAAACTTACTTCGCGGAATTCGACTTTTCCTTTTAGGTGGTCCACTTCCAGCTTGCCGGAAGATTGGTTTTCCGGGATGACATCCATGAGGGTTTTTACGCGTTCCGCGGAAGCGAGCGCGTTCTGCAGCTGCAGATTAATCCCTGCGAGCGATAACGCGGGACCGATGACATAGCCTAAATAGGATTGGAATGCCATCAAGGAACCAAGCGTCCACTGGTCTTTGATCACCAGGATCGCCCCGACTAAAAGCACCAAAGCCCGGGTGATATCCGGCAGTAAATTGAACGCGGTATTCGCCACCGATCCAAGCACGGTCTGTTCCATCGAAATTTCCTGCGAGGAGCGCACCCCCTCGATCAGGCGGTCGGATTCCTTTTCTTCCGAAGCGAAAGCTTTGATTAACGGGATGGAGGAAAGAGTCTCGGTGTACTGGGAGTAGACCTTCGCATGGCGCTCCATGCTGTGATGGCTGAGCGCTCGCATGCGGTTGGAAAAAAGATTCACAATGATCACCAGCAGCGGAAGCATTACAATGGATACCAGTGCCAGACGCCATTCCAGGATAAACAGGAAGATCAACCCGCCAATGAAGCGCAGGATGTTGGTAAACAAATAGACGGAGGACTGGGAAAAGAACCAGGTCAGCCCCTGGACGTCGGAGTTGATGCGGGACATCAAATACCCGACTTCCTTCTGGTCAAAGAAAGCCTTGGGCAGAGACAGCGTGTGGTCAAGCAGGGAATGTTGAAGTTCCAGTGACACATTCATCTGCAAGCGGGAAAAGACGTATTGCTCCACCATCCCGGCGGCATAAGAAAGTAATTTCACCCCCGCCAGCCCCACCACCCCCCAGACAAGCCACTGGAGCTGCTTATTCAGGATGACCTCATCGATCATGAAGCGCATGATCAGCGGGGTCGGGAATGCCAGCAAGGCACTCAAAACGATTACACCAGCCCCAATGCTGGCAAGTTTCCAATTCTTCTTCAGGTAAGGAAGTAAGAATTTTAAATTTTCCTTGTTTATTACAGTTTTCTTCCCCGAAACAGGATCCACTGGAACCTGCCGGTTGAGCCCCGCGCGCAATAATTCAACCCAAGGATTCAATTGTGCCTTCACTAAGATAATTATTCAGGGGGAAAAATAACCAGGTCGTACAATCGTTTACACTGAAAGCGTTTCAGGCCAGGTATCCAGGTTGCCACTGTTTTTCCGCCCACGATGTATTTTATCATTGGTCCCGAAGAGGAATTTGTTTTTACCTGGATGATCATAGGATGCCAGATTTTCGTTATAATTCGGGAGGATTTCAACCATCGGTATGGAGCCCCGATCACAGGCCGCATACAGTTGACCGCTGCTGAAAAGCCCCAGCGCAATCGGGCGATAATCAGCCCCTTGCGCCCACCGGTGACTAGTCGAGTTGCTTTCCCATCATTCACGCTCTCAACGATTCCAACGATTTGCTTTTCATCAATTGGGAATTCATCATATCGAGGGTTGTCGTCTCCCCGCGTTTGGAGACCTTTTTTGGTAACAGAATTTACTCGGTGAACGACAAATTCCTCGCCCCTGCGGTAAACAATTACATCTCCGGGATGGGGTTTTTTTGATTCCGGACGTATATATAGCATATGCCCCTCGCGAAATGTAGAGCGCATGCTGCTGCCGCGGTATATGAATTTTTTTTCGCTGGTAGTATCTTTTGAGTTTTGCTGTTCAATCAAGCCCAAGCTCCGCATCAATCACTTTCCAGAAATCGGGGGATTTGCGGAAATGAAGTTCATAACCAGGAATGTTGCGAGCAATCATTGAAACATTTTGAAAAATCTCAAAAATATATTCTTGGGATTTTGTATTACCAAATATTTCTTGAGTTCGATCAAATAGAAATTCAGCAGTTTTATTTTTAGGTATAGGGATTAGTTCGTTCTCTGAGTCCTTAACTAATTTGATTATTGCAGATAACGGGGTATTTGAAGTTTTTAAGGAGTACCCCCAAGCCCCTACGGTAATTAAACCGCCTTCACCAATTTTGATTCTAACCTGATCTTCGTCTAAGACATAGTCCCCTTGATCTTTGCTAATGTTCGAGACAGTACTTTTACCAGCCCCAGAGGAACCTCCAAAAAGAAATAATCGGTCGCGGTGTATGATTGCAGCTGAATGTAACAATAAATTCCCAATTTGGAGTTTGGAGAGATTACATAAAAGAGCTAACTCAACTATCGGAAAACTAACACTGGGGGTATTAGGGAGGAGAAACAAATATTGATTTTTCTTATCCTTATTATTTATTTTATAAACAAACCGGCTGTTCGAGTTTTTAAATATTTGGATCCTATCACCGATAAGGGAATTCTGTATTAGATCATTATTTTTTCTTATATTCGAGTATGAATTTATAGAATTCCATTGGATCCAAATATCATATACCTCATTTTTAGAAAATGGATATTCTGTTACCCAATCTAAAATTGGTGTTTCTTCAGAAACTACAAGAATCTGAAGGTTACATGTTTTTAGTCTTTTAAGTAATATTGGGTCTGAATTAACAATAGCCTGTTCGACTCTTTCCTTCGATTGAGTTGAACAAGGGTAAAAAATACAATCCCCATATTTGAGAATCATATTTTAGATCAATAAAAAAAACGGGAAAAAACTACTTTGGTCAAAATAAAAATAAAAGTTTTTTCTTTAGAAACTAATTGATGGTGAAGATCCAACTAAACAACCAGATGGGTTTGAAGCCGTCTTGCCTGTTGTACAAGAAGTACCTGGTGTCGTTCCACGTGTGCACCCATAACCGCTAGCAGTACCCCCAGGTTCGCAACCAAGTTTTGCAATTGCTCCTACAGCTAAACTTCCAAATTCGCAATATCCAAAGGCAACCTCATTACTTTTTACCTCAATGGAATATGGTTTTCGATATTTTTGTTTCATGTTTTCCCTCCGTGACTTAACTTCAATATAGTATACACCTTTTCAATGATTCTTAGGCATTTCAAAATTTCATTCTTTGATTTGGGATTAAACCAAACTCATTAGCTTGCTGACAAAACCAAAAAGGAGCAGTTAGACGCCGAGATTGATGATAATTATCAGCGATGCAACTACCTAAGCACTGCCATTTAAATAAACACATTCCACAAACTCCTTCTAGTTCTTTTGGGAGCCAACATCTTAGGACGTGTAACACCTCGTTTTGGCTCCAAACATTGAATAGACGATCTTTACCTAATTGGCCATAGACCAACTCTGGAATTGCCATACCTATACCACACATGGCATAACTACCGTTTGAGAGTATGCCTAGTATGTTAAAGATACTGCAAGATCCACCATTTTGTTGTAATAGCCTATTCAGACTATGAAAGATCATCGGCCAGCTGTAAAAGAGTGGGATGGTCACTCTTTTCTGCAGGTCGTGTTCCACCCATTTGCCAATTTCAACAAGACGGGTGATATCCAACACCTGACCGCGCTCTGTCATCTGCTCCCCGCGGCCACTTGGTTGGATCAAATTAAGCTTCACCGAACCTGCCCCCCAACTCTCGGCCAGGTGCACAAGTTCTTCGATCTCATCCACGTTCCCGGCATGCAGGCTCATGATCACCTGGGGATGATACCCAACTTCCACCAGCATCTTGATCCCAGCCACAGCTTTATCATACGCACCAGGGACGCTGCGAAAAGAATCATGTGATTTAGCGTTCGCTCCATCGATGCTCACCGAAACATCCCCGAGGGTGCTCTTTTCCTTCAAATGCATGGCAATCTCGGGGGTCATCAGGGTAGCGTTGGTTTCGATGGTGAGCCCGAGGTTCTTTTCCTTAATCAAGTCCACAAATCTCAAGAAATCCGGATGCAGCAAAGGTTCTCCACCAGTGAGTTTTACACTTTGTAGCCCAAGCGGGATGCCTTCCTCGAGCGCTAGTTTGAACAGCTCGAAATCTAAATGCCCACCTGTAGTTCCCTTGGGCTGATAAACCGGTGAAAGCCAGCAGTGCTGGCAGGCCAGATTGCAGCCAGCGGTCATGTATACATAATATTGGGTCAGAGGAGGTACCCCTTCAGGGAGGGTTATGCGTTCGGTCATCATCGGGTCTCCTCGGAGGGGGAATAGGTCTCTTCACCAGTCAAGATGCGGTAACAATCCATTGGGTTGCGCTGGTTGAAATCATGATTGAGGAATTGCGCACCGCCCGGGCAGCCACCGGTGCAGTACCCCTTATATCCACAATCCTTGCAGGGTTCGATCGTGTCCAGTGATATCTCCCGCCGCCCGCGCATGGCAATCAACAGGGGGTGCCTCTGCCAGATTTCCACCAGGTCATCCGTCAGGATATTTCCCAGGTGCAGGTCGCTGATCACGTGGCAGGGGACAATGGTGCCGTCGTGCAGGATGGCGAGCTTCTCAAAAACCCCTCCGCAGGCGGTCAATTTGCCGCGCCCGGGAAAGGACTTCTCTCCTCGCTGCTGGGCTTCGTGAATGACGCATTCCTCGCGCGACAACGCCAACGGTCCCGCGGTGGCACTGATGCGGTCGTGGTATTTCTCGTTCAACCGGGTGAGAATCTCCATCACCTCACGCCGCTGGGCGACATTCAGCATGATCCCCTCTTCATAGCGGTTAGTGGCGCCGCACGGGTAAGCCTCATTAGTTGAAAACCCAGAAAGCCCTACCTCTTCCAACAGCAGGCGGGCGGTATTTTCAAGGTCATTGTAATTAAAGCGGTTGATGGTCACCCGTACGGTCAGGGGAAATCCTTCCGCCTTGAGCAGTTTCAACCCGCGAATGGCGCGGCTGAAACTGTTGGGGCGGCTCTGGTTGTGCACCTCTTCCGAGGACCCGTCGATCGAGATTTGGATGGAATCCAGGCGCATCCTGCGCTTACCCACCGTAAATTCTTCCACCGTTTTCTCGGTGATCAGGGTGCCGTTGGACAGGATGTTATAGCGCATACGGTTGGCGATCACCCCGTCCACCAGCTCAAAGAAATCCGTACGGCTGAGCGCTTCCCCGCCTGTCAGGCAAACGTTCATCACCCCCATCTCTCCCAGTTTCTTGAAGAAATCCAGCCATTGGCTCGTCGACAGGTCACTCCGGCTGGTCATCTCATCCGCGTAAAAGCAGTACGCGCAGGAGAGGTTGCACTTCCCCGTCACGGCAATATCCACGTTGCGCGGGGTGGACATCACTTTCATTCCGGCCGCATTCTCAGTCATGGTTTCCTCTACCAGTAAAGATGTCAGATAATAAGGTCATTATTGTTTTGTCACTTCACCGATGAACCCGGTCGCCAGCATATCCTGCAGGAATTCCGCCAGGTCGGCTTGAACCACCTCAAGCGTTGCGTCCTCAAAATTCTTCAAGACGGCATCCGCGACCTTCTCCGAAGTATTCACTTCCTTAAATTGCTTCCAGATGAACAAGCCGGAGGTGTTGACCACCTTCACCTGGTTGGTATCGGGGTTGTAAAGCAGCCCGCCGTCTTCATCCTCTTCGCGCAGCACCACATCCGGGTTGCACATCAGCGGGGTATTCGTCAAGACCGTTTCGCTCATCATTCCTTCTCCTCTACCCTTCCAGTTTTAACCACTTCGATCAGTCCCTGTTTCAATAGATCTTCAAATAATTCTTTGGTATCTGCCAGCGCCGTTTCAATGTCAATCTCGTATTCCTTTGCCAGGATCAGCGATACATCTTTCAACGTATTCTTCCCGTCCGTTGCCTGGAGGATGTCGCGGGCGGTGGGGTTCAACTCGGTGAAGGTCACCTTTTCCAGGTTGAGAATGAGCGCGCCGTCATCAAAAGCCTCGAAGGCTGCGTTTTCGCTCAAGCGGTAGATTGGATTGCCCTCCACGGGTTCGTTTTTCAAAATAATTTGACCTTCACGTCTGACCGGTTTCCAGAATGAATGAAACGGCTTATCGCCCCCTTCACCCTAATCCAATAAAGACTTGCCATGGATTTTCCTTGACTATTATACCTGTGCTCCATGTACCTGCGCGGGGGGAACATATTGAACCATATTGCACGCAACTTATTGGCAATCCCGGGCAGCGCCAGCACCTCAACGAACGCGGAACGGATGGGGTTCCCCTTCACCCCGGCCACCATCTGATCCAGCCAGCGTTCCTTCCAGGGAATGGGCACCTGATCGAGCCTGTCCAGAATCTTCTTGCCAGGAATGTCCTTCCATAAGGAATTAACCGCGGATAATACTACACGCAGCTGAGCCAGATATCCCCACCCTTTTGCGCGGTTGATCACGCTGTCCCAGTCCAAGGCTGCCCCCGCCCGTTTGGGGATGGCGGCGATTTCAAAGTACTGGAGCAGCGTCTCGTCATTTCGATGATGCAGCGCCAGATGGGCGCAGGCATATATCAGCTGGTCTTCCAGGGATAGTTCGGCAACCCCCACCCCGGCAACCTGCAGCGGCAGGCTGCGGTCAAATAACTCGTCTGTATTGATGCGTTCGCGGTCGTAATACGGAAAATGGGTTAGCCCCCAGTGGAAGCCTATGGAAAACTGCTTGCCTAGATTGACCTCCATGGCAGGCCTGGTAAACGCCTTGGCATTGGAAAAGCGATCGGCGTAATCCGGATCCACCGCCAATATGGGTGAGAAACCACCCTTCTCCAGGACCGCTTCCACTGCTTCTTTGTTTTGGACGGGCACCAGGATATCGATGTCATCATAGACCCGCTGCCCGTGATCCCCGCCGTACAGCCACTGGATCGCCGCCCAGCCCTTCAGCACGATCACCGGGATGCCAGCCTCCTTCAATCCTGCCAGCACCTGGTGCACCTGGAGCTTGCATGCATCCCCGTACAGCAGGTTCTGGTAGCGCGCCAGTTTGAGCTCGTGCTTAATCTCCTCCGGAAAATCAACCGGCAGGCGTTTTGCCAGCACCGAGAAATGCGGTGCCAGGCGATTCTTTTCTATAAATTGGTAGAAACGCCCCCATTCCAGCCCATCCGGGAGGGTGATCTCACCCGTACAACCCAATTCAAACCCCAGGCAAGCGATTGCCAGCCTGGCTTCAGGGGTGGTAAACCGCGCAGGGAGTATTTCTTTATTCTTCAATTCGGGTTATTTTCCCAAGGCTTTACGGACAGCCATTGATACCAACTCCACCTGCTGATCTGTCATGAGTGGGTATAATGGCAGCGTCACCTCGCGGGCGGCGATGTCCTCAGTGACCGGCAATTGCGCCAATACCTTGCCGTCTTTCTTGAACGAGGTGAACTGGTGGATCGGCGGGTAATGAATGCTGGTTTGGATGCCCTGTTCCTTCATCTTTTCCATGAATTTCAGTCGGTCCGACCGCCTTGGCAGAATGATCGGGAAGATGTGATGGGCGGAAATGCCGGGGTGATTGGCGAAGGGCACAATGATTTCCGGCGCCAGGTCGGAGAGCAGGCGGCGGTACAGATCAGAGATCTCACGCCGGCGCGCGTTGAACCCGTCCAGCTTTTTCAACTGCTCGCGCCCGAGCGCCGAGCGGATCTCGTCGATGCGGTAGTTGTAGCCCAACTCCACTACATCGTAGCTCCAGGCGTGCCCCTGGTGGCGGTCCCAGGTGAGCGAGGTCATGCCGTGCGAGCGCAGCAGTTTGAACTTCTCCGCCAGCGCGTCATCATTGGTGACAATCATCCCACCTTCCCCGGTGGAAAGGTTCTTGTTCGAGAAGAAACTGAAACAGCCCGCCGCACCGAGCGTGCCCAGGTGTTTGTTGTCGAGGTAGGACCCTACCGCGTGGGCGGCATCTTCGATCACCGGGAGGTGCTGCGAGCGTGCCCATTCGATGATCCCGGTCATGTCGCAGGTATAGCCGCCGTAATGCATGACGATGATCGCCCGCGTTCTTGGAGATACCTTTTCCTGGATCGATGCCAGCGAGATGGTCAGGTCATTTTCCCCATTAATATCGGCAAAGACGGGGGTCGCACCGGCGTAGCGTACGCAATTGGCAGTGGCTACAAAAGTTAATGAAGGAACGATCACCTCATCGCCAGGACCGATGCCCAGGGCGTCAACAGCCATGTGCAGGGCGACCGTAGCGTTGGAGACCGCGAAGGCGTGCTTGGCTCCTGTATACGCCTTGAATTCGTCCTCGAATTGCTGGGTGACTGCCCCCATAGTGAGCCAGCCGCTGTCAAGAACGGACTGCACCGCCATCTTCTCTTCGATGCCAAATTTGATGTCCGATAACGGTACGATCCAATTCATCCTTTTTCCTCCGGTAAAAATTGATCCCGCATCTGATCAAAATTCGCGCTGGCACGTTCATAATCATCCGGGCGCCCCAGGTCCTCCCAGTAGCCTTTGAAGACATACCCGGATACCTTTTCGCCTGCACTGACCAGTTTCAAAACTAAATCGGGAAAATCAAGATATTCATCTTTGGGGATGTACTGCAGTATGCGCGGCTCAAAGACATACACCCCCATGCTCACCAGGTAATCCATGCTCGGTTTTTCCCGGTAGCCGGAGACGCGTTGTTCCTTGTCAATCTCCACCACCCCGAGGTTGATATCCACTTTGCGTTTGTGGCAGGCGATGGTGGCAATGGCGCCCTGGGCTTTGTGATAAGCGATCAACTCGGCGAAATCGAGGGTGGTCAGCACATCGCCGTTGGTCACCAGGAAGGTATCCTTCAGCCCTTCCACGTTGGAAAGGGGTCCGGAAGTGCCGAGTGGCTTTTTCTCCTGCACGTAATTGATCTTCATGCCCAGGCGTTTGCCATCCTGGAAGAACAGGCGCAGCAGGTCAGCCAGGTAACCCACAGTTAACGTCACTTCTCGGATGCCGGCGCGCTTCATTTGGCGTAATAAGATCTCAAGAATGGGCTTGTCACCAATGGGCATGAGCGGTTTCGGGATAATTTGTGTATAAGGAGCCAGGCGGCGCCCCTTCCCACCCGCCAGCACAACCGCCTTGACCTTGTTATTCTTAGAATTCATATTTTCCCACCTTATAATGATCCAGGTTGTCCCGGATCCAATTTATCGTCTTTTCAATACCCGCGTCGAAGGTCACTTGCGGCTCCCAACCGATGACTTCCTTTGCCTGGGTGTTGTCCGAGATCAAGCGCAGCACTTCGGATTTCTCGGGGCGCAGGCGTTCCTTGTCAACTTCAATTTTCACCTTTCGTCCGACTTTACGGATCACCAACTCGGCGAGTTCACCAATGCGAATCTCATGACCGGTGCCCAGGTTGAAGACCTCTCCCAGCCCGGTCTTTGATTGCGCCGCGCACAGGAACCCGGCCACGGTATCGCTGACATAAGTGAAATCGCGTGTGGTATCCAGGTTGCCAAGCTTAATCGTGTCTTTCACCAACGCCTGGGTGATGATGGTTGGGATGACCGCGCGCGCAGATTGCCTGGGTCCAAAAGTGTTGAAGGGCCGAACGGTGATCACTGGTAAGCCAAACGCACAGTAATAACTTTCCGCCAGCTTATCAGCTGCGATCTTGCTGGCCGAATACGGCGACTGCCCTTGCAGGGGGTGTCCTTCATTAATAGGGACAATCCGCGCGGTGCCGTAGACTTCGCTGGTGGAGGTATGCACCAGGCGTTCTACTTCCAGATCCCGGCAAGCCTGCAGGATATTCAATGTTCCGGTGATATTGGTGGAAGCGACTTCCATCGGGTGGTAATAAGAATAGGGAATGGAGATGAGTGCTCCCAGATGGAAAACCACCTGGCAGCCTTTCACCGCCTTGCGGACGGCCTCTTCATCGCGCAGGTCACCGGCGATAATCTCAACCTGTTCAAGGACCTTTGGTTCCAGCTCGCGCAGCAGCCCGCCATCGCCGCGGGAATTGTAGCGCACAAAGGCGCGCACCTTTGCCCCCCGGCGCACCAGGGTTTCCACCAGGTGGCTGCCGATAAACCCGCCTGCCCCGGTGACCAGTACTGATTTATGCCATTGTGTCTCAGCCATGTGCAGTTGCCTCTTTTCCAGATTGCTTGACCAGGTAATTACTGAGCACTGAAAGGAGTTCCGGGATCATCAACACCCGCACTGGCAGGTCCTTGATCTCCGCCAGGATCTTGTCACGATCCGCAGGTTTGATCTTGTTAATCGCGAACATCACCAGTCCAATGCTTTTTTCCGAGATAATCTTTTTCAGGTCATGCATGTTTCCCAAAACGGTGAGACCATTGATGCGCTGGCCAATTTTGCGTAGATCATCATCAACAAACCCGACCACAGAAAATGCATTCGCCAGGTTGCTTTTTTCAAACAGCCACAATGCCAGCTGACCACAATCCCCTGCTCCGATGATGAGGATGCGCTCTCCCATCGTGCTGCGTTGTGAACGCCAGCGCAGCCAGCGCGAAGCCAGCCCGGTGAGGAGGCGTTCGCGGTAGCGTACCACAACGAACCCCAAAAATGAGAAGAGACCGAATTCGATCAGCAATGGTGTCTTTAAATCAATACTTTCAATGTAGAGTGACACCAGGGCAAATAAAACGATGGCAAAAGTAGTAGAAACCGCCAAGTCCAATACATGGATCGGGCTGGCATAACGCCAGGTGATCTGTTTCACCCCGAACAAAGTATTGGTGATCGCCAGAAGGATCGATAACACAGCAGCTATTGATAACATGCGGAAAAAGCCGATATCGAGTGGAGCTGAAGCCCGCCAGATCAAGACCACCAGCGAGATCGCCAAAAAGCCAACCACGGAATCAATAACAAACCAGGAGAGGAATTTACGCATGAACCAGGATAGTGGTCCTTCAAAAAGCGCCTTCTCCTGGACCTTCGTGTCACGCAGCAGGGGGAAGATCAGGGTGAGGGTCATGAAAATCACATCCAGGTCACCCAGGAAGGAGAAATAACGCACGTAAAGCTGGTCCAGGCGCAGCTTGTCCGGCAGGATGCTGCGCAGGTATTCATCCATCACGTTGGCACTGCCGAGCATTTCCTGCTCATCCCGGTAAAGCACGGACGCCGGGCTGGTGATACCGGGGCGCATGGACAGGACCTCGCTGCGGACCTCCTCCGGCCACCCCTCAACGATCGAGGGCACTTCGGGCCTGGGACCAACCAGGCTCATCTCGCCTTTGAGAACATTCCACAACTGCGGCAATTCATTCACCTTGGAATCCCGCAGCCAGGCACCGAACCTGGTGATGCGGGCATCATTTTTTCCGGTGACTTCCGGACCCCCATAACTCTCGGGGGTTTCATACATGGTGCGAAACTTGAGGATTTGGAAAACCCTGCCATGACGACCGGCACGAGGACCGCGGTAAAAAACCGGTCCCGGTGAATCGCTCTTGATGCGGATGGCGATGAACAGAAAAAAGGGAGAGAGAATGATCAATCCAAAGAAAGTGGAAAGGATGTCCAAAACTCTCTTGATGAAATAATTGATTGGAGAAGGACGACTTACTGTATGTTGTTTTTCGATCTGACTAATTACTCTCTCGTTTATAAAATCCCCTGCACGGCTCATTTTTCCCCTGTTTTGAAGCGTTTTAATATTTTGGTTGGTATTCTGGCTGGTATTGCCTTTTAGTATACACCCGATGGAAAAAGTGAACTATTTCCTTAAAACACCCAGACCCCGTATCGGTTGCTTTCTGGTTAAACTCTTATTAAAAAAATAATAAATCCCAACACCGATCAGGATCCCGGTCAGGTCAAGCAGCAGGTCCGCCACCTGGAATGCCCTGCCGGGCACATAGATCTGGTGGATCTCATCGCTCAGCGCATAGAGCAGGGATATACCGGCAGCCAATAGCGCATTCCCTGCCCGGACTGCAGAATTCCAGGCCACCGCCCTGACCACCAGGAATCCCAGCATCAGATATTCCCCGACATGCAGGAATCGTCCGAGGATCTCATCCGTGCTGGGCAGCGCCCTGGTCACCGTTCCGGTAGGCGTGGGGGTGGTCGAAATCTGAGGGTCCCCCCAGGCTGAGGGCAGACTGGCATACGGGTCGGATCGGGCAGAAAAAAAGAAAATGATTGCCATCCAAAGCACAACCGGGAGAAACCTTGAGAGAAATGTTTTCATTGGGATTTTTCCGTGCTCCGCCCTGGCGACATCACCCCCTTTTTTATTACCCTGCCAAAAGGCAAAGCCAGCCTGGCTTATTTACGCTTGACCGACACAGAATCCACCGGCAGTTCAACCGGCAGGCAGCGGTTCTGCAGAAATCGCAGCAAGATTCGTACCCTTTCGCGGCCGGGGATACGCGCATCCACAATGCCTTCATACCCCTCAAAGGGTCCCTTTTCAACCTTCACCACCGAGCCAGTCGGCAGGCTGATTGGCTGTATGCCGCCACGTGCGTTGAGCTCGTCTACTTTCACCCGGATCGCATGGATGACCGCATCCGGGACATTGGAGGGTTCGCCGCCAAAACTGACGATATTGGCTGCGCCGGCGATCCGTTCCAGGTTGGTGATCCCGACCGCTTCCAGGTCAGTGTGTACAAAAAGGTAACCAGGGAAATAAGGCTTGTGTTTTCGCGAGCGCGGATTAACCGGCTTGACAGTCACGCGCGGATAATACACTTCGAAGTTACGAGCCATTAACTGACCCTCGAGGAACTCCTCACGGTTCGGTTTACTGCGCATCACGTACCAGTTTGTTGTCATGTTAGGTTGTCTTTGTACTTGGGTAAAAATTGTAACATGATTTGTTCTTTATCTTGTTTGTTCTTCAAACGCGATGGCAAATGTCTTTCTGTATAAAATCTTTCCTATTTAACTTCCCCCGGTCTTGTTCTTTTTATCCAACGTGCGATAATGAATTTATTGTTGGCAAGCAATTAACGGAGGAACCATGTCTGGTACCACCCCCACCCTGTTGACCTGCCCGACCTGCAATGCTCCTCTGGATTATGATGGGGTGCATTCAGTGATCCGCTGTAAATTCTGCGGGAACACTTCCGTCGTTCCTGCATCCTTGATGCCCGATTCGGCGGGTTCAACTGAAATATAGGGTGAGATTCAGCAGCTATTTGATCAGGGGCACACCGAAGCCGCGGTCCAACTCTTTACGGACTTTTTTGGGTCAGATTTGAAGGAGTTAAAAATCCGCTGTGGATGCCATTGATGAAGATGCCGCCTGAAATAAAAATCAACCGCAGTTTCTATTCTCTTGACCTGACCACCATGAAAGTGGATTGGATTTATTAGACAAAATTTTCGTTGGGTTTTTTTATACAAGAAGCCTAACGGGGTGATGTCAATGACTGTTTCTATTCCCATTGATTACATTGGTCATCCTTTATAATATTATTAATGCCTGATGGATTCACATCTCCAGCCCGATAAAAGAGATGTGAAAATAGCTTACACAAAATCATCTGCAAAGGCGAATAGATACGGGGTTTTACCCGGCAGGGCTATAGCAAAGATTTTCAACTGCGATCTTCGTGTCCACAATATTGATCAGGAGGAGAAGACATGGACCGCTTCAAGAGAATTCTGGTTATCTTTGACGGAAAAATCGATAACCGTGCGCTGTTTGACCATGCAGTAGCGCTGGCAAAGAGAAATCAGGCTGTTTTAACCATCGTTGATGTCCTTGAAGAGGTTCCTGCAGAACTGGCAAAACTAGCCGCTGAAGAACCAGTGGGCATGAAACAAAAGCCCGCATTCCCAATCATTGAAGAATTTCCAGCCGCAACCCCATTATCATCATTCTCTGGTTTACCAGTTGACAAAACCCAAGATCGCACCACCTCGGCAGGAAAATCCCATTTCGATATCCGGGAATTCATCACACAGGAAGAACAACGCAGTCTCGAACAATATGTCGCCGCCATCCAGCAAGCCGGCATCCAGGTCGAGAGCAAAATCCTGTACGGCACCCCTTTCCTTAGGATTATCCAGGAAGTATTGCAAGGGCAACATGACCTTGTCATGATCACAACGGATGCCGCTGGTTCTTCCAAAGAGACACGATTTGGCAGCACCATCATGCACCTCCTGCGCAAGTGCCCCTGCCCGGTCTGGGTGATCAAAGGCGGGCAGCCAGGTCAGTTTCAACGTGTATTGGCGGCAGTGGATCTGGCCAAGGACGATCCTGAACGTGCCGCGCTTGCAAAGAAGATTATGGAACTGGCGACCTCGTTCGCCCGGTCGCGTCAATGCGAACTCCTCATCATCCACGCCTGGAGTTTGTATGGAGAATCCATATTAAGAGGCCGGGGAGGGATTGCTGAAGAGGAGATCGATAAGTTACTTCGCGAGACACGGGATGTACATCGGCAATGGCTGGTCGAGCTTATCCAGCAGCATCCCATTGAGGATCTAAAATCGCAAGTGTACTTGTTGAAAGGAGATGCGGGAACCTTGATTACCGACCTGGCCAGGGAAAAACAAGTTGACCTCATCGTGATGGGTACGGTCAGCCGTACAGGGCTTTCCGGTCTGCTTATTGGCAACACAGCCGAAAAAGTATTGCAGCAGGTAAATTGCTCAATGCTGACTGTAAAACCAAATGGCTTTGTCTCCCCGGTCAAACCGGATCCTTCGTCTTGAAATCATGGGTGAAATAAGATGAGAAAACGCGTCCTTCAAGGAATTTTCTGGGTCTTTGTTTACATACTCATCACGCTCGCGCCATTGATCATCCTGCTGGCAGGTCCCCGACCTGCAGGAAGGGAATTCTGGCGTGACCTGTCGGTTGGGCTAGCCTATTCGGGCTTTGCCATGGTAGGGCTGCAATTCGTACTTACCGCCCGGTTTAAGGTGATCAAGGCACCTTACGGCAGTGATATTGTGTATTTCTTTCACCGTCAGATTTCACTGGTCACCTTTGTTCTGATCGCCGCGCATCCATTATTGCTCTTCATTTTTGATCCTCGACATCTCAATCTGCTCAACCTGGTCACGGCTCCCTGGGCAGCCCGTTTTGGTGTGGCATCCATTCTCTTGCTGGCAGTGTTGATCGGTTTATCCATCTGGCGGAAAAAGCTGCGGATCGAATATGACCGCTGGCGTATATGGCATGGTGTTCTGGCTACACTGGCAATGGCGCTTGCGATGGCTCATGTCGAATTGCGCGGTTATTACCTCAATACTCCCTGGAAACAAATTTTCTGGGGGGCATATGGCATCCTGTGGGTTGGAGTGCTCGCCTGGGTGCGCGTGATCAAACCTTTCATATTATTGCGGCAGGCATACCTGGTCGAAAAGGTCATCCCTGAACGAGGGAATGCCTGGACCATTGTTTTAAGACCAACACGCCGCCAGGGGCTG
This sequence comes from uncultured Anaerolinea sp., assembly GCA_964428125.1. Classification (GTDB taxonomy): domain Bacteria; phylum Chloroflexota; class Anaerolineae; order Anaerolineales; family Anaerolineaceae; genus UBA6107. The sequence continues at coordinate 113,216 of CAYRXB010000003.1, forward strand.
CGTTTCCAGCCCGGTCAGTTCGCCTGGATCACAACCTGGGATTCACCCTTTCAGGACCGTGAACACCCATTTTCATTTTCGAGCAGCGCATTAAACAACGCCGAGTTGACCTTTACGATCAAAGAGTTGGGCGACTTTACAGCCAGGATCAAGAATCTCGTGCAGGGTCAAAAGGTTTACGTCGACGGTCCATATGGGGCTTTCAGCATCGACCGCCACCCCCACGCACAGGAGTACGTTTTTATCGCCGGAGGAATCGGGATCACCCCGATGATATCAATGCTGCGGACCCTGGCTGACCGTGGCGACCACCGGCCCCTGACGCTGATCTATGCCAACAAGACGCTCGAAGCTGCAACTTTTCTGGAGGAAATTGAGAAACTCCCGGAGAGGTTAAACCTCAAATTAGTTCATGTCCTTGAATCGCCGCCGGCAGGTTGGAACGGTGAAAAAGGATTTGTAAACGCCGATATTCTCAAACGCTATCTGCCGGCCGATCGCAAGCAGAACGAGGTTGAGATCTTTATATGTGGACCTGGTCCCATGATGAATGCAGTGGAAAAAGCCCTTACCGGGTTGGGCGTCCCAATGGGTGATTTTCACTCCGAACGTTTTGACCTGGTTTAAGGAGGAATTATGCGTCAGCGGGCTGTCTCTCGGTTGGCGATTTTTATCGGGGTTGTTATCATAATATTGGCAATCCTATTTGCATTCCTTCAGCAAAGTTTTTAAGTTCGTTGTTTGGATTTATGAATTGTGACTGCGCTCATAAAGATACATAAAAATTAGAGGCAAATTATGGTGAAAATGATCGGCTGGTTGCTTAAGTTGTTCGAGCGGTTGATCGTCGGTAGTTTGATCTTTATGATGATGGTGGTCATCTTATTATCGACCATCGAGTTGGGACGAATCCTCGTATTGGATATTGTTTCCCCGCCATCTTATCTGCTTGATATTAATGAACTCCTGGATGTGTTTGGCTTCTTCATGCTCATTCTGATCGGTGTTGAGCTGCTGGAGACTATTCGCGCCTACCTGAACGAACATGAGGTGCATGTTGAGATCGTGCTCGAGGTGGCATTGATCGCGGTTGCCCGCAAAGTCGTGATTATTGATGTGAAGGAATACTCCCCAGAAACCCTGCTGGCAATCGCAGCGGTCGTGTTCTCCCTGGCAGGGGCTTATTACCTTCAAAAACGAATCCGCCACCGGCAGGCAATTAATCCGGAACCTACGATAATCAATGAGGTAAAGGAAACGATCAAGTAAGCAAAATTCTTGATACCGGATTAAGTGTTGGGTATCCGTACGTACTGACTTAAACCAAATTTCTTTTACTTGTTTGTTCGAGTGCTACCGCAGCCCGGTGATGTACTTGGTGAGTTGTTCCACATGAAATTCCAATTCCGCAATAATATCTTTAACTACATCACCCACGGAAATTAATCCAACCAGGCGGCCATTGTCCATCACCGGCAAGTGCCGGACATGATTATCCGACATTAATACCATGCACTCATTTACGGTTTGGTCTAAACCAATGGTGATCAACTCTTTTGTCATCACTTCTTTAACGAGGGTCTGCTCCGGGTTTTTCCCCTCCGTGCCGACCTTACGGGAAAAATCGCGTTCGGTGAAAATTCCCACAACCTGAGATCCCTCAACGACCACCAACGAGCCAATTTGCTTCTCTTTCATTAACTTCAAAGCATCAAAAACAGTCGATTCCTTTGAAATCGTCCACACATGTTCGCCTTTGAGCTTAAGAATCTTTTGCACTGTATTCATTTCAACCTCCTAATTCACACTGCTTTCGATCCTGCCAGTGACCTGGATACAAATGCTTGGTTTGTTTGCCGAAATGGTAATTCATGAATAACCCAATGTATATGCGATTCTTATGAACCTTTCAGTCTACGCCGCAGCCATTTCTCAATCTCAACGATGATAAAAGCTGCCAGCCCAACAATCAATACATCCCGCCAAAGTGCCAGTGAAATGGCAGTGCTGTTGAACAAAGTATTCATGAAGGGGGCATAAGTAAACAACAGCTGGATCAATACCATCAAAATTGTTCCGCCCACCGCCCACTTGTTTGAAAAGAAACCCAGTTGGAAAGGAGAGCGAACCAGTGAACGGGCATTGAATAGATAGAAAATTTCAACAAAAATGACCACATTGACGGCTACTGTGCGGGCTTCAGCCAGTGTGGCGCCCCGTGCCAGTTCATACTCAAATAATCCAAAAGCCCCAACCAGAATGATCACACTAACCAGCAAAATCCGCCAGATGAGCATGCCTGTTAATATTGGTGATCCGAGACCGCGCGGTTTACGGCGCATCAAACCCGGCTCTTTCGGCTCAAGAGAGAGGGATATTCCAAGAACCCCGGCGGTCACCATATTGATCCATAATAACTGGATGGGAAGTATGGGAAGAGTCGCTCCGGTGATGATGGCAGCCAATAGCACCAAACCTTCGCCCAGGTTGGTGGGCAGCGTCCAGGCGATAAACTTGGTCAGGTTGTCAAATACGCCGCGCCCCTCCTCCACCGCAGCTTCAATGGAGGCGAAGTTATCATCGGTGAGGATCATATCTGCTGCTTCCTTTGAAACATCGGTGCCCGTGATGCCCATGGCAATGCCAATATTTGCCTTTTTGAGAGCAGGAGCATCGTTCACACCATCCCCGGTCATTGCCACCACATGTCCGCGGGCTTGCAATGCTTCGACCAGGCGTAACTTTTGATCAGGAGCAACCCGGGCAAACACGTTAATCTTCTCAACCTGCTTGATCAACTCATCATCAGGCATCTGAGCGATTGCAGCACCCGTCAGCACATCAGCACAATCTTCATTGCACAACCCGATCTGCCTGCCAATAGCAGCTGCAGTAAGCGCATGATCCCCGGTGATCATTTTCACCGTTACTCCAGCCTGCTGGCAGGCTTGAATGGCTTTCATCGCTTCCGGTCGGGGGGGGTCGATCATACCCTGTAAACCCAGGAGGGTCAGCCCGGTAATGTTGTCAAATGTTAATTTCTTTTCACCGAATTTCTCGAGGCGGGCGAACGCCAGCACGCGTAAACCTCGGGATGCCATCGCTTCAAGCGCTTGACGGAATCCTTCACTGCTGCAGTTAACTTTCTGACCTGCACTATTAAGAGCACCGGTACAGCGGTCGAGCAAAACTTCGGCAGCACCCTTTACATAAACAGTGCCATCGTCCTGCAATGTGGCCATATATTGGTGTTCGGAATCGAACGGGATGGCATCTACCCGGGAGGGGTAAGCGTTCAGATCTGGATTGAGATTCCCCTTGCGGGCTGAAACCAGGAGTGCCCCCTCGGTGGGGTCGCCCTGCACAATCCAACGACCTTCTGCTTCTACAATTTGACTATCATTGCAAAGCAGCCCGGCTTTGAGGGTTTCGATAACGGCTGCATCGCTACCCCAGACCCCTGAAATTTCCCCTTCCGGCTGATACCCAACACCGCTGACCGGATAATTTCCTTCAAGCGTATGAATTTCCTGTACTGTCATTTGATTTTGTGTGAGGGTTCCGGTCTTATCGGAGCATATGACAGTGGTGGAGCCCAGGGTTTCAACGGCTGGCAAATTGCGGATGATCGCGTGACGGCGCGCCATGCGTGAGACGCCAATCGCCAGGGTTACTGTCATCGCGGCCGGCAGTCCTTCGGGGATGGCTCCGACAGCCAGAGTAATTGCCGCCATCAGGGTATCAACGATCGGCTGACCGCGTAAAATTCCAATGCTAAAGGTCAGCGCGGAAAGCGCCAGGATGGCAACCAGCAGGACACGACTGAACTGGCCGATCTTGCGGGTAAGCGGTGTTTCCAACTCAACTGTGCTGGAAATCAATTGAGAAATGCGTCCCACCTCGCTGTCATCGCCGGTTGAAACGACAACACCGGTTGCCGTCCCATAAGTGACCAGCGTAGATGCATAAGCCATGTTGCTGCGGTCAGCCAGTACAGCATCATGCGAGATCTGCGCAGCAGCATTCTTTTCCACTGGCAATGACTCACCCGTCAGTGCAGCTTCAGTGACTTGAAGATCTCTCGAAACCACAAGCCGGAGATCAGCCGGAACCCGCGTTCCTGCCTGTAATTGCACGATATCTCCCGGTACCAGCTCCGATGCTGCCAGCCTGATTACCTTTCCACTGCGGATGACTGTCGCCTCAGTGGTCATCGTCTTCGCCAGGGCAGTGATCGATTCTTCGGCGCGCGCTTCCTGGATATACCCGATCACCGCGTTAACCAGGACGACACCAAAGATCACCAGCGCGTCCGTCAGGTCTTTTACCACCAGTGTAATCACGCTGGCCGCCAGCAAAATGATCACCAACGGATTATTGAATTGCAGGAGGAAACGCATTAACGGAGACTTGCCTTTTTTGGGTGTCAGCACATTGAAACCAAAACGTTCCTGGCGGTGCTTGACCTCAAAAATGTCCAATCCCTGCTGGATATCGCTATCCAAAAGATCAAGCACTTCATCGGGAGGAAGATGATGCCAATGTTTGCCTAAAAGACTATTCATAGAATTATCCTTATAAAGTCCCCAATTATTATAAAAATCATCAGAATATTTAATTTTATCATGTCAATTGATTATGAAAATATCAACTGCCGGTAACTTTTTTGTATCGACCTTATATCCACTTCCAACGAGCCCGGACAATCGCGCGCCCCTTCCACCTGGTGAGTCCCCGCAGGCTATAGACCATCGACCGCAAGGCAATACCAAGGTTAGCCAGTATCGTTAAGGGATAAAGGAATGCAAGAAAGAACGGGATGCTCATCTCCACATAAGGGATCAACCACAATAATATAGCAAGCACCAGGCAGGCTGCCAGTGCAGCAAATTGGACTTGATCCACCAGACCGGAAATGAATAAGGCTAACACGATCAATGGTTCCCAGAACATCACCAAAAGCCAGAGAAATGTAAACAGGAACGGCAGCAAGCGATTGTCAAAGGCAGCGAACAGGTTCTTTGTAAATCCTTCAATCGCCTCTCGGCTGGAGGGATACATCCGGCAGGTAATGAGGTCAGCAATATGGGCTACCCGCCAGCGCAGTCGATTTGCTTTGATTTGCCTTGCCAGGCTCATATCATCCACTACCGAGGAACCAACGCCCTCATGCCCGCCGATTGCCAGATAAGCCTCACGCCGGAACAACATCATTTGCCCGACTGCCATGGAAAGGAATGGTAATTGCAGCTTGTATGCTATTGCCAGTGGAATAAAGCTCAAGAAAGCCCAGGAAAAGAAGGGCACCAGCAGCCGTTCTCCCCAAGTGTGAACTTCCTGCCGGGGAAAACCGGTCAATAGGTCAGCCTGTTCGCCCAGCATTGCAGCCACCACATTCTTAAGAGTATCCGGTCGACTGATCGTATCTGCGTCCGTAAAAAATAATAGCTCCCCTTTTGCCTGGCGGGCAAGCTGGCTGCAAGCCCAGTTCTTTCCCAACAGGTCGCCGGAAGGGGCTTCGCCATTCAATATTCGCAAGGCAGGATGAGAAACCGCCATACTTTCCAGAATGACTCGTGTATTGTCGCTTGATTGATCATCCAGGACCAGGACTTCAAACGAGGGGTAATCCTGCGCGAGGAGCGAGAGAACACACCTGGCGATGCTTCTTTCTTCATTGCGAGCGGGGATAAGAACAGACACCATCGGATACTCTGTGGGCGAAGCATGATGCCGCACACGGCGAGTGATCCAAATATTGCTTATGATCACCAGCAGGATGACCGCCTGGAAGATGATCAGGTGGTAAATCAGGTCATGGATTAAATATTCAACCATCGCGGCGTTTAAGCCCTTTTCCTTGAGAAGAATGTCTTCAACCAGGGGCGCAGATGGATCCCCCGGCGCAGATCAACGCGGTGGGTCCAGGCTAGGATGACAACTTGAGAAACCCAGACAGATAACAGGAGTGGGTCAGGCAGCCAGAGCAGCAAAACCGCAAGGATTGAACCCAACGCGAACAAGACCGCCCAACCCGGCGGGGTGAATAATGCGATCCCGAGCGAAACCCCCGCCACTGCAGGAAGAGAGAGTTTCCAAATTGATAATCCGATCCATACCCCCAGGGCTGTGGCAAGGGCTTTCCCGCCTTTAAAACCGAGAAAAGGAGAGAAAACATGCCCAAGGATGGGAGCGATGGCAATCAGCAGCATGGGGAACCCGCGGATTTCCAGGTTGAAATAAGCCCAGCCCACCGGAGCGGCGGCTTTACTGATATCCAGCAAAAGGACCAAAAGACCGAGCAGTTTATTCCCAGTCCTGAAAGCATTGGCTGCTCCCGGGTTGCCATCACCAAACCTGCGTACATCCACACCAAGCAGGCTCTTTCCCAGCCATACGGAAAACGGGAGAGAGCCGCACAGGAATGCAAGCGGGATTAAGGCATAGGGGACCATGAGAAGCCCATTTGCCTATTCTGCTTTCTTCATTTCTTTGATCACCTGATCGGCAGCTAATTTGCCAGTCAGGATCGAAATTGGAAGCCCTGCCGGGCTGTAGGTCCATTGACCTGCCTGAAGAACGCCCGGGATTGGCGTGCGGATGGCGTTCAATATTTTGGGGATTCGGGTTTCAGCCGGTACCGGGTCATTGGTATAAGCCCAACCGACGATGGCACCATCCGTGTTGCCAGCGTGCCTTGCCAGGGTGATTGGTGTGGATGAGAATTTTTTAAGAACAGCTGCCCCGATGCCCGGGTAGATGGAACCATCAAGATTCCTCAGGATAAGGGTTTCGCAGGAATTCTTAAAGTCTTCATACCATCCCTGCTCTTCAATCCGTTTCGTGAGAGTATAGTCGAAGAGAACACTGACAATAAGCCCGGTTTTTCCCGGAGGCGCCATGGAAGCATCCCTCAACACCGGAATGGAGATTTCGTAGGTGGTCAGAGCAAAAAACCGCTCCAACCACTGTTCAATCGTCTTGCGGTCTCCATCCACGGGGATAGGTCCGGCTTCGGTTTGGCCAACCCTTGAAGGAGTATAAAAGAAGTGTTCGCTGGCAATGGCGGAAAAAAACTCCGGATCCAGATCAGCTTCAAGGAATACAGTATAAACAGAATCATTTCCGATCTTATCGGCGATCAAAGCGCGCCGATCGATTATGGCATTCTTAACCCGGTGGTCTACCAGATTATCCATATCGATTATCCGGTAAAGTGCTTTTTGGTCAGCCGCCCAGATCAGGCGTCGATAATCATGGCAATTGCCGTTGGAATCGGTGACAAGCTTACTTTCCGGATCGACGGAGACGATCTCAGTATTGGTGCTGATTACGCCATGATGTTCATTGATGTATTTGACCAATTTCTCAACGATCTTGCCAGTTCCTCCCAGCGGGTACTGATACTCAAGGTAGAGCTTGATATAACTAAGGGCAAAGAAAGCGGGGGTTTTCTGGAAAAAATGCTGGCAGATGATGTCCAGCAGGCTTTGATTCCGGGTATAACGTTTTAAAAAATCCACCACCGGCACCTGCATTTTGGCGATCTTTGGTGCGGTGATGGCATATTTGACCATCCATGGAAGAATGGACTTGATGAAATAATCTCGATCCTCTTTGATATCAAGGAAGAGCGGATTGTCTATTGCATATTGGACTTCCATATACTTCATGATCTTTTCAATCTGAGCGATGATCGCTTCGATCTCCTCCCGGCTTTCCGGATAGAAGTCATTTAACAGCGCTTGATAAGCCCGCACTGCCCCGATATCATTGATCCGTATCACCCGGTCTTCGATACCCACCGAGATCCAGTTGCGGACAAACTTGATATCCAGTCCGAGTTTTTTGATCATCGGGAAAAGGACCCCTGAATTCTCTGTTGCACGAATGCCCCCATCAAAATAGAAACCATCGCGTTCAAAGGTATTCAGCAGCCCGCCGCATACTGATTCTTTTTCACAAAGCAATACGGATTTACCGGCCTTAGTGAGAAAAGCTGCAGCGGTTAATCCAGCAATTCCTCCGCCTACTATCACTGCATCATATTTCATAAGGCTCCTTTATTTCCTCATAACCGCTGCATAATTCGACTGCAGCAAACCTATCGGAACATTAGATTCCTCAAGACCGGTCAAGGCTTCGCTGACCTGCCAAACTTTTTTGCCAAGGGCGCGGTCCAGGGCATGTACAGCCGGTTTTTCATCGATCGTCAAATTAAAGAATCGCCCGCTGACAGCTGCCATTTCTGGCGCCGCCGCCAGGTAATAGATCGCCTCCCCGGAAATACGGGGATCTTTGAGCATCGGCCAGAGCAGGTATCGTTGATACCACTGGTACAGCTTATTGTTATTCATGCCGATATTGGTGCGTACTGCCCCGGGGTGCATGGCATTGATGGTGACGCCAGTACCTATCAGTTGGTCAGCCAGCTCCCAGACTGTGAGAAGCTGCGCCACCTTGGAAGCGCCATACCCCTGCAGACCCCGGTAACGGCGTTTGTCCCAGTTCAGGTCCTCCAGATCCAGTCCGCCAAAACGGTGACCCTGTGAGTTCACCTGGATGATCCTTGCGGGAGCGCTTTCCAGGATCCTTGGCAACAGCAGCCGGGTGAAAAGAAATGAAGCCAGGTGGTTCACGCAGAAAACGGTTTCAATACCGTCTTCCGTGAGGGTTCGCCTGGTGTTATGGATACCTGCATTATTGATCAACACATCGATCCGGGGATACTCCTCAAGGAGGAGATTTGCGGTCTGCCTGACCTCGTCAAGCCGTGAAAAATTTGCCTGAAGGATGCGTACTTGCGTATGGTGTTCTCGTTCCAGTTCGGTTTTAACATGGTGGGCTTTTTCAGTATTGCGGCACACCAGCACCAGACGAGCACCGCCTTCTGCCAGCCGTTTGGCAGCGTGGTAGCCAACACCCGAGGTGGCACCCGTGATCACGCACACCTGCCCTTCCATGCGGGCGGTCGTGGTTTTCTGAGGCATTCGGCTGTTTGGAATAAAGATCAGTTCATCCGGCCATTTCATATTCGTCCCCCTATCCAAAATGCTTGTGCAGAAATCGCCGGTAGGGTCCTCGGAAGTACGGAATGCCGTTGAAAATGTCTCCCCACATATCAAAGTAATCGCGCTGATAAATAATGCGATTATCCTCGCCAAAGGTCAGTTTTGTACATCCAAAAACCGGTGTAGGCGGATACTTGGTGAACATCATCACCATTTTCCAATCAAAGAAGATCTCCCCCGGATTCATCGCTACCGAGATGATCTCCATATTGAGTTGTCGGCAGCGTTTCGTCAGCCGGGCGCAGACCCCTTGAAATGCCTCGATGCCCTCAACGCGCTGGATACAATCCTCGAAGATGATATCTTCGTGATAATAAGGAAAGATATGTGACCAATCCGGCTTTCCTTCTGTGTTGTAGGTTTGGGACCACAATTCGCGAAATCGTTCAACAGTAAGGGGTTCCATGCCATTATCCTTATTCATTTACCAATAAAAGTATACTTAATTTTACCTTACAGAAACGTGTTTAGGTTCATTTTAACCCCCGGAGGCAGGATGGCGAGTATCCAGGCGAAAATGATGCATAAGGCGCTTCAACTTCAGGCTTACAGTTGGGCAAAAGGAACAATCGCTGAACAGCGATCAAGGCAGGAAAAAACCGCCAGGTTTTTTAAGATCCCAAAGGATGTCACAGTTAACAAACTGACCATAGGGGATATTCATGCAGAATTAATCGAATGCCAGAATTCAAGGAAAGGGGTCATTCTTTACCTGCACGGCGGGGCATATGCTTTAGGTTCAGTCAATGTCCATCGGGAATTCCTGGCAAGATTGGCGAAAACCTGTCAACGAAAAGTATTGGCAATTGATTACCGCCTTGCTCCAGAAAATCCTTTCCCTGCCGCTTTGGAAGATTCGCTGGCAGCTTATCATTGGTTGATTTCAAGTGGATATGAACCATCGAACATTGTGATCGCAGGAGATTCTGCCGGGGGTGGATTAACCATTGCCACCCTGGTTTTACTTCGCGACAACCATTTCCCTCTTCCCGCATGTGCCGTCTGTATCTCTCCGTGGTTAAATCTCTATTCAACTGTTGAGAAGCAAAATAACAACAACGATCCAATTCTGAATCCGCAGATCCTAAAAATGTACTCGGAATATTACACTGGCCACTCCAACAGCACCAATCCACTGATCTCACCACTCTGTGCTGATGTGCAGGGTTTACCCCCAATGCTCATCCAGGCGGGGACAAATGAAGTACTACTGGATGAGATCACCCAATTCTGCAATAAAGCCACCCAGGCAAAAATTGAAATCGAGCTGGATTGCTGGCAGGGGCTGTTCCATGTTTTCCAAATCATCCCGATCCTGCCCGAAACGAAACTCAGCCTGGAAAAAATAGCAAATTTCATTGCCAATAAGATCAGCTAGTTTCTCCAAATTGAAAAGAATAACAAAGCTTGTGATTTAAAAACTGTGGAGAACCAATATCTTAACTAAAATGATCACTACCAAGGATTGGTTAAGCACCAGCCTCTTTGCCCAAAAAAATTTCCATAAAAAATATCTAATAGGTCTTCGTGCTGCATTTCTCGCAGATTCCAAAGAGGACCAGGTGGTTGGTAACGATATTAAAGTGATGTTGTTCCTGCAACTCTGAGAAGAAACGGCCAACCTCATCATCCTTAATTGTTTGAACTGCGCCGCAGGATTGACACACCAGATGATGGTGGCGGTCACGGGAAACCCCCTCGTAAACAGAGGATCCTGTCCCCATGTCCGAAACGGAGATTCTGCCGGCTTTTGCCATGCGCTCCAACGCACGATACACGGTGGATTGATTCAAAGCAGGAAAACGCTCACGCAGCAGCTCGTAGACCTGCAGCGAGGTCAAGTGGCTATGTTCCACGGAGAGGATCTCTAGAATTACCTGTTCCACGGATGAAGTGCGCATAAATCCCTCGATAATGCAAATTTTTGCATATGCAAAATAGTTATATAATACGCTTCATATTACCTCAATTTTAGCATTTTCCATTGATTGGAGATCCCCATCTATGTTTCCTGGTTTACTTTCCCCGCACCCCATGCACATCCCAGATGGATTTCTCTCAGTACTGGTTTCGATCGTTTTCTGGATTCTCTCGCTGATCGTGATCGGGATTGCTCTTAAAAAAACAAGTAAAACGCTGGGTGAAAAACAGGTGCCGCTTATGGGCGTACTCGCAGCAGCCATCTTTGCCGGGCAGATGCTCAATTTTAGTGTCACCGGCGGCACCTCGGGTCACCTGCTGGGGGCAGCCATCACCACCATCCTGCTCGGACCGTGGGCTGCCGTACTGGTGATGACCTCGGTGGTTTCCGTGCAAGCGCTTGTATTCCAGGATGGAGGAATTTTAGCGCTGGGAGCCAACGTCTTCAACATGGCGGTTGTTGGTGTTTTCGTTTCTTATGTCATTTATACCTTGCTCAATAAACTCCTCAAAAAAAATCAATCGAGTCTGTTTATTTCCGGGTTTGCAGCAGCCTGGGGATCAATCTTTCTGGCATCACTGGCATGCGCACTTGAATTAGCCGCATCCGGCACTTCTCCGGCGAATATCGCCGTTCCCGCTATGGCGGCAATCCACGCGTTGATCGGGATTGGTGAAGGGCTGATCACGGTTGGAGCGCTCTCCTTCCTTTTTGCTTCCCGCAGGGACCTCCTGTTCCCCGCTGAAGTTAAAACTTCCGGCAACAGAGGCATCCTTGTCGGCGGCAGCCTGATCGCGATTGTTTTAGCCATTCTTTCACCTCTGGCATCAAGCCATCCAGATGGGCTGGAATGGGTTGCAGAACAGCAAGGTTTCCTGGCAAAAATCAGGGGGGCTTTCTACAATCTAATGCCTGATTACGTGATGCCGGGCATTTCCAATCCCGCGCTTGCTACCATTGCTGCGGGTATCCTGGGGGCTGTGATTGTTTTTGGTGTGGCATACGGTGTCGCCCGCGCCGAAAAACGTACTTCCATCCCGGAAGAGAGCGAGAATTAGGAAATGCTGGCAATTTACGCAGCCATACAAAGCCTTATTCACCAGACAGATGCACGGGTAAAGATCATTTTTACCCTGGCATTCGTCATTTTTCTGAACCTCACTCCCTCGGGTGCCTGGCCATCTTATGTCCTCTTTTTGAGTGTGCTCGTTTCTCTAACCCTGCTCTCCCGGTTGGGACTGGTTTTTGTTCTCAAACGATCCCTTCTCGCATTGCCTTTTATGCTGGCGGCGCTCCCATTAATTTTCACTGGACCCGGCCCATTGACCCCAATTTCATTGTCAGCTGGCGGTCAGCTTTTCTACAGTACGGCAGGATTCGTCCGGTTTGGCAGCATTGCCATTAAGTCCTGGATGTCAGTTTGGGCAGCCGTCATTCTGGCTGCATCCACGCGATTCCCGGACTTTCTCTTAGGTTTACAGCAACTGAAAATGCCAAAAATCCTGGTGGCCATCATTGGATTAATGTGGCGTTATCTGTTCGTCATCAGAAATGAAGCCATCCGTATGATGAACGCCAGGAAGAGCCGCAGCACCGCCAGCCTGGTCAAACACCGCGCAGGGGGAACCCTTTGGTGGCGGGCGCGTGTCACCGGCAGTATGGCAGGCAATCTCTTCCTGCGTTCCATTGAGCGCAGCGACCGCGTCTATGCGGCAATGCTTTCCAGAGGATATAACGGGGAACAGAAAACCTTGTCCTCCACTTCAATATCCAGGCAGGAGTGGGTTCTCCTCGCGGCTGGGTTCGGACTTCTGCTTTTGTTATGGCTGCTTGGAATGGTTACAGGGGGATAAGCCATGCATCCCATGATCGAGATCAACGGACTTTCCTACTCCTACCCTGACGGAACCCCGGCATTGGCGGATATCAACCTCCAGGTCATGGAGGGAGAAAAAATCGCCCTGGTTGGCGCTAACGGTGCAGGGAAATCCACCCTGCTGCTGCATTTGAACGGCATTTTTATTGGCAGCGGCAACATTACCATCACCGGACTGGAATTGGATAAAAAGAACATCGCCCGCATCCGGGCTATAGTGGGGTTGATCTTCCAGGATCCCGAGGATCAGCTCTTTTGCCCTACGGTCTATGAAGATGTGGCTTACGGCTTGATTTACCAGGGAATGGACGAAAACGAAGTGGGTCTTAAGGTGGATCGGGCACTGCAGGAGGTTGGATTAGATGGCTATGCGCAACGAAACTCCTTTCGCCTCAGCGGGGGTGAAAAGAAGCGGGTAGCCATTGCCAGCGTGCTTGCAATGCAGCCGCAGATCCTGGCTATCGATGAGCCGACTTCCGGACTTGACCCGCGTTCAAGGCGGGAATTGATCTGCCTGCTGAAGGAACTCCCTCAGACAATGTTGATCGCCACCCATGACCTGGTGCTGGTAGAAGCGCTCACAACGCGGACTGTGCTGCTAGATCGCGGAAAGATCATTGCAGATGGCTTAACAGCCGGGATCCTGGGCGATGAAAAACTGTTACTGGATCACGGTTTGCGCTAGTGATATTCCCTCTGCAGCGCAAACAACATGAAAAAATCGGCGCATTATTCCCGTAATCAAGGTATCATTTGAAGTTGGGTGATCAACGATGAGACTGTCCTCGGCAATTCCCAAATTACACCAATGGATCTCAGACCTGACGGTTGGCGGCTCCTGGGGCAGAACCCAGCCCGCCCCGGTGCAGCGGAATCTGCATTGGTTCTGGTTTGACGGGTTATTCTCTTCCGCGCACGACAGCATCTACCTGAATTTCATCAGCCTTTACATCCTGGTGCTCGGCGCTACGCAAGCTCAGATCGGTCTGATGAGTTCCCTTTCCAGCCTGGCAGCTGCCATCCTGCTCTTTCCGGGTGCCTTTCTCGCCGAACGTTACTTTCACCGGCTCAAGGAAATGCTGGTACTCAATGGCATCTTGATGCGCCTGTCGGTGCTGCTGCTGGTATTTGTTCCAATGTTTATTAAGGGCTCTGCATTGATCTGGGCGGCAATCCTTTTCACGGTGATCCGCGACGGCTTTGCCAACCTGGGCTTCCCCGGCTGGGTGGCCCTGACCCACGAGGTGGTGCCCATCGATGGACGCGGCCGCTACTTTGGCTCGCGCACCTTTATTATGAGCGTTGCGGGTATCGTCATCACCCTGGGTGCCGGGAAGCTGATCACCCTCTTCACTGGGCAACTTGGCTACCAGATCGCCCTCGGCATTGCCTTTGTCCTGGGCGGGTTATCGGTCTACAGTTTTTCTCAAATCAGGCTTTCCCCTGTTCATTCTCAGGAAGAACGGCTCACGCTATCCGTTCGGGGAATCCTTTCAAGCCTCCAAGGGCAGTCTCTATTCATTAAGTTAATGATAACTGCTGCTGTGTGGAATTTCGCTATCAATGTATCGGGGCCATTTTTCAGCGTCCACATGCTGCAGGACCTGAAATTCTCCACCACCACCATCGGTATACTTGCAGTTGTGCAGGGCATCAGCACCCTGCTGGTACAGCACAAGCTGGGGTCTCTCTCCGACAAGTTCGGTCACCGCCGTGTGCAGCTCTTTGGCATGATCCTCATCCCCCTGCTGCCGCTCGCCTGGGCGATCGCCACCAAAGCCTGGCATATCGGTCTTACCAACACTTTCGCCGGCGTGGTTTGGGGGGCTTACAACCTGGCGTCCTTCAACCTGCTGTTAGAGACCATGCCTTCCAACCAGGTGCCCATCTACACCGCCATCTACCAGGTGGTGGTCGCGCTCAGCCTGGCACTGGGTGCCCTGGTAGGAAGTGCGATCATCTCGGTCTGGGGATTCACCGGGGTGATGATCGCTTCTGCAGCCATCCGTTGGCTGGCGACCGGGTTGTTCGCCAAAATGATTCCAGAGATCAAACGCTCATAATATCAACCCGATATCACAGCCTCTAATTATTCACAATACATCTATGCGCATTTATTAAACTTGGGACTCCTGGGTTTTACAATGATCGCCCTAATATCTATTCTTTTCCACGCTTTTCTCACCTTCAGACAACCAGCGTTGTATAATTTATCTCAGAATGTCTGATTCCCTGCTCCTCACGAAACTTTACATTCCTCCGATCCGTACGGCTATTGTCCCCCGCCCGGGTCTGATTGCGCGGTTGAATGAGGGATTGGCAGCAGGACACAAATTGACGCTCATCTCTGCCCCGGCAGGTTTTGGCAAGACCACCCTGGTCAGTGAATGGATTGCTGGCTGCGGCTTGCCGGTAGGATGGTTATCTCTCGATGAGAGTGATACCAATCCATCCCGTTTCCTTTCCTATCTCATCATGGCGCTGCAGTTGATTAAATCCGGCATCGGAGAAAGGCTGCTGTCTGCCCTTCAATCCCGTGAAGCCCCCAAGATCGAGGCAATTTTGACCGATCTGGTCAACGAGATCACCACTATCCCGGATCAATTCATCATTGTTCTCGATGATTACCATTCCGTGGAATCCAAAACGGTCGACCAGGCGATGAGTTTCCTCATCGACCATCTGCCGCCGCAGATGCATTTACTCATCGCCTCGCGTGAAGATCCTTCCCTTCCCGTTGCCCGTCTGCGCGCCAGGGGGCAATTAACCGAACTGCGGGCAGCGGATCTGCGTTTTTCCCCGTCTGAAGCCGCAGATTTCCTCAACCAGGTGATGGGATTGAGTCTCTCCACAGAGGACGTGGCAGCACTGGAAACCCGTACGGAAGGCTGGATCGCCGGTCTGCAAATGGCAGCGCTTTCCATCCAGGGACTCTCTGAAACAGGTAGTTTTATCCGCTCGTTCACCGGCAGCCACCGCTTTATTTTGGATTACCTGATGGAAGAAGTGCTGGATCGCCAATCGGAAGAGGTGCACTCCTTTCTGCTGCGGACTTCCATTCTCGAGCGCCTATGCGGACCGCTGTGTGATGCTCTTTCATCCGGTAATTTCCCCTCGGGTCAGCAAACCCTGGAATACCTTGAACGCGCCAATCTCTTCATCGTCTCTCTCGATAGCGATCGCTGCTGGTACCGTTATCATCATCTCTTTGGCGATCTTTTGCGCAAGCGCCTGGAGCAAAAATTTGCTTCTGAAGAAATCGCCAACCTGCATATCCTGGCCAGTGAGTGGTTTGAGAAGAATGGGCTGATCCTCGACGCCTTCAAACAAGCAGCTGCAGCCGATGATATTGAGCGTGCCGAAAGGCTGTTGGATCGAAAGGATATGCCAATCAATCATCCCGGTGTGCCAGTGACGGTTTTGAACTGGCTGGAATCGCTGCCTGTGAGCGTGTTAAACTCCAAACCTTCCCTGTGGTGGAAACAGGCTGAAATGTTGATGGCTAACTATCAGACCATCGGTCTCGAAGAGAAACTCCAGGCAACCGAAGCCGCCCTGGCAGCCAAAAATCCGCCTGGCACAGAGATGGACGACACGGATCGTGATTTAGTTGGCAGAATTGCGTATGCGAGGGCAGCGCTCACTGCAACCCGGTATGAAGCACAAGCCAGTCTTGGTTATGCGCAGCGCGCAATGGAATTATTACATCCCAGCAATATTACTAATCGTGCTGAAGTTACCATATATATCGGATTTTCCCGTTACCTTCTGGGAGACCGGGACGCAGCAGAATTAGCCTATAAGGAAGCCTTATCTCTCGCCCAGGCTGCAGGCAATGATGAAGTTATATTGACGGCAACGATCCGGCTGGGACAAATACACGAAATTAGAAACCAACTCCACGAGGCTTTTGAAACTTACCAGAAGGTGATAAAGATGACTGGAGAGGATCCTCCTCCGTTTGCCATGCTGGCGTTAATTGGACTGGCCCGCATATATTACAATTGGAATGACCTCGAAAAAGCTGAAAAATACGCTGAACAAAGCCATCAACTGGCACGCCTTTGTGAACAGGTGATTGACAGGCTGATTTCGAGTGAACTGTTCCTCTCAAGGCTTAAGATCACACAGAAAGATCCTATCAGCGCAGACCAATTTTTAACACTGGCAGAAAATCACGCGCGCCAATATGACTTCACCGTTCGACTTCCGGACATTGCCGCTGCCCGCGCCTTACTTTGTCTCTATAATGGCGATACCGATAAGGCTGCTCAATTAGTACAAACAGAGGATCGCTGGCTCGTCCGCGCCGAGGTGCTAATCGCCCAGGGCAATCCCTCGGCTGCGCTGGACATAATTATCCAGCGTCGTAAGAAAATGGAAGAAGGAAAACTGGTTGATTACTTGCTTGACGCAATCGTTCTACAAGCACTTGCTCTTCATGCCCTGGGCGAGAACGCTGCAGCCCGCCAGGCGCTCAAAGAAGCCCTTATCCTGGCAGAACCTGGCGGATTCATCCGGCTCTTCCTTGACGCAGGCGAACCGATGCGGTTGTTGCTACAGGATCTTCAATCCTGGTTAGTCCAGAATCCCGGTGAGCAGAAATGCCCCACGCCTGGATATGTCGATAGGATCCTCACAGCCTTTACCTCGCCAGCCGAAAATCAGCCCTCTCAACCTTCTGTAAATCAATCTGGTTTGATCGAACCATTGAGCGCGCGTGAACTGGAAGTACTGCAGCTCATCAGCCAGGGGCTCTCCAACCAGGAAATCGGCAAAAAGCTGTTCCTGGCGCTGGATACCGTCAAGGGTCACAACCGCAGGATTTTTGAAAAACTGCAGGTTAATCGCCGCACTGAAGCCATCGCCCGTGCTCGTGAGTTGGGCTTGATTTAGATATCCCCCATATTCCTTCTACTAATCCAAATCCACACTTCACCCTACACTAAAGTGTCTATTGCTGATCCTTCCAGTCATATATAGTATCTTTGCATCCGGTACCCGGCGGTTGTTGACCGCGAATCCATTTTGATTTGTTGGAGGTGCTTCAATGAACAAGTTTTTAGGTGCAATCATTATCGCAATTCTCGTTAGCCTAACAATTATTTCGGTTATCTCTGCCCAAAGTGAAGAATTGACCCTTAAGCTTACACGCGACTTTGGAACTGAGGGTTTTAATGGCGATATCCAGGGGACTTTTACGGTAAAAGTCAGCGGACCCGCCAATCTGGAACGGGTGCAGTTCTTCCTGGATGATACGTTATTAGGTGAAGATCCTGAGATTCCTTTTGCGGTTCAATTTGTTACCGATAATTATCCAACTGGTGCCCATGTCTTTAGTGCCGTCGGCTACACCACTGATGGCAAGCAGATCAGCTCAAAAACGATTAGCACGGTTTTTATGTCAAAAGAAGAAAGTTCGGCTGGATCACTGAAGATTGTCGTCCCAATCCTGGCAGTGGTGTTTGGTGCCATGGCAATATCCGCAATCTCAACTATGGTCAATGTACGTAAAGGGAAAAAGTTACCTGCTGGCGCAGCGCGAAGGTATCCAATTGGCGGAGGAATTTGCCCCAAATGCAAGCGTCCATTCGGATTTCAACTTCTCGGTATTCATATGCTCGGGAGAAAATTGGCTCCCTGCCCACATTGCGGTACGTGGAGCATTGTGAAACAGGCAACAATGAGCGAGCTGCATGCAGCAGAACTCGCCGAGTTGGATTCTGATGAGGTCCAATTTCACGATACCTCCGATGAGGAAAAAACTATGAAAGGACTCGATGATTCCAGGTTCCAGAACCAGTAGTGGCTGAAATAGGAATTAAAAAGGAGTTTTATGAAAGATGAATATAAAAAACAGAACTCACAAACGCGGAAAAATCCATTGATACGATTTAGTCTTTAGCAGTTTTTTTTAATTTTGATGTTCTTGTTTGCTAATAAAACGATAACGAAGGAGTAAAAACAATGAAACAAATCAGAATGCTTTTCATTTTGCTTATATGCACGATCGCACTGTCTGCATGCACCTCAGCAACGAAACTTGCGGATATCTATGATGAAAAAATCGTAACCGAGCGCGCAAAAGAGATTGTAGAAATGATTAACTCGCAAGATTTCGATAAAGTGAATGCCGAGATAAGGACTGATCTTCAAGATCGACTTACCTCAAATCAATTAAAGGATGCGATAGGAGCAAAACTGGTTGAGTCTGGAGCGTTTATTGAATTTCCATCCATAACCACTTTTGGCCAAAAAAGTAAAACGTCCGGTGAAGATTATGCAACAGCAGTCCTGGTCGGGAAATATGAGAAAAGCACCCTAGTGTTTACCATCACCATGGATTCCAATCTTGATATCGTCGGCCTATATGTCAAATAGTATTCGCCTATGGAAATGCTTATATAAAAGGAGAGTCAATGGATGCAAACCCCAACACTGTAAGTGCGATCAATAATAATAACCCGCAGCCGTCTTTCTGGTCAATTTTGTATCGGACGATTATTACTCATACTGTCACTTATTTCGTTACAGGCATTGCCGCTTCAATTCTCCTTGGTTATGCAGCTCGAATGATCCGGCCAGATGTAGCGCCGATAATTCGGAAAATTACAGATCCGATCCTAATATCCAGTCCTCTTTTCCAGCCTCTCAGGGCGGCGTTATTGGCAATCGTGTTTTACCTGTTGAAGGACGTCTTATTCGGAAATCGAAAAGGCTGGCTGATATTGTGGTGCATGCTGGTCGTTATTGGGATTCTTACGCCATTTTCAGCAAGTTGGGGAGGCATTGAAGGAATGATATTCTTCAATTTACCCATATGGGATCACATAAGAGGATGGCCAGAGGTGTTTGCACAAACATTGCTGATTTCAATCATTCTCACATACTGGGTAGATCACCCGAAAAGTAAAAGGCTCCATGCCATTCTATTAGTGGGCTTTATTTTGACAATCATATTGCCAATCATTAATTTACTATTGAAACTGTAAGGGGCTTTTCCATGGCGATCAAGCAATTGTTGACGGATGAAATGAAGGCAAATCAGAACATTGCTCAATGGGAATCGCGGCGCGATACCATCCAAGCGCGCCTTTTTGAGACCATCGGCAATCCCCCGATATCAAGAAACACGCGGTCGATCGAGATCCTCGATGAAGAAATGTTGGATGGATATATTCGCAATAAGATTTCCTATCTTGTTGGTGATGGGGAGAGAATCAAAGCCTACTTATTACGCCCAAAAGGTCTACGTGAACCCGCGCCAGCGATTCTTGCCTTCCATCAAACGGTCAGCTGTGGGAAAGATGAGGTTGTGGGCTTGCATGGGCTTCCGGACTTCGCATATGGGCATGAACTGGCTTTGAGGGGGTATTTCGTTTTGGCACCTGATCATTTGACTGCCGGAGAACGTATTTATCCTGGCAAAGAGTGTTTCGATTCCAGCCTTTTTTATGAGAAATACCCTGGCTGGTCCATGGTCGGCAAAAACCTGGAGGATTCAAGGGCGGCTATTGATGTTTTATGTTCGCTTGATTATGTTGATAAGGAGCGAATTGGGGTAATTGGGCATTCGTTAGGCGGACATAACGCGATCTTTGCCGCGGCACTCGATGAGCGTATAAAAGTAACTGTCAGCAATTGTGGTTTTTCGGTGTTTTCTGAAGAGGAAGAGCGCATGGAATGGTCGTTGGAAAATGGCTATATCTTTATCCCTAAATTGCGCAGGTATTTCCTGGAAAACATCGATCCCCCTTTTGATTTACACGAAGTAGCAGCCCTGATCGCCCCTAGGCCGTGGTTGAACATCTCCTCTTACTTTGATGAAGCTTATGGAAATCAGGAATTTCTTTCTGAGGTTGGCACCCAATTATTACAGGTATACAACCTCTACAGAGAATCCAAAGCTTTCGGTTATTATCTGCATGGAAACGGTCATAGCTTTCCACGATCGGCAAGAGAATTGGCGTATGCATGGTTAGACCAATGGTTGAAGGAATAAGCACTTAACAAAATCTCCACTAGGAAACCTTCTGTCAGTCCTAAATGGCCATTTCGTATGGAAAGCGATTTCTGGCCGTCGCATTTCACCACCGCATCAGATGGCGTTCAAATCACCTTTTTAATTTCTAATCCACCAACTTAATCAACACTTTCCTTCACACCAAAGTGTCTAGTTGTAGTGCTCTGGCGCAGGTATAGTAGCGCTGCAACAGGCAGGATCCAAAAAATGATTTTTGAAAATCTATCCGAAAGCAGTTGCATTAAGGAATAACGCAATGAACCAAAATTTATTTTCACAGGTTGTTCAAATTGGAATCGGGGCAGCATTCATCCTCTTCCCCCTCATCTTCGTTTTTGCATTTTCCGCCCATCCGGGAATGTTAAAACCGCGCATGCTCCCACCCGAAGGGATCATTCGACGGGCACGGCGCAATAAAATGCTTCATTTCGGGCACGGCCTGGTTCTGCTTTGCACAGGTCTCCTGGTGGTGGCAGCCGTTCAATTCATGCATGTTTTGAGCCAGGGGAAGGGCGCATGGGCTGGTTTGATTGGCGGTGTGCTGGCAGTGCTGGGGGCGCTCATCCTGGCGGCGGATAAAGGGGCTTTTTGCCTGACCATGAGCGCGCTCGACACGGTTTCGGATGAAGATTTCGCATCAATGATGCCAGGTCTCCTGGCAATTTTCAACAAAAAAGGATGGATGGTCCTGCTGTGGGGCATGGCGCTCCTGCCGCTGGGATTCGCGATCCAGTCAATCGGTCTCCTTCAGGGTCATGTGATCCCTGCCTGGCAGAGCATTTTGTTCATCATCGGTGTAATGTTCGTGGCTGTTCCGGATGGCATGGAGATCATCAATATGAGCGCTTCCGTGCTGATGGCTATCGCCATGGTCCCCTACGGCATTCAACTGATCTCCGCAGTGATCTAGGAACTTTTGCCATGAAATCGACTGAACAGAACTTTTGGCTAGATGTGGGTCTCTTTGTAACATTCTCATTGACCATTTTTTCGGGATTCATTCTCTGGCTGGTCATTCCACTCAACTCAGCGGCCTCTTTCATAGGGCTCAACCGTCAGCTCTGGCAGATCATGCACCTCTACGCCAGCCTGGTGAGCATCACCGGCAGCGCATTTCACGTGGCCTGGCACAAAACGTGGCTGAAAGCGCTCCGCAATCGCCCCCCGTCTTCCCTGCCCCGCAAGATCAAAGCCAACCGGGTGGTGAATCGAATCATCTGGATCACCTTCCTTGCCGCCAGTGTTTTTGGCATCGTTGGCTGGTTTTTACCAAATAACTCCTCCCGGGTGAATATTTTTTCCCGCCTGCATGTGGTCTTTGCCATCTGCTGGCTGCTGGGGATCATCGTTCATCTAGTCTTTCACAGGAAGTGGATTCTTTCGACGATCAAGCGCCAATTGACAAACAAGGCAGGCGGGATGGAAAAGATCCCTGCCGGCCTGGCAAAGGAGTGAAAAGAGAAAACGATCTTATTTTTCAAATAAACTGAAGTCCTAATTTAATGCTCAATCAAATATCTAGGGAGAAGAAATGAATACAAACGAAAAGATTACCAAAATAAATCCGAGGCTCCTGTCCAGCATCTTGTGGGTGTTTTATTCACTCAATTTCATGTATGCCGATACCCTCTCAAGCCTGGAGCCGGGGGTTCTCAATATGCACCTGACGGGGTACACCGCAGATGGCACAGTTAAGATCACGGAAGGGTTCCTGTTGGGGACCGCTGTGATGTTCGAGATCCCATTCTTAATGATCGTCCTGTCCTGGGTGCTCAAATACCGCGCCAATCGCCTGGTGAACATCATCGCCGCTTCGCTCTTTATCCTGGCTCAAATTGGCTCATTGTTCATGGGAGTTCCTTCCCCCGCGTACCTTTTTTATACCGTGATTGAGATCGCAGGTCTGCTGCTCATTATCTTGAATGCCCTTAATTGGCATAACCCTGAGAGCTAGTTCAAATCGTGTCGAACTCAGTCAAGTAGATATGCCAAAAATCCAATCATAAATTAGCTTAGGCACCTAATTTACACCAAGATCAGTCACATCGAAGGGAGAAAAAATGAATACAAACGGTAAGACCACAAACAAAATCGAACCGAAACGCATGTTACTCAGAAATGGTGCACTTTTGATTATTCCTCCGATGATCATCACATTCGGACTTTGGGGAGCATTACCTGCAGCTTATAGCCCCGGCATATTCTGGAAGGATATCCCTAAGTGGTTAGGTTTATTCGAAAACATATTTCGAGTTTTGGTTTTTAGCCTTCCCGGAATCCTCTATTTTGGAAAAAAAGAAAAGGGTCAATCGTTGGGATGGTATATGTATTTCGGGGGATTGGCGGTTTACCTTGCAAGTTATCTGGCGCAAATCGTTTATCCTGAAAGCGCTTGGAGTCTAGGCATCGTTGGTTTTACCGCTCCCGCCTGGTCAACTTTGTTTTGGTTTGCAGGCATTGGATTGGTATGTATGCGGAGCTGGCTTCCGATTCCTTGGCATCGTGCAATTTATTTATTAATCGCCTCCATCTTTCTGATATTTCATATTGGGCATACTGGATTGGTTTATTTCAACATGATCCATTAATTTTTTTTATTTGGAAGAAACAAAAATTCAATCAAATAAGGAGAAAATAAAATGAAATCGTTACATAAATTTGGTGGGTTTGCAGCTTTGTACATGGCATTAGCGCATCTGACGGGGATAATCGTCTTCATCGTTATTCTGGATTACATCAACATAACCGATTTATCCCAAAAGGTCGCTGTAAATGTCGCCAACCAGGCGGTGGTTTTTTCGACCAACCTGCTTATGTACGTGTTCTTCGGCTTTTTCCTGATCGTCCTGATGCTGGCGCTCTATGACCGCTTAAAATCTGGCGCACCAACCCTGATGCAGGTGGCCGCCGCCATCGGGATCATCTGGGCGGGTTCACTGATCGCCAGTGGGATGGTCGCAAATGCCGGACTGGCAACCATCATTCCTCTTTACGCCAAGGATCCAGCCCAGGCATCATTGACCTGGCAGGGCATTGAAGCGGTGGCAAACGGGCTGGGAAACGCCAACGGCGAAATCCTTGGCGGGCTGATGACTCTGCTGGTCAGTCTGGCCGGGCTGCGCACAAGGGAACTTCCCAAACCTTTGAATATCCTTGGCCTGCTCGTAGGTGCAGTAGGGATCGTCACCATCATCCCAGCGTTGAACCCTTTTGTATCCGTTTTTGGGGTTGGTCAGATCGCCTGGTTCATCTGGATGGGGATCGTGCTGCTGCGCAGCAAATCTCAGAATTCCGTCGAAGTCTCCGTCGAGCAAAAAAATTATTAAGTGTCGAAAGGAATTGAAAATGAACACATACAGAATGAATTCAGTAATGGCTGGCGCGCTTTATCTGCTGGGAACAGTTTTCGGCATTCTCGGCGGGATTGTCGGAGGTAAAGTGCTGGGATCGCTCATCACTGGCACGCAAATCGCCGGGGTGAATATGCTCGAATTGGCTGCATCCGAAGTTGCAAAAACGAGCGCGGGGGCATTTTTCACTTTCCTGATGGGCATCTCTCTGATGGGGATGACCCTCTTCCTCTACCCGGTATTCAAGAAGGATAGTGAGGAATTAGCCTTGGGCCTTGTACTATTCCGCGGCGCACTGGAAGGGACTTCGTATTTTATAACCGTGCTGGGCAGGTTAACCATGGTCGCCCTTGGCGGGCAATACCTCGCTGCAGGCAGTGACACCACAGCACTCCAATCGATGAGCAACGTCCTGTACCAGTTCATGAGTCTCAAAACCCCGTATGGTACTTTCGTATTCCTCATTGGGGCAACCTGTCTGTATTTCTCCTTCTATCGTACCCGCTTGATTCCCCGCTGGTTGACCATCTGGGGTTTGATCGGCGTGATCCCCTACCTGGCAAATGCTGTTTTGCCTCTCCTCCATGTTGACCTTGGCTTCGGAATGGCTCTTGATATGCCGTTAGCCATCCAGGAGCTGGTGATGGGCGCTTGGCTGGTGATCAAGGGCTTTAATAAAAATGCGGTGAAAAAACTGGATGAGACGCATCAGCCATAATGGCAAACCTCTACCACGAGGGTATGTGTCAGATTTCCTGATCATCACATTCTTCCCCAATTCCCATCTGCAGATCGCCGGGTTTGCATTTTTGGCAGAACTGCCATTTCCACTCTGGTTGTTCATAAAAGGTCTACAAAATGGGAGAGTCGAACCGGTGGGGTAGAAGCTGCCTGATAAAGAAACTCACTAAAGGTCATTAAATTGAAGTGCTGACTTAAACAAGTTCAAGGAGATAAAATGACTATAAGTAATGAGCGTAAACTGGGATTGAAATTCTACTTACTTTTTATTCCTGTGGCGTTTGCAACTTATCTTTTCCACGAATTTGGTCATTGGATCGTTGGAGAAGTTCTGGGCAACAAGATGACCTATGCGTTAAATAATGTAACGACTATCAGCGGAGACTATATTCGCGCAAGTCATTCGGTATTTGTAAGCAGCGGCGGACCTGCATTCACAATTCTTCTCTCATTGATTTTTTTGTTTATTATCGAAAGATATAAAACGATCTACGCCTATCCTGTTGTGTTTTTTCAACTGTTTTGTCGTTTTTTCTCCCTGGTATTTGGCGGATTTGCGCAACAGGATGAAGCGAGAATTTCAGCTCTTCTTGGAATTGGAACGTACATCATTGCTGTCATCGTGCTTTTAATGTTGTTCCTGATCGTATTGAGAGCAAGTCATGTGCTAAAAATTAATCTGCAGAGAAATAGTTACATTTTCACGATGAGTACATTAAGCATCCTGTTGGTAATCGGAACGGATAAATTACTGTCCATAATATGAATGATGTAGAAGATTAACTGCCAAACCACCGCGTATTTATCTGCGGTGAAATGCTCTCAACTCTCAGAGGTTGGGAGCATTTTTATCATTGGGGGTATGCCAGCAAGAAAGGAAGTTAAACCCGGGGAGAAAAATAGTAAACGAAGAGCCTAACCTTCTTTCCCAAAACAACACTTTCTCTCACACCAAAGTGTCTATCAGCCGCCCTCTTGCGCAGGTATAGTAGCGTTGCAACAGGAACGCACCAAAAAATTTATCTTTAGCAAGGACATGATCAAATGACGAATAAACCTCAGCCTCAACCTGAATCATGCCAGCCGGTAATTTACAGGATCAGGATCCAGGGGCAACTGGACAGCCTATGGACAGACTGGTTTGAAGAAATGACCATCACGCTTGAAGAAGACGGCAATACCCTTTTGACCGGACCTGTGGTTGACCAGGCTGCTTTGCACGGGCTGCTGAAAAAGATTCGCGACCTGGGTATGACACTGATCTCAGTTTGTCCGGATCAGCCAAAAAATCTATGACCATCTAGTTATGTAAAGGAGTAAAAAAATGAATTCAATCACTAAGATCGCTAGAACCGCCGGCCTGCTTTACCTGCTGTATATAATCACCTCGGTCGTCGCCAACCTTTTCGGGAAGTTCGTACTCGTAGAAGCACCAGTCACAATAGATCACATCCTGACCCATGCCACGCAGTTCCGCATCGGTTTTGTGATCAACCTGTTCTCTTCCGTTCTATTTCTTCTGGCAGCCTGGGCTTTATACGTGCTGTTGAAGCCGGTGAACAAAGACCTGGCGCTGCTCTTCCTGTTATTCAATGTCGCCGGCTTTGCTGTCTGGATGGTCAGCTCGCTTTGCCTGTTTGGCAGCCTGGTGATCCTGAATGGAACAGAAGCCATCAAAGCTTTCCAGCCGGATCAGCTGCAGGCGCTGGCAGTGTTCTTCTTCGGTTTATATAAAACCGGGGTCGTTATCGCGCAGGTGCCTTACGGGGTATGGCTCTTCCCCCTCGGCTATCTCGTCCTTAAATCAAATTTCCTGCCAAAGGTCTTCGGCATGCTGCTCCTCGCGGATGGCATTTGCCAATTCGTGTACGTCTGCCAGCGTTTGATCCTCCCTGATCTCGCGGTCATCGCTTATCCCTGCCTGGTCATCAGTTTCATCGCTGAAGTTTCCCTGGCTTTGTGGCTTGCCATCAAGGCAGTGAAACCCCGCTTGTCCGTGAATCCGCAATAAAGAAAGGAGCAAAAATGTTTAACAAAAAAGGAATCTTGAAAAAGGCATTGGTGTTGACTCCCGTTGGAGGGCTGGCTTTCTGGCTGGCGAACTTCGCCATCTCGCGGACAGCGATCGCCGCGGAATACCGGGCTGCCATGTCGATTTCGTACAATCCAATGCTGCTGGAATCCCTGATCGGCGGATTGATCATCGGGTTGTGGGTTAGTTTTTTCCTGCTGCGTTTCTACAACAGAGTCCCGGGGAAGAACCCGATCGTTAAATCAGTCCTTCTGAGCACGCTTGTGCTGGTCATCGTCACGGTCACGCTCGGCGGTCCCTCCAGTTTCTTCGCCACAAGCAATGTCTTGCGGTACTTCATCATCGGCACGGTATTTAACGTAATCCGCATCACCGCCCTGGGCATCGCCATTGGATATGTGTATCAGAGGTTTTACATGGGAACCAAATCCGCTGTCACCTCTGCCTCCCCTGCCGGGTTGGAATAAGGAATCAATAATGAAAACCAAGGTTACAGGTCAAGGCAAAGTGCAGGCTTCCCCGGGCTTCCCCAGGAGACTGCTCGCACTGGCAGCAGCCGGCGGCGCGGCGTTCTGGCTCACAGACTTCATCATGGCAGTTTCCCCGATTGCCGCCGCCTATAAAGCCGCCTTTTCCATCTCTTCGCTGCCTGTGGCCCTGGTTGAAGCTCTTATTGGCGGAATGGTGATCGCATTCAGCGTCAGTTTTTTCCTGCTTCGATTCGATAAACGGATCCCCGGGAAGACTTCTGTCCACAAGGCAATGATTCTCAGTTTTGGAGCCATGGTCATGATCGAAGTCCTATCAGCGCTTTCAGATCCTGCCCACGCCTCCGTCTACCTCCTGCTTGACACAGGGATGAACATCCCCCGTTTCCTTGCCCTTGGATTAACCATCGGCTGTTTATTCGATAAGCAAAACAGAAAGGTTTTAATATGAAAGCAATTATCTGCCCTCGATATGGTTCACCAGATGTACTTCAACTCCGGGAAGTGGAAAAACCCGTTCCACAGGAGAATGAGGTATTGATAAAGATTCATGCCGCTTCACTCAATTCTCGTGATTTTCGTTTGCTGCGTGCGAACCCATTTATTATGCGCTTCATGCCGGGGGGTTTCTTCCGCCCGAAGATCAAGATCTTCGGTGGTGATTTCGCTGGCGTCATTGAAGCGGTAGGTAAAGATGTTAAACAATTCAAACCCGGCGATGAGGTCTTCGGCTATATGCCCCACCAAACCCAGCGCGGCACGCTGGCGGAATACGTGTGCGCTGAGGAAAAACTCGTTGCCTTGAAACCCGCCAACATGTCCTTCGTCCAGGCGGCGGCCGTCCCTTTGGCAGCGGTGACCGCCCTGCAGGGGCTGCGCAACAAAGGTAACCTTCAGCCCGGGCAAAAGGTGCTTATTCACGGCGCTTCAGGTGGGGTGGGCACTTACGCCGTGCAGATCGCCAAAGCCCTGGGTGCTGAAGTGACCGCAGTTTGCAGCACACGAAATTTGGAATTAATGCGGTCACTGGGTGCAAGTCATGTCATCGATTACAAAAAAGAAGACTTCACCCAGAGCGGCTGGCAATATGACCTCATCCTGGCTGTCAACGGCTATCGCCCGATTGGTGATTATCTTAGCGTCTTAAAACCTGGCGGCAGTTATGTGGTTGCAGGCGGCTCATTACGCCAGTTGATCCAGGCTGGAACCCGCGAACAACAGGCTGTAAAAGCCGGTTGGAAAATCCACGTTTTAACGATCGAACAGGATCAACAAGACCTGGTCTTCTTGAAAGAACTCATCGAAACCGGAAAGGTAGTGCCGGTGATCGATGCCTGTTACCCGCTGAGCAGGACCGCCGACGCCTTCCGCTATTGCGAAAAGGAACACACTCGCGGCAAGGTCGTCATCACGGTGACGGAATGAAGGAGAGAACAATGCTGAACACGAGAATTATTCTTTCGGCAACCTGGGTTGTCGTCACGCTAATTTATCTATATGGCGACGTATTGCGCATCTTACATGGCGGTGAAAAAGCAAAAGCGTTGGCCAATATGAATCTGAACCAGTTCGTCTGGCTGGGAATCGCGGTTTTTATGTTGATCCCCATCCTGATGGTTTTTCTGAACCTGGTGCTGCCCCAACCCGTATGCCGCTGGGTGAACATCATTGCGGCTGCCTTCTTTTTCCTGTTTAACCTGGTTGGCTTGCCCACCTATCCGCCATTGTTCGATAAATTCTTACTGGCGGTCAGTATGGTCTTCAACGGCGTCACAGTTTGGTACGCGCTGCAATGGATTTGAGGTTGGAAATGAAAAAAAGCTTTTTCTGCACAATGGTTTTGTTTTTACTGGCGGCATGTTCACCTCTCCAGAATCAAAAGATCGACCATGCGAGCGCGAACGGGATCCAGGCAAGTAAGCAAAGTCCATCAATGGATACATCTCCGGAAACCACCTCACAACCAGGAAATACTGAACCATTGAAGCTTAATTTGGAGGGAAAGGAGACAGTCAAAGCAACAGAAGAGGGATCAAATTTGACCGATAATACCGCAGATCATCTGCAGGTAACCTATATCGGGAATGCCGGCTTTATGATCACCACCAACCATAAAAAGGTGATCATTGACGGACTATTCCGCGGATTTGATGGCATCTACACGCTGCCTGAAGATATTCAAAATAAATTGGCACTCGCCCAACCGCCATTCGATAATGTTGACCTGATCCTGGTCACTCATAATCACCGCGATCATTTCAGTTCCGGGCTGGTTGCGCAGCATTTACAGAACGATCCAAATACTGTCCTGGCTGCGCTGCCTTCGATCACTGGTCAATTTCCAAATTATGCAGACCGGCTCGCAGCTTTTGATCCCAAACCGGAAGAGCCTGTAGAAAACGATATTGACGGCATTCAGGTCGAAGCGCTTGCCCTAACCCATGGCCCGGGTCAGCCGGTAAATATCGGTTTTGTGATCGAGGTTGAAGGTTTTAAACTGTTTTTCTCTGGCGATGTCGATTTGACTTATGTCAGCTATGAGATTTTTCGGGCATACCACCTGCCTGAGAAAAAACTGGATATTGCCTTCATTCAACATTTTTACCTGACGGATATTCCGGAGGAACAACAATTTATCAAGCAAGGGATTGCTGCAAAATACCTCATCCCAACGCACTATTTCTACACAACTCCTCCCTTCAATCGCGAAACAGTAAAAACCTTTTATCCGGATGCGATTTTGTTTGATAAGGAACTATCAAGCTGGGTAATGCCCTGAATGGATAAAGTGGAGTGAACGCGTACCTGAAAAGTAAGTCTAGGAACAAAAATATTTGATTGCAGGAGAAAAATGGATCCAAAGATCATCATCACAATCGCAGTTACATACCTGTACCTCTTTTTTGAGCTGTATATGAATCTGCGTCAACGAAGGAATTCCCGCGGTGCCAGCAAAGGTGATAAGAACAGCCTGAGGGTGTTGTACGGGTTGATTACCGTTGGTTATTTCCTTTCTTTCTCGATTGGCATCACCAGGATCGGGCGCATCCATCCCTGGAATACCTACTTTGCCATTGGCATGGGGTTGTTCGGTGTCGGGCTGGTGATCAGGCTCCTTTCCATTGCTACGCTAAAACGATTCTTTTCTTACTCTGTGGCAACTGTGCAGGAACAAAGGATCGTGGACACGGGCTTGTATAAATTCATCCGTCATCCCGGGTATCTCGGTCAGTTGATTATTTTCCTCGGCATTTCAATTTCGATATCCAATGGGTTATCCATTCTGGCAATGATGATCCCGGTGGTGATTGGCTATGCCTACCGGATCAACGTGGAGGAAAGGTTTATGGCTGAACAATTTGGAGAGGAATATCTGGATTATCGAAAGCGCACGAAAAAACTGATCCCGTTCATCTTTTAGAGAAAATCCTGAAGGTTTCATACTAAGAAATCGGACAAGTCAGATAGTCAATTTTACAAAAATCATTTCTAAGGAGAGAAAAAATGTTACGAAAAATTGCATCACTAATTGTTTTTTTGGCAATACCCCTTGTACTGGTTTGTGCCTGCCAGCCCAAACCCGCTGCCACACCTGTCCCAAGCCCGACGCCGGAAATCCCGTTTAACTTCGTTGATAGCGGACAGGATCTGGGCAAGGGCGATGGCACCTCGATTATCGCAGGGGATGTGGATGGCGACGGGGATATGGATGCCCTGGTCACCTACTCGGATGTCAACAGCACAGTCTTGTTGAATGACGGTAAGGGAATGTTGGCGGTGAGCGGTCAGCAGTTCAAGCCCGCTTCCAATGCCGCATTTGGAGATCTGAATGGCGACGGTTCACAGGATATTTTCTTCACTCAGGAAACAAGCAACGAAGTATGGCTGAATGACGGGAAAGGGCAATTTACTAAATCTGACCAGGTGCTGGTGAGCAGCGAAAGCGCAGCCGTCGCCCTGGGTGATTTGGACGGAGACGGCGATCTGGACGCCTTCGTCGTAAACTGGAGCGGTAACCCCGACCAGGTGTTCCTAAACGATGGCAGCGGCAATTTTACCGACAGCGGTCAAACACTGGGCAACTGGTCTGGTTCGGATGTATCACTCGGTGACGTGGACGGCGATGGCGACCTGGACGCTGTGGTCGCCAATAATGGCGAGAAATCAGACAACGCCACTGTCCTTTGGTTGAACGACGGTAATGGAGTGTTCACCGACAGCACCCAGCGGTTGGGATTCACCAACGCTTATAGCGCGGTCCTCGGCGACCTGGATGGTGATGGCGACCTGGATGTATTCATTGCCAATTCCTCGCACAATGGGGCAAACCCGGCTGATAAAGTTTGGATGAACGATGGAAAGGGTGTTTTTACCGACAGCGGGCAAAACCTGGCTACCGTCTACAGCCTGACTACTGAGTTAGCTGATCTGGATAAAGATGGTGACCTGGATGCGGTGACCGGAAGCTGGAAAACAGGTCCGAAGATCTGGTTGAACGATGGAAAGGGCGTTTTCACCGACAGCAAGATCAAGCTGGCGTCATTCAACAGCTCGGGCATCGCCATAGCCGACATCAACGGCGACAAGGATTTGGATTTAGTCGTTTCCACGAATACATGGCTGGCAGGCGATGGATTGACCCGGCTCTGGTTGTTCCAACCTTAAAAGGCATTACCTCATTTGGATTGGGTTGGATCACAGTGAATAAGGTTTCTAATACTCATTTGGAAATGTGATTCAACCCAGTCTTCTTTCGATAACTGGTAATTCTGGGAGGCAGGAATTGAACGCAATCATAAAAATTTTAACATCAGCTGGCAGCATCGCTTCCATCGGCTTCGGAATCTGGCACTTTTTTGTCCCCGGTGTGTGGAAGTGGTATTCCTATATTGACCCCAAAGCCTCAGAATTAATTGTCGCGGTGCGGGCAATCAATGTGTTCTTTTCCCTGTCGCTGGTGCTGTTCGGAGTGTTGAATCTCCTGTTCATTTGGGGTGGTAAAGCCAATCGTTATGCGGTCATCGCGTTGCTGGCTGCCGCCTGTGTTTTATGGCTGACCCGAGTCGTGCTGCAGCTAATTTATCCTCAGGGGTCGATCAACCCTGTTCTTCAATATGGGATGTTAGCCGCTTTCATCATCATTAATCTTTGTTACTTGATCTCACTTGGTATGACTGTTATGCAGAACCATGCTGCCAATTAAAACCTATTCATTAAAGAACAGCGAATATTAATAAACGCTTAAGTAAATTTAGGAACGATCTTGTGAGGCAATTCGTTTATGGAATATCTAGGTAGTGAATCAGTATTTCCGGAGGGAAAAATGAAAAGTAACAAACTCTTGATCTTAGTAATTGTGATTGTTATTTCTGTATTGACTGGGTGCAAACCTGCAGACGTGGCGCAGGCGAGCGAACAGCAGATTGCTAACCCGGCTTCAGTTTATTGTGAGCAAACAGGCAACAGGCACGAAATTATTACAACCGCTGACGGCAGCCAGTCTGGAATCTGTTATTTTTCGGATGGCAGCTCCTGCGATGAATGGGCTTATTTCCGCGGCGAGTGCGGACCTGCAGCCCAGGCTGACCCAACAATTGCACCAACCATTGAGTCAACAAAAGATGCTCACGGCGGCTATATGGAGCCAGGCACCTCGGAAGCCTTCGCTGATTGGTGGGGGGTAATCAAGAGCACCGAGGCCGGTGCCCAATATGATGATTACTTTGAGCGGCAGGATATGGGTGGAGCGATCAACTTTGGCATTGATTCTATGGATCCGGACGTACAGGCGCAAATCAAAGCGCTGCGTGACAGCGGCAAAGTCGTTCATCTTTTCGGCACATTATTCAGCAACGTGCCAGATTACAACGGTTCTCAGATTGTGGTGGAACGTATCGTGGTGGAAGAGTAAACCTCTCCTCCAGGTCTCGAATCCTTTGGGATAACAAGAAGGAGAAACCATGCGAGACAAAATAGAGGAAGCGCTGAAGCAAAGCAAAGCCGACTACACCGAGATCCGGATCGAGGACAAGGAGACCAGTCGGGTCGTGTTCCGCGGCCGGGACCTCGATACTGCCAACGCCAACATCGATAAAGGCGGCATGGTTCGTTGCCTGATTCGGAATAAGGGTTGGGGAGTGGCAACCTTCAACGACCTCGATGACTTGGTCGCAATGGTGGACCAGGCGTACCAGTGCGCACGGGTGGGCACTGTTCCCGAGCCAATCGAGTTGACTCCCGCGGAACCGGTCGAGAGCATAACAACAGACATCGGCGACTTTCGTACCGTCCCCCTGTCCGAGAAGAAAGCCCTTGCGGAACGCTACAACCAGGTACTCCTTGGTTATAACGATCGGATCGTCGACACGCAGTCGATATACTCGGATTCCTTCACGCACCTCACCCTGGCCAACTCGGAAGGCACTTACATCGAACAAGATAAGCCCTCGGTGGTGATCGGTGCTTTTGCCTCCGCCCGCGACGGGGATAACGTCCAGCAAGCGGACGAGGTCTTTTCCAGCACCCAAGGCTATGAATACATCCTCGACAAGGACGAACTGGTACGCAAGGCTGCTATTCGAGCGGTCGAACTACTAAGCGCTAGACCTGTCCAGAGCGGCCAATATCCGGTTGTGATTGACCCGCTGCTGGCTGGGGTCTTCATCCACGAAGCCTTCGGTCATCTTTCCGAAGCGGACTTTGTCTACGAGAATCCTAAAGCTCGTGAAATGATGACCCTCGGCCGCCGTTTTGGTCAGAGTATCCTCAACGTCTACGACGACGGTTCCATCCGCAACCTGCGTGGCACGACCCTGTACGATGATGAAGGTACACCTGCGCGCCGCAACTGGCTGATCAAGGATGGTGTTTTGGTTGGGCGTCTTCATTCTCGCCAGACAGCAGCCAAAATGGGAGAGCCAGCCTCCGGCAATGCACGCGCTGTTAGCTACCGTTTCGCCCCTATCGTGCGTATGACCAATACAGCCATAGACAACGGGACTGCTACTTTCGAGGACATGATCAAGGATATCAAGCTCGGAATTTACGCATGCGATGCCTACGGCGGCGAGACTCAGCTGGAGAATTTTTCTTTCAGCTCAAGCTACGCCTATATGATCCGTGATGGCAGAATCGCTGAAATGGTCAAGGACGTCATCCTGTCCGGAAACTTGTTCTCTACACTTGGGAATATTGACTTAATCGGAAACGATTTCAAGTGGTTGAACACTGGCGGTGGTTGCGGTAAGGCTGGTCAGTTCCCTCTGCCGGTCGGAATGGGCGCGCCACACATACGTATCCAGAACGTTATTATAGGTGGAGAGTAGGGCCCGACCTTCATCATTCGCGGAGGATTGAAATGGATATCTTAACAACACTCAACAAGCAGGCTGAACAGGTCGAAGTGTTCAACCTGAAGAACGAAAAAACGACCGTCGAGTATGAAGCGAATGAACTCAAAGCTTGCACCGCCACCAGAACCAGCGGCACTGCTGTGCGCATCATCCACAAGGGTCGGCTTGGCTTTTCTGCCTCCACCGACCGAATGGCAATGGACAAACTGGCAGCTAACGTACTCGAGTCGGCTGTTTACGGTGACCAAGCATTGTTCTCGTTTGCTGATCCAAAACCAGCCATCCCGGTCAAGACCTACGACAAGACCATAGCCGAATTGCCCATCGACCGCCTGGTCGAGATCGGCAAAGAGATCCTCAACCTGATCTTGCCGGTCGATCCCAGTGTCCGTTGTAACCTTTCGCTGGCGCGCGGCTTGGTTTCAGCCAACATACGCAACCAGACAGGACTTGATATTTTTTATCAGACCTCCCCCCTCACACTGAGCATCAAACTCGATCGGATGGAAGAAAATGACGTACTCATCCGGTATGAACAATTCGGCGCGTTGGTCTGGGAGAAGGACTACCTGGCATTTGCCCATCGGCTGGTGGAACAACTCAAGCTTGCCCGCAAACTGACCACCATCAAGCCTGGCAGGATGCCTGTACTATTCTCCCCTGCTGGAGCGCAGGCGTTGATCCTCCCGCTGAGTGAGGCTTTAAATGGCAAGGAAGTCTATAAAGGGACCTCTCCGATCAAGGACAAAGTAGAGGATAAGCTTTTCGATGAGAAAATCACCCTGGTGGATGATGGGACGATGGATGGCTGTTTCGGCAGCGCGCCCTACGACGATGAGGGTGTGCCGCATAGCCGCAACATGCTTATCGAAAAAGGTGTTCTCAAGAGTTTTATCTACGACCTGAAGACGGCAGCTCAGGCAGGAACACAATCAACAGGTAACGCAGCCCGCAGTCTGTTCACACAGCCTGATGTCGCGTTCAATAATTTGATTCTCCAACCCGGTCAAACACCTCTGAAAGACATCATCGAATCGATCGATGAAGGTATCCTCGTCGAGTCCCTCCTCGGGCTGGGGATGGGCAACACAATTTCGGGCGCTTTTTCCAATCCACTCGACCTGGCTTTCAAGATCGAGAACGGCGAGGTCGTCGGGCGTGTCAAAGACCTGTCCATCGCTGGCAATATCTATGATCTGCTCAGAGATGTCGCCGCTGTCAGTCAGGAAACGCAGTGGAATTACAACTTCTTCTATGCCCCCTTCGTCTGTGCCCCATATGTTTTGATCCCCGAGATGAATGTGGCTGGGAAGAGCTAATTATGTAAGCAACAGCCCGCAGGTCTTGGTAAATCATATCTTAGTTGATTAAGGCAAGAAAACTTGTTTGACTTGATAGAGAGAGGAATAATCATGGACTATGTAATGGATGCGTATTGTGGAGTATATTGCGGTGCCTGCCCCGTCCAACTTGCAACCAGGGCCGGCAAACTCGAAGAGAATCAACAGTGTTATGGATGTAAAAGCGAGAAACCGACCGGTTTTTGCTTAACCTGCGGCATAAAAGCCTGCGCCGAAGGCAAAGGATATGAATTTTGCATTGAATGCAGTGAAATAAAGAATTGCGAACTCATGCAAAAATTCATTGCTGATCAACAATATCCGTATGGTCAGTGTGTGCTGAGGAACATGGAGAGGATACAGAGCGTTGGTCTTCCAGGCTGGCTGAAGTTGCAGGAAAAACGCTGGCAATGTGGAAATTGCGGTGAACCATATTCCTGGTATGCCAAGACCTGCCCTGGGTGCGGTCAGGTTGTAAAAAATTACGAGTTTGATCTGTAAAGTCAATTTTTGAGAACAATATGGAAAAAGGACTCGTTGCATATTTATGGACACTTTTGATGCCCATTATCCAGAACACACTGGCATAAATGAAAATGAGTATATCGAGAGTCGTAACACAAAAATATCTATGACTTCATCAAGAAGGCACGGTTCATTACTAACATCATCACATAGGAGATAATCAAAATGGAAAAAATAAGAATGGTTAAACTCGCTGCATATATGACTTTGTTGTTAAGCTCCATAATTTTACTTTCTGCCTGCCAAACCACGAATACCGCCCATCAAATTCTTTTTGATACTGGTCGAGGAACGGGATCCAACGATAGTATGACCTATTCGGAGTATGAGAGTCAAACCACGTTTACTCCTAAAGAAAGCATCACAATAAAATCCATCAATCCAGAAATAAACTACTGCAATGGCAGTTGTGGATATATCATTCAATTAACCGACCAAAATGGACAAGTCCTTGGATATCAAACGGGGTTATTGGATACAAAAGACCAGAGCAACCCCCAATTTCCTGAGCGGTTTTTAAACAATCAAGTGCAGCTTGCAGCCCAGACCGACTATTTAATCTTTATCAAGATTTGGTCAACAGAAAGCGTGGGAATTTATACAACAGGAGATCGAAATAACGGCATAACTGGCTCAGGTAATTTCAAGACTGATTATGCACATTCCAGCTTACTTTTCTCAAGCATGCCGCCAAATGACAATTCCGATCGCGGCAGCGTTTCGTTTCAATTAGTTAATTGATTTTGATTTTACATTTGCGTCATTGAAAAAAGCATAAACATATAAGTACATGGACCGTGCCTTCATAGCCTGCTTTTGAACCAAAGTCTTTTACGTACAACCCGGGTGATTAACATACCTTTGCGTTAGTCCAATCGAAAAATCGTTCGTCTTTTCGGCATATGATTGAGTAACGTGCATGATAACAAAGGTTCGCAAATTTTCGGGGATCGTTTTGTCATCGAATAAGCTTCGAAAAAAACCTTTAAAAGGGAGAGGAATAATCATGGGCTATGTAATTGATGCTCATTGCAGTTTGTATCGCGGGGCATGCCCCAACCTGCTGGCAGCGAAAGCCGGCACTGGCGAGAATCCATGCCACAACCTTCTTTAGTTCCGTAACAACATGATCCACATTTGATTCCGTGGTTTCTTTTTGATGTTCCAGTATCAGTTATTCACCCATCCAGGGAACAAGGCGTAAAGTGATTTTTTCGATGATGTAGTTCATCAGTATCCCTAGAATGGAGATAACAACAAGAACAGCATATAACTCGCTCACCCGAAAAGTCTGCCAGCCAAACCACAATAAAACACCCAAACCAGCTTTGGCAGAAATCACTTCAACGCTTATTGCAATCACAAAACCTGTTGTTGTCGCCATTTTTAATCCCGCCATCATTGATGGTAGGCTGCCGGGAAGCAAAATATGTGTAAATATCCGCTTTCCTCTTACTCCATAATTCTGAGCAACTTCAAAATAAATCCGGCTAATCTGGTTCACCCCTGCTTGTGTGGCGATTAACATGGGAAAGAAAGCAGCTAATAAGATGGCGACAAACTTGGACCCTTCTCCAATGCCAAATAAGATCATAAGGAGAGGAAAAATGGCAATTTTTGGGATAGGGTACAACGCTGCTATCCATGGCGCCAGGAAGTTGTTCAATTTTGGCCACCACCCCATCATTAATCCAAACACTGCACCGAAAAATGAGCCGCATATTACTCCAGTTAAAAACCGGAGCATAGTTGCGACAAAGGCGGTAAGCAATTGTCCATTCTGAATGAGTTTTACCAACGAGTCAAGAATTTTCGTGGGTGCTGGAAAAAACACTCCTGGGATTAAGCCAATTCGACCGCCCACCTCCCAAACCAGCAAGACAAGGATCAAGGTAACGAGTGGGATGACGCGAGATTTGTTTTTATTGTGAGTATTCATTTGCTAAATCCATATCCCGCACAACTTCATCGTGAAGCATGTTCCAGATGTGTAAGCGAATGTCCGTAGTACTTTCCACGATTTTTTGGCGTTCTCTTGGTCGTGGAAGAGGGATAGTGATATCCTCCAACAATCTTCCGGGTCTACCACTCATCACTAAAATTCTATCGCCAAGGAAGATTGCTTCTTCAATGTCATGGGTAACGTAAACAACTGTGTGTTGTCTTTCCTGCCATAAATTCAGCAGTTCTTCCTGCATGACCAATCTGGTCTGCGAATCGAGCATTCCAAATGGTTCATCCATTAATAAAATTTCGGGATCTGCCAAAAAAGCACGAGCGATGGCTACTCTCTGCCGCATACCTCCCGAAAGGGTGTGTGGAAAAGCATTGGAAAAATTTCCAAGTCCAATTTTCTCTAAAAATTCACTCGCAAGCTTTCGGCTCTGTTTCTTATCCAATTCCTGCATTTCTAAACCAAGGCTGGCATTTTCAAGCACTGTCATCCAGGGAAACAACCCCTGGTTTTGGAAAACCATTGCCGTTTCTGGACGGCCATTATTCTTCCTTCCAAATTCGAGTTTCCCACTGGTCCGCTGGATTAATCCCGCCATTATCCTGAGCAATGTGGACTTTCCACACCCGCTAGGTCCAACAACGCAAACAAACTCTCCCTGTCTTACAGAGAATGTCATATTCTTCAGCGCTTCGATGTTCTGGTCATTAAGTGAAAAATCTTTTCTCAAATTATGACAAGAGAAAGCAACCGAGGAACCTTCAACCGGTAATTTCGATGTGCCCTTAATACCGTCCATCTTTTTTTCGATATGCCACACTCCAAAAACAGATATTAAACCTGAATTATGTATACCATGAACTGAGATCCCGATGAATTATTTGTTCAAGTTCTTTTATCTCACTAGAAAATCTTCTTCTTAATTGTTGTCCAAATTCTTCATCCAGAAGAGGATAAGGTGTTGCTGGGAACAAGGAGGAAAAAATCTCTTTCCTGACTGAATCGTTTACCATTTTCCGATATAACCCACTCAGGAATGTCCTTTTCAAATACCAATACATTCTCACGAACCAAAGTTTTCGAGGAAGAGAAGCCTGGTTACTTTTTTCATTGCGAAGGGCAATCGATTCATCGATATTTAGAAATTTTTTTAGTCTTTGCTCGGTTTTTAGAAAATTAGCGTCGGAAATATCTTCCTGCAGGAAATATATAAATTGATTTTGGTCAAACCGCTCTAAAAATGGTTTTAAACGGCTTGCATAGCAACTGGCTCGAAAATAACCAAATTTTCCTTCGCCATTTCTGAAAAGTTCCTCATAATTCTGAGAAATCCTGGTTTCCTCCTGATTGATTGCGTCTTCAAAAGTTAGAGATTCATTCCCAAGGCGGACATGGTGCCAGTAATGAGAGTACGCCCGTTTTACCGGATCTCTGAAGATTAACGCAAATTTCAAATCCTCAACCGGGTATTCAGCATGCATGCGGGGAGCGGTTTTTTCACTCCAAGTCAGGTAAGTTGGTGTAGCTTCCATTCTGATAGGATACTGAGAAGCTTCCTTGAAAAAGGTTTTTTCATACCAATCCAACCCTTTAGTGTATCGATCATCCTTGGAAAAAAAACCGGTTTCCTTTACTGGAGAGCCAAAAACCTGTGGATGCTTTTGCAGAATGTTAAATAGCGAGGTTGTTCCCGCTTTTGGGGCTCCCAGGATGAGAAAATTGGGTAATTTGCGAATATCAGTCATCGAACCGGGGTATTTCCTTTTTTTTCTTGTGAATTATTCCTCGTAGCATTCGTTTTGCAAGACGTTTTAGAAATCCTATCCGACCCTCATGGTATTTTCGTAAATGATAGATCTTTGGAGTTGCCTCTGATTTAGTCCATAAATACTTATATTTCATAAAGCGCACGTTGTATTCCGGGGGCAAAGTGGCGATGCGCAGGTCACTCAACCAGAGAAGCTCCCGCAATGTCACTTGGTCTTGAGGGAACCCGGCTTCACGGAAAGCCACTGACCAGGACTCAAGGAGTTGAAGCACTTCCGGGTTGGTTTTGTAAAGAAAAACCCCCGAATTAAATTGAGGAAATGCCTCAGGAAGAGTTACCCTCCAGGGGCGAGTACGAACAAGTTCATTACGGCGATGTGCGTGACCTAAAGCTACATCAAATCGGTCAAGCAGTTGGAAAATTCCAGTGATATCAACATTCAATGAGGTATCTGTATCCAGGTAGAGCGTTCTATCGAATGGAGTTTTTGACAGGTAATCGATTTTTGATCGACGGTGAGGATTCTCAATATTTCCGATTGTAGTAAATGGAATCGAGGAAGGAGAGAAAACCTCGTTGAGATCCTGCCAGCTTGCAAAAATGTGCACAGGCAAAGTCGGACAAACAGCACGTACGGATTTTGCAGACCGAATTGCCGCTTTGATATATTTTTTACCAGTGGCTACATAGAGTACACCAATTGAAAACAACTCATTATTCTCCTGGTTCATTTATTCTTTTCCAAGAAACATCCGCATGCACAATCCCTTTCCAGGGAATATCTAACTGAGACAATAAGCTTCCATTGTCAAATATATCGAAACTTACTGAGTGATCAAGCCGATGCAAGGCACGGTACCTCGATGGTCCAGCCATCCCTGCAATGGTAGCGCCAAGGAAATATTTACCAGGTGTCAACAAGTTAGGTGGGAGTTTAACCAGGAACTCATAAAACCCTGGTTCCGTTGGAACGAGAAATTCTCCAGCTGGTTCGAAATCATGTGTGGCGATAACCATCTCCAAATCGGAATTGTAGACCATTACCGTAAGGTGGGTTTTATATCTAATATTGCGCGTGTGAATCTTTATTTTAATTGCAATCGCACCATCATGAGGGAAAAGGGCTGTTGGATTTCCCTGTTCATTGCATGGCGTGATCTTGAGTATCTGAGCTTCCAGTTTTTGGTTAACCTTGAGCTCCTCTGCATTATCGGCAATCGAATTTTCACTCAGGTACATTTGAATGGCTTTACTCGTTTCTCCCATGTACTTGAGCACACCATTTTCAAGGTAAATTGAAACCGGGCAAAAAGATTTAACAGCCGCCAGGTTATGACTCACAAACAAGACGGTTCTGCCATCATGAACCACTGATTCCATTTTTTTCAGACTCTTATTTTGAAAAGCAATGTCTCCTACCGCCAGTACTTCATCAACCAGCAATATTTCCGGTTCCAAATGGGCTGCAACTGAGAAAGCCAGGCGCATTCGCATGCCTGTTGAGTATTTTTTTACCGGAGTTTCGATAAACTCCTCCACCCCTGAAAAATCAACAATCTCGTCAAACTTCCTGTCAATCTCTACTTTCCTCATTCCGAGGATAGCCCCGTTGAGGTAAACATTTTCTCGACCTGTTAATTCGGAGTGAAATCCTGTACCGACCTCCAGGAGCGACCCTACCCTCCCGCGTATTCGAACTTTGCCTTTTGTGGGTGAAGTGATCCGGGCGAGGACTTTTAGCAATGTGGTTTTCCCTGCACCATTCGCACCGATAATCCCCACGGATTCACCATGATTAATTTCAAAAGAAATATTGTTGAGTGCCCAGATTTGATTCCTTCTTTTAGTAGATCTTGGAGCATTAGAAAAGTCGGTTATATTCCTGATGCTATCTTTAACAAAATCGGAAATTTGATCCCTAAGCATCATGTTCCGCTGCTTTTTTTGAATCGTGTAAAGCTTTGATAAGGATACTGCTCGTATCGCTAATTCGCCCATGCTTGACCCTTAAATAACATCCGAGAAAGTAGATTCCATCCGCTGAAAATAAAGCAGACCGCCCACGAACAAAAAAACAACTACGATTACCGAAACCCATACCATTGGGCTTAATGTGCTTTGTTGCCCGAGGAGTGCCCAGCGGAACCCTTCAACCACCCCGGCCATCGGGTTTAACCCGAGTAAGGCGCGGAACTTTTCAGGAAAAAGCGAACTTGAATACGCCACTGGGGTTGCGTAAAGCCAAATCTGAACAAGAAACGGGAGCGTGAACTTTACATCCCGATACCTTACATTGAACGCAGAAAGCCATAATCCAACAGCCAATGACGTTAACATAGCGAAAAGAACCAATATTGGCAAAACCAGGATCCTGAGGCTAAAGGTAATGTGATAGTAAAACATCATTCCAAACAAAATGATCAGGGAGATCATAAAATCCACTAACCCGCTTAATATCGATGAGGCAGGCAGGAAAATCCTGGGAAAGAATATTTTGGTAACAAATTGCTGATTATTCACCAGGCTTGAAGAAGCATCCGTGAGGGCTCTTGAAAAAAGCTGCCAGGGGAGCAACGCTGTAAATGAAAAGATTGGATATGGAATTCCATCAGATGGGAGATTTGCCAACTTACCAAAGACAATATTAAAAATAACCATTGTCACCAGAGGTTGGATGACCACCCAGGCAGCCCCCAACGCAGTCTGTTTATACCGAACCTTAATATCACGCCATACAAGAAAATACAGTAATTCGCGAAAATCCCACATATCCCGAAAATGAAGATTGAACCATCCCTTTGGTGGAACAAGGTCTATTTCCGGCATTTTTGTTAATTGGGTTTGAGATTGTTTTGTCAATTTTCCTTCTCAGTTCTTTGTCTATTTAAATCAGTCTCTGCAGGTAAGCACACTTAATAAATTCGCAGGAAGAAAACGATAACAGCTAATTGTAATATCCTAATAATAATTCAACGGGTATTATTTGTTCAACCCATACCCATTCAATCTGGTCATTAGTGGCATAACGCTAAATCATTATGATATGCGGATAATTCCGTTCCATCACGCCAAATGATAAGATTGTTGACCACGTATGACCCGGAAATTTTACACCCATATGCAAACACAAGGTCCAAATTGGTGATCTGAATTTCTGCGTCAAATGGAAAATAGACAATATCATACCTTTTTCCACGAACGAGATAAAAGGATAAAGAATTGCTCATTGGAATTTTCGTTAGAACTTCAGGAACAAAATCCATCCGATCGATCCGTTGTTGAATCGGATAAAAGGCGAATCCCTTTAGTTCCTTTTGATTCTTATCCAAAATTGCACTTTCAATTGACTTGATCTCATTTGGGGAGAGCATTTTTCCTGAATTTTTCATTACCTGGTCAAGCTCCGGCATGTTCATCAATCTATCTTTGTTGCTGGCAAGAGATCGTTCGAATATGATCGGAGCAGCTCCGCCAATTAAGACAATCATGAATAATGTAATTATCTTCAACTTGTTCTTCGGGGCACTCGCACGTGGTTTAGCCTGATTGGTAATATCTCTGACAGGATTCCATAATGAGAATAATCCAACAAAATAAACTGGAAGGATGAGCCAAGCAACAGGTGCAATATATCTTCCCCCAGAGGTTCTGCCCATTGTATTTGCAAGGGTCACAGCGAAAAATACAAATATTACTGATAATGCAACCCATTTATGTTTTTTAAAGATTTTTACACAGCCAATACTCAAAAAAGCGAACTGAATTAACAAGAAAACCACTCTTCCGGCAGGCAATTTCCCATCCCACTCCGTCACCCAGATTGGTTGTCCATTTGAGAGGGTTGATATGAGAGATGAGGGATCAGTTGAGGATGGCAAAATTAGCAGCGATGCCAGCAAATTATGCTCCAGGTGACCTGAAAACCATTCCGGGAAAGGCTTGGAAAGATCATTTTTCCCGGCGGTTGCGTTGGCAGTAGAAGAGTTTTCCTGGCTGGTTTCTTCACGAAATTGACCAACACTTGTATTTGTGGTGACATCAATTCGTTGATGGATCACAAACAATATCTTTGAAGAAAAGGGGATTGTTATCCGTTTACCGACAATAATATTTCGACTGTACCATGGCAAAATAAATACGATGAATGCTAAGGAAATAAACCCAAGAGAGATGAAACCACTCTTCAGGTTTTTCCGATATTTTAATAACACTAAAACGAACACGACAGGAATAAGCAATAAGGCGCTGTAACGAACATAAGCTGCTAAACCTAGCAAACATCCGATCGCCACAGCAAAATTATGATTATGATGGTCTTTATTGAACCATTTCA
Source organism: uncultured Anaerolinea sp. (assembly GCA_964428125.1). Lineage (GTDB taxonomy): Bacteria > Chloroflexota > Anaerolineae > Anaerolineales > Anaerolineaceae > UBA6107. The sequence goes on from CAYRXB010000003.1 coordinate 157,990, forward strand.
CCAGAAAAAGCATCAATAGACTGAGAATTACAGCGAGAAAAAAATCGGTTAACATTTGCTTGGGGTTTGCTATACTCAAGAAGCTATTGGCAGCAATCGAATTAGCTCCCCAGAATCCTACAGCCAGCGCGCTGGCCAGGCTTGCTCCAGGGGATGTGAATTCCAAGCAGGTTAAAAAAACAATTGCAGGAAAGAACGCGAAAACAATTGCTTGCAAGGTTACTGCATTAATAAAATCCTGACCCGCAAACAACCGCAGGAGGGCAAGGAAGAATGGATAAAATGGGCGATCAAGCGGATTTGAATTATTAAATCCAAGTCCTAATAACGCAGTTTGTCCCTGTAAATCATAATCAGCAGCATCAAGCCTTGGGTAGATCGCATAATTTGGTGGAAATGGACCGGTTTCCAACGAACCGGCTTTAAGTGGTGTCAGACCCCAGATAATTGCAAAGGTTAGAAAAATAATCCCAAAAAGGAGAAGGTTGGTCCTTTTTCCGAACATACTGTAAATGCGTTCTTTGTATTTATTGACAAGGAGTCCCAAAAATACGCAAATAATAACTTGCCAAAATAAGATGGGGACTCCAGATTCGAACCAATAATCTTCGTTAACATTTTTGGAATATATTTTTGGTGCAACAGTAATAATGAGGATCAGCATTGAGAAGATTAAAATCCCAATGACCCAAAGGACTAAGTATCTTTGATCCTCTCGGGAATCACGAGTTATTCTTCTCTTAATATTCTCTATTCGTGTAAAAAAGAACCACTCTAGCAGGATCAGCCCAATCCATGCCCAAAGGGGCAATATGCGATCGGCAAATGCTGAATGAATTCCATAATTGCTTGTTGGAATAAAACTAACAAGTAAAAAAAGCCCTCCGATAAAACCGGTTAAAGCAGCTATCTTGGGGAGTTCGGAGATGCGTAGGATTAAATTTCTGAACCGCGGGTTTCTAAAAAAAACACTCAGAATGGATATCAGTCCAATCAAGCCCGCGGCAATTACCCCCAGTAAAATGATCCTTTTATAGGATAAGCCCAAGAGCAATTCGTTTTTTGAGCCGCCGGCAAGGCTTATTGTCCAAACAAAGGCAATAATCCCCTCAATAATTGACAAAATGACAAGCAAAACAAACCAATTATTCTTGTTGGTTAGATCAATACCGTTGAATATCCTGCTTCTATCCTTCATATTTATAAATTAAGTTTCCAATCGTTACTTGATCCAAAAAATTCCTGCTCACAAATCAAGTAGGATCTTTCGGTCTTGAAGCAGCTTTTGAATCCTCACAAGACCTTCATTGATACTATTCCTATCTTTCAAATGGATATCGCACGCAATATCTGTTGTAATGGTTTCACCAACCCAAATTACATTCACAAGGTTTTTATCGATTACTGTTGTGAAAATATCGAGATCATCCTGGGTGAGATCGATCGCAGTGATAATCAGGATCATTCCGGCATCGATAAATAGATGAGCGACCTCGCTAAAACGGCGAACATGTTCTCTCCATCGATGTGCAGTATCTTGACGCTTGATATCTGCATTAACCCCGTATAATAGAGAGCCTACCCCCAGATAATAAACCAGGTTTCCATTTTGGAATAACTGCTGTTCAAGTTTTCTTGCCAGGGTTTTACGACCTGCCCCTTTTTCACCTGTGATTATGATCAATGAGGGCGATTGTTTATACTTCTCAATTCGATCTACAATACCCACATAGCTTTGTATCCACTTTTCATTACGTTTATAAACTTCCTCCCGCAGAATTTCATCTTCATCTGGAAGGGCTTCAAGGACAATTCCCCCGCCACAGATCTCATAATCATCAACAATCACGAATCTGCTTGTTTCGGGATATTTCTCGGAGGTATCAAATGCGATGGGATGCGCCAGTTTAAAGGTCACTTCTCCTACATCGTGATGACCAATCCTGGTCCGCTTATTCAGATTGGCATAATCCGATGCATCGATTACCTTATGGATCATTTCTACATGTACCTTTTCCCGGGCAGTACCCAATTTGAGAATGTAAGTTTTCTCAATTGACAAAGGGTTTTTGCCCAACCAAAATACACTCGTCCGCATCCGCGAACTTACATAAGGTGCATCCTGATGGACTCGTGTGATGATCTGACCGCGATTGACATAAATCTGTTCCGACATCGTGAATCCGACGGCATCGCCTGTTTTGACCTCCGTGATTTTTGGAGTGTTAAAGGTTTCGATTGACTTCACATGGGTCCGTTTACCAGAAGGATAAAAAACAATCTCCTCCCCCACTTTCATCTGCCCACTGGTCAAACTTCCTGCAATAATCCTGCGATTGTCACCCAAATCGGTAAATTTATAAATATCCTGAACTGGCAATCTTAATGCCATGTCTTCTGCGGGTATGTCCTTCTCAAAGGAATCAAGTGCTTCAAGAACTGACTTACCTTCATACCAGCTCATTTTTTTACTGATATTAATCAGCCCCTCACCCTGGAGCCCACTTACTGGTATGTACGCAAGCGCATTTAAATCAATACCAGAAAGGTAATTCTGGTATTCGTCAACTATCGAATTGAACACATTTTGTTTGTATCCAACCAGGTCCATTTTGTTAACTAAAACAATAATCTTTTTAATTCCCAACAGCCATAACAGGTAGCCATGCCTGCGTGAATTTTCCTGAACCCCTTCCAATGCATCGATAACAAGGAGAGCGGCTTCAGCATGCGATGCACCAGTAACCATATTTTTAATGAACTCAATATGCCCCGGTGCATCGATTATGAGATAATTCCGACGCTCCGATTGAAAAAAAACTCTGGATGAATCAATTGTGATGGATTGCGCCTGTTCATCTTTTAGGGCATCTATCAAAAACGCATACTCGAAAGGTTTGTTCGCCCTGCGGCATTTTTCCTTTAAGTCTTGTAGTTTTCCCTTCGGTAACGAGTTTGTTTCTGCCAACAAGCGCCCAATAATAGTACTCTTGCCATGGTCGACATGCCCAACCACCACAACATTCATGTTTTCTTTAGAGAGATCGCTCATAAACGGAGACATTTACATGTATCCTTCCCGTCGAAGCGTTTCCAATCCACCACCATCATCTTTGTCTTGTGCCCTTCCAGAGCGTTCAGCGATATTCGCAAATTTCCCCACACTTAATTCTTGTATGATCTCCTGAACATTTTTTGCCTCTGACTCAACAGGAAATGTGCAAGGATAACACCCCAAGGAACGATAGCGTTTCCCATTCCCCTGGTTGTAGTAGAGAGAAACGGTTGGGATGTTCTCTCTTAATATATATTCCCAGATATTTAATTCAGTCCAATCCAATAATGGATGAATTCTGACATTCGTGCGCGGGGCAAAATCAGTTTTAAATTGGTTCCAAAATTCTGGCGGCTGGTCAGCAATATCCCATTCATTTTGTTTATCACGGGGTGAGAAATATCGTTCCTTAGACCTTGAACCTTCCTCATCTGCTCTTGCTCCTACAATTACACCCGTAAATGGTTCAGGGTTTAGTTCTTCTTCATATTGATCCGTTGAATGGTTGAACACATATCGTTTTCCTTCACCAGATAAGGTCTTCCGTAAAGCATCTGTTTTTAATAATTTACAGCACGTCAATCGATCGACTGCACCATCTGGAAAAGTTTGTTTCCGCTGGAGCGCATTTTCATTTGAGCCGATAACCATTTTTAATTTCAATTCGCGAACAAGCCGATCGCGGTAGGTGATCATTTCAGGAATCTTAAAATGAGTATCAATATGGATAAGAGGAAACGGAACATGACCGAAAAAAGCTTTTCTGGCAAGCCAAAGCAATACGGTGCTGTCTTTTCCCATCGACCATAACATTCCTAGGTTCGAGAAATTGGCATAAGCTTCCCGGAGAATGAAGATGCTGCGGTTCTCCAATTCAGTGAGATGATCCATTAAACTACACCTCTCATTTTGACGCCTTGATAATTTTCTGTTCCAACATTCGATTGATAATAATATCTACACACGCTTGACCATCCTGCTTTTCACTGTCAATAAACACGTCTGGCGATTCAGGTTCCTCGTAAGGAGAGCTGATACCAGTGAACTCAAGGATCTCCCCTTTTTGAGCTCGTGCATATAGGTTTTTGGGGTCACGTTGTTTGCATACACTCAACGGACAAGAAACAAAAACTTCCCAAAAAGCACCCGCTGGAAAAAGTTTTCTCACTTTCTCGCGATCGGTTCGAAATGGACTAATAAAGGCTGTGATCACAATCAAGCCTGCATCCCACATAAGTTTTGCAACTTCACCAACGCGCCGAATATTTTCCGCTCGATCTTCGCTCGAGAAACCCAAGTCAGCATTGAGGCCAACCCGGATATTGTCACCATCAAGGAGATAGGTATGTGCTGAATACTCGTTAACCAGCCTCGTTTCAAGCAAATTGGCAATCGTAGTTTTTCCACTGCCTGAAAGACCAGTTAACCAGATTACCAATGGTTGATGCCCTTTTAAACCAATCCTTTTTTGGCGGTCAACCTTGTGTTGATAACTAAATAGGTTCTTTGCATTCATTATTCACTAATTGAAAAAAGAATAAGGTTCATGGGTTGTTAAAACCATATCTGGTAGAGGGTGCGGATCTGCAAACCAATAATTAATAATCCTACGCAGATCATGATGGCCTTTGTGGGCAGTTTCTTCGTGAGGTAAGCTGCCAGCGGCGCTGCTACAACACCGCCAATTAAAAGTCCCAGTATGATCTTCCAATGGGTAAGCCCAAGGGTGAGAATAAAGACAACCGATTCAGTCACTGTAACAAAAAACTCAGAAAAATTGACTGACCCAATCGTCTTTCGTGGCGAGTGACCAGTCGAGATCAGAGTCGAGGTAACTACAGGTCCCCAACCGCCACCGCCAATGGCGTCGCACGTTCCACCAATCAAACCTAAAGCCACCAGCAAACTCGTTTTTGGCTCACGGCCATGCTCCACAGTGGGTTTGAATGCTTTGTATAGGATGCGAACACCCATTATCAACAAATAAATAGATATATAAGGTTTGATGACATTCCCATCAAAAGCCGTTAGAACATAAGCTCCTAATCCACCGCCGATGACCCCGGGGATGAGCAGTTTTAAAACCATTTTCTTATCAACATTGCCAAACTTAAGGTGAGATAGACCTGAAACTAGCGTGGTAAATATTTCGGATGTGTGGACGCTGGCACTGGAAATCGCTGGAGATAGACCAATAGCCATCAGAAAACTGTTGGCGCTGACGCCATATGCCATTCCCAGGCTGCCATCAATCATTTGTGCGACAAACCCAATGGCAATAAAAACAAAAATGCTCAGTTCCATATTTCACCTCAAAGATATGAATCAATTTGTGTTGATTGGAATTAGCGAGCCGGAATAAACAAATTCAGCTTGAATCAATATCATTTTACACTTGTTGATAGACTTAGGAAATACCATATAGAAAGAAGTATGCCTTTAATACTTCCTTCATTGAAAATTCAGCCATAGCGATTTCTCGACTTCGTTTTCCCATTCGTTGGCGTAGAGCATCATCCATTGCCAGTTTTGAGATTGCATTGGCGAGAGCTTTGGCGTCTTTGACAGGGACAAGCAGCCCGTTCTCACCATCGATGCAAATCTCACGGCATCCTGGGACATCTGTCGCAATCAATGCACGACCACATGCCGCCGCTTCGATCAAAGACTTGGGAATACCTTCCATGTAATACGTTGGCAGGCAAACGATGTGGCTCATTGGGTATATTTTTTCCATATGCTCATGCCAACCCCACCATTCAACCAACCCTTGGGTCACCCAATTCGTGATTTCTGCAGGTTTGATCGAAGTCGGCTGGTCTTCCTCTGGCCTTCCAACTATCACAAATCGGACATTAATGTTTTTTTCCTTCAAAATCTTTGAAGCACCAATGAAATATCGAATCCCCTTTTCCTCAACAAACCTTGATGGTAAAACGACAATCGGAGGACGATCAGCGGGTTCTTCCGAAAAATCAAATCGGTTCATATCAACACCCGAACCTCGAATTAAGAAGCTTTTTGAGGATGTAGTGATTTTTTTTTCAAGGAAATAATTATGGTCATCGCGATTTTGAAAAATCGTTGTCGTATTCCTCAACGATAATTTATAAAGAACGGTAACAAACTTTCTCAGGTGTTGATTTGAATTTCCAGAAAAAACATATCCCAGTCCTGTGATCGTGTTGATTATCCTGCGCAGATTACTTAATTTCGCTGCGATCGAACCATAAATCACCCCCTTTGGGGTGAAATGGTTCACCAGGTCTGGCCGCTCTTTTATATAAAAACCAATAAGGAAAAGTATTGAGCGAATTTCCTCAAAAATATTTTTTCCCCTGGGTTTTAATGGAAAATCAACCCATCGGAACCCCTCTTGGATTAACAAATTACTGAATTCATCCTTTGGTGAAAGGAGAATAACCTCTTGGCCAAGCAACTTCAAGGCTTTGGCCAGGCTCATTCTGGAATTATAAAGATTCCAACTAGTAGTCGCTAACAGGACAATTTTCATTGGGTTAATTTTACTTTGTAAAAGTTTTCTTTTTCCAGAATAATTCCAGCCATCCCGCAAGACCAAAACAAACCAAGGGCATCAGGTATGGATACCGGAATCTATAAATTGCCCCGATATTTGGAATGGTTAGCCCATACAGGATCAATATTACAGAACACACAAACAGGATCACCCATAGGATTGGTTTCTTTCGATACTTCCACAAAAATAATAACAATCCCGGATAGCAAATTAAAACGAACATCATCTCAAATGCAGACACAAATCGCATGGCTGTTCCGGGCTCTTTCTTGCCGGTAGTGAACCACATGTTAGGAAAGGGCGAAAAGAAACCAATCTCTGCTGCCCTTGGCAAATAACGAATCACATCACCAACGCTTGAAAATGTAACATCCAGATCAATACTGCTTCCCCCGTGAGCCCAGGATTTCACAAACACCTTCCTATATCGGGCAAGATCCTTAACCGGTTTTTCAATGAAATCCGGTAACCAGCTGGCATTTTTCCATTTCGTATTTGTTGTTGATTGGCTGACAGTCTTCTCGGTTGCTGGTGTAGTTGTTCTGGTTGTTTCACGAAGGGTAATAACTGACACAAGGAAAATTAACATACTAAAAACAATTGGTAAAAATGCCCGCTTGACTTTCGCGATAGGCCTTCCCCTTGTAACCAAACCAATTACCAGCAGGCAGACACCAACAATTAAAAATGCGTAAGCAAGGCTGGTTATGATATCCTGTCGAGCCAGACCAATAAATAAACTGCCGCCTGTTATTAATATAAAAGTGACTAATCCTTGAAGCGAAATAATTTTCTTCTCTTCATAGGCTATTTCCAATAAGAGAGTCCACCCAAACAAGATAAAAATGACACCTGGAACAACATAATTTTCATTATGAAATTGTGTATTCCAGAGTAAATTGGACGGAAAGAAAAAGAAAGGAAAGGAAGCAAACAGGCTGATTTTTGGATCTTTGGTAATTTTTCGTAAGGTCAGATACATACAGAGGCAGGCTGTTGCATTCAATATCCCGTTTACAGGCAATACTGACCAGGGTGCTGGATAGATCAACACATAACAAATAGCAGCAATCCCTGAAACGATTTGTTTTTCAGGCAAGAGCTCCCACTGGCTCCAACCGTACTCGTGAATTTTTTGCGCCAGTTCTGACGCGATCCGGTGGAATTGACCACCATCCATGCCCACCAAAAGTCCATAACCATAATGCCAGGATGGGATAATATAAGGTAATAAAATGAGTTGAACAAAAAGACCTGTGATAAGCGTATAAACAAAGATCGTCAGCCATAAATTCAAGGGACGTAAAAACCAAATTAATACCTTCGACCGATTCATTTGATTATCATCACCTGTTTGTAAATTTGTTGATACAAGTTTACAGTACCCGATAATCCATAATACAACAAAATTCTTTGCCTCGCTTTATTGGAAAGCTCATTATATTCCACTGGTCCAAGTTCCAGAATTGATAACCAGGCTTCTGCCAGGGCATTCGGGTTTCCTGGTTCAACCACTTTCCCCGTGTTGTCGATTAGACTTTCAACATCCCCCACCCTGGTTGCAACACATGGTACCCCACAAGACATTCCTTCACACAAAGCCATTGGCAGCGCCTCCCCAAACGATGAGGAGAGTGAATTTATATCCATCGCGGCGTGTAATCGGGGCATATCTTGCCGTTTCCCCAATAAATGCACCCTATCCCCGATTCCAGAATTAACTATTAATGAGGTGAGGTCGGGGTTAGACTCATCTACGTTTTCACCGGATAAAATAAAATGCACGTCTGCATATTTTTTGCTCAACAGGGCTGCTGCATGGATGAAATTGGCATGATCCTTCTGCGGATGATACCGGGCGAACATTCCCACAAGCCTTTCAGTCAAAGGCAAACCGAGTTCCTCTCTAAGCGATTTACGGGCAGATACATCTGGATGAAATCGATCATAATCGACGCCATTCGTAATGGTTATCATTTTTTCTTGGGGATATCCAAGTGAAACGTGTGTGGTGACCGCAGATTCAGAACAACAGATGATCTTTTTTGGTAAAAAGTGGGAGAAAAAGACTAAAAGTTTTAACACCATACGTGTTGTTGGCTTTAATGCAGTATCATTCGTGATGGTGTGATGCACCCCCCAAACGATCGATTTGACCCCTGCAAGCCAGGATGCCACTCCGCCAAGTAAATCAGAATGGTAAAGCCAGGTTTGGACCACGTCTGGTTGGGCTGTGCGAATAATATGAATCAGAGCAAGAAAATTCTTTAGCGAGAATTTCGCTTCCTCCATATTCAAATAGATAATCGGAATACCTGTTTCTTCGAAAACACCAGCGGAATCGGTTTTCGGCATTAATGAAATGATTGTGTGCGAGTCCCCCTCATCGCCCCAATGGTCGATGAGGTTTAATAATAAGGATTGCGCTCCCCCTATTTCCAGTGTATTGATAACATGGAAGATTTTCATTAACAACCTATCTTAATGTTTTTACCAATTCAATGTATTTCTGTGCAACGGTTGATATGTTAAATTGCCTGGCAAACTCAATAATGTTCTTCCGGTCGATCGGACTTTCAAGGATGGATTTAATCGCTACCGACATTGCAATTGGATCATTCATCGGAACAATCCTGGCAAAAGGCTGATCTTTCAAAAGATTACCGGGACCTCCAGGGCAATCCGTTGCAACAATTGGAACGCCACAAGCTAAAGCCTCGATCACAACATTGCAAAAACCTTCCCAGTTAGATGAAAGCACGAAAACCCTGGCTTTTGCAAGCACTGCATAAGGATTTTTTACGAATCCAGGGAGAACAAACCGGTCCTCGATTTTTAATTCACGACCCAAATCAAGAAGGTGGTTTTTATCCTCCCCATCTCCCATTATCACTAACCTGGATTTGGGTAAATCTAGTTTGGAAAACGCATCCATCAACAATGGAAAATTCTTTTGTAACGATAATCGACCTAAACCGACAACCATATTCTCATCTGCTGTGCACATTATTGATTGACCGCTACTGCTGGATAGGGTTAATGACCGGATCTCATCCAGGTCTAATCCATTTTCGATCACGGTTATGTTTTTTTTATAGGAGGCATATTTCTTTATGCTTTTCGCCGCATCCGTGGAAACAGCAACAACAGCGGATGCCATCGGGTAAAACAAGTAAATCAAGGTTGGCCGTATTCGCTCTGAAAGTTTTCTATGATGTAAATGATCCTTGGTGAATGTGATGTGTTCTGTCACAATCAGGCGTTTGGGGTACCCGGTTAATTTTTTTAGGATGATAAGTAACACATTCAAATGAGTTTGTGCTGAAACACCTATCAGTGGTTTGTGACTGATTAAAAACTTTAACATGGAAAAAAAGGCATACCTGGTTCGTGCTACACCCAGATCAATGAAATTGCTTTTTATTGGCACTTCATCCTTTAAAGGACCTTTTCCATTTATCGCCACTAATTCTGGTGACCACCCCAACCGAATCAGCTCTTGCATTAAGCGCAATGTTGCTTTTTGAATGCCTCCTCCCTCCATGGAAGCAAGAAAAAAAGTGATCTTTTTCAAATCAAAAGGCAACGTATTATCCATATTTAAGGCTCAAGCCACTTTGAAAGATCTCGTTTTATTAATAAAGACAGCTCGGAAATTTCAGATGAAAATCGCTGCTTAAGGTAAGTATAGGCAGCAATCTCCATTTCTGGGTAAGCAAAGGGCTCAAGATTCTTTTTCAATAGAAGAGTCTTTACTGAAAACAAAAGCTGCGGTGGAAAAAACGGCTTTAAGAAATTCTTAATCGCAGAAGGAGTCCTAATCGCTTTATGCAGGCGATCAATCCGAGGTTTCGTAGATTGATTACTTATTCGAGTTTTTATCGCAAAAGTGGATGCTACACCTAAAAAGGAAAACACTTCCGCTATAGTTTTTTCCTGGCTAGACATCAAATCATCTAACAACAAGATTTTAATTGAATCAGATGGAAAATCTTTCAAGAAGCACTTTATCTGATTGGAATAATTACCGCCCTTGATATAGCCGTATTGCATTGAACCAGCTTCAGCCAGCTTATCCCAATTCGACTTTAGTCGGTCGTCCTCTGCTAACAAAGCTTCATAAAATGACAGGTTTTCTCTACCTTCATTCACCATATTCCAATACCAGGAATACGCCCTTTGTATCGGGTTTCGCAGGATAATTATCAATTTAATCGGCTGGTCTTGAAAAACCATTTTGATTCGAGGTGATACTTTTTCTGCCCAGTAAAGATAATGCGGTGAGGCTTCACCCCGTATTGGAAAATTTATACTTCGTCTAAAATAAGTGTTTCGGTACCAATCCAATCCCCTGGAAAAATAATCATCTCTGCTAAAAAACATCGGCTCTTTATCAAACGAAAAAAATATTTCAGGATGTTGTTTCAGTAGATCATATAGCGTTGTTGTGCCTGCTTTTGCCGCTCCAACAATAAAGGTGTTCGGTAATTCGTTCTGATTATTTGCCATGGTCTATTATTTTGGATACCAGGAAGATAGGTCGCGTTCGATCATCTCTTCTAATTGTTGCACTTCATGCTGATAATGTTTTCTGAGCATGAGCATGATCGCGGGATCTGGCACAGGTGGATCAAGTGGTTTAAGATTCATGTTTATGGCAGCCTGTTTAATCTTATGGCGTAATGAATAACCGATGATAGGTTTTAGCAAATCTTTAAACTTCGACCGCTGAACCAACCATTTGTGAATAGCACGATTACGTGGTAAACGGGCTAAATTGCTGGTAACTGGTTTTTTCCATTCCATGTGGTCAAGGTTCAGAAATTGTTCAAGCGTTCTGGTAAGTTTTTGAAAATCAGAAAAATCATCTGTTAAGAGAAATAGAAAATTTTGTTTCGGAAAATTATCCAGGTAAGTTTTGAGTTGTGAAGCATAAGCAGCTAAGCGGGAATAGGAGTAAGTAAATTTGCCATGGTAATAAATCTGTTCAGCAAATTTTTGATCGCGATCCTTTTCTGCTGCCAGCGCTTCTGAAAAACCAAGGGTCTCCCTTCCCTCTCGAACATTTTGCCAATAATAAGAATAGATTAATTTTGCTGGATCGCGAAAAATCACGATCATTTTTGGTTGGTCCTGATCGTAAAGTAATTTCAACCTTGGAATTACCTTTTCCCCCCAGAATAAATAGCGGGGAGTGGCATCACCTCGAACCTGAAAATTACCAGCCTTCGAATAAAAAGTTGAAAGGTACCACTCGATTCCGTTTTGATAATAATCGTCATCACAGAAAAAAGCTGGTTCCTTTTGTACAGGGAAATACGCCTGGTGGTATTTTTTTAGAGTGTCATATAAGGTGGTTGTGCCAGCTTTGGCTGCACCAAGGATGAAAAGATTTGGAAGCCTTTTATCTGCCATGTTGCTTAGCAACCTTAACTTTCATGTTTTCGCTCCAGGTGCCGATTTATCCTCGCCCAACTGATCCCATCCGAATGGGTGCGCCAACAGTTTTCTATGAATGCCCCATATTCGCGTACTAACCTTTCTACTATTTCTTCCCTTGTTCCTTCACCAATTTCCATAGGAGGAAAAAACTCCATTTTGATTCTACCATCCTCAAGACAATACCTGTTAAACGGGACGATTGATGCGCCAGTATTTAGAGCCATTTCAGCGAATCCTCCCTTGATCTGGTAATTCCTATTGCCAATGGCAACATTATACGTTTTTCCAGAGTGATCATTGGTATCACTCGCAAAGTTCACCACACCTCCTTGCTGAAGGATTTTTTGTCCGTAAAGAGCTATTTCCGCGTTCAAGGAAGAAGCTTCTAATTCTGTAATTTCTCCTACACTGTCATGCAAACCACTTTGCCGTATAGGGATTAGGTAACTAATCGTTGGAATTCCTTCGACTTTTAATACTTTCGCCAGTGGTAAGAATCCACCTGGGTGTGGATTCCCGTGAAACGAAAGTAAAATCACGCCTTTCCCTCTGTTTCGCGCCTCTTGAATATATTCCAATCCTTCCATCGGAAATAGAGTTGTAATGTTTTCAATTGGAGTTTCAACGATCAACTGACCCAATGTTTTCCAAAAAGGGGTGCTTGATTTTTGAAATGATTGACCCAGGGCATAAGGATCTTTCTCAAATTTTGATGTTGCCTTTGGTATGAAAAAAAACATGTTGGTTAAAAGATTTTGCTGAAAAGTTCCAGATACCAAATAATTACCTTCACCAAGTACATCCTGCCATTTCTTAAACAATTTCTTCCGATGGCTATAAAGCAGGTTTCGAACTAAAGGGTTATTACTCCAACGCACACCCCAGGATAACGCTTTTTGATATGGCATTGAAACAAAATGTTCACCTACCTTTTTATCTAGAATGCGATAAAGCCATTCGGGTTCACTCCGCCTTACCAATTTTTTAATGATTAATAATGACTTATCCAATATTGATTTCTTCTTATGTTTTCTGGCGATATTCTTCACTTCACCAGCTTTAATTCCTTTAACCAGGAATTTTTCATTCTCTATAGACCTGACTTCCGTGTTTTCAAGCATTTCACATAAATGTTGGATTGTCGGTTCCTTAAAAAACTCCTGTGGAAAACTCCTGCCTGTTGCAGCCTCTACTGCCAGAGACATCTGCAATATCAATAACGAATCGCCTCCAAGGTCAAAAAAGTTGTCAGCGATTCCAATATCATCGAATCCAAGCATTTCTTTCCAGATATTTGCAATTTCGATTTCCAAATTACTTTTTGGAGCCACATAAGCAGTTGAAAGTTCAGGGCGTTCGTTGGTAGGCGTTGGAAGCTCATTACGTGAGAGTTTTCCGGTTTGGGTTCGCGGAAGTTGTTCCATAAATATAAACCGCGAAGGGATCATATACCCAGGGATCTTATCTGCTAGAATTAATCTAATTTGGTTGACAGTTAATGTGCTCTTTTTGTCTGTAACAAGATATGCAGCAAGGCGCTCACCACCCTGAACATTGCCAAATACCACTGTGGCTGCATCTCTTACTCCCGGAAGAGATCTTAATGCCAGATCAACGATCTCTAACTGGATTCTAAAACCTCGAATTTTTACTTGTGTATCCTTTCTACCAACTATTTCCAGTACTCCATCGTTTCGGAATTTGCCAAGATCTCCACTATTACAATATCGATATCGGGAATCCGTTGGGTCAGTGCTGTACTTCAGCGCAGTGAGGTCTTCTTGCCTCCAATACCCAAGGTTAAGATATTTACTTCGGACGACTACTTCCCCAACTTCCCCAACCGCTACGTTCTTTCCATTTTCGTCTATTAGCAATACTTCTTTTCCAGGGGCAGGATAACCTGCCGGCAACATACCGTCAAATGAAGGCAGGTCATGATGAATCGGGTAATGGCAGATTGCGCCAGCCTCTGTCGAGGAATAATTATTAACCAAAGTACAGTCTTCAAGTGTGTGAAGCTTAAACAAATCAATATCTTGATTTGTGACAAGTTCTCCACCTAATGTAATAAATCGAATGTATGGGAATTTAAGGTCTTTCGGTGCTAATGTTATGATATTCCGAAAAATCGATGGTGTACTGCGAAAAACTGTTAGTTTTTCATCAATAATCCAATCCAAGGCTTTTTTTGCACTATTCTGCTGAAGATCAAAAATGCATAGCAACCCGCCGTTTAGGAACGCGCCAAAAATGCTCGGATGCGAAGCAAGGTAACAACTTGAAGTTACCAGTGAAATCCGGTCACTCGGAGAAAAAAACCATCCGTTCGTTTGATAATGAATGCTCTGAGATTTATATAGATGACCAATCATCACTCCTTTTGGTTTTCCTGTTGAACCAGAGGTGTAAAAAATACCGAAGACGTCTTCTGGTTTACTTACCACTCCTGGATTTGCACATTCCTTTGTTATCTCGGGCTGGTCAAAGAAAATTACTTTAAGTTCAGGAATTTGTAAACGAAGGGCATTAATTGTGGAACGGAATTTTGAGGATGTGATTATTAATTCAGCGGTTGAATCAACAAGGTAATCCCTTAGCTGATCAACAGAATTGCTGGGATGTAATCCTACAGAAATACCACCAATCTTCGCGATCGCCATCATGGATATGATCGACATGAGTTCGCGTTCATTCAAGAAGGCTATGGGTCTTTTTGGCTTACCCACCAAATCAACGATGGTTTTTGCGAGATTGTTTATAGCGTTGTTCAGTTCTCGGTAAGATAGGCAGGAATTAAAATCCTTTATTGCCGGTTGATTTGAAAATTTTTCAACCGTCCTCTCAAATTGAGGGATTATTGTTTCATCCAGGATTTTTTCAGAAAGTGGTGAAAAATCAACTGGTTTACGAATACCAAAATCTATTTTGCCCATTTATTCCTTTTTATACAATTTATGATAAATAATGCCTATAAAGACATCATACTATCATCTACAAAATAAATTTCGGGTTCTTATTAAACGATGATAGTGCTCTATGTTGAGATAAAAGGAATTCTTTGCTTAACTATCCCTCTATCTTGGGTTATTTTTTATTTAGCTCTTGCAGAGCAGCATCGAGATACTTGGATGTCCAGATCTGATCCAGTTGAATCTCACCATTTATGAGCCCTTTCGATAATGCCCAGTCTTGGTATTTTTGGAAATATTGTGTATCAATCAATCCATCTGCCTTGAAATTAGTCCAACAAGACACTTTAATATCCTCTGGACTAAGTTTGGTGTAATTCGCAATTATCTCCACATTTCGATCAGTTTTACCTTGATTAAATTGCTTCACTGCTTTGAGGTATGCAACCAAAAAAGCCTTGGCTATTTTTGGATCTCCATTTAAAAGCGTAGGCCCAAACACAACCCCGCCAAAAGACATTCCCGGTACGATCTTGGATGCAGGCATCCAAACTTCCACACCAGAAGTTTTTGCCTTAGTCACCCAAGGTTCAGATAAGAAGGTAACAGCAACTGATTTATTTTTTACAGCTTCAATACGGGCTGCTGAATCATTAATGTTCGAATACTCAAAAATGTTCTGCGTTAAGCCGCTCTCATCAAGCAAAAGATCCATAGTAAATTCGATGGTGGTTCCCCTTGGGAAAGCAACTTTCTTCCCACTCAACGAACTACCATTGGTGATAAGACCAGCATCCAAGGATTCTTTTCTAGCGACCCAGGCATCAGTGATGCAATTATCCGGGTTTTGGTATCCCTTATCGGCAACAAATTTCACATCACCACCCTGAAGGATAGCGTTGTAAATGGCAACAGTAACTGCATATCCGGCAGCATCCAATTTTCCATCCATCACAGCCGGCAGCATTTCATTTGATGCCGAACCAAAATCGATTAGTTCTACATCC
The DNA here is from genome assembly GCA_964428125.1 of uncultured Anaerolinea sp. GTDB lineage: Bacteria > Chloroflexota > Anaerolineae > Anaerolineales > Anaerolineaceae > UBA6107. Next base: position 173,944 of record CAYRXB010000003.1, read on the forward strand.
AGACCTTGTTCTGCAAAGTAGCCTTCGTCCCGTGCTATAAAGAAAGGTGCAGATGATATGTAGTTAAAAACTCCCACCTTAACCTTTGTTGGCTCCACTGGCGTTTCCACTTTTTTTGCGCATGCCGCAAGCATGCTGAGGATAAACATCGCTACCATCAGGAATACCAAGGTTTTTTTCATTTTTTCCTCTTTTCTCTTTTGGAGAAGATAAGTAGTACTAATCTAAGAACAGTAACTTCACTTTGGTTTTCTCAAATGATTTCTCATTTTAATCCAGCTCATCGAATCGGGATGGTCAATCCAGCATTTTTCCATGAATGCAGCATAATCTCTGATCATTTTTTCAACCTTTTCATCTCGAGTTCCTTTTCCAGGTTCCATCGGATTAAAAAACTCGATCTGAACTCTTCCGTCGTCAAGGGTATAGCGCGTATAAGGCACCACCACCGCACCTGTATTCAAAGCCATTTCCGCAAATCCGCCCTTAATGAAGTATAACCTGTTGGCGATTTTTACTTTAAAAACCCTGCCACGCTCGTCATTTGTGTCACTGGCAAAATTGACGACACCCCCATTATTTAAGATTTTCTGCCCATATAACGCGATTTCCGCATTCAATTTAAAGGCGGTGGTCTCAGAGATTTCATCATTTTGTTCATCATATTGACTTTGTCGAATAGGGATCAGGTAACTGATCGTGGGAATGCCCTCAATACCAAGGAATTTTGCAAGAGGAACAAACCCTCCTGGATGAGGGGTTCCATGAAATGAGAGTAAAATTACTCCTCTTCCCTCTGACCTGGCAGATTGTATGTAACTTAAACCAACCATTGGGAATACTGTTGGAATGTTTTCTGCCGTGGTCGTTTCTATCAACTCCCCCAATGATTTCCAATAGGGAAGTTTTGAATTCAAATAAATCTGCCCCATCTTGTAGGGATCTTTATTTTGTTTTGTTACCGGTCTTGGAAGGTAGAAAAACATATTTGTTAACAATGCCCTTCCAAATGAACCTCGAATATCTGGTGTGCTTGACTTAAGCACATTCAGCCAACGTCGAAACAATTTTTGCCTGTGGTTATAGAGAAACTTGCAAACGAACCAGTTATTGCTAAATCGAACTGACCAGGCAATAGCTTGTTGATATGATTTTTTAACTAAGTATTTTCCTATTTTCCTGTCGAAGAATCTATACCAACCAGTAAACCAGTCAATCTCAGAAAATGAAGTTTTGCCAGAAAAAATTTTTTTCAGTAGAGCGAATTTTCTGCTTTTTTTCTTCTTTATTCCTACTTTTGACTCCGATTGTTCTTTACTGGTTATCGAAAACTTTCTTCCAAGTACAGACTCTTCTTCATTTTCCAGGATACTTTTTGCAAGTGTTTTTATTACAGGGTTTGTAAAAAAGGATTGCGGAACAGAAATGTGATGAGCCTGCTCCACTTCCAATACCATTTCCAGAGAAGAAAGGGAATCACCGCCTAATTCAAAGAATGAGTCATTTACGCCAATATCTTTAATGCCCAGAATCTTCTGCCAGATCTCGACCAACGATACTTCAATAGCATTTTCAGCAGCCTCGTATACTGAAGATAATTCTGGTCTTTCCATTAATACATCCGGGAGATTTGATCGATCCACTTTTCCCGTCGACGTACGTGGAATACTATCGACCCAACAATAAACAGAAGGGATGCTGTGTTGAGGAAAAACGCTGGCAAGTTCATTTTTTATTTTATTTGCACTGGGTTTGTCCGATCCTTCTGATTTCAGGTATGCGGTCAACCGGCTGCGCCCCTGCCATGACCGCAGAACAACAACCGCTTCTTTTATCCCCCTTATTGCGACAAGTCTTTGCTCAATTGCTTCTAGTTGAACACTGAAGCCCCTTACTTTGACCATATTATCTTTGCGCCCCAGGAACTCCAATTGACCCAAACCATTCAACCTTCCAAGGTCACCGGTTAAGTAAATCCTCATGTCCTCATTTACAGGGTCTTTTAGGAATTTTTTAGCAGTTAATTCGGGTTGCTTCCAATACCCTGGAGATAAATAACGGCTGCGAATCGCAATTTCCCCTACTTCTTCCTTCGAAACGGGCTTTAATTCTTCGTTTAAAAGCAGCAGCTCTTTATCAGGAACTTCATAGCCAACCGGGACTTTATCAGTCAAAAGTTTTGTTGATGGGGTTATTTTTATTTCACGCATCAACATGGTTTCACTGCCAGCCAGGCGATAAACAAATATCGTATCCATCGGGAACTTATCAAAAAATAAGTTAACATCCGCTCTATAAAGGTCGTCCCCGCCAAGAATGACCATTCGCACCTTTTTCAAAGAGGATGGCCCTCTCATTTCATGCAAAACTTGTCGAAGCAAGCCTAAAGTCGTCATGGAAAGGATAGAGATATTGTTATCCGAGACCCATTGCAGAAAAGCGGTTGGGGTTTGCTGTGGAGTCGGATAGAAACACAATGCTGCTCCATTCAACATTGCAGCAAAACTCATGGTCATGGCAGCGCCATACCCAAACGCAGATAGAATGGCAATCTTGTCTTCAGATGTGATGGAATAACTTTGTGTATTAAGGAAAGCTGTGTGCAAAATCAACTCATGAGTCCAAATAACACCTTTAGGTTCACCTGTTGAGCCAGAGGTATAGAAAATGGCAGCCATGTCTTCAGGTCTTGCGTCTGATCCCGCGAACACAAAATCCTGAGGAATTTTGGGAAGTTCATCCAAAAGAATAACCGAGTCATCCTTTGTAATTTCTATAACAATATGCTTGTATTGGTTGGTCGTTAGAAAAATTGGATGATCAGTTTCTTCCCAATAAGCGTTGATTCTTGATGACGGTGTTTCGGGAGGAATGAGGATAAAACTCATACCCGCTTTTAGCACCCCAAGTATGGCAGCTGTAGAGCTAATCCCCTGCTCCATAAATATTGCACAAATCTTCTTTGGATTTCGTTCATGATGTTGAATTGCATATCCAATTCTGTCTGAAAGGACATCCAATTCAGAATAGGATATCTGTTCGGAAGGCGTAATAATAGCCGGGTATGAAGGATACAACTTCACAACCCGATTGAAACGAGTTTGAATAAGTTGGTGAATTTCAGACCGGGTGAATGAAGTTTTCTTAGGCTGCAAAGTTCACCTCAAGTCAATTTCGGTTTTTCCTCATTAAATAAGGAATACCAAAATCCAGTTATTTATTTTTTCAACAATTTTTCAGCCTTTTTCAGCAGATCAGGATACCAGTACCCACTCACAGGGATCTGTTTTTCAATCAACCCTTTTTGAAAAGCCCAAGCCTGAAATGCATCAACTGCCTGAAAATTGATTTCACCAGAAGTGTTCATGGGAGGCCAGCAGGCTTTTTTCAGGATTTCGGGATCCAGGTTGGTATATTTTGCCATGATCTCAATATTTCGATCTGTCTTCCCCTGATTGTATTGCTCTACGCCTTTCAAAAGAGCTGCCAGGAACCTGACCCCGGCATCCGGGTTATTTTTGATCAAATTATCATTAAACAAGATTACGCCGAACTGCATATTCGGTACGATCTCCTGGTATGGTTTCCATACCACAGTTTCTCCTGAACCAGTCAGCTTAACAATCCAGGGGTCCCCAATGGACACGATATCTACTGCTTTATTGCTTAATGCATCAGATAATGCAGCAGGTGAAATATCCTGAATGTTGATGTCTTCCTGGGTCAATCCAACACTTTGTAAAACCTGGTCAAACATAAAGGCTTCAAAGTTGATTGGGTCTATCGAAACCTTGGCGTTTCTCAATGAATCCGCTGTTAGTGTCTGGTTTTTTTCAACCCAATCCTTAGACGCGAGAAGGGCCATATAAGTGCATCCATCCTTCGCGAGGTACCCCTTATCTGCGACAATACGAATATCACTTCCAGATGCAAGCGCATTAAACAATCCTAAGTTGGGTCCGGAACCAAGAACATCAATAGAACCTTCCTCGAGTAAAGCCAGCGGAGAAGAACCACTATCCATTCTGACAAACTCTACCTCTAGGTTATAGTCTGTAAAGAATCCCTCCTCCTGGGCAATAAAAAAGGGTCCAAAGGAGGTGTAGGGAAGTACAACGGCTTTTATTTTCACTGGTTCATTTTTTGAGGGACTTTGCGCACAAGCAGTTGCTAGAATTGCTATGGAAAGCACAACGAATAATGTTATAAGCCCTTTTTTCATACTTCCTCCATCTCAAGTAAAAATATTCGTTTATTATATATCGAACGTATGCTATTAACCATTATTTAAATGAATTTTGTCATACTATTATTTGTGTAATTTCCACATCAATAATGGAGCCAATGAAGAAGCTGTCAGCCACTTTCAGCAGCAGTTCGGGGGTCACAGCGATATTGCCAGAATAGCAGTCGAAGCTATCCAAAAAGAAAAGGCGGCTTCTATTTCCACCAGCCTTATAAAGAACCTTTCTAACTACACTTCCACGTTCCGCTTTCTTGACAGACTAAAGCCTTAAACAAAAATCCGGAGGATTTTTACCTCCGGATTTTTACTCCTTAGTCGTTGCCGCGTTTTCCAAGCTGATGATCCAGCATCAGGACTGCAGTACCTTTTGCATCGATCAACTCCAGTTGTTGAACAATTTCCGCAGCATTCTTTTCTTCTTCCACCTGCTCATCGATGAACCATTGCAGCATCACCTGGGTGGGATAATCCTTCTCTTTCAACGCGAGCTCATACAGTGCATAGATCGAGGCGGTCACTGCTGCTTCGTGTTCCTGCACCTGTTTGAAAACAGCGAGATAGGATTCCCAGTCGGTTTCTGGTGCGGCAATGGCTTTCAGCTCCACCAAACCGCCGCGGTCAATGAGATACTTGAAGAATTTCATCCCGTGCTCATGTTCCTCGCCAGCCTGGATGTGCATCCACTTGGCAAAGCCCGGCAGATTCTTGTTCTCAAAATACGCTGCCATAGACAGGTAAAGATAGGAAGAGTACAACTCCTTGTTGATTTGTTCATTGATAGCTTTTTGCATCGTGTTCGAAATCATTTTTGCTCCTAAAGGTTATTTTTGGATCAGGGTTTTTTCGATTGTTTCTTTATCAAGAGGTTTGGTGCAGAAGAACCAGTCATAACAGTGCATCTTCTCCTGGGTTTTTCCTTCCATTCTTTCCTTGGCTACTCCACAAGAACCGGCGGTAGGCACGATCACTTCATCACCCGGGCGCCAATCTGCAGGAGTAGCAATGGAGAATGCATCGGCGGTCTGCATTGCGATGAGCGCACGGTAGAGTTCGTCAAAATTGCGCCCCATGCTGAGAGGATAATAGATGATTGCCCGGATGATTCCTTTCGGATCGATAAAGAACACCGCCCGTACGGCTTTGGTGCTGCTTTCACCCGGTTGGATCATCCCGTACTTCCGCGCTACATTCATCGTGATGTCTTCGATCAGTGGGAATTTCACCTCGACGTTTTTCATACCCTTGTATTCGATCTTGTCCTTGATCGTTCGCAGCCAGGCAATATGGCTGTAGAGGCCGTCGACTGATAACCCAACAAGTTTGCAATTCGCCTTGGCAAATTTTTCTTCAAGGGAGGCAAATGTGATGAATTCAGAGGTGCAAACCGGCGTGAAATCTGCCGGGTGGCTAAACAGGATCACCCATTGACCTTTGTAATCTGAGGGGAAATTGATCTCCCCCTGGGTTGTGACTGCCTTGAATTCAGGTGCTGCATCGCCAATCCTCGGCATTGGAACAATTGTTGTTTCGGTAGTTTCCATAGTTCTCTCCTTTTTTTATCTATTTTTTTGACAATCCGGGCATAGCCCGTAAAATAACACACGCGAACCAGTCAGCTTAAACCCCGAGCCCTCGCGGACATCGTTCTCCAGGTCTGTAACAGCTGCGGAATCGAAATCACTGATTTTGTGGCAGGATAAGCAGGCCACGTTAATATGCGGACTTTGGTTGCCATCGTAATGGGCGTGATCATCTCCGGCATTTCCAAGAACATTCACCACCCCAATATCTACCAGGGTATTCAACGTGTTGTACACAGTCATTAAGGAAAGTGAGGGGTACTTTTCGCGAAGTTGGTCATAGATATAAGCTGCCGTGGGATGAACATCAGAGGTTGCCAATAATTCACAGATGGCAATTCGTTGAGGGGTCAGGTGCAGCCCCGCCTGTTTAATTGATTGGGTTAAGATCTCTGTATCAGTCATAGTATTTATAATCATTATCAATTTATAATCATTATATATTATATCTTTAAAAAGTCAATAGGTATTTCCAACCAAAAAGAAAAGAACTGGCAATTAAGTCCAGTTCTTTACCTGTGAAAAGCTGCCTGGCGGGGGCTATATCAATCTCGTTCATCAGCCCCTATTGCATCGCAATGGCTTCAATCTCCACCAGAGCATTTTTGGGCAGCGCTGCTACTGCCACTGCCGAACGCGCCGGCGGGTTTTCCACAAAAAATTCCGCATAGATGGCATTGACCCTAGCAAAATCTGCCATATCCTTGAGGAAAACAGTGGTTTTCACCACTTTTTCAAGCCCTGACCCGGCAGCTTCTAGAATGGCTTTTAAATTCGTCAGCGCCTGCCTGGCTTCGACTTCCACACCACCTTCCACCATTTGCCCGGTCTTTGGGTCCAGGCCGATCTGCCCTGCGGTGAAAAGTAAAGCGCCGGTGCTGATGCCTACTGAATAGGGTCCAATGGCGGCCGGTGCGTTTGGGGTTTTAATGACATTTTTCATCTACTCTCCTCCATTCCTTCGATTTACAAATCACTGCTGTGGTTGCCATCAAAATCATACTCTCTTTTTACCTCAGAATTCTGAAAAAGAAAACTGTTAACAGGTAAAATAGGATTGTGCCTCTTTCAGACATGGTCATCCGCAGTAAACTGCTGCCGCCGCAACCGCATCGCGGTATCTTACGCCGCGAGCGGCTGCATACGCTCCTCGAGGGAACGGTTGGAGCTCCGCTGACCCTCATTCATGCCGGTACCGGTTTTGGCAAAACCACCGCATTGCTTGAACTCAGCACCTTCTACAAGAAAACTTCCTGGTACCAGATTACCGAACCGGACCGCGATCCGATGCTCTTTCTGGCTCACCTCATCTCAGCCTGTTCGCCTGGCTCAAATGCACTGCTCGAAAGGCTCGAATCCGGCGGTCACACGGCTGCACATCCTGTACTCACTGCCCTGCTCAACCAGCTTACACTCGACCTCGAAGAGGATGCCCTGCTCGTTCTGGATGATTATCACCTGGTGAGCGATGTAGTTGACGTTAACCGCTGGTTTGAACAACTGGTGGAAAACCGCCCTCCCCGCCTGCATATCGCCATCGCCTGCCGCAAGATCCCCGAAACACCCGCTTTCATCCGCTGGCGGGTCAAAGCCTCCCTGCTGGTGATCAACCAGGCTGATCTATCATTTTCGGTGGACGAAATCAGCCGCCTGTTCGCTGATCAGTACCAATTCCCTATTACTCCAGAACAAGCTGAGAGTATTTTCTCCTACACCGATGGCTGGATCATAGCACTGCAGATGATATGGCAGCGCCTGCAGACCAGCCATTCGCGCCTCCTCGAGCGCATTCTGGCTGAACTGCCCAGCAGCGACATTTTCACCTTCCTGGCGCAGGAAGTGCTGCACCGCCAACCAGCAGAGGTACAAGAGTTCCTCCTTTCCAGCTCTGTGCTGCGCCAATTGGATGCCAACGCATGTGACGCTATTCTCGGAATTGAAAACAGCACCGCCATCCTGCAGTCTCTCGTTGAAAAGGGTCTTTTCACATTTTCAGTGGACGAAAAGACCTACCGCTACCAACGTCTCTTCCAGGATTTCCTGCTTGACCAGGAGAAAAACGACCCTCAAAAAATGAACATGCTGCACCGTAAAGCAGCGGATTATTATTCAAACATCAAAGAGACCGAAGAAGCAATTTATCACCTTTTTTGCTGCGGCGAGAATGACCTGGCTGCCAGCTTGATCGAATCAACTGGTACGCGTCTGCTGGAGATTGGCCGCCTGCGCACTCTTTCCAAATGGATCGAAAAACTGGATGAAACGCTGCTCGACCAGCATCCGCAAATTCTTATCCTGCAGGGTGATGTACAGCGCCTGCGCTCCCAATTCGAGGATGCTGTCAATTCTTACTCCCGGGCAGATAAAATCTTTTCGCGCCGTAAAGATCTGCACGGACGCAGCCGTGCGCTGCGCAGCATGGCTCAGGTCTACCTGGACACCATCCGCCCGCTCAAAGCCTCCAGCCTGCTGGAAGAAGCACTGGCTTTCCTGGAACCTCAGGAATACCCTGCTGAAGCTGCTGACCTGATGGACCAACTGGCAGAGAACAAGCTCAACATGGGCAAACCGGACGAAGCCCGCGCCATGCATAAAGAAGCCAGCATGCTGCGATCTGAAAGTGACCCGGATGATATCTACCTTGAAGCCCGTGCGCTGCTGCGCACCGGGCATTTATATGACGCCGTCGATCAATTCGAAACCTACCACCCGGAGCAGCTCGATGTGGTCACCCAATTGCGCCCGCAGCGCTTTCACCGGGAGATGCCGCTTTTACTTTCCTTGATCCACCTGATGCTTGGCAACATTGAGAAGGGAGAGCATTTTGCCCGACAGGGCGTAGAGATCGGGCAGCGGCTGGATTCGCCTTTCGTTGAGGCGGTAGGATTGATGCGCCTTGGGCATGCTGCACAGCTCAAACCTCACTACCCCTGGCAAACCAAACGCCTTGAAAAAGCCCGCAACCTGTATCAGCGCGCTATTGACCTGGTGAAGCCATTTAATGTTATACGCGTACAGGTGGAACCCTTGTGGGGACTCTGCCGCTTTTATGGCTACCAGGGTCATCTGGTAGAAGCGCGCCGCCTGGCGGATCAGGCGATCGACATTGCTGAAACCTCCGGCGACAACTGGTTCGTAGCACTACTCCTCACCACCATGGGGACCTCATACGCGCTGGCTGGTGAGTACAGCCTGGCAGAAGACTGGCTTCAGCGCAGCATCCTACGTTTTAATGATGTCGGTGACCAGTTCGGCGCTGCTGCCAGCAAGGTGGCGCAGGTTTTCAACCTGTGGCAAAATGCCAGTCAGTCCGAAGCCCTCGAAAAATTCGCTGCGGTTGCTCCTCTTTTACGCAAGTCTAACTTCGGATTCTTACTCACCCGACCCAGCCACCTGGGATTACAGGAGATGGAGCCTTTGAGCCCCTTGCTGCTGGAAGCCTGGCGCAAGGGCATTGAAAAAGAATGGCTGGCATCTCTGCCCCACGGACTTGACCTGGAAACGTTGGATTACCACCCTGGATATGGCCTGGCAATTCACACCCTGGGCAGGTTCGATGTGTGGCGCGGTAAAACACTCACCAACCCGCGCGACTGGCAGCGTGAAAAAGCACGCCAGCTCTTCCAGGTCTTCATCAACAACAACGGCAAATGGCTCTCCCGTGACCAATTGGCTGAACGGTTATGGCCGGAGTTGAACGGTGATACTTCCGGTCAAAACCTGAAGGTGGCGCTCAACGCACTCACGCGTGCACTTGAGCCGCAGCGCGAACCCGGGCGATCCTCGTTCTTCATCACCCGGCGCGATACGCTGTACGGCATTAATCCTGCCGCAAGAATTGCCATGGATACGGTGGATTTCATCGAGTTGGCAGGCTCTGATTCGCTTGAAGATCTGCAAACCGCTCACGATATATACCAGGGGGATTACCTGTTCGAAAACAGCAGCGACGCCCAAATCGACGCAACCCGGGAGCAATTGCGGGAGACCTATCTGGAGAGCGGGAACCGCCTGGCGAACATGCTTTTCACAGCCGGGCAATGGGATAACGCCATGCACATCTGCCACGACCTGTTGGCAGTAGACCCCTGCAACGAGCCAGCCTTCCGCACCCTGATGCGCTGCCATGCCGCCCGCGGCAACCGCTCCGCGGTGCACAGCGTGTTCCAACGCTGCAGCGCATCTCTCCGCGAGGACCTGGATGTAGAGCCCTCCGAGGAAACCCTCAGTCTTTACCGGCAACTGACCAATTAAATAAAAAACGCAGAACTTCCCCAAGATCTGCGTTTTCAATAAGAAGGAAGAGCGGTTATTTTTCTACTTTTGGAATTACCAATGCCCGCAGCCTGTTCCAACCCTGTCTCCAGGCGGTCTTCCAACTCAATTTACGCAGGTTCCACGTGCCGACAATGCCATAAGGGATAAAGAGCACGAACACCACGTAGATCGCACCGAGGATAAAACTGGCACTCTCGCCGATAAAGCGGGTAAGACCGAAATCCAGCAGTTTGTACACAAATGCACCAATGATTGCGCCGCTCATGGTTCCCACCCCGCCGATGAGTACGATCAATAGCCCGGTCACAGTAAATCCAAGCCCGGCAACACTGGGGATGACTGCCGGCTGGTACAACGTGTGCAGCATGCCGGCAATCGCCGCTGTGAATGAGGAGATCAACATCGCCACAATTTTGAAGACCGCCGTATTGTATCCAAGCATCTTGGCGCGATCCTCATTCTCGCGGATTGCCACGCAGACCCGCCCGGTTGGCGATTTGATAAAGGTTTTGTAAAGGATGTACATCACCACCAGGAGTACCAGCGTAACAACATAAAAGCGCAGCTTTTCAATGGAGGGGTTCAGGAACTGCGGAACCACATACCCCTGCAGCCCCACATCCGAACCGGTCCACTTGGAGAGGTCGGTGGAAGTGATAATGATGTGGAATACGGTTGCCAGCCCCAGGGTGACCAGGGCAAAGGTGATGCCCTTGACGCGCGGCAGCACCAGGCTGAACAACAGCGCCTGTACAACCGACAGGACCAAAATCAAGCCTAATATCGCCAGGAACGGCAAATGGGTGAACTTGAGCAGGATACCAGTCATATAAGACGCGGCGGCAAAGAACATGGCGTGCCCAAAAGAAAGCAGCCCGGTTATGCCGAAGAGCAGGTCATAACTGAGGGCAAACAACGCCAGGATGAAGATCTCAATGCCAACACCCTGGATGAACTTGGAATAACTCCCCTGGTTCTGCCACACCATCACCGGGGTCGATCCTTCGAACAACCCCACCACGAACGGCAATACCAGCATCACTGCCAGGAAGATCCACATCGAGCGGTAATCACGGAAAATGGAGAGCTTTGACTTGTTCATAGTTAATCCTTTTTCCCCATGATCCCACCGGGCAGGAAGAGCAGCACGATTACCATCAGCAGCACAGTGGATGCCGGCACCAACGGCGGCGACGGTTTGAAGATTACATCGCTAAAGGGAAGATGAATCCCGATCTGACCATATTTGATAATAAACTGCTCAACCATCCCCACCAGAAGCGACCCCAAAGCTGCACCCGGAAAGCTCGTGAGTCCGCCAATTGCCAGCGCGATCAATGCCGAAGTCAGCAGGGTATCGCCCATGCTGGTGGTGAGCCCGGCTGAGGGTGCCGCCAGAACGCCGCCAAAAGCTGCTAACCCAACCCCCAGCGCAAATACCATGGTGAATATGCGGCGCACATTGATACCCAACGCTTCCACCATTGGGCGGTCCTGCACGCCAGCGCGGATGACCATGCCGATACGTGTGCGCTTGAGCAATAACCAAACACCGATGAGCACCAGGATTCCAATGATGGGGATCATGATCTCGTCGTAAACTCGAATGCGCCCATCAAAAAACTGGATGGTTGCGCATTTAAACTGCAGCCAGTCGCTAAAGCTTGTGGCTGGGCAGCCTTTGCCAGAGCCGACCACGATGGAAGGTTTGGGCATGATAAAACCGGGTCTGCCCCAGATTGCCTGCACCATCTGCACCCCCATGGCGCTTAGCCCAATGGTCAGCATGAGCTGATAGATCGGTCGGCTGTATAGCGGGCGGATCAGTGTGGTTTCCATGGCAGCGCCCAGCCCTACCCCGCTAAGGATGGCAATGACCACCGCCAGCAGGAATAACCAGCTATTGTTGATCTTGACCAGCCAGTTGGTCAACGGCGTGTTCCAAAAGATGGCAGATAATGCAATTGCCACAAGCAGCGCAAGCACGAGAACATCCTTCCAATTGCTTTTCTTAACCGACACTGAATCGCCGCTCAACAGCTGCATGCCGAATGCCGCGATCACGCCTGCTGCCAAAAGTCCGATGAACCCCAGCACCGGCGAGATCTTGGTGAAAGCAAGGTTTTCTACCGGCAGACGCATATTTTGATCTGCAAAGAAGGAAAAGGTAACCGGACTCTTGGTGTAATTACCCAGATCCCAAATGGCGATTGGGAATCGTTTGAGGATCAACACCGCGAGCACCACAGCAATTGCAATGGCTCCCCAGGCTGCCAGCAACCGCCAGGATTGCTTTATCCCTATACGGCTGGTTAACGGTCGCCAGATATTCTTGATCACCAATGCGGTCAGCAGCAGTGCCACCGGAGCGATCAGGTCCACAAAGGTATCCGGGCGCACAAAGACCGTCCAGCCGATGTAAGCCCCCATCATGTAAAGCGTTCCCTGCGCCAGGTTCAACACATCCAGCAAGCCAAATATGAGCGAGAACCCTGACGCCACCAGGAACACTACTGATGCGGCTGAAAGCCCGCGCAGCAGGGTGATATAAAAATCCTGTGCGCCCATGTTGCGGGCCGAGACGGCAAAAAAGAGCCCCAGGATGAGAAAAGTGATCAGTATGGTTGAGTTTTTATGCAAAAAAGTTTTCATGGCTAATCCCTAAGCTGCGCCCAAATACTTATGGATGGTCGCCTTGTCCTGGATGAGGTCTTCCATCTTTCCGCTCTTCACCGAGCGTCCTTCTTCAATAATCACGTAGTTTTGCGCCAGTTTGCTTGCCACCAAAAAGTTTTGCTCCACCAATACCACGGTGGATTTGGTGGCGAGCTGGCGAATGACCTCGATCATGCGCTCAATGATCACCGGCGCCAGCCCTTCGCTGGGCTCGTCGATCAACAGCAGTTGGTTATCTGCTACGAGTGCACGCGCAATCGCCAGCATCTGCTGCTGCCCGCCGGATAATCGCGTTCCGGGGATGCCAATAAATCTCTTCAAATCCGGGAATAGGTCGAAAATGAAATCCCGTTTGCGCAGGTAATCGCCCTTGCTCCGTTCTGCGATTTTCAAATTCTCTTCCACCGAAAGATCCCTGAAGATGGCACGGTGTTCGGGCACAAAACCGATCCCGAGGGCAGCGATATCGTAAGGCGGCATGCCCTGGACTTCCTGCCCATTGAAGATCACCTTGCCCTGGCGCACCGAAGCCAGCCCGAGGATAGATTTTAGGGTTGTGGTTTTTCCAGCACCATTCCTGCCGAGCAGCGCGGTGATGGTTCCCTGCGGAACATTCACATCCACCCCCTGCAGGATGTGATACTGGCTGATAAAAGTATGGATTCCCTGCACTTCAAGAATATTCGTCATGACGTCCTCGTGCTGACAATTTTTAGGATAATCGGTATCATCACTTTACAACTCATAAAGTCCACCGAGATACGCGGTTTGTACTTCTTTGTTCTTGGTGATCTCTGCCGGAGATCCCTCAGCCAGTTTTTTGCCCAGGTTCATCACCGTGATGGTATCGGAGATACTCATCACCACGTTCATGTTGTGTTCCACCAGGATCACCGTCTTGGTGCCTTCCTTCTGGATCTCGCGGATCAGCTTGATGAGGTCAGGCACCTGCTCGGATGCCATGCCCGCGGTGGGTTCGTCCAGCAGCAGCACTTCCGGGTCCGGAGCCAGGATCATCCCCAGTTCCAGCTTTCGTTGATCGCCGTGCGGCAGGGTGCGCGCTGGCAGCATGGCTTTTTCAGTGAGTCCCACTTTTGCCAGCACTTCCAGTGTGCGCTCCTCGCAGCGCGTCATGCGCGAGGCATCCATCAGCAATTTGAAATTTCCTTTTTCCATCGCCTGTGAAGCCAGGCGGATATTTTCATAGACCGTGAGGTTGGGGAATATATTGGTAATCTGGTAAGAGCGCCCGATGCCGTGATGTATGAACTGATATGCGGGTTTTCCCGTGATATCTTTCCCCTTATAGAATACTTTACCGCTGGTTGGTTTGAGCGTTCCGCTCAGGAGGTTGAAGAGGGTGGTCTTGCCTGCCCCGTTGGGACCAATGATCGCATGCAGGGTCTGGGCGCGGATCTGCAAGTTCACATCATCCACTGCAGCCAGTGCGCCAAAGTGCTTTACCAGGTGTACGGTTTCGAACAGGATATCGTTTGCCATCGCAGCATCAACCTCAGGTGTTGTGATTTAAATAAACAGGATTCCCTAAAGGCCTTGCGGCCTTTAGGGAATTGGATCAATCAGGATTTATTTACCAGAAAGCGTGCCATAGGGCAGGCTGCCGCAGCGGGCCTTCAGAGCCTCAGGAAGCAGGCATGGGGGTTCGGGGCGGGTGGTGTCAACATAGGAGTAATAAGCCTGGGTGGGATCAGTGAGGTTCTCGAGTTTCAGGATGTACATATCCTGGATTGCCACATGGTCTTCGGGGCGGATATAGATGGTGCCCTTGGGACCCTCGAAGCTCAGTCCTTCCATTGCCTTGACAAGCACATCACTGGAGACATCACCATTGGTCTTCTTGAGGGTTTCCACGATCATGATGGCTGCGTTCATGCCGTCTGCATCGAAGAGGTCAGGATGCACGCCGTAGCGGGCAACTTCCTGCGCCACTAAGAAATCATTGGCGGCGTTCTTGGGGGCAGACCAGTGATAGAGAATGCCGTTGGTGGTGCCGATGGCGTCCTGGTACCAGAGGGGCATGAGAACGTTGTCGATAAAGGTGGCTGCAAGCGCCATCTTGGCATTCAAACCGGAGTCAGTTGCGGCTTTGGCAAGCGCGGGGAACCCGGAACCAGCCCAGGTGACGATGTAGGCTTCGGCGCCGGATTTCAACAGGGTATCCACATACGGGGTGAAGTCAGTGGTGGTGGCGGGAGCGAACACATCGTCAGCCACAAATTCACCGCCGTCGAGGGTGCAGGCATCGCGGAAAGCGGCTGCAGAACCCTTGCCGAATGCATAATCCGGGGCGATCTGGACCAGTTTCTTGTAGGTCTTGGTCAGGTACGCGCATTCATTGATGGCATCCTGGTAGTTGTTGCGGCTGGTGCGGAAGGTGTATTCGTTAAAATTCACACCAGTGATGTCATTGGCGGCTGCGGGGGCTACGATCAGGGGAATCTTGCTCTGGGCAGCGATACCCTGCAGGACTGCAGTATTGCCGGAGCTGGCGGTGCCAACCAGGAAGTTCACTTTCTGGACTTCGATGAGTTCGTTGGCAATGGTGGTGGTGTTCTCGGGTTTGCCGCCGTCATCGCGGACATACACCGTGATCTCGCAATTGTCGATCTTGAAGGTGTTTTCCTGGGTTACGGTGAAATCGAATTTCTCACCCGCTGAACCAGCTGCACCGGTGGCATATTCCATACCGAGCATGAAGGAACGCGGCATCATTACACCGTAGATCGCCAGTGAACCGGTCAAGTCAGTGATCAAACCGACTTTCACCGGGGCTGCGCAGGTGAGCCCTGCCGGGGTTGGTTCTGCGGTGGGGGCTTCGGTGGCAACCGGCGCTTCAGTTGGGGCAGCGGTTGGGGCTGCGGTCGGTTTTGCGCAGGCTGCAAGCAGCATTGCCAGCACCATTACAACACTTACAATTGTTAACAACTTTTTCATTTCTTAACTCCTCCGTCTAATTTTTTTGAAATTATTGGTCGGTTCTCTTATTATCGCTTATTCTCTCCCGATTTTCACCTCCTCAAATTCCGGCTCTGTGGTTAACGCAGAGACTGGGCGGGCACCAGCATGACCGCCTGCCCGGTGATGACCTGAACCTTTTCCTGGTTGTAGCAGTTTACCCGGAAGGTTGCCAGATGTTTCACCGCATCAACCGCGATTACTTCAATAACGGTTTCAATGCGGTCGCCGCAATAAAACGGCGCGATAAACTCATATTGCAGGGTAATACATTGTGAACCTTCACCGGCGATGCGCGTGTTCAGCAATCCACCGATGATACCTACCAAAAATAAGGGGTGCACAAGGGTGCGCGGCTGGGCTGTTTCTTCTGCCCGGTACGCAGGTTGCACCTGTGCGCGGTTGTCACCCACCAATCCGGCATACAGGGCGGTCTCCCCCTCAGTGATGACTTTGCTGAAGGTTTCCTGTAACCCCGGATAGAGCTCCACCGCAGTGATCACGCTCATGCAACCACCTCGCTGTGCTTGAGCACGAACCCCAACACCGCGCTGTTGAATTCAGCGGGTTTTTCGAGGCACACAGCATGACCAGCTTGCGGGATGAGTATGAATTCAGAGCCTGCGATCTCGCGAGAGATGATCTCGGAGTATTTGCGGCTCTTGAGGATATCCAGTTCGCCCACCAACACCAGGGTCGGCGCGGTAATCTTGTGAAGCTCCGCAGTGAAATCGATCTTTGAGAACGCCAGCATTAACTGCTCAGCGGCTTTCAGGTCCATCTGGTGGTATTTAAGCCGCGAGGGTTCAATGATTGCCTGGTTGGCAGCGATCCACGGCTCGGAAAAATTTGCCGGGAATGTCACCTCGAACAGGGTGTCCGCGTCATTGTTGTGTAATGCGCTCATCCACGAAGCACCCATCACCTGCAGCATCGGGTCGATCTGGCTGACGGCTGAAGAAATGATCAGGCTGCGGGTGCGCTCGGGATACTTGAGGGCAAACACCATGCTGATCTCGCCGCCGTAGGAGATGCCGCCGATGTGGGCTTTCTGGATGCCCAGCGCGGTCAGCAGTTCGGCGAGATCGTCTGCATGCTGTTCCATCGAATAAGGTCCTGCGGGGTGGTCAGATTGCCACATGCCGCGGCAGTCATACACCAGCACACGGAAATGCTTTTTGAACTCTGCCACCTGGTAGCCCCAGGAGGCTGTGGACATGAAGATGCCATTGGAAAGGACGATGACCTCCGCGTTTTCCGGACCATGAAGTTCGTAATAAAGCTGGATGTCATTGACCTTTTGATAGGGCATTTTTCCTCTAGGCTGGCTCAAACGCCAGGAATGTCTTTTTGGCTTCGCCTTCGCCGCGGTCGATGAAAACCACCTTGAGCGGCGTGCCGATCTTGATGGACGCGGGGTCGCAGGAATTGACGCCCACGATTTGCGCGCTGATCATCGGTCCTTCCGCGGTTTTAACGATGCCCGTGGTGTACGGGTTCTTGCGGTCATAACCGGCTGCGATCATGGCGGTGGACCCGCTGAGAATGTTGGTGAACGCCATCAGTGTGCCTTTGCCGCTGAACTCAAACCATTCCATGTCAGTGGAAAAGTTGGAGGGGTTGATCGGGCGCGGAGGCAGGTACACTTCACCGGTTTTGGTATCGCGTGAACCCATCAGGCGGTGTTCATTCAGGTAATTGCTGAAGGCAGCAATGGTGAACTGGTTTTCCATGCTCAGTCCCTCCGTTCAAAGATATGCACCACGGTGGTTTGCCCGGTGCCGCCCACGTTATGCGTGAGCCCGTATTTCAGTTCGCCTTTCAACTGGCGCGGTCCTGCTTCACCGCGCAGCTGCTTCCAAACTTCCACCACCTGCCCCACCCCTGAGGCGCCCACCGGGTGCCCCTTGGATTTGAGCCCGCCGGAAAGGTTGATGGGTTTCCTGCCATTGCGGCTGGTCTGCCCCTCTTCCGCCATTTTGCCGCCCTCGCCGGGTTTGAAGAATCCCAAATCTTCGGTGGCAATGATCTCGGCGATGGTGAAGCAATCATGCACTTCGGCAAAATCAATATCTTTTGGTTTAATGCCAGCCATCTTGTAAGCCTGCTGGCTAGCCAGTTTGGCGGAAGGGATGCTGGTGAGGGTAGTACGGCTATGCAGCGCACCATCGCTCGCCTGCCCGGTGCCAGCTATGTAAACCGGTTTCTTTGAATACTTATTTGCCAGGTCTTCACTGACCAGCAGTACGCAGGCGGCGCCATCAGAGACCGGCGAGCAGTCGTACAGGCGCATCGGCCAGGCAACAATCGGGTTGGCGCGGTCATCGTGCATAAAAGCCATCTCGTCTGCCCATTCCGGGATCGGCAGTCCTTTCTTGGCTGCACTGGCTTTGCGGGCTTCCATAAGTGCGGATATCTTTTGACCAAATTGGGCTTTTTCATTCAATGAACCATGTTCATGATTCTTCATACCCACTTTCATGAATGTCTCAGGTGTTGCCCCATAAGCATTCATGTAAGCAGTAGCCATGGCGGCGTAGAACCCTGGGAAGGTGAACCCTGCCGGGATCTCATACTGCTCATCGGCTGCGGTAGCCAGGGTGTCGGTCACCCGTTCGGTGGGCAGGTCGGTCATTTTCTCCACGCCCGCCACCAGCACAACATCGTACAACCCTGAAGCCACCGCCAGGATCCCCTGCCGAAGTGCAACCCCAGCACTGGCGCAGGCATCCTCAATCCGCACCGCCGGGATAGGGCTGAGCCCTACCCAGTTGGCAAGGATGGGGGCTAGGTGCCCCTGGTTCTCGAACAAATCGCTGCTGAAGTTGCCCATAAAAAAGGCTTCAATCTTCCTGGGATCGATCCCCTTGTCTACAGATCCCAGCATTTCGGTAAACGCTTCCACAAAGAGGTCGCGTGAGCTTTTCCCCTTGAAGGCGCCAAATTTGCTCATCCCGGCGCCCACCAGCGCGACGCCCCGTGCGAGTTTCTTTTCTGCCATACTTATTCTCCCTTGACTCTAAGGTAAAGCCGGCCTTTACTGGCATCTTCGGGAGCTTTCTCGCCGGGGTTGCCAAAACCAAGCTTTAACGTATCTTTTTCAATGAGGAAGCGTCCCTCGAATTTACCCACCAGCCCCAGCGAATGCCTGCTCTGATCCATGAAAATAATGTCGTCCTTCACCTGGTAGGTGCCACCGGAAGTGATTCCCATGGCGGAGTATTCCGATTCAAAAGTGCCGTCCTCTTTGAAGATAAAAACTAACCCTGCATATGCCTGCCCTTCAGGCTGCTGCCATTTGCCAATTAACGGGTTCATATAATCCTCCTGCTAAAAATGCGGCACAATACCCAGCCGCATGGCTTCTTCTTTTATCTGCGCCTGGAAGGCCGGATGGGCAATTCGGATAAGCGCTTCGGCGCGGTCGCGCAGGCACAATCCCTTCAGGTCTGCCACGCCAAACTCGGTGACCACGGTGTCCACATCATGGCTCGGCACGGTTACCTCCGCCCCTTCGGTAAGGACAGGGACAATGGTGGAGATCTCGTTGTTGCGCGCGGTGGAGCGCAGCGCGATAATGCCGCGCCCGCCTTCCGAGAGCTGCGCGCCGCGATGAGTGTCCAGCTGCCCGCCGGTGCCGCTGAAATGTTTGGCGCCGATGGACTGGCTGCAAACCTGCCCCATGATGTCCACCTGCAGGGCGGTGTTCACGCTCACCATGCGGTAGTTGCGTCCAATGATATAGGGATCGTTGGTAACCCGCCCCTGCTGGAACTCAACGCCCAGGTTGTTATCGATGAAGTCATACAGTTTTTGCGTACCCAGGGCGAAGGCGCCCACCATCTTGCCGCGCCACTGCGTCTTGCGGCGGTTGGTGATCACACCGGCATCATATAGATCCACCATACCGTCGGTGAACATCTCGGTGTGAATACCCAGGTCTTTGCGTTTCATCAGGAACGGGGTGATGGCATTGGGAATACCACCGATGCCAAGCTGTAAGGTTGAGCCATCCTCAATGAGCTCAGCGATGTACCCGCCAATGGCTTCTTCGGCTTCAGTGGGCGGCACCACCGGCAGCTGCGCCACAGGCACGTGGTTTTCGACGACGTAATCCACCTCGGAAAGGTGCACCTGGGTGTCGCCAAGCGTCCACGGCAGGTTCTCATTGATCTCGAGGATAACGATATCTGCCGCGTCGAGGAGCTGGCGTTCCAGCACGATCCCCAGCGAGAGCGACATATATCCGCGGCTGTCAGGCGGGGTGGCCGTGCCGATAAAGACATTCACCATTTTTTTATTGGCGTAAAGCTTGCGCGTTGCCGCCTGGTGCAGGTTGTTGGGGATGTAGGATTCCCGCCCCTGGGCATGCACCTTGCGGTCGGCAGCACCGTAAAACCAGTTCTCAACAAAGAAATGCCCGTCCATCGAGGGATCAAGGACAAAGCTGTATGAGCCCATCGGCAGGCATACCCACACGTGCACATCTTCCAGCCGGTCGCGGTGATTTCCTAATTCTGCCAGCAAGCCGGGCGGTTCGGAGGCAGCCATGGCTACCCCCACCCGATCATGCGATTTAATTTTCCCGATCGCGTCAGGGATACTGATCAATTTGGAACGGAACAGGCTTTGCGCGTCCATACTAGGGCATGATGAATGCGGAGCCAGCCTGGTTGTAACCCACGCCGGAACCAACGAATAAGACGAGGTCACCCGAGTGCACCTTGCCCTTTTCCCAGGCATCATTGAACGCCATGGGCAGGCAGGCGGAACCGGTATAACCGAAGCGGTCCATCACATAATGCGCTTTTTCGAAAGGCAGCCCAAGTGTCTCCTGCACCAGCTTGATACTGTTCAAGCGCACCTGGGTGTAAATAACCAAATCCGCTTCCTTGAGGTCGAAGTTGCCGTTCTTGGCAAGTTCGCGCATGCGCGCCGGCCAGCCCTCGTGATTCACTTCGGGTGGGAACGGTGTTACCAGCTTGACCTTGGTGCGGCCGGCTTTCACGCTCTCCTCGGTGGCGGGTTCAAAGGTACCGCCGGAGTAAATGCCCCAGTGCTTATGGTAGGAACCGTCAGCAAAGAAGGTGGAGGAGACGAAACCGGGTTTATCGGTGGCAGTCAGGATAGCCGCGCCCGCGCCGTCACCGTAGAAGAAGGACATCACATCGTTCTCCCAATCCGCCAGTTTGTGCATCATGTAGGCACCGATGACCATTACGTATTTCAGATTGGGGTTGCTGGCGATAAGCCCGGCAGCAATGTTGAGTCCGGTCGGGAAGGACGCGCATGCACAGCCCACATCGAACGTGCCGGCATTCTTTGCGCCCATTTTATATTGCGCCACTACAGAGGTAGCGGGGGTGATGTAATCCGGGCTGTCGGTGCCAAGGATGACCAGGTCCAGGTCTTCCGGTTTCAATCCGGCTTTTTTCAATGCCTGCTTGCCGGCTTCCGCCGCCAGGTCTGAGGTTGCCCAGGAATCGGGGGCGTAAAAGCGGGTGGTGATACCGGAGGAGGCTTCGAACTTATCGATCACCTCGCCGAAGCGTTCCTTCATTGACGCGTTCGTTCGCTCGATCTCCGGCAGGTAAGCCCCGCTTGAAATGATGCTTGCGTATCGGGTCATATTGTCTCCTTATTAACTGCCAATGACGATACCGCCATCCACGCTGATGGTGGCACCGTGCACGTAAGCGGCTTCATCGCTGGAAAGCCAGGCATAGGTGTTGGCAATATCTTCTGGTTCGCCCAACCGGCCGAGGGGGGTTTTAGCGCGCATGCCCGCCAGCACTTCCTCGGGCATCTTTGCCACCATCTCGGTCATGATGAACCCGGGTGCGACCGCGTTGACGCGAATGTTGTACTTGCCCAGTTCGCGCGCCCACACCTTGGTCATGCCGATGACGGCTGCCTTGGTGGCTACGTAGTTGGTCTGCCCGAAGTTGCCGTACAGCCCGACCACCGAGGAAGCGTTGAGAATAACGCCGCCGTTCTGTTTGATCATGTAAGGAGCCACCGCCTGGGCGCAATTGAACACACCTTTGAGGTTAACCGCGATCACCAGATCGAAGGCATCCTCGCCCATCTGCTTCACCAGTTCGCCGTCCTTCATCTTGACGAACTGCGCGTCGCGGGTGATGCCGGCGTTGTTCACCAGGATATCCACCCGCCCGTACTTTGCCACCACGCCATCCACCCACTTTTGTACTTCAGCGCGGTCAGCTACATTCACCTTGTTGAACTGGGCGTCCGGTCCGAGTGTCTTGACGACCTCGTTGCCGAGTTCCTCGGATACATCGCAAATGACAACCTTCGCGCCCTCGCGGGCGAAGACCTGGGCGGTAGCTTTGCCGATGCCGGCAGCCCCGCCAGTGATCAGTGCAACTTTCCCTTTTAAGCGCATGAGAAACTCCTTGGATCGTATGGAATGCGGAGGGGAACCCTCCGGATAATGAATATGGTTTGCTGCTCCAATAGAATACACAATCCCGGTTACAAAATGGTTACAAATTTGCGAAATGGGGGATTTACTTTGATCCCAAACGGCATAGGATTAAAACTAATTGTTATTTGTGACCAGAAAACCCAAAAATGAAATATTGGTTTGAGATCAGAGTCGTGAACATGATATTCCAATAGAAAAAGGAAGCTTTTTGATGAAAATGACCAATGCCTGGAACCAGGTAATATACAGGTTGTGGGCGCCGATTTATGATGCTACTGTTGGCAGGTTTTTCCTTCCGGGTCGAAAACGCGCGATTGCTGCTGCGAGCCTGCAGCCTGGTGAGAAGGTGCTCCTCGTGGGGGTTGGCACCGGTGCAGACCTGCCCCTGTTACCGGGTGGAATCCATGTGACCGGGATTGATCTCAGCACCGATATGCTCGCACGGGCACGCAAAAAACTGCCCCTGCCCGAGCTCGATGTTACCCTCATTCAAGGAGATGCGCAGACTCTGCTTGTGCCAGAGAACTCCTTCGATGTGGTATTTTTTAACCTAATCCTCAGTGTGATCCCCGACGGTCAAGCCTGCCTTCGTCAGAACCTGAAAGCGTTAAAATCTGGCGGACGTGTGATCGTCTTTGATAAATTCCTACCGGATGATGGCCAGCTCTCTCCTTTTCGTAAACTCCTCAACGTTTTTTCCACGATTTTCGGCACTGATATCACCCGCCGTTTTGGTGATATTTCTAAAGAGTCAGGACTCAAATTGGTCGTCGATGAACCATCCTTGATGAACGGGGTTTACCGGGTGATAACTTTAAAAAAATAGACTGCCTATATTCACGCCTTTCCCTTAATTTCCCCCAACTTTTTTTGATAAAACCAATGGCACCTATTTAAAGGCTCTTCTTCATTTAAAAATCAGAGCGCATTTTGACTATTTCACAATAAATATCATCGTTGAGTTTTCAAATGGAAATAGAATTTGCTGATTGAATCGGTATGGCGATGTCACTATAATGGAGGAAGGGTAATTTATTGGTATTCATTAGGAGAAAGGGGCTACATGCCGGATCTCTCAGGAATATCCATCGACCGCTACCACATCATCGAACCCCTCGGACAGGGGGGAATGGCGAGTGTTTACAAGGCGTATGATACACGGCTGGAGCGCAACGTGGCGGTCAAGTTCATCCGCCGCGACGCCTTCAGTCCTGAAGTCCTCGGGAATGTGCTGAAGCGTTTTGACCGTGAAGCCAAAAGCCTGGCCAAGCTCACCCATCCGAATATCGTTGGCATTATCGATTACGGCGAGCATGAAGGCAGCCCTTACCTGGTGATGCCTTACCTTCCGGGCGGCACGCTCAAGCAGTTTTTTGGTAAAGCCATGCCCATCGAAAAAGCCGCTGCCCTGCTTGACCCGGTGGCGGACGCGCTGGCATTCGCCCACCAGAAAGGCATCGTTCACCGTGACGTCAAGCCAGCGAACATCCTCATCACTGAGGGTGGCAAGCCCATGCTCACCGACTTTGGTATTGCCCGCTTGCTGGAATCTGGCGACGGCGCCACCCTCACCGGCACTGGGCTGGGTGTAGGCACCCCGGAGTACATGTCTCCTGAGCAGGGAATGGGGCGCGAGGTGGATGGGCGTACGGATATCTACTCACTCGGCGTGGTCCTGTTCGAGCTTGTCACCGGGCAAAAACCTTACAGCGCCGATACCCCCATGGTCATCGTGCTGAAGCAGGCTACAGAACCGCTGCCAAGACCCTCGTCCATCAACCCGGCCATCACCGATGCGGTTGACCAGATCATCTATAAAGCCCTGGCAAAGAACCCCGAGGATCGCTATCAATCTATGGCGGATTTCTCCGAAGCCCTCAACAAGTTCATTAAAGGGGATACGCAGCCGTTCACCTTGCCGGCTGTCCAGGCAGTACCGCCTGTTCCACAAGAGGATTTGCCCACTGTGCAGGCGGAAGTCCCGCCGGTCATCACCAAAGCCAAAGTCGAAGCCCCGCCTCCACCGCCTGCTGCTGACACTTCCGACGCAACGGAGATGGTGCCTCAGCCAAAGAAAAGCGAACCAGTCAAAGCCCCTCCGGTGGTCAGCGCCCCCAAACCGCCAGCGGCAAAGAAAAAAGTGCTCTGGCCATTCATCGCCGGCGGAGGAGTGTTCTTGCTCGCCATCGTTGGCGTCCTGTTCTTAACGAATGTACTGGGAGGGAAGAAAACCCCGGCCAGCCCTGTTCAACTTCCTGCAGCCGTGCAGCCAACAACAGCAAACTCCGGCGGTTCGCCATCAACAGCGCCTGTCGAAATAACCCTCTGGTACGATTACGATCCAAATAGCATCGAGGAACGCGCTTTTAAAAATATTCTGGCACAGGCTGCCATCGACCTGCCGGATATTAATATTACCGCTGTCGAAGTGCCTTATGCAGAAATTTTCGATAAGT
The DNA here is from genome assembly GCA_964428125.1 of uncultured Anaerolinea sp. Taxonomy (GTDB): domain Bacteria; phylum Chloroflexota; class Anaerolineae; order Anaerolineales; family Anaerolineaceae; genus UBA6107. Next base: position 198,604 of record CAYRXB010000003.1, read on the forward strand.
ACTATGGTGTTTATGCATCGGGTAGTGGACCAGACTTGTTCATCGCGCCGAATGATAGAGTGGGGGGTATGGCGCGTGATGGGAGTATCGCCGATATTTCTTCGCTTGCGATGAATAAACTTTCGGGTGTCAATCAATTAGGCATTGATGGTATGACTTTGGATGGCAAGCTCTATGGCATCCCCGAATCAATGAAAGCAGTGGCGCTGTGGTACAACAAATCTCTGCTTCCCAACCCACCCGCAACCACCGGTGAATTGAGATCCCTGATGGAAAGCGGTACCCAGACTGCCATCATTTTCAACTGTTATTTCCAGTACGGTTTTTATAGCGCGTTTGGCGGTGAGATTTTTGATCAAAATTGGAGTATTGTTGCTGATAAAAGCCAGGGCATGATCAATGCCATCACCTACCTGGACCAGCTTTACCAGATCGCCAAAAAGAATTCCTGGACAGTCACCGATAGCGATGGATTTACAGCCTTCACTTCAGGTAAGGCCGCTCTCACAACCAATGGCAACTGGGCTTTGGGTTATTATCGTTCTGCCCTTGGCGATAAACTGGGGGTCACCGCACTTCCAGTCGGACCTGCCGGCTATGCCAAACCCATACTGGGCATCGATGGATTCTATATCAACCCAAACAGCAAGAACAAGGAAGCAGCAGTGAAACTGGCGCTGTATTTGACCAATCAGGCTTCACAGACTGTGATGATGAATGTGGGCGGGCATGTACCGGTGCGCACTGATGTACAGGTTACCGATCCCCTGATCCAGAGCCTGATTGATGCTTACAATAAAGGCAGCACGCTGCTTCCGCAGGTGCCGCAGTTGGATAAATACTGGGGCAACTTCTGCGACACTGACCAGGTTTTTGTTAACGGCGTGAAACCGGCAGACTGGTTGAAAACAGCCACTGCCAACGCCAACAAATGATTGTCTTTATTGAACAGCAATATTTTTGATATTATTCAGTAAAGAAATAATTTATTCCCATTTTGAAAGGTTAATGGTCTTTTCGCTATGTCCAAACCCAACGCCATCCTTAAAGCTTACCTTGATGAACGCAGCAGCGCGCTGCTCTACCAAACCCTCTCCGAGGTGGAAAAAGATCCACGCATCGCCGAGGTCTACGCCCGCATCTCCAAAACCGAGACAGCCCACGCCGAACAATGGCAGCAGCGCGCCAAAGACTCCGGCATCGTTCTTCCAGAGTTTAAACCTGCGTGGCGCACCCTCACCCTCATCCGCCTGGCGCGCAAGTTCGGACCGCAGATGATCCTGCCCGCCATACAGAACATGGAAGCCACCGGCAGCCAGGACTACGCCAGCATGGAGAATGCCATGGGCATGCGCAGCCAGGAACAATCGCACGCGCGCCTGCTTTCCCAGATCACCGGCGCAGTCACCGGAGGGCTCTCCGGTGGGGTGCTGATGCAGCTCGAAGGACGCCACCGCTCCGCGGGCGGCAACGCCCTGCGCGCCGCTGTGCTCGGCGCCAATGACGGGCTCGTCTCCAACCTCAGCCTGGTGATGGGCGTGGCCGGCGCGACATTGGCGGGCAAGGGAGTGCTCATCGCCGGCATCGCCGGCTTGCTGGCGGGCGCCATCAGCATGGCGCTGGGGGAATGGCTTTCCGTGCAGTCCTCACGCGAGCTCTTCGCCAACCAGATCGCCACCGAAAAAGAGGAAATTGAATCCTCCCCTGAAGAAGAAATGGAAGAGCTGGCGCTAATCTACGAATCACGCGGGCTGCCAAAAGAAAATGCAAGTTCACTCGCTAAACAATTGCTCTCCAACAAAGAAGTAGCCCTCGATACCCTGGCACGGGAAGAGCTGGGGGTAAACCCCGAGGAACTGGGCGGGTCTGCCTGGGAAGCCGCCATCACCTCATTCTTCCTATTTGCCGTCGGTGCCATTCTGCCGGTGGCACCATTCATCTTTGTTTCGGGCATGTCAGCCGTTTACATCTCCATCGGGCTCAGCGTGATTGGATTGTTCGTGCTCGGGGCGGTCATCACCCTTTTTACAGGGCGGACCATTCTCTACTCCGGCTTCCGCATGGTCATTTTCGGGCTGCTCGCCGCCGGCGTCACCTTCGGCATCGGACGCCTCATCGGTGTCAGCATCGGGGGGTAACGAAGACTTTTCCCGGTAAAATAATACAAAGTGGTTTTCGTGACGACTTTAATTAAATACTAGCGGTAATGGTCAATAGTTAAGGTTAAGGTTTTTATATTCAGATTGAATCGTTCATTATCGGTGTAAAAAATACTTATTGAGGACAATTATGTCAACCATCAAACCATACGCTGAAATCCCGTTTGAGGAATCCGAGCTATTACAAACCGTTGGAGATCGTTTTTTAAAGGTTATAAAAGCATTGCCAGCGGGTCATCTCGCGTATGTCGACAACCAGACCCAGATTTCATACCAGAAACTCTTTGATTCCAGTAAAGCCCTTGCCGCCCAATTGAGGTTTTTAATTCCACAAGGCGACGAACATCAGCAGCATCTTATCGGGTTGCTGCTTGATCCCGATTGGAGAGAACTTCAGTGCTTGTTGGGAGTGGCTTTTGCCGGACATTATTACATGTCTCTAGATGCATCATTGAGCGAAAACCAGAACCAAAAATTGATGCGGGATTATCCTTTTAGCGTTTTAGTCACCACCGCAAAATATCGGGGTATTTCCGCAAGATTAGTGAAAGATCGCCCTGAATGCAAGCTGGTATTTCTTGATGAAATTATGGATGATGGTGAAGAGGTAAGAATCCCGCCAATTGGATATAAAGCCTACCAATCACTTTGCTTTTCATCGGGGTCGACCGGTCAACCGCGTAGTGTTATCCGCACACACGGTGCCGCACTGATTTCCTCCTTTACTGCAGCCACCCAGCTCCAAATAAATCCTTCCGATAGAATTACATTGACCAGTAGTATAGCAATTGGTATGTCAACAACCCCAACGATTGGCTCATTATTAACCGGCGCAACAATTTATCGCCGAATGGATGCCTTGATCAGCCCAAGTGCTTATTATGAATGGTTGAAGGCTGATCGCATAACGATCGCCCGCGCATCAGCCGGGTTATTGCGAAGTCTTGCCAATCTTCCGAATAATGTTCCTCCACTCGAAGACCTGCGCATGATCGACACAGGCGGAGAGTCGTTCACCAGGCAGGAGATTGACGATTTATTGGGGCTCATGCCAAAAGGCGGGAAACTTAATGTGCGATTAGCCTCCAATGAGGCAGGAAATTATGCCCTGTTCACGGTTAGCGCAGGTGATGCCTGGCATGGAGATAAAAACCCGGCAGGATATGCACCACCTCTAATTAAAGTTTTTACAGTGGATGAAAACCGGAATCCTCAACAAGCCGGAGAATCAGGCGAAATTGCCGTTCGCAGCAAATTCTTGTCTGCTGGTTATTTTAACGATCCTGAACAAACCAAAGCTCGATTTGTCCCTGGACTTGATGATGATGAGGAATTCATTTATTACACTGGAGATATGGGTAAGATCTCCCCAGAGGGTTTGATTGAGTTTTTTGGTCGGAAGGATTTCCGCTTTAAGATCCGCGGATACACAGTTGAACTAGAAGCCGTGGATGCTGCTTTACGGCAAATCACAGGTGTGTCAGCATCAGCTACAGCTGTACAGGACCTTCCCAGCGGTAACAAGCGGCTCGTAGGCTATTTTATTGAAGAAAAAGGTTTTAATTTGTCTACAGTCGATGTGCGGCAAAACCTGAAACAACTCCTCCCTGGATATATGATCCCATCAGTGATTTTGAAAGTAGACTCTCTCCCTCTGACGCCATCCGGAAAAATTGACCGCAAAGCTCTTCCTCTCCCTCCGGTTACCAGACCTGAACTAAAAACGCTATATAGGGAACCACAAACCGACATTGAGGTGATGATTGCTTCTATCTGGGAAAAAATCCTGGATATTTCTCCAATCGGTATCGATGATAGTTTTTTTGAGCTAGGTGGTGATTCCTTGATGAGCATGCAAATGATCATTGAGATTGAACAGGTTTATGGATGTACGATAACGGAAGAGGTTTTCAAAAATCCCACAATCGCAAATATTGAAGCATTTATCATTTCGCAATCGGATGATACTTTTGAAAGTTCTTCTACAGCGAACGTCGCCAGGGAAATACAACGAAGAGGAAAAACCAATCAGAAAAAAAGTATCAAGAAATTGATATTCAAGTTATTCAACTTTGCTAATATTTTTTACTCTGTAGTAATTCATTTAAGAAAACCTTTAATGTCTAAATTCCTCAACATGGGATATGCTGATGGCTTACAGTGGCTATTAAAAAGGGCAAAAAATCAAGTAATAACTTCCCTGTTTTTTTACAGAGAAAAACATATATACCAAAATTTCTTATCCAGCATAGGAATGGACCCCGCCAGTTACCAGGAAGGATTGGGTATCGCCTTGGCTGGAAGTATCTGGAAAGAAACCAATCCAAGACTTGATCGTAATAAAGGAGGTGAATTTACAACCGCATTGAAGCCTTTCTGGCAAGATCTAAAAATAAAACTTAATGCTGTTAATCCAGATCATCAGGATTTGTTTTTCAATGTAAGTGGTTTTGATCATGTGCAAAAGGAATTTCAGAAAAAACGCGGCGTGATCTTGCTTTCCTACCATGGGAATTTAACCAAGGTGCAAACTCTATTAACCCAAAAATGGCTGAATTTGCCTGAAATTCCAGTAATTAGCCCTCGCTACGGTTTTCGAAAACAAAAAGCATCGAACCAAAAAAGATTTAAAAGGGGAAAAATTGCGTCCATGGTAACCGAGGAACAAGTGCGTCATGGAACAAATGCAATTTTAACAGGGTACCGGATGCTGCGTGAAGGAAACATTGTGCGTGTTTATATCGATAACAGTTATTTATCAAAGGGAAAATGGCAAATCGAAATATTGGGGAAACAATACATGATACGAACAGGGTGGGCAGATCTTGCTTACCAAACAGGGGCGGCTATTATTCCAGCTATCAGCACCCTTGATGAAAATGGCTGCATCAATTTGATCTTCCTCCCTCCTTTCCAGGTGGAATCAACGGATTATGAGGATCAAATGAAACAATACATGACCCAATATGCAGGTTTTCTAACCTATGCTTTTCGAACTTTTCCCTTCTCAGCACGATGGAAAGTTATGCAAAACCATATAGGAACTCCTGGCGCAAGAGAAAAGTAGTCGCGTAACACTTGACATATAAGGTAATATTTAAAATATTATTTTTGAGGATAAATCCAATGAAAAAATTCGCTAAATCAAAGTTATTCATTCTTACCATGTTGTTGATAATTGTCTTATCTGCTTGTGCCAAACCAGGGGGGACCCCAGTTGCGATCGAAACCCCTCAGCCTGTTGAAAAAACTCCAACGCTCGCAGCTAACCCTGTTGAACCAACTGTAGTGGAGAGGGAAAAAGTAAAATTGAAGATCGGCTTGGTACCTTATATTTCCAACACAATTCTGATGATTGCAGAAAGTGAAGGTTATTTTGATGAACAGGACTTGGATGTGGAGTTTGTTCCATTTCCAAACACCAACGACCTTATACCGCTCATCATGTCAGGTGACCTTGATGCCGGTCCTCCTTCAGCCAACGCAGCTTTTTTCAACGCAGTTGCCCAGGGAGGAAATCTCAAGATAATTTTGCCATTAACTGATTTTGTGGTTAAGGATTGTGCCACCGTTGCGTTTTTGGCTAGAACCTCAGATGTTCAAACCGGCAAGTATTCCGAAATCAATAATTGGAAAGACGCAAACCTGGTAGTGTCCACGCAGGGGCTCAATAGCATTCCCGGGTATGTGCTTGGCAAAGTACTTGAACCAGTTGGATTAAGTGTTGACGATATGAAAATCCAGGTGGTAGATATTGCTGCTCAGGAAGATGCCCTTAGAAACAACAGGGTTGATATCGTTTATGCTGTGGAACCAGCCATCACAAGAATGACTGCAAAAGGGGATATTGCTGTCCTTGATAATGCTGAACAATATGTACCGGGTCTAGCCAGCAGTATTATCGTTGCAGGACCAAAAATAATTGACAATCCTGACGTGGGGCAACGATTTGCACTTGCTTATTTAAAGGCGGTCCGCCAATATATGCAAGGAATAACTGTACGTAATATAGAATTAGCCGTGGATCTGACCAAGTTGTCTCCAGAACTTGTGTCAAAAATGTGCTGGTCGAATAGCTCGCAAGATGGAATTCTAAACGTCCAATCTCTTCTTGATTATGAACAATGGCTGATAAAACGCGGGCTGTTGGATAAACAAATTGACCCTGTAGATTTTTATGACCCTTCATTTGCAGAGTATGCGGTCAGTGTTTTAGGGACTGCCAATCCCTAACTATTTCCTCATCGAAAAAACCTCCTGCTTTTTTTACTGGCAGGAGGTTTTTTGATATTAATTTCTATTCTTTAAAGGTCTGAACAGGCATATATAATAGATGGATACTCTATGCAGCAGCTCAATTTTTTTTTTCGGATTCGAGTAATTCATGGAAAAATGAATATTGAGACCAGTAAGGTTTTCAGTAAATTTACATCATTATTGCTATTCGTGGTTTAAGGTTATAGGTTTTTTCGCGTAATTAGCGGTTGATGATTTTAGGTTTACAGGAATTTTTGGTGTCATTCTCGGTTATGGTTTTTACCGTTTATAATTGCCCTGATGGATACCCAAAAACTCCGCCGCGATTTTCCCGCCCTCTCTGATAAAGGCATGGTCTATTTCGATACCGCCTGCCAGAGCCTGCGCCCCCAGGTGGTCATTGATGCAATGAACGAGTACTACCTTGAGTACCCTGCTTGCAGCGGGCGCAGTATGCACCACATGGCAGCAAAGGTGACCCAAAAGGTGGACGATGCCCGCATCGCAGTCGCCAAATTCCTCAACGCTGACAAAAAGGAAGAGGTTGTCTTCACCCGCAACACCACCGAGGGCATCAACCTGGTGGCGAACTCCCTTTCCTTCAAACCCGGCGATGTGCTCCTCATCACCGATAAGGAACACAACTCCAACCTCATCCCCTGGCAGAAGCTGTGCCGCCAAAAGGGCACCCTGCTCAAGATTGTTCCGACGCGCGCTGATGGCACATTTGACCTCGATGCGTATGCAAAGCTGCTCGACGCCTCCGTGCGCCTGGTCGCTTTCGGGCATACCTCCAACCTGGATGGCGTCACCATCCCCGCCGCGGAGATCATCAAACTGGCGCACAAGAATGGCTCGCTGGTGCTGCTCGACGCCGCGCAATCCGCTCCTCATCGGCAGATTAACGTCAAAGCGCTCGATGCCGATTTCGTGGCTTTTTCCGGTCACAAGCTAATGGGACCCTCCGGCACCGGCGTGCTCTATGGCAAATACGCCCTCCTGGAGAAAATGGAGCCCTTCCTCGTCGGCGGCGATACGGTCGCCTTTTCCACTTACGAGTCCGCCAGTTTCCTGCCCCCGCCTGAAAAGTTCGAAGCCGGACTTCAGGATTATGCCGGCATCATCGGGCTCGGCGCAGCGGTGCAGTACCTTCAAAAGGTCGGTTTCGACGCCATCCAAAAACATGAGCTGGCGCTCACGCGCGCCATTACGGATGGCATCAAAGGCATCCAAGGGCTGCACTTCATCGGTCCGGCTGACCCTGCCCTGCGCGGCGGCATCACCACCTTTTATGTCGATGGCATCGACTCGCACCGCATCGCCCTCATGCTCGACCAGATGGCAGGCATCATGTGCCGCTCCGGGCAGCATTGCGTACATTCGTGGTTTCATTCCCGCGGCATCACCGGTTCGGTTCGCGCCTCGGCTTACCTTTACAACACGCTTGAAGAGGCGCAGCTGCTTGTTGATAACCTGATCAAAATCCGAAAGGTCCTCTAGCCCATGTTCTGTATCGTCGCCTTTGTCATCCTCTCCATCCTTGGGATCTTCAGCGCCGCCAACCGCCGCCTGGCAAAAGAGGCGCTCGATTGTGTTCTCCGCCGCATCACCTTCCGCCCATGCAATACCGGCTTCGATGAAAAAATGAAGGCCAAAATTCTCGGCAAGGTCATCATGCGCTCCGAGAAGCTGGCTTCCTTCATTAACAAGCGATTTGAATTACTGGCATGGATCTTCTTCGTCATTGGCATGGCAGCCCTAATATTCTCTGTGCGCGGGCTGGTGCTCTTCTACACCACCGGCTCCTGCAACGGCGCCAACTCCGATGCTTTCTGCGTCTTTGACCCCACCGGCGCCAACAACGAGGTGACCAACCTCGGCGGTGCCTGCCCGGTCGTCGCCCCCACCATCGCCGACCTCACCCTCAAGGGCGTGGATGTCAACAGCTTCCCCACCCTCAACCCTGATGGCAAGGGTCAAAAGATCGTCTTCATCGGCTGCTATTCCTGCGACTATTCACGCAAGACTTACCCCATCATCCGCAAGCTGATTGAACGATACAACGCCCCGCTGACATATTTGGAGTATCCGGTCAAACTCCATTCCGATTATCTCAACAAAGTGGGCTACTGCGCCTATCAGCAATCTCCTGAAAAGTTCTGGCAGCTCAATGACCTGCTCTTCCGCACTGATAAACCCAACCAGGAAGACCAAGCGTTCGTGGATGCCTCACTGACCTCCATCGGATTTGACATGCCCACGCTGCAAGCCTGCGTGGCAGATCCCGCCACCGAGACCGTGGTGGAAAAACAGATGGCGCAGATCCGCGGCACCAACTTCTACGGCACCCCAACCATCTTCATAGGAGACGAGGTCTTCGTGGGTCCCAAACCCTACCGCGTCTACGCCATCGCCCTCAAAGGCTTCTTTTACTGGCTTCAAAAATAAGAATTGTCACACTAGCACTTGCCGCTAGTGCAAGTGTTGCGAGGAGCGCAGAGCGCGACGCGGCAATCCCCGGTTACTTTGACAAGATATAGGGGATCGCCACGCTACGCTCGCGATGACAAACAATATTAAAGGGGAGATCCTTGTGGACCTCCCCTTTTTTGTTGACCTATTGGTGTATTTAGAGGATTAAGCTTTATCCCAACTGCTCCACCAGGTAGAGCTGGATGCCCATCTGGCTGATCTGATCAAGCTGCGCCTCGATCCAGTCGATGTGCTCCTCCTCATCGCCGAGGATGTCTTCGAGCATCTCGCGCGTGCCGTTATCTGCCAGGTCGGTGCACAACTTAATTCCCTCGTTGTAGGCCTTCACCGCGCCAGCCTCGGCTTCATGGTCGCTCTTGAGCTGCGCATGCACATCCGGGGCGATGTGCATCTTGTTCAGATTGCTCACCACCGGCTGACCCTCAAGGAAGAGGATGCGCCCGATGTGTTTTTCAGCGTGTTTCATCTCTTCAATAGCGCGCTTCTCGGTATGCTCCGCCAGTTCCTTGTAGCCCCAATTGGCGCACATCTCCGCATGCACCATGTACTGGCTGACCGCGGTCAGTTCATCTGCGAGCAAAAAATTCAAGTAATCAATTACCTTCTGGTTGCCTTTCATCATCCACCTCCGTTTCTTAATTAAGTATACATCGACGAATAATAAATTTCACCACTAATGCCGCTAATTATATAAACAAACCTAATCTTAAAAGATTTTAAACCAAGTGGTTTTTATTAGCGGTAATTCGCGCCATTAGCGGATATGTATTAATAATCACCGTCTTCCAGTTTCCGCCAGGTTCCTGATCGTTATCAGCATCTTCCTCTCCATCACGAACGCGATGCGGTTGAAGACCTCCCAGGCGCCGCCGACCATGTTGGTGCTGGTGCGCGTCAACAGCCGTGTACTGCCGTCAGCCTGCGGCACCAATACGAACTGCCAGGTTTCCATCCACTTCTCCCCCTCCTTGTGCCCGAAGATGACTGCTTCATTCGGGATCAACTTTGCCACGATGTAAGGCGGCGGTGCAAATTCACCCGCGCACATCTTCATCAGGTCGCCCTCTTTCAGGTTTTGCCACTCATCTCGCAGCACCTCGTCCTTCGCCATTTTTCATCCGGTCATGCGTTCCAAACCTGTATAACTGTACATGCCGGCTTTATCCGCGCCGATCTGCAGCAGCCAGGGGTAGATTTTCTCCGGCGTGGTCTTGATGGTCACCCCGCGGTTAATCACCAGCTTGGGGTTGCTCACCAGGTTATCCCCGGGGAGTTTGGTATCGCGTTCCGCTTCGGTGGTGTGCCAGCGGTTCATCCACGGCGTGAAAACGATGGCAAGGACAACAACAAGGACAACCAGCAGGACCAGCACCCCCAGGATGATGAGAAAGGTTTTCATTGTGAACTCCAAAACGGAAATTAAGTACGCGTTATTATATACATTTTTGCGAAAGTAGAAAACCACTAACCCTGTTCGCAAAATCAGCTCAAGGGTGCACCAACCGCAATACACGAAAGACACGAAAGAACAATGGGTAAAATCGGCGTCTCGCATTAAAACACCTTGACAAGGTTCGGACTTCTCTTGTCAAGGTGTGCATTAACTATTTTGATTTTCTTTGCGTTCTTTGCGCCTCACGGTCTTTGTGCCCCAGCTATTGAGGGGCTGTGAGAGAAAGCCCTACTGCTTTCCCCCGTGCGTGAGCCTTGGGTCGAGCGCATCGCGCAATCCGTCGCCCAGCAGGTTGAAGCCGAGCACCGTCAGCATGATGGCGATGCCGGGGAAGATCACCAGATGCGGCGCGCTGAAGATGCTGTTCTTCTCCTCGCCGAGCATCAACCCCCACTCCGGGCGCGGAGGCTCCGCCCCCAGCCCGAGGAAGGAGAGCGCGGCGGCGTCCAAAATAGCGGTGGCAATGCCCAGCGTGCCCTGCACGATCAGCGGGGTGATGGCGTTGGGCAGGATACGTTTGAACAGGATATGCATCGGGTTGGCCCCCAGCGCGCGCGAAGCCTGCACATACTCCAGCTCTTTGACAGATAATACCGTCGAGCGCACCAGGCGCGCGAATCTAGGGATTGACACAATACCAATCGCCAGCAGTGCGTTAATTAATCCAGTTCCAAGCACCGACACAATCGCAATCGCCAGCAGCAGGCTCGGGAACGCCATCAGCACGTCCATGATGCGCATCAGGATGTTATCCACAACGCCTCCCGCGTATGCCGCAATAGCGCCGATGAGCGTTCCGATGAGGATGGCAAAGGTCATCGTCGCCAGCCCCACCTGCAGCGACAGGCGCGAACCGAAGATCACGCGGCTGAAGAGGTCGCGGCTGTTGCCGTCAATGCCAAAGAGATGCTCCGGTTGGTCTGCTGGGCACCCCAGCAAATGTACGCAGGGTGGTGAGCGCCGTTTCTCATTTTTCAACAACTGCGTCGGGTCGTAAGGCGCGATCACCGGGGCAAAGATGGCGATGAGCACCAGGAAAGTTAGGATGAAGATACCCGCCTTGCCGGAACTGTGTTTCCACAGGTGGCGCAGCGCTTCACGCGTGGGGCTGCGGCGCGTGCTGGTGGGGAGTTTGGCGATTTCGCTTGTGTTTTCCATATTGTCCGCCTAATCCACCCGGATGCGTGGATCGAGATACGCATACGAGATATCCACGATAAGATTTACCAGCACGAAGATGAGCGCGATGACAATGGTGAACCCCTGTATCACCGGGTAATCACGCGCCAGGATCGCCGCCACCATGGCGGTGCCCATGCCGGGCAGGGTGAACACCGTCTCCGTCAGAACCGCGCCGGAGAGCAGCCCTCCAGTTTCGATGCCGATGATGGTGACGATGGGGATGAGCGCGTTGCGGAAGGCGTGCTTGCGGATGACCTTGCCTTCCACCAGCCCTTTGGCGCGTGCCGTGCGGATGTAATCCAATCCGATTACCTCCAGCAGGCTGGAGCGCGTCATGCGCGCGATAATCGACATGGGGATCGTCCCCACTGCCACCGCCGGCAGGATGAGATGTCTGAGGGAATCCCAAAAGATCTTCCAGTTTCCGGTAATAATTACGTTGATCAACACCGTGTTCGACATCAAGTCCACGATGAATTTTTTAAATCCAGTCAGGTCCGTCAACCCCCAGTAAACACCCAGGTTCTGCAGCGCCATGCCGGCTGAGAAACGAGCCGAAGGCGGCAGAACAAAAGGAGTGCCTTTCAAAAGTAAAGCAAACACGTAAGCCAACAGCAATCCCAGCCAGAAGACCGGCATGGAAACGCCGATGTTGGCAATGATCATGGTGATGGTATCAATGATGGTGTTGCGCTTGAGCGCGGAGACCACCCCCAGCCCCACCCCCACCACTGTGGAAAAGAGCATGGCCATCATTGTCAATTCCATGGTCATGGGCAGCCGCTCAGAAAGCAAATCGCTCACCGGGCGGGTGAAACGGATGGAATCCCCCAGGTCGCCTTTGGCAAGGTTCGCAATGTACCTGCCAAATTGCACAAAGATGTTGTCATTCAGCCCGTATCGGTCCAGGAAAGCTTCGCATTTTGCAGGCGTGGCGCGTTCCCCAAGCATGGTCACGCACGGGTCGCCCGGGATGAGGCGCACGATGATAAAGGTGACGAGCACCACACCAAGCAGTACGGGGAGCAGCAAGAGCAGGCGGCGGCCGATGTATTGGGGCATAGTTCAGATCTTTCCTTCGGTCAGGGGTTGGATGGGGCAGGAGATCCTGCCCCATCCATTCAAAGCAAAGTAATGATTATGGAACGGTGTAACCGGCTTTGACGAGGAATTCCTTCGCCTTCGCCTGGTCAAAGTCCCACCACTTCACGCTCGGGCTGGCGCCGGGTACCACGAAATCGGGTACGAAGCTGTTAGCCACGCTGGAGCCGGTGGCGTAGAACTGATCCACGATCCTCTGGCGGTCGATGGCGTAGGTGATCGCCTGGCGCACATCGGGATTGTCAAAGGGCGGAATGGTGTTGTTGAAACCAATGTAGAAGATGTTGAAGCCATCGCGCGGGTAGAGCTTGAGATTGGCATCAGCTTCAATTGTCGCCACATCATCCGGACCCGGGTTGTCAATGCCGTTGACAGTACCAGCCTGGAGCTCAAGCAGGCGCTGCGCGGATTGCTCGGACCAGCGGAAGACGAGGTTCTTGGTGACAGCCTTGGTTCCCCAGTAGCCATCGAAGGCTTCATAGACCACACTGTCGCCGCGGTTCCAGGCTACCACCTTGTAGGGGCCGGTACCATTGGGTTTGTCGCTCATCTTCACAGAGTCGCCGCTATTGGCATTCAGGTAATCCTTGTCTTGGATGGCAAACACAGAGAACGCAACTTTGGACAGGAAGGCGGGATCAGGATAGCACAGGCTGAACTTGACCGTCTTGGCATCCACGGCTTCGATGGATTTGAACTCACCACCGTAAGCGCAATCGGGAGCGGTCAGGGAATCAAGTCCGTCCTTGGTCACCATCTGGGCAACCTGGGCATCTGCATTGAGGAAGGAGCCGAAGAAGGCGCCAAAGTACTCAAAGGTGCCGGTGCGTCCCACATGGTTCGGGCTCTTGGCATCCCACTGGGCAGCGAAGGTTGCCACAACATCGTTGGCATCCAGGTCAGCGCCATTGTGGAATTTCACGCCATCGCGCAGGGTGAAAGTGTACTCGGTAAGGTCTGCATTTACTACATCAGAAACAGCCAGGGCGGGCTCAGTGGTGCTTCCGCCAACCTTGAAGGAATACAGGGGTTCGTAAACCTGTTCACAGGCGCGCAGGGTCTCGCCGTCGGTCTCATCAGAGCACCAAAGGGCGGCGGGTTCGCCGTTCTGCATCCAGACCAGTTTATCGGTGCCGTTGCCCATCACATAAAAGAGCTCGTTGCCGAGCGGGCTGGAGTGCGCGCCGGTGACATTCGCCTGGAAGGCAGTTGAAGAACCACCGTGTGCAACCGGGATCATCATCAGGTCGTCCTTGAGCATCTGGTTCACTTTGTCATAATGAGCCTGGCGGACAGCCGGGTCAGAGCTCTGGGCAGCTGCCTGGATTTCGGCAACCATATCGGGATAGAGGTTGCCAAACTGCTTGTTGTTGGCATTGCCAAAGTGGTAATCGTAGAAGTTGGTCGCATCCGGATAGTCGGCGTTCCAACCCAACAGGTAGAACGGTTTCTGCCCGGCGGAGGTGGCATCGATGAAGGCGGCGGATTCCATCTCTTCGAGGGTGACTTCAATGCCAACCTCAGCCAACTGAGCCTGGATCTCCTGGGCTACCTTGTCAGGATACGGCAGGTAGGCACGATCGACCACGCGGAAGGACAGCGTGACCTTGAGCGGGTTCGCCACAGTTGGTGCCGTTGTGGGAGCTTTGGTAGGCGCTACGGTCGGGGCTGCAGTAGGTTTGGCGCACGCCGCCAGTACCATCGTCAGCACCAAAAACAAACTGAATATTCCAAAAATCTTTCGAGCTTTCATTCCTTTTCTCCTTTTTTTGAACTCTCTTTGAGTTTCATCTTTGAAACTCCGTAAAACCTTATTCCGAATGATCGATTCCCTCACCTCCTTTAGTTACCTGGTTATTTGATTTCTCATTAACGGCATGTGGTCCTTCATGCCAGCCAACAAGCAACAGAATGCCCGGGGGTCTTTTCGATGAACGCCGGTTCTTCCACAGCGCATTGTGCCACCGCGATCGGGCAGCGCGGATGGAAGCGGCAGCCTTTTGGGGGGTTCAACGGGCTGGGTACATCTCCCTTGAGGATGATGCGCTCCCTCTTGAGCGTGGGGTCGGGGATGGGAATGGCAGACATAAGCGCCCTGGTGTAGGGGTGCAGCGGGTTGCGGAAGAGCTCGTCGCGGTCTGCCAGCTCCACCATCTTGCCCAGGTACATTACCGCCACCCGGTTGGAAATGTGCTCCACAACTCCCAGATTGTGCGCGATGAACAGATAGGTGAGTTTGAACTCCGCCTGCAGGTCCTTGAGGATGTTGAGCACTTGCGATTGGATAGACACATCCAGGGCGGAAACCGGCTCATCGCAGACGATGAAACGCGGGCGCAGGGCAAGCGCGCGGGCGATGCCAATGCGCTGGCGCTGTCCGCCGGAAAATTCATGCGGGTAACGCCTGGCATGGTATTCCTCCAACCCCACCTTGCGTAATGTATCAATGACCATTGCAAAGCGTTCCTTGCTGTCGCGCCCCAGCTTGTGGATCTCCAGCCCTTCCATCACCGAATCGCCAATCTGCACGCGGGGGTCCAGCGAGGAATAAGGATCCTGGAAGATGATCTGCAGGTCGCGGCGCGCGGTTTTAAGGTCATTACCCTTGAGCTTGAAAAGGTCCTTGCCCTCGAACTCCACGGTTCCCGCGGTCGGTTCTGTGAGGCGCAGCACAGTGCGCCCGATGGTCGTCTTGCCGCAGCCAGATTCCCCAACCAGCCCGAGGGTTTCCCCTTCGCGGACGGTGAAAGAAACATCATCCACAGCCTGCACCCAGGCGGAGACGCGCTGGATTACTCCGGTCTTTACCGGGAAGAATTTCTTCAGGTTTTTCACCACCATCAGGTCTGATGTGGCGGCTTTGCTTGCGGCAGGTTCAACGACGCTCATGCTACCTCTATTTTTTCAACGGCGCGGAATGACCTTCCGCGTCGGTGTACAACCAGCAACGCACGGTATGCCCAGCCTCGGCTTCAACGAGTTCGGGTTTTCTTTGTTCACAGATGGTTAATCCAAATTTTTCCCGCAGTTTGCAGCGTGGTGCAAAACGGCAGCCCGGCGGCAGATCGATCAGGTTTGGCACCAAGCCAGGGATCACTTCCAGCCGGTCCACCACCTTGCCCAGCACCGGGATCGATCCCAGCAGACCCTGCGTGTAAGGGTGCAGCGGGTGAGCAAAGAGCGGCGCCGCATCAGCGTATTCCACAATCTCGCCGGCGTACATTACCGCCACACTATCCGCCATTTCAGCGATGATGCCCAGGTCGTGGGTGATCAGGATGACGGCGGTATCGGTCTTCTCGCGCAGCCCCTGGATGAGGCTGAGGATCTGCGCCTGGATGGTTACATCGAGCGCTGTGGTGGGTTCATCTGCAATGAGCAGCCTGGGGGAGAGCGCCAGCGCCATGGCAATCATCACACGCTGCGCCTGCCCGCCGGACATTTCATGCGGGTATGCTTCCGCCTTCCTTTGAGGATCAGGGATGCCCACTTGACCCAGCAATTCCACAGCCCGGTTCCAGGCTTCTTTCTTTTTCATTCCCTTGTGAGTCATCAGCACTTCCGCCACCTGGTCACCCACGCGAAAAACCGGGTTCAGGCTGGATTGCGGCTGCTGGAAGATCATCGAGATGCGATCCCCGCGCATCTTCACCATTTCGTCTTTGGATAGCTTGAGGATGTCCTTGCCCTCAAAAATGATCTCTCCATTGGTAATGCGCCCCGGCGGGCTGACCAGGCGCAGGATGGAGAAGGAACTCACGCTCTTGCCGCAGCCAGATTCCCCTACCAGCCCGAGCACTTCCCCCTTATTAACCGAAAAATCCACTCCATCCACGGCTTTTACCACACCATCTTCCGTGTAGAAGTAGGTTTTGAGATCCTTTACTTCAAGGATCGTTTCACTTGTTTTTACCCCAGACCCGCCTGTCATTGACTGCTCCATCGAAATTGGTGTGATTGGTCCTGGTATTAAATTATTGAATGCTTTTTCATTATAGACATTCTGCCTTATTAAACAATAACAAACGGCGAATATCCACTAAAAATAAGATCAAATTATCGGTAAAACTATATTTGGAAACGGGTACTACGACGAATGTGTAAGGACCCGGAATTTTTTACAAGAAATATAATTGATGATTATACAAATGTGAAATTAAAAATACAAGTGGCAATTTTTGGAAATCGGATTTTTTAAGATTCCAGTTGGACGCAATAGTAATATTCCATCCTCATTGGCTCTGAGCGCATTTCAGTTTGTTTTCCTGAACCTTTCTGAAAGTGATATTATTGACCTGAAAATTTGCTGACACAATTCGATTAAGCTCGTTGTTACACCACTTAATGATACTGGTTTTTTTGAAGTCAAAACATTATTCCGCAGGATGAACCTTGAAAAAATCATCAACTCTTTCAAAACTAAAGCCGGCAGTTCCCAAACACTGGCTGATCTTGGTCGCAGGCATCATGTGGTCAGGTGTGGGCATCCTGTTGGGCACCTACGCGGTCAACTGGCTGCTTGCCAAACCGGGCATCCCCTCCCTACTGCTGGGGCTGGCAGGCATTGGCATTTCACTGCTCATCTACCGGTTCGGTTTCTCAAGGGTCGCCTGCAAAAACATGGATCGCATTGACCGTTATTCCGTTTCCGCCTGTTTCTTTTCCTTCCAGGCATGGACGGGTTATGTGATCATTGCGGTAATGATGACCGCCGGCATCCTGCTCAAACATTCACCCATCCCAAAGCCGTATCTGGCTGTTTTGTACAGTGCTATCGGTGGGGGGCTCTTTTTTTCCAGTTTTCTGTATTACAAAAGGTTCGCGATCCGGGTTAGGGAGAGAGCGCTTTCCACCCGTGGCAGCGGATAAGAAAATCCCCCGTTTTCGGGGGATTCGTTTTATTTCACCGGTTCGTAGATGTAAAAAACGGATTCAGGGGTGAAGTTGAGGAATTTCTCATCATACACTTCAATGTCATAATTCCCCGCCGGCTGCCTGCCAGACTGCTTCCACCACGCCATGATACCCTCATAGGTTGCGCGCAGCCCAGCCATTGACCCGTGATGCTCGAACACGGCATAAGTGTTCGCCGGCACATCAAAGATCACCATCCCCTGTGGGCACTCCACATCCTTTGACACCTTCAGCCCTGCCACATATTCCATCCAACCCGCTTTGGAACCAGGCAGCATGGAACACACCCCATAGGCGCATTTTCCCTCACCCTTCAGCTCACCAGCGCGCTGGTTGAACTGCTGCCACAGCTGGCTGATCTCCTGGTTGGCGTTATTGCCCACGTATTCCATTCCCATCACACGGAATGCCGGCAGGGTGATAAATTTTACAGGTTCCATTTTCAACTCCTTTTCCATTCTCTATATTGTATGCCGTAGTAGTTGAAAACGAATAGAAAAATACCCGACCTTGTGTGATTCTTTAAGCATTTTCTTTCTCGCCGCATAAGCCTCTCCACAAGGAGGTTGGTTTTCTCAATTAATACTCTCCCTGTGATCTCTGTGTCTCTGTGTGATTCTCTATCAGTCGATTTTTGTATCCTGATTTAAGTTACAATGACAGTGATGTCTCCAAAACCCGAATTTTCTGCTGCGTCAGATGCCATCCAGCCGCTGCTGCCGGGTGAACTGGCCACCCTGGTGGGTGACCGCGCCAACCAGGCAGCCGCCGCGTCGCGCTTCGCGGATTACCGTTCGCGCCGCGCGGAACACACCCTGCGCCGCCAGGATGCCGACCTGATGCTATTCCGTGAATTCCTGGCGGTGATGGGACTGCGCACCGGCGATCTCTCCCATGAACCTGCCGCCTGGCGCCCGATCACCTGGGGGCTGGTGGAAGCCTTCGTCAAATGGCAGCTCACCCAGGGCTACGCCATCCAGACCATTAATGTACACCTTTCAACGATCAAGACTTACTCACGCCTGGCGATGCAAGCCGGGGTGCTGCTGCCGCAGGAATACGCTCTTATCCGCGCCGTGCAGGGATACAGTTACCGCGAGCAGACGCGCATTGACCAGAAGCGCGAACGCGTTCGTATCGGCTACAAAAAATCCGAGCCCATCAGGCTCATGCCCGAACAGGCTGCTGCGCTTAAAGACCAGCCGGATACCCCGCAGGGACGGCGTGACCGCCTGCTGTTGTGCCTGCTGCTGGACCACGGACTGCGCGTGGGAGAAGTAGCTGCCCTCACCCGTGCGGATTTCAACCCCGCCGCCGCCGAATTGCGATTTTTTCGCCCCAAGGTGAACAAGGAGCAGGTGCATCACCTCACCCGCGATACCCTGGCTGCCCTGGATGCTTATATCCACAAGGGTGATGCCCCCCTGAGCGGCTTGATCCTGCGCCGCAGCCTGAAGAACGAGGAGTTGGGGGCAGCCGGAATGAGCGAGCGCGCCATCACCGGGCGGGTGGAATTCCTGGGGCAGAAACTGGGCATTGAAAATCTCTCAGCACACGATTGCCGGCATTACTGGGCTACCTCCGCTGCCCGCCACGGCACCGATCCCTTCGTGCTGCAGGAAGCCGGAGGCTGGTCTTCATTAGCCATGCCGCGCCGCTATGTGGATGACAATGAAGTGGCTAACAAGGATGTTAAGCTTGAATAAACACGGAGGAAAAACCGATGACTTCAAAAAGTGACCTGATCACTGGCACCAGCCTGTGGGATTGGTTCCTGGCAGCTTTCTTTGGGGCTTATATCGGCCTGGTGGGGGGATTTGGCATCCTCTACCTGGCAAAACGCCGCCGTGAAAAGATCAACCCTGAACTGGATTGAGCACCTTATTACAATAGGAGTCCATATTTGAAAACCCCCGCTATCCTGAAAAACCTGACCCTGCTGGACTGGGTGCTTATCATTACCTTCGTCGGCATTGTGGCTTACCTGGTGCAGTCCTTTTTCCCTCCTTATGGCTGGGCGATCGGTATTGTCGCGGCGCTCTTTTTACTCTACCTTGCCAAGTCACGGCGTGATAAACTGAACCGGGAACAAAAACAATGACCAAACGACTGATTGTTAACGCGGACGATTACGGGCACACTCCCGGCACCTGCCTGGGCATCCGCCGCGCGCACCTGCAGGGCATCGTCACTTCCACCTCGGCGATGATGAACCGTCCGTTGGCACCTGCAGAATTGACCGTTGCCGCGCGCACCTGCCCGGATCTGGGGGTAGGCGTGCACCTGGTGCTTACCACTGGCAAGCCGGTGCTGCCCGCAGAGCGGGTGGCGACAATTGTTGATACGGATGGAAAATTTCTCAAATTGGATAAATTCTGCGACAGGCTTGAGACCATAGATATCGACCAGGTGTGGGCAGAATGGAACGCCCAGGTGGAAAAGTTCATCCGCCATTACGGTAAAAATCCAGACCACCTGGATTCACACCATCACTCCTCTTATTTCACCCCCGCCCTATTCGAGCGCATGTGCCGGCTGGCTGAGCAATTGCACTGCGCCATCCGTAAGCCTTTTGGACCGGACTCCACGGATGCAGCTGATTATCTTCCCGAACCGCTGGTAGAAGTGGCTATGCGCAACATAGAAGCATACACTGCCCATCCCATCCCCCCGACCACCGATCGATTTATTGGCAACTTTTTCGACACTGGCGCAACAAAAGAACATCTGCTAGCGATCCTCGCTGACATCGCAGCTGACCCCATACATGAAACTTTTGAGCTCATGTGCCATCCGGCTGCCCCAGATCACGAACTGGAATTGATCTCAGATTACAACATCAAACGCGTGGAAGAACTTGCCATATTACAGGATAATGCCATTAAGGAATCGATGAGAGAATTGGATATCAGCCTGGTAAATTATTCTGCCCTTTTATAACCCCTTTTCTCAAATCCTGATTTTTCCGCTACATTCCTTTACATTGACAAATTGCCCTCTTAACAATTCTTAAACCCGGTGATATATTACGACTAATAAGGTCGATATAGTCTTTATAAATATCGACAAGGGAGTTGTTTCTTATGGAAACCGAAGGGTCTATTACGAAATCTCGAGCAGCCAACTGGCCCCTGGCTGCTTTCCTTTTTTCAGTTCTGTTCATAGGATTTAACGCGATCGGGGTT
This sequence comes from uncultured Anaerolinea sp., assembly GCA_964428125.1. Taxonomy (GTDB): domain Bacteria; phylum Chloroflexota; class Anaerolineae; order Anaerolineales; family Anaerolineaceae; genus UBA6107. Next base: position 219,348 of record CAYRXB010000003.1, read on the forward strand.
CGCTACGTTATCGCGGAATTGCCGCCATTTTGGGCTGCCGCGCTCCGTTTTGCGCCTGCCGGTGCCATCCTTTTTATTCTGATGCTCCTCTTAAGGCTTCCGATTCCTAGAGGGAAAAGCTTATTGGGAGCTGTTTTATACGGCGCGTTGAATTTTGGAGCAAGTTATGCGTTCCTTTACCAGGGCTTGGAAAAGGTAAAACCCGGAATGACACAGGTCATCCTGGCTCTTGTTCCGTTATTTACGCTGCTTTTTGCCATACTTCATAAACAGGAACACTTTCGATGGAACGCATTGCTGGGAGCGCTTTTAGCACTGGCTGGAGTTGCGATTGTTTTTCGAGAACAAATCCAGGAGAATGTACCAGTTATTTCGTTAATCGAAGTGATACTTGGATCATTATGCATCGCGGAATCCAGCGTGATTGCCAAAAGTTTCCCAAAGAATCACCCGATCAGCACGAACGCAATCGGAATGATCACAGGCGCAATAATACTTATGGCGATGAGCTTGATTTGGAAAGAAGCCTGGTTTTTACCTAAAAGCTCTGCCTCCTGGTTCGCCCTGGCTTATCTCATACTCATAGGATCCTGTGTGGCTTTCATTCTGTTTTTGTTCGTTTTAAAACAATGGTCTGCTTCGATCAATTCTTATCAATTTGTCTTACTTCCCTTTGTCACAGTAACAGCTTCTGCCTGGCTAACCCATGAAAAGCTGAGCCCTGTTTTACTATCAGGCGCAGCCCTGGTGTTATTGGGTGTCTATTTTGGAGCAATATTTACGCCAGGGAAATACAAGCGAAAAGCAGTCCCTTTATAAAAATTGGGGGTATCTCGTTCAAGTTACCCATTTGTCAGCCATTCGCTGTAGCCGCCGGGGTGGCTGACAACGCTGCCATCCTGCACCACCAGGAGGCGGTCCACCACCTGGTCGAGGAAATAGCGGTCATGCGAGATGATGAGCGCCGTGCCGTCGAACTCCGCCAGCGCGCTCTCCAGCACTTCCGCCGAAGCGATATCCAGGTTGTTGGTCGGTTCATCCAGCAGCAGGAAATTGGCTTTTGAGAGCACCACGAGCAATAGCTGCAGCCGGCTGCGTTCACCCCCGCTGAGGGCTTTCACCTTTTGGGAACACATGCGGTAATCAAACAGGTACCGGCCCAGCAGCGCCACCGCGCTGCTCTCGCTCATGTTGCCCGCCAGGCGCACCGTATCCAGAACCGTCTGCTCCGGGTCGAGGGTTTCGTGCTCCTGCGCGTAATACCCGCAGGTCACACTCGGACCAGTAATGACCTCGCCGTAATCAGGGATCAGCGTTCCTAATGCCAGACGCAGCAGCATGCTCTTGCCCGCGCCGTTGGGTCCGATCACCCCCACGCGCTCGCCGTGGTGAAGGGTGAAGCTTACATTCTCCAGCACTTTGCGCTGCCCAAAAGATTTGCCCACGTGCCTGAATTCCAGCACCTTCTGCGAACCGCGCCAGCCATGCAGTTTCAAGTCCATTCGCCGGCGTTCCAACAGGGGGCGCTCAAGCTTATCCATGTGGTCCAGACGGTTCTGGATGGCTTTGGCGCGTTTGGCAAACTTCTCGCTGTCATAGGTCTTTGCCCACAGCGCGTAACGCTTGATGGCGGTTTCGATGCGCGCGATCTGGCGCTGCTGCACGTGGTACAGCTCATCCTGCCTCGCCAGCCGCTGCTGCTTGTCCAAAATAAATGAGGAGTAATCCCCGCTGAAAGTGGTCAGCCTGCCGCCATCCAGTTCAGCAATGTGGGTCACCACCGCGTCCAGCAGGTAGCGATCGTGGGAGATGATAACCACCGCGCCGGGGTAATTTTGAATAAATCGCTCAAGATATTGTTTGCCTGCCAGATCAAGGTGATTATCCGGTTCGTCCAGTAGCAATACATCCGGTTTGCTCAATAACAATTGCGCCAACCCGATGAGCTTTTTCTGCCCGCCGCTGAGCGTGTTGATCGGCTTGTCCTCCTCGCCTTCCTTGAGCCCCAGCCCGCGCAGCACCTCACGCACCTTTTGCGGGTACTGGTCGCCGCCCAGCGATCGGTATTCGGTCAACAGCGTATGCTGTCGTTCCAGTGCCTGCGCCAGCCTTTTTTCATTCTCAAAGACCTCGGGGGTGCCAAGGCTGTTATCCACTTGCTCGAGGAGATGCGCCACTTCTGCTACTCGCGGATTGCCCTGCAGGGCGGCGTTAAAGCCGGTTATTAGTGGGTCAAGCAGCGGCTCTTGTGCCAGGTAGCCCACACTCAACCCGCGTGCACGGGTAACGGCTCCCCCTTTTTCAGGCGTATATTCACCAATGATGAGTTTAAATAGCGAGGACTTGCCCGCACCGTTGGGACCAATGAGGCCAATCTTCTGGTCATGCTGGATCTCCCAATCGAGGTCACGGAAGATGGTCTTTGCACCAAGTATGAGATGTATTTCATTAAGGCTGATGGAGATCATACTTGCTCAGTGTGCATGGCGGTGATGAGTATCCGGCAGGTGCACGTGTGCATGAGTCACTTCCGCATGTTCATGAAGATGGGAATGACTGCCGGTAACGACGTCGTCATGAGTGTGGGTGTGATGCCCATCGGAGTGGGTGTGCGCGTGCTCGTGGGTCACCGCCCGGTGGAGGTGTGCATGGGTATGCGACTCGGTCATCAAGAGGACTGCCCCAACAGCGAGGATCGGGATGGTGACAAAGAACATCCAGCCAGGCTGGTCACGCAGCAGCAGGATCGAAAGGATCACCCCCACCAATGGGGAAACATTGAACAGAGCGCTGGTGCGCGCCGCGCCCATGCCGCGCATGGCGCGGATGAAAAGGACAATACTGGCGCCGTAACTCAGGCTTCCCAGGACCAGGGCTGCCAGCAACGTGCCAATGCCCGGAAATGAATTCCCCAGGGAGAGTGCCAGCAGGATGGAGAAGGTGCCTCCCGCCAGCCCTTTGACCAGGGTGATCAACACCGGGTCCTTTGAGGAAATGTTGCGCGTAAAATTGTTGTCGAGCCCCCAGAAAAGGCAGGCAACCAGGATGCCCAGGGCGCCAAGCGAAAACCCCCACTTGCCTGAAGGTTCCAGCGAAAGGAGGATGCCCGCCAGGGTGATAAGCAGGATCGCCGCCAAAGCACGCCTTCCTATGGCTTCCCGGAAAATTAACCAGGCAATGAGGGCAGTGGCTACTGCTTCGAAATTCAGCAACAGCGATGCGGTGGATGCCGGGGTTTTTTGCAGGCTTACCAGTAACAGGATGGGCGCAGCAATCCCGCCCGCCAGTACAGCCCCCGCCAGCCACGCATAATCCTTCCCTTTCAGCGAGGCTTCTGCCATTTCGGGTTTGGCTTTCACCCTGGCAGCGAGGTGCAGCAGCCCCAGCCCGATGCCGCTGCCCAGGTACAGCAACCCTGCTAGTAAGACCGGTTGGATGTCTCCCAATAGCAGCTTGGCAAGCGGGGCGCTCGCGCCAAATAAGAATGCCGCGAGCAGTACCTGTAGTACGGAAAGGGTTCGTTGGTTTTTCATTGAAATTACAGTTTAACATATAAAACAATCAAGGCGCGCTGCGCCTTGATTGTTTACTGATTATATTGAGTGGTTATCCAGTGATCACTGGCAACTCTTCCTTCTTCACCATTTCACGAACAAGCTTTACCAACAGGACAATAGTTTCGATTGAGATCACCACCAGGGCAACTACGAATGCCAGGTTGAAGGCTGCCATTCCCATGTTCTGGAAGCTTTCAGGAGTGGCTAGAGAGAGGTTTTCCAGGGTAATGAAAAATCCATTGGAGCCATGCGCGGTTAGCCAGGCAGTATGCCCCTGGACTAAAAGCGCCAGTACGGTGATCGAAATGAGATTCACTCCGATGCGGGCGATACGGCTGCCCATCGACCAGTGCCCCTGCCAGAGCAGGTAGATATCCAAAGCGATACTTCCCAGCAGGGAGAGGCATACCCAGGGCAGGAGCTGCTGCAGCACGGGATTGGGGTAGAACGTTCCCCCTGGGAAGATGACGATACCAATCTTGTCAGAGAAAGCTGCAAGAAGAGCCAGGATGAGGCTGCCGCCTGCGATCCCAAAGATCTTTTCGCCTTTTTTGATTTCTTCTTCGTTTTCAATCACTGGCAACATTTTTGGATCCCAATCGGCTTCATCAACCTGAGGGCGTACTCCGCGTTTTTGCAGGATCATGAAGACGATGACCACCCAGCCAAGAGAGGCAGGGATGCTGTTCACCAGCTGGGCAAATGTTTCCCAGAAATTGAATTTGACCTCGCCCATCCAGATGCCCACACCCACCGCCAGCAATTGCGCGCCGAGCACAGCCGCCAACACAATGCCCGCCACCATGCTGAAGAAGGGATAAAGCTGCGGTCCAACCAGGTACTGCTCGCCGCCGGGATAGGAGGCTGCCAGTGTGCGGGGTGATCCCATTTCTTTCAACAGCGCAGCCATATCCTCTTCGGTTGGTTCACCCTTCACCCGCTCTTCCAGCGTGTCCGTCAGGTGCGAGCGGATCTCTGCCAGGATATCCTCACGATTCTTGCCGGGCAGGTAACGGCGTACTTCATGTAAATAGCGGTCGATCAAGTTCATTTTTTCCTCCAATTAGGCGGGGTTTTCCCCCAATAGTTTTTCCATGAGTTGGTTCAGTTTCTTCCACTCCCCTGAAAGCACTTCCACCATCCTGCTGCCCTGTTCACTGATGACGTAGTACCTGCGCGGCCGCGGCTCCTCGAGGACCCAGGAACTTTCAAGGAGTGATTGAGCTTCGAGCCTGCGCAGCATTGGGTAAAGCGTTCCCTGGTCAATCTCGATGCCGGCTTCCGCCAGGTCGCCGATCAGGGCGTACCCGTATTTCTTTTCTTTCAACAGACTGAGGACCGCCAGGGGCAGGACACCGCGCCTCAATTCCTGTGAAAGACTGACAACCTGCTCATTGCTTTCTTGTGTTTTCATAGCCTCATTATACTATGTATTACACAGTATTCAAGTATTATTAATATACTCTAATCTTTAATATTAAATGGGGTGATTAATGCTCGCAGAGGAGGTTCATCCCACAAGGGGACACGGAATTCATGTGAACCTCCGTGCCTCTATTAGGTAAATAAATAAAAGGAGCAGGGGGATTCCCTGCTCCGGTTAGTTGGATAAATTCGAATTAGCGTCTGCCGTTGCCCTGGCCGTGCCCGCCGCCCTGCGACCCGAAAGTCGTTGAAGTAACCACTGCGTCATAGTCAGCCTGGCTCATATACTGCGGCACATATGGAGTGCCGGAGATGGTCCAGTAATTGGCTGCAAATGCATTCAGGTGATTGTAGGATCCGGTGAGCAGGCTGTTGAAGACCTGCTGGATATCTGCCTGATCAGTCTGGGGGAGCCGTTCTTTGAGATCAAGGATATCAATCTCTTCGATGGCTGCCCCTGCTTTCACTGCATCCAATTCCGATACTTTCCCCTGCGCCACCAGTTGAGTATAAAGCGCCTGCAGGTCAGGGTTGACAAAGACACCGGCGGTGCCGTCACTGGGGGTTGCCAGACCATAGCGGTCCAACAGAGCCTTCACTGAATCCATGTGGGTCTGCTCGCTGGCAGCGATATTGTTGAACAACGGCTTGGTGTAAATCGTGCTGAAAGCGGTATATACATCACGCGCCATTTTTTCCTCTTCCCACATGAAGAGCAGACTATCGATCTCAGCCTGGCTCAACTCACCTACAGGGAGGAGCGCCAGGGGAGTGGCTACAACATCATGAAGCAGACCTGTGCCATCCGTGGCAGCAACACCAGTACCGCTGCCATCTGCAATACCATAACCTTCGCCCCCGTTCCCGTATCCATTCCCTGTACCAGCGCGATCTACGGTAGTCGATTCTTCACCATCGAAGGCCGCCAGGGTGACCTTTACAGCGCCGAATGCCAGCGCACCAATAACAACTACGAGCATACCAATTCCTAAAATTTTCTTTAACATTTTTTCTCCTTATATTTCTAAAGTTGATTTACCAGTACAACTGATTCTTTTGTTTGTTCTAACATCTTGCTTTTCTTCCCTATGAAGATCTTGCGGGTTACCTTGGTCACCCAGCCCCAGTGAATGGCAAAGTGGAGGATGAAACTGCTAATGAACAACACTGAAGACCAGAGGTGAACCAGCTCCCAGGCTGTGCGGGAGAAGAGAAACATCGGATCGGGGGTCAATCCACCATGGCTTTCACCAACAAAAATGAAGTAGATTCCGGAGACTGCCGAGATGATAAAACTTACCGCGATGACACCATCAACAATGATGTTCTTCCATGCACCAGCGCTCATGGTCGTCTTTTGCTTGCCGACGACACTGCGGAAAACACGTTTGGTGGTACTCACTACCCATTTCCAATGAAGGATGAGGTGAAGCAGTGCGACCGCCACAAATCCTACGCTCAACCAGGTATGGATCCACTCCCAGCCAGCTCGATCAAAAATGATCTGAATTCCATAATAGGGATTCCTGCCGCCCATATACCCACCATCCGGGAAGATCAGAAAATAGATTCCGGAAATGGAGGCAATGACCATACCAAGGAATAAAACCGCATCCAGATACCAGTTCCTGCGTGTTGTGCTACTGCCGTTATTTTTGATATCCATACGTAATCTCCTTAATAAGTTGATTGGATAATACCGGAACAGGCATGTTAAGTTGTTTATTTTTGGTTTAGGTTTTTATTGAATTTTTGGATTGCTAGTTACTCAATCGGGGTAAAATGAGAGCGTGTTCATCTCACCCATTGGCAGGTCAACTTGAGCAAATCCAATTTTGTTCCCCTGGTCGAACTCACCCGAGGTCCCATCGTTGAAAGTATCCATTATGGCGCGCTGGTCGTCTGCGACGCTTCCGGCACGGTGATCTTTAGCCGCGGCGACCCCTCCACGGTGTCATTCCTGCGTTCGTCCTCCAAACCCTTCCAAGCGCTGCCCCTCGTCGAACGCGGCGGCATGGAGCATTTTGGTCTGACAGAGGAAGAACTGGCGGTGATGTGCGCTTCGCACCATGGCACGGATGACCACGTGCGCGTGGTCAGCAGCCTGCAGCGCAAGGTTGGCGTGGGCGCGGAAGACCTGTTATGCGGGATGCACACCCCGGCAGATAGCACCACTGCCAACCGCATGCTGCTCAACCATGAGGAAAATACCCCACTGCGGCACAACTGCTCCGGTAAACACAGTGGCATGTTGGCGCAGGCGTGCCTTGAAGGGTTCACCGCCGCGGATTATATTAACCCCACGCACCCGGTGCAGCAGATCATCCTCCAAACTTTTTCCGAGATGACCGGGGTGCCCGTGAAAGACATCCTGCTGGGAACGGACGGTTGTTCAGCGCCCGTTTTCGCCATCCCATTGGTGAACGCCGCCCATGCTTTTGCTTTGCTGGCGGATTCCTCCAGCCTGCCCGAGCCTAGGCGCTCTGCCCTGCGGCGCATCTTTGCAGCCATGACCACCTACCCGAACATGGTGGCAGGTCCAACCGGGTTCGATACCGCACTGATGACTGTTGGCAAAGGCAAGATACTCTCCAAAGGCGGCGCTGAAGGCTACCAGGCGCTGGCACTGCTCCCCGGTGCCTGCGGAGAGGGCAGCCCGGCTTATGGCATCACCCTCAAGATCGCCGATGGCGACCAATCCAAACCCGAACGCGCCCGCCCGGTGGCGGCTATCGAAATGCTGCGGCGTCTAGGTGCTTTGGATGAGGGACAGGTAAAAGCACTCGCCTCCTTTGCCGCACGCCCGCTCTACAACTGGCGTCATATCGAGATCGGAGAGATACGCGCGGCTTTTTAGGCTAACCTTTTCAGATTGATTTCTCGCCACGCAGTAACTCCGCGGTAAAAAAGTGGTTATTCCTAACAAAGAGGTGCTGCAATGATCAAAAAATCCACCCGCGAATTTTGGAAAAGAGCCAACGAAATTGAGGGCTATCCTCTGGTTGAAAAACTCCATGGCCTTTTTTATATGAGTTACCCTTACCTGTATATCGGCACAGGCACCGGAGCCAACAAACTGGGCAGGGCAGCAGATAAAGTGATCTCATTTTTCAATCGCATCTTCCCTCCCCGCCCCCGCAAGCCCGGTCAAATCTCTTTTCCGGATACCTACCACGGCAAAGTGGTCCCCCTCACAACTGCCACTGAGCTGGTGTCGGTTAAAGAGAACATCCGCGTGCCGGACCTGGAGAAGGTGATCCCCTATCAGCTTGCCCGCTCCATCGTGTTGGATCAACCTGATCACATTGTTGCGCTGGATTGTCCCTGCCGGGTGAGCCGTGAACATCACTGCGAGCCAGTGGATGTGTGCCTGATCGTGGGAGAACCGTTCGCAAGTTTCACCCTTGAGCACCACCCGAAAAAATCCCGCGCCATCACCAGCGCCGAAGCCATTGAGATCCTTAAAGCTGAGGACGAACGTGGGCATGTGCATCATGCCTTTTTCAAAGAGGCTGTGTTGGAGCGTTTTTACGCCATCTGCAATTGCTGCTCGTGCTGCTGCGGCGCCATCCAGGCTCACAAACACGGCACCCCCATGCTTGCCTCCTCAGGTTACGTGGCGCATGTGAATGAAGAAACCTGCCTCGGCTGCGCCGAGTGTAATTCCTATTGCCAGTTCGGAGCATTGTCCATCGTGGATGGCTTGAACCGGGTTGACTATGACAAGTGCATGGGCTGCGGGGTATGCGTGTCGCACTGCGAGCAGCAGGCGATCGAACTGGTGCTCACTCCCGAAAAGGGAATCCCGCTGGAGATGGGGAAGATACTGCAATAACTTCAACCTTTTTGATTTACATTTCTCTCCCCCAAATAAAGTAAAATTCATTATCAGTAAAATGGAGGGTAACTGGAATGATTTCAATCAGTAAAACCTTTCAGTTAAAAGTTTCCCTTGAAATAGGTCTTGATCATAACTTTTCATCAACTCTATCACTCCACTGAATATTAGGCTAAATGGAAAAACTCTCTACCTTCAATTCAAAAAATCACCATTTTATAATTAAAGGTGGTTTGGGAGTTGTAGACCAATTCCTTTTTTCGGGTACAAATTTCATATTGAATATCCTGCTGGCAAGATGGATGGCAATTACCGAATTCGGTTTATTTGCGTTTGCAGCCACATTTCTAAATTTGTTTTACCAATTACAAAATGGATTAGTTCTTGAACCAATGAGTGTGATCGGTACTGCTTCTTTCAGTAAAACTATCCACGGCTACATTCGAGAACAAATAAAAATACATTTTCTTTTGTTTGGGGTAGTAGGAATAATTCTTCTTGGTATAGTTGGAGGAATTTTTTTTCTTATTGGAAATTCGGGGTTAGGATGGAGCATCCTGCTTTTAGGAATATTAGCTCCTGTTATACAGTTACCATGGCTAATAAGAAGAATATTCTATGTACTAAATAGACCTATTTTATCTGTATTATTTAGCACAATCTATGGAATGATCTTGATTTTCTGCTTATGGGTATTTTTCCACAACAAGATATTGTCGACCCAAATTTCATTTGGATTGATGTGTTTAGCAAGTGTTCTAGCAACTTTAATCACTTTCTTCATTATCAATAAACCCAAAACTCAGGATCACAAGCTAATATTTAGGGTTATCCTATTCCAAAACTGGGAATATGGGAAATGGATGTTACTCACAGGAATCATAATGTTTATCGCTGGTCAAGTTCCTATCTATTTTGCTGGAATATTTATTGATACTGAATCGGCAGGTGTAATTAAAGCTATCCAAAATTTCATATTACCAATGTCGATGTCAATTTCCACTATCACCGCAATTGCCCTACCTACTTTATCAAAAGAGTATTCTGCTAGAAATGTAAAAATGATTAGACAAAGAACAAGGCAAATAACATTAGGTATTACAGCAATTGCATTGCTTTACGAAGTAATATTAATCTTTTTCTCTGGGAGATTAGAATTATTGATATACAATGGAATTTATCACAATTACGTGAACCTCATACCATTATGGGGTTTACTACCAATTTTTATGGCATTAACAATAAGACCAGCAATAGAAATTAGGGTGACCCAAAAGCCTAAAGGATTATTAATAACAGCTGTTGTTTGGGCTTTGATAACAGTAATAGCCTCATTTATATTTAGTCACTTTTTAGGGATTTTAGGATTAAGCATAGGAGCATGTGTTGGGTATTTAGCATCTTTCTTAACTTATGTCTTCGTTTCTAATGGAATCGAGAAAAATGAATTACACGAATAAGAAGTTAATGGAAAAATACAATTCTTTCCGTAGACGAAGTACTCTGGAAAATCCCGGATTTAAGAAAAAGCTATTTAGATCTATAACCAGGACTATAGGTCCGTGGTTACCAAAATCAAAAAGTGTTGGAATTCTGGACATTGCTTGCGGAGAGGGATCATTACTTACTTTTCTGAGGGAGAATGGGTATCAAAACCTTGCGGGGTTTGATTATTCACAAGAAAACGTGTCTATTTGTCATCACCTGGGCTTAGATTTTGTTCTTCAAGGTGATGCCCTCGAAATTAAGAAACTTTATCCTGATAATCAATTTGATCAAGTTTTTGTTATCGATTTTTTAGAACATTTGCCTAAAGAAAAAATACTTGTTTTCCTCGAGTCAATCGTAAAACTAGTCAACCCGGGTGGTTCTATTGTTATCCAAACTCCCAATATGGGTTCGCTATTTGGGTTGTTTCATCGATATAGTGATCTGTCACACGAGATTGGTTTTACAGAAAAATCTATTATCGATTTAATGTTAATGGCTGGCTTTTCGATAGAAGATATTACCTTAAAGCCTTCATGGAATGCGGCGACTCTCATAGGAAGAGTGAGAGAGTACTACATGCGGTTTTTACATTTCTTAGTTTTTATTGCCGAAGATTCCTCTCGTCCCAAAATACCTACAAAGAATTTGCTCATTAGAGGAATTGTGAGATGAAAATTCTATTCCTGGCCTTAGGAATTTATCACCCTGAGGGTGGAATTGAAAGATTCAATCAAAGAGTTTTACGCGTATTATCAGAGACAATTGAAGAAACAAAGTTAGGTAACTTATCTGTTATCTCATTAAGAGACCAAACTGAACAACCTCCACCTATAAAATGGATTCATTTCAAAGGTTATTCATCAAAAAAGTTCGGGGCATTTTTTGGATTTTTAAATGAATTAATCAAACAAAAACCCAATCTCTTACTTTATGGACATATATTATTTACCCCCCTAGCTTTTTTTACGAAATTGCTCTTACCAAAATCTAAAAGTATATTATTCATTCACGGGATTGAAGCGTGGAAAAAACCGAAATTAATACCAAATTGGTTTTATAAATTTTCCTATGATCAGATACTTTCCGTAAGTGATTATTCAGCCAAGACAATGAGCGAATCTTTTCACATATCTAGGAACAAATTCTATATTATTGGTAATTCGATAGACATCAATATCCAAGACTCGATGATTGAAAAGAAAAATAAGTTAACAAGCAAACCAATCATCGTTTCTGTAAGTAGATTATCAAAGCAATCCAAACATAAGAATATTGAAAAAGTTATTTACTCGCTGCCGATGATACTTGCTGAATATCCAAATTTGAAATATTACATAATTGGTGAAGGAGATTGGCGTCCCGAATTACAGATCTTGGTTAATACATTAAATTTACAAAATGCGGTTAGATTTTTTGGCGCGATTAATGATGAAGAGAAGTATCGAATTCTTAGCCAGTCAAATTTGTTTGTGCTACCTTCTACCAAAGAAGGTTTTGGTATTGTATTCTTGGAGGCATGGGCAAATGGTTTGCCGATTATTGCAAGCAACAAAGGAGCAGCACCTGAGATTATTGATAATGGCATCGACGGCTTATGTGTAGAACCAATTCCAAGCAAAATTGCAGATGCAGTTTTGCTTTTGTTAAAAAATCCACAAATAATGAGTCAAATGGCTGTAAAAGGAAAAGCTAAAGTTATTAATAATTTCTCTCATAAAATATTTGCGACTAAATTAATCGAATATTTGAGCATCGCTAAATAAATGAAAATATTAATGGTTCATAATCATTATCAACAATTAGGTGGAGAAGATATTTCGTTCAAAGCTGAAACTTTATTGCTTCGACAAAACAACCATGAAGTGATTTGTTATGAACGATTTAATAATGAAATAGACAATCTTTCAGTAATACAAAAAACCGCATTAGTTAAAGATACCTTATGGTCTACGAAAACGTATAACGATATAATCAAAATTATCCGAAACAATAAAATTGATTTAATACATGTCCAAAACTTTTTTCCGTTAATTTCCCCATCAGTTTTCTATGCCAGCAATAAAGGAAAAATTCCAGTTGTATTTAGCGTAAGAAATTATCGTTTGTTTTGCCTCAATGGGTTATATTCAAGAAATCAATTGCCTTGCGAACTTTGTACGCGAAGGAATTGTAATATTTATGGGGTATTGTTCAAATGTTACCGTCACTCGATTATCCAATCTAGTGTTGTAGCTGCAATGCAGAATTATCATAAAATGAGAAAAACATGGAACACACAAATTACCCGTCTTATTGCAATTAGCGATTTCGCAAAAAATAAATTAATAGACGGGGGGATTAATCCAGCAATAATATCAGTTAAAGGGAACTTTGTTGAGGATCCTGGAGTTGAAAATATTGAAGGACAATATGCTATTTTTGTGGGTAGATTATCAAAGGAGAAAGGGATTATTACTTTATTACAAGCCTGGGAAAATATTTCTAATATTCCCCTAATAATGGTTGGTGATGGCCCATTAATTACCCTTTGTCAGGGAAGGAAAAATATTACGGTCGTTGGACATAAAAAACCTGATCAAACATTAAAAATAATTCAAAAAGCAAAGTTCCTGATATTTCCAACCGAATTGTATGAAACATTTGGCAGAGTTGTTATTGAAGCTTATGCGTGTGGTAAACCAGTCATAGCATCAAATATTGGTGCCGTGAAAGAATTAGTCCGAGACCATGACACTGGATTGTTTTTTGAACCAGGGGATTCAAAGGATCTACAGGAAAAAGTGAACTGGTTGATTGATAATCCTTTAGAATTACAAAGAATGGGAAAACAAGCTAGAAAATTTTATGAACAAAAATATTCCCCAGAGCAAAACTACCTGCACTTAATTGACATTTATCAACAGGCAATTTCTGAATTGGACCATTAGCCTTAATTGAGGAATCATATGAATATCCATATCCTCAATTCTTACATCCACCCCACCTCCTACCCTGAAGCTTTGGCGCAGATCCTCGCTTGGTCGTCTAACGCTGAAAGCCGTTACGTATGCTGCGCTAATGTGCACATGCTTATGGAAGCCCACGATTCCCATGCCTTCCGCATTATAGTCAATTCCGCGGACCTGGTCACCCCGGATGGCATGCCCCTGGTTTGGCTCATGCGCTCCCGCGGATTCCCTGATCAGGAGAGGGTCTACGGCCCAACTTTGATGATTAAGCTTCTCGAAGCAGCAGCCGAAAATGGGCTCCCGGTCGGGTTCATCGGCGGCAGGAAAGAAGTGCTGGCTGAACTTATCCGGCGAATGCAGGAGCGCTTCCCAAAGTTGAGAATCACTTGCGCCATCAGTCCCCCGTTCACGGGAATTTCAGCTGAAGAGGATGCCGCACTTGTTCGCCAGGTGGAAGCCTCCGGAGCACAAATCCTGTTCATCGGGTTGGGATGCCCAAAACAGGAGCAGTGGATGTACGACCACCGCGGCCGCGTTCATGCCGTTATGATCGGTGTCGGAGCGGCATTCGATTTTCATGCCGGCACGCTCAAACAGGCACCCTTGTGGATGCAAAAAGCCGGGCTGGAATGGTTTTTCCGTTTTACGCATGAACCCGCAAGGTTATGGAAAAGGTATCTCTACCATAACCCGCGTTTTGTTATACTAAGCTTGTTGGAACAAATCCGTTATTGGTTCGGGAAAAAAGAAAAAGGAGAATAACCCTTGTTGCGTCGTTTCTCCATCAGTTTCGCAGTTTTCTCCATGGCGCTCGATTTTCTGCTCGTGGGGCTTTCGCTGCTAGCCATGACGGTGCTGCGTCCGCTGATGAACAACCTGCCGTTCATCGCCGCCATCCCCACCGCTGCCTGGATGCCGCCGATTTTCTATTTTCTTTTTCCATTAATTTGGGTAATCATCTATGCTGCTGCTTCGCTCTATGACGGCAAAAAATACCTGCGCGTTTCCAATGAGCTGGCAGGGCTCACCATCAGTTCACTGGTTGCCACCATCTGCCTCGCCGGTATCCTTTATTTGACCGTCCGTGAGACCTCACGCGCGTTCTTCCTTTCCTTCGCTGCATTATCATTCCTCCTCTGCCTGGTCTGGCGCTTGGCTGCGCGCCTGTTCTTCCGCCTCAACCAGCAAGCGCTAAACACCAGCAAGCGCGTTCTCATCATAGGCGAGGCTGCCTCCGGGCACAAAATGCTCGATCAGTTTGAGAAGAACATGCCGGCATTGTTCCAGTCCGTCAGGTTCGCCTACCCATATGACAAAGAAAAATCCGCCTATACCAGGCTGCAGATCTACACCATCCGCCAGGCGCTCATCAATGAGCAGATCACTGATTTGGTCATCTCCATCCCAGCGGTAGCTATCCACAAGATTGATGAATTACTTGCCACGTTGGATGATCTGCCGGTAAACATCTGGGTGGGGCTGGATTTCCTGGATCTGACCTTTGCCGATACCCGCGTGGAGGATTTTTTCGGCATCCCCATGCTCGACCTGCGCGCTCTGGCGCTGAGTGAATTCGATCAACTCATCAAGCGTATGTTCGATATCGGTTTCACCCTGTTGGCTATGGTTATCATCCTGCCTTTAACTTTGATCACTGCATTGCTTGTGGCAATTTTCGACGGCTTTCCGGTTTTCTTTCACCAGGAACGGGTTGGGCAGAACGGCAAGATCTTCAAGGTTCATAAATTCCGCACCATGGTGAAGAATGCTGAACAATGGGAAGAGGATACCGATGAAAATGGCGATGTACTCCCGCATAAAAAGCGGGATGATCCGCGTGTGACAAAGCTGGGCCGGGTGCTGCGCCGGCTCAGCCTGGATGAGCTGCCCCAGTTCTTCAATGTGCTCGCCGGCGAAATGTCAGTGGTGGGCCCGCGCCCCGAGCTGCCGCACCTGGTGGAAAAATACGAGCGCTGGCAGCGCAAACGACTGACTGTGCTACCCGGCATCACCGGTTGGTGGCAGGTCACGGGGCGCTCCGAAAAGATGCTTCACCTCAACACCCAGGATGACATCTACTATGTACAGAATTATTCTATCTGGCTGGATCTGCAGATTATCATCCGCACCTTGTGGGTGGTGATAATTGGTAAAGGAGCGTTTTAGTGCACAGCCAAAAATTCAATGTGTCGATGGTTCGCACTATCGTCATTTATTTGCTATTCGGGTGGTTGATAATTCTGCGATTATTGCCAATCTCCGTATTACGAGGAGCAAACTGCATCACTCCCATCACCGGAGTCAACCTCACCTGCACTGATAATTCCCTCACTGAAGTTGACCTTTGGGTGATACTGATTCTCTTGATCCTCTGGGAATTAACCGCTAAAAAAGAATGGAAGGGTTATTTTTCCGCATGGAAAAAATTATGGGTCCTGCTCCCCCTCCTTGCCCTGGCATTGATCTCCACCTCATGGTCAGCAGCTCCTATGGTCACGCTTGAACGATGTGCCGTCCTGGTTTTTTCGTCATTTGCAGCAGTATTTATTTTCTTTAAAAAAGACCTCCATTCCAGCCTTAACCTGCTGGGTATTTATTTCGGTGTGTTGATTGTGTTCTGTTATTTGCTGGTCTTTTTGCTGCCCTCCATGGGAACTATGGATTTCAAACCCTATTACGGGGCATGGCGTGGAATCTTCTGGCATCGCAACTACCTGGGCAGTTTCATGGCTATGGCAGCGGTTGTCTATTTGTTCAATCTTCTTTTCCCGAGCAAACGGCAATTCCAACTTGCTGTTCTGAACGGAATTGGATTTATTGCATCAGTTGGGCTGGTCTTTGGCAGCCATTCAGGTGCGGGCATTCTCACTCTTGCACTACTGATCGGTATCTCATTTCTAATTTTTGTCTGGACAAAGATCAGGGTATATCTCAAAAATTGGCATTATATTGCTTTGGTCATCGTTTCCCTGGTCTCACTGGTCCTCGTTTTCACCAATCTTGACTTCATATTCGGTCTGGTCGGGCGCAACACTTCTCTAACCGGTCGAATTCCGTTGTGGAAGTTGATTTATGAGGAATTCATCAGCAAGCGGTTATTCTTTGGATTTGGGTATGGCGCTTTTTGGACTTTTGAGCCAGTTCGGGTTGGATTGCAGAACCAGCTCTCCTGGGGATATCCCGTCCTTATTGGCGATAACGGCTTGATGGACATTCAAATCCACCTTGGGCTGGCAGGCTCATTGCTGATGCTTTTAATAATCGGTTATGCGCTATTTTCTACTGGAAAATTTGCTGGCAAGAACAAAACGGGGCTTTCTTTTTTCCCGCTGATCGGAATCATCTTCATCGTGATGAGCAACGTCTCGCTTAGCATGTTGATCGAATTGGAATTTCTAAATTGGTCATTGTTAATCATGTTCATTATGCTGAGTTTAGAAATTCAAAAAGCCGTCCCCGCCCATAAAATTGAAAAACCACTCTAAATCATTTATACTATCGTAAGAGGTGAGCCATGGAACCTGTTTACCTTTTGGATGACAGCCTGGAAGTGGAGATCTTTTTCGATAAAAGTGATTGCGGATACAAGGATAACATCTGTGTCAAGATCACCGAATCCTGCAAGGAAGAGGAAAAAATTTTCCGGCACGATGAGAACAACCTTTATCTCACAGCTGACCAGGCAGAAGCGCTGACGGCAGCGTTAACGAAAGCCATCAACGACAGCAGACAAGCCAAATAGCAATTCATCTTAAAACCAAAACACGGCTCAGGGGATCAGCCGTGTTTTTCTATCAAATTTCTACTCAGGATAATGCCTTGGCTTCTTCGTAGATCGCTTTTTCTTCCTCGGTGTGTGGCACAAAATCGAGCCCATGTGGAAGCGACTTGCCCTCTAGGTCAACATGGATGAAAGTGATAAATCCTCGTACCGCCAGTTTGCCCAGTACACGCACCTCGATGAGGCTGACGATTTTCGTCTCACCCGTCAATGCAATGCGGCTGGTGAACACTGGTAATTCGCCTTTGCGGATCGGGCGGCTGAACGTCATACCATGAATCTTGAGGCATACGATATTTTCGGGCTTAGTCATCGAAGCGGCTGCGATGAAACCGCTTTCAACAAACCACTCGGCAGTTCTCCCTGCGTAAAGGGTGCCGTGATGATTGAGGTCTTCCCCTTTGACCAGATGCACGCTGGTAAACACTGGAAATTCCATAGGTATTCCTTTCTCTTTGGCATCATTCTAATCCCGCTTCCCAGTTGTTCAATAGAGACATTACTCACCTATTTTGTTGTCATGTGTCGTAAACCATGCCCCTAATTTTTTTAAGTGCCAATTTTATCGGTTACAATTTCTCGAAAGGAGATTTTCCTATGTCTATTTCCATCGGCGCACCCGCGCCGGATTTCACCCTCCCTTCACACCTCGGTAAACCCGTCACTCTTTCGGACTTGCGCGGTAAGAATGTGGTGCTGGCATTCTTTCCCCTTGCCTGGACGCCGATATGAACGCAGCAGATCCCGCTCTACGAGGCAGAAACTGCCAAGTTCGCGGGATTGGACACCCAGGTTCTGGGTATCAGCGTTGATTCAACTGATTGTCTGAAAGCATGGGCCGAAAGCCTCGGCGGCATCCATTACCCCCTGCTCAGCGACTTCTGGCCTCACGGCGGGGTAGCCCAGCGTTATGGTCTACTGCGCAATGAGGGCTATACTGAACGCGCTCTCATCGTCATCGATAAATTTGGGATCATCCGATATATTGATATTCACAATATTGATGATCAGCCTTCCAACGAGGAGCTGCGCCGCGTCATCCGCGAGGTGGATCCAAGTGTACGCAACCGACCAGAAGAAGCCAAACCTCAGCCTGCAGCCCTGCCCCACGGCGGTATTGTGATGTACTGCACCAGGTGGTGCGGTGATTGCAAACGTGCGCGCGCCTGGCTGGCAGAGCATAAACTGCCTTACACCGAGGTGGATATCACCACCACCCCCGGCGCAGCCGAACAGGTGGAAAAATGGGCAAACGGCAACCGCACCACGCCCACCTTTGAGATTGATGGCACCATCATCGTAGATTTCGATGAGCCACGTTTGAGAGAAGTCCTTAAGATCAATTAGAAAAAATCCCCCCGGGCAAAACCTAGGGGGTTGTTTTGAGGGATTATTTTTTACGATGGGTAAACCTGGAACTTAACGTTATTCTTTCCAGAACGTTTAATTTCATACATAAGGTCGTCTGCCATTTTGATCAGTTCATCGGTTGTTTTTACAGGAGAGCGATATGTAACCACCCCCATTGAAAAGGTCACCGGCAAGTGATTCTTTTGCATTTCCGAAAGCAAGCCCTGTTGAATGCGCGATATCACAACGCGCGCGTCTTCGATGTCTGTCTTCCGCAGGAGGATGCTAAACTCATCCCCGCCCATCCTGGCTACAATATCGGTCCTCCTTGTGCTGCTGCGGATTGTGTAGACTACTTGCTTTAGCAGCTGGTCGCCCGCAAGGTGACCATAATCGTCATTGACCTGCTTGAAATTATCCAAGTCCAGGTAAGCTAATGTGAAAACACCCTTATATCGCTGCTGGAGATCGATTTCCGATTGAAGAATAAAATAGAAGAAATCTCCATTCGTAGCCCCCGTTAATCGATCAATTCGCGCCAGGGCTTTCTCGTTCTCAAGCGCATTTTGCAGCGCTGAAAGCAGCAGCACCACGATCACAAAAAACGCCAGCCTGATCGCAGTGTTCCAAAAATAAAATATGGGGTTTGAGTAATCGTGTCCTGAAAAATAATCCGCTGAGAACCAGAACAGGGAAGCTAGGAGAGAAAAAAGCAGACCCACCCGCCTGCCGACAAACCAGGTCACGATCATAATCGGGAGTAGGTAAAAAAGGGAGAACGCCAGTTCGTATCCGCTGATATAGTCGAGCAAACCAATTCCAATGATTAGCACGGAAGCCATCACCATCCACCAGGGTTGGTTGATCTTCCCTATCCATTGGTTAGCCCGTGCGATGAACCTGCGTTTCATGGTTACCTAAACGAAGGGAATCGTAAAAAAATCACTCGCGATTCTTTTCGTAGATGATGCGCAGTCCAAGAAGGGTGAGCTCCGGTTCCACCGCATCGATGCAGGTGACGTGTTGATTGATCAATTTTGCCCAGCCGCCGGTAGCGACCACTTTAACGTTGCCGCCCAGTTCCTTTTTGATGCGCGCCACTAGTCCTTCCACCATACCTGCTGCGCCGTATACAACGCCCGATTGCAGAGCCAGGATGGTGTTTTTACCGATTGCGTGTTCCGGCGCCACCAGTTCAACATCCGGCAGCATGGCGCCTGACGCAAAGAGTGATTGTGCTCCCGTGCCAACCCCTGGCGCAATGGAAACTCCTTCCAACGACCCTCCGGCGGAGACCGCAGAGAAGGTGGTGGCTGTGCCAAAGCCAATAACGATCACGGGGGCTCCGAAAATGCTTACCGCCCCCACCGCATTGGCGATCAGGTCCGGACCCACCTCTTTTGGGTTGCTGGCATTGATATGAATCACCGGGTGCTTCACATTGCCCACGATCACCGGTTCAATGCCCAAATGGCGGTGCACCAGCTCGCTGAATGCCAGGGTCAGGTCGGGCACTACCGAGGAGATGACACATCCGTCAATCTCTTCCTTGCGGATGTTCTCACTGGCAAAAAGCGAAAGAAGCATCACGCCGTATTCGTCAGCCAGTTTCGCGGGGTCAGTGAAGATACGCCAGCGTGAGACGAGCGTATCTCCACGGTAAAGACCCAGCTTAATGTTGGTATTGCCGATGTCAACACAAAGAAGCATACCGTTCTCCATCAACAAGGTGAATTAATTGCCCGATAATTCTTATTTCCTGAAAATCCCGGAAAGCAAAGAGACTCCCAACACGATTCCCACAATAAATAGAATAACCAAAAGGATTGCCCCGATGATGTACAGCCATCCCAAAAAGCGCCCAATCTTGCCTGCCGTGGATTTGGGGGCAGCCTTTTTCGCTCGTGCTCCTGAAATGACCGCCACCAGCGCGCTCAAAAATCCCAGGAGTGCGCCAACCCATACTTTCATCTGCGCAAAGAAAGAATAAGTTAAGATAATATGCGCCAGCAAACCCGTCAGCAAACTGATGACAGGTGCCAGGGTGAACTTTTGTTTTTCTTCGATCGGTGCCGGTGTTAACGGTGCATTTTGATCCATAGAAAACCTCCTTTGATTACATATGTTTATTATAGACCTATGTTATCAAGAATAAGACATACCCAACCAATTTTTTTCGCTTTTTCGTGGGCTTTTTCCAGCCCCTTGCTGTTAATTCATGTTATAACAAATTCATGCAGCCTTTCTGGAAAACCAAGAAACTGACTGAGCTCTCCCGCGAAGAATGGGAAAGCCTTTGTGACGGCTGCGCCAAGTGCTGCCTGATCAAGTTCGAGGATGAGGATACTGGTATCCTCTACCATACCAACCTGGTATGCGAACTGCTGGAAATCTATCACTGCCGCTGCACGCGCTATACTGAACGGTCGGTGCTTGTTCCCACCTGTCTCACACTCACCCCCGAGCTCGCCGGCTCACTGCCATGGATGCCCGAGACATGTGCCTATCGGCTACTTGCTGAAGGTAAAGATCTGCCTTTGTGGCACCCTCTCGTCAGCGGAGACCCCAAGACCGTGCATACCGCCGGCATCTCCGTCCGCGGTAAGGTGGTCTCTGCCCGCGATGTGCCCGAAGAGGACTGGCCGGATTACACCATTGAAGAGTGATTTGCTCCAATCATCGCATATGGTTATTTCCGACTATAATATGTCCAGACCATTCCTCCCCAAGTGGGAGTTAATAAGGAGAAAGCCATGATCGTTACCACAAAAGAATTGTTCAAAGCTGCATACGGAAAATACGCCATCGGTGCTTATAACATCAACAACCTTGAGCAAACCATGGGGTTGTTCCGCGGCAACATCGACAGCGCCGCCCCATTCATCATCCAGATCAGCAAAGGCGCACGTTCCTACACCAACAAGATCATGATCGAAGGGCTCATCCGCTCAGCTGACCAGGTCTTCCCCGATGCCATCTTTGCGGTTCACCTTGACCACGGTGATGAAGAGACCTGCTACGACTGCATCAACAGCGGTTTCTATTCCTCCGTGATGATCGACGCCTCCGCGGAGCCCTTTGAAAGGAATGTTGAAATCACCAAGCGGGTGGTCGATGCTGCGCATGCCAAGGGCATTGTGGTCGAGGCGGAACTTGGGCAGCTCGGCGGTGTGGAAGAACACGTAGCGGTTGATGAATCGAACGCCAAGCTTACCGACCCCGCCCAAGCGCAGGAATTTGTGCGACTCACCGGCTGTGACTCCCTTGCCTGCGCCATCGGCACCAGCCACGGCGCTTTCAAATTCAGCGGCTCGCAGGGGCTGCACTTTGAAGTCCTTGAAGCCATCCAGCAGCGACTACCTGGTTTTCCCCTGGTAATGCATGGCTCTTCCTCAGTTCCGCAGGAAGAAGTGGCGCGCATCAATGCTGCCGGCGGTAACCTCAAAGGCGCCAAGGGCGTGGACGACAACCAGTTCAAACATGCCGCAGAACTGGGTGTGACCAAGATTAACATTGATACCGACGGTCGCCTGGTCTGGACCCGCGTTCACCGCGAATACTTTAACGAGCATCCTGAGAATTTTGATCTGCGCCCGGTGGGCAAGGTCTTCATGAGCGAATATGCCAAGTTCATTGCCGCCAAAAATGTCAAGTTAGGCAGTGCTGGTCAACTGGAAACAGTACGGAAACTGGTTTCAAAATAATCATGCGTGTATAACAAAACAGCAGGAGCCCGTAAGGCTCCTGCTGTTCATTTTGACAAAGCAATTACTTTTTCCTATCCCGCATTCCGAGATTTACTTCGTTAAATAACGCTTTCCACAGATCCGGCCTGTCGCGTTTGCAATCGTTCAACAGGTTCTTCACGGGTTCTTCCGGCTGCGCCAGCGCTAGGTCGCGCACCTTGGCCGGGCAGATGAACGGCGTGGAGAATGCCGCCGCAGCCTCGCCCTCCACCGGGATCAGCCAGTTGGAGCTCGCCAATCCCCACTCCACAGTCTCCACGATCTTCTTCCAGGGTTCTTCGCAATCCTCGCGAATTAACTCATTGGTCACATTCCGCGCCGTGTTAACATCCTGCATTGAGAACAATTGCCCGGCGATGAAAAGCACCGAATTCTCCAGTGTGTACCCATTCCAGTTGGGTACCTGCTTGCCTGGCCTTAAGAGGATATGACTGATCGTGTCCGAATGGAACAGACGTTTACTCTGACCAAACTGGATCTCCAGCGCGTTTTCGGCTTCACAGGTCAGGATAGCCGCTACCAGAAGAGTTGCTGCCAATGCGTTTCCATCCACATACCCCTCACTGCAAAGAAGGTTGTGGCCATTTTTGTCTTTTGCAGCCGGCACATATCGGTCTGCGTTCAAAAGGATATACTCACTCGGCGTAAATGAAAGATCGGCGAAACCCATATCCCTCTCCCTGAGGAGAATTTAATACTTCCCTTCTTTATATTTTACATATAAAAGATTAAAAATAGTGCGTAAATTTTCCGTAAAACCAACCTTAGAACAGATTTACAATCTCTAAATCTCTCTGGAATTTCAATTTAATACTTATATACTAAGAATGACTAAGTGTCTACTCGTGGAGAGTTGCCATTTGATTAGGTTCATCACCGAAAATTTCCAATATTTCATCTATGCCCTGGGGTTGGTGATTTTCGTTTTAACAATTATTGTGCTTTTCCAGAACCGCGGGCTACGGAAAAGTCTTACAAAAACCCCAGAATTCCCGCACAGCCGGTTCCTTCGTGCTGTTTTTGATAATACGCCCCAATCGATCCTGGTGGTTGACCGCACAGGAACGATCGTGGAGATCAACAACTCGATGGTACGCCTGACCGGTTACGAGAGATCCGAACTTTTGCATTTATCCATTGAAAAGATCATCCCGGCTTTCGATGTGGAGCAATTAAACCAGCCAACCCCTTCACCTTTCACCAGGGATGTGGAACTTATGCTCCAGTCTGGTGAAAAGCTTCCATACCTTTTGTTCTTAACTCCGTTTTCCTTTGATAATTCGCACTTTCTCACCGTGTTAGTTCGCAACCCCAATGACCTGAATGCGATCGAGGCCAATAGCCGCCGCGCCCTGGATGTGATCCAATCCCGCATGGATGAACTTTCCACCATCCGGCGTGTCAGTGAGAGCCTCAACCAGGCAACCACCCTGCGCGGTGCACTTTCGCCGGTGCTTGAAACCATCCGTTCCATCACCAAGAGCATATCGGTATGGATTTTCCTCCCCGAAGAATCCATATCCACATGCCAGCGGATCGATTACGACCCCATGCACAGCGATAGTCAGTTGGTCTTTTCTCACGACGAAAGCTGTGGAAATCAATGCGTCTCATTGCTGCTTTCTGGTGAACTGGAAACACCGCGGGTCATTGAATCCTGTCAATGCATCGAGCCATCCGCTGAGTCCCACAGCCATTACGCGCTGCCGCTCTACCTGGGCAAAAAGCCCATTGGGGTTTTGAATTTCATCGAGGACCCCAGACATCCGATCACAGAGAACAAATTGGACCTGCTGCACACGATTTGTGATTCGCTTAGCATTGCCCTCGAGCGCGTTCGTTTGTTCAACACGGAACACGAACAACGCAAACTGGCAGAGACGCTTGCCGATAGCGGCCGCATCCTCACGAAAACCCTGGATCTTGCTGAGGTGCTTGACCTGCTGCTCGACCAGATCAACCGGCTGGTGCCTTATGACGGCGGCAATATCATGCTTGTTGAAGATGATATTGCTTCCATTACCCGTGTACGCGGATATAAGAATACAAACGAGGAAGCAGTGAAAAAACTGCTAAACCTCCGGTTTCCGATTAAATCAACATTTAATCTCGAAAAACTGGTCCGTGAATCGAAACCATTGATCATTCCCGATGTGAACAAGGATCCCAACTGGGTACACGTGGAACTGACCGCGAATTATCATTCCTGGTTGGGCGCACCGGTCGTTATCGACGGAAAGACTGAGATCATTTTTTCACTCGATAAAGAAGAACCCAATTTTTATACTTCCAGGCATGCTGAATTGATCTCGACCTTTTGTTCACAGGCTGCCCTTGCCATAAAGAATGCACGGTTATATTCCCGCGAACTTCGGCGAATCCAGGAACTGGATGGCTTACAGGCAACCCTTACGGGGATAAACTCGGAACTGGACCTTACCCTGTTGCTTAAACAGATCGTCAATCAGGCGATATCTCTTTTAAACGCCGACCTTGGAGAACTTGCTTTATATGAACCCGAAAACAATATCCTCAGGGTGAAAGTCTCCGAAAACCTGGATAAAAGCTACATCGGTCTCCCGGTAAAACTGGGAGAAGGATTAATGGGATTGGCGGCAAAAACCCTCACTGCCCAAACAGTATCGGATTATCAGAACTGGGAAGGCATGATGCCGCAATACAAGG
Organism: uncultured Anaerolinea sp.; assembly: GCA_964428125.1. Classification (GTDB taxonomy): domain Bacteria; phylum Chloroflexota; class Anaerolineae; order Anaerolineales; family Anaerolineaceae; genus UBA6107. The sequence goes on from CAYRXB010000003.1 coordinate 244,169, forward strand.
ATCTCGTCCCTCATGCCAGCCTGGCAGTACCAATGGTCGCCGGCAAAGAACTATTCGGAGTGATCGGCATCGGCGATAAAAACACCAGCCGCATTTTTACCAAGGAAGATATCCGGCTGCTGAATTCCTTTGCCCAGCAGGCAATTATCGCCATCCAAAATGCTAGGCTCTTCGCAGATGCTAAAAAACGAGCCGAGGAAGCCGAAAAACTATCTCGTGCTGGTTCACTCGTCACTGCCACCCTGGATCAGAAAGAAGCCATTGAGCGGATTTTGGAGCAGCTGGCATTTGTAGTTCCCTACGACAGTGCATCCGTCCTCCTCAAGCAGGGTGATAAACTGGTGATCGTTGGCGGGCATGGATTCACTGAAGCGAACCCGGTTTTGGGTATGTCTTATGACCTGGACCGTGCTAACCCGGGTGCGATCGTCTTCCTGGAAAACAAGCCCTTCGTGGTAAACAATATCACGGAGGAATTCCCAAGTTTCCCCCAAATTCCGCAATCCCCCCACCCTATCCGAAGCTGGCTCGGTGCGCCGCTGACCATCAAAGGAAAACCAATCGGCATATTATCTCTGGATGCACACCAGATCAACCAGTTCACTGCAGAACAATCCCGGCTGGTCACTGCCTTCGCAGACCAGGTGTCCATCGCTCTTGAAAATGCCAGGTTATACACTGAAGAAGTGAATTCTGCTGCCAGGTTTAAGATTCTTTACGAATTTGGTCAAACCATCATCACAAAGATCAACCCCGAAGAGATGTATGCTGAAATCTACGCTGCCGTTAAGAAACTTGTGAAAACCGAGTATTTCAGCATTGCCCTGGTGGACCGTGAAAAAGCCATGATCAACGATGTCTTCATCATGGATAAAGAAGTGCCGGTAGCGTTGGAATCAAGGAATATCGAAAAAGGTCTCTTCGGCAGAGTGATCCGTGAAGGAAAGCCGCTTCTCTTCCATTCCTTTACCATGGAGATGGTTGGTGAAACCGGCGCTGTGGTGGTAGGAGATACGGATAACGAGGAAGAAGAGATTTCCCAATCCATCGTCATTGTGCCGCTTCGATCCAGTTCAGGCATCATCGGGGTCATTTCAGCCCAAAGTTATACCCCGAACATGTATGACGAAAATGACCTGGAAGCGCTGGAACTGCTGGCATCGAACGTGGCTGCGGCGGTTGAAAATGCCCGCCTGATCAACAAGATCCAGAGCATGGCAATCACAGATGACCTCACCGGATTATTTAACCGGCGAAAGTTCTACGAACTTGCCATGGCGGAGTTTGAACGCTCCAGAAGGTATTCACGACCCTTAAGTGTGATCATGCTCGATATTGACCATTTCAAAAAGGTCAACGATACCTATGGTCATTCGATCGGCGACCAGGTGCTGCAGGGACTGGCCCACCTGGCAAAAAGCAGCCTGCGAACGGTGGATATCCTGGCGCGCTATGGCGGTGAGGAGTTCGTGATCATGCTGCCGGAAACATCGCTTGATGAAGCCGTGCGAACAGCAGAACGGCTGCGCACCAACACCGCCGATGCCACTCTGCCCACCCGCGTGGGCAACATGTCGGTCACCATCAGCCTGGGGGTGGTTGCGCTCGATGATAACTGCCGCAACCTGGAGGAATTGCTGGACCGTTCAGACCAGGCGTGTTATGCCTCCAAGCGTACAGGCCGCAATAAAGTCTCCCCCTGGCGCCCTGAGTATTCAGTCAACATGCCGGGCACCGGACCCCTGCCGACGATCAAACCAAATATGTATATGTGAGGTTTATCAAGATCACATATCCGCCGCGCTCCGGCGGATTTTTGTTGAAAAGAGATAAATTCGATGTATGATATATGCGTTTGGTGTTTTGAAATTCATGTAGAAAAAGGAGCCGGCAATGAGCATAATTGACGTCAGTCATCTCACCAAGTTTTACGGCAAGTCGCGCGGGATCGTGGATGTCTCCTTCAACGTGGAAGAAGGAGAAATCTTTGGTTTCATCGGTCCCAATGGTGCTGGCAAATCCACCACCATCCGCTTGCTGCTATCCCTCATCCACCCCACCAGCGGCACAGCCACTATCTTCGGCAGCGATGTGACCACCCGCGGACCCGAGATCCGGCAGCAGATCGGTTACCTGCCCTCAGAGGTTTTTTATTATGAGGGCATGAAGGTGATCGACCTGCTCAAATACTCCGCTAGCTTCTACCCCGGCGACCACACCAAACGCATGAAAGACCTGGCTGACCTGATGGAACTGGAGATGAACCGCAAGATCAGCGACCTCTCCTACGGGAATAAAAAGAAGGTCGGTATTGTGCAGGGTCTTCTGCACAACCCAAAGCTGGTGTTATTAGATGAACCCACCGCCGGCCTCGACCCCTTGATGCAGCGCAAGTTCTTTGATCTCATCCGCGAAGAGAATAAACACGGCGTGACCGTGTTCTTCTCATCGCATATCCTGGGTGAGGTGCAGCGCCTGTGCACCCGCGTGGCGATCATCCGCGAAGGGAAGATCGTGGAGATTTCCGATATCCGTACCTTGCAGCAGAACAATTACAAAAAAGTCCGGGTTACCGCCGAGGGGCTTGAGGCTACTTCTCTGGAGCTGCCAGGTGTTACCAACCTGCAGCCGGAAAATGGCTCGGTAAACTTCTTCTTCAAAGGCGATATCAACCAGGTACTGCAAAAGCTCAGCGGGATAAAGGTCGCCGATGTGACCATCGAAGAGCCCACCCTTGAAGAGATCTTCATGCATTATTACGAATAGGCGGCAGAGATGACAACAAATATCTATACGCATGAAGTGCGCTTAAAAATGCGCTCTGTGCTCATCTGGTCGCTTTCGATCGCTGCCCTGATTTTCTTTTTCTTTTCAGTTTTTCAATCCTTTGCCGGTCAGGCGGAGTTGACCAATAGACTGATGGAGAAGTTCCCGGAAGAACTCAAAATCGCATTCGGTCTCAACCACATGGATATGTCCACCGTGCTGGGATTTTTCTCGCTGGTTTACGGTTTTACCATGCTCTGTGCAGCCATCCAGGCAGGAAATTTTGGATTCGGGTTGGTCTCGATCGAAGAAAGTGAACTGACAGCAGATTTCCTGCTTACAAAACCGGTCAGCCGCGTGCACATCCTCACCAGCAAACTGCTGGCTGCCCTTACTGCTATGCTGATAACGAACCTGGCCATATCGCTGGCATCCGTAGCAGCAATCACGATCAACAAAGGAGACCGGACTTACGATCCCACCACGCTCGCATTGTTATTGGTTGGATTGTTTCTGTTTCAAATTTTCTTCTTATGTATGGGATTGGTGATTTCGTTGGTTGTCAAAAGAATTCACAATGTAACCCCTTACTCTCTGGGGCTGGCTTTTGGGGCTTATGTCCTTAACGCTTTCAGCGGGATCTTTGGGGATGTCAAGCTGGAATACATCACTCCCTTTAAGCATTTTGACCCCTATTACATCCTGGAGCACAAGGCTTTCGATGGTCGCCTTTTGATACTCAATATCTGCATCTCAATTATCGCGGTTGCAGTCAGCTACTGGCTCTATACTCATCGCGACATTCACGCGGTTTCGTAAGGAGGCGCAGCATGAACATCTTTTTACGCGAGCTCAAAGCCAACCTCAAATCCCTGATCACCTGGAGCATTGTACTTGTGCTGCTCATTGTTATCTCTTCATTAAAATTTAGTGCCTTCGCTGGCGATGAATCCATGCTCAAGGTAATTGATTCCATGCCCAAAGCCATGCTGGATGCGTTCAGCATGCGCTCCTTTAACCTCACCACGTTAACCGGTTTCTACGGCATCATGGGCGTCTTTTTCTACCTGATGGGCGCCATGGCAGCTGCCATGTGGGGCAGCGACATTATCTCCAAGGAGGAACGCCGCAAGACGGTTGAATTCTCGCTGGTGCTGCCGGTTTCCCGCAGCCGCGTGATCACATTCAAAGCACTGGCAGCGCTGATAAACTGCATCTTGTACGTGCTCATCACCTGGGGTGTCTCCGTGCTGGCAGCGCAAAAATATCAACCGGAACCGGCTTTTTTTGATTTTCTCGCGCTTGAAATGCAAGCCATGTTCTTCATCGAGTTGATCTTTCTGGCAGTTGGTCTGCTGCTGGGCTGCGCCATGAAACAGTATAAACTGGCAGGGTCCACCGCCATCGGCATCATCCTGGTGGCTTACTTCCTGTCGGTCTTCTCCGGTATGCAGGAAAATTTGAATAAGCTGAAATGGTTCACGCCGTTCAAGTATTACGACACCTCTGATCTGTTCCACAACGGCAAGTTGGATGGCACCTACCTGCTCATCACCGGCGCGATCATCGTTGTTTGCCTGGCGGCAGCGTATATCAGCTACAACAAACGCGATCTTTACATCTGATAAAAACTTAACTGCTAATTTCGCGAAATTAAACTCCGTAGGGGCAATTCATGAATTGCCCCTACTTGATAACAAGGTCTATTTTAATTCTATTGTTGGTTTTTAGTCTTCCTTCAGTGCTTTCCGTGTTTTCATTGGTTAGGATTTAGTTTTTTCCTTCGTGTATTTCGTGTATTTCGTGGTTAAGGCTTTTTACAACCCGTGTTCCCTGGCAGCGGCGCGGTAGGCGCAGAAGCCGCAATCCGGGTGCGCCGGCGGGGGTTCCGGCAGTTAAAGAACCTCGAGTACGCCGCGCATGAAATCCAAGAACTTATCTTCATCCTTGGGCAGCTCCTGCCAGACGGCATTGCTGTCGTACACGATGCGCCGGTGATCCGCCCCGTGGTTGATGTCGATCGGGTCCAGGTAGAACAGGCCCAGCTTCGTGATCGGCGCCAGGTGCAGTCCGTTCTGGGAGGGATGCTCAAGCGCGTATGCATATGCGCTGAGCTGCCGGCTGTAGAAGGCAATATGCTCGCGTGATGGGCTGGAGGTCTTGAAATCGATGACCGCGTAGGTGCCGTCATCGAAAGCTAGCACCGAATCGAACGCCCCCTTGATGTAACAGGATGCCGGAAGGCCCGGGAACACAATGGGGGCGGAGTTGACCCACTTGCCCTGCATCGCCACCCTGCCCGGCGGCAGTTCGGGGGTAAGCGCACTGGTCGGCTGCCCGTCAAACAGGCGCTTCATCAGCGAATCGATGCGGGTGAATATCTTGGGGAAGGGCTGCGAGGGGCGTTCGATGCCCAGCACCACCTTGAGGTAAAAACAGCGCGGGCATTCATCCCACGAAAAAGTTAATTGGGAGGGAGAGAGTTTATATAGGGGCATCGTGATCCTTTCTCTTCATTGTTACTTTTTGATTGTAGCATGAGGGAATGGAAGCGAATTAACCTCTGCAGCAAAAACTTTGAGGCAGCTTTGTATCCTCCTCGCCCCAAACACAGCTCCTTAAGGAGAGGGGCAAGGGTAAGGTTCAAATCCTGTCATAATCCTTTCGTGCAATTAGCGGTTAGGGAGTCAAATAAATGGGTTATAAAACCGCCCGTGGTTAAAGAATACTGACACCACCACGGTAATCCCCACGATCAACAGGGATACCGCCAGCGCTACCCAGTCCCGCCTGCCTAGCCGGCTCTTGTTGTACCAGGTGCGGTGTTTCTCCTTGCCAAAACCGCGCAGGTCCATGGCATTGGTGATCACTTCGATGCGCTCGAGGGTGGAGAAAATAAGCGGGATGACCACCATCAGCGAGTTCTTAAAGCGGTTGCCTATCGAGGTCTTGCTGCTCATCTCCAGCCCGCGCGCCTGCTGTGCCTGGCTGATGTCGTGATACACGCGCTGCACATCCGGGAAGTAGCGCAGCGTCAGTGAAAAGGCATACGCCGCCTTATAGTTCACCCCCACTTTATTCATCGAAGAAGCAAACTCGCTGGGGTTGGTGGTGAAGAGGAAGAGAATGCCCAGCGGGATGACCGAAAGGTATTTAAAGAACTTGGTCACCTGGTAGAACAACTGCTCCTGGGTGAGCACGTACCGCCCGAACAATTTGACTATCACGTGCCGCGTGCCGTAGATCTGTACCCCCTGCTCCGGCGAGAATAGGAAAGTGATCACCAGGTTGATAAACAAGAAGATAAGAACATACAGGACCATCATCTTGATCTGCCCATAAGTGATCTTCGCCACGCGCAGGAGGATCACTGAGAACACCAGCGCACCCAAGATGACGCGGATATCATAAGAGAACATAATGGCAAAAGTGAGCAGCAGAAAGCAGATGAGCTTGGTCAGCCCCGACAGGCGGTGGACAAATGTATCCTGGTAATTGTAGGAAAAGAGCTTGTCCTTCATTTGACCAGTCCCTTTTCGTAATCAATAAAATTCTGCACGAAATGCGTACCATCGGCGATGCCTGCCAGCTGCGCCAGTTGATACAACGAGGTTTCTTTTAGATTCGCTTCACGAATGACTGCATCATCCGTCAGCACCACCGAGGCGGCGGTATCGGCGATCTTGCGCCCGCCCGCCAGCACAATGGCGCGCGGGGTGTATTCCAGCATCAGGTGCATATCATGGGTGATGAGGATGATGGTGATCTCCATCTTGTTGATCTCGCGCAGGAAATTCATGATCTCGCTATAATGGCGGTAATCCTGCCCGGCAGTCGGTTCATCCAATATAAGGATACTCGGGTTGAGTACCAGGATAGCAGCAATGGTAACGCGTTTCTTCTGCCCGTAGCTGAGCGCCGAAATGGGCCAGTCGACAAAAGGAGACAACCCGCACACCTTGAGCACCTTTTCCACGCGCGGGCGGATCTCTTCCTCGGACACGTTGCGAAGCCGCAGCCCAAGTGCCACCTCGTCATAGATCAGGTTTTTCGAGATCATCTGGTTTGGGTTCTGCATCACCAGCCCGATGAACTCGGCGCGTTCCTTGATCGACTTATCGCGGATATCCTCGCCGCGGTAGCGGATCACGCCCTGATCGGGCTTTTCGAAGCCAACCAGCAGCTTGGAGAGGGTGGATTTGCCGGCACCGTTCTTACCGACGATGGAAACCATCTCCCCTTCCTGCAGGTCGAACTGGATATCTGACAGCGTGGGGTGGACGCCATCATAAGAGAAACTCACCTTGTCCATATCCAGGATCGACGGCTTGATGGCAGCCGCCGCCGGGGTCTGCACGGAACGGTGCCAGGTGCGGATGGCTTCGTTGACGCCATCGGTATTTAAACTCCAGATATGCCCAGGCTTCATGGCAGGGGTCACCTTCACCCCGGCGTACTTCATGGCAGTGACGTAAAGCGGTTCGCGGATGCCATTCTTCACCAGCACATCCGAACTCACCAGTTCATGCGCGTTCATGTCTGCGATGATGCGCCCGTCGTTGATGACGATGACGCGGTCCACTTCGCGGTGCAGCACATCCTCAAGGCGGTGCTCAATGATAAGGATGGTCTTTTTAATTTTCTTGTGAATGTCGTCAATGATCTCGATGGCGGTCTTGCCTGTCGCCGGGTCCAGGTTAGCAAGGGGCTCATCAAAGAGCAGGATGTCTACATCATCGATCAGTACGCCGGCAAGCGAGGTGCGCTGCTTTTGCCCGCCGGAAAGCTCAAAGGGAGAGGAGTTCTCCAGCGTATCCATATCCACCATCTTTGCCACCCGCGCCACCCGCTCGTGCATCTCATCCACTGCCACGCAGTCGTTCTCCATGGCAAAGGCGATATCCTCCCCCACCGTCAGCCCTACAAATTGCCCGTCCGAATCCTGCAGCACGGTGCCGATCACCTTTGAAAGCTGGAAGATGTCGAGGCTGCGGGTTTCCTGCCCCTTGATCTTGAGACTGCCCTGCATTGTCCCCTTGTAATAAAAGGGGATGAGCCCGTTGAGGCAGTGACCCAGGGTCGTTTTGCCGCTGCCGCTGGGACCAACGATGAGGATCTTTTCGCCGGGGTAGATCTTCAGGCAAATATCATGCAGGGTTGGCTCCGCCTGCGAGAAATACTGGAAGGTGAAATGGTCGAATTCGATGATTGGTTCAGGTGTCATCAGTGAAACATCCGGGGAGGGTATCTATCGATTATCTCACAAGTCGGCAGGTGAGAAAACCTTTAATGAATCCTCTTCGCCATAAGCCAGGACATCTTTTAATTGCCGTTTGCTCGATGAAATTTAAATCGTTTACTCCAACCTCTCCCTTGCCCCTCTCCACGACCGTGGAGAGGGGTCGAGGGGTGAGGAAAAAATTACGAACTTGTTTTGCTCTAAGCCGTGGAAAACACTCTCCTGAAATAACTAACCAAAAAAAGATGGCAGCCAAAAAACGACTGCCATCCACTTGCGTACTATCAAAAGTGATTATTCGGCTTTCTTGAGGCTGCCCTTTTTGGTGCGGGTGGCAGCGTAAGCCAGCAGCAGCAATGTGCCGATGACGCCGGCGCTAATGATGTTCATCAGGCAGGCTACCGCGCCCTGGGTGAAGACCAGGTTGGAGGGTTCAGCGTAGATGACGATATCCAGCACTGGGGCAACCACCAGCCATGCGATGGCATTGCCGATGATCTGGATAATGTTGAAGGTCAGGATGTCTTTCAACCCAAAAACGCCTTCCTCAACCCGGGTGCGCTTGAAAGCGAAGCCGAAAATGAAGCTGGCAACGCCTGAAGCGATGACCCAGCTCCACCAGGGGGAGCCGTACTGCACGGCGTCGCTGATGGCATGACCGATGAAAGCCATGAGTCCTGCAGCGATGGGTCCAAACAACGTGCCAAAGAACGCGCTCAAACCATACGCGGTCTGGAAGCTGGTCTCAGGCACCCAGGAGGGAACCTTGACGTACATGAATAAAAGAGCAAAAAGTGCGGCGCCGAGCCCTGCGGCAACAATGGTGCGGGTGGTGACTTTGAATAAACCTTTCATTTTCTGTCCTCCTTAGATATGAATGTTTCTGGATATATAAAATAATAACACCGGATGTCCGCATTTGTTACAGTTGTCTGGTCAATTAGGGTAAACGACAAAGGTTGTCACTGCGAGGAGGGCGTTTTTTGCCCGACGCGGCAGTCTCGTCCTTGCTATCTGGTCAACCGGTGAACTCCACATCCACGCCATCCCCAACTTTCGCACCAAGTGTTTTAGCGCCGCTGCCGTTGACCACTGCCACCTCGAGGAAGCCCTCGCTGTCGATGAGCGCTACTAGCGAGCCCGCCGGTTTATGCCCATAAGAAGGTGAAAGGGACTCGATGGTGTGCCCCTTGATGCTCACCCTCACCGGACGACCGTTCAGGTCCGCAGCGGGCAGGTCGGTGGTGAGGTTGCCGAAGGCATCCACCACGCTGATGTGGGCGCGGAAACCTTTGGCGGTTTTTTCAGCTTTGGGCATGGTGATCAATACGGGGTCGGTGAAGCGAGAGCCCATGTCCTCCAGGCGTACGCCGCTGGCCAAATGCGCTCCCGCCGGGGCAAAGATATCGCGCCCGTGAAAGGTGTGGCTCACGTTCGCCAGCCAGTAACGGGGATTATCCAGCGCCACGAAGGTGCACTCTTGCCCGGCTTTACGCGCGTCCTCGATGAAAGGGGTGAACAACCCGTTATCCGGTCCCACGAAGTAGTGGGTGCCGATGCGTGCCGCCATCGGGCGGCGGGAAGTGCCCACACCGGGGTCCACCACGGCGATGTGTACCGTGCCGGCAGGGTAGAATGGTGCCGCCCGCCATAGCGCAATCGCGCCTTCCAATACATTCTGCGGGCTCACCTCATGGGTGATATCTGCGATCTGGAGTTCCGGGTTGATCGACCAGATGACGCCCTTCATGGTAGGGGCAAAGCCGTCCTTGGTGCCAAAATCAGTGAGCAGGGTTATTATGCGCATGGGAGTCCTTAAGTCGTATAAGTTATGAAGATTATAAAGGATAACCATCTTTTTTCTTGATATCGGGATTTCAATCTTTGATTTTTTTTGTTGACTCCCCCCCCCACCCCTCTTCTTAAGGAGAGGGGCAAGGGTCATGTTTTTTGCACTCTGAATGGTTTTCACCAGAGGTGATGTTTTTTATTCGTCTGCTCCTTGCTAGGTCAATCTCAGTAATTAAAACGAACTCCCTGGCAGGGATGGAGGGCCCCGCCAGGGCGCTGAAGATCAAATGAATTGTGCGGTGCGTCTCGGACGCACCCTACCCTTTATTCCACTACCAGCCCATGTTCTTGGCGCGCATACGTTTTGCCTGCACCTTCTTGGCTTTCTTTGCTGCCAGGTAACCGCCTCCCAATAATACTGGCAGTCCGGCTGAGCCGCAGATGAGCGTGGTTGGGTCGATCGTGCTCTTCGAGCTGACATTGATGGTGTACCTGGTGTCCTGTCCGACGATTCGGTTATCCACTGGTTCAAGCTTGAGAACGTATACGCCATCCACAGGAGCAGTCCAGTTGAGCGTCCCTTCTGCGTTGACGTTCACCGGTATAGCCGTACCGATGAGCGTGGTGCCGTCCGGCTCGTAAAGCGTCATTTTTGCCGCCGAAGCCAGGCTAACCGCTTTGGTGATGAAGACAAACTGGTCGCCCTGCGCAGCAGCGATCGTCAGCCAGTCCACATCGCCCGCGCCGCACCAGTTGTGCGTCTGCGTGTCGCCGGCTTTGATCTGCCCGGCACCAGCCAGCGAGTTGTCGCCGCTGTCGCCAATTTCATATTCATCCTTGCTGCACTGAACATTGAATGAGGTTTCCGCCTCGGGAATTGTATTGAATTCTTCGGCATTGCCCTGGTTATCCACTGCCTGCAGGCGGAACTGCATGGTCGCGCCGGGGGTACCCCAGAATAGGAACGAACGCGCTTCACCTGCGGGCTCATCGGGCAATTCCTGCCAATCCTCGCCAGCAATACGGTATTGGATGTTGAAATGATCCAGTCTGTCCGCGCCGGAGAGCACTTTCCAGGTGAGGTTTACCGCGCTCGAGTTGACCATTACTGGCAGGTCATCCAGGTGCGCCGAGGGGGGAGAGGCTTTCGCCACCACGTCGAATTCCTGGGTGATGCTGGTGGTACCCGCCAGGTTGCGCGATTGCACTGTCCAGCTGTAAGTACCTGCCGCAAGCATGCCGACGTTCCAGCTCCCGCCGTTTTGCCAGTCAAGTGATCTGGCAAACTTGTCTGGTCCGGTCAGCTGGCTGCTGGTTTCCACGCCGTCCGCAACGCTCCACTGGAGGGTGAGGTCGGTGGCATCCGTGATCACAGACGGAAGTGTCAGGTCAGCGGGCACAGGGGGAACCACGCGCGGCATCACCCGCAGAGAGCCTGCAGTGGCTGCGCCGATAAGGTTATCCGAGAGGTCTGCGTCTCCGTTCTGGAAGAGTTCAGGCAGCCCGTTGAAATCCGTTTCAGGGTAAAGCACAGCGGATACACCAGCGCCCACCTGGATGGAGAAGGTGTTATCCAGGAAATTTGTTGGAAATGCCGCCAGGTTTGGGTAATCACCCAGTTCAAATACCTGGCACAGACCGGTGAAGTTGGCGGCGGTATAAAGCGCTGCCTGGTTTTCTGCAACCGTGCAAACCGGCGGCTGCGACGGGCATGTATAAGCTTTGGTGAGTTCGGTTAATCCCTGGGTGCCCTCTGAAAACTTGCCGGCCTCATCCTGCACCTTGATCGAAAGGAAAACCTTGCCATTCGGGATGTTGGCGGCACAAAGGTCAATATCCTGGGTGAAAGGTGAAGTGGTGATCTCTTTGCCGATGGGCGTCCAGCTCCCGCCGGTGTTGTAATAAAGTTGTCCCCGCAGCACCCTCACATCATCTTTCATCCAGCCGCTCACGTTGAGCGTGGGCGAGGTGATGGTGGTGTAAGGCGTGGGGCTGGTGATGCCCCCGGTTGGGGGCTCCGCATCCGCATTGGCGGAGACGTATTTGTTGCCCGGCATGCATTGGCTTCCCAGTTCAGGGTAAGCCTGGGCTTCAGTGCACAAACGTGGGCGCCCCCCATTGACGGTCACCTCGTCAAAAACAATATCCACCGAGGTGCCCCAGTAAGAGGTGGAATTGGTATGCACGTGAAAATGCAGGTGATTGCCGGAGGAATAACCGGTATCATCCGCATTGCCAATGAATTGCCCCTGCACCACCGGCGCGCCCACCTTGCGCAGTTCAGTGGGAATGCTGTTCTGCGCCAGGTGGAAATACACCTGGTAGGTGGTGGGGGTGGTGCTGGTATCTTCCAACACAAGGTAATTGGCGTTGGTCTCATTCCCGTTGGGGTACTCCCACACGGCATACTTGACAGTGCCGCGCCGCGCAGCCCGCACCGGGAACATGGTGCCGTTGGCAAAATCGAATGCGTAAAGGCAGGTGGACGGGCAGGATTTGTAGGTGTACACATGTCCGATCGAGCCGGTTAGATAAACGGTTTGCCCATTTGTCCAGGGCAAATGGTAGCCTGAGTAAACTTTTGTATCCTTCGGCAATTGCTGCTGCGCTGGCATGTAATGTTCTTTTACATCTGCTGAAAGCATCTTGTCGGGGATCGCCTGCAGCTCCTGTGCAAAATTGGCATCCGCCTGGAAGACAATCCGCCAGGGGCTTTTGGTGTCCCCTGTTTTATGAGCAATTACCAACCCGGGTTCACCCGGCTGCAGCAGCCCGGTTTCGCGGTCCACCAGGGCGATCCATACCAGCGCCAGTGATTTGTCGCTGGAATAATCCACATGGTCGATGGTAACGCGGTAAATGAGGAATGCCAGGATATCCTCGCGTCCGGCAGCCGCGTTTTGGATGGCATTAAGCAGTTCGATCTCGCCGGCATCGGTGAGCGCTTTTGGCTGCGGCAGGCTGGGTTCAACCGTTGAATCCACGCTGCCTTTCTCCGGCGCAACGGTGCAGCCGGGCAGGAAGAACATGGCAACGATCGCCAGGAAAGAAAGACCAATAGGGAGGAACCGTTTCACCGCAGACATAGCATCGTCCTTGTTACCAGTAGTCATTCTTCTACTGATGCAAGTTTCATGCCTTGATATTAAAAATCGTAGGGGTGATTCATGAATCACCCCTACGGGAATACGTCGTACAGGTTAAAAGCCGAGACTTTACGGTTTCTTCACCACGAAGTTGTCAAACGAGACATTGGTTCCGGCGGAGTCGAAGGTGCCGGCCATCAGCCCAACGTCACCGCTGGTGAGGGTGTTGTCGGTCACCTGGGTGAGCTGGGTGCCGTTGGCATACAGAGTCAGCGTGCTGCCTACACAATCAAAGCGGATGCGATTCGATTCGGTGCCCTGTTTGATCGCATCCGAGAATTCCAATTGCTCCGAGAAGATACTCTGTTTGCCATCCAGCACGTAACCAATGGCGTAGTAACCATCACTTGAGATGATACCAAAGTAATAATTACTTGTATCCTTATAGCGGCAGATGATGCCAAAATCGTTGTCCACCGGTCCGCCGATCATCACTGCGTCGACTTCAGTGCTGACATCCGTGAAGCTCTTGCCGGGGTTTGCCCACAGGTCATACTGGGTTTGGTTCACCAGAATCTGGTAGGTGCCGTCCTTATAATCGGTGGTGCCGCTTTCGCTGGTGGTCTGGTCCCATCCGCTGGAGGTCTTGGAGAAATCGTCCTCAAAGAGCACGTTGGAAGAGGTTGACCCCGCCTTGCCTGTTGGCAGGAAGTTCTGGATGATGCTGCAGCCGGACAGAACAAATGTAAAGATGAGAGAGAGCGAAACAACAAGAAATACCTTCTTTTTCATATACATCTCCTTTTTATGGACTAATTATATCCGAATTAGCTGGCGGTATTCCTTTCATTTCACTTCCCAACAGCGGTCCTGCTGTGAGAGCGTGTCGTATTCTGCGGCAAATACCGGGTCTCCGCTCATATCCTTTGCCATGCGGTTCCAGGTGTCGCAGATGTAATCGCGCATGTTCTCCGTGAGCGAGCGGGCAACCACAGTCAGGTTGGCTGCCACAACCGCCTGCCCATTGCGGGCGTATCCCTCAATGAAGGGAATCAACTCCACCCCATTTGCCGGTGAATACCCGGCGGCTTTAGCCTCTTCGTACAGCTTAACAACCTGTCCCCAATCCCCATTCTGGCGCGCCAGGTCAGCGCTCTCATAATAGTAGCACCAGGTGTTGCGGTCTTCCTTGCCGAACAAGCCCATATCAGGGGTGAAGGTCGCATCTCCAGGGAGGATGCGCGACAAGTTCGAACCCGCCAGTGCCTGGGCAGTGTTGCCATAAAGCAGTGGATTATATCGGTCGTTGATTGAGAGCACCCACAGGCAATCCTGCGGTTCGAGCGACCAGTTAACCACCAGTGAATCACTGCCATTAGCCTCAAATTTCGCATACCAGCGCTGCGCTTCGATCTTTTTGCCTTCATCGGTAATATCGTTGACGTTGCGCGGGTAGAGCTTGGGGAGTGTGCCAAAATAGTAATCCAGTTGAGGCATGGGCTGGCTGGTCGGATACAGCAGGTTGAGTTTGAACCCAACCTCATAAGCACCCATGTTGGCAAAAAGTTCCCTGGCAGCAACAATCGTTGTATTCGGCTGCAGCCCCGGCGCGCGCCACTTGAGCTGGTAGAAAATGCGGTTCTGCATGGTGGTGGACCACTTGTAGGAATTGGTGTCGGCAAAATTCTTGCCTACTGCCAGCGCGATCAGCCCCGCCAGCAGCAGGTTGCGGCGCAGCAGATGTTCCTTCAGCAGGCGCGTTAACAATGAAACGAGAAGTAATGCCGCCGCCCACATGATGGGCATGGCGAAGCGGTCCACGTACACGCTCTCTGTTTCGCCATAAGAACGCATGATCAGCCACACCGGCAGGCTGCCGGCAAAGATCCCTGCCGCGCCGAGCCAGAGCTGCTGCCTGAGAGGATTCGCCTGAATAACATCCTCTTCTATCCAACGCTTGCGGTTGCCAAACAGCAGCACCAGCAGACCGGCAAGCACCAGCGCGATAAGCCCCAGCGCGACCAATCGATACGCCGAGGTGAAGTCGATCATCGCCGGGTCGAATGCAGCGTACCATACCCCGAACAGGATCTTGATATAAGTTTTTAGAATAGCCTCAAAAAGGAAGATCAGCGCAGCTTTCGGGCTGGCTGCCAGGCTGGAAAAGAAAAACAGTGAAAGACCGCGCAGGTTTTCCATGAGGAAAAGCCGCCAGAAGGCAAACGCGAATGTCAACAGCAGCCAGGGCAGCCAGTTGAGCAGCACCCTGCCAATTTTCTTCCGACCTTTTTCTTCAATGATGAACCAGAGGATGAACGGACGAATTAACTCCAGTCCGATAAAATATTCCACGGTGAACAGGCTGATTGCATTGAGCAGCAGCCCCAGAGCCAGCCATAGATAACGGCGTTTCCCGCCTGACGCAAAACGAACCATCAGCAGCATCGAAAGCCAGAAACATAAAAAACTCATGCGGTAGCCAGTGTAAATAATAGCCGCTGAGTGCTGGTCAAAAGCGGGGTAAACCGCGTAAAGCAGCACCATCCAGGCGATGGTCTTGCGGCTTGCCGGCCAGATGCGGGTGAGGGTGAGGTAAATGACAATGCCGGTGATCCAGTGCATGAAATAATTGAAAAGGTGCCACATTACTGCATTGGTACCCCATAGCCTGAACAACAGCCATTCAGTCACCCATCCGAAGGGGCGCGAGTCGTAGGCAAAATAAGTTTTAATGCCGTCCAGCCCGCGCACCACCATCGAATAAATCTGCGGCCAGTCGTCAAAGTAATACCCAAGCGAGGGCAGGTAGATGGCAAAACTCAACCCCACCAGTACCAGCGAAACCAGGCTCATGGTCCAGAAGTTGAGTTCCACGTGGATCTTAGCGAGCAGTTTTTTCATATACTCTCCGGAAAATGAAGGGCTATGTAGATTATAGGATGAATTTTTACAACTTGACTTGTTTACAACGCATCGGGTAGTGAAGTAACCAACTCGCGCGCCTTCTCCACATACTCCAGGCTTTGATGCCTGAAATAGGTGTTGTAAAGCGTGGCGTAATGCCCCCCGCCCGCCAGCAGCGACTGGTGGCTGCCCTCTTCAATAATCGCCCCGTGATCCATCACGATGATGCGGTCGGCGCTCTTGACTGTGGAAAGCCGGTGGGCAATGAGGATACTGGTGGACTGCTGCAGGATGAGGTTTAGCGCCTGCTGGATCTGCCACTCCGTGAACGGATCAATGCTGGCAGTGGCTTCATCGAGGATGAAGATGTTCGGCTGCTGCACCAGCACGCGCATCAACGACACCAGCTGCCGCTGCCCCATGGATAACCTGGCGCCGCGTTCCCCTACTTCGCTGGTCAGCCCCAGCGGCAAGGTTTCCAGCCACTCTCCGTCGCCAATCTTTTTCGCCAGCGACAGGATTTCGGTCTGGGTCACCTCCGGGCGTGCGTAACGGATGTTCTCCTCCACCGTGCCGGAGAACAAGAAAGGCACCTGCGAGACCACCCCCAGCCGGCGGCGGTACTGCGCCAGGTCGAACGAACGGATGTCGTGCCCGTCGATGAGCAGCCGCCCAGATTGGAACTCGTAAAAACGCGCAATGAGTTTGGCAATGGAGGTCTTGCCCGCCCCGGTATGCCCCACGATCGCCAGGTTCTCCCCGGCGTCAATTTTGAGATTAAACCCATCCAGTATCTGCTCGCTTTCCTTGTAATGGAAAGCCACGTTATCAAACACGATCTCGCCTTTCAACGGCGGCACCGGGTCGGACCCCGTCTGCACCACGCGCGTGGGGGTATCGATGAGGGCGAACACACGTTCAGACGCTGAAAGCCCATTCTGGATCGAGGTCCAGAAGGAGGTGATATTCATCATCGGGAAGAGGAAGCGGTCAAGGCTGAGGATGAACAGGTACCAGGCACCCACCGTGACGATCGCTTTCACCGCACTGTGCCCGCCGGCGTAGACCATCACACCTGTTGCAATACCCGCCAGCGCATTGAGCGTTGGAAAAACAATCGATAGCGCCAGCCCACGCCGCACATTGACGGTGTAGGAGGTGTTGTTGGCTTCCATGAATTCATTGTAGATGCTGGCTTCCTGCCGGAAGTTCTTGGCTACAGCGATGCCGCTGACGGTTTCCTTGATGGTGGAATTAACATTTGCCATGGCACGGAACCCCTGGCGGGTGGCTTTGCGTGCGATGGTGCGGTAGACCACTGCAAAGACAGTAACGATGGGGATGATGGCAAAGATGTACAAAGTGAGTTTCCACTCGATGGTAAACAGCACCACAGCCAGGATTCCCGCTTCGATGATTTGTGAAGCCACGTCTGTCACCAGTGATACCAACTCGCCAAAATCGCGCGTATCGGAGGTGATGCGGGAGACAATTTTCCCCGAGGGGAATTCATCGTAGAACGACAGGTCGTGTTCCACTGATGCGGAATAAGCATCGATTGCCAGTGCCGCCACCACCTCGGCGATAGTGATCGCCATCAGACGGCGCAGCCCCCAGTTGAAGAACCACATCAACAGACCAATTGCCAGTACCGCGCCGCCAACCGCCAGCAGCTGCCATAATTGCGGCACACCCTTCAACAGGTCCACGCCGCGCGAGACAACGATCGGCAGCAGCGAGCCTGCGCCAGCCAGTGCCAGCGTCAGCAGGCTCACCGCCAGCAAACGTTTCCACTGCGGCTTGAAATATCCGATGATGCGTTTGAACAGCACCTTATCGGAATAAGTGCGGTCGTATTTTTCAGCGTCGAGTCCGTCAAAAAAGCCCATAGGTCCTCTTACTCGCTAAAAATCCTCCGGTACGCCTCGCTCGACTTGAGCAGGTCTTCATGCGTGCCTGAAGCGGAGAGTTTTCCTCCGCGCACCACCAGGATGAGGTCTGCCCAGCGGATCTGCGAGAGGCGGTGAGTGATTATAAATGTAGTGCGTCCTTTCGCCGCCGCGTAAATTGCCTGCTGGATCTTATCTTCGGTGGCGCTGTCGATGGCGCTGGTAGAGTCATCCAGCATGAGGATGCGCGGATCAGTGAGGAAAGCGCGCGCCAGTGCAAGGCGCTGCCGCTGCCCGCCCGAAAGGGTGACGCCGCGTTCACCGATGATGGTGTTGTAACCCTCGCTGAAGGTCATAATGAACTCATGCGCCTGGGCAGCCTTTGCCGCCGTTTCGATTTCCTCCTGGGTAGCGCCGGGCTTGCCAAAGGCGATGTTCTCAGCAATGCTGCGTGAGAACAGGAAGATATCCTGTTCGATAATGGAGATGCTGCGGCGCAGGTTCTCCAGGTTCCAGTCGCGCACATCCACCCCGTCCACCAGTACCTGTCCGCAGGTGGCGTCGTAGGTGCGGTTCACCAGGCGCGCCAGTGAGGTCTTGCCTGAGCCGGTCTGCCCCACAATTGCAACCGTTTGCCCGGGAGCTACTTTGAAACTCACATGTTCCAGCACCGGGTCGCCATTCTCATAATTAAAACACACATCGCGGAATTCCACTTCGCCGCGCATGGCACCGGCGTACCCCTCAGCGTTCTGGTCCAGGTTATTCTCGCGGTTCATCAATTCCAAAATACGCTTAGCGCCCGCCAACCCCAGCGAAATGCGTGAATACGCCCACAGCGAAGCAAAGGTCGGAAAATCCAGCATCAGCAGCAAGCCGAAGTAACCCACCACCGCGCCGATGTCGATCCGGCCGGCGCGAAAGAGCAGCAGGGCGTGCATCAAGCCGGCTGCCAGAGCAACTCCGTAAAGGAGAAGCGGCAGGAACTTGGCTTCTTTTTTCCCCTGCGCCACCGCGGCCGCTTTGTAACGCGCCACGTTATTTTTAAAGAGGTTGATTTCGCCAGCTTCCTGGGCTGACCCCTTGACGGTTTCGACCCCGTCCAGTGACTCCGCCAGCCGGATATTGAGCGCGCCGAATGATTCACGCACCTCTTCCGTCACCGGGGCTAACCCGCCCATGTAAATGCGCAGCAGGATGAAGTACAGCACAATGAAGGCTGCCGGTACGATCATTAATTGAACATCGTAACGCGGTGCAGCGATCAACGGAAAGATAAGAAATGTCAGCGAGCCAATCACCATATTCAACCCCGGGCTGAAGAGGAAGTTCACCTCGCGCACGTCGTTGGTGGCGCGCGCCATGGTATCCCCCACTGGCTGCAGGTTGTGAAAGGTCATCGATTTGCCGATGAGGCTGGTGTAAAGCTCGCGCCGTACATTGCGTTCAACCTTCTGAGCGGCGAATTCAAAACCAAAATTACGCGCAAATTGGAGGATGCCCCTGCCAGCCGCGCACGCCAGGATAATCAGCGTGATACTGGTTAATGCCTGGGGCACAAAGGTCGGCGCAGTGACCACGTTGAACGCCTTGCCCACCTGCACCTGGATAATGGAAAGGAGGCCGGCGTTGCCCAGGGCGCCAATAATCGCCGCCAGCAGGATCGGCCACTGGCGCAGGGAATGCGAGATCACCCAGCGTGCCGGGCTGCGGCGGTCGGTGGGATACTGCTTTGGGAGGGTGAATTCAGCGGATTCGATGGTCATATGCGTGAACTTTTAGTTTATCACCAAATATCAATAAAACTGTAGGGGAGGTTCACGCGACTGTTGCGTCCCCTTGCGGGACGAACCTCCCCTACAATGGGTCATCATTTCGTTTGCCGGTTATTTCATGATTTCCGGAGGTACCATCGATACTTCACCTTGCATCGGAGGGGGAACTGCCGCCTCAGCCGCCTTGTCGCGGTAGAGCAGCGTCCATACGTTGGAGGTGAAGACGGTGTACACACCGCTGATCAGTGTGAGCGGAGAGAATGCCACCAGGAAGAAGACGGGGATAGCCAGCACCGCGGCGATGATCCACGGCAGCACCTCACCGGCGAACAAACTGGTGACCATGTAACCGAGTGCGCCCGGCACGGCAGCCGCGATAGCGCCGGGGATTGCCAGCACCACATAAGCGGGGATGAGCAGGATTGCAGCCAGCATCAGCGCGAAACCAAAGGCGATGCCCACACCGATGAGGATGAGCCAGGTGAGCAGTGTGTGTTTAATGTTCTGCTTGAACATCGTCCAGCCCTGGCGGAACCCTTCCCAAACACCCACATCGTCGAAAGCGATTTTGCGGATGATGTACTGGCGCACCATGCTGATTACGATCATCACGAATGCCAGTGCCATCATCAGCAGCACTACAAGCGCGATCCAGATGCCCACGCCGGCGTTGAAAGCGCCTTCAATGTTTTGCCGGTTGGCGAAGAAATACACGCCCAGTCCGCCCATCAGCAGCACAACGATGCCGAAGGCCGGGGTGCCGATCAGCAGATCAACCAGGAAGATACGCCAGGCGCGGTGATTCCAGCCCAGCTTCCAGCCTTCCTTAAACCGCAGCCTGGATCCATCCTGCTCGTGCGCGTTGACCATGCGCATCACCGCGGTTTCGGCGGGGTAACGCACCAGCGCTCCAAGCAGCCCGAAGAGCAGCGCGATGCCAAACAAAATTGCCATGGCAATCAACACAGTGGTAATGGCTTTGGCTTCAGTGGCAAATAGCGGTTCCACATTTTGCATGAACCAGTCCGCCACTTTTTGCATTTGCGGGGAGTAATTGCCCACGTTGCCAAAGTCACGAAAATCGTTGTAATTGGCGGGCATATTGGCACGGTAACCAGAGCCGCCGCCTCCTCCACCGTTGTTTGCGCCGCCGGTGAGGGCGATCAAAAATGCGAAGATCCACAAAACCTTGTAATTCCAAACGATCTGCAAAGCGCGTTTCAAATACTTTCCGGGTTCAAACATTGTATGCTCCATTTCACATTGAAAAAAACATCAACCAGTTAAATATACGCTGATTTCCGCTTCTGGTTGCAGGAACCCGCCACGTCAATCGACAAAAGTGCATCAACCACTGATGACGCTAATAGACGCAATTTTTTATATCTTCATTCGCGTAATTAGCGGACAAAGACTTTGACTTTTAGGTAACAGGTTTTATCCGCGAACAAATCGCGCAATTTGCGGATCCTTGATTTTTATTTTTCTTTTTCCATCCCCAGGCTGATGCGGCCACGCTCGGCTTCCACCTTGAGAATGGTCACATCCACGATATCCCCAACCTGCAGGCTCATCCCGGCTGGCACCTGGGTGCGGTGCAGCAAGCCGTCTTGCTTGACGCCGATGTCGATGAAAACGCCGAAATCCACCACGTTGCGCACGGTGCCCTTCAGGCGCATGCCGGTGGATAAATCCTCCATCTTCAGCACATCCGAGCGCAGGATGGGCGCGGGGGTATCCTCGCGCGGGTCACGCCCGGGGCGTACCAGCTGCTCCAAAATGTCTGTAAGGGTAGGTACGCCGCAGCCGATCTGCGCTGCCAGCTCCGCTACAGGACGGGCGCTTAGAGCCCCGATGGCTTTACGGCGCTCCTCGGGCGAGGAATCAGCTTTCACCCCGGCAGCTGCCAGCACAGCGTTGGCAACCGCGTAACTTTCAGGATGGATGGCACTGGCATCCAGCGGGTTGCTGCCATCGCGGATGCGCAGGAAACCTGCGGATTGCTCGAAGGCTTTCGGTCCCATCCCCGGCACCTCACGGATGGCCTCGCGGTCGCTGAAAATCCCTTTTTCGTCGCGGTACGCCACCATGCGTTCCGCCAGCTTAGCACCAATGCCCGATACGTAGCTCAATAATGCCGGTGAGGCGGTGTTCACATCCACCCCCACGCGGTTCACCACATCCTCCACCACGCCGGTGAGGGCAGCAGTGAGCGCGGTTTGATCAACATCATGCTGATACATGCCCACGCCAATGGAGCGCGGGTCGATCTTCACCAGCTCCGCCAGCGGATCCTGAACGCGCCGGGCAATCGAGACCGCACCGCGGATGGAGACGTCCAGGTCGGGCATCTCCGCGCGCGCCAGCGGGCTGGCAGAGTACACCGACGCCCCCGCCTCATTGGTGATGAGATAGCGTACGGAGGGCATCTCACGCGTCAACTCAGCAACCAGGGCTTCCGTTTCGCGGCTGGCGGTGCCGTTGCCGATGGAGATGAGGGTGACCCCGTGTTTCTCAATTAGCACCTTCAGTTTTTCCTTGGATTCCTTCCACTGGCGCTGCGGCTCGTGCGGGTAAATGGTGCCGGTATCCAGCAGCTTGCCGGTGCGACCCACCACCGCCAACTTGGTGCCGGTGCGGAAGCCCGGGTCAAGCCCGAGCACGGTGTGCCCCGCCAGCGGAGGCTGCCCTAATAAAGCTTTTAAATTCGCTGCGAATACCTTGATGGCGTGGGTCTCAGCCGTTACAGTCAGTTCACGGCGTACATCGCGTTCGATCGCCGGCAGCAGCAGGCGCTCCGCCGCATCGTAAAGCGCGGTTTCCAGTTCATTGCAAAACGGACTGCGCAGGTCAGGGCGGAAGTAATCCACCATTGAGCTTTTCCAGTCGCGCTCCTCCACGGTCAGTTTCACCCGCAGCACCTTTTCTGTTTCGCCGCGGTTGATTGCCAGCACCTGGTGCGGGCGCATGCGGCTCACCTGCGCCGCAAAGGCGTAATAGGTTTCGTAAACGGCTTTCTCATCTTTGGCATCTTCGATCTTCTCGCTGGTAAGCACGCCGGATTGCATTGCCTTACGGCGGGTGGACGCGCGTACTTCGGCATGGTCGCTGATGGTCTCCGCCACGATATCCCGCGCGCCGGCGAGGGCATCTTCAACGCTGGTTACCTGTTCGTTCAGGAATCCCGCCGCGGTCTTTTGCGCGTCGCCGGGGGTGCGCGCCTGGGTGAGGATGAAATCTGCCAATCCCTGCAATCCCTTCTCGCGGGCAATAGAAGCGCGTGTGCGGCGCTTGGGCTTATACGGCGCATAAAGATCCTCGAGAGCGGTGAGTGTGTCAGCAGTTGTGAACTTCTCCAGCAGCTCCGGCGTCATTTTCCCCTGCTCCTCAACAGAGGAGATCACCGCGGTGCGGCGTTCTTCTAGCGCGCGCCCTTTTTCAAGCAGGGTCTGCAGGCTGCGCAGCTGCTCCTCATCCATGGTGCCGGTAACTTCCTTGCGGTAGCGGGCGATAAAGGGAATGGTTGCGCCGCCGTCCAGCAATTCAATGACTGCCTGCACATGGGCTGGCGTGAGCGAGAGGCTGGCGGCGATACTTTTAGCAAAATCGGGCATGAGTGTCGGGATCCTTGATTGTGTGAGTTGACTTGCGGGGGATATTCTAACACGTACCCCTGTACGATTACGGCATTTTTTGGGTATTGATTTTTTGATTGGGCATGTTATTATATTAGAGTATTATTACCTTTTTTATCATAATAAGGAGATTGCTTATGAAAAAAACCTTCATCTCAGTTTTTTCTTTTACTCTCGTACTACTCCTCCTGTTAACCTCCACATCACTGGTTCGTGCAGCCGTCGGTGATGACCCGGTGGTTACCCCCGTATCAGGAGACATGGACTTTTCCACTTCAGTGGTGCCAGTCCAATCACTTCCTGGTACAACCTCCTTCAACCAGATGCTCGTGCCCGTTGGGTTTCCTGCTGGTGAAGCTCAGTTCGAAGGGAATGGTATTCTCGTCTCGGGTTTTGATGGCGGAAAGGCTACTGCCTGTTTCACCCTTGGCGGTACACAATGGGGATGGGGAGGTAAAATAGGCGTTTGGAACGGTACTAAGTGGGTGCTTCTGCCCACCGACATCTCTACTCCTGCTGATTCTCCCGACAGCCTGGCATGTGCCTCAATTTCCTCTTCTGGAACTTACGCCTTCATCAAATGGGTCGCTGACCCCTCAAAACTGGATACTCTCCCGGAATGTTCTTTTGATGTGTTAAAAACCTGGACCAGTTATGGAGGCGATCCCCTGGACCTGGCTATTTACATTAACCCCGCTGTGCCTGACGGCACACCGGTTTCTTACTCTGTTCTTTCGCAAAACCCCTTGGGGATTGTCCACGGAACCTTATCCGGTAGTACAACCACTTATTCTGATCACTTTGCAACTTTCCCGGTTACTTATGATCATGAGGATGATATGTATGGTGTGGTCGTACGGGTTATTCTCCAGGGTTGTTACAAGGATGTAACGTATAGTTGGATTATCGGTGGTTAACTCTCAGTAATTGATTAAACCTGTTCAATCTTAATCAATTTATATTTACAGAAAGGAATTGAAATGAAAAAAGGTTTTTCGCTTCTCGCAAGTGGTTTGCTCGTTGTTTCGCTGCTCCTCTCGGTAACCGGGACTGCGAAGGCTGTGATGGTCGAACCGCCATCCCTGCCTGATCCTTACGTCACCCCTGTCTCGGGTGATATGGAGTTCACCACCGAGCTCCTGCCTGTTCAACAGTTCCCCGGTGCGCAGGAGTACAACCAGATGTTAGTTCCGGTCGGCTTCACGCTCGGGCAGGCGCAATTCCTCGACACGGGCGTTGTCGTTTCAGGTATGGATAGCGGCAAAGCCACTGCCTGCTTCTACTTCACCGGCGCTGAATCCGGCTGGGGCG